>CAVRDS010000067.1:0-8501 GCA_963719865.1 uncultured Acidobacteriota bacterium | reverse complement strand
GTATGTAGCTGACGACGTATTGCTATGGAAGGTGCGCTCCTCCTGGCGATAGTGACCTCGGTCATCTTGTGTGAGCCCGACCTAAAGTTGATCTTATGAGAGTCAAGCACTTCCTGCGACGGAAAGCTGCGAGGAAGTCCTACGTATGAGCGAAGAGAAGAAAGCACCCAAAGGATCGGACTGGACGCGCCTGCTCACCGATCCCGACCTGGTCAGCCACCTCGGAAAACTGCTTCAGACCTACCGCGAGGTGCGTCCGGAACAGTCGGAGCGATGGCGTGTGCGAGCAGCCGCACGACGAGGAAGACATCGGGGATGCCGATGTTGACCACGATGAGGGCGATCATGAGCCCGCGCCGCTTGCGCAGCTCCATGAACCTCGTGACGATCATGGCGCCCGTAGGTATCGGCGAACCCCGGTGGTCACACGCCGCGGCGTTCGGCACAGCTGCCAGGCACGCGGCTGCTGGAGCAGGTGTCGTCATTCCGGGGCCCCCAGTCGACTCGTGACCTGCAGGAACCACGATTCGAGCGACGCCTGGATCTCCTGAAGTCGGTAAACCGAGATACCACCCTCAACCAGAACACGGTTGATCTCGGCGATGACATCACGCGTCGTCCCGGCCGGCAAGCTGATGCCGAGGCCTAGAGATCCGACTTCGATGTGGGCCCCGATGCGGGTGGCGTCGATGAGACTGCGGCTCGATCAGGCTCGGAGCATTCGATCTGGAGCGCAAGGGTTGCTCCCGCCGGCAATTCCGAGATCGGACCCTGGCGGACCACCTTGCCCCGGTCCACGATCGCAACGGCATCACATGTCCGCTCGACCTCGTCGAGGAGATGGGATGACAGCACAACCGTGCGGCCCTCGGCCACCAGGGAGACGAATCATCGCATTCTTTGGCGAGCTTGATCCAGTGCGCGCGCTCCTGCGGCGTCAAGTTGGTGGCATCCACATAATTCATGGGACGCTTGGCGATCAGGCGCGCTTTCAGCATCGATCGCAGATTGGAGAAGACGAGATCCTGAAAGCGCTGCTCGCGGACATCGTCAAACAACAACGACCGCACCATGTCGCTGGAGAGCGGAACGATGTTGTGCCGCTTAAACCATGTACTCTTGCCTGATCCCGGCAGCCCGATGGCGAGCACGACGATTCCTTTAGGCGGCCGCGGCGGCGCCTCAGGAATGACGGCGGGCGGCGTGGAAGTTTGCGGCACCGAAACCGCAGCCTCGGCGGCGGAGGCTTCCGGCTCTTCGGGACCCTCGGCGGCTTCCCCTGCAGTGTCAGAAATATTCCCTTTTGCCGCAGCCGGGGCGAAAGCTTGTGCGACAGCCTGTTCGCGTCCACGGCCTCCGCGCCCGCGTCCACCGCGACGGCGCCGGCCACGTCCACGTGAAGCTTGCTCGCCCGCAGACGACGCTGCAGCCGGCCGGCTCTCCGCTGGCGCAGCCTCTTCCTCGGCACGCCGCGATTCCACCGGTTCGGGAGCTTCGTTGCTCTCCGCCTCGCTGGCTCGCGTTTCCGCCGGCGGGGCGTCTTCGGCATCAAAATAAGCCGGCTGCAGCGGCGGAGGCGCTGCCTCGCTCGCCTGCTCCGGATCTTTCTTTTTGCGGCGCTGTAAGCGCTCGCGCATCCATTTACGCATGTTCAGGCTTGTAACACACTTTGCCGCAACGTCGCAATGCGCCGGGATGCACAACGAACCAATCCCGCTAGCGCCCATGCGCAGCGCTGCGACAATTCAGCCTGCGGCCTTTAAAATGACCCCTATGTCGAATGAGATTCCGTCCGCCCTCCGCGCGCAGAAATATATTTCTCTGACCACCTTTCGCAAGACGGGAGCCGGAGTGGCTACTCCGGTGTGGTTCGGGGAGGAAGACGGCAAGCTCTACGTGATGACGCTCAGCAAGATGGGCAAGACCAAGCGGATTCGCAATAATCCGCAGGTGCGGGTGGCACCCTGCACGATACGCGGGAAAGTGACCGGACCGGATTTCGCCGCAACCGCGCGCCTGCTTCCGAAAGAGGATTTCGCGCGGGCACGCAAGACGATCACCCGCAAGTACTGGATGGCCTGGATCACGCAGCCCTTCTCGCGGGCCGATGCGTTTGTTGAAATAACGTTTGACTGAGGCCGTGTCGCAAGGTTTCAAAGTTTCAATGTTTCAGAGTTTCAAGGTGGCAAAACCCTAGGGCTGCAGGCTGGAAGTGGATTCAGGTTGTTTCATTGAAACTCTGAAATCTTGAAACTTTCAAACCTGCCTTTTCCTACCAGTCCCCCGTCGTCAGATATTCATGAATGGAGTTGGCCGCGCGCCGTCCCGCGCCCATGGCCAGAATCACGGTCGCACTTCCCGTGACAATGTCGCCTCCGGCAAACACGCCTTTGCGCGTGGTGCGCTGCGTCTCTTCGCTCGCCTGAATGTATCCGCGCTTGTTGGTGCCGAGGCCCGGCGTGGTGCTCTGCACAATCGGATTGGCGCTCGTCCCGATGGCAATCACCGCAACTGAAAGCGGCAAGTCGAATTCCGATCCTTCCTTCGGCACCGGCCGCCGCCGCCCGGAGGCGTCGGGCTCGCCCAGTTCCATGCGGACGCAGCGCGCCGCTGTCAGCCATCCTTTATCGTCGGCAAGAAATTCCACCGGCGCGGTCAGCATCTGGAAATCGATCCCCTCCTGCCGCGCGTGATGCACTTCCTCGGCTCGCGCTGGCATCTCGGCATCGCTGCGCCGGTAGATGACGTACGCCTTGCGCGCGCCCAGCCGCAGCGCGGAGCGAATCGCGTCCAGCGCCGTATTGCCGCCGCCAATCACCGCAACGTCTTTGCCGTGCAGATCGAGCATCGGCTCATCGTACACGGGGAACTTGTAAGCCTTCATCAGATTGATGCGGGTCAAAAATTCATTCGCCGAATACACGCCGTTGAAATGCTCTCCCGGAACGTTCATGAACTGCGGCAGGCCCGCTCCCGTGCCGATGTACACCGCATCGAAGCCTTCTTCTTCCAGCAGTTCGTCGATGGTCACCGTCCGTCCCACGACCACGTCGGTTTCAAACTCCACGCCCATTTCGCGCATGTAATCGATCTGCTCGCGCACGATCTGCTTGGGCAGGCGGAATTCGGGAATGCCGTAGACCAGCACGCCGCCAATTTCGTGCAGCGCCTCAAACACGCGCACCTTGTGGCCTTTCTGGATCAGATCTCCAGCAACCGTCAGTCCCGAGGGCCCGCTGCCCACGATCGCAACTTTCTTTCCGGTGGGCGGGACCTTCGGCACCACGTGCGTTCCCATACGCTGCTCATAATCGGCGACAAAGCGCTCCAGATATCCGATTCCCAGCGGCTTCACCTTTTTCGACAGCAGGCATTTGCCTTCGCACTGATCTTCCTGCGGACAGACGCGCCCCGTCACCGCGGGCAGCACGTTGGCTTCGCGAATCTTTGCCGCCGCGCCGAGAAAGTCCCCAATCACGATTCTCTGGACGAACTCCTTCACGTCGATACCCACCGGGCAGTTATCCGTGCAGGTCGGCTTGGCACACTCCAGGCAGCGCAACGCCTCCTGCTGCGCCAGTTCCGCGCTGTAGCCGAGATTCACCTCTTCAAAATTGTGCGCCCGCACCTCCGCCGGCTGCTCGGGCATCAACTGGCGCGGAACCTTGATGCGCTCCTTGGGCAACAGGGGATTCGCCGACTTTTTTGCTGTGGGGCTCATCGTTGCTCTCCTTGCCGTGCTGCGGGAGTTGCGATACACGCGTGGGTCTCGTCGCCGGCCGCGTTCTTCCGCGCGTTGGTAAACTCGGCCATCGACCGCTGCTCCGCATCCCGGTACATCGAGTTGCGCTGCACCAGCACCGCGAAATCCACTTTGTGCGCGTCGAACTCCGGACCATCCACGCAGGCGAACTCGCTCTTGCCGTCGATCATCACGCGGCAGCCGCCGCACATGCCCGTACCGTCGATCATGATCGGATTGAGGCTGACCACGGTGTGAATGTTCTCCTTGCGCGTGACCTCAGCCACCGCCTTCATCATCACGATCGGCCCGACGGCCACGACAAGGTCGATGCGCGTGCCGTTATCGATCAACTGCCGCAGCTTGTCGGTGACGAAGCCCTTGTCGGCATAGCTGCCGTCGTCGGTGGTGATCATCAGCGCGTCGCTGACGGCACGCATCTCGGGCTCGAGGATGACGAGTTCCTTATTGCGCGCGCCCACGATCGACAAAACGCGATTTCCGGCTCGCTTCATCGCCGCTGCCGTGGGATACGCCATCGCCGTGCCCACTCCGCCGCCCACCACCACGACCGTCCCATAATTCGCAATCTCTGACGGCTTGCCCAACGGCCCGACCACGTCGAGAATCGAATCCCCGGTCTCCAGCGAGTTAAGCAGGGTCGTGGTCTTGCCCGCCGCCTGCACCACAATGTTGATCGTGCCGCGCTCCGGGTTGGAGTTCTCGATTGTCACCGGAATCCGCTCGCCCTCTTCGTAGATACGAAGAATGACGAACTGTCCGGGCTTCTGTTTGCGCGCGATCCGGGGCGCTTCGATGACGAATCGTTTGATCCCCGGCGCAAGGAATTCAGCGTGGATGATTTTGAACACAGGCGCTCCGCGAGTGAAGATTTCCCCGACGGACTTATTGTGTTCGGAATCACAGGGCACAGGCTGTGATCTGGATCACAAGGCAGCGTGCGATGAAAAGCACCAAGGCTTAAATAGTGTCACGAACCTCGCACTATGACAATTGCGCTCACATATGACATTGTGCTAGACTTATGTCACATAGATTGGAGTTGTCATGACCACTGAAACCAGGCTTCGCGTGAACCAAAATGGCCGGGTGGTGATTCCTGCGTCTTTCCGTAAGGCTCTGGGAATCAATGCTGGCGACCAACTGGTGCTCCGTATCGAGGACGACGAGTTACGGATTATGACGCTCAAGCGGCGTCTCGAACGAGCCCAGCGACTGGTGAGGAAATACGTGAAACCAGGTGTATCTTTAGTGGACGAACTGATTGCGGAACGGCGTGAAGCCGCCAAACATGAATAGGGTAGTGCTTGACGCGTCTGCGCTTTTGGCAGTCCTGAATCGCGAACCGGGCTCCGAGCAACTGACTCCCCAATTGTTGAACAACGCGATCGCCAGCACTGTGAACCTCGCCGAGGTGCAAGGGAAGCTAGTCGACCGCGGGATTAGCTCTGATGCTGCCTGGGAAGCGAGTCTTAGCAGTGTGGGAGAAGCAGTACCCTTTTCCGCCGAGCACGCTAAGGCTGCCGGAAGTCTGATCGCGCATACTCGGCCCCTCGGCCTCTCGCTTGCCGATCGTGCTTGTCTCGCCCTTGCTTTGGACCTAAAGGTGCCGGCCTACACCGCGGATCGTTCTTGGAAGAACCTGAAGTTAGGAATCCGGATCCACATCATCCGCTGACGGTCGTGTACGGCAGCCTGTCAATTCCCTTCCGGCTTGAAGATCACTCCGTGGCTGGTCTTGCTGTTCATCACCACGCGCAGCGGCTGCGCGAAGCGCAGATGGCGCACGCATCCGTGCTCTTCGACGGCAGGCTGCCGGGTCAGCCATTGCCAGTCGATCGATCCCTCTCCGGCATCGGGATTCACCGTGAAGTATCCGACCTGAAACGCGGTGAGATTCTGGAAGAAGTGGCTGCCCTGCGAGGGCGTGACGCGGAAGTCGCGGAAGCCGGCTTCGACAATCGCGCGCGCTCCGGAAATTTCGTCCCACTCGACCGGGATGCCGAGCCAGGGATCGTTCGATCCCCAGCGCCCGACCCCGATCAGCAGGTACGGACGATTCTCGGAATTGAGCGTGGCATTGAAACGGGCGACGGCCTCGGCCACTTCCCGGCTGCGGCTGCGCTCGAAACGGTGCGAATCGACCACAACGATGTCGTGGAGATTCTCGATGCGCCCATTGCCCAAAACTTTTGTACTCTGGCAAATGATCTGCGCCGGATCGACCTCGCCAATCGCCAGGTCCTGATGATCGCGCGCGAGCGTGAGCGGACGGATCTGGAGGAATCCAAACTCGGCAGGCTCTTCTCCGTGCGGCAGGCTGACGGCAAACTCAATCTCCACCGGATTGCCCAGCGCGTCTTCGCCCGCGCGCACCAGCACCTGCAGAATCGCCGCCAGCGGGAAAATGCCATGCTTCAACATGGGCGCAAAGGTCACAAGGCGCGAACCGGGCCGGCTCAGGCCATCGTAGACCGCGTGATTGTCGGCAGAATAAGTTGAGCCCACGGCGTCGAGCGTGCCATCGGCCTCGGCGACGTCGAGCCCGAAGCGCACCTCGCGCAGGTGGCCTTGCCCTCCGCCATGAGGCACGCCGTCGAGTTCGAGCGCGCAGAATTCAGTCTGCGTGTTGGCCAGTATGTCCTCTACGGAAGAGAACTGGATCAGGTTGCGCGGATACCGCGGGCAGAAGTTGATGCACTTGCCGCCATCGACCACGGTGCGTCCCAGACCCAGCGCGACAGCGGCGATCCCGTCGGAAAAAGTCATCGGTTCTACGGGATAAAAATTGTGCGAGCGCACCACGCCTGAGAAATCAGGATAGAAACGCTGTCCGTGCTGCGTCCCGACAACTTCCTGCAGGATTACCGCCATCTTTTCCTCTTCCAGTCGGTACGGCGTAGCCCGCACATAGGCTTTCGCGTGCTGGCTGAAGGTCGAGGCATAGACGCGCCGGATCGCCTCCGACAGTTCCGCGAGCCGAGTTTCAAGGTTCGCCTGCTGGTTGCCCAGCATGAACGTCTCGTACACGCCGGTGAACGGCTGATACTGCGAGTCTTCGAGCAGGCTCGAAGAGCGCACGGCCAGGGGATAGCGGACCTCTTCGAGAAACGCTCTCAGATTCTCCTGCAGTTCAACGGGAAGCGGCGAGTCCAGAAAGCGCTGCTGAATTTCGCTATCGTCGTCGCAATGCAGCGCGAAATCGCTGAGATTATTCTCGGCCAGGAACAAGTCGAACATATCGGTCGCGATTACGACCACAGGAGGAACAGAGATTCGCACTCCGGGAAAGCGCTTGGTGATGCGCCGGGTTCGCAACAAATGCCTTACGAAGGCCAGCCCGCGCGCCTTGCCGCCCAGCGAACCGGAGCCGATCCTCAGAAAACTCGATTGCGTGGGCTTGAACGTATCGGGCTTGAAGTCGCCGATGAGGACTTCGTTCTGCTCGCGCCGGTAATCGTTGATCGACGCGATCAGATCACTGCGCAAATGTTCCGGACCGCTGAAGTCGGAAACCTTGCGCGGCCGCAGCTTGGCCGCCAGGGCAAATTCCGTGCGCGCCATCAGCCAGTGCGAAAAATGATTGCGCTGCGCGTGGTACATCAGGCTATCGGCCGGGATCGTCTGTAACTGCTCTTCCAGTTCGTTCAGATCCTTGGCGCGTCCCACTTCACGCTGATCGGGCAGGCGGCACACGAAATCGCCGAAGCCGAATTGATCGGTGAGAATGCGGCGCAGGTCTTTCAGCAGCGTAGGCGAACGCTTGCGTAGAAATGCGTAACCCTCAGCGTGCGCCCGCGGACGAAACTCGGTCCGGCTGGTTTGCAGCACCACGGGGACGTCGGGCGTGAGACTGCGCACCATGCGCGCCAGTTCGAAGCCTGCGTCCGGACTGAGCTTGCCTTCCCACGGAAATTCCACGTCCGAGACCAGCCCGAAAATATATTCGCGGTATTCCTGCACGAGTTGCGCGGCTTCTTCGAAGTTCGAAGCCAGCAGAATCTTGGGCCGCGCCTGCATGCGCACCAGCTTGTGCGCCACGTTGATGCCTTCCTGAATCACGCGCCGCGACTGCTTGATCAGTTCCGTGTAGATGACCGGCAGGAACGACGAGTAGTAGCGGATGTTGTCCTCGACGACCAGCAGCACCGGCACGCCCATGGCCCGCGTGTCGTGCAGCACGTTGCGCTTGTCTTCCACATACTTGACGATCGCGATCAGGATGCGCGCCGTTCCCTGCCACAGAAACACGCGGTCGATGTCGGTCACGGGATTGCGCGCCACGAAGTTCTTGATCTCGCGATAGTCGTAGCCGAGCACGACTACGGGGATGTCGAGCCCGGCTGTGCGCACTTTGCGGGCTAGATCGGCGGCGTCGGTGTCGCCGACCGCGAGGTTGGTCACGATCAGATTGAATTGCGGATTGGACTTCGCCAGCTCGACCGCTTCGGCGCAACTGGAAACATGCGTGATCCCGGGAATCTGGCGCAGGTTCAGCTCAAGCGATTCGTCGATCAGCAGTTCATTGAGGCGTCCGTCTTCGCGCAGGATGAACGAGTCGTAGAGGCTCGAGACCAGCAGAATGTTCTGGACGCGAAACGGCATCAAATTCTCGAAGCCTTCAAAGCGCTCTTCGGCATCGAGAATGGGCGCGGCGATGGGAGAAACGATCATGGGGAGGATCGCGTACAGCTAATCATACTCGCGGGAGGAACAGAGGACCCACGACTCAGACGAC
>CAVRDS010000066.1:0-8164 GCA_963719865.1 uncultured Acidobacteriota bacterium | reverse complement strand
CAAACGCCCTTTTGGGGCTGGCTATCTACTGCTTCGATGCTGCACGTTTCTTTGCGGGCGCATTACTCGGCGTGGCCAAGCCCGCGCTGCTTTGCGAATAGACAGGCAACCCGCGCTGCGCCGTCAACTCCATGGCGCGCTCAATCGGAATGTGCGCCACGCCCGCATTTTCGTCGACCCAGCCGTAGCTGTTAAGTTGGTTCTCCTGATTCACCAGAAAATCCCGAAACTGGCCGCGCTCGTTGGTCTCGAGCATGGGAACACCATTCTCCTTGAAGCGCTGGTCCATGTAGTCCTGCGTGACCACACGCGACATCGCACCCTTGGAAGTAACCAGCGGACTGGCTGTCGCCATCTGCGATCGCTCGTACTTATCGAGGAACGAATACATGCCGCTGATGATGAAATAGATGACCACGCCAACCACCGCGAGGCCGATCATGAAGGCGAAGACGCCACGCGAGCCCAAGTCTTCGCGTTCGAACCAGGCCTCGTCGCCGGAGTGGCCCGGATTCGAGTAACCATGCTTCATCTCTTCACTCATGCGACGGCTCCAGTAGTCTCAGCGTCTGCGGCGCGTTGACAGCCAGCAGCGGACGCGATCTCAGGTTGTGAAAAAAGTAAGCCATCCAAAGGCCGCCAATCCCGGCGATGATCGTGAAATGCAGCCAACTGAGGTGGAACGTAGGATGCGATGCCGGCTCAATATGCCAAAAAATATCGACGATGCGCATGACCATAAGCCAGGAAGCAAGCCAGACCAGTGTGCGCGCCTTGCGTTTCAACTGGCGCGAGAGCAGGAGCGCGAACGGAACGGCGAAGTGGAATACTACGAGGAACAGGCCGACATACTCCCATCCGCCATTCATGCGGAGCTTGTACCACGGAATTTCTTCGGGCAGGTTACCCGACCAGATGATGAGCCACTGTGAGAAATTGAAGTAGGCCCAGACCATGACAAAAGCGAGCATGAACTTGCCGTGGTCGTGGACTTCCGTATCGGTAAGATACTCGGACATTGGCTTGCGTTTACCGAGAATGCTCTCGATCACCACCGCAAAACAGAAGGCGGAGAGAGCTTCACCCGCGATAAACAGCAGCCCATAGATAGTTGAGATCCAGCGCGCCTGCAGCGACATCACCCAGTCGATTACGGCAAACGAAATCGTGAGCGAGTAGATGACGAGTCCAATCGAACTCACGGCGCGGAAGCGCAAGGTGCTCTGGCCCGCAATCGAGTCCTGCTCGGTCGACCACCTATTCAGGAAGTAAGCCATCCCGTACCAGATCGCGAAGTAGACGATGTAGCGCAGCAGAATACCGTTGAAGTTGAGGTAGGCGTGCGCGATTTCCGCAATCTTCGGATCGGTCAATCCGTCAGGACGGGCCCAGGAATACAGCTTTGGCAAATGCAGCAGGAGCGGAATGAAGAGCACGAACATGAGGGGCAGCGTCATCATGCCCGATTCCAGAATACGGCGAATCACGGTGCCCCACGCGCCACCGACCAGATGATAAAGCATCAGGATGGCCATGCATCCAAGCGAAAGGCCAAGCCAGAACATGAAGGCGATGAGGTAGGCGGAATAAAAACTATTGGGAGCAAGGTAAGCACCGGCGATGGAAGCAATCGCCGCGATCACTCCAATGACGAGCGACCGCTGCTGCATGGTCTGGGCCACGGGCGGGGCCATCAGGTCCGACTTATTCACTGTGGCCGCGGTCATTTAGGTTCCTCTTTAGTTTCGGCAGTGGGCGTCGCGATTTCGGGCAGCGTGGCTCCGTTACCGATGTCGCGGAACTGCGGCGGAGGCGACGGAATCTTTTGTCCAGCCGGCACATCGCTCGAAGTCGCATTCTGGCTCAATTGCAGAGCGCGGATGTATGCCGCGATGCACCATCGATCGCGCGGCGCAATCTGCGAGGCGTAATCGGGCATGACACCGAAACCATTGGTATCGACGTCGTAAAAATAGCCGATCGGCGCTTTCCGCAGACGGTCGATGTGAAACGACGGCGGCCTCCGGAATCCGCGCGTGGGGATGAAGCCATTCCCATCCCCGACGCGTCCGTGGCAGGGCGTGCAGTAGATGTTGAACCGCTCGCGTCCGCGGTCAAGAACTTCGGCCGTCACCGGGAACGGCATAAAATCGCCGGGATTGTTGCCGATCTTTCCGGTATAGAAGTAAGCGTCTTCGCGCAGATCGCCGCGTGCCACCGTCCCCTCAACCGGCATGCGGGCCGAGCGATCGTCAACGAAAAAATCGCTCTTCGCCATGGGCCGGTAATAGGGCTGTATATGCATGTCAATGCGGCATCCGGCGGCGAAGGCAATCAGCACCAGCAGCGCGGGCAAAACTTTTCGGAGGTTGCGAGTGGAACCCATGACTAGCTCGGCACCTCCGCGATCATGCGTGGGGAGAGGCCCGTGAGAAACGAGCGCGTGCGTGCGGCGTCATAATTTGGGTCGCTCGAAAACACCACCAGGAAGAATTTATCTTCAGAGGCCTTGGCAAATTCCGGTACGTTGAACACCGGGTGATACGGCATGGGTAAGCCGTTGAGGATGAGCATGCCAACAGCGGCAGAGAGTCCGCCGAAAAGAATCGTCAATTCGAAAGTCACGATGATGAACGAAGGCCAGGAGTGAAACGGGCGTCCGCCAACATTGACCCGATACGTAATCACTGCCACCCAATACTGCAGCGCGTACGCCGATATCCCACCAATAAGTCCGCCAATAAGGACGACCAGCGGTACGCTGTTCTTGTGAAAGCCAATGGCTTCGGCAAGTCCCTCGATGGGGAATGGGCTGTAGGCGTCGATCTTCTGGTAGCCCGCTTCGTGCGTCTTGTGAGCGGCGGCCACGAGTTCTTGCGCGGAGTCGAATTCGGCCATCAGTCCGTAAATCGAAGAATTGGTCACTGAATCTGTCATTGCTTCACCTCCGCCGCCTCGTGCACGTGCGCCTCCGGCAATAAGGTGCGCAATTCGAAGATGGAGATCATGGGCAGAATGCGTACGAACAGCCACATGGCAGTTAGGAACATGCCGATGGTGCCGGCGAATGTCATCCAGTCCCACTTAGTCGGGTAGTACTGGCCCCATGAAGAATTCAGAAAGTCGCGGCTCAAACTAACTACCACAATGATGAAGCGCTCCAGCCACATGCCGACGAGCACAATGAACGAGATGAGCCAAAGCCATCCGGTGGAGACACGGAACTTCTTCAGCCAGAGAACCTGCGGAATGAAAATGTTGCAGGCAAGCAAGGCGGCGTACGCCAACTGATACGGCCCGTGCAGCCGGTTCCAGAGCAGGAACGAATCGTACTGGCTCCCGCTGTACCAGCCCATGAACGCCTCCATGCCATAGCCGTAGGCGACGATGAGGCCGGTGGCCAGCATCACCTTGGCCGCGTTCTCCAGATGCCGCATGGTAATGAAGTCCTGTAGTCCGTAGATCGCCCGGATGGGAATCGCAAGACAAAGAACCATGGCGAAACCTGAATAAATCGCGCCCGCGACAAAGTACGGAGGGAAGATTGTGGTATGCCAGCCCGGGACGATGCCGACCGCGAAATCGAAGCTCACGACCGTGTGCACCGAGAGCACCAACGGTGTAGCAAGTCCGGCGAGAAGTAAGTAAGCCGTTTCATAACGGTGCCAGTGCCGGGCGGAACCGCGCCATCCCATGGCGAGCAGTCCGTAAATGCGCTGGACCAAGGTACTCTCGGCGCGATCGCGCATGCTGGCGAAGTCGGGTATCAATCCCACAAACCAAAATACCAACGAAATTGTGAAGTAAGTCGAAACCGCGAACACGTCCCACACTAATGGACTGCGGAAGTTCGGCCAGTACCGCATGGTATTCGGATACGGAAACATCCAGTAAGCAAGCCACGGGCGTCCCATGTGAGCGAGCGGGAAGATCCCGGCGCAGGCCACCGCAAACAGCGTCATGGCCTCGGCAAAGCGGTTGATCGAGTTACGCCAGGTCTGGCGGAGCAGGCACAGAATCGCTGAAATCAGCGTGCCCGCGTGGCCAATGCCGATCCACCACACGAAGTTGACGATCGCGAATCCCCAGCCAATGGGAATGTTAATGCCCCAGATCCCCGTACCTTTAATAAACAGATACCCAAGGGCCATCATCAGCATGTTCATCATTGAGAACACGATGAGGAAGCCGAAGATCCATCCCAGAGAGACAGGGCGGCTCAGCACGATGTTGCTGATCTTCTCCGTGATGGTGGAGAAGGTATGGCCCGGCGCGATTACCGGCACTCGCCTGTCCGCCACGGGGATTTGTGTGTTTGTAGCCATGCCTTACGTGCGCTCCGCTTCTGCTCTTGGCGTCCTTAACTCGGCTTTTGACTCTTCTAACTCGGGGTTAGGATTGCGGACTTCCGCCAGATAGGTTGTGCGCGGCCGCGTATTCAATTCGCCCAACAGAGAGTAATTCCTCGTCTGCGCTTTCCACTTATTCACCAGGCTGTTCGGATCGTTGAGGTTGCCGAAGGCAATCGCGTTAGCCGGGCAGGACTGCTGGCAAGCCGTCTGCAGATCGTTCTCCTTAATGGTGGAATCGACGCGCTCGGCGTCGATGCGACGCTCGCTGATGCGCTGCACGCAGTACGTGCACTTTTC
The DNA here is from genome assembly GCA_963719865.1 of uncultured Acidobacteriota bacterium. GTDB lineage: Bacteria > Acidobacteriota > Terriglobia > Terriglobales > Acidobacteriaceae > Sulfotelmatobacter. The sequence continues at coordinate 3,515 of CAVRDS010000066.1, read as the reverse complement.
CATCACGCCGCGGCTGCGAACTGTCACGTCCGGATTGCGCATGAGCTTGAATTGCGGAGTCTCCCAGTCCTGAAACAGCAAGAAGTTGAATCGCCGCACTTTGTAGGGACAGTTATTCGAGCAGTAACGCGTGCCGACGCAGCGGTTATAGACCATGTCGTTCAGGCCTTCACTGCTGTGCACGGTTGCCTGCACCGGACAAACCAGTTCGCAGGGCGCGTTCTCGCACTGCATGCAGGGCACGGGCTGGAAAAAACCCTTGGGATTTTCGCGCGGGCCGTTGTAGTAAGCATCCACCCGCAGCCAGTGCATGTGGCGGCCTCTGAGTGTCTGCTCTTTGCCGACCACGGCGATGTTGTTTTCCGATTGGCAGGCGACGATGCAGTTATTGCATCCGACACAGGAATTCAGGTCAATCGCCATGCCCCAGGAGTAAGTCTCCTTCGAATAGTCGAAGGGCTTGTAGAGCGTAAGGTCGGCAGGCGGTTCGCCTTCCTTCGCGAAGTTCGGCTCTTTCTTGTACTCCTCCAGGCTGCGCTCCTGCACCAGCGGCCGCTCGCCGACGGGAGTTTCCATCGTCTGATAGCCCTGCGTGCTGGCCAGTTGGTAGATCTCGCCAGTGGGTCTGAGTTTCGCGCCGTCCGCAAACCATGGTGTCTGACTGGTGCGCAGCGGATAAACATCGAAGCCCGTGCCGGTGCCAACTCGACCCGCGCGGGTGCGTCCGTAGCCGAGGAAAACAGTGATCGAGTTGTCGGGATGGCCAGCCTGAATCCAGACCGCGCCCTTTACTTTCTTTCCGTTGAATTCGAGCTCGGCAACGTCTTTGAAGTTCAGCTTCAGCCGCTCGGCCATCGCGGGGCCGATCATGATGGGGTTGTCCCAAGTCAGCTTGGTCAGCGGCTTGGGAAGTTCCTGCAACCAGCCGTTATTCGAGAAGCGTCCGTCATAGATCGAGGGATCGCGGCGGAAGTTGAGTTCGAAGACACCAGTTTCACGGAAGGCGGTAATTGAGATTGACTCTCTTGCCAGATTCAACCGCGACAGGTCAAACTTGCCTTGCTTCGTGGCAAAGGCGGTACCTTCGATCCATCCATCGTGCAGCGATTTGCGCCAGAACGCGTCGAAGTCGGCGCCGGGGTGCTGCTTCTGCCAGTAGGCTTGGACGAGATCGTGTCCCGTGAGGCCAGACTGGCCGGCGAGAATCGTGATGATTTCGTGTGCGCTCTTGCCGCCATACAGAGGCTCGATCAGTGGCTGAATGATGCTGACCGTTCCGTCGTAGGCGCGGGCGTCGCTCCAGGATTCCAGGTAGTGAGCTTCAGGCACATGCCACTGACAAAGCTCGGCAGTCTCGTTGCGGTGCGAACCAAGAAAAACCTTCAAACTGACGGCATTCGATTTCAGCGCCGAAGCAAATTCAAGCTCAGCAGGTGCATCGTAGGCAGGATTGCCGCCGAGAATCAAGAGCAAGTCAACTTTGCCCGCGCGCATGTCTTCGACCAGCGCATGCAGCGACTCGCTGCGATTCACCGGATTGGCGTCAACCGGGTCGGTGTAGAAGACAGTCTTGCCGACGTTTCCGAGCGTATCGTTCATCGCATGCGCCAGCGCGTGCACGACTGGCGGCTGATGATCGGCAGCGATCACGACACTCGACCCGCGGTGCCTAGTCAGATCAGCCGCAACTGCCTTAATGAACTCAGACTCTCCTGGAGGCCCGATCTCACCCACCTTGATTCCCACAAGCGCCGCCAACGTCTGGGCAAACGCCTCGACTTCAGCCGCGCGAACGGGCAGCCGATGGTCTGCCTTCATCCCCGTCGAAGTCGGCGTGCTCTCGATCACATACAGCCGGTTCATGCTCGCGTCGGGATTTCGCCGCGCGGCGAAATCGCGGGTATAGCGCGCCGAGCCGGGGAATCCGGCGTAGAGAAAGTCGGCGTCGAGCGAAACAATGACGTCGGCTTTCGACAAGTCATAGCGTGTCTCGACCGGTTCGCCGAAGGCCAGCTTCGCACCTTCGACCACGTTGTCGCGGCTGATCGGTTCGTAGACATGCCACTTGGCCTGCGGATTCGCGGCGAGATAACTGCGAATCTGACTTGCCAGCGTGGGCGACGAAACGGTCTGCGTCAGAATCCGTACGCCGCCGCCCGCCAGACTTTTCTGCACATTCATGGGGCCGCGAACCGCTTCCATGAACGCATTCCACGAGCGAATATCGCCCATGTAAGTGATGTTTTGCGCCCGGTCGGGATCGTAGAGGTCGAGAATCGAAGCCTGCGCGTATACATCGGTGCCGCCGAGACTCGCGGGGTGCTGCGGGTTGCCTTCGATTTTCGTCGGACGGAAAAGATGGCTTTCCACCAGAATCGGCGAAGCGTAGCCGCCGAGCGTGAACGCGGTCGCGTAGAACATCGGCCGGCCGGGAACGACGTTTTCCGGCTGCTTCACATAAGGCACGATCTCGGTGTTCGGCATCCGCGTGCATCCCGTCAGGCCGGCGAGCGCCAGCGATGCGCCCATGGTCTTAAGGAAGCCGCGGCGCGAAAAATCGTCGAGCCACTCGGAAGCGCCTTTCGGGAACTCGCGGTGCAGCATCTCCTGAAACTCTGCGCTGCCCGCAAGTTCTTCCAGGCTGCGCCAGTACTCGGGCCCGGTCGTCTCCTCGATCTGCGCCTTCACCGTCGCGAGGTCAAGCTGCTTTCGCTTGCTCGGGCAGACTTCGCCTCCGGCGCCAATCCCGGTAACTTTCGTTTTGTGCTCGTCCATGCTCATCGTCGAATTCAGTTCCTGGCTACTAGCTGCTTCTACCTTTCCGTTCTCAGTTCTTGTGATTGAAACCCCGCCCCTACCGATGGCAGGTGTTGCAACTGGTAATGTCGTTGACCGAGCGCACCTTGTATGCATCCTTCAGGGCAGTGCCAAGCGCGATCTGGTCGTTGTACGCCTTACCAGCAAAAACCACTTCATTCTTGCCCAGCGGGTTGTTAATCGGAGGCTCATAGCGCATGTTGAACACTTGTTCGCGCGGCCGCAGATATTCTTCCGGAGCGCGGTGGCAGTCGAGACAGAATTCCATCTGCAGCGATGCGTACTGATACGTCAGCGGCATCTGGTCCACGGGACCGTGGCAGGTGTTGCAGCCCACACCCTTGTTCACGTGAATGCTGTGATTGAAATACACGTAGTCGGGCAACTGGTTGACCCGCGTCCATTCCAGCGACCGTCCGGTGCGGAAACTGTCGCGGACCGGCTCCAAGTAAGCCGCATTCGTCCAGATCTGCGCATGGCAGTTCATGCAGGTCTTGGTGGGCGGAATGCCGGCGAAACTCGATTGTTCGACCGACGTATGACAGTAGCGGCAGTCGATGCCCAGCCCGGTCACGTGGTGCTGATGGCTAAACGGGACGGGCTGCGACTTCCTAACTCCCGCGTAGGTAATGTAGGGAGAGCGCTCCAGTTGCACCATGACCCAAAATAGCCCGGCGGCGGCAACAACCGTCAAGACC
>CAVRDS010000065.1:0-249051 GCA_963719865.1 uncultured Acidobacteriota bacterium | reverse complement strand
ATTCCAAACGCGGCTCCGGAATCGGAGGTTTCGCCGCTGGCCGTGCCCAAGACTGTGCTGCTAGCTGGGAGAGGGCTGGACGGGGGAGCCGAGATCACCAGTCCACCCGCAACGATGGACCAAACGCGGACGGTGGGCGCCTATCAAACATGGCAGATGCGCCTGACATGACGACAGACAGAAGTGCTCGTCATCCTTGGGGATGACAGCGAGATTGATGCCGGGCCATCGTGGGCGAGTTGGGAACTTGCGCATTGTCCTGAGTTCAAGCTGGTCAGAGCGACGCGGGGATCGCCAGGCGAGACCCCCACGGTCTGGTGGTACCACGCGATGCCCCCGATGACCTGATGACGTAATGACCCAGGGCTGAGCCCTGGACTGAGGAGGCGGCCATGTTCCATGGGGCCGTACGCATCCGAACCGGCCTTCGGGGCCACACTACGACCGGCCTGGTGGCCTGCTGCCTCCTGGTGATCGCACCCGCGATCATGATCGGCTCGCTCCCGGCCGGCGCCCAGCCCCTCGGGGGCGAGTGGCCCTCGCTGACGATGGACGCTCAGAACTCGCGCTATCAGTCCCAATCGACGATCACATCGGCGAACGTCGCTCAAATCCGTGAACAGTGGGTGATCCGGACGCCGGCGCCCGTGACGTCGACGCCTGTTGTCATGGACGGGAATGCATACTTCGCCGACTGGGGCGGCAACCTCTATTCCGCCCAGGTTGCCACCGGGAGCCTGAATTGGGTCGTGAACCTAGGCTACCCGATCAGCTCAACACCCACGCTCGCCAACGGATTGGTGTACGTGGGGCTGAGCCCAGATGAGACTAGAACGCACAGCCAGACCTCCTACAGAGAGTTCGTGGTTGCGATCTCACCCGCCGATGGGCACACCGTGTGGGAGACCACGCTCGACGGGACCATGCACGGCTTATGGGCCTCACCTACGGTTTCTGGTGACACGCTGTACGTGGGACTCGCGGTGGGTGCGGGCCAACCGGACGAGACCGATCCCTCGGATCTGGGGCAGATGTACGCCCTGAACGCCATGAATGGCACGCCGGTGTGGTCTCAGACGCTTGCCGGCACGGCGGGAGGCGCCGGGGTGTGGGGATCGGTCGTAGTCGACCCGGAACTCAACGCGGTGTTTTTCGCCACCGGCAACTCATATGCGAGGACCGGAACCGTGGGAGACGCCTACTCCATCATGTCCTTGAACGCCTCTACTGGAGCATTGAGATGGCGGTTCCGGGTCTACCCGTCAAGAAAGTCCGGGGGCGACAATGACTTCGGCTCGACCCCGAACCTCTTCTCCCTGACAGATTCAGGGCCGCACCCAAAATGTCATCGGGATCGGGAACAAGAACGGCATGTATTACATAGTGAACGAACAGACGGGGCACCGTGTGAGCAAGACACGCGTCATGCGGCGAGGAGGGGTAATCGGTCTGGCCGCTGTAGTGCCGGGGGCTAGCGGCGATCCCCGAGTCTTTGTTCCCACCTACAGGTCAGCCCCCGATATCTCCGACCCAGCCGTGTGCTGTGGTGACGTGGTGGCGCTCGACCCCGTCAATCACGCTGTGGTATGGACCAGCCCTGCACGGGCCAACGTGATCGGCTCAGTCGCCGCTGTGCCGGGGGCGATTCTCTACGGAGATGCCATGGGAGACCTGTACGCCGTATCGAGCAGCAGCGGCCAAGTCCTCTTCCAGACACGGTTGGGCGGCCCGATTGAAGCAGGGGTGACGGTGGCCGAGGGCCATGTGCTGGTGCCTACCGGTGTGCCGGGCCATTCCCCGAACTCCTTCGGGGTGTACGCGTTCGCGCCGTAGGGACCGGCGCTCATGTTCGAGGACTCATACCTGGCTTCGAATCTGTAGCCGAACGCCTTTGCCTGCCCTCGACTGAACGTGCTGCCCTCTGCCGAAACCTGGCTATGTCAGGCGCTATCAGATCGGCGCTCCCTCACTGCATGTGCTTCGGTACCAGTCGGCGTCCGGCAGGAAGCTGAAGGGCACCAAAACTACGATCGGGCCGCTGAACTGGCACTTTGCATCGCCAGCAGGCATCATCCGCCGTGACCTTCTCCCTCCTCTATCTCGGGATGTGCCGGCTCCTCGGCCTCGTTATCTCGTGCCGTCGGTCCGAGTCGGACAAGGACATCGAGATCATGGTGCTGCGGCACCAGGTGCGAGTTCTCGAACGGCAGCTCCACGGACGTGTCCGGTACCGGCCCGCCGATCGAGCGATCCTCGCTGCCCTCAGCCGATTTCTCCCGCGGGCACGGTGGCGGTGCTTTCTCGTCACCCCGGACACCCTGTTGCGCTGGCACCGGGAGCTCGCCCGGCGCAAGTGGCGCCGGTGGCGAGCACAGCGAGGACCTGGTCGGCCGCCGATGAGCGACGAGCTCGTCGAACTGATCGTCCGCCTCGGTCGGGAGAACCGACGGTGGGGATGCGTACGCATCCAGGGAGAGCTGCGCAAGCTGGGGATCCGGGTCTCGGCAACCTCGATCCGAAGGGTCCTGCGCCACCATGGTCTCGGACCCGTGCCTCGGAGCGGACCGACATGGTCGGAGTTCTTGCGTGCCCAGGCGAATAGCGTGCTGGCCACGGACTTCTTCACCGTGGACACCATCTCGTTGAAGCAGCTCTACGTGCTCTTCGTGATCGAACTCGCGACTCGGGAGGTGCACATCCTCGGGGTCACCGATCATCCGACTGGTGCCTTCGTCACCCAGGTGGCCCGCAACCTCGTCGGTGATCTTGTCGACCGGGGTCGATCAATCAAGTTCCTGATCCGGGACCGGGATACCAAGTTCACGGCCAGCTTCGACGAGGTGTTCGTCTCCGAGGGCATCCGGGTGATCAAGACGCCCGTTCGATCTCCCCGGGCCAATGCCTACGCGGAACGCTGGGTGAGGACAGTGCGGACGGAATGCCTCGACTGGATCCTCGTCCTCGGCCGCCGTCACCTGAACGGGATTCTGCGCGAGTACGTCAGGCACTACAACCAACAGCGGCCGCACCGGGGACTCGACCTCGGTGTGCCGGTGCCCAGCAGCGGGAGCGTCGCCAGCTCCCCCGCCGCTCCGCGTCCAGCGTCACGACGTGCTGGGCGGCCTCATCCACGAGTACCTCCCGCAGGCCGCGTAGCCCGACGGTGGCGGCAGCGCTCGTCCTACTTGCACACTTGACCTATCGAGGGGCCGGAACCACTCCGACGTGGCGTCTTCGCCAACTCGCGGCCCATCGATCATTCGCACCGATCGACAAACCTCCGTGCCCTGTTCCCCGTGTGTGATTGCGTCATCGCCGCGACAAGGCACGCCGAACCCGAGTCAAGTAACGCAATCGACATTTTGGCGCCCTTCACCACCCCCCATCATCGGCGGATCAAATCGATCTGGGTCCCCATAGCAGGCGACATTTTCGAGCAGCAACTCGATTTGAGCGAGTAACACCCTTGGAGGTCGCTGGGTCAGCGTCCTCTAATCGACGTCGTGCGGGTCAGCCACCCACGCCCCGTCTGCAATCCATTCAATGGCGGCGTGATGAAGCCCGTCGCCGTGCCCCTCGTCGTGCGAGTGGGCGAAAGCCGCTGCCTCGCTAGGTTTCCACCGGCTGAGCTGAAGCAGCCCGTGGTCCGGGCAGGTAATGCGGACCTGTTGGGCATTCTCTGATGTCGGTCGGTGCGTCATTCTGAGTGCAAGTTTAAGCCCCCCGACGACCATATCGACGGTGACACCGAGGATTGGCTGGGGTCGCCATCTGAGCAAGTCTCTGCGAATGGCCTCTGTCACCCAGGCCGGTGGACGATGCGTCGCCCCGTAAAAATCGGCGAGGTGATGGCAATCCAGTGGTCTTTCGCTCCCCCTGCCCAAGGTACGAGCGAGCGTGCCGAAATACGCTCGGACCACGTGTCGAGAGCATCGGTTATCTCTTTGCCGATTCCCTGCACGAGCACGCTCCACCCCTCCTGGGACAACGGGTCAGTTGCATCGATCTCAAAGGCCACGTGACCGAGCTTTGCCCATGTGAGCTTGGTCCCGGGATCGGTCCGAAACGCCACGGTCCGTCCTTCGAGGATGTAGTTGACCGGGAAGATGAGGGGTTGGCTGACATCACGGACAACAGCGATGCGTCCAACCCAGTGAGCCCCGAGAAGCTCAAGGCACTCCTCTTCTGATAGTTCTTCGAGCGTATTCTCGTTCACGGCTACCACTCTTCCACGAGTTGGCCTCCAGGGCGACCAGAACACCCTCCCTCCGGCGGCGAGGACCCCAGCACCTTGGCCGAGGAAGTGGCAATGGTTGACTAGCTTTGTTGTGATGTCGAGGTTCTTTCGCAACCCGGTGACCGGTGCAGCAGTGATATCCACACCCCTCGGCCCCGGCGACTACCAGTTGTCGCTGCCCTTTGACCGGCGAATTCGGACGTTCCTGGTCCACGTGCCGCCCCAGGTGCTCGACGATGTGCCGCTTCCGGTCGTGGTCAATTTCCACGGAAGTAGCAGCCGTGCCTTACAGCAGCGGGTGTTCTCGGGTATGGACGTCACCGCCGACCGCCATGGATTCATCGTCATCTATCCCAACGGCACGGGGGTATTCCCCGGCCAACGCCGGTTTCTCGCCTTCAACGCCGGAGGATGCTGTGCCCCCGCCACGTGGAACAACGCCGACGACGTGGGCTTCACCGAGGCCATCTTGTCGGTGCTCGAAGAGAAGATCCCCGTCGAGGTTGGGCAGATCTATGCCACAGGGATGTCCAACGGCGGGATGATGGCTCATCGCATGGCCGTCGAGTCGCCCCGTATCGCCGCCGTGGCCTCGGTTGCCGGGCAACTCGCCGTGACGACTCGACCGTCGAGACCGGTGTCGGTGATGGAGTTCCACAGCGTGGACGACCCGACCGCACTCTATGAAGGCCGGCAGGCCCGTCAACTGGGCGGCATCCGTGTTCGCACCCACTATCCCTCGGTGCAGGCCGGAATCGACCAGTGGGTGGCGCACAATGGCTGCCCGCCTACCCCGGTGATCGGCGAGACACTGGCGGGCAGTCCCGGGTCGTTGGACGAGGGCCAGACGGTCACCAACATCACCTATGGCCCCGGTCAGGATGGAACCGAAGTCGTGCTCTACCGGTTCACCGGTTCAGGCCACGTGTGGCCGGGATCACCCTTGTCGTTGCCGATGCTCATGGGCCGGGGGACGACCCTCATCGACGCCAACGAGGTCATGTGGCAGTTCTTCACCGCCCACCCGTTGTCATAGAACTGTTAGAGCCTCCCGGCAGACGCCCAGAAAGTGACCAAATCATGTTTGCCATGCATCGACTGCCCCCATCATCAACGAAGCTGAAATCAACGGGTCCCATGGCAGCCGACTTTTGCGAGCAACAAATCGGCTTAAGGAAGTAACACCCGGCAACATTGGAACTTCAGAATCCATTCGGCATCACGATGGTTGGATGAATCCGTTTGGCTCTATTCACCGGCCACCAGACATGAGAAGATTTCTTAACTGAGCACAAGGGGAATCTTCGTGTCACCGGGCGAGTTGGAGGTTCTGACCCCAGAGGAGTGTCTTGCTCTGCTCGGACAGGCCAAAGTGGGTCGGGTAGGGGTAAATGTCCTGGCTATTCCAGAGATCTTCCCGGTCAACTTCTGCCTCCTCGATGGAGCCATTGTCTTCCGCACCGGAGAGGGCACGAAACTCTATGCCGCCACTCGGGGCCAGATCGTGGCGTTTGAGGTCGACGAGTTCGACAACGACGTCCGCTTTGGTTGGAGTGTTCTTGTGATCGGGCATTCCGTCGAGGTCACGCATCCGACCGAGGTCCACGCCGCCCGGCGGCTGCTATCTGACACCTGGGTACCTGCTGAGCGCTACCACGTCGTACGGATTATCCCTGAGCGGATGACGGGGCGGCGGATCAGCGAGCGAGCCTGATATCAGCACGCTGTGTTCGGCTTGTTTCCGGTCTGGACCTATGGCGATCTCAGGTGGCGAGGCGTCGTCCCGGTGACCCGGCGGGACCCAAAATCGCCAGGACAACTCCTCAAACGGCAAGCGCCTACGTGGTGTGCTGATCGTCGCAGCACACCCTCCCCGCACCAACACCGCATGCGGCTTTGGCAGCGCTCCTCCCTTGCCCACGGCCAGCAGGGTGGTCGAAGCGCTGCACTCGGACTTCCCGTCGCTGATCACAGGGGTGAATCCATGGTCAGCCCTGTTACCTTGACGCCTCGGGCTTGGGGACAACAAGGGGATGACTTGGGGATTCTCCTTCTGCCGATGGAGAAAGCAGAGCCGGGGCCAGCATCCGACGGGACAAAGAAAACGGCGACCCCGCTCTCGGTAGCTGGTCAACCCACATCCCACCGAGAGCGCCTGCCAAGGGAATGGGGTAAGGATCCCGCTTGGTTGGATCGCCTATCACAACTCTGACATGTCCGTCGGGCCGCAGTCAGGGTCCAAAGTCCCGAATCGCCCGTCGCCGAGCGAACCAAGACGGTGACCGCCGGGTGGCTACCGCATCGCATCACGAGGAAACCCACCGCCATCAGGTCATCCAATAGACCGGTACGCCTACTCCCAGGGCGTGTCCACGGGGCTTCTCCCGATCATGGTGCCCATCGGTGTCTCTGGACCCAGCGACGGGTCCCGTCGGGCGTTGGCACGGCGTCGAGTCCGGCGTCCTTGGCGAGCATGGCCGTGATCGCTTCAGATCCGATCATGTGATCGGCCTCGCCGTGGACGTAGTTCAGGTCGATCCGATGGCCCTGTCGATGCCACACAATGCTCACTAGTTGATACCCGGCCATAAGGCCCTCCGGGAGCAGGCTACGCCTCCTCGGGAGCCGAGGGGATCGGTGCTTTTCTCCCAGCGTAGGGCTACGACGTGGGCGCAGCACCCCTCCGCTTCGGTCGGTTCGACGGCCCTTCGGGACTTCCATAGGGGGTGAATCTGCGAGCAGCCGCTCACCGGCGGCCGCTGAGGCCAATGGCTCGAACGAACTTGTTGATTTGGCGGTTTGCCGGTTCGATAGATGGTGCGGCGTACCCGGCGCTCGAAAGCCCCTTCGGCCCCACCCGAGAGCCCTCCACGTTTGTAGCCGTGCTCGACGGCTTCGATGTTGCCCAGATCCCTGGCGAAACGGTAGAGCTGGGACCGAGTGGTGCTCATTTGGCCACTTCTTCCTTGGTTGCCCGGTCGTTGAGGATCACGCCCTCAATGATGGCTCGAAGTTCCTCGGAGTCCTCGGTTGACTCCATGGCCGCCAAGTCGGCCCATGAAACGCCGACGCATCCCATGCCCTTATCCTCGTGGGTTGCTCGCCAGGCCATCCACGCCTCCCCGTCGGGATCCTGGTCGTCTTCCTCGACGGCGTTGATGAGGGCGACAAGTTCAATCTCTCCGTCGGTGTTCACGTCGTATTCGATGAAGAGCAAGGCCCGTCCTTCCCGAGTCGGGATTCAATCCCGAAATACCGAGTGTTGGCCGCCACTGTATGGCGAAGGAAGGCCCGCCGTCGGAGTGACTTCCTTTTGTCACGGGGCAGGTGCCTTGGCCCATTGGCTCGTACCGGGCACCGGGCAGTTGAAGCGGCAATGATGAGGTTGGTGACGACAAGAGGTCAAGGATGAAGGACCAGGACTTCCCGGTCCAGGGCGTCGAGATGTCCGTCCTGCTCGTCGTTGGCGTCTTGGATCGTGCTCGGGCCTTCTACCGGGACGTGCTCGGGGCCACAGAGCTTCGTCAGTACGGTGGCACCTCCGCCGTGATGCAGTTTGAGGACATGTCGCTGGTGCTCGTGACTGGCGGTGGGCCGACGCCGGACAAGCCCACAATCACGCTCCGGCCTCCCACCGATGCGTACACGGTCCACCACGAACTGACGATCAAGGTGCCGGACTGTTGGGACGCCTATCAGGTGCTGGTCGGGCGAGGGGCAGAGTTCCTCTCGCCTCCGGTGGAGTACGAGTGGGAGATCCGCTGCTTCTTTCGTGACCCCGACGGCCACCTGCTGGAAATCAGCCAGACGAAGACGTAGTCGAGGGCACGAGGGTTCTCTTCCGGTGGATTTGGAGCTTCACCTTGTCAGTGAGGATGAGACTTTGGTTTGCGACGAGGCGGGCGAAGACCATTCGGAAATGCTGGCCTTCCCCCCGTCAACCGGACACATGGTTATGCGGCCAGTAGGGCGCGGTAGGCGAAGCGTAGCTCCCACTCGATGGGCGGGACATTGCCGATCGAGCTGTGCAGCCGCACGGCGTTGTAATGGCTTATCCAGGCGATGATGGCCCGCCGGGCGTCGGCCCGGGAGGCGAAGCGGTAACGCGATACCAACTCTCGCTTGAGCGATGCCCAGAACGATTCCGCCACGGCGTTGTCGTGACTCGAACCGGTTCTTCCGGTCGACTGGGCGATCCGGTGGCGCTGGCAGAGACCCCGGAACTCCCTCGAGAGATATTGGGCCCCGCGGTCGTGATGGAAGATCATGCCGTCGACGTCCCCGCCCCTCGCCGCGATGGCCATGTCCATGGCCGAGGCGATGAGCTCGGTTCGCATGTGCTCCGCCATGGCGAAGCCGACGATGCGCCGCGAGCCGAGATCGAGCACGTCGGCCAGGTACAGCCAGCCCTCGTCGGTGGGGATGTAGGTGATATCTCCGCAGGTCCGCTCGCCGGGCTTACCCACCGAGAAGTCTCGCTTGACCAGGTCCGGAAGCGGCGGTGCACTCACATCGGGGATGGTCGTTCGCACCTTCTTGCGCCGACCATCTTGGGCGTAGATGCCGTACCTGGCCATGAGCCGCTCGGCGCGCTTGTGGTTGACACAGTGTCCTCGGCGGCGCAGCTCGTCGGTCATCCTGGGGCTGCCGTAGGTGTCGTCGAGGTGGCGATGCACGTCGTGCATCTCGTTCACGACGATGGCTTCGTCCCACTCGGCCTGCGTGGGCCCGCCGGCCACCTTGTCCCGCCAGCCGTAGTAGGCAGATGTCGAGACGTTTGCCGTCCGGCACGCTGGTGCCACCGGGAACCCTTCGGCCTTCCGGGAGTCGATCCACCGGTAGCGGCTCACCGGTCCGACTCCTTCACCCAGAAGGCTGTTGCTTTTTTCAACAGGTCTCTCTCGATGCGCAGCTGACGGTTCTCCCGGCGAAGCTTGGCGAGCTCCTCGCGTTCCTCGGTGGTGAGCCCGTCGCGCTCGCCTCGGTCGACGCGTTCCTGGCGGACCCAGTTGCCCACCGTCTGCTCGACGAGCTCCATCTCCCGGGCCACGTCGGCCACCGTCCGGTGCTGGTCGAGCACCAAAGCGGCGACGTCTCGGCGGAACTCCTTCGGATACCTACCCCGACGCCTGGCCGGCTCGGGCTTCTTCTCGGTCACCGTTGGCATGACTACCTCCTATTCGAGGTGTCCGGCCAACGGGGGGATGGTCAGTTCTGCCATTATGAGCAGCCGTGGCACAGCCCAGACAACACCGGACCAAGGTGCGACGCCGTCGTGACCTCTGGGTCGTCTCTTGCTCGTGTGATTGGTCCGAGGAAACGGTATCGAAGTTCAGCGCCCTGACGGCATTGCGCCGTCATCAGGAACCACAGTCGCAGAGGTCGGTTCGCCAGTCGACTGACCTCGGTGCGTCCAGTATCTGAGCCCCCATCATCGACGAAGCTGAAATCAGCGGGTCCCATGGCCGGTGACATTTTTGAATGAGGCGTTCTCAGCACCGACTAACACCCGATCGAAGTCTGATCGTGTCAGGAGCGCCCCAGCCCTCACGGCCGTGCTGGTCATGAGGCTGGGGTGCTCCGGCTGCATGGGTGCCATCAAACTGCTCTGCGGGGGCGCAAAGTGCCGCTTGTTCGCACTCCCGCTCGGAGGCGACCCCGCCCGCAAATCACAGCTGTGAGCGATCCTGAGCGCCTCGGGCCCGTGGCGGGTTGCCCTCCCCCGATCGGCAGCCGGCATTTCCGAACGGGTGCGCAACACCGGGCTGGCCTGTGGATACCCCAATTCGCCTCTCTCGGCGCTCAAGGTTGCCGGGACTCCACTTTCCATCAGGTCTTCGGTCGAACGAGGACCACAGCCCACCACCGGAGAATCCGGCATACCCCGACGGTTGAGTGCCACAATGGCAGTAACCAGCCTCGTTCGGGGGGACGATGAAGCCTGAGGAGATGCGTGCTGCCGGGCATCTGATAACGCGGACGCTGGCTGACACCGTCTCACACGTCGAGCATGTGCATCGAGCTGTCGCAACAAGGGTGTTCGCGCTGACCGCTCCAGTGAGTCTCCCCGGCCGGGTCGTCCACAACGGCATCGCCGGCGGTGTCTACAGCGTGATCCGAGGGGTGGGTCTGGCCGCCGGCATGGCCGCCAGCGAGCTTGCCGGTGCCGTTGCGGGGTCGACACTTCCGGCCGGGTCCACGCCCCGGAGCAATCTGGCCTTGGCGGTACTGAATGCCACCCTCGGAGACGAACTTGCCGACCAGGGAAGCCCGTTGGCGATCCAAATGGCCGTCAGACGGGACCGGGCCGATGTCGCCCCTCGGCGCCACGCCCTCGGGGCCGCCTTCCCCGAAGCGACTGACAAGGTGGCGATCTTCGTCCACGGATTGGGTGAGACCGAGGAATCCTGGCGGTTGCACGCCGATCGCCACGGGGAGGGTGAAGAGGCCACCTACGGTTCCCGACTCGCTGAAGACCTGGGGTACACCCCGGTCTACTTGCGCTACAACACCGGCCTCCACATCTCCGAGAACGGCCGCCACCTCGCTGCGCTCCTGGAGCAGCTCGTTGCCGGCTGGCCCGCCCCCGTGGCCGAGTTGGCCCTGGTGGGCCACTCCATGGGTGGCCTGGTGGCCCGCAGTGCCTGCCACCAGGCCCAGGAGTGGGACCACACCTGGGTGTCGGCCGTGCGCCACGTCTTCTACCTCGGCTCCCCACATCTCGGTGCAGGACTCGAGCAGTGGGTCAGCCATCTCAGCGGCGTCTTCGGCAAGCTCGACGAGAGTCGGCCGCTGGCTTCGGTCCTCGATAGGCGCAGCGCCGGAATCAAGGACCTGGGGGCCGGCTACCTGCTCGACGACCATTGGCGTGAGACCGGCGACTGGTCGAAGCCCCCGATTCGCGCCGTCCCGCTGCTCCCCTCGGCCAACCACTACGCGGTCAGCGCAACCATCACGACGGGCCATCGCAACCCACTCGGTCGATTGGTGGGTGACCTCCTCGTCCAGCCCGCCAGTGCTCGCGGCCGATCCCGGGATGGTCGGCACATCCCGTTCCCCGTCGAGCACAAACGCCACTTCGAGGGTCTGCACCATTTCAAGCTTCTCAACCATCCCCCGGTCTACGAGGCCATGCGCGAGTGGCTCGCGCCTCCCGTGCCAGCTCAAGTCCTGGTCGCGAGCGGGTGAACAGGGACTGATCTTCAGTCCGGGTCGGGCGGTTCCGTAGTGCGGGGCGCGGCCGAAGGAAGCTGCTCTCTGCCCCGTGGCGTGATGCACCAGTGACCGTGCGTGGCGGCCTCCTCGGCCAAGGGCGAACGGCCCTGTTTCTGGCCTCCGCTCAGCGCGACAAAGAAACATGGGGCGCCGGACAAGGAGGCTGCGCCATGACAGCGAGCCTGCAACTCACCAAACCCATGAGCAGGCGGACAGGTGCCTCGGACGCGCCGGAGTCGGTACTCGACCGACGGACCGACCAGGCACGAGTTGCTCGCTTCTTTCACCGTGACCCAGCGTTCCTCCGCCACCTGGAACCGTTGGTCGCCCGCTACGCCAGCTTCTTCCAGCCCGAAGTGCGAGGGATCGACCATCTACCCGAGCGCGGATCGGTGCTGCTCGTGGGTAACCACTCCGGCGGCACGTTCATGCCCGACATGTGGATTACGGAGCTAGCCATCTTGGCTCGCCGTGGTCTGGAGCAACCCGCCTACGCCCTCACCCACAATTTCTACCTCTCTGTCCCCGGGCTGAGGAGCGTCCTCGGCCGCATCGGCTGCATTCCCGCCGACCCGGCGCAGGCCGAAGCGGCCCTGTCAGAAGGGGCGCTTGTGCTCGTCTTCCCCGGAGGTGACTACGAGGCATGCCGACCGTGGGCCGACCGGAACCGCATCGACTTCGACGGGCATGAGGGGTTCGTGAGACTGGCACTGCGCACCGGCACCCCCGTGGTGCCGGTGGTGGCCCACGGCGCTCAGCACACCGTGGTGGTCCTCTCCCGAGGCGAACGCCTGGCGCACGCTCTTGGGCTCAACCGGCTGCGCGTCAAGGTGTTACCCATCATGCTCGGACCGCCCTTCGGGGTGACACCGATCCCTCCGCTTCCCATGCCAGCGGCCATCACGGTGGAGTTCCTTCCCCCGGTTGACTGGAGCGGTCTCGGCCCGGAGGCAGCCGACGACCAGGCCGTGGTGGACGCCTGCTACAAGGAAATCACCGGCCTCATGCAGGCGACCCTCGACCGGCTGAGCGACGAGCACCCCCATCCGCTGCTTCGGGGAGTGACCCAACTCCTACTCCATGGTCCGGCTCATTACGAGGTGCCGGTGCCCTGACCTGTCCCGGGTGGGCATCTTCCAGGACAGAGGGCGAAGGCCCCGACACCCAGCCGATTCGGTGGCGGGACCAGGGATGCTGTCAAACTCGCTTCGGTGTTGTTACGTGCGGCGTCGTGGGCGTCGAATGTGGTCGCATGATCCCAGCCAGCCAGGCGTCACTCAGCTGAGTCTGCTCCAGGTCGTTCCGTTGGTGGTGTGGTAGAGGCCGCTGCCGGGGAGAGGTAACCGGGCGCCTGTCGGTCCGGCGGCGGCAAGGTCGGTGTCGTAGCCACCGGTCTGGATGGGCGCCGTCGTCCAGTCAAGACCCCCGTCGGTACTGCTGGAGATGCCCTCGACCGAGCCGAGAAGCCACAGTACGCGACCGTCGCCACTCACGGTCAGGTCACCGGCCATCCCGTCACCGATGCTTCCGAGCGTGGGTCCCTCGATGTTGCCCTCGGCGGTGAGCGTCCAGGTCGCTCCTTGATCACTCGTGGTGTACAGGCGGGTCGCCCCCTGGTTCATCCCGGCGTCGAGCTGGCAGTAGAGGACCCAGGTGGTTGGGCCAGGGGCGGCGAGGCCGGTCGGGATAAGCCCTTCGCATGGGTCGGCCAGGGCCGCCCAGTGCCGGCCGCTGTCGACGGTAATGAGGAGGCTAGAAGGCGCCCCTTCGGAGCCCTCTTCGACGACGGCCGAGCTGGACCCCAAGCGGTCGAGGAGGGTGGCGGCGCGGGTACTGATGGAGATTCCCGGCGACGCCACAATGCCCTCGGTTGGGATGGACAGATCAGTGGCCGGTGTCAGGTGTCCGGGCAGGTAGGTGAGGAGACGGGACGGACACAGCGCAGGTGACGTCGTGGCTGTCAAGCAGAAGTTCGAGACGATCCACAAGACCGTCCCATGAAGCGAGATGGCGGTGGGCTGTCCGGGGGGTTCCAGCGACGACCAGGTCCGACCGGCGTCGTCAGTGAACAGCGTGTCGGGCGGGTCGGTGCTCTGCAGGTATCCCTCGTCCAGGGTCAGGAATGCCAGCCGCAGTTCGTAGGACTGTCCGGGGTCGACGCTGGCGGGAAGCGTGCCGGCCAGTCGCCAACGTTGTCCCGCCGTCGTCTGGTGACTGCGAGCTGATCACGGTGCCGGGCCGGGGCGCCTGCGCGTGCAATTGCGCTCGCACGGCGGCGACGACGGTGTGAAGGCGACGGCGACCCCCTGGCTGGAGCTGAACATCTGCAACGAGAGGATGTCGGCCGGCGAAATGGCCGAGCCGCCGGGCCTCGCCGTATGCGCCGATCCGGTGCACGAAGCCAGAAGGATCGCCGCCGACGCGAGACCTGCGAGGCAGCGCGCCATTTTCACCTCCTCGTGGCACGGCGGAGCTGGCCACCGAACCTGACCTCGGTGGTCGTATAGATCATCTCATTGCCTCGGGTGCCGGTCCCCTTCCCATCCATGGACGCTCGCAATTGGCGATCCCGACCACCTGGGATAACCGGCTGGCCTTACCGCCATGTGCCGTGATGGCCTACCTGGAGCGAACAGGCCGTCCCTCCTAGGCTGGTGACCGGTGAGAGTTCCAAGCGGACGGACCATCGGGGTCCTGAGTGGATTGACCGTCGTGGCGTTCCTTCTCGCCCTGGGCACGTTTGACGTTTACACCGCCGTGCTGGCGCAGGTGCTACTCGTCGCAACGATCGTCGCAGGATTCCTCGCCCTAGCTCCCTCAAGCGTCAGATCTCGAACGCCGTGTATCGCCAACTTCTCATCGACTCGAGCAGATGACATAGTGGACCCGGGAGGGCCAAGTAGGGGCATCCCCCCTTCAAGGCTTGTCGGGGAGGTCCCCACAGCAGCATTCTGGGTTCTCACAGCGTTCGACAACCTGCCCGGCATCGACTAGGCAGCCGCACTCGGCGCAATGCATTTCCATGTCCACATTGTCGCACCGGTCCGATTGCGTACTCCGGCCTGGCCACTGCGGCGCGATGTGCCGGAGGCGAGCGCCTTGCCTCCCGGCCAACCCGCCCCATAATCACAAGCCCAGAGGGATACTGCTCAGGCCGACTCGGTGGCCTCCTCCGACGCCCCGAGCAGGACCCGGCATGTTCGTTCGGTTAGCTACCAACCGACATGATCACGAACGCCTCAAATTCTCAGGCGAAATGGCTCACGGCACGCGGTAGTGCGACCCAGGGGGATGACAGACCCCCTTGTTCGGGGACTTTCGGCACTAACCCCTTGCCGGGCTATGGAGGACGATCACAGGGGGTGGTGAGGGGGTCCGATGCAGCGGCTCAGTGGCATGGACGCCAGTTTTGTCTACGGCGAGACGCCGAGTTGGCACATGCACGCGGGGGGTTTGGTGGTGCTCGACCCGTCGACCGCCCCCGGTGGCTTCGATGTGCATCGACTGCGCGCCCTGCTCGAGGCCCGAGCGGGGGGGCTCGGCCCGTTCCTCCGTCGCCTGGTCGAGGTTCCCTTCGGTCTGGACCGGCCGGCGTGGGTGAATGACCCGCACCTCGATCTCGACCGCCACATCCGCAGCGTCGGGGTCCCGGCCCCGGGCGGCCCCCGTGAGCTCGGCGCCCTGGTGGGCGATCTGTTCGGCTACAAGCTCGAGCGGGACCGCCCGCTGTGGGAGATCTGGTTCATCGAGGGCCTCGAAGACGGCCGCGTGGGTCTGCTCGTGAAGGTCCACCACGCCCTGGTGGACGGGGTTCGGGGCGCCCGCCTCTACGAGGTGCTCTTTGATCTCGACCCCGGCGCGCCCTTCGATCGACCTGGGACACCCGAGATCGCGGCCGAGCGCATCCCCCCGGGGTGGGAGATGGCCCTGCGGGCGCTGCCCCGGCTGGCCGGCACCCCGCTGCGGGCCGCTCGGACTGCCGGTCACCTCGGGGGTTCCGCCTTGGGGATGCTGCGCTTTCGCGGCTCGGCGGATTGGCCGGCGGCCACATTCCCCTTCCAGGCACCGCACACGTCGCTCAACCATGCCATCACCCCGCATCGTGGGTTCGCCTTCTGCTCGGTGCCGCTCTCGGGGGTGAAGACCATCAAGAACGCCTTCGCCGTGAGTGTGAACGACGTGGTGCTGGGGATCTGCGCCGGTGCACTGCGCCGGTACCTGGCCGATCGCGGCGAACTTCCGGACAAAGCGCTCATCGCCCAGATTCCCGTGGCGGTGCACGTCGATGACGGAGGCGACGCCTCGGGGGACGGTTGGGGAAACGCGGTGGCCGTGATGGGCGCCGCCCTGGCGACGCAGCTCGACGACCCGGGCGAGCGGCTCCGGGCCATCCATGCCTCGACCCACGGCGCCAAGGCGATGCAGCAGGCACTCGGTGACGACCTCATCCTCGACCTGGCCGATGTCGCCCCACCCGGGGTCCTCGCCGCCGGGGTCCGGGCCTACAGCCGGCTTCGTCTCTCCGAGCACCACCCGCCGATCTTCAACCTGATCATCTCCAACGTGCAGGGTCCGTCGTTCCCGCTGTATGTCGCCGGGGCGCGGCTGGTGGCCAACTACCCCATGGGCCCGCTGCTCGACGGCGGGGGGCTGAACATCACGGTGCTCAGCTACCTCGACCACATCGACTTCGGCTTCGTCGTGTGCCCCGAGATCGTCGAGGACCCCTGGCTGCTCGCCGACGCCACGGCAGGGGCCTTCGCCGAGCTCTCGAAGGCGGTCACGAGGAACATCACCCTTCGAAAGAGGGCGAACACGACAAAGGCGTGAGGAGAGCGAGCGATGGCGTTGGTCCCTGACGAGCTGCAAGGATGGCCGAGCGTTTCTCCGACGAACTGGAATAGGTGCCACGCCGAAAGCGGACCTTTGGCCCTTCGTCCAATGCCTCGCGCCCTATCGTGCACCTATCACCCCGCCGATGGGGGAGGAGACCGATGGAGCGGATGACCACGCTCGACGCCGAGTTTCTCCACCTAGAAGACGGGATCGGCCACATGCACATCGGTGCGGTCTGCGTGTTTGCCGACCCGTCTCCGTCGTTCGATGACATCGTGGGGATGATCGCAGCCAAGGTGCACCTCATCCCCCGCTACCGCCAGCGAGTGCGTTCGGTTCCGTTCGAGCTCGGCCGACCGGTCTGGGTCGACGATCCCCACTTCACCCTCGAATACCATCTGCGACACACGGCGCTGCCCGCACCGGGAGACGACGCGGCGTTCTGCCGCCTGATGGGGCGGATCATGTCCCAGCCCCTCGACCGCCACCGCCCGTTATGGGAATCCTGGCTCGTCGAAGGTCTCGAAGGCGGACAGTGGGCGGTCGTGTTCAAGGTCCACCATTGCATGGTCGACGGCATCGCGGGTGTCGAACTGCTCCGCGTGCTGCTCGATCTCGAGGCCGACACCACGGTGGGTGCTCCCCAGCCGTGGGAGCCCCAGCCCGAACCCCCAGGCGCGGTCAAGGTGCTCAACGCCTGGGGTGGCCTCGCCACCGATGTCATCGCCATCGCACGCGGACTTCCTCGAAGCCATCACCCACCCGGCGGACACCATCCGCTCCGCCCTCAGCACCGCCCGGGGGCTCGCCCGCTTTGCCGGCGACCTCGGCGCTACACCACCGCTGTCGATCGAGGGCACCATCGGCCCCCACCGCACCTGGGCCCACTCGTCCGCCAGCCTCGGCGACATCCGAACAGTCCGCTCGGTGTTCGGCGGCACGATCAACGACATCGTGCTCGCCGCCGTCAGCGGTGGTTACCGGGAGCTGCTCCTCTCACGAGGCGAGGACGCCGACCGAGCACTGGTCCGCTCCATGGTGCCGGTGTCGATGCGCCACGACGACGGCCATGGCGTATTTGACAATCGAGTCTCGTTCCTGCTTTACGACCTGCCGGTTCAGGTCGCTGACCCGGTCGAACGACTCGAGGTGGTCCGCGTGCAGATGGCCGAACTGAAGGCGTCCCATATGGCCGAAGCGGGCGAAGCGGTCACCGCTATCGGCAACCTTGCCCCGCCCATGGTCGTGGGCCCACTGAGCCGGATGGTTATCCGGTCGATCCACCGGCTCCCGCAACGCTCAATCAACACCGTCACCACCAACGTGCCTGGACCGCAATTCCCTCTCTACTGTCTCGGTCGCGAAATGCTCGAGTACCGCCCGTTCGTCCCCATCAGCCACGGAGTCCGAGTGAGCACGGCCATCCTCTCCTACAACGGCCACCTCTTCTTCGGCGTCACTGGCGACTACGCGACCGCACCCGACGTGCACGTGCTCGCCGTGGCGGCGTCGGCAGGCATCGAACAACTTTGCGATCGCGCCCTCACCCGACGCCGCAAGGCCCGACCTGGCACATCGCGATCCGTCACGACCCGACCCGAGGTCAGAGGCCGAGCACAGGAGCACCGCCCCCGTTGACGCCGTGGTGCGAACCGGGCGGGCGCTCCGGTCGCATATCGCACTACCGGCACTGGCCCGGATCGGGACGTTCGCCCCTGTTCGACCCACCCGACCAAGTGGTTGGATGGAAGTACGCCGCGGCCGGCAGAAACGCCGATTTCGCTGGACTGTGAGGTGGCCAGATGACCAGTTGCTTGATCCCACGATTGGCTTCCGAAGTCTCTGTCTCTCTGATGGGCGTCGGCTCTTATCTGCCTGAACGCCGAGTCTCCAACGAGGAGATCCTTGAGTACCTCCGTCCTGTCCGCCCCGACGGCCGGCCCCTCGAGCCCGAATGGGTCGTCAAGCACTTAGGCATCCACCAGCGGCGGTTGGACTACGAGTTCGGCGGGCGGCGCAAGCAGAGCCGGGCCGACGGCGGCATCTTCGACGGTGACCTGGCGCTCCGAGCGGGGCGCGCCGCCCTCGCCGACGCCGGAGTGGATCCGGCTGACGTCGACATCCTGGTCCATGTGACGACCACGCCCGACCTCATCGCCTGCCAGGACCACTTCCGGTTCCTCGTCCCCGAGCTCGGACTTCGCCGGGATGTGGACCTCGTGCACCACAACCTCGGATGCGCCGGGCTGTCCGCCGGGTTCCGCACGGCAGCATGCTCGCTCGTCTCCATGGCCCCCGCCACCGCCCTGGTGGTGGCCAGCAATTGCCCTTCGGGCTACTTCGGGCCCGAAGTACACGATTACTACTACAAGCACGAGACCGGCCTGGGATGGCTGGCCCCGCTCATGTTCGCCGATGGTGGGGGGGCGGCGGTCTGGCGGTCGGCACCTCGTGACGACGGGCACGGTCCCACGGGCCTGCTGTCGGTGCGCTCCGAGACCAGCCCGGACATCGGCCTCGTCACCTATCCCGGAGGCGGCTGCCTGCATCACACCTCTGAAAGCAACGTGGCCGACCATGTGTTCCTGATGGACGGAGTCAAAGTGGCCGAGGTCTTCCCCCCGTTGATGGCGCGGGACTTCGAGATGCTGCAGGAGGACTGGCCGACCACGGTCAAGCCCGTTACGGGAGCCGACTTCGACATCGGCGCCGTCGCCCGCTGGTACCTGCACCAGGCCAACGGGGTGGTGGTCCGTCAGGCGATTGACATGCTTGGTCTTCCTCCCGAGCGAGTCCCGATCAGCGTCGACCACTACGGCAACACGTCGGCGGCGAGCACCCTGATCCTGCTCGACGAGGACCGCCGCGCCGGCCGGGTGCACGAGGGAGACCTGGTGGTCTTCCTGTGGATCGGAGCCGGCAATGGCGCAATGAACGGGTACGCGGCGGTCGCGTTGTGACCGTGAGGGGCCCGGCGACCCGGCGGCCGGGCACCAGAGGATGCCAAGAGCACACGAACACTTGAGGCCACCAGCGGGCGCACTGGACCGATTGCCGCACCGGCGGTGGTTCGAGTCGGGCCCGTTGGCGTTGTCACCCGACCGGCGGCTGGCACCATGAGGCCCAGCGCGTTTCGTCCGCGCACCGTGCGCATCCACGGGCACGACGTCAGTTACCGGATGGCCGGCGACGGGCCCACGATCCTCCTGATCCACGGGATAGCAGGGAGCTCGACGACATGGCGGGCGGTGATGCCCGCCCTGGCCGAGCACTACACCGTGATCGCCCCCGACCTGCTGGGACACGGACACTCGGCCAAGCCCCGTGGTGACTACTCCCTCGGTGCCTACGCCAGCGGCGTCCGTGACCTGCTGGCCGTGCTCGGCCAGGAGCGGGGCACCGTGGTCGGCCACTCCCTGGGGGGCGGGGTGGCCATGCAGTTCGCCTACCAGTTCCCCGAGCGGGTCCAACGACTGGTCCTGGTGGCATCGGGCGGGCTCGGCAAGGAGGTCAGCCCCCTGCTCAAAGCGGTCACCCTGCCCGGTGCCGAGTACGTGCTCCCGCTCCTGTTTCACCCGCGGATCCGGGAAGCGGGCGAGTGGCCTGGGACCGTGGCCCGCCGGGTGGGCTGGCGACCGAGCGACACCCTGGCCGAGGTGTGGCGCAGCTACACCACCTTGACCGATCGGCACGGCCAGCAAGCCTTCATCCACACCGTCCGCTCGGTGATCGACGTGGCCGGCCAGCGGGTCAGCGCCCACGACCGGCTGTACCTGGCCGAGGCCCTGCCCACCTTGATCGTCTGGGGTGACCGAGACCGCATCATCCCGGTGGCCCACGCCTACCGGGCCGCCGAGTCCATTCCCGGCGCCCGTCTCGAGATCCTCGAAGGTGCCGGGCACTTCCTGCCGTGGCGGGACTCGGAGCGCTTCCTGGCCGTCCTCCAGGACTTCTTGGAAACGACGACACCCGCCCACGTGCCCGAAGAGCGCTGGCGGGAGCTCCTGAAGAGCGCCCCACCCGACGACGAGGAGGAGTAGCGGGCACCACCATCCCCGGAACACGGGATCGTGGTGTCCGCCGACCCGAGAGAGGAGGACCTGTGACCATGCCGCCCACCGCCCACCGTAAGCTGCTCGCCTGGGTCCACGAGGTGGCCGCCCTCACCGCGCCCGATCGGGTGGAGTGGTGCGACGGGTCCGCCGAGGAGTACGACCGGCTCTGCGCGCTTCTCGTCGAGGCTGGGACCTTTACTCGCCTGTCCGACGCCAAGCGGCCCCATAGCTACTGGGCGCATTCGGACCCCGGCGACGTGGCCCGCGACGAGGGTCGGACCTTCATCTGCTCGAAGGACGAGGCCGATGCCGGTCCGACCAACAACTGGCGCGATCCCGACGAGATCCGCGCCACCCTCGTGGACCTCTACCGTGGCTCGATGCGGGGGCGCACGATGTATGTCGTCCCCTTCTCGATGGGCCCGCTCGGCTCTCCCATGGCCCGCATCGGAGTCGAGATCACCGACTCGCCCTATGTGGTGGCCTCCATGCGGATCATGACCCGCATGGGGAACAAAGCGCTCGACGTCCTCGGGGACGACGGCGACTTCGTCCCCTGCTTGCACTCGGTGGGAGCGCCGCTCGTGCCCGGCCAGGCCGACGTCCCTTGGCCCTGCGACCCCGAGAACAAGTACATCGTCCACTTCCCCGAGACCCGTGAGATCTGGACCTACGGATCGGGGTACGGCGGCAACGCGCTGCTGGGGAAGAAGTGCTTCGCTCTGCGCATCGCATCGGCCATGGCCCGCGACGACGGTTGGCTGGCGGAACGCATGTTCATCTTGAAGCTGACAGCACCCGATGGCGAGGTGCGCTACGTCGCCGGCGCCTTCCCCTCCACCTGCGGGAAAACCAACCTGGCCATGCTGGTCCCGACCCTCCCGGGATGGAACGTCGAGACGATCGGCGACGATATCTGCTGGATGAAGTTCGGGCCCGACGGGCGCCTCTACGCCATCAACCCGGAAGCCGGGTTCTTCGGCGTGGCGCCCGAGACGAGCACGGAGACCAACCCGAACGCCATGGCTTCCCTCCGCAGCAATTGCATCTTCACCAATACGGCGCTGACCGACGACGGCGACGTGTGGTGGGAGGGGATGTCGAATGAGGTCCCACCGCATCTCATCGACTGGCGTGGCGAGGACTGGACGGCCACGGATGCCCGTACACCCGCAGCGCATCCGAACGCCCGCTTCACCGTGCCCGCCGACCAGAACCCGGCCTGCGCTCCGGAGTGGGACGACCCCTCGGGCGTCCCCATCTCGGCCATCTTGTTTGGCGGTCGGCGCCGCAGCGCGGTGCCGCTCGTGACCGAATCCTTCGACTGGATCCACGGCGTGTTCCTCGGCTCGATCGTGGCCTCCGAGACCACGGCGGCAGCGACCGGAGTGGTGGGGACGCTGCGTCGCGACCCTTTCGCCATGCTCCCGTTCTGCGGGTACAACATGGCCGACTACTTCGCTCATTGGCTGCGCATCGGGGAGTCGACCTCTTCGGACAAGCTGCCCCGGATCTACTACGTGAACTGGTTCCGAAAGGACGCGGAGGGCCGCTTCCTGTGGCCTGGCTACGGCGAGAATTCCCGGGTGCTCGCCTGGATCTTCGAGCGCGTGGCCGGTCGCGGCGAGGCGCGGGAGACCCCGATCGGCCTGGTGCCCGGCCTTGGCGCCATCGACACCGAGGGCCTCGGCGTATCCAAGGAGGCCATGGAGGAGCTGCTGGGCGTGGACGCCGAGGACTGGCGGACCGAGGTCCCGCGCATTCGCGAGTACTACGAGCGCTTCGGCGACCGCCTCCCCGACGAGCTGGCCGCGCAGGTGGACGAGCTCGAGAAGAGACTGGGCTGAGTCGTCGGCCGGGGTCGCCGGCGACCTGGCAGCCTTGACCCGATCAGTCACTCCCAAACCGTTGCCGATCGCAAGCACGGCTGCCACCACTCGGCTACCAGATGGGCGGTATGCCGGAAAGTGCTCGATCCACGGCACGACTTTCTGGAGGAACGCGTACCTCGACGGAGTCGCCAATCACGGGTCGAGGTGACTGTAGGTCCAAGGTCGGCGGCCTCGCGGATACCGGAGGGAACTGGCCCTGACCGAGATGGCGAAACCCGAACTCTTTGTGGTTGACGCTGGCGAACCCCGACATCTGCTCACTAGAGCGGAACACCCCTACTTTCGACGCAAGGCGCACGTGCTCCATGTGCGGTCGCGTGTCGTCGGTGTCGACCGCCATAGGCGGAGAGGACCGAGAGCTCCAGCACCTTAGCCTCTGGACGGCGGCAACCTGCCATCCTAAGCACCATGGTGGGGCATTACCTCCGAGGAGGGGGCCATGGCTGGCCGGGCCGACGAGTTCATGCGGGAGAGCGACGCCTTCTCCTGGTACATGGAGAGCGACCCCGCCCTGCGGGCCACGATCGTCGTGGTGGCGTGGCTCGACCGGTCGCCGGACTGGGACACCCTCGTCGATCGACTCGAACGGGCCACACGCCTGGTGCCGATCTCCCGCCAGCGCCCCGGGGAACCGCCGGGTCGCCTGGCCACCCCTCGCTGGACGGTGGATCCCAATTTCGACCTCTCCTGGCACCTGCGGCGAGTCGGGTCCCCTCCGCCCCACACGCCCGACACGGTGCTCGATATCGCCGGGTGGCCGCGATGACGGGCTTCGACACCGCCCATCCGCTGTGGGACTACACCGTCGTCGAGAACCTGACAGGCGGGGGTGCCGCCATGGTCATGAAGCTGCACCACTCCCTGACCGATGGCATCGGAGGGATGCAGCTCCTCCTCTTGCTCTTCGACACCGACTCCGACGGTCCCGCCCAAGGCGCGCTCCCCGACCCCCCGGCTGGCGCATCACGGGGGACTACCGAGCTCGTGACAGCGTCCATCCTCCACCGAGATCGGAAGATCATGGGCGTGGCTCGGCACCAGGCGACCACCGGGCTCCCGTGGGTGTGGCGCGCCAGTCGGCATCCCGTACGCTGCAGCCGGGACGTCATCGAGACGCTGCGCTCCGTCGGACGCACCGTGGCTCCGGTCTCCGACACGCTCTCGCCGATCATGACGGGACGCAGCCTCGGACGGCGGCTCGCCATGCTCGAGGTCGGACTCGACGACCTGAAGCAGGCATCGGCGGCTGCGGGAGGATCAGTGAATGACGGATTCATGGCGGCGGTGACGGGTGGTCTGCGCCGGTACCACGAGCACCACGGTGCGCCCGTCGACGAACTCCGAGTCACGCTACCCATCAGCATCCGCACCCCGAGGACCCCGCAGCCGGAAACCGGGTCACCCTCGAGCGTTTCACGGTGCCCGTGGGCGTGGCCGACCCGGCGGCTCGGATCCGGGCCATCGGGAAGCGTTGCCGGTCGGCGCGCGCAACGAGCGATCGCTCCCTTACACCAACGCCATCGCCGGGACGCTCAACCTGCTGCCGTCGGCCGCAGTGGGGAGCATGCTCAATCACATCGACTTCCTGGCGAGCAACGTGCCTGGCCCCGAATTCCCGGTGTATCTTGCCGGTGCCCGCGTGACGGGGTTCATCCCCATAGCCCGACAATCGGTGCGGCGGTCAACGTCACCCTGCTCTCCTACGACGGCACGTGCGGCGTCGGGGTCACGCTCGACACGGCGGCGATACCCGACACCGAGGTGTTCATGGCCTGCCTCGCCGAGGGATTCGAGGAGGTCCTCGCCTTGACCGGGATCGACATACGGGTGTCTCTACCTCTCGGCAGGGGCTCCTCTCCCGCAACTCCCCGCTAACGGAGTTGCGCGCCTTTCGTGGCGCGCCCGAGCGGTAGGGCTACTCAAGCTGGACCTCGTCGCCCTGGGCCCTCGGCTCGGCCCCCTGACTCCCGGACCTCCCGGGTTGCTCGCCCGAAAGCCCGCAGGGCGGCCCGGACGAGACCGAGAAGCGTCGGGCTCTCGGCTGCCGGGATCTCTATTGCTACCCGGGCGACTCCTGGCTCCTCTGGTTCGACGTGGGCACCGGCCGCGGCCAGCGTCTCGATGATCTCCCGGTTGTCCCAGAGGATGTGGCCGACGAAGGTCGTGATCCCGTTGCGACGGGCGTGATCGGCGAGCATCTTGAGAAGGAGGGTGCCGAGACCCCGATGCTGGTAATCGTCGAGCACCGTCACCGCCACCTCGGCGTGGTTGGGATCGGTGGGGTCTCGGATGTAGCGGGCGACGCCGATACCTGGCTCGCCGGGCTCGTCGATCGCGAACGCCGCCCATGCGAAGTGATCGTGATAGTCGAGATTGGTGAGGTACTCAAGATCGGCGTCCGAGAGCCGTGAACGTGGCGTGAAAAACCGGAGGCGGCGGGCCTCGCGCTGACAGGTGCTCGTAGCCGATCGCTAGCTTGTGGCGATCGCTGTGCAAGAGCGGCCGCACGAGTACCCGGGTATGGTCGGCCAGCTCGTGGATAGAGCCAGTCGACCAAGGATCAGAGGTCGGGAGTGACTCGAACATCATGCCCTCCGCACTGTCGAAACGGGCGCCGGCGTCTGCTCAGTTGCTGTAGAGGTCGTCGATGACGGGGCCGTAGGCCTTCTCCACGACCGCGCGCCGCACCTTGAGCGTCGGCGTCAGCTCGCCGTTCGGCGACCGTCAGGTCGTGGGGCAGGACGGCGAACTTGCGGATCGACTCTGCCCTCGAGACCGACTGGTTGGCCTCGTCGATCGCTGCCTGAACCTCCGACAACAACGCCGGGTGATCCCAGGCTTGGGAGATCGCGGTCCCATCGAGCGCAGCCTGGGTCGCCCAGGTCTCGAAAGCTTCCTCGTCGATGGTGATCAGCGCCGCGACGAATGGTCGGGCGTCGCCGACCACCACCGCCTGACTGATCAGTGGATGCGCGCGAATCCGGTCCTCCAGCGGCGCCGGGGCCACGTTCTTCCCGGCGGCGGTCACGATCAGCTCCTTCTTCCGCCCGGTGATGCGCAGGTAGCCGTCGTCGTCGAGGTCACCGATGTCGCCGGTCTTGAACCAGCCACTCCTCATCGAAGGTCTCCGACGTGGCTTGCTCGTTGTGCCAGTATCCCTGGAAGACCTGGGGTCCCTTGGCAAGGATCTCGCCGTCAGCGGCGATACGGATGCTCGTGCCCATCAGTGCCTGACCCTACGGTGCCCGGCTTCCATGCGCCGAGACGGTTGACCGTCAGGGTCGGACTGGTCTCGGTGAGCCCGTAACCCTCGAACACCTTGACGCCCACCCCGACACGAAAAATGAAGCGAGTCCCGTAGGGACGACACGATCTATCTATTCCCGACACGTACGCCGTGGAGAACTCATATTCCCTCCAATAACGATCGGCACAAATCCCCCCGCTCATTGATAATCTTCACCGATGGCCCAACTGGAGAATTTCCGCCTGAAGGTTTTCCGCGCGGTCGCCGAACAACTCAGTTTTCGCAAAGCCGCCGAGCATCTTTTTCTCACCCAACCCGCCGTCACGCTCCAGATCAAAGCGCTGGAGAACGATCTGGGCGTCCGTCTTTTCGACCGCTCGTCGAACCGAATCACTCTCACCTCCCACGGCACCGTCCTTCTGCGCTACGCCAATAAAATCGCGGCCCTCACCGCCGCCGCCGAGCAGGAAGTCGGCTCAGAAAACGAAACCTTCTCCGGCGACCTTTCTCTCGGCGTTTCTACGACCATTGCCCAGTACGTGCTGCCCCGGCTGATCGGAGCTTTTCTCCAAGAGCATCCTCGCATACAGCTGTCGGTCCAGAGCGGCAATACGGAGCAGGTCGTGGATTTGCTCCTCGACGGCCAGATTTCCGTTGGACTCATCGAAGGCCCGGCTCGCCGGCGCGGCGTTCACACCGAGCCTTTTATGCGCGACGAACTCGTCTTGATTACGCCCCCCGATTCCGAGTCCTCGCACTTTTCGTCCCAGCAACTTCTGGCCTCCAGTCTTCTCATGCGAGAGCAGGGTTCCGGTTCCCGCCACGTCGTCGAGGCCGCGCTTGAGAAAGCAGGCTACAAACTCAAAGCCTTCAGGCGGGTGATGAATCTCGATTCCACTGAAGCCATCAAGTCCGCTGTGGAAGCCGGGCTCGGCATCGGCTTCGTTTCGCGTTGGGCGATTTCAAAAGAATTGGAGCTCGACGCCCTGAAGGTTGCGCAAGTCCGCGGACTTCAAATCGCCCGCGATTTTTCTCTCGTGACCCGCACCGGCCCTGAGCTGCAGGGTCCATCCGGAGCCCTCCGCGTCTTTGCCCTGGCCCGCGGCCGTCTTCTGTCGAGCGTCCGAAAGCCGCCCGCCTCAACCCAACGCGCGCGATAAGTCCCGCTTATCGCCAATTGAAATTGCTGCTTGGACGCCCGCGCCCGCCCCGCCCCACACTCTATGGATGGACAAGCGCCTCTTCTTCCTGGGGATCATCCTCGCCGCCAGCGGCCTCGTTTCGCCGCCGTTCGCTCTTCTCGCAGGCCTCGTCTACGGACTCACCCTCACGCATCCGTTTCACGTCGAGAGCAAGAGCCTGGCGAAATTCCTGCTGCAAGCCTCCGTCGTCGGACTCGGCTTCGGCATGAATCTCCACGAAGTCGTCCATGCTGGACGCTCCGGCTTTCTCTACACCGCGGTCAGCATCACCACCGTCATGCTGCTCGGACTCGGCCTCGGATATCTCATCCACGTCAGCAACAAATCCTCATTCCTCATCGCTGCCGGAACCGCCATTTGCGGCGGCAGCGCCATCGCCGCCGTCGGTCCCATCGCCGAGGCCAGCGAGGAGGAAATGGCCGTTTCGCTCGGAGCCGTCTTCATTCTCAATTCCGTCGCGCTATTCCTTTTCCCGTTCGTCGGCTTCGCGCTGCACATGACGCAATCGCAGTTCGGACTGTGGTCCGCACTGGCCATTCACGACACCAGTTCGGTGGTCGGCGCCACCGCTAAATACGGCCCCATCGCACTCGCTGTGGGCACAACCGTCAAATTGGCCCGTGCTCTCTGGATCGTTCCCTTGTCCGTTGTGACCGCCTTAACCCTCAAAAGCAAGGCCCGCATTCAGTGGCCGTGGTTCATCCTGTTTTTCTGCATCGCGGCGGTTCTCAACACTGTGCTCCCTGCCTTCAATCCGGCCTTCACCGCGCTGAGCCGCCTCGGCAGAATTGGGCTCACAGTTACTCTGTTTCTGATCGGCACCGGACTCAACAAGGAAACGCTCAGGAAGGTCGGAGTCCGCCCTCTGCTCCAGGGAGTTACCCTCTGGATCATCGTCGGCACCGCAACCCTGGCGCTAATCCTCTCCAACTGGATTCACATCTAGAAAAAAATGTGGAGCGGACACTCCTGTCCGTTGCTTTTGAACTTGCATTTGGTTTTGATGTTGTCTCTGCCCTATGCGAAGGAGATCTCTGTGGGGACAGCCGCCTTAGCCTGCCCTGAGCGAAGTCGAAGGGGCTGTCCAGCCGACGAAGCGGCGCAAGAGCAAGTGACCGAACGATCCAGAGCGTGCCCCATCCTTGTCTCTCAGCATTTTGGAGAGACAGGGCGGGGATTTCGACTTTACGTCGGGATTAACTTCTCGACAAACGCAAGCCAGCTTCAACGCGTTCGCCCGTGCGAAGGATCCGCCGAGCTCGCGGAATTCACATCGATGTGCAATCCCAGCGCCGCATCGGTTCCCGGCGGATAGCAGTTTCCATCGCGGCTGTAATTGGTGCAGCGCGCGGCCACATCTTTCCGTTGCGGCGATTGCGCGAACTGCCAGACTTCGGCGAAGCGCACGCCGCTCTCCCCCGGACTCGGTGGATTCTGCGGCAACGCGCACCCCGGCGCAGGAGGACACGCGTCATTGATCGCCCAATACGTAATCTGCCGCGACCCGGCGCTCTGCCGAATATCCTCTGCCGTAACCACATTGCCGTCGTCGGCCGCGGGAATCCCGGAGCAATAAATCCCGGCCCGAAATCCCGCCGCCGTGATTCCATCAACCCAGGCGTAGATATAAGCCTTCTGCTCCGGCAGCATGCGCCCGCCCTGCTCCTGATCGAGAAAGATGATCGCGTCCCGCGGAAAACCCTCGCGCCGCGCGGATGCCGCCGCCACGCGCGCATCGGATCGCCCGAGCCGCTGCGCGTTGGCCACGGTTGTCAGTTGGGCATAGAGCCGCCCGTTGAAGAGCACAAGGAAGCCGAATCCAGCAGACTCGACCGCAGCCCGGTGTCCGGCCCACGTGTTCGACGATGCTCCGGGAGGAGTGTTGAGCCAATATCCCGCGTAAGAAAAAGTCTGCCGCAGGACTTTGAGATTGCCGTCGCCGGGGTAATCGTTGCGGTCGAAACCGAGGTAGTTATTCTGAGCAAGTGCAGCCGCGCCACAAGTCAGAATCAGCATCGCCACAAGCCAGGACACGCGCATGTATCTCGATCTCAATTCTTAAGCAGGCCCCGTGTTCCTCTGTGACCTCTGTGGTGAAGGTTTTCGCTGAAAGCTCAGAGCCGAGCTACCCCCCGATATGCACCATGGTCCGCGAAGCCGGCACGAAGTCCGCCTCGCCGATGTGGTGCCGTTCTTCTTTCTTCATCACGACGCCGCGGATGAACTCCTCCAGCTCTTCATCGCTCGCTCCGCGCCGCATCTGCGCGTGCAGGTCGTGGTCCCACACCGAAAACAGGCAGGTACGAATCTTGCCGTCGCTGGTGATGCGAATGCGGCTGCAATGCCCGCAGAAGGGATGCGACACCGGCGCGATGATCCCGATTTCGCCGACGCCGTCTTCGAAGCGATAGCGCCGCGCCGTCTCCGAGCGCCCGCGCGGAATCTCGACCAGCGGCCGGTACTCGGCCATGCGCGCCAGAATCTCCTCCAGCGGCACCACCGTCGAGGGCGACCACGTGCGCCCTTCTTCCAGCGGCATGAATTCGATAAACCGCACCGTCACGCCCTCTTCGCGCGCAAACATTCCGAACGGAATGACCTGGTTTTCATTGAAGCCGCGCATCAGCACGCAATTCAGTTTCAGCGGCCACAATCCCACTCGCCGCGCTGCTCGGATTCCCGCCAGCACCTGGTCGTATCCATTGGGCACGCGCGTGATCCGAGCAAAATGCTCCGGATCGACCGCATCCATCGAAACTGTAACCCGCGTCAGCCCCGCCTCTTTCAGCGGCCGAGCCAGATCGGCCAGCAGATGGCCGTTGGTGGTAAGCGCGATATCGAGCGGATCGAAGAAGCTCTCCCTATCGTGCTCCGCAGCATTTGAATGGGGCGTCAACTCCGCAGCTTTCTGAAAGGACGTGGCTTTAGCAGCGACCGGTTCGTGGGAGGGCACGGTTTCAGCCGTGCCGTTAGGCTTCGACGAAGATGAGGGCTTTAGCCCCTGAGGGCGCAGCTTCGACAACTCCCGCACAAACTCGACGACCCCACCGCGCAACAGCGGCTCGCCGCCCGTCAGCCGCACTTTCGTGATCCCCATCCCCACCAGCACCCGCGCCATGCGCAAATAATCCGCAAACGGCAGATCGCCATAGAGCGCGCCTTCGTTGCCCGTCCGGCAGTACACACACTTGTAGTTGCAGCGGTCGGTGATGGAAATCCGCAGATCGGTGATCGCGCGTCCGAATTTGTCGTGAAGAGGCAAGGTCGTTAGTCGTTAGTCGTTAGTCAGCGCATTGGTCATTTATCGAGGGTGTTAACCAACGACGAACGACCATCGACCAACGACGCTTTCCGGAAAAGAGATGAACAGGCGGGCAGATCCCGGCAGGCTGTCTCCTTTCCAATGCGCTCTTCTGAGAGCGCGGGAGGCGCCGGCGTTTCCACCAGCACCCTCGGGAGATGTGGCGCGGGCACTCCTGCCCGCGAACTCTCTCCCTCGCCGCTGAAGCCTCGGGTATGCCCACAGGCCAAGGCAGTCGGAAACCTAACGTTTCATATTATAGGACGCGCGGGGAAGGAAAGAGGATTCAAGGTTTCGGATTCGACAGCGCCCTTTGAATCGCCGCCTCAGCCAGCGGCGCCATCAGCTTGAACCCCGCCGCATTCGGATGCAGCCCATCATCGGCGAGATCTCTCTTCATCAGGCCTTTGTCGTCGACCATCGCCGAGAAATAGTCGAGATACACGATGCCATTCCGGGCGCAGTAATCCTTAAGCCACGCGTTGAGCTCGAGAATTCGCGCTGGCGGCCGCTGCGCAAAAAAATCCTTCGACCGCTCCGTGTAATTGTGCACGGGCAGTACCGACGAGTACACCACGCGAATTCCGTGCGCGCCCGCCAATTCGGCAAAGGAAGCATAATTCGCCTCGATGTCCTCATTGTGCATCGGCCCGGTATTGCCGGCAATGTCATTCGTGCCCGCCAGAATCACAACCACCTTGGGATGTAGATCGATCACGTCCTGGCGAAAGCGCACCAGCATCTGCGGCGTGGTCTGCCCTCCAATGCCGCGATTGATGTAGGGCTTGCCGGGGAAAGAATCTTCCAGTTTCCACATGTCGGTGATGGAGTCGCCAAAAAATACGACGCGATTCTCCCCCGCCTTCGGCGCACCGAGCCCCGCGTCCGCCTCGCGATAGCGCTTCAGCTCACCGTAGTCGTCGGTGAACACAGCAATACGCGAAGCCCGGTACTGATCAAGCCCCGGGAACCCGGTGGGAGGGATGGCGGGAGCGCCCTGCTGAGCGAAGGTGGAAAGGGCGGCGAGTGTAACGGATAAAAGCTGAATAGCGTGGCGGAATGATCCCAGCCGCATGTCTGACCTCGCCAGAAAGAATAGCAGGATGAGCAACGAGAGCGGACTCCCAAGCCCGGCGAACAATGCCTGGTTTAATCCGTGTGAATCCGCGAAAATCCGTGGCCAGAAGCTCCTCGCGCGTCAGCACCCCGTGTCCCCGGTCACACCCCTCCGTGACATATCTCACTGCCTTTCCCCAGGCCTTGGTTCAGCCTCGGAGGGTAATACCGATTTCCGCGCAGCCTGGGTCTCAGGGGCCCTCCACCCCGCGCGGGCGTTCCAGTTCGGACCCCTGCTCGCCATCCGCGAGCCATATCTCTTACAACTCGGTCGGAGGATTGCATGCTCCATCTCGATACCGGCAATACCGGTTTCATGATTCTGTGCACCAGCCTGGTGATGTTGATGACTCCCGGCCTGGCGTTTTTCTACGGCGGCCTGGTGGGCCGCAAGAACGTCCTGGCCATCATGATTCAGAGTTTCGTCTCCATGGGCTGGACCACCGTCATCTGGTACATCTACGGCTACTCGCTGTGCTTCAGCGGCGATTGGCATGGCGTCATCGGAAACTTCCACTACGCCTTCCTGCGCGGCATCAACCTCAGCACGCCGTCGCCCAACGATAGCATTCCCGCATTTGTCTTCATCGCGTATCAAATGATGTTTGCCATCATCACTCCCGCGCTCATCTCCGGAGCGTTCACCAACCGCGTCACCTTCAAAGCCTACATGCTGTTTCTCACCGGCTGGCTGACGTTCGTCTACTTCCCGTTCGTCCACATGGTATGGGGCGGAGGATTTCTCCAGCAATGGGGCGTGAAGGATTTCGCCGGCGGCATCGTAGTCCACAACATTGCCGGCATTGCGGCTCTGGCTTCCGTGATCTACGTCGGCAAGCGCCGCGTGCAGGATCGCGGACCGCACAGCATCCCGCTAGTCGCGCTGGGCACGGGTCTGCTGTGGTTTGGCTGGTACGGGTTCAACGCCGGCAGTGAAATGCGCGTGGATTCCGTCACCGCTACCGCCTTTCTGAATACCGACGTTGCCGCTTCCTTCGCGGCGGTCGCATGGCTGCTGGTGGCGTGGCTGAATGAAAAGAAACCCAAGCTTCTTGGTCTGCTCACCGGCGCTGTCGCCGGACTGGCCACGGTGACTCCTGCCGCAGGCTACGTCTCTCCCACCACTGCCGTCATCATTGGCATCGTTTCCGGCGTGGTCTGCTACTACGCCGTCGAAATGAAGAACAAACTGCAATGGGACGACGCACTCGATGTTTGGGGAGTTCACGGTGTCGGCGGATTCCTCGGCATCGTCATGCTGGGCATCTTCGCCAACAAGCAATTTAATCCCGAAGGCGCCAATGGATTGCTCTACGGCGATCCGGTATTCCTTCTGAAGCAGGTCACAGCAGTCACGTTCTCTTCGGTCTGGGCATTCGCATTCACCTATGCCATGCTGCGGATCATTGACGCCTTCACGCCAGTGAAAGTGAGCGAGGCATCAGAAGAGATCGGCCTCGACGAGTCGCTCCACGGCGAACACGCCTACGAGCAACTCACCGACGAAGATGTAGTCCATAAGTTAGTAGAGTCGGTGCGGCACTGAGGTTGTGAGAGCGATCGCGCAGAGATCCGTACTTCTCTGTTGCCTGGGTGCGATTGTGTTTGCCGGGGTGATGCTCGCATCACCCCGATTTTTATTTGCCCAGAACGGCAGCCCGCCGCCTGCCCCATCCAGCGACGCTCCCCATAGCCCGTCTTGGTGGAAAGGCATTACCACCAACGGATTCGTTTCGTTCTCCTACACCTACAACACCAACGATCCCATTCCGCGGCTGAATCAATTTCGCGTCTTCGACTTCAACGACAACGATCCTCAACTCGATGTCGCCCAACTCGTAATTCAGCACCCAGTCTCTGAGGGTGGGCAGTTTGGTTTTCGGCTGAACCTGATCGCCGGATCCGGCGTCCCTGAAGTAACAGCTTCCTATGGAATGTTCCGCGACACGCACACGGGCATTGCGCATCACTTCGATATCCCCGAGGTTTACGCCAGCTACATCGTGCCCGTCGCGAAAGAACTCCGCCTCGATGCGGGAAAGTTTGTAACTCCCTTCGGCTACGAAGTCATCGGAGGTTATGACGGCTGGAATGACAATTTCAGCCGCGGCTTCATTTTCGGCTACGGCATTCCCTTCACTCATACTGGCATAAAGGCCAGCTATTCCTTCAGCAGCAGGCTCTCAGGTGCCGCGCTCCTCACCAATGGGAGCGATGCTGTGACCCGGCTGAACGGCGGCGTTACGGTGATTGGGCAGCTTGCCGCGGTCACTTCGAAGACTACAAATCTGGCGTTTACCTTCCTGCATGGCCCCGAGAAGCCGCACAACATGCACGACCAGCGCAGCCTGTACGAACTGATCGGCGCATGGAAAGTCATGCCCCGTTTCACTCTCGGTTTCGACGGTCTTTATGCGGATGAAGATCATGCCGCCACCAACGGAAGCGATGCCATCTGGAAAGGCCTCGCCGGCTATTCCAAATACAATTTCACGAAGGAGTTTTCGCTTGCGTTTCGCGGCGAAGTTTTCGCCGATATCGGCGGCAGCCGCACCGGCACGTCGCAAACCCTCCGCGGATTCACACTCACTCCCGAATACGACCTGCCCGCCAAGCTTTCGCGTGTAAGTTCAGAACTGCATCATCTGGATGGAAAACTTGTAATCCGAGGCGAGGTCCGCCAGGATCTCTCGGACCAGAATAGCTTTCGCAAAGGCGCAGGCTTCACCAACCGCCAGTTCACCAGAGCCGTGAATCTGATCTACCTGTTCTGATTTTCTTCGAGTCTGATCCGTGAAAATCCGTGTAGATCCGTGGCTAGAGGTTTCCTGCCGTCACATCCCGTCGTAATTCGGTCCGCCCCCGCCCTCCGGTGGCACCCACGTAATGATCTGGTAGGGATCAGCGATGTCGCAGGTCTTACAGTGCACGCAGTTCGACGGGTTCAGGCTGATTCGTTTGCCATTGGGCTGGCTCGCATCATCAACCATCTCGTAAACATTCGCCGGACAGAAATTCTGGCAAGGGCTGCCGAATTCTTTGACGCATTTCGTGTTGCAGACGTTCGTGTCGTGGATCACCAGGTGCGCGGGCTGATCTTCCTCATGCTTCGTGCCCGAGTGATAAAGATCCGTCAGCTTATCGAACGTCAGCTTGCCGTCGCCCTTGGCGGGCCCGATCAGATGCTTTTCCGCCCCGCCGTCCGTCGGCAACTCAGATAACTTTTCCAAGCGCTCGTATCCAGCCACCCCAGGATAGCGGTTGCGCAAACCGCGTCCGCCGGTAATCATCTGCAGTCCGGTGTGGAACATGCCCGCGTACATGCCGTGCTCGAAACCCTGATGCAGATTGCGCACCTTCCACAGCTCTTCTTTAATCCAGCTGGATTCAACCTTTTTCTGGAACGCGCCAAGCGTGGCCGCCGACGAATCATCTTTCGTCATGGCCTCAAATGCAGTTTCAGCCGCCAGCATCCCGCTCTTGATCGCGAGATGAATTCCCTTGAGGCGCGCCGAATTCAGGAAGCCCGCCGAATCGCCGAGAATCATCCACCCATTGCCCGCCACCGGCGGAATCGCCCACCAGCCGCCGTAAGGCATCGACTTCGCTCCGTAGCGAATCATCTTGCCGCCCTCGAGCAGCTTCGCTACAAACGGATGCTTCTTAAATTCCTGCAGCACGCGCTGCGGATCCAGCCGCGGATCGGCATAATCAAGCCCGGTCACGAAGCCCAGCGACACCACGTTGTCCGTCGTTCCATGTCCGGGCGCCCCGTAAATCCACGCGCCCCCATATTCTTTCGTCGTCAGCGGCCAGCCCAGCGTATAAATCACTTCGCCCGCAGCAACGCGCCCCGACGGAACTTCCCACAATTCCTTCACTCCAACGCCGTAGGTCTGCGGATTCGCATTTTTCGCGAGATCAAATTTCTGGATCAGCTGTTTGGTCAGCGATCCGCGCGGCCCTTCGGCAAGAATCACCACTTTCGCCTGCAGATCGTAGCCTGGCTCGAAGTTCGATTTCTGGTGTCCTTCTTTGTCGACGCCCTTATCGTCGGTGCGCACCCCAGTGACGCGATCGCCGTCATAAAGCAGTTCCGACCCGGCGAATCCGGTGAACACGGTGATGCCGGTCTCTTCCACCTTTCCGCCCATCCACTTCACAAAACGATTCAGCGAGATGACATAGTTGCCATGGTCGCGCAGGAAAGGAGGGGTAATGGGAAATTTGAATTTGCCCTTCTCGGTAAGAAAGTAGACGCCTTCCTTCGTGACTTTGGCGTCGAGCGGCGCTTCCTTCTCAAATTCCGGCAGCAGTTCGTGCATCGACCGCGGATCGAGCAGCGCCCCCGACAGGCAGTGCTGCCCCACCTCGCGCGCCTTCTCAACCACGTAGATATTTTCTTTGCTGAGCTGCGCGTCAGCATGCGCCGCATTGTGCGCATCGATCAACTGAGCGAGGCGCAGAGCGCAAGCCATCCCAGCCGGCCCGCCGCCGACGATAACCACATCAGCCGGCATCTGCGGCCGCTCCACCCCTTCAATCGGTTTGCGAAAAACAAGCATCACAGTTTCGCGTTTCGGGTTTCGAGTTTCGAGCGGGTGCCTGCCGTGCGTACCGAGTCGATAAGACCGTTCAGTATCCGGCAAACTTCCGCGGAACGTTCTTGTAGTTGTTTGAATTCAGCCTGTTGAAGAAAACTCAAGTCAACGGAAATCGCCAACTGCGTCTCAAGTTCCAGAAGGGATCCGCGCGCTTGGCCTAAAAAGTGGCAGAACTCCCCTTTTGTAAGCCTTCCTTGGCCTTCCGCGATATTCGAAGGGACCGATACCGCGGCACGACGAAGCTGCGAAGTGAGTCCGTACATCTCGGCTTTTGGGAAGTTCTCAGTGGCACGATAGATCTCCGTCGCAAGGGCTTTGGCCTTTTGCCAGGCGATTAAATCCTGATATTTGTAACTCAATTCGGACTCCGCGAAGCCGAGCACTCGAAACTTGAAACCCGAAACTCGAAACTATCCCTTCGCTTTCTTAACTTCCTCAATCAGCGGCGGCACAATGTCGAACAGATTTCCCACCACGGCGTAATCGGCAATCTCAAAAATCGGCGCCTCTGAATCTTTATTCACCGCGATGATAGCCCGCGATCCTTTCATCCCAACGATGTGTTGAATCGCCCCACTGATGCCCAAAGCCAGATACAGCTTCGGCGCAACCGTCTGTCCCGACGACCCGATCTGGCGGTCCATCGGCAACCATCCCGAATCGCAGATGGGACGCGACGCCGCCAGATCTCCGCCCAGCGCATCGGCAAGCTGCTTCGCAAGCTCGATATTTCTCTGCTCTTTGATGCCGCGGCCGACGGCCACAATGATCTCCGCCTGCGTCAGGTCGACCGCCTGCTTCGCCTCTTTGAAAACTTCCTGCGGCTTGTTGCGAATCACGCCATCGGCAATGTCAACGCTCACCGTCTCCACCGGAGCCGCGCTGGCGCCAGCCTCCGCTTTATCTCCGCGGAAAGACCCGTTCTGGAAGGTCGCGAACCATGGAGCGTCGCTGGTAAAGCTGACATCCGCCGCCAGCTTGCCTTGAAACATCTGCCGCGTGAAGACCAGCTTCCCGCCTTCATGCTTGAAGCCGATGCAGTCGCTGATTACCGTCCGTCCCATGGCGGTGGCGAGTTTCGGCACAAAGTCCCGTATCTGGTAGGTATGCGGCATCAGCACGAGCTTCGGCTGCTTTGTGCTGAGGAACTGTTTCAGCGCGGCGGCGAATGCGTCAGGCGTGTACGGCTCGAGCTTCGGCGACTCGACGGCATACACTTTCGCGACTTTCTTCGCGGCCACCTCCGCTGCAATCGATGCCCCTGCGCCGCCGACCACAGCCGCTTCCAGCGTCCAGCCGGTTGCCGCCGCAATCGCCTGCCCGGCAGTGATAGTTTCCCACGAAACGCGATTCAGTTTCCCTTCGCGCTGTTCCACAACTACAAGGATCGTATCTGGCATAAGGTTAGCTCTTAGCTGCTAGCTCCTAAGCTTCTAGCAAAGTTCATGTGGGGACAGCCGCCATCGGCTGTCCGGCCGAGCGAAAGCTCGGCAGGTTCTACAGCACTCTCAACTCATTCCTCAGCTTATCCACCAGCTTCTTCGCAATCTCCGCCGGAGGCCCTTCAATGTGCTCCGTTTTTTTCGTCTTCTGCGGAACGTACAGCTTTTCGATCTTCTGCAGATTCTCTCCCAGCGCTGCCTGCACCTCGGCCAGCGCCACCTTCCGCAGCGGTTTGTTCTTCGCCTGCTTAATGCCGATCAGCGTGGCGTAGCGCAGCTTGTTGATGCCCGACTGAATCGTCAGCACCGCCGGCGTCGGCATATCGACAAACTGGAAGTATCCGGCTTCGAGTTCGCGCTTCACGCGAATCCCGCTGTCAGTCTTTTCAATCTGCATGATGATGGTCGCGTGCGGCATCCCCAGCAACTCGGCGAGGATCACGCCCGTCTGCGCATATCCGTAGTCGTCCGATTGCAATCCGGTAAAGATCAGGTCAAACTGTTCGTCCTTGATCGCCGCCGCAAAAGCCTTCGCGGTGTTCAGCGCATCCAGCCCCACGAACTTGTCGTCTTCCAGATGAATCGCCCGATCCGCGCCCTTGGCCAGAGCCTCGCGCAGCACCTGCTGCGCCCGCGCCGGACCGCTCGTGATCACCACCACCTCGCCCTTGTGCTTTTCCCGCTGCCGCAGCGCCTCTTCCAGCGCAAAGGCGTCCGGCTCGTTCACTTCATACGAAACATCTTCGCGGATCCACGTGCCACCTTCGTTCAACTTCAGCGGCGCATCTTTCTGCGGCACCTGCTTCATGCAAACCAGAATTTTCAAGACAATGACTCCTTGTGACCCCGGGCAGCTCCGACAAAACGCATAAGTATAAATGAGTGAGCCTGTGCGCGGAAATGCCCAGAATCACCTGTAGTGAAGCAATTTGGGCCTTAGGGTGGTCACCGAGGCGTCATCCCAAACGGCGGCGCATCGCCGAAAGGCGTCATCCCGAACGACAGCGCACTTCAGCCGACGGAGGGATCTCCCGCCATCTGAGCCCAAAAGGTCCCCCTCCGCTATGACCACAAGTTTCCCCTTTGTGATCCCAATCACAGACTGCGGCCGCTCCCACAAGTCAGCATGACCGAGACATTCTTATGCCCACCGACACCTTTTCCGCCATGCGGCAGAGCATCATCGACGGCGCTCCCGACACCGCGTCCAGCCTGGCGCAGCAGGCCCTCGCCGCCGGCACCGCTCCGCTCGATGCCATCCACAACGGATATGTCCCCGGCATGCACGACGTCGGCGAACAATTCGCCCGTGGACAGATGTTTCTCCCCGACATGATGGCCTCCGCCGAAGCCATGCGCGCCGCCATGTCCGTCCTCGATCCCGAACTGCGCAAGCTCGGCACCGAGCGCCCCATGGCCGGCACCGTGGTGCTCGGCACAACCAAGGGCGACATTCATGAGATCGGAAAAATTCTCGTCGGAACCCTGCTCACAGCACACGGTTTCTGCGTCCACGACCTTGGAGTTGACGTATCTGGCGAAAAATTTGCCGCCAAGGCACGCGAGCTCAATGCGGACATCGTTGGCGTTTCCGCGCTGCTGACGACCACCATGCGCAATCAGAAAAGCGTCATCGAAGCTCTGGAAAAAGCAGGCCTGCGCTCGCAAGTGAAAGTCATGGTCGGAGGCGCTCCCGTCACCCGTCGCTGGGCCGACGAGATCGGCGCCGACGGCTACGCCCCCAACGCGATGAGCGCGGTCGCGCTGGCACGTGAACTGATGCAGCAGAAGCAACCTGCGGCGACGCCGCTAGACATTTAATGCGCTGTCATTCTGAGCGGAGATGTGGTTTTTTATTGCTGTCATTCTGAGCGGAGATGGTCGTGCGCAAAGCGCAGGGCCATCGGAGTCGAAGAATCCCTACACCCGGAAAGCGTCTTAGGGAGTAGAGATTCCTCGCTGCGCTCGGAATGACAAACATATAGAAGTTGAGAATATGAAACCGAAATTCGAACTGCTTGACAAGCCACTGATCGAACGCATCCTCGAAGAAGCCTTTCAGCTCATCGAGGATCCCGGCGTGCGGGTCGCGCCCTACGTCGAGGACCTGCTGCGCGGCGCCGGCATCACCGTGAAAGAGGGTGTCGCGCACATCCCCGAAGTCCTGGCGCGGCGTCTTCTCGATCTCGTGCCTCGCGGCTTCTGCCTCTACGATCGCCACGGCAACCGGGCAGTACTTTACGGCGGAGACAGCGTTCACTTCGATCCCGGATCGTCGTGCCTCAACATTCTAGATCCCGCGACTCAACAGCCTCGCCCCGCCCTGTCGGCCGACCTCGTCCGCCTGGTGCAGGTTGCCGAGATGCTCCCGCAGTTCGCTGCTCAATCGACCGCCATGGTCTGCAACGACATTCCTCAGGAGATCGGCGACTGGTACCGCCTTCTGCTCGTGCTCTGGTACTCCGAAAAGCCGGTCGTTACCGGAGCCTTCTCCGCCGCCAGCCTGCACACTCTGATCGATTTGCTCGCGATCGAAGGCGGAGGTCGCGAAGCCCTGCGCCAGAATCCGCGTGCCATTTTCGATGTCTGTCCTTCGCCACCGCTGAATTGGTCCGAATTCGCGTCGCAGAATTTAGTCGACCTGGCGCGTGCCGGAGTCCCCGCCGAAATCGTCAGCATGCCCCTGGCGGGCGCCACGGCTCCGGTCACTCTCGCAGGCTCCGTCGTGCAGCACGCCGCCGAATGCATCAGCGGCATCACCATTCATCAGCTCGCGCAGCCCGGAGCCCCCATCGTCTGGGGAGGCGCGCCGGCCATCTTCGACATGCGCACCGGCAAGACTCCGATGGGCGCCATCGAAACCGCCATGCTCGACGTGGCGTGCGCCCAAGTCGGAAAATATCTCGGCCTGCCCACCCATGCCTACATGGTCGCCGGAGACGGCCGCGTGATCGACGCCCAGGTTGAAATGGAGAGCGGGATGTCGGCGGTGCTGGGCGCTCTCACCGGAATCAACATGATCTCCGGCGCGGGCATGCTCGACTTCCTCGCCTGCCACAGCATCGAAAAGCTGGTCGTCGACGCCGAAGCCATCGCCTCCGCCCAGCGCCTCATCGCAGGTATCGAACCGCGCGGCGATTCCCTCGCCGTCGCCATGTTCGCGCAAACCGGCCTTCACGGCGATTTCCTGAAGCTCAAGGAAACGCGCTCGCTCTTCCGCCAGGAACAGCACTTCCCCTCAAGCGTGATCGACCGCGGACTACCCGCCGTGGATGGCACTGACCCGGGCATCCTGCAACGCGCTCGCCAGCGAGTGGAAGAGTTGCTCTCCGGCTACGAACGCCACCCACTCTCGCCGGAGTGCGAGCAGGAACTGATCGCGTTCGCCCAGCGCGAAGCCAATGAATCCGGCCTGGAAGGCTTGCCGGGAATTGTTCAGGAAGAAACCGTCCGTGAGGCCGGACTGATGAAGTAGATGTCATTCTGAGGGAGGATCGTGGTGCGCCCAGCGCAGCGCGATCCGAGTCGAAGAATCCCTACCCGTGATAGCTCTGTGTTTCGGGTGATCGCTTACTCCGTGATGACGGTCGACTGCCCCGAAATGTCAAACCGCTTGCGGCAGCGCATGTTCTTGCAGGCCATCACGTCGTCCTTGCGGACCATGTAGGATCGGAACTTCGCGAACCGCGCCCGGTCCCGTTCATCGGCGCGTCCCCCAAGCTGCCCCTTCTTGGTGCGGACAATCCAGGTTACTTCGTACTCGGCCGCCTGGTGGCAGTGAGGACAATTCAGCGAGGCTGGCTTCTTCTCCTGCCGTTCGTCAAAAAAATCGCGCTCTTCCATAGTTTTCGCGCCGCATCACTACCTTCCGCGGCCTTCCCTTAAGAATTATTACATATTTGTGAATCGGGACGCGCAACCGGGGCGGCCGCCGCAATCGAGTTACACTCAATGCCAGCCCGGATGCGCCAGGACAAATTCCATGCCTCGAAAGAAAAAAGTGAAACGCTTTCGTGCTGTCACCGCGGTGAAGGAATTAGCTCGCGAGCGCGTCGGCTCGCCTCCGGCAGGAAAGATTGTCGTCGAGAAAAAAAAGAAGCCGGAAAAGCACAAGCCCACCCTGAACAGGCTGCTGGACGAAGCCGAATAATCCGCTTAGTTGAAAGCCACCGTCACGAGAGTGTTTCCCGTCAGGTTCACGGTGCAAACATTCGCGCTGGGCGAGGGGCAGGCCGGCCAGGTTGCAGTTGTCGACGGCGCCGTTGGAGTAG
Source organism: uncultured Acidobacteriota bacterium (assembly GCA_963719865.1). Classification (GTDB taxonomy): domain Bacteria; phylum Acidobacteriota; class Terriglobia; order Terriglobales; family Acidobacteriaceae; genus Sulfotelmatobacter. The sequence goes on along the minus strand of CAVRDS010000065.1, from coordinate 207,633 downwards.
CAGTAAGCATAACTGTCGTACCGCTGATAAACGCCTGCGTAATGCACGGACCAGGGCTGTTGCAAGTGCCTAAGCCCGTCGGATTACTGGCGACACTTCCCGTTCCGCTGGCGAATGTCACGCTCAGCGCCGGATCTCCGCTCCCACCGCCCGTCCCCGTATAGCAGACCACATTGCCCGTCATGTATCCGGTTACGATCGCCCCATTCGAGCCGATACCTCCCTCACTCGTGTTGGTGTTGACCGTGGCCGAAACCAGCGTGCCTCCGCAACTGTCGCCCGTTGCGGTCAGCAACCCAGTCGCGCTAACGGTCAACATCTGCGTGTCGTTCGAACTCCACGTCACCTGGTCGGTGATGTCCTTGGTGACCGGAGGATGGATGTACGTGCCCAGCGCCCGCAACTGAACCTGCAGTCCACGGTCGAGGTTCACAGGAATATTGGACTCGCCGAAGGTCTCAACGTTCGGCTGGATCTGAATCGATACTAACTGCTGGCTGTGTCCGCAACTCGACACCGTGAGCAGCGCACCCGCAACCACCACCAGAGCAATCACGCTCAACCACTTCCCGTTCATGAATGACTCCCGGGTTCCTTCTGGACTGGGACAGAAACAACGCTAGAGAGGGCCAATGTAGTCAACGGCGACGCAAAAAGCAATAGCCCGGCAGGACCCTCGGTTCAGCCCTTCACCGCCTCAGCCACGCAACTGGCGAACTCCCTTACATCCTCTTCGGTGGTATCGAACGAGCACATCCAGCGCACAATGCCCTCGTCTTCAATCCACGGATAAAAAAAGTAGCGCTCCTTGATCTTCTCGATCGCGTGCCGCGGAATCTGCGCGAACACGCCGTTGGCCTCAACCTTCCATACCACCCGCACTTGCGGAATCTTTGCGACCTCGGCCTCCAGCACTTTCGCCATGCGGTTGGCATGCTCGGCGCTTCGTCGCCACAGATCATCGGTCAGCAGCGCCTCGAATTGAACCGCAATAAACCTCATCTTCGAAGCCAGTTGCATTCCCTGCTTGCGCAGGTAAAGAAAGTCCGCGCCCAGAGCCGGGTTGAAAAACACTACCGCTTCCCCGCCCATAATCCCGTTCTTCGTTCCGCCAAACGAAAGCACATCCACGCCCAGATCGCGCGTAGCCTGCCGCAGAGTCTGCCCAAGCCCCGACGCGGCATTGGCAATGCGCGCCCCATCCATGTGCAGAAACATGTCGCGCTCATGAGCAAAGCGAGCCAGCGCCTGGATCTCCTCCGGCTGGTAAACCGTTCCCATCTCGGTCGCTTGCGTGATCGAGATAACTTTCGCCTGCACATGATGTTGGTCGCCGATACCGTGATAGGCATGGCGCACCGAGTCGAGCGAAATTTTGCCGTCCTTGTGCGCTAGCGGAATCAGCTTGCTTCCCAAATGTTTCTCAGGCGCGCCGCATTCGTCGGTATAGATATGCGCGTAGTCGCTACAGAGCACCGCCTGATAAGGCCGCGTCAGCGCCTGCAGTCCAAGCACGTTGGCCCCGGTGCCGTTGAAAGTAAAGAAGACCTCAATCCCGGAACCGAAATGTTCTTCGAACTTTGCAACGGCCGAGCGCGTGTACCCGTCGTCGCCGTAGGCAATCACGTGCCCGTCATTGGCCCGCGCAATGGCCTCGAGAATTTCCCGATGTACTCCCGCATTATTGTCGCTGGCAAAGCTGCGTGTAGTTTTGGTGGGGGCCTTCAGCATAAGGAAATAATGTAGCAGAGCCATCGCGCCCGCATCATCCTCCTTCCTATCCGGTAGTCAGTCAGGTGCATTTCTACAGGATGAAATTTCCGAGAGGCGTCATCCCGAACGCCCGCGTTTTCACCAGCGCGCGGAGGGATCTCCCGTCGGCAAACGGCCGACGAAGTTCAAACCGCCTTGGCACGCATCCCGCTCCACGCATTACAATCCAGTCCAGACCTCCGGTCGGTGATCCCATGCCGCGCAAACGCACTCTCATTCCGTCTCCGCTTGCCTGGACCACCATGACCGCGCCCGTTCCGCACCCACCGCTCCCAGTCCTCGCCGAGCGCGGGGGCACGCAACTTCGCACGCCGCTCCCCGTCGCCATCGTCGACACTCGCGAGCAAAATCCGCTATCCTTCCGCCGCTTTAAAGGATGGTTCGCTCGCATCGAGCATCGCGCCCTGCGCTTCGGCGATTATTCCGTGGAAGGCATGGAGGATGCCTGCGCCGTCGAGCGCAAGGATCTCGCTGACCTGATTTCCTCCTTCACCACAAACCGCGCCGTCTTCATCAACCGCCTGCGCCGCATGGCCGAACTGCCTCACAGCTTGCTCGTGGTCACGGCCTCGCTGACTGAAATCAAATCCGAATATCCTTACCGCGCCGCCAATCCCAACCGCATTACGCAATCGCTGATCGCAGTGCTCGCGGGCCTGCGTCTGCCTTTCATCTGCACCGAGACCCACGAACTCGGCGAAGAAATCGTCGCCTCCTATCTCTACCAGACATTTCTGTATGATTGGCTGGACCGCAACGGCCACGGCCGCAACCTGGCCGACGGCGATTTGTAGTGTCATCCTGAGCGAAGCCAGAGTTCGCGAACGCGAACTCTGGCGCAGTCGAAGGATCCCTATAGCCACACACATCGCTGCTGATCATAGAGATCCTTCGAGTACGCGGATGACAAACCTAATTTTCGAGAGATGTCATGCCCGACCAATTCACCCTAGCCGACTCCGCCGCGCAATTAATCCTGACACGCACGCCGCTGCGTCCCCAGATCGGACTCGTCCTCGGCTCCGGTCTCGGCGCCTTCGCCGATTCGCTCTCCGCCGCCGCGCGCGTTCCCTACAGCGAGATCCCATACTTCCCGCAATCCACCGCGATCGGCCACGCCGGCCGCCTCGTCATCGGCAACGCCGGAAACGTGCCGGTTGCCGCCATGCAAGGCCGCGTCCACCAGTACGAGGGATATTCCCCCCAGGAAGTTATTTTCCCCATCCGTGTTTTCGCCCGCATGGGCATCAAAGCGCTGATCCTCACCAACGCCGCCGGAGGCATCAACCTCGGTTACTCGCAAGGCGCGCTCGTCCTCATCCGCGACCACATCAACCTGCAAGGAAGCAATCCGCTGGTCGGTCCCAACGACGACCGCTTCGGCGTCCGGTTCCCCGACATGACGCAGGCCTATTCCCGCGCCTTCCGCGAGATCGCGCGCGAAGAGGCCGCCAAGCAGAGCTTGATATTGCATGAAGGCGTTTACGCCGCACTGCTCGGCCCCAGCTATGAAACTCCCGCGGAAATTGAATATCTGCGCCGTATCGGCGCTGACCTGGTAGGAATGTCGACCGTCGCCGAGGCGATCGCCGCCCGCCACATGGGATTGAACGTGCTAGCCATCTCCTGCGTCACCAACATGGCCGCCGGAATCCTGGACCAGCCTTTGTCCCACGCCGAAGTGATGGAAACCGGCGAGCGCGTAAGAACGACATTCGAGTCGCTGCTCCGCGCAGTCCTCCCAAGAGTAGCCGCCACGCTCCCATAGCGACTTATGTGGAGACAAGCCGCCGCCCGCCACAACTCATGTGGAAACAGGTATGCTCATGTGGAGACAGGCGCCTCGGCTGTCCCGCGACGCCGAAGGCGAGCGGAACCGGCCACTGCCCGCCGCCTCACTTCCCCGCCCGCGGTATCACCAGCTCCACCGGCGGCTTGATCCCATACACCGCCGAAAAATCACCCTGATTCACCGCCAGCGCCAAATGTCCCCGTGAGTCGATGTAAAGCAGCGGTTGCCCTAGCAGCACATCGCTGAACGTTTTCACGAACTTCATTTTCAATTCCTTGTCGCCGACTTTCACCGCAACGTCTTGCCCGTGCTGATATCCCAGCTTCAGAAAATCTTCCGCATCCACATTCGTCACCAGATTGCCGAAGGGGCCGTCGGTCGCGATCACCATGGCATTCAGCCCGCTCGCGTCAATGTTCGCGATCTTCAGGTCGAGCCGCACCAGGTCTTTCACCGGCATCTCGGGCCCGACCGCGGTCCAGTCGTCGCCCCGCGCCAGGTGCGCGCCCACAGGCGAAAAAATATCGCGGCCATGAAACGTCGATGACAGCTTGCTGCCGATCATCCACTCCGGGTTCGTAATCACCCGCACCCCATTGATGCCATCGCGCTGCTCGACGAGCGTGATCACGCCGTTATCCGGCAGGACGAAATATTGCCCGCGCTTCGAATGCGCCACGATCGCCTTGCGCGTGCTGCCCACCGTCGGATCGACAACCACCACAAACACCGTTCCCGCCGGAAAATACGGAGTCGCTCCATACAAATAACGCGCCCCATCGAAAATCGAATACGGCGTGACTTGGTGCGTCAAGTCGACAATCCTCACCTCCGGCATGATGCCGTACATCACCCCGCGGCAGATCGCGACCGAGTCGTCCACCACTCCGAAGTCCGTCATGAAGACGATGGTCGGCGGGTATTTCTGCGCCGCGCTGGCCCAGCACGATCCCGCCGCAACCGTCAGCAGCAGCACAACCAGCGCGAAAACGATCGTCCGCCGCAGCGCACACGCATTCCGATGGAATGAAATTGAATTCATCGTTTCTCCTTCGTGCCGCACCAGCCGCTTTCGCCGAGCAGATGCCCCGGCAATTCCAAAGCGAAGAGCGACGGGCAATTCTAAACAAAGTTCGAGATTTTTGAGAGGAGTCATCCCGAAGGCCCGCGTTTCCTCCAGCGGGACGAGGGATCTCCTGGCACATAGCCAACGAAGTTCGAACTGACTCAAAAAGCCGCAGCACCCCGGGATTCCCCCCGGCTACCGATCTGGCGCTTTATAATTCTTCTGCACTTCAATTCATGGAGGCTCTCATGTCGCAAGCCATCCCCGAGAAGTACAAAGACCTGTTCCAGAAGCGCGCTTTCGCCAGTCTCGCTACTCTCATGCCCGACGGACGCCCGCAAGTCACGCCTGTCTGGTGCGACTTCGACGGGGAACATGTGATCTTCAACTCCGCTCGCGGACGCCAGAAGGATCGCAACGTTCGCCGCGATCCCCGCGTCTCGGTGGCCGTCATCGACCCTGAAAACCCTTACCGCTATGTCGAAATCCGCGGACGCGTCGTTGAAATTACCGAAGAAGGAGCCGCAGCCCACATCGACAAGATGGCCAAGAAATATCTCGGCGTCGATAAATACCCCTACGGCCAGCCCGGCGAAGTCCGCGTCCTCTACAAGATCAAGCCCGAACACACCACGGTGATGGGATGAATCATGTGGGGACAGCCGCCTTGGCTGTCCGGCGGCCCGGTAGCGCTGACGTCCCGCCGGCTGTCGCGAGGGCGTCTCGCCCCCGCATTCGCCATCGACACGACCGCAGGAGACTTCTATTCACACTTACAACCTCTGCTTCCTCGGCTTCGGCAACGTCAACCGCACGCTGGTCCAACTACTCGAGAACCGCGCCGCCGAGCTCCGCGATCGCTACTCAATCGAATACCGCATCACCGGACTCGCCTCCCGCCGCCTCGGCTGGATCGCAGATCCAAAAGGGCTCGACGTCAAAACTCAAGGCTCGGAATTCGCGAACATTGGCACGAATTTGAAAGGGCGCGGTTTCAGCCGCGCCGTTACCGGCCCAGAAAATGAAGCGGCTTTAGCCGCTGAGGTCCGCGGCTGGCTAGCCGCCGCCCAAGCCGACGTCCTCTTCGAGGCCACATCCCTCAATGTGGAAAACGGCCAGCCCGCCGTCGACCACATCCGCGCCGCCCTCCAGCACGGAGCCTACGCTATCACCGCCAACAAAGGCCCCATCGTTCACGCCTATCGCGAACTTTGCGACTTAGCCGCGAAACAAGGCAAACGTTTCGTTTTCGAATCCACGGTCATGGACGGCGTCCCCATCTTCTCCTTCTTCGACCAGCTCCCCGCGATTCATCTCCAGGGATTTCATGGAATCCTCAACTCGACCACCAACGTGATCCTCAGTGAGATGGAGCAGGGGCTCTCGTTCGATGAAGCGCTGAAGAAAGCGCAGGCCCTCGGCATCGCCGAAACCGACGCTACCCACGACATCGACGGCTGGGACGCCGCCGTAAAAACCGCCGCGCTGATCACCGTCCTGATGGACGTTCCCATCCGCCTCGATCAAATCGCCCGCGAAGGCATTCGCGACCTCACGGCCAACGCGCTCCGCACCGCCAAGCGCGACGGCTGGCCCTTCAAGCTGGTCTGCCGCGCCCAGCGCGTCGGCAACGAGGTGCAAGCGAGTGTGGGTCCTGAGAAGGTCCGCAGCAGCGAACCGATGGCGCGCATCACCGGCACATCGTCGTACGTCTATTTCGAAACCGACATCTTCCCCGGCCTGGCCATCACCGAAGAAAATCCCGGCCTCTACGCCACGGCGTACGGCCTCTTGGCTGATTTCGTGCGGGCCGTGAAACCGTAGCGCCGTCGTCCCGCCGGCGCTGCGTCAGCAGCACTCACCCACCGGCGTCATCCTGAGCGCAGCCGCTTTTCAGGCGGAGCGAAGGATCTCCTGCCGACCTGCTAAGGCAAGGAGTTCCAGACTCCTTCCCAGAACTCGCCGCTCCGCAGCTCGAGCCAGGCCGGCTTGGTGGGTTTTCTCCTGCGCTCGTGATAAAAAATAGAACATGCCCTTGACCGAAACCGTCCCGGCCGCCCTCGACCTCACCTACGTCCGCTCCCAATTCCCCTCGCTCTCGCAAACCATCAACGGACATCCGGCCGTATTCCTCGACGGCCCCGGGGGAACCCAAGTCCCGCAGCGCGTCATCGATGCCATCGCGAACTATTCGCGCCGCGACAACGCCAACACCGGCGGAGCCTACTCGACTAGCCGCCACACCGACGCCATGATCGCTGAAGCCCGCGCGGCCATGGCCGACTTCCTGCACTGCGGCGCTGACGAAGTCGCTTTCGGTCCCAACATGACCACTCTCACCTTCGCGATCTCCCGCGCCATCGGCCGCGAACTGAAGCCCGGAGACGAGATCGTCCTCACCCGCCTCGATCACGACGCCAATTTCTCCCCCTGGGCCGCCATGGCGGAAGACCGAGGCGTCACGGTCCGCGTCGCCGAATTCCGCGATGAAGACTGCACTCTCGACCTCGCCGACCTCGCTTCGAAGATCAACGACAAGACGACGCTGGTCGCCGTCGGATATGCCTCCAACGCTGTCGGCACCATCAATCCGGTCAAACAGATTGTCGAACTCGCCCACAAAGCCGGAGCCCTGGCCTACATCGACGCCGTCCACTACGGCCCGCACGGCCTGATTGACGTCGCGGACCTCGACTGCGATTTCCTCGCCTGCTCCACCTACAAATTCTTCGGACCGCACATGGGAGTGCTCTTCGGCAAGCGCGAGCACCTCAAGCGTTTGCGTCCCTATAAGGTCCGTCCGAACACCAACGCCATTCCAAACTGCTGGGAGTGGGGCACGCTCAATCACGAGTGCATCGCAGGAATCGCCGCCTGCGTGGACTACATCGCCGACCTCGGCCGCCATACAACGGAAAGGGTGCCCCACCCTTCGCGATTTTCGAAGGGTGGGAACCACGGACCCGAACTCACCGCCCGCCGCGCCGCTATTGAAGCCGCCTACGCCGACATCCACCAGCACGAGCGCGCGCTCATCGAACGCATGATGACCGGCCTCAAGAAAATTCCCGGCCTCAAGATCTACGGCATCACCGATCCCGCCCGCTTCGACGAGCGTTGCGCGACATTCGCCGTCCGCATCGAAGGTCACACGCCGCTCGAGCTGGCCACGAAACTCGGCGACCGCGGCTTCTTCACCTGGGACGGCAACTACTACGCCCTTAACCTCACCGAGCATTTCGACGTGGAAAAATCCGGAGGTTTTCTGCGCATCGGCCTGGTCCACTACAACACGCCCGAAGAAGTCGACCGCCTGCTGGCGGCGCTGCGCGAAATTGTGACCGAGTAGGATGACCGGAGCAGCACTATGCCATCTGAATTTTCCTCGAAAATACGTCGGCCCGGGAACGGTGCCCCGGGCCGATAAAATTCTCATTCTCACGCTGGCAGGCGTGATCGTTTCGACGGTTTTTCCACGGCTTTTACGGCCAGCGCTTCGCCGTATCTTCCCATCCTGCGGCACGCACCGGCTGCGGAGCCGGGATCGTTGGCGTCGACGGCACTGCGATCCGGGCAGTCGCCTGCGGTCCGTTGACCGCGGTCGGCAACGCCGATTTCGCTGCTTCCCCGTTTTCCTTCTCTTCGTTTAGCAGTGGCGCGACCAGCCGCAACGCCTCCACTTCCTTCTCCAACCGGGTCAGTTCCATTTCCTTCTGCCGCAACACTTCATAAACGTTTTTCATGGGCACCTGCGGATCGTATCGGGTCATGCAACCTTTCTTCGAACTTTAGCAGAGTTACCTGTGTTGTCAAGGACTTCAAGCACAGCGTAGTAGTGGGTCGGTTTCACTTCCACAGCGCGCAATTTCCGAAATGAGTCATCCCGTGACTCGCTACCAAGGGACTAGCCCGCCCCAAGGTTTCCTCAGCGTTCTCCGCGAAACCCCAGCGTACTCTGCGGTTAAAGCTTTTTGACTTTCCGCCGAGATCGGGTGCGAGTCCGCACCCTACATGCAGGCCGCCTCAAGGTTTCCTCAGCGTTCTCCGCGAAACCTCAGCGTACTCTGCGGTTAAAGCTTTTTGACTTTCCGCCGAGATCGGGTGCGAGTCCGCACCCTACATGCAGGCCGCCTCAAGGTTTCCTCAGCGTTCTCCGCGAAACCTCAGCGTACTCTGCGGTTAAAGCTTTTTGACTTTCGCAGGATCGAGAAAGTCCCTGGATTTCCAGGAGCTCTATCGAAGCAAAAAAACTGCGGTCACCGCAGCCGCGACCGCCAGCAGAACGCCCACGATGTACTTGTTCCGAGCCAGCCAGGATTGCGAAGGCTCCAGCCCGGCGCTCAAAACCAGCTCCGGAGCTGGACTCTCTGCGACCGCGGAAATTCCCGTTGGTACCGCTTCCGGCGCAGCGGACTTCACCCCAGGCCGATCTTCCGGCTGTTCCTTCCGCTCCGCCGTTGCGGCGGGCTGAACCGCGCTCGCGGAAGCATAGCCTGCCACCGGCGCCTGGAATGCGCCGGCAATCGACTGAGCCGCAGCCGCAAACGCCTGGCCTTCGGGCTTGGATGAAACCTCTGGAATTGCCGTAGTCGCGGCGCCCGGCTTCTTCAGCTGCCCGCGCCACTTCTTCTCTTCACACTCCACGCACAGCGTGCGTCCGCCAGAAATCGGAAATCCGCAAGCCTCGCACTGGCGCAGCCCGCGCAGCACCGGCGGAACATTGCTTTGATCGACCTCGCCGGCCTTTCCCGATTCCGCCCCCGCATTCATCGCCGCCGACCAGAACAACGGCTTCTGCACCCCTTCGATCTCGGCCGCAGCCTCGCCGACAACAGCATCGGCGCTGGAACCGGATACCTTGTCCGCGGCCAGCTCAACAGCCGGCTTCGCCGCGACATCCTTCTGCGGCAAATCCGGAGTCATCTCGATAATCTCGTCTGCGTCTGATTCTGAGGATACCTCTGAGGGTGGGGGCGACTGTAAGGATAACGACGACTGGCTCCCCGCCCCATCGATCGCGCTCTGCGGCGTCACCGTCGGAGTTTCGAGCGGATCCAGCAAAATCTCCTCGTCCAGAATTTCGCCCGATGTTTCTTCGATCTTTTCCGCAACGATCCTTTTCTCTAAAGCATCGCCGAGGGCCTCAACCGGCACCTGAGCGGTTTCCAACTGTTTCGGCAAACTTAAGGAGGCATTTGCTAGCCGGACCGCCGTCTCCACCATCTCGGTCAACCGCTGCACCGCTGACAGATCGCGGTCGCCAAACGCATTCGCCTGCCCCGAAAAAAGCTCGAAGACGCCCAGCACTTCGTCATCGTTCACCACCGGCATGACCACCACCGAAGCAATTCCCAGTTGCCGGCACGCGTCCTGATTCACCCGCGCATCTCGCGCCGCATCGTCACAGCGCAGAAGCTGCCGCGTCCGCACGCTCTCGCCCGAAAGCCCAAACTCGGTCGACAAGAGCGCGCCCAACTCTGGCGCATTCGATCCCGCGCTGGCGCGGCACAGCATGTCATTCCTTCCGTCGCGCCGCAAAGCAATCGCCGCCCCGCTTGCACCCGTGATGAATTGTGCCCGGTCGGCCAGCAGTTGCAGCGCCGCATCCAGATCGCGTTGCGCCATCTCTGCCAGCGTCCGTCCTCCATCCTCCCCGGGAAACCTTACAGGAGAGTTCAGATCAGCCTCCGCGCGCATCGCCGCCAGACCGCCGCTGACGCTGCCCTGCGCATTCCGCGTTGGATGGTTCGGCTGCAAAAGTTGGCTCCGTCGACGCAACACTCCCGCGCCGAATGTATTTCAGTTGTAAAAGGATGCTTACTTTGGAGTCTCGCTCGCTCCGAACGAGGTGTCAAGAATTTCCCCGCGCAGAGGTGCTAAGCCAAAAGTGCCCAGCCAGCTGTCGGCTGTCGGCCATCAGCTCTCAGTGGCGCTAGCATCGGCAATAAGCAAAAGAGGTTTTGCAAGGGAGCAAAGCCGCGAAGCGGCCAAAGAATACAGCCCACAGCGCAAGCTGTGGGTGATGATCAACCAAGGAAAGATCAGCCCCGAAGGGGCGAAAGAAACGCCTCGTGCATGCTTGCTTTCGTCCGCACTCGAAATTAACAATGCAGACAATACAACTCCCGAACGGCCGAACGCGACCGTTTCTACCTTCTCCGCCGTTTCAACGCCGACTGCGCCAGCCGGTTCGCCTCCACGTTGAATTCCCGCTTCACATGCGAGATGGAAAACTTCAGCGACCGCGCCAGTTTCCGGCAGGTCCAGTGCAGAGAATAAAGCCGCGGGCTGCGGCAGACATATTCTCCCGTCATCTGCCGCACGACGACCTGTGAATCCGAATACACGTGCAGCTTCCGCGCCTTCAGCGCCACCGCGTACTGCAGCGCTTCCATCAGCGCGGCGTACTCGGCAACATTATTGTCCTGGTTCCCAATCCACTTGGCGATGCGGACCGGACCCTCCGCGAGTCCGCTGATGACCACTCCAATGCCCGACGGCCCCGGATTTCCCAGGCATCCACCGTCCACATAGGCCACTAATTCTGCGGTCACTTCGGGTTTTCTCGCTCTACTCTGCACTCTGACCCTATCGCTCGTAACCGTCAAGACGATTATTTGGTTCCCTTTCAGCGTTTTGCGGTTGCCTTACCACCTGTGACATTTTCTGTGCAAAAGCCGTACCTAATAAAATTCGGCGAAACTAAGCTTCTACATTACAACCATTTGCGCTTTCCCTTTTGCACAGGCTCAACCCATGCCACTGCACCAATAGTTTGCGTTGACTTTTCTAGTTACTCTGGTAACTTTGCATCGTCGACGGTCGAAAGGGTTGGCACAATAACACTGAGCCAGTCCAAAGTAGACTGAGTGATCAGCCGGGCGGGGCGACCTGCAAGGCAACTGGACCTGAAAAAACCGACGGCCCTGCGAGGGGCAGTTGGGGTTCGGAACTGTGAAAGCAGTGATCGCATCAAGGGGCTGTGACGGTACATGCTTCCACGTTGTTGGCTCCCTCGCAGGAGCTGGCGGCTAGAGCATAACCAATGTCACGGCCCTTTCAATTTTTTCCCAGCCTTTTTCTCCCAAACCCCGTACCAGCTCTTGTTGCTGAGTGATATCCGGATTTTTCGCCAACTAGTACTGCGTGGGTTCGATCAACTCTGCAACCTGCATCGCGATCCCTAGCGAGCTTGATTGAATGATCCAGATGCTGAGACCCTGCGTCTGAATGACCTCAAACGCGTTCTTTTGCTCCTTCGGCGTCGCCGTGATTCGATCGCCAATGATCCGCCCATTCAAGTCTTTGATCGGCTCCTGTCTAGTGATCTTGTGCTCTTTGAGGGACTGTTTAATGGCGTTCTTGGCTTCTTGCTCTGTCTGAAGTGTGGAGTACCACACTACTGCCTTCGTGTGATCTTGAGTTTCGTAAGTTCGGAAACCAGCCCTGTGACCGAATATGGTTCCATTGCCGATAGTTGTCATCGCTAGATCGGGGTCGGCATTCGGCTTATTCGTTAAGGGTTTCGTCTGCGCGAAAAGCAGTGGAGCGTTGGACAGAGCGCCCAGCAGAATCAGCGTCATTGGCATCCGTTTCATGGCTGACAGTCTACCCGACCATTCGAGAGAGTAGTGCTGACTGACGTAACCAAACCATTACTCTCAAGTGCCCAGCGCAAGGCCATGATGAGTGTAACCCCGATTTTTGCAACAAATCGACAACCAAGTCAGCGCTAAAATGCGCCCAAAGTCCTGCGACGGTCGCAGGTTGATTGAACTCCCTCACAGAGAGAATGTCCCTTCCATGATTTGTACAGCCTGACCACCAACACGCACATTCTTTACAGTGTCGCCCTCCTTACTGGCACGCACAAAAATGTGGCTGGGACGTTTGATCTCTACACCCTGGAGGATATGGACGGTTTCTTCGGGCTTGGCGATGCCATAACGCACCATCCATGCTGCCGTGCATCCTGAAGCAGAGCCGGTGGCGGGATCTTCGCTGGTAGAAAAGAGCCCTCTTGAGCGCAAACCCACGGTGGGGTCTCCAGTGTCGCGCGTGACGTAGTAGAAATCGCCGGTATCAGGCAGTTTCTGGCGCCTTAGGTAGTCGTATGCTTTTTGCGGAGCGACGGTTAAACGCTGAAGCGCCACCAGATTCTTGATGGGCACAATCACGAAGAACAGGCCAGTGGAAAGTGTCTGGATCGGCGCATCGGTGGAAATGTCTTCGGGCGACAGATCGAGCAGGCCCGCGATCGTATTCCGATCATGGACTGCGCCAAATAGCGGATCTACCTGGCGCATCTCTCCAAAGATGCTGCCCGATGGTTCGGTTCGAAAGTGGACCGGAATCTTGCCGACCTTCAGGTCCAAGGTAATTTCGGAAGCGTCACTGGTTTGGGCCGAACTGGACTTTTGCGACGCAAGGTGGAGACGGCGAAGCACCATCGCTGTGCCAAGAGTCGGATGTCCGGCGAACGGGATCTCCTCGTTCGGAATAAAAATCCTGACCTTGACTCCCTGCTCGCGCTCGGTTGCGGCGTCCCGAGGAAAGACGAACGTAGTCTCCTGAAGGTTGGTTTCACGCGCCAAGTCCTGCATTTCCTCGTCGCTCAAACCGCGCGCATCTAGGAACACGGCCAGAGGATTGCCCTCTAAGCGCCGCGATGTGAACACATCGATTTGAACGCATTGGAAACGTCGAATGCCTAGATCAGCATTCGAGTATGCGGGGGCTGAACCGACTTTTCCAAGGGTCGCGGCTACTCCGACTGCGCCCGCAGTTTGCAAAAAGCTGCGACGGCTGTGCTTCATCTCCATTGGGACCTCCACGGCCTCGGATTCTAGCTTAGGGGTGATCAGCTACGGCAAAATGGGTAACAAAAGGCATCGCAGATCAGGCGATTGAAATCCTGACATGGTTCGGCGTTTTAGCTTGCAGACGACGGCGTACAACCTTCAAAACTCCAACTGTCGAAACCAGGCCGTTTCGCTCATTGACGATTGCACGCAGTTGACGGGCACGCGTCGCGAATCGTAAGAACCGGAGTTGAATGAAGCTTGGGGACTCTCGTGCGGTAGAAAATCCGAGAACGCTGCGAAGGCGCAAACCTGACCTTCCTCCCCAGCGAGAGAGGTTATTTCGCCACTTCAATCGAAGCTACTTGCCGGCGCGGATGAACGCCCCGGTTTTTGCATCAATCGCGCACTGACCCTGCCGATCGGCCTCGCTCGTGCCGTAAACCACCAACCACAGCAACTGCTTCTTCTTGGCGTCCCAATCCAGAAGGTAAAAGATCGGCTGTTGAGGATCCTTCTTAATCAGCGGAGCCCCACCGTGCTCGAGGGTAACCGCAAACGCCTTGTCAGAGTCGATCTGGAAAGACGTCGAATCGAAGATAGCAGCGGGCACATTGGCAGCGTAGGGCATTTCCGGCGTATCACTGAAGCCCAGCGCAGGAGAAGTCGGCAATCGGCTGCCCGAACAGGACACGGTTTTCATCGTGCCCCGGCTGCGTGACGCGAAAAAGGCGCGCCAAACAGTGGCCTTTCCTTCCTGTCCAGTGGTATCGGCATTCACTTCCGATTCCATGTGAAAGGGCATCGCGTCGGGCGACCAGCGCTGCGCAAGGTTCAACATGCTGCTGAAGCATCCCTTCGCGGTGTAGAGCGTGAGGCCTTTGCTAACTGGAGTTATCGAGGTTTTCTCTGGTGGAGTTTCAGTGGGTGTTGAACATCCGAAGAGTGTTGCCAAGATGAGAAAGACGGCAAAATAACGGAGCGTTATCATAACTTACCTCCGCTTAAGAAAACATTAGCGACATAGTCTAACTCTGCCGGGGGGATGAAGGATGTGATTACGAATGCGCGGCATTCCTCCAAACAAACCTAATCATTAGGAAATGCAAGAAACGAACGGTCTTTCCAAATTCCCAAGCCCAGGAAAATGAATCCATATCTCAACTGGGAACTGCGCCTTCTCCCCCAAGCTGGCACGCTAGACTTCTGAAGAATGGTCTGTCTGTGACCGCAATCACACCGTCAGCATTGTTGACGAAATCAGCATTTTTGTCGTCGACCAGTTCGCGACCGGAATCAGAAAGGCCGTCAGCCGATCCTCATGGTCCTCACAGGCCAGAATCGGAGAACCCCGCCAGATTCGCGCCCCAGCTCAAATGATCGGCTTGCGGCACGAAAAACATCAAACGAGGGTGCCAGTGCCCGTCGCGATCGCTCAGGTACTCTTGTTCCGACATCACGTGGCACGTCGCACCAGTTGCAGGTGTCGGCAGTTCGTTCTTGTCGAGAGCGGCCTTGATCGTTTCGAACATTTGATCTTTGGATTGCCCAGCCAGTATCAACGCGGTCTGCCGAATTATCCTAAATGTTGAACGTTATTCAGATTAAGTGACGTCATCCCGCGACTGCCTCCGCTGCTTGCAACTGAACCTAGCCGGGCCATCAGAAAACGGTTTGGGCCGGAGATTTTCGCAAGCTGTTCACTGACTCTCCAGCCACACATTCGAGGTGCCGGTCGCCTTCCAAATCGCGAGTTTGGTGCCATCGGGAGAAGGAATGGCCCAGCCCAAATTCATTTTGCTCTCCCGCAGCATAGGAGTGACTTTGCCCGACAAGTCGACCTTCAAGAGTGTCCATGCTCCGGTGGCACTGAAACCCGTCGTCCACAGACCGCTTGTCGTTTCAGACGTGGTAAAGGCAGCTGCCCACAAACTTTTGCCGTCGGCTGACCAATCAAGTGTCGCGAGTCCCGCCCAGCCCGGCAATGAAATGTGACGCTCCTTGGCGTCTTCCAAAGAGAACAGCTTGATCATTGGCTGACCCTGAACTCCGGGCCTCTTTGAGAACGCCAACAACTTGCCATCAGGCGAGAGGCTCCAGTTGAAACTGTAGAAATCGCTTTCGTGGATGGAAGCGCCGGGAATTTCTTTTCCTTTGCCCTTCAGAGGATCGAAAGTATAGAAATGCTCCTCGCCTGGTGCGAGTTCGCTATAGACACACAGGCTGGCCGGTGATCTCGCGCATTGCAGGTTATTAATGCCTCTGCCTTCGAGAACAAACTGCGGAGGACCACCGCGGACTGGCACGCGCATGATCTGCTGAATCCCCACAGGCGCAGCTGTATGCGGGCCTTGTGACTCTCGGATTCGGACCGGATCATGTTGGCTATTCACATACAGCACCATCGAGCCGTCGGGACTTAATCGCGGCAGGGCGACCGGCTCACTACCTCCCACCAGCAATTCAGGCTGCGCCTGATCGATGGCCTGCTTGAATATGTGAAACACGCCATCGCGGTCAGAGAAAAAGAGCACAGATTTGCTATCCGCTGTCCAAGCCGTGGGAAAGTCATCCCATTCGTCGGAAGTGAGTAACTGAGGGGTAGAGAGCCGCGTACCGTGATCCTCGATTTGGGTGACGTACACATTGGGCTGTAGTGTGCGGCGCAGAATAGCCAGCTTCCTGCCATCGGCCGAAGTACTTAGGCCAGCAATTAAACCGTTCCCACTCGTGATGCGCTCGGGCGTGCCCACAGGGCGCATCGTATGTGCATTCACGCGCACCGCCCAAAGGTTCGAGTCACTCTGGTTGGGGGGCCGTTCCCCTGCGACGTAAATCATCCGCCCATCGGGCATCCATGCGAGTGCTGGGCCGACTTGGTCCTCCAGCACTTCGCTTTGCTTCGAGGCTAGATTTAGGATCTCAAGCTGCGTGCTGAAGTCCCAAAAACTTCCCATTTGGTATTGTTGCTTCACGTAGGCCAGTTGCTTGCTGTCTGGAGACCAAGCCAGCCCGCCCAGAAAGCAACCATCCCAGCCGAGAAGCTTCGTAGGTTTCTCGCCATCGGCTTGCATTACCCAGATCTCCTGCGAGCTTACATGGGCGCGCCTGAAAACGATCTGCGAGCCATCAGGCGAAACCACCGCTGCCGAACCATTCTCGGTCAGCAACTGCGGCTCGCCACCCATCACAGATGCCTTCCACAAACTTGTGGTCGCACCGGGGCGGATGCGAGTAGATACAAGGAGATGATTATCGTCCGGGAACCAGCTCTCCGGATTGCCAACGAACCCTGCAGGTAACGGAATAGCATGTGTTTCTCCACCATAAACCTGGCGAAGATAAATGCCTGTGGTATCGGCGAATGCCAAATACTTCCCACTCGGCGAAAGGGCCGCACTGAGCACCGGCGTCTCGGACCGGTTTGCTGTGAGTCGGCGCTGGAATGTTCCTGGTTTTACCGCAGGGCGACGCACGAAATGCATGACCAGAGACCCCACGACCACGACTGTTATTACTGCGATGCCTAACAGCCATTTGTGTCTGCGAAGTTCAGGAATGAGAGTCGTGCCTGGAATAGAACCTTGAGGCGCTGCTAATTCACCCCCCGCCGTCGCGGGAGTGCTTACCGGAGCTATGAATCGGTATCCGCGACGAGCAACCGTTTCGACAAAACGCGGCGTATCGGCGGAGTCGCCCAATGCATCCCGCAAGCGGCGAACAGCTGCATTGAGGCTGTGGTCAAAATCGACAAAGGTATTCGCCGGCCACAACTTGCTCTGCAACTCCTCGCGAGTGACCACTTCGCCCGGGTGCTCGAGCAAGCTGACCAAAATCTGAAAAGGCTGTTCCTGCAATTTGATCTTTGATCCGTTTCGGCGCAGCTCACCTGCTTTAAGGTCCAACTCGAAGACGCTGAACCGAATCGCCGAATCACCGTTCACCGGAAACATCGTTAACTACCCCTGTAATTGCGCCAGTGTAGCACTTTAAAGGTGCTTAAATCCGCGTGATTCAACTTGCTAATTAACAGCAAACAATCAACTTAGCCCGTTACCGAGATATGACTTGCCCATTACCGGCGCGACATTGAGGTACGCGGCCGGCAGAACGAAGTTGAAGCCTACGGAGGTGGATCGTGGTGCTTCAGCTATTGCGGGTTTCGGTGCTGGTCAGTCTCATCGGATTTCCCCTCATGCTTGATGCGCGGACTTTTGAGGAGCATCCCCAGGTGTTCGTTTCAGTTCTGAACGACGCTGGCGTCGACAACACCACAGTTCTTTCGGCCGAGAAGATGGCGTCGCGGATTTATGAACAGGCAGGTTTGTCGATTGTTTGGAAAAACTGTCTCGCGCCGCCAGAGCTTAAAAGTGAAAGATGCATCCAGACGGTAGACAACCGCCATTTGGTCCTCCACATTGAGCATCGGGCCCGGACACCGGCGACTGACATCTACGGCATCGCCTTCCTCGATGAAGTCGGCTCGGGGGCCTACTGTGATGTTTTCTATGATCGGATCGCGGAACTGCATCATCGCGGCAAGGCCAGTGCGGCAACGATCCTGGGTATCATTGCTGCACATGAGTTGGGACATCTCCTGCTCGGCTCACATGCTCACTCACCAATCGGTATCATGAGGCCGCAGCTGCAGGGCAGAGACTTCTGGGTACTGGAACTTGGGTCCATCACGTTCAGCCACCAGCAAGCGCAGAAAATCTCAGCCAGGTTGGTGCGAATACAAGCGAAGGGGCTCTGATTTCTGGGAGCTTCTAGTCCTGATCTTCGAACGCCGGATGTTCGTCCACGACGGCACTAATGTATGCGAATGGTTCAATTTTATGCGAAGTTTGTGTGGGGACACGCCAAGCTTGCCCTAAGCGGAGTCGAAGGGGCTGCCCGGTCTAGCGAAGCTCGACTGCCCGCTGCTTGCAACTGAGCGTAGCCGTGCCGTCAAAAATCAAGGCCAAGGTCTGCATCCGATATAATCGTGGAGTAGGCAGCCGGACCGGACGGCCGCTTCCCGCGTCTTCGGGCGCGAGGAGAGGAAAGTCCGAACTCCGCAGAGCAGTGTGCCGGATAACGTCCGGGAGGGTGGCCCATTCTAAATTCCGCGTCTTTTGCGAAATTTACCGTGGGGAACTCGACGGAAAGTGCCACAGAAAACATACCGCCTCGGTGGCAACGCCGAGGTAAGGGTGAAAAGGTGCGGTAAGAGCGCACCGCCGCGTCAGTAATGCCGCGGGCAGGGCAAACCCCACACGGAGCAAGACCAAATAGGAAGGAATCCGGGCTTCGGTCCGGAACGTGCCGGCTCGGTGCGTCAAACCTTCGGGTAGGTCGCTAGAGCCGTCCAGCGATGGACGGCCCAGAGGAATGGTCGTCCCGCAGGAGCAATCCCGCGGACAGAATTCGGCTTACAGGTCCGGCTGCCAACAAACTTCCACGCAGACTCGTCGCGCACGGTCGCGGGTCCCAGATGAACATCGGCGAAGCCATCCGAATCGCGCTGCAATCGCTTTGGGCGAACAAGCTGCGCTCGGTGCTGACCCTGCTCGGCGTCGTCATCGGCGTGGGCGCGGTGATTGCCGTGGTCACGTTCGTCTCCGGCATCAACGATTACGTTGCCAAGAAAATCTTCAATCTCGGCGCCGACGTTTTCATCGCCTCGAAAATGTCGCAGGTCGAGACCAACGTCGATCGCTTCCTGCGAGCCGAAAAACGCAAGAACCTCGACATGGACGATTACGACGCCGTGCGCCAGGCCTGCCGCCACTGCGACTATGTCGGAGCTTTGATGACCGGTACCGGCCGCGTCAAGCACAACGAGCAATCCATCGAGGACACAACGGTGCAGGGCCTCACTCCGTCGACCGCCGTCATCCTCGACACCGATCTGACCTCGGGACGCATGGTGAACGAAACCGATGTCGACAATCATCTTCAAGTTGCGGTCGTCGGCACCGACATCGTCGAGCATCTGCTGACCGGCCTCGATCCCATCGGCCAGGAAATTCGCGTCAATGGCTGGACCTACCGCGTGATCGGCGTCGGCAAGAAAAAGGGCAAGACGCTCGGCCAGAGCGCCGACAACTACGTCATGATCCCCATCACCGTCTACTTGAAGCAGTATGGGTCGCACAACAACAGCATTGAAATCTGGGGGAAAGCTGCGGCTACCGGAGTTCCGCTGAATCAGGCCATCGACGAAGCTCGCGTCGCATTGCGCGCTCATCGCCACGATCAACCGGGGCAGGACGACACCTTCGAAATCGAAACCAACTCCAGCCTGCTCGGAATCTGGTCGGGACTGAGCAACACGTTTTTCATGGCGACCATCGGCATCGCCGCGGTTTCGCTGGTGGTCGGCGGCATCGTCATCATGAACATCATGCTGGTGTCGGTCACCGAGCGTACCCGCGAAATCGGCATTCGCAAGGCGCTGGGCGCGCGCCGCGAAGATGTGCTGCTGCAATTTCTGATCGAGTCGGTAACGCTCGCCCTCGTCGGAGGTGCCTTAGGAGTCCTGACTGGCGTGGTCATCGCGGAAGGCGTAACCGCGATCATCGGCATGCCGTCGTCCATCAAGCTCTGGGCCGTCGCCGCGGGACTGATGGTTGCCGCGAGTGTCGGCGTCTTCTTCGGAGTCTATCCCGCGCGCAAAGCGGCAAGGCTCGACCCGATCGTGGCGCTAAGATTCGAAATGTAGAGGATTGAGTAATTGGGTAATTGAGTAATTGGGAAATTTAAAATCTCATCTGGTGGCATTTGATCTTGGCTTTTCAGTTACAAAATTACTAAATTTCCCAATTACTAAATAGTTTGTTTCAATTTCCCAATTACTAAATTTTCTCTCATGCTTCGCAAATCCGAATTCGGCGAAATCGTCCACATGGCGACCGACACCCTCCGCAGCAACAAGCTGCGGTCTGGGTTGACGGTGCTGGGGATCGTGATCGGAGTTGCTGTAGTGATCGGAGTCTCGTCAATAGGCCGTGGGCTCGACGACAATGTTCGTGACCGCCTCTCCACCGCCGGATCCAATGTTATTTTCGTCTTTCATGTAGATCCCATGATCTTCGGCCGCATGTCGGAGGAGATGCGGATGCGCCGAGAACTGACGATGGAGGATGCGGAAGCACTTCAAGACTTGCCTCACGTCCAGTCGGTCTCTGCAGCTCTTCGTTTAATGCGCCCGGAAATCGGAAGCGGTACTTACGCAGTGAAATATGAGAACCGCAAGGCCAAGAACACCATTCTGGAGGGAAACACACCTTCGATGATCAATGTCGAGGATCTTCCGCTGGCCAGCGGAAGGTGGTTCAGTGAGCTCGACGACGAGCACCGGTCTCCAGTGGTTGTTCTCTGTAGTGACACCACGGAAGAGTTGTTTGGGAATCAGGACCCATTGGGCAAAGAGGTCAACATTGAAGGTAGGCTGTTCCGCGTCATCGGCACACTGGGCCCAATCCAATCGTTCTTCAACGCAGGAAAGGATCCCATCAATAATCGCGTCTTCTTCCCGATTAGGACATTCAAGACGCTTCATCCCGAGATGAAGCAACACTGGATCGTTGTCAAGGCGACATCTCACGACGACATGCCAAAAGCGATGGATGAAATTCGGCAGGTGCTGCGCCGCCGTCGAAAAGTGGCTTTCGACAAACCAGACAATTTCTCGATGTTCACTGTCGAGTCGATCACCGACGTTTGGAATCAGATCACCAGCGGTTTGTTCCTCGGCATGTTTGCCATTTCCAGCGTGGCGCTGGTCGTCGGTGGCGTCGGCGTCATGAACATCATGCTGGTCAGCGTGACCGAGCGGACCCGCGAAATTGGCGTCCGCAAGGCGATTGGCGCGCGCAAGCGCGACATCCTTCTGCAATTCACTCTCGAGGCCATCATGTTGACAGCCGTCGGCGGCGTGGTCGGCATCCTCGCCGGTGCCATTGTCGTCTGGATCATTCCCGTCATCTGGCCGTCGCTGCCCGCGCGCATGTCGATGTTCTGGGTCTCCTTCGGATTCAGTTCCGCAGCTGCCGTCGGTCTTGTCTTCGGCATCTATCCCGCGTGGAAGGCGGCCAATCTTGATCCCATCGAGTCGCTGCGCTATGAATAGGCTGGCCTGCGTCCAAGCATGATGCACTTCATCAGCAGCATCTTCCAGATCGTCGCGCTCCTCGGCTGCATCTCGAGCTCGATCTACTATTTTCTCTGCCTCTGGAGTGCGGCAGGTTTTCTTCGCGCACGCAAGACGGTACGAAGCAGCGGCTGGCCGCAATCTTTGCCTCCGGTTTCCATCCTCAAGCCTTTGAAGGGCACCGATCCCGATATTTACGAGAGCTTCCGCAGTCACTGCCTGCAGGATTATCCCGAGTACGAAATTATTTTCGGGGTCAGCGACCCCGCGGATCCCGCCGTCGCCAGCGTCGAACAGTTGCAGCGGGAATTTCCGAATCACTCGACCCGCCTGCTGGTCTGTCCGAATATTCTTGGCGCGAATGTGAAAGTCAGCAATCTCGAGCAGATGATGCAACTTGCTCGATACGAGCATCTGATCGTCAACGACAGCGACATTCGCGTCGAGCGCGACTATCTGCGGCGGATCGTCGCTCCGCTGGCCGACGAGCAAGTCGGCATGGTGACCTGCCTCTATCGCGGAGTTCCGGCGCCAACCATCGGATCGCAGCTGGAAGCGCTCGGCATCAGCACCGATTTTTGCGCCGGCGTGTTGGTCGCGCAACGGGTTGAAGGAGGCCTGCACTTCGGTTTGGGCTCCACTCTCGTCTTCCGCAGAAAAGATTTGGACCGCATCGGCGGATTCCATTCCATCGTTGACTTTCTGGCCGACGACTACGAACTCGGCCGACGCATCGCCGATCTTGGCTTGAAAGTCATGCTCTCCGATGTCGTCCTCGAGACGCATCTACCCGCCTACGACGTGAGCGGATTCCTCGATCACCAACTGCGCTGGGCGCGCGGCGTGCGAGATGCGCGCCTCGGGGGCTACATCGGCCTGGCCTCGACCTTCGGCTTGCTCTGGGCGCTGCTGAACGTCATCGCCGCGCACGCCGCGCCCTGGTCGTGGGCGGTATTCGCCGCGGTCTTCGTGCTGCGCATCGCCGTAGCCGTAGCGGTGGGAAAGTCCGCGCTGCAGGATTCGAGATTGCCTGCTCAACTCTGGCTGCTTCCCGCGCGAGACCTGCTGGCCGTCTGCGTCTGGATCGCCAGCTTCGCCGGACACACGGTAGTCTGGCGCGGCGAAACCTTCGCAATAAAGAACGGCCGCCTAACCCGCCTCAAGCCGTAACCCAGGGTTTATGTGGGGACAGCCGCCCTCGGCTGTTCAGTCGCGAAGCGGCACAAGTGTAGGGACGGACGCAGCCTGCCCTGAGCTTAGCCGAAGGGGCCGTCCAGGCGGCCCGGAAGTATCGGGCCGCAGCTTTTCGCCACGGCTGAGATGTTAATCTACCCTTCCGCGCCCCCATGCCTCGCCAGCCCCAACCTCTCCGCATCGCCATCGACACCGGGGGCACCTTCACCGACTGCATCTGGATCGATCCTCAAACTCGCCGCCTCCGCATGCTGAAAGTTTTCTCCACTCCCACCGACCCCTCGCAAGCCATCGTCGAAGCGCTAAGAAAAATCGCGCCCGCCGAAGATCTCATCCTGCTCCACGGCACCACCGTCGGCACCAACACGCTGCTCGAGCGCAAAGGCGCCCGCACCGCCCTCGTCACGACCGCCGGCTTCGAGGACGCCATTGAAATCGGACGCCAGGCCCGTCCCAAGCTCTACGATTTCTTTTTCGACCGCATCGCGCCGCTCGTGCCTAAAGAGTTGCGTTTCGGCGTCAACGAACGCACAGCCGCCGATAGCGAAATCCTCACGACGCCGGCTCCGGAAGATTTGCACTCGCTCACCGTCAGCCTCGCCGCCGCCGAGCCGCAATCGGTCGCCATCTGTTTCCTCTTCTCCTTCGCGAATCCAAAGAATGAGCAAGCGGTCGCGCAAGCGTTGCAGGCCCTCCAAGTCCCGCTCTCCATCTCTCATCAGATCCTTCCCGAATTCCGCGAATACGAACGCACCAACACGGTCGTCATCAACGCCTACCTGCAGCCGGTCATGCAAAGCTATCTGGAGAATCTGGAAACGAGACTAGCCACAAGCAAGCCCCATGTGGCCCCGGGCGCCTCGCCCGCGCAGGTAAGCGCAACCAACCATGGATTGGGGAGCCTTGCAGCGACGCCGCAAGTCAGCGACGCGAAAAGTGTCGAAAAGAACCGGGCTTTCCTCCCTGCCCGCATCTTCGTTATGCAATCCAGCGGCGGCATCACCGCGCTCTCCACCGCCGCCCGAGAACCCGTCCGCACCGTGCTCTCCGGGCCCGCCGGAGGCGTGGTCGGCGCTGTCGCGACCGCCCGCGCCAGCGGCTTCGAAAACATCATCGCCTTCGACATGGGAGGCACCTCCACCGACGTCTCGTTAGTCGAAGGAGAAATTAAGACCGCCAATGATGCTCAGATCGCCGGGCTGCCCATCAGCGTCCCCATGCTCGACATCCACACCGTCGGCGCCGGTGGAGGCTCCCTCGCCCGCTTCGACGCCGCCGGAGTTCTTCGCGTCGGTCCGGAATCCGCCGGCGCCGATCCCGGCCCTATCTGTTATGGCCGCGGCACCCAGCCCACCATGACCGACGCCAACCTTCTTCTCGGCCGCCTTCAGCCCACGCGCTTCCTCGGCGGTGACTTCACGCTCGATCTCGACCGCACTCGCCGCGTCACCGCAGAGTGGCTGAAGAAGCAGAAGTCAAATCTCACGCTGGAAAAATTCGCCGCCGGCGTCGTCCGCGTGGTCAACGCCACCATGGAAAAAGCCATTCGCGTCGTCTCCATCGAGCGCGGACGCGATCCCCGCCACTTCGCCCTCGTCGCCTTCGGAGGCGCTGGAGGCCTCCACGCCTGCGCGCTAGCCGAAGCTCTCAGCATCCCGCGCGTCATCATTCCCGCGTTTCCCGGAGGGCTCTCCGCGCTGGGCATTCTCGCCAGCGACGTTGTAAAAGATTATTCGCGCACAGTCCTGTGGCGCGTCTCCAACAGAATTCCGCTCGCGGACTTGCATCGTGAATTCGCTGCCCTGGAAAAAACGGCCAAGAAGGATTTTGCGCAAGAGTCCTGGCCAGGAAGCCCGCGCTGCTTCCGCAGCCTCGACCTCCGCTACCGCGGCCAGGGATACGAGCTCAACCTCCCATTCACCAAAAATCTGTTGACCGACTTCCAGCAAGAGCACCTGCGCCGCTACGGCTACCAGCACGATGATCGCGAGATCGAGCTGGTAACCCTCCGCCTGCGCGCAGTCCTCAAGTCCACCACGACCGCCAATGTAGAGGGCGGCCATGTGGGGACGGCCGCCTTCGGCCGTCCAGGCCGAGCAAAGCTCGGCAGGCTGTCCCCGCCCGAAGCCAAAGTCCAGTTCGATAGCAAGGTCCTCAAAACCAAAATTTACTCCCGACACGAACTCCAGCCCGGCAAGTCCTACTCCGGCCCCGCCATCGTCACCGAATACAGCGCCACCACGCTCGTCCCGCCTAGCAAACGCTTCCACCTCGACAAAGCCGGGAATCTGGTTGCGTCCATTCAACAACGATAGAATTAGCGGGGCTTCGCCGTTTCTTTTCCTGTCCGATTAGCTAAAATCGGTTGTTTCCCACAGGTTCTCCACAACAATCCCGGTCTGCCATATTCCGATCACCGCGTATTCATGCCAGTGTAGTGGTAGGGCGCCCGTTTGTGATGCAGTCCCAAAAGCTCCGTTATGTAAGCTCCCTGGGGGCGGCGCGGGAAAGGCGCCGAGTGGAGTTAAAAATGGCCAAGAAGAAAGTAAAGAGAGAGCTACAGCCCGCCCCGCCCTGTCGATGCGAGTGCAGAGCCTGCGATATAGGAATTCACTGCGGGAAAAAACCAGATTGCGAACATCCGCCCTACAGAACTAAGCAGAGTACGCATTAGAAGTTTCAGCGCGCCTCGGTTCAGGGGCCTTACGCCTCTGCTCCTTTTCCACCCATTCGACGAACAGCGCCTGAAACTCTTCCTGGGTGTAGATGCCCTTGTGAATGAGCAGGGTATTCATCGCGTAAACCGTAGCCTTGAATCCTTCGTCGCGGGATGCGAGCGTCAACGCTTCTTCAAAAGACATGAAACCCCACCTCTTCGAATCTGCAGGGCCTTAAGTACGACCAACCCTGAACTGCCATCACACCACTGAAATATTCTTCGGTCAATGACCAGTACGGGCCCATCTTACCTCGCCTCCTGCCTGATTGTGAATATCCGGTAAAAAATTCGACATTTTAGGGGTGCACATCCCGAAACTCCGTACTCGGGACTAGGTACTCCGTACCACCTCCGCTAAAATGATTCCGTGAAGCCCAGCATCTTTGTCGTCGAAGACGATCCCGATATCTCCCGCCTCGTTCGCCATCATCTGGAAAACGAAGGCTTTGTCGTGCGCCTCTATCCCACCGGAATCAATGTTCTTTCCGACGCCGAGCGCCAGCGTCCCGCGCTCTTTGTTCTCGACATCATGATCCCTGGGAAAGACGGCCTGGAGATTTGCCGCACCATTCGGCAGACGGTCGGCCTGTCCTCGGTCCCGGTAATTTTTCTTACCGCCAAGAGCAGCGAAGCCGACCGCGTCCTGGGACTCGAACTCGGCGCCGACGATTACATTGCCAAACCCTTCAGCCCGCGCGAACTCGTCGCCCGCGTCAAAGCCGTACTCCGCCGTTTCGAGCGCCCGCTTCCGCCTAGCCCGATGAAACTGGGCGATATTGAAATCGATCCCTCGGCCATGACCCTCACCGTGCGCGGCAGCATGGTGCCCACGACCGCCACCGAGTTCCGCCTGCTCGATTACTTCGCCCGCCATAAAGGACGCGTCTTCAGCCGCGACCATCTCCTCGACTCCGTCTGGCGCGACACCGCCTACGTCACCCCGCGCTCCGTCGACGTTTACGTGCGCCGCATCCGCGAGAAAATCGAGCCTGACCCTGAGAATCCGCGTTATCTGAAAACCGTGCGCGGCGCCGGATACCGTTTCGAGACACCGAAATGATGAGAGGATTCAAGCCGAGGAAAAATTGAAGAACCGCATCTTCTTCAAGCTGCTCGCCGTATTTCTAATCGTCATCGCCGCCACCGCCGCCATCCTCGACGTCATGATCGGCAATGCCTGGGAAGCCTCGCTGCGCACCGAAATCGAGCGCAACCTCACCCAGAAAACTCTCCTCTTTGCCCACCGCGTCGAGACCGACCACACCCGCTCGATCGCCGAAATCGCCACCGAGGAAGGTCAGGCCGCCGGTGCACGCGCCACCGTCATTGACGCGTCCGGCAAAGTGCTCGCCGACTCGGAAATCGATCCCCGCCAAATGGAGAACACGGCCACGCGCAAAGAATTCGCTGCCGCCCTTGCCGGGCAAACCGGAGCGAACGAGAGCCGCAGTTCCGCCCTTGGTATTCCCTTCCTCTACGTCGCGGCTCCCGTCTCCGGTGGCGCGGTACGCCTCGCCTATCCCCTTTCCGATGTCGAGGTTGTTCAGGGAATCGTGCGCCGCCGCCTGCTCTGGGGATCTCTGCTCGCCTCCTTCATCGCCTTGCTGATCGCCGCCGGCGCTTCCATCTGGACCGCCCGCCGCCTCGATCGCATCGTCAATGTCGCGGAGCGTCTCGAGCGCGGCGACCTCCGCGCCCGCGTCGATGATCATCCCCTCGACGAGATCGGCAAAGTCGCCGCCGCCATCGACCGCACCGCCGGACAAGTCGAGCACAGCTTTGCCGCCGTCCGCTCCAGCCAGCGCCAGCTCGAAACCTTGCTCAACAGCATGCAGGACGCCGTCATTGCCATCAGCTCCGATGGCCTCGTCCGCTGGGCCAATCAGCCCATGGACCGCCTGGTTCCGCAACGCACGCGCCTCAATGCGCCAGTCGTCGAGACCATCCGCGATCCGGATTTCCTCGCCACCGTCAAAGCGGCAACCACGACTAAAGAAGTCAAAACGGCGCGCGCCACTTCCATCGTTCCCGGCCGCGCATTCGATGTCACCGCTGCTCCCTTGCCGGATGGCGGCGCCGTCGCCGTTCTCCGCGATCTCACCGAGACCGAGCGCGTCGAAAAAACCCGCCGCGATTTCATCGCCAACGTCTCCCACGAACTGCGCACTCCGCTCACCTCCATTCAGGGATATACCGAAACTCTGCTCGACACCGCGCCCGACAATTCCAATTCCAGCCGCGAATTTCTGGAGATTATCCGCAAGAATGCCGTCCGCATGTCGCGCCTCACCGAAGACCTGCTCACGCTCGCCCGGGTCGAATCCGGCGAGACTCGTTTCGAGACCGAACCGGTCGCCCCTATCGAACTGCTGAATGACGCCGAAGAGAGCTTCCGTGAAATCGCCCGCACCCACGAGGTGGAACTCCAGATCCTCGACGCTCAAGGAACGAATGGTTCGGTCGAGTCGCTGCCGCGTGTGCGCGCCGACCGGGAAGCCATCCACCAGGTATTCTCGAACCTCATCGACAATGCCATGAAGTATGGACGTTCCGGGGGACGCATCGAACTCGGCGCTCGCCCCGCCGAACGCGGCATCGAGTTCTACGTCCGCGATTTCGGCGCCGGCATCTCCTCCGAGCACTTGCCCCGCCTCTTCGAACGCTTCTACCGCGTCGATAAAGCCCGCTCCCGCGAATCCGGCGGCACCGGCCTAGGCCTCGCCATCGCCAAACACATCATGCGCGCCCACGCCGGTTCCATCCGCGCCGAAAGCGAACTAACCCACGGCAGCACGTTCCTATTCACCTTGCCCTTAGCCTGACCACGACCAGGTTTTGCTCGTGTGCGGACGGACGCCTTCGTCCGTCCAGGTTTTGCCTGTACCTCTAACCATGGCAACCGCCCCCACCTTGTTTTCCCACCCATAAATGTTGTTTACTGCTCTGTAATTAGTTCCAACCGAGAAATTCACAGCGTATTAACCACCAGCAGTGCGGAAGAAGTTATGCTTAGCCCTTAGCCATCCGAATCGCAAGTACAGCGGAGCAGCGGCAGCTGCGGACACAATCATGAGCACAGCAGTCAAAAGCCCGAATCCAGAGCCCGCCCACCACCACATCGTGCGGCGCACGGTCGAAGCCTGTCATATGGCGAAAGAAGCCGCGGGCGCGGCTGCCGAAGGCATCGCCACCGGCTCCAACGTTCTGCTCAATTCGCTGCGCCAGCGCGAGCGCGAGCTCGACACTCTCGACCTCGAAATCGACAATGGAGTCACCAGCGCCATCACCGAGGTTGAGCCCGCCGAGGCCCGCGAACTTCTGGCCTGCATGAAATTCATGATCGGCCTTGAACGCATCGGTGACCTGCTCCTCAGCTTCGGCAGCAGCGCCCAATCCGTGAGCGGACGCATTGACTCCGAAGACATCCGCGATCTCACGCAGATGGCCACGCTGCTGGAAAAAATGCTCACCGATTGCGGCGCATCCTTCTCCGCGCGGGATATAAACAAAGCCATCGAGGTCCTGCGCGCCGATGCTGAAATGGACCGCCTGCGCAATCTGATCTTCCTGCGGCACATCGAAAATCCCGAAAACATGGTCCGCCAGGCCAGCCTGCAGGTCATCTTCATGACCCAGTCCTTGGAGCGCGCCGGCGATCACGCGAAAAATCTCGCCGAAGAAGTCTGCCACCTCGTCAGTGGACGCCCCGCCCGCCACGTGCTCATCGCCTACGACAAGCCCGTCGAACAGATGTTCATCGAGCACCTCCGCCGCCGCGAGCAAAAAAGCTAGCGAAGATGGTAAGAAAAAATGTGAAGCGAAAATGTGGAGCGGACACTCCTGTCCGCTAAATGCCGCCATCATCCCAAAGGTAAGTAAAAGGGAAAAGTGCCGCCGCCCGTACACGAGCCGCGAGTACATGGATCACTTGTGGATCCTGTGTTCAGAACTGCATCGCGATCGCTAGAGCTTGTCTCATAAATAGTTTTGGGAAGAGCACGCCTTCAGCCGTGCCGTTACAGGTCAGCAAAAATGCGGGGGCTTTAGCCCCTGACGGCCCCGCAACTTGCTTTGAAAACCACTTATGAGATCAGTTTTAGGCGCACCGCTCGTACGATTCGACCTTGGCAGCGGGTACGACGGCGGTTCGCGCCACCGTGCGCTCGCCTCTGCGGATCAGCACGATCGCTCCCAGGATCGCGACCGACGCTAGCGCCACGCGCACGGTCAGTGACTCGGACGCGAGCAGCCATCCCAGCAGCACCGCGACCACCGGATTCGCGTACGTGTGCGTCGCCACCAGCGCGGGTGGGCAGCGCTGCAGCAGCCATGTGTAAGCCGTGAATGCGACGATCGATCCGAACACGATCAGATAGCCCAGACCCATCAGCGATTTCAACGAAATCGCAGACCAGTGCAGCCCACGAAATTCGCCCGTGATGCCCGCAGCCGCGAGCAGCAATACCGCGCCGCAGACCAACGGCACGGCGGTGCGCGCCAACGCGTCCGTCGGCAGCGGTAGCTTGGGTGAGATCACCACGCCCGCAGCCCACGACAGCGAACCGAGGAGCACGGCCAGCATGCCGAGCAGGCTCGCGTTTTTCGCGGACAGTTCGACGCCGGTCAGTATAGCCACGCCCACCACCCCGACGGCCAGTCCCAGCGCGCTGATGCGGCTGATCTTCTGCTGGCCGCTCGCCCACGCCAGCACCAGAATGAACATCGGTTCGGTCGCGATCAACAGCGCCGCCAGCCCTGAAGCAACGTGCTGCTCGGCCCAATGCAGCGTGCCATGGCCGACAAGAAAGAAGAGAGCGCCGACGATCGTTCCTGCAATCCAGTGCTCGCGCCGCGCGCGAAAGCCGCGCGCATACGCCCACGCCAGCAGGATGGAGCCCGCGATCGTATGACGAACGCCTGCGGCTACCAGCGGCGGAATGGTCTCCACGGCATAGCGGATCGCCAGATACGTTGAGCCCCATATCAGATAGATCGCGGCAAACGCCAGCAACACTTTGAGAGAGTCGCCGCCGGGATGAGGCCGGGTTGTATTAGGGACGATCACGGGTCTGCCTCCTATGTTTACCATCTTTTCGTGTGTCAATCTGTCGTGGTGCAACAGGCCTGAGCGGAACAAGACCGAAGTTTGGGTGGGTTGATCGAGAAACATAAGCTAACCCTCTAATAGTCGTTTATCGGTTACAAGCATCTTAGAGAATTCGAACTAACTTGTCAATATGATTTTGATGGTTAGATAATAGGAGTTGCGAAAGAGGTGGGCATGATTTCGAACCATAAGAAGGGTGCGCGGCGGAGGGCTGCGCGATTTGAGTTGATTGCCGGATCCCTCTGCCTTGACTTCATCAACACACTGGACGACCGCTTCAGTAGCGAGTCCAAGGAATTACTGAAGAGCTACATCGACCTGGCGCGTTTCGGCGAAGACAGCGGGATCCTGACTGACCGGCAAGTGGATCGTCTGTACGCAAAGAGCATGCAGTCGCGGGAAGCCGCGGAAGAGTCGCTGGCTGCAGCCATCCAGTTGCGGGAGGCGGTGTATGAGGTCTTCTGGTCGCTGATCCGAAAGAAGCCCTTGCCCAGGGGCGCTCTCTATGTGGTCAACCAGTACGCGCAGGAAGCCGCGCGTCACATGAATCTGGTGGCCGGGGAGAAGGGATTCGAATGGCGCTTCGACGAGTCGGAGAATTTCGACGCGGCGTGGTGGCCGATCGCGCGCTCGGCGGTGGATTTGCTGGCATCGGATCAGCTGCCATTCGTGCGCGCGTGCGCTTCAAAAACCTGCGAATGGCTGTTTCTGGATGAGAGCAAGAACCACCGCCGCCGCTGGTGCGATATGACCAAGTGCGGGAACCGCGCGAAGGTGCGAAATTTCTATACGCGCCAGAGAAAGTCTGCAGGCCGATAGCGTATTTGTTGCGCGCGTTCGTGCCCGGGTAAGAGACCAAGTCTGCTCATGTGGGGACGGCCGCCTTCGGCCGTCCAGGTTTTCACCACGAGGCACGGAGACACCGAGAAAAGCAGAAGAAATGAAAGGCACAGCTTCGGCCGTGCCTTTTTCCTTCCCAGTTATACTCCCGCTAACGAATCTACGAAAACTTCCAATGTCTTCTACCCCACGGTGCAGGGTTTTGCTTTGATTTGTCATCCTGAGGGCCGCGCTGTTAGCTGCATTCTGTCGCCGCTTTGGGGCTGGGGGCGGTCCCGTTTTGGGAATACTCTCCGCGTTTTTGTCGCTATTTTCTTGCGTTTCTCTTTCCTGGAAATTTCAATTGGAGGATTAGGCGGCGTTTGCGATCTTTGCGTCGCTGTCCTTCCATTAACACAAGGTCCCTCCACGCGCCTCGGGCTGGCTGCGCCATTCCTGCGGCTTGGTCGGGATGACAGAACATTTTTATCGAGGCAGGGATGAAGAGGCGGAAGACGAAAATCATTCAAGGCAAGCGGAAACCGAAAATTATCCAAGACAAGAAGAAACGGGGAGAGTGGGCGGAGTCGGTGTTTCTGGCGCGGGCTGGCGAGGAGGGGTTGGCGGCCAGCAAGCCTTGGGGAGATTCGCGGAGTTTTGACTGCGTGGTGGGGCGTCCGGGAAAGTTTGTCGCGGTGCAGGTGAAGTCCACGATCGCGCGGCTGGAGAGCGGGGAGGGTTATAACTGCTCGGTGTGCAGCAGTCATAAGCCGTATCCGGGAGGGTCGTTCGATTTTGTGGCGGCATACGTGATCCCGGAGGATGCGTGGTACATCATTCCGGAGAAGGAGATTCGCGGGCTGAAATCGATCTCGCTATGTACCGTGGGCGGCGAGGCGAAGTATGAGCGTTACCGGGAGGCGTGGAGCCTGTTGCGGAAGGCGTCGGAGATCGGCGAGCCGGAGCGCGCGGCCGAGACATCTGGGGTAGTTGTCCCGGTGGATCCGGGGAACGCGTTGGGACGGATGCAGGCCGCGGGGAACTTCTTTAAGCGGTATCTGGAGAAAAGCACCGTTGGTCCACGAAGTGTGGGGGAGAAGAGTTAGGGCTGGGGCGGTGCCGACTCTGAATGAACAAGTGTGGCGTCCCTGGCGGGACTCGTATTTTCCGTCGCTTCGCGACTGGAGTTGGGGGCGGAAGGTCCTTCGTCTTCTTTTTCGTCGCTTTGTTCCAGAGCGTCAGTCGCGCGACAGGTGCGCTAGAATGGGTGCGCCTGTGGAACGAATCGCACGGGGCGTGTGATCTGGCTTTTTTCTGGGCAAATTCAAACCGTCAAAACAATTTGGAGGAATCGATGAAGCAGCTGCTGAGTGCGGGTGTGTGCTGTTTGCTGCTGTTGACCGTGGCCGCTGCCGCGCAGGCGGCCAAACCGAAGGACGAGCATCCCACTGTGACGAAGGTTCTCGATTCCGCCGCGGCCGGCATGGAGCGCGAGTTCGTCTCCGCCGCCGAGGCCATGCCCGAGGATAAATACGGCTACGCTCCGACGGCCGGCGAATTCAAGGGAGTGCGCACCTTCGCACAGCAAGTGAAACATGTCGCCGCGGTGAACTACATCCTGGGCGCGGCCATTCTTCAGGAAAAAGCTCCGGCGGAAATCGGCGGAGAGTCGGGACCGGAATCCGTGACCACGAAAGCGGACATTGTGAAATATCTAAAAGCCTCGTTTGAGTACGCGCACAAGGCGATCGGATCGATCAACGAGAAAAATTATCTCGAACCCATCAAGTATCCGTTTGGCGAAAGCTCCTCCTCTCGGCTCGCGTTGGCTGTGATCATTACTTCGCACGGCTTCGATCATTACGGACAGATGGTGGAGTATCTGCGCAGCAACGGGATCGTGCCGCCAGCCAGCCGGTGAGTTCGGTTCTCACGGCTGTTATGTCCGGGGCCTTGTGAGGAAAACCTGGGCGGACGAATGCGTCCGCCCCTCCATTTTCTTCGCTCATCGCGACTTCGCTGCTGGCTTACCATCGCTTCTCTGGGCGGGCGTAGCCCGGGCGTAACCTCGCTGCCTGGGTTGGTGCCCCTATAATCGGGATTGTGGCGACTACTGCAGAAATTCTGAGCCGCGTGGCGACGCGACCGACGTGGGCCGACGTTTCGCTGGCGACGCTGCGGCAAAATTTTCGGACCGTACAGAAGCATGTGGGAGCGGGCGTGACCGTGTGCGCCGTGGTGAAAGCCGACGCCTACGGGCACGGCGCGGTCGAGTGCTCGCGAGCGCTCGAGGCGGAAGGCGCGCGCTGGCTGGGAGTGACGTCGCTCGATGAAGCGATTCCGCTGCGCGAAGCGGGCGTGCGCGCGAACATCTTGCTGATGACCGGCTTCTGGCGCGGCGAGGAGAGCGAAATTGTCCGGCTGCATCTCACGCCGACGATATGGGAACCGTGGCACATCGAGTCGCTGGAGAAGGCGGCTGCGCTGGGGGCGCAGCATCCGGTGCACTTGAAGGTCGATACCGGCATGGGGCGTTTGGGAGTTGCTATCGATCAACTTCCGGCGTTGCTGGAAAAGCTAGGCGCGGCGGGACATCTTCTGCTGGAAGGAGTCTCGACCCATCTTGCCGATTCGGAAGTGATGGACGCGCCTTCGGTGGCCGAACAGGAGCGCCGCTTCGATGCGGCGCTGCGGATGGTGCGGGAAGCGGGCATGGAGCCGTCGCTGGTTCACATGGCCAATACTGGGGCGGTGATTTCGCGACGCGAGACGTGGAACACGATGGTGCGTCCGGGAGTCGCGCTCTATGGATACTATCTGCCCTTTCAGCGCGCCGGGCGCGAGGTGAGTGGCGGGACGCTGCGCTTGCCGGTGAAGCCGATTCTGACGTGGAAGACGCGGATTCTTTCGTTGCGCGACTTCGGTCCGAATCAGGCGCTGGGATATGGCGGGACGTATGTGACGAAGGCTCCGGCACACGTTGCCGTGCTGCCCGTCGGGTATGCGGATGGATACAATCGGCAGCTATCGAATCGCGGGCGCGTGATTGTGCGCGGGCACTATGCGCCGGTCGTGGGCCGCATCTCGATGGATGTGACGCTGGTCGATGTAACCGGTATTCCGGGCATCGCCGTGGGCGATGAAGTGATTCTGTTGGGAACCGGGGAAGGCCTCAGCGTGGACGCACTCGAACATGCGGAGCTGGCGAATAGCACTCCCTACGAGATTCTCTGCAATATTTCAAAGCGGGTGCCGCGAAAGTATCCGAGCTAGACGCGAAACCTTAAACCACGAAGGACACGAAGTATCACGAAGGATTTTGTTCTCTAGTCTTTCCTTCGTGTATCTTCGTGTCCTTTGTGGTTGATGATTTTTTATGGGCGCGTCCGGTGCCCCACTCAGTGGCCAAATGCCGAGCGCCGACTGCTGATTCCGGCCGTTGACTGCATGGCGTCCGAAATCCGGCGTTCCGCTTGATAAACTAGAAGATTCAACATGCCTTCCCGCTACGCACAGTGGATGTACGACTGGGAACACCGGCTGACGTCGGTGGACAATAACCGCGTGGTCCGCCCGCTGGAGTGGGGCGTGGAATGGGCGCAGGATTGGCCTTGCCGCAATGGCTGTCCTCGGGGCCGGGCGCCGGAGAATCCCGAGAAATTCTTTTTGGATTACAACCGGCGCATAGTGGCGGCCAGCGACGAATTTTATTCCTACGCGCGGCCCACGGACTTCCGGCTGGAAACACGCGAGGTGCAGGTCTTCTCCACGCGCGAGGTGCCCGATCCCAAGCTCGAAGCCAAGGTGAAGGGGACGTTCGGCGAATTTCTGCGCTTCACTTCGCCGGTGAAGACGCAGTATCCCGAGAACAACCTGGTGAACGCGCGCTGGTTTCCGGCGCGCGGACGGCGAGCCGTTATCCTTCTGCCGCACTGGAATTCGGACGCGATCTCTTATGTCAGCCTGTGCCGCGTGTTCAACCTGATGGGCATCGCGGTGTTGCGGCTGAGCATGCCCTACCACGACATCCGCATGCCGGCGGAGATCAGCCGCGCGGACTATGCTGTTTCGGCCAACATCGGGCGCACGCTCGACGCGGTGCGGCAGGGAGTGGTCGACATCCGCTGCTGCCTCGACTGGCTCGAGGCAGCAGGGATACAGCCAGCTTGGCATCGTGGGCACGAGCCTGGGCTCCTGCTACGCGTTCATTGCGGCGGCTCATGATCCGCGCATCAAGGTGGCGGCGTTCAACCATGCTTCGACTTACTTTGCGGATGTGGTCTGGCACGGGCAGTCGACGCGGCATATCCGGCAGGGCATCGAGCAGTCGATTGATCTGGAAGAGTTGCGCCATGCCTGGCTGGCGATCAGTCCGATGGCGTACTTCGAGCAGTTTTCGCGCTGGCCGAAGAAGTCGTTGATCGTGTATGCGGCGTACGACCTGACCTTCCTGCCGGAATTTTCGCGGCAGGTGGTGGACGAGTTTGCGCGGCACGGGCTCGATCACAAAGTGGCCGTGCTGCCTTGCGGCCACTACACCACCGGCGAGACTCCTTATAAATATGTGGATGGGTGGCATCTGGTCTCGTTTCTTCGGACGGCGTTTTGAAAGGCTTGAACCACTAAGGACACGAAGTCACACGAAGGAAGCGACTCATCGGTGTCCTTCGTGGTGATCGCAGTTTAGATTTCCTTCGTGCTACTTCGTGTCCTTCGTGGTGATCGCAGTTTAGAATGTGAGCATGCGAGTTGCGGAATTTCGCCGTGGAGAATTCCTTGTCAGCACCGATCCCGCGCGCCTCGACTCGGGCGTGATTTACAACTTCCTGACGAATTGCTACTGGGCGAAGGGAATTCCGCGGGAGGTTGTGGCGCGGTCGATCGAGCACGCGTTGTGCTTCGGGATTTATGATGGTAGCGGCGCGCAAGTGGGATTCGCCCGAGTGGTCAGCGATTTCGCGACCGTCGCGTATCTCGGCGACGTATTCGTGCTGGAGTCGCATCGCGGGCGCGGTTTGAGCAAGTGGATGATGGAATGTATTCTGCAGCATCCCGCGCTTCAGAACCTGCGGCGCTGGATCCTGTTGACGCGCGATGCGCATGAGCTCTACCGGAAATTCGGCTTCACCGCACTGAAATCGCCCGATCGTTACATGGAGTTGCACCGGCCGGACGTATACGAAATCAGGAAAACCACATGAAAAATTCAGCGATGTACCGTCCGCTGTACGAATCCGATCCGCAGATTGCCGCCGCGATCGACAACGAGACTCGCCGCCAGCATGAAGGACTCGAACTGATCGCCTCCGAGAATTTTGTCAGCGAGGCCGTACTCGAAGCCGCGGGGTCGGTGTTCACGAACAAGTATGCCGAGGGATATCCCGGCAAGCGCTATTACGGCGGATGCGAGTTTACCGACGTGGTCGAGAACCTGGCACGCGACCGGGCGAAGCAATTGTTTGGCGCGGAACATGCCAACGTCCAGCCGCACGCGGGATCGCAGGCCAACATGGAGGCCTACGCCGCGGTGCTGCAACCGGGCGATACCATTCTCGGGCTCAATCTGGCGCATGGCGGACATCTTACGCACGGCCATCATCTGAATTTTTCGGGCAAGACGTACAAGATCGTTCCTTATGGCGTGACCAAGGAAACCGAAACGATCGACTACGACGAACTGGAAAAACTCGCCGAGCAAGAGCGCCCGAAGCTGATCATTGGCGGCGGCAGCGCCTATCCGCGAATCATCGATTTCGCGCGCATGCGCAAGATTGCCGACAAAGTAGGAGCGCTCTACCTGGTCGACATGGCGCACTTTGCTGGACTGGTCGCTGGCGGCGCGCATCCTTCACCGGTGCCGCACGCGCACATCGTTACTTCGACCACCCATAAAACTCTTCGCGGGCCGCGCGCGGGCATGATCCTATCCAAGGCCGAGTTCGCCCAGGCCATCGACAAAGTCGTTTTCCCCGGCATGCAGGGCGGACCGCTGGTGCACATCATGGCCGCCAAAGCGGTCTGCTTCCATGAAGCGATGCAGCCCGAATTCCGCGACTACGCGCGGCAAGTGATCGCCAACGCGAAAGTCCTGGCGCAGACGCTGGCCGACGAAGGCTTCCGCATTATCTCCGGCGGAACGGATACGCATCTGATGCTCGTCGATGTGTTCTCGAAGGGCATGCTGGGCAGCGAAGCCGAGAAGGCGTTGGGCGACGCCGGAATCACGGTCAACAAGAATGCGATCCCGTTCGACACGAATCCTCCGCTGAAGCCGAGCGGCATTCGCATCGGCACTCCGGCGCTGACCACGCGCGGTATGAAAGAGGCCGAGATGCGTCAGGTCGGCCGCTGGATCGCCGAGTCATTGCTGCACCGGTCGGATGCTGCCGTGCTGACGAAAGTGAAAAAGCAGGTGCTAGATCTGTGCGAGACCTTCCCGCTCTATGCCGACCGCAGGGCCAAGGCGCAGGCGGAAGTGCGAGCATAATTCCCCTGTGTTCCCCTCTGCCCTCTGTGGTTAAATCGGATCGGTGAAGATTGCCATCGATATCCGGCGGATGTCCGAGTTTGGCGTCGGCACCTATATCCGCAATATTGTTCGCACGTTGGGGCGGCTGGACCACGAAAACTCCTACTTTCTGCTGGGGCCTCCAGGGAAGCTGGAAGAAATCGCGCCGCTGCCGCCGAATTTCCAAAATATTCCGCTGGCGGCGCCCGAGCGCTCGGTGCAGGGATATCGCGAGTTCCGCTCGGCCGTGAAGGGCTTGTCGTGCGACCTGGTCCACGTCCCAAATCTTTTTTCGGTGCCGCGGGCGCTGCCTTGCCCGTATGTAATGACCGTGCACGACATGCTCGAGCACATGTCGCGTCCGCGGGGCCATGGCGGTTTCTGGCGCTCGCTGCATTTCCAGTCGACCAAACGCGTCCTGGCGGGCGCGGCGCGGATTTTTGCCGTCTCGAATTTCACGCGCAATGAAATCGAGAAGCTGTTCGAAATCCCGCCCAACCACATCGAAGTCGTCTACAACGCGATTGACGAGCGATTTCTGCGCGGTCACGCGACGCCGGCTGATCGCGAAATGATTGCCCAGCGCTACCAGGTCACGTATCCCTTCCTGCTTTATGCCGGCCGTATCAGCCCGCACAAGAACGTGGTGCGCATGATCGAGGCATTTTCCGCGTTGAAGGCCGCGCTGGAAAAGGATGGAGCCTATCCCGATCTGAAGCTGATCATCATCGGAGACGATCTTTCCGGAAACCCGGATCTGCGGCGCACGGTGATCCGCAGCGGTGTGCAAAACGACGTGCGTTTTCTGGGATTCATTCCGATTGAAGTGCTGCGCATCTTTTATGACGAGGCGAAGGTCTTCGTCTTCCCGTCGCTGTATGAAGGATTCGGGCTGCCTCCGCTGGAAGCCATGGCGCACGGAACGCCGGTAGTCACGTCCAACGTGTCATCGCTGCCGGAAGTGGTGGGGAATGCCGCGGTGCTGGTGAATCCCGAAAACGTCTTCGAGATCATGCGCGCGCTGCGCCGCGTTCTGCTGGACAAGCCACTGCGCGAGCGCATGCGGGAACGCGGCTACCAGCAGGTCACGCGGTTCTCCTGGGAAATTTCCGTGCGCAGGGTGCTGGATGTTTACCGGCAGGTCACACGCGACGGTGCGCCCAACAACGAGCACCAATCCGCGGCGGACTGATTCTTGTTATTCTGAGCGGAGATGGCCATGCGCGAAAACGCAGGGCCATCGGAGTCGAAGAATCCCTACCCGGGAACTTAGCTCGCGAGGTCCTACGCGCCAGAATTTTCTGCCGGAGCTGCGTTCCCCTACTTCACCAGAGGCTGGCCGGGAGACAGGATCGCCAGCTTATGCAGCTTGGCGGTAAGACGCGAACGGTCGGCGTCGGTCTTAGCAGCGGCCAGACGCTTGCGCAGCTGGACAATCTTTTCTTTGCGGGTACGGCGCCGGCGAATCTCGGGCCGGCGGCTGGGTGCTGACATACGATGAGCTCCTGTGATCTGAATTGTGCGCTGTGCAACGGATGCGTAACGCGCAGAATAGCGAACTCATCCATTGGAACGGAGACGGCGGAAACTGTCAAACGCCGCTTCGCTCCGGTAGTGGGTCAGTTTCATTTCCACAGCGCGAAATTTCCGAGAGGCGTCATCCCGAACGCCCGCGTTTTCACCAGCGGGCGGAGGGATCTCCCGTGGGCATGGAGCCGACGAAGCTCAAACTGACCCACTACTTTCGTTCTCGCCAAAAGGGTGCCCCACCCTTCTCGCGTTTTTTTGCGAGAGGGTGGGGCCTTTGACTTACAGCTCACCCGTCCTTGATTACTGCACGGTCAGCGTTGTCGATCCAGTAGTCCCCCCCGAATTCGCTCCGATGGCGCTAGACCCTGCCTCGAAACACTGAGCCAGTCCAGCGGCGTTCTGTCCGTTCGCAATGGTCGACACGCTGGCGCGGGACGAACTCCAGTGGCTGTTCAGCGTGATGTCCTGTGAGCTTCCATCGCTGAACGTGCCCACCGCCGCGAACTGCTGCGTGCTCCCCGCGCTGCACGTTGAGTTCGCGGGCGAGATCGCCAGCGAATCCAGCGTGCCAGTCCCGATGGTAAGAACCGTCGTCCCCTGCAGCCCCGACGCCGACGCGGTGATCGTCACCGATCCCCCCTTCTTCCCGTGGGCGATTCCGCTACCGCGAATCGAGGAGATACTCGGCTTCGACGATCTCCACGACACTCCCGCCAGATTTCCGCCCGTGCTGCCGTCGCTGAAGGTTCCCAGGGCAACGAACTTGATCGAGGTATGGACCGCAATCCTTGGATTCGCCGGACTGATGGTGATCCCCACCAGATGCGCCGTCGTCACCGTCAATCCAGTTGAGCCGCTGATCGTGCCGAATGCCGCCGCAATCGTCGTGCTGCCGGGCGCGACGCTCGTCGCCAGCCCAAGGCTGTTGATCGTGGCCGCGGCCGGGCTCGACGAACTCCACATCACCGATCCCGAAATATCCTGCGTGCTGCTGTCGCTGAACGATCCGGTCGCCGTGAATTGCTTGGTGGTTCCTGTAGCCATCGTAGCGTTAGCCGGAGTCACCGCAATCGAAACCAGGCTAGCGCCCGTTACCGTGAGCGACGCCGTTCCGCTTACCGACCCAGACGCTACCGTGATGGTAGCCGTGCCTGTGCCCAGGGTGGTCGCCAATCCATTCGAGTCCACCGCTGCCACCGCGCTCGACCCGGAAAACCAGGTCACCGACGTCAACGGCTGCGTGCTGCCGTCATCGAAGTTGCCCACCGCGCTGAATTGCTGCGTAGTTCCGAGAGCAATCGAAGCAACCGCCGGGCTCACCGAGATCCGCCGGAGACTCCCAACCAAAGTTCCCTTCGTGAGACTTCGTGTCCTTCGTGGTTAAGAAAGGTCGTCCGGCGTTCAAAGTCAGGGCGGAAGTATCAATCGTTCACCCTGGACCACTGTCCTGACGTACATGTCTATGCAGTCCAACCGCCGATCTCCCGCGCGCCGAAAGGGCTGCTCCTCTCCTCCAAGTGAGGCCGGAACGCCTTTGTTCTATGTCACTTAAGAAATTCCCCCACCTTCGTGCCAGACTCGTGAACACACCCGGAAACGGCGAAGTTGACAAATTCTGTCAACAAAAATTGACACGAGGGTAATGCCGTGTAGCACCAAAGTGGGGAGGGTCTCAATTCGGGAATGGAGGGTCGACTTCAGAAATTGTGGCGCACAGCAAAAGAGGCACGGCCAAAGCCGTGCCCTAAGAAAATCCGCGTCATCCGCGTGAATCCGCGGAGAGGAAGTTAATCTCTTACTCCATCCATGAACGCTCGCAACTTCCGCGATCTCGACGGATGGCGTAGCTTGCGCAGCGCTTTGGCTTCGATCTGGCGGATGCGTTCGCGGGTGACCGCGAAGCTCTGCCCGACTTCTTCCAGCGTGTGCTCGCTGCCGTCTTCGAGGCCGAAGCGCATCTTGATGACTTTCTCTTCGCGCGGCGTCAGCGTGCGCAGGACCTGTCCCGTCTGGTCCTTTAAGTTCACGTTGATCACCGCTTCCGCCGGTGAAACCACCGCGCGGTCTTCGATGAAGTCTCCCAGATGCGAATCTTCCTCTTCGCCGATCGGCGTTTCGAGCGAGATCGGCTCCTGCGCGATCTTGAGCACCTTGCGCACTTTTGCTACCGGAATATCCATGCGCTTGGCAATCTCTTCCGACGTAGGTTCGCGTCCTAGTTCCTGCACCAGCTGCCGCGAGGTGCGGATCAGCTTGTTGATGGTTTCGATCATGTGCACCGGGATGCGGATGGTGCGCGCCTGGTCGGCAATCGCGCGGGTGATGGCCTGCCGAATCCACCACGTGGCATACGTCGAAAATTTGTAGCCGCGGCGGTATTCGAATTTGTCGACGGCCTTCATCAGTCCGATGTTGCCTTCCTGAATCAGGTCGAGAAACTGCAGACCACGGTTGGTATATTTTTTGGCAATCGAAACCACCAGGCGGAGGTTGGCCTCGATCAGCTCGCGCTTGGCCTGCTCCGCGTCCATGTCGCCCTGGATGATCTCGCGCTGGGTGCGCTTGAGTTCCTGGAACAACACGCCGGTTTCGAGTTCGAGTTTTTCGACTTCGCCGCGAATGGCGCGCGACTGCCGTCGATATTCTTTCTTCTGCTCTTCGCTGCGGGTCGCCTCGGCCTTGCGCTCCAGGTTCGTGGACTGGCGGTCGAGCGAGCGCATGCCGTCGACCGTTTTGTTCAGGCGTTCAATAAGCCGTTTGCGCTCGGCGTTGGTGAATCCGAGCTTGCGGAGGGCGATTGAAATCGCAACGATCGCACGAGCCAGCTTGCGCCGGGCCCGGCGATGATCTTTCGGCTTCTTGGTTTTCGAAACTTCCTTGAACTTCTCTTCGAGGACCGTGGCCTTCTTGTACAGCTTGGCCATATCATCGATTTTTCCGGTGAACTCATTCAGGCGGTTCTGCAGGATCTCGTCGGTGATCTCTTCTTCGTCGAAGGTCACGACTTCCTTGATCGAGCGAACGTTCTTCTTGAGGTCCTCGCCCAGGGTAAGCAGTTCGCGGATCACGATCGGCGATCGCGAGAGCGCCTTGAGCACACGAATCTGGCCGCGCTCGATGCGCTTGGCGATTTCCACTTCGCCTTCGCGCGTGAGCAGCGGCACTGTTCCCATCTCGCGCAGATACATGCGGACGGGATCGTTGGTTTTTTCCAGAGCTCCGGGAGTGAGGTCGAGTTCGACGTCCTCCCCTTCTTCGTTATCTTCGAATTTTTTATCGAGTCCGGCAGCGGAAGGCAGTTTGGGGCCTTCCAGGACATCGATGCCTTGCGTACCAATCGTCGTCAGCAGATCGTCGAGGTCTTCGGGACTGTGCACGTCATGCGGTATGAGGTCGTTGACCTGGTCATACGTGAGATATCCCTTCTCTTTGCCTGTATCGATCAGCTTTTTTATGTCGTCGTACTTGTCATCAAGAGCCAAGAGGTGTCCTTAAACTGTCAATTCCGCTCACGAGGAGCGTGTGGTAAAGTTTCCTTGAAAAGGTGGGAATCTGGGTCTAGCGGGATTGTGCGGCTAGCACAAACCTATCAAGTTTAGCACGTAAGTGCCGCCTCGTCTATCGGTTGCCGCCTTAGTTGCCCGCCCCGCGCCTTCCGGAGTTCTCCTACATGCTTTAGATGGCACAGGAAGCTGTTTTGTTTCAAGCACTTTTCTGGCTTTTGCCGGCTTTCAGGCCGCCTTCGGCCAAGCCCGGATCGCGCAAAGCGCGGCTGATGCGCTCCAGTTCCAACAGCAATTCCCGCAAGCGATCTCGATCGGCGGCGACGCCGGGTTTTTTCAATTCCAGTTGCACGCGCTCCTGCTCGCGCTTCAGATGGATGCGGCGCAGGGCGCGAACCGCGGCCTCCAGAAATTCTGCGGTCAGCTCTTCGTCTTCTCTCAACAGGATGGTCGCGAGCAGGCGTCGGTCGGCTTCGGTGACTGGAATCTCCAGCACGTCGGCGGACTCGGCGCTCGTGTTGAGTAGAGACTCGGCCAGCGATTCGGTGGCGAGGCCGCGATGCAGGCCTTCATTCTGCAGAACGAACTGGGCCTGGCGGGCGGGATCAAATTCTTCTTCGGCGCCGTCGCGGGCGGAAAGATGATTGTCGTTGGGCTGCATCTGGCGGACCGAGGCCAACGCGCGAATCAGGATTTTCTCTGCGTCGGTGACTTGCGCTTCGGCTGGACCTTTCACGGCAGAGGAGGAACGCGTGCTGGCGGCGTGGCGCAACTCCTGGCGCAGGACCGCGGAGTCGATCTGCAACTTCTGGGAAATCTCGTGCGCCAGTTCGTCGCGGACGATCCGGCTGGGGACGCGCTGGATGTGGGGCAAAAGATAGTTCACGGCATTTTTCTTGCCTTCGGCGCTGCGTATGGGGAACTGGCTGCGGGCGCGCTCGATCAGGTAATCGAAATATTTCTGGGAGTGGCGAAGGGCTTCGCCGTAGGCGTCTTTGCCTTTGCGGCGAATGTAAAGATCGGGATCGAATCCCTGCTCGAGGGTCAGCACTTTGATATGGAATTCTTCTTCCACCAGCAGGCCGATGGTGCGCTCAGCGGCTTTCGCACCGGCGGTGTCGGGATCGAAATTGACGACGACGTTCTTGCCAAAGCGGCCAAGCAGCTTGGCTTGCAATTCGGTGAACGCGGTGCCGGAGCTGGCGATGACGTTCTGAAATCCAGCGGCGAAGACCGAGATGCAATCCATCTGACCTTCCACCAGAATCGCGTAGTCAAATTTCTTGATCCATTCCTTGGCCAGATCGAGATTGAAGAGGACGCGGCTCTTGGAGTAGATCGCGGTCTCGGGCGAGTTCAAATATTTCGGGCCGGACTTTACGTCGGTGGCTAGTGTGCGTCCGGTGAAGGCGATGACTTTGCCCACTTCGCTGCTGATGGGAAACATGACGCGGTTGCGGAACTTGGAGTAGATGGTGAGTCCCGGGTCGCGAGTTCCGAGTCCTGAGTTGGTCTTCGGTCGTTGGTCGTTAGTCGTTGGTCGTTGGTCATTAGTCGTTG
Source organism: uncultured Acidobacteriota bacterium (assembly GCA_963719865.1). Lineage (GTDB taxonomy): Bacteria > Acidobacteriota > Terriglobia > Terriglobales > Acidobacteriaceae > Sulfotelmatobacter. Next base: position 163,124 of record CAVRDS010000065.1, on the reverse strand, counting down.
GTCGTTCGCCCTCAGCCGAATTGTCATCCCGAGCGGAGTCGAGGGACCCTGGGTTTGACTCGGGACTCGCGACTCGGGACTCGGGACTCGGCTCTTTCCACGAAAACAACCCGCTCTCGCGCAACACTTCTTCGGTGAATTCGCTTTTGAGGCGGTCGCGGAGGAGGAAGCCGGAATCGGGGGCGTAGCCGATGCGGAACTTGGCGATCATTTCTTCGTTGAGGCCGCGTCCGGCGAGGTATTCGCGGGCGCGGGCGCCTTCGGGACGGCGAAGGCATTCCTGGAAAAAAACGACGGCGCGCTCGTGAACGTTGAGCAACTGTCCGCGCAGGTGGGCTTCCTTGGCTTCGCCCGGAGTGGAGTAGCTCGCCTTCGGCAGCGGGATACCGAGTTTCTGCGCGACCAGGCGGACGGCTTCGGGGAAGGTGATGTTCTCGATCTTCTGGACGAAGCTGAAGACGTCGCCCGAAACGCCGCATCCGAAGCAGTGGTAGAACTGGCGCGTGGCGTGGACGGAGAAGGATGGGGTTTTCTCTCCGTGGAAGGGGCAGAGCCCGGAGTAATTTTGCGCTCCAGCTTTCCTCAGCTTGATGTAGTCGCCGATGATCCGGACGATGTCCGCCTGCTGCTTCACCGTGTATGCGAAATCGCCGGGGTTCGCCATTTCTGGGACAGAGTTCTCCGTAAGAATTGTGAGCCTGAAAGGGCCAGAGTTGAACATACACGAACGGGATTGTTGTGGAGAAGCTGTGGGAAACGGAGGTTAGCGGTTGAAAGGAATGGAAAACACAGTCCGGAAGGTTCGAGGGGCTTCCCGGCGATTGGCGCAGAAACAAATGATGCGCTCTGCCGAGGGCACGGTGACCAGCGGTCCTCTCTCAGGATGAGCTTTATGGCGATGTTTCGCCAACTACCGGCGATACCTTCAACCCGGAAAGCAGGAAGCCTGTCGAGTGAGGGAGACTTGGAAAAAACCAGTCCGCGAGCAACGCCTGTCTCTGGCGATGCTCGCGAAGCGGGACGCAGGACTATTTGTAAGTGGCGTTGGTGCGAGCCAGTTCGTCGCGGTGTGTACTGAAGTCCACCATCGAGCTAAAGGCTGGTCCGTCCAGCGGGTTCGCCTTGAGCATGTCCGTTAGCGCGGCGTTGACCTTATCCAATCCTTCGGCGTTCGCCGTGATATAGAAAAGCCAAAACGTATTCGGATGCGTGGTATGGATCGCCTCGGTGTCAACTTCCCACTCGTGAATCGTGCCGTCAGCCAGCATTTTCTCCTCCATTAGAGGCGCGATCACGTTCTTGGTCAGCTTCGCGACCGCGTCGCCCGGAGCATCTGCCTTTAGCGTGTATGACGACCCGTGAGTGTAGACTCCCTTCCACGCCCCGGAATGCCAGTTGTAATAGCGGCTGACGAACAGGTTGTCCCAGTGTTTCGTAGCAGTGCTCAGGACGGGAGTCGTCGCCGAGCCTGATGTGTAGGCTTGGTCGAGCACATTGAGCACTCCTGCCATGGACATCGCAGACCACCAACCGTCGTGGGTGGCTTGATCCGGCTGATGAATCAGGTTCATGTCATTGCCATAACCCACGATCGTTCCACTGGCGAACGCTTTTTCCATCAACTTCTCGTCCGCAGCGTCACTCTTGGCCATTTCAGCCCACTGTGCCCGGGGAATGTTCCAGTCGGCCACGTAGGTGTACATCGGCGGCTTCTCTTTCATCTCCATCGTTTGCGCGCGCGCTACTGGTGAAGAGACTGCGGCAGCGGCAGCGAGCATCAACACGAATGCAACACCGGACCACCGTTTCTGGTTCGTGGTTGTAGTTCTCCGTTCTCGCAACAGGTTTCGATTTGCTCTCATCGAGCGTCGTGAGTGTACACCCGGCGCAAAGACGGTGCTAGATTCTTCCCGCAAGACTCGATCCAAGCCCACGGGTTCGCTTCAAGATGCGCAGGTGCCGCGAGATGCCCTGGCGCCGGTTGGCTTTTTTCTGCATAATCCGGGCATGGCTCTGGTTGTTTTTCTCCGGGGTGTCAACGTTGGCGGGCACAGAACCTTTCGCCCAAGCGTTCTCGCACGAGAACTGAGCGAATATGATGTCGTCAATGTGGGGGCCGCTGGCACGTTTGTGGTGCACAAACCTGGGTCTCGAGCAAAATTCCGCGCGGCCTTGCTTCGTAAGCTGCCATTCGAAGCGGAAGTTGTGCTCTGCGACGGAGGCGATCTTATGCGCCTGGACATGGAGAATCCGTTTGGGACTGAGCCATCACCCCCGGATGTTGTCAGGTTCGTGAGCATCCTGTCGAAAGCGGGCGGCGTCCGGGCGGCGCTTCCAGTCATGTTTCCCTCAGACGGGGAGTGGTTGGTGCGGGTGATGGCATCGGAAGGGCAGTTCGTGTTTGGCATGTACCGTCGTCACATGAAGACAATCGGCTATCTCGGCCAGATTGATAAGCTGTACGGCGTACCAGCGACGACACGGAACTGGAACACGATCACTGCGATCCTGCGAATTTTGAAGGGTCAGAGGAAGACACCATAGCCGGCGATAAAGATCGGCAACGGGGTTTCGAATAATATGGGGAATATTACGCCAACGATCCTCTTATGGCGGTCGCCAACCCGATTGCTTTCATTGACTTCCCGTTTCACGGACGTTAGGATTCTGCTACATGAAACAGGCCATTTTGAACACCATCGACAAGGTTGCGAGTCGCGCGAGCCAAACATTGCCCTTTCGTAAAGCAAGAGGAGACAGCTTTGATGTAATAGAGGTGGCATTTCTCAAAGCAGCCTACGAGGCGGCAGAGTACTATGAGCAGAATTTACTGACGGCGCGTCCATTCCACTCTGACCTCGATCTTCTTTCGCACGCAATCAAGATCGCAATTCAGCCTGGCCTGATCCTCGAATTTGGGGTTGCATCAGGACGCACAATTTCCCACATTGCAAACCAATTAACATCGAACATCTATGGTTTCGATTCCTTCGAGGGGTTGCCAGAATCATGGCGCAGCGGATTCGAGAAAGGAAGCTTTGCCGGCGGCATTCCTTCTGTTCCCCCCAATGTTCAATTAATCAAGGGCTGGTTTAAAGACACCTTGCCAGGATTTCTCGCGGATCACACCGAACAAGTTTCTCTGCTTCATGTCGACTGCGACATTTACTCATCGACGAAAACAATTCTCGATCTACTTGCGCCCCGCCTTCATGCTGGCTCAGTAATCGTTTTCGATGAATACTGGAATTATCCGGGCTGGCGGCAGAACGAACACAAAGCCTTCCTTGAATTTCTGAAGGCTTCCGGGCTTTGTTGTCGCTATGATTCATTCGTTCGCAGCCACCAGCAGATGTGTAGTGTGTTAACACAAGCAGGTTGACGGTCGCTGTTTCTGGGTTGAAGACTCGCCAGGTCTTGGGTCACCGAAAGTCACAAACCCCAGCGCAAAGGATGGGAAAGCCGCCCTCCTCCGTCTGCCCTTTTGCGATATCAGTCGGAGTCAGGCCAAGGCGCAAAGCTTGCGCCATCTGTTCGCTGGGGGGACAAGGATTTGGAGCGTAAAGGGATTCATCATCAACTGGCGAGTCATTGAAAACTTTGCCCACAGGAGAATCTGCTTTGCAGCCGAAGACTTACACAAGATGCGCCGTTAGTAATCGATGCCCCGCCAGTAGTTCGGTGTGTCCACAATCTCGAAGCGCTTGGGATCGGCCTTGACCAGCGCGTCGGCGGTGGAGTTCCAGGCGGTGCCGTGGCCGATAGTGCCATTGTTGTACATGTTGTTGTCCTGGACGACGGTCTGATCGAGCAGATAGTTGCTGAAGCCCTGGGCGTTCCTGGCATTGTTGTCCTGTTGCGCCCAATAGCCGGCGTGCTGGGCGTCATTGGCGGCCTGGCGGTCGGCAAAGCTCTTCTGCGCCGCCTCGCCCTGCGCGCGAATCCGATTGGATTCCCGCTGTCCCCAGTCCCGCCATTGCTGGTCAGACTGCTGCTTCTGCGCCAGCTTATCCTGCATCTGCTGGTTCATCACTTGCTGGTTTATCTTGGCGCTCATGAACATCGCCATCACCGTGTTTTGCTCCTGCTCGAACTGGGCGTCGGTCATAATCTCGAAGTTGCGTGTGATTGAGTACGCTCCCCATTGGGCCGGCGGAAATTGGCATATATCATCGATCAGCTTCTTCATGCCCTGCCCATCCGCGTCGATGTGCCCCGTGACAAGGACGCAACTCCCTCCCCCTTTCGGCGGATTCATCGGTTCAATCTTGTCCACCTGGAGCTTTACCGGGGATGCGTTGTTGGCGCGCCGCCAAGCCTGCAACAGCTCGGGATAGGCCTTCCCCAGATCCTGATGATAGGGGTAGAGCATCGTTCCCGACCCTTTGTAGATTCCGTACCGCACCGCACTCACCTGCTGTGGGTTGTAGGGGTCCACCGCTGGCTTATTTGCACCGTAGACTGCCAGTTCGCCGTTCGGCCCGATCAGAGCCATCGTGCTGCCGGCGCTGTGCGGATCGAGCTGCCAGCCGTCGGCAATGCCGATGCTGGCCGAGTTGTCGGAGGCTGTCACCGTGTGCAGCTTGACCGGGCTCGGATGTCCGCCCGCCGCTGTGCCCGAACCTTCGCCCTTCGAAGCGCTTGCGGCCCTCATTGCGCCCCCGGGGTGCCACTCACCAAGAAGCTCCTTCAGCATGGGATTTACCGTGATACCGAATCGCGACGCATCATCCGACAGCAAAGCAGCTTCCACCTGCTGCGACGGATTCGTTGCAGCCATCACCAAGCCGGCAACCTTGACGTTTCCTGCCGGGTGGTTCACCACAGAGAAGAAAACTCCGACCATACCGGTACCGCGGAATTGGAAGACTCGGCCGATTTGCGGCCGTTCACCGCAGTTGGCATGCACGGCGCGCAATACCGAAGCCATGCCACCCGCCTGGTTGGTGGCCCCGTTGACTACGCCGTACATAATTTTGCCACCCTCGGGGGAGTTGACCGATTTCAGCGTTGTCTGCGCCGCTGCCGAGCAGGTATTGACCGTGAATAAGCTCAGCAGTAATCCTGCAAGTTTCCAAGAAAGGCTTTGGATCCGCATCGCTACAACCTCCTCTTCTGTTTTCTTGGGACCCACGCCGAGACGCGGGCCGCCAAGTCCAGGCGTGGTCTGCAGCATCCAGCCCTGTTAGTCATGGGAGACACCACGATGGCACGCCACCGTGGGCATCACGCGCGGCATCCTGCCGAAATCACTGGGCGGGAGGCGCCGGGTTCGCGCTCTCGGCAGGCTTCGCGCCCTTCAGCGTGGCAAAGGATTCCTCGACGCGTTTGCGGAAGTCGCCACTGTCGTCGTGCTCAAATCCGCTGTAGTTCGACTTGACTTGCATCTCACACTCAGCCCCCTTCGATACCAAGGCGACGTGGTTGGTGCGCTGGAGGGCCGCTCCGGTAATGGTGACATGAACGGCGTGCTTCACCTTGTAGGAAGCAGTCATCAGGGTGTCGTTACTCTCCTCGACGTTGTAGTTTTCGGCATTGCTGAGGACGTCTTTGACCGCGCCCCACACGTCGCTGCAAGGAGCGGGATAGGTAGTCTTGGAGGTCTTGCCGAACGCCGGCAGAGCAAGAGCAAGCAATATCAAAGGCACGATCACGTGTCTCGCGTTCATCATGGCATGTCTCCTGGAATGGATGTGCTGCCTAGAATGTCAAACTGAAGAGGTTCCCGGTTTTCAAAACAAGTGAAAGATAGTCGCTCAAAAATATTTCGTCAGTGCGCGAAGTCACGTGAGCCGGTGAACTGTCCGATTATTTTCTCCGGCAGCTTCGCGGATCGGATCGAGAGTACAATTGGTCCTGATCGAAGATCGACAGACCGCTACTACCCCGAGGAGCGGGCGTACATGTCGCTTCTGCTGCACATCTTCGCGAAAGTGATTTTCTTTACCGTCCTCGGCGTCGTAGTCTTGACGTTGCTGAGATGGCTTACGAAGGCCGGGAGCGATCAGACTCCGCCACCCTCTTCGGACGAATGGCCCGAGGACAAAGCGACACACGTTGACCGCATTTCAGGCCGACGTCCCTATTCGTCATCCAGACGAGATTTGCAGGACGAGCAAGAGCGGCGGCGCGCTTAGACGCTAGAACTGGTCTCATAAATGGTTTCAAGAGCAAGCCGCGCGGCCCTCAGGGGCTAAGGCCCCGGCCTTACTGGCAAATAGCGGCACGGCTGAAGCCGTGCCCTTCCCAAAGCCATTTATGAGACGGGCTCTGGTGCCAATGTCACAAACGACCTAGCGGATCGCTACTACACCCTCAACTTGCCAGATATTCTGCCGATAGGAGACTACGAGGTCTCCTTCACCGTGCCAACTACTGAGCAATACGCGGCGTCGATTGTAGAGAAGTACCATATTGCGGCCGATCCGGGTTCGGCGCCCCATCCGGCGGTGGACGAGGTCGTTCCCCTGCTCAAGCAGTGGGCCAAGCAATATCTGCTGGGGATCACGCTTTCGGGCGCTTACGCGAAGAACACGGCGATCACGCTCACCTCGCATGCGGATGTGCTGATCACGCTGAGCCCGGTGCCCGACATGGAGATGAAGGACGTCTATTGGAACCTGTTTGAATTTCTCACGCAGCAGAATTTGAGGCCGAATACGCGAAACGTCTCCATTCATCTGCCGATTCACGGGTTCTGGGTCGACTTGGTTCCGGCGTACCGGGACCACGGCATTTACGGGAACATCCTGTTTAACAAGAAGACGAGCTCGACGGTGCATACCGACGTGGCCAAGCACATTCACCTGGTCGCCAACTCGGGACGGCAGCAGGAGATCAGCGCGATCAAGATTTGGCGCGAACGGAAACAGCTGGATTTCCCCTCGTTGTACCTGGAACTCACGGTGCTGCGCGCGCTGGAGGGCGAACCCTTCGGACAACTGGCGGAAAACGTGCTTACCGTTTTCCGCTATCTCTCGCACCACTTCGAACGGGCGGCGATCGCGGATCCGGCTAATTCGAAGAACATTGTCTCCAGCGACCTTTCCGAAGAAGGGAAGCAGGCCATCGCCGCGGCCGCCCGGGGCGCGGTTTACGACGAGAACTGGAAGAAGATTATCTGGTAAGAGTGGCGTCCCTACGGGACTCGTTCCCCTTCACAACTTCTACCCGGGACTTCCGTCCCGGGCTTTCACATGCCGCCGCTCCGCGGCTGGACCAGAGCCGGTCTCATAAATAGATTTCAAAAGTAAGCTGCGAGACCCTCAGGGGCTAAAGCCCGCGTTCTTGCTGACCGGTAGCGGCACGGCTAAAGCCGAGCCCTTCCCAAGACTATTTACGAGACGACCTCCAGGCAAAGGTCAGCGGGCATCGTTCTGCAGTATGTCTGACAGCACTAGACATTCAATTCGACTAGCGTTGCGCCGCCGCCGCCTTCGTTTTGCGGGGCCTCTACTACTGAGGAGACGTGCGGGTGCTGCTGCAGGAGTTGGCGCAGGGCTTTGCGGAGGATGCCCATGCCGCTGCCGTGAACTACGCGGACTCGGGGCAGGCCGGCGAGGAAGGCGCGGTCGACGAATTTTTCAACTTCGCTGCTGGCTTGATCGACGGTTTGACCGATGACGTTGATTTCGGTGGGAACGTTGCCGCCTTCATTCTCCAAAGACACTGAAATGCCGCGCGCCCTGGCGGCCTTCACGGGAGTCTCCGCGGGCCGGGCGGCGGACAAGACTTCAGCGATGTCATCGCGGCCGATCTTCATTTTGAGCGCGCCCATCTCGACTTCGAAATGATTGTCGTCGATCTTGCGGGCGATGCGCGCCGAGCGCCCGGTGGACTTCAGCTTGACGGTATCGCCTTCTGAGACATGCTTGACCAGTTGCGGCTGGGCATGGGGATCGCCCTGATCGGCGCCGGTGGAGTGCGCGACCACGGTGGAATCGAACTGCTCGCGGAATTCGCGGCGCAGCTTGGCGATGCGGCGCTCTGCATCTTTGGAGAGCTTTTGCGCGGCGGCGCGATCCTGCACGGCGTTGACGGCTTCGCGCGCGTGATATTCGAAGTCGCGCAGGAGACTTTCGAGTTTCTTCTCCATCTCGCGGACTTTGGCCTGCTGGATGTTCTTTCCTTCAACCGCTAAACGGTCTTTCTCGCGCTGTAATTCTTGTTGGCCCTTTTGCAGACGAAGTTTTTCTTGTTCGGCTTCGCGCAGGTCGGCGTGCAGCTTGTCGAGGAACTGTCCGACGTCGCGGGCTTGCGAGCCGAGCCTGTCTCTGGCGCTTTGAATGATTGTTGGATTCAATCCGAGGCGCTGCGCGATGTTGATGCCCGCCGAGGCTCCGGGCACGCCAACCTTCAACTCGTAGGTGGGCTGCAGCGTGGCTTCGTTGAATCCGACGGACGCGTTGAGGACTCCGGGCGTGTTGGCTCCGTAGACTTTGAGAGAGGTGTGGTGGGTGGAGATCACGGTCATGCATCCGATGCGGCTGAAGTGGGTGGCGATGGCGACGGCCAGGGCTGCGCCTTCTTCGGGATCGGTGGCCGAGCCGAGTTCGTCGAGCAGAACGAGCGAGTTGGGTGTTGCGGTGCGCGAGATGAAATCGATGTTGGTGACGTGGGCGGAAAACGTGGAAAGATTCTGCTCAATCGATTGGTAGTCGCCGATGTCGGCGAGGACGGCGTCGAATACGGGGAGTTCGGCGCGATCGGCGGGGACGGGGAGACCGGATTGCGCCATGAGGGCGAGCAGGCCGACGGTTTTGAGGGTGACGGTTTTGCCTCCGGTGTTGGGGCCGGTGATGACTAGCTGGCGGCGCGGGCCTTCGAGTTCGACGGTCACTGGGACTACGGTTGCTCCCTTGGCTTTGAGATTGCGTTCCAGCAGAGGGTGGCGGGCGTTGTGGAGAAGAAGGCTCGCTTCGCTCGCTGGACAGCCGAGGCGGCTGTCCCCACATGGTTCGTTGTTCTCACTTGGCTCCTTGTTCTCACATGGTTCTTGCTTGCTTGCCGACAATTTCACTTCGACGCAGTTGTAGTCTTCGGCGAAGCGGGCTTTGGCGAATTGGAGTTCCAGCTCGGCCAGAACTTCTGCGGCGGTGAGGATTTCTTGCGCTTGCGCTCCGATGCGCTGGGTCATTTCGAGCAGGATGCGGTGAATCTCGGCGAGTTCTTCTTCGAGCAGGCGCACGAGTTCGTTGTTCTGCTCGATGGTCTCCAGGGGCTCGACGAAGACGGTTTGGCCGCTGGAACTGGCGCCGTGAATCACGCCCTGGACGCGGCGCTTCTGCTCAATTTTTACGGGAATGACGAAGCGCTCGCCGCGAATGGTGATCAGTTCGTCCTGCACAGTGCCGCCTTCGGCGAGGCGGCGCATGTAACCGCGCAGCGATTCCTGAATAGAGCGGCGCTGCTTCTCGATTTCGCGGCGGATGCGGGCGAGTTCGGGCGAGGCCTTGTCTTCGAGCGTGCCATCAGGCTGGATCTTGCCGCGGAAGAAGCGCAGGAAATCATGGAAGTCGGCGATCTGGTTGGAGAGCGAACGGACTCCGGTCCATGCGGAGCGCAGGGCGGCCGGAGGCTGCAACGAAATCGCGCGCCATTCGGCGGCGCGATCGACGAGGAGAATGACATCGCGAATCTCAGCGGTTTCGAGGGTGGCTCCGGCGATGCGCGATTTCTGGACGAGGGAGGCGATCTCAACGAGCGTGGAAAAATCGAAGCGTCCGCCGACGCGGCGGAACTCGCGAATTTCTGCGGCTAAGGCCTGCTGATTGTGGATCCAGTCACGGTCGGTGGAGGGCGCGAGGGCGCGAATTCGATTTTGGCCCAGCGGGGACGAGGCGTATCCGCGGAGCAGTTCGCGCAGAGATTCGAACTCGAGCACGCGCGACGAAGTGTGCGCCAAGTCAGAGGTCATGGCAGGTTTTATGTTACAGGAGCTAGGCGGGAGTTTGCCTCGGAGCGAGCTCTGTGGGCGGCCAGCGAAGGCGATTCGAGCGTGTTTTCAAGAATGGGTTGCGTAAGATCGGGCGTCATTCCCTCAGCGGCTAAAGCCGCGTGAATGGGGAGCGCGGCACGGCTAAAGCCGTGCCCTTCCCAAACCCAATTTTGAAGCACGTGCTAGTGTCCGCCGGCGCCCGCTACCTGGGCGGCCGATGCTGAGGTTGCGGGTAGGCGGATGATAAAGAGCGCGCCGCCTTCGGGCTTGTTCTGGCAGGCAATCTGGCCATTGTGATCCTGGATCACGCCGTAGACGGCGCTCAGGCCGAGGCCAGTTCCTTTGCCGACAGGCTTGGTGGTGTAGAAGGGATCGAAGACGCGCAGCGGATCGCGCAGTCCGGGGCCGCTGTCGGAAAAGGTGAGCACGACTTCCGGACCGCGCCTTTGAGCGGTGATATCGAGGGAGCCGCCGCCGACTTCGTCCAGCGCGTCCATGGCATTCTCGATGATTTCGACGAAAGCCTGAAAGATCTGGTTGGCATTGGCGACGACACGGGGAAAATCCGGTTCAACCGAGAGCTGCACCTGGATGATGCCCGACTGGCGACGCGATTCGAGCATATGAGTGGCACGCTGCAACAGAAGGCCGAGATCGACGAGAGTTTTCTGTCCCGGAGCCTGCTGCGCGAAGCTTAGGAGATTGGCGACAAGATCGCCGGTGCGGCGCGCCTGATTCACGATTTTACGCAGCAAGGTGCTTTGATCGGCGGTGAGGCGCTGCTGGGTCCAGAGTTCCTCGGAGAAGGCCATGATGGCGTTCAGAGGATGATTGATTTCGTGCGCGGCGCCAGCGACGAGGTTGCCCAACGAGGCGAGCTTTTCTTTTTGCACTAACTGGCTCTGCAGGCGCTTTTGGCTGTCATAAGCGCGGCGGGACTCCTGCAAAAGCGAAATGAGAGCCTGATCCTGGAAAAACTGGCGGAGGAAGACGAAGGCTCCCAGTAACAACATCGCGGCCAGCACGGTGAAGATGCGAAACTGGCGCGCCGTGAGCGTAGAAGTGTCGAGCAGAACGGTCCAGAGGCCAAGTACCGGCAAGGAGAGAATCGCGACCATGGCGAGTCGGGGAGCGAGTTTTTTCCAGCGGCGGTCGAGATTGAAGGGAACGCTCTTGAGGTCCCATTCGCGAGCGGACAGGGAAGTGGCGGCGATCCAGGCAATGGCCGCGACGAGTGGGACATCGTACAGGCTTCCGGAATAGTAAGTACTGTCGGCGGTGGCGCGATCGAGAAGCTGGGAGTTGACGGCATACACCGTCATCGCGGCCAAAAGATGGGCGTAGAGGCGGCGCCATCCGCCAGAACTGGTGAAGACGGCGAGAACCAACACTCCTACGAGCAGGCCGTTTTCGACTCCATAAAGACGATCGTAATAAGTGTTGTAGATATCGATGTGGAGCGATACGTATTGATGGGGGAAGACGATAAAGGCATAGAGGAAGATCCACCACCCCATGAGCATGAGGAAATTGAGCACGCCCTGCAGGAGTTTTCCTTCTTTGTTGAGCAGGTCAGGACGCCAGGCAACGGCTGCGAACATGGGCACGGCATGAAAAAAGAGAACGATGTCGAAGAAAAAAGGATCGGGGATTTCGCGACGCAGCACGCTCTCCCAGATGGTCCAAGCAACCTGGTTGCTGGTCCAGAGCAGAAGCCCGGCAGCCATCAGGAGCCAGAAGCTACGCTGCTGGCCGGGCTGGGTATAGGCATTAGCCAGAGTGACGCCCAGAGCGATCAGCATCAAGAGCAAGCCGTAGACGTCGGCGAAAGCGGTGAGGGCAGGACCTTTGGGGGACGCCAGGCACACGCAGGCAAAGGCCAGAGTGATTCCGGCCGCTGCGATAAACCAGCGGTGGCGACGAAGCGGACTCATCCGACCTCATTCTATGGGAGCGATTTGGGGATTCCGAGGAACGCCGGGAAGGTAGGAGGTTACTTTAGTCACACGGGGCGCCGGTTGGGCGCTGCCAAGATCCGGTAGTGGGTCACTTTGAATTTCTGGATATCGCTCATCAAGGGGCATACAGAAAGCCGGCGCTTTTGTTGCGATGCGGGCTCAAATCTTAAAACGCAGGGTGCGCTGAGAAAAATCCGCAGAGGACGCGGAGAGTTGCCGGAACGCCGGGACTGTTCGTGGGTGGGAGATCCCTCCCTCCGCCTGAAAAGCGGCTCCGGTCGGGACGACGCCAACTCTCAAGATCGTGGCATTCTCTGATTCCGGCCGGGAATGATCTAGAATTGGGGTGGAAGGCGTGTCGACCGTCCTTTGCCTTTCCCCGGGGTGATCTGCTATGGCATTTCCTGTGACCCGCATGCGCCGGCTGCGCCGCACGGCGGAGATGAGAAATCTGGTGTGCGAGACGCGCCTGACGCCGGACGCGTTCGTTTATCCCATGTTTGTTTGCCCGGGCGAGGGGATACGGAAAGAAGTGAAGTCGATGCCGGGCGTCTACAACCTGTCGGTCGACGAAGCGGTGAAAGAGGCGCGTGAAGTAAAGTCGCTGGGAGTGCCGTCGGTGATCTTGTTCGGACTGCCTGACAAAAAGGACGAGGTAGCGACCGGGGCGTGGGCCGCGGATGGCATCGTGCAGCAGGCGGCGCGGGCGATGAAGCGGGAAGTTCCGGGGCTGATCCTGATGGGCGACGTCTGCCTGTGCGAATACATGTCGCATGGCCACTGCGGGATCGTGAAGGCGAGCCCGCAGTCGTTGGGAGCGGCGGTGGCCGCTCCGCCTGCGGTGACCACGGAGTATGAAATCTTGAATGACGCGTCGCTGGAATTGCTGGCGCGGACTTCGGTTTCGCTGGCGAAGGCGGGAATCGACATCATCGCGCCGTCGGACATGATGGACGGGCGCGTGGCTGCGATTCGCAAGGCACTGGATGAAGCTGAGCTGATCAACACTCCGATTCTTTCGTACGCGGCGAAGTTCGCCTCCGGTTTCTACGGACCGTTCCGCGAGGCGGCGGATTCGGCGCCGCAGTTTGGCGACCGGCGCTCGTACCAGATGGACGGAGCGAACGTGCGCGAGGCCATGCGCGAGATCGAAGCCGATATTGAAGAAGGCGCGGACATGATCATGGTGAAGCCGGCGATGCCGTATCTGGATGTGATTGCGGCGGCGCGGGAACGCTTTGATCTGCCGCTAGCGGCCTACCAGGTTTCGGGCGAATACGCGATGATCGAGGCGGCGGCGCGGAATGGATGGATCGAGCGCGACCGCGTGATGATGGAGTCACTGCTCAGCATCCGGCGGGCTGGGGCAAGCATTATCCTTACCTACCATGCCAAGGATGCCGCCCGGCTGCTGGCGTAAGGCATAAGAAGTCGAAACGAAACACAACCCCTGCGTGTTTCGCAGCATCTACTGAAGGCCACTCGTCGAAGGGTACGGGACTCTGACTCCCGGCGGCCCGGAAGCAATTACGCTCTGTTCCCGCCGGAAAAAAACGACGTAGGAAAACTGCGTAAATGCCAGGGAACGGCTTCGGCAAAGAACATGGAACAAACGGCAAGGGCAAGATTCCAGCGCTTCCTTCCTTTTTCATCATCGGCCCTCCGCGAACGGGAACGACCTGGCTGCATAACGTTCTGAGCCAGAGTGCGTGGCTGCCGCATCCGACGAAGGAGACGCGGTTCTTCGATAAGCATTTCGACCGGGGACTGGGCTGGTACGGATGGCAGTATCGCAGAGCCTCGGAAGGCCGCGCCATCGGCGAGGTAGCGCCGACTTACTTCGCGTCAGACCCTGCCCGCGAGCGCATTGCGCGGCTCATTCCTCATGCAAAAATTGTTTGCACGTTCCGCAATCCCGTGGATCGGATTCTTTCGCTGTATCGACTGAAGCGCGCCTACGGATTGATTCCGTGGCCGTTCGATGAGGCGTTGGCGCGGGACCCTGAACTGCTGGAGTCGAGCCGGTACGCTGCTCATTTGAAAGCATGGAAGAGGACATTAGGCAACTCGCAGGTGATGGCCACGGTGCATGATGATATCCAGACGGATCCACAAAGATATTTGGACATGGTGGCGGATTTTGTGGGAATACCCCGACTGAAGCTGGCTCCGTCGCAAGTTCGCCACGTCTTGACATCGGAAGACATGACCGAACCCCGGCATTATTACTGGACCCACGGAGCGATCCTGATGGCGGAATGGGCGAGGAAGAGACGGCTGGATGCGATCGTGAGCGCAGCGAAAAGATTGGGGGCCATGAAGGTTTTTGTTGGAGGCGGACGCGCGTTTGTGGAGTTATCGTCGTACCAGCGAGAAAAATTGCGCGCCCTCTTCCGGCCCGAGGTCGATGAACTGGAAGCGATGCTGAATCGCGACTTGTCCGCCTGGAAGTAAGCCGCGGATTCAGACACGCAGCATTCCTGCGCTCAGCCGGGATCAGGTTTTCGTAGCACCGCGATCCGCCGCGAACTCCACTTCCACCAGTTTACGATCCTGGTCGGAAACTTTGAACATTTCGCGCGGCTTCAAAGCCACGAAGCTGGCGATGAAGACGTCGGGGATCTGGCCGATGCGGGTGTTGTAGGTGGCTACGTCGTCGTTGAAGAACTCGCGGCGGTCGGCAATGCGTTCTTCCAGTTCCGTGATGCGATTCTGCAGCTTGAGAAAATTTTCGTTGGCCTTGAGCTGCGGATAATTTTCCGCAACTGCGAATAATCCGCGCAGCGCGCTGGCTACCTGCAGATCAGCCACTGCTTTTTGCCCAATGCTGGAGGCATTCATCGAGGCAGTACGAGCGTGGGTGACCGCCAGCAGCGTCTGCTGCTCATGCTGCATGTATCCTTTGACGGTTTCGACGAGATTGGGGATTTCGTCGTGGCGCTGCTTGAGCAGGACGTCGATGTTGGCCCAGGCGCGGTCGTTTTCGTTGCGCAGGCGGACCAGGCCGTTGTAGAGGATCACGCTGTAGGTGATGACTCCGGCTGCGAACAGAAAAAACGCCAGGCTGCCGAGGATGCTGCTGCTATCCATGAGCACCCAGCGTGCCAGCAGAACGGGAAAATGGCAAGTGGCTAGAGAGTGTGCGTGAGAGCTGGTGCCGTCCCTCCGGGACTCGCGTCAATTTCTCACTTCACCCGGCACTGCCGTGCCGGGCTTTCACATACCGCCGCTACGCGGCTGCATTTGGCACGTTGAGCTGTGCGCCTTTTTCCTGCCATCTGGCTAAAATCTTAAAACGCAGAGTGCGCTGAGAACATCCGCAGAGGACGCCGAGAGTCCGCCCACTCCTTCAGAGCTACGGTAGATATCCGCGGGCTCTGCGGGACGGCCTTGGCGGCCGTCCCGCACTGGAGCATGGTTAGTTGCTGGGCTTCTTCGGAGTCAGGTCGCAGGCTTGGCGGACCTGGTCGAGGTTCAGGCCGTCCGGGCTGAATTCGGCAATCTGCCGTCCGCTGCGCGTGGGCATTGCGATGTTAAAGATGTGAGCGCCGATCAGGCCACGCACGGTGCCCTTGTCCATGGACAGGACTTGGTCGCGCACCCAGTTCCAGCCGTGATAGGTGTGGAAGCCATCGATGCGGACTTCGACCTCGAGCTGCGGCTGGCCCCAGAAACCCGGGCGGTTCGGAGGAGGCAGGCGGACTCCGGGATTGAACTCGGATGTCTTGAGTTTGCCTCCCTCGCAGAAAAGCTCGACTCTGGGCGGGTAATTCGGGTCTTCGCGGAAAAAGTTATTCGAGAGCAGCTCGAAGCGAACCTTCTTCGCGCCGGTCATCTTATCGTCCGATCGGAACGCCATCCACTTGCCGCCGGCGCTGACGCCATCCTGCTCGCCCTGATACGGGCTCATGGAGCCGCTTTGAGCCAAGGCGAACGCGGCAGACAGCAAGATCGCTCCGGCGAATATTAATGGCCACGCATTCGCAACGCGGCGTGTTTTATGAGAAGAGCGCAGTTTGGTCACAATACCCCCTCCAGGCAGATATTCCTATTATCTTGAACCCGGGTGGGTGCTGAAAAGTTGCACAAAAAGGTACGGGAAGCGGAATTAGCGAGTATCAATTCTCAGATCGATGTAAACCTGGGAGCGGTCGTCGAACTGGCTGACCGACTTGGTATCGCTCCGGTGGCCCTTGTATTGGGCATAGACCTCGTAATCGACTGAGGTGGAGAGAGCGGGGAAGCGGTAGGTGCCGTCGGAGCCGACGATATAGGTTTTTACCGCGCGAGTCCGAGTGTTGGTGAGATAGACGACCGCGTCGGGAAGGGGGTTATCCTGCGGGTCGAGTACCTTGCCAAACAGCAAGCGGCCCACGCTTTTGTCCTTCTTGTCGGGGGAAGCACCGGCCGCGGCAGACAGTGCGATCAGACAGGCGCAGCCGAATGCGACAGCTTTGATCACGGAGCGGTAGTGATTCATGTTGCGTTCATTGTCTCACGGTTGCTGGGCGCTCTCGCTTAATGAGTTAGATGCAGGCCAGTGTCTTCGCGCTCGTCATCGTAGACGTGGACAGTAACATCCTGAACCAGATGGAAGGTCCGGCCGTCGGCGGACTTGAAGTGCTTTAAATCGGCGGTGAGGATGTAGTCGGATTCTCCGGCAGGAACGCGCTGGGCGAATTCGCCGTGATGGTCGGAATAGACCTCCCACTTGGGCTTCTTGTCTTTGGCGCGGCGGATCTTTACCGGAACACCGTAAACCGGGCGATCGTCGGGACCCCAAACGGTTCCGGCAATCAGGGCGTAGGGCTTGTCGCTATCCGTGGGCCTTTGAGCCGCGAGTCGACTTTCCCTAAGGCTGAAACTCGGCAGGAGAAGCAAAACTAACAGGAACCCGGGGACGCGCAGGTGCGCCAATCGCATGGATCTAGGATCAGGAATAGTCACCGTCTTCGCTCTCTTCCTCCTCTTCTTCCTCTTCATAGCCTTCCTCGACCGCTTTCAGTTCGAGCGGGTTGATGGTAATTACTTCGAAGTCGGTGCCGCACTCGGGACAGGAAATCACCTCACCCTCGTCGACCTCTTCCTCCTCGACATCGAGATTGTTTTCGCATTCAGGACAGAGAACCATAAAGCCTCCCCTCGCCGATTAGAGCCTCCTGATAATATTTAGATTCTCGCTGGCCGGTTGGTCAAGGGGCACCCACTGGGGACGAGAAATTTTTCCGGGCCATGGAACGGGCATCTGGATACGGGATTCACCCGATGGGGTCTTGGATGCATTTTACGAAAATGCGTTGCGGAGTGATTGCGGCGTTGGGAATCTTTTCGCTGGTGGGGGCGACTGACGCTGGGCAATCGTCCAAAGCGGAAGGGGAAATGACGGCGGAGCCTCAGATTGCGGCGGCGTTGCGGCAAGTTTCTGCGCAGCGGATTCAGCAAGACGTGGAAAAGCTGGTCAGCTTCGGAACGCGGTTGACACTTTCGGCGCAGGATCCGGCGTCGATCGCAGCAGGGCATGGAATTGGGGCCGCCCGGGAGTGGATCCGGTCAGAGTTCGAGCAGTATTCCAAAGAATGCGGCGGCTGCCTGGAAGTGAAGGAGGACAGTTTCACCGAGCAGCCGATGGAGCGGATTCCGACGGCGACGGAAATCACCAATGTTTATGCGGTTCTGAAGGGATCGGATGCGGAGAACGCAAAGCGGATTGTGCTGGTCACCGGGCACTACGATTCTCGCAACAGCGATATCTTGGATGGGAATGGCGACGCTCCGGGGGCGAATGATGATGCGAGCGGAACGGCCGTAAGCCTGGAATGCGCGCGGGTGCTTAGCAAGATGAAGTTTCCGGCGACCATCATTTTTCTGACGGTAGCGGGCGAAGAGCAGGGACTCAACGGGAGCCGGCATTTCGCCAAGAGGGCCAAGGATGAAGGATGGGATCTGGAGGCCGTGCTCAACAACGACATCGTTGGCGGGGATAAGAGCGCGGAGCAGGATTATTCTGTGGTGCGCGTTTTCTCCGAGGGCGTGCCGATCGCGGCCACGGAGCAGGACGTGCGGCGGATTCGCGGGTTGGGCGGCGAGAGCGATTCCGGGTCGCGGGAGCTGGCATGGTATATGGCTGATGTCGGCGGACTTACGACGCCGGGGTGAAGCCGATGCTGGTGTTCCGGGTGGACCGCTACCTGCGCGGAGGAGATCATTATTCGTTCAATCAGGAGGGATTTGCGGCGGTGCGGCTGACGGAGTTTCGCGAGGACTTCCATCACCAGCATCAGAATGTGCGGATGGAAAACGGCATCCAGTACGGGGACCTGATGAAGTTTGTGGATTTCGATTACGTGGCGCGCTTGGCACGGCTGAACGCGGCGACGCTCGCTTCGTTGGCGGCGGCGCCGGCTCCTCCGAGGAACGTACATCTGCTCACGAAGGATCTGGAAAACGATTCGACGCTGACGTGGGATGCATCTGCGGGTGGGCTGGCGACGGGATATGAAGTGCTATGGCGGGCGACGACGAGTCCGGAGTGGGAGCATGCGGAGAACGTCGGCAACGTAACGCGGGCCACGATGAAGATTTCGAAGGATAACGTCATCTTTGCGGTTAGGGCCGTGGACCGTGCGGGACTTCGCAGTTTGCCGGTGGTACCGGTTCCGGAGCGGTAGCGCCATTGCGTCGGCTGGGTTGCGAGTAGAATTGGACGAGAGGAAATCGAGTGCGGCGTAGCGGCGAACCCATGACGTTGAGCCTGCCCCCGTTTACGCGGGCGGTGACTTGGCTGGTCGGAATTAACACGGGAATCTACCTGCTGTTCGCGTTGACCGGGATGGCGCATGTGCCGCTCGAGGCGTACGCCTTCCACTATTTCGAATTGGCGCCGATTCGCGTGATCCAGCAAGGCTGGATCTGGCAGATCGTCACCTACAGCTTTCTGCACCAGGGCTTCTGGCACTTGTTCGGCAATATGCTGATGCTCTGGATGTTCGGGTCGTCGATCGAGAGTTCGTGGGGGACGCGGCGCTTTGTGGAGCTGTATTCGATCGGTGTGATCGGAGCGGCTGTCACGACGATTGCACTTTCCTACGCCCACATTTTTGGGGATCCACGAATCGCGACGGTGGGCGCGTCGGGTGGGGTGTTCGCCGTTCTTATCGCTTTCGGCATTTTGTTTGCGGACACCGAAATCATGATGATTCCCTTCCCCTTTATGATCAAGGCGAAATATTCTGTCGGGATCCTGATCGTGGTTACGCTGGCGATGGCGATGTCGGGTGGCGGCGAAGTGGCGTATGTCGCACACCTTGGGGGATTGCTGTTTGGCTGGCTGTATGTGCGGCGCGGGCTGAAGCCGGCGATGGTGAACGTAAATGTTTCGGAGCGGGTTTACGGACTGCGCAATTCGTATTACCGCTGGAAGCGGCGGCGCGCGGCGAAAAAATTTGAAGTCTACATGCGGCAGCATGACCGGGATGTGCACTTCGACGAGCACGGGAATTACGTTCCTCCGGACGATGAATCGAAAGGGAATGGCGGGGGGAAGTCGGGGTGGGTGAACTGAAGCAGGTTTCAGCGTTTCAAAGTTTCAGGGTTCCGCGAGTTAATGAGAATGGCCTCTTTCGCCTCTTGGGGGCCGTGACGTGAAAGAGATCCTTCGACTGCGGGACTGCTTCGCTTCGCGAACCAGTCCCGCTCAGGATGACAGGACTTCGTGGCGCGCTCGGATTAACAGGGGGCAGAAAACGACGTCGTTGATGACGGCTTTAAGACGCTGCGAAGAATACCGTTAACTCTGAGACGATCTGCTTTGGTAATTCTTCCTTCCTTGCTTTTCCTTTAAATCCCAGGTCGTGGCCGGCGCCTTCTACCGGCAGCAGCATCGTTCTCGCGGGAATCATCTTGAGCGCGCGCTGGAGTTCTTCGATCGAGCCGAAGGGATCGTGTGTGCCGTGAACGAACAGCGTGGGCGTGCGCAGGTCGGGGAGATGCTGCGTGCGCTGCTGCTCAGGCTTGCGCGGCGGATGCAGCGGGTAAGAGAGCAGGAGCAGGGCTGCGACTAGGCTCGGGGCCTCCGCGCAGAGCATGCTGGCCTGGCGTCCGCCGTAGGAGTGGCCGGCGAGGAAGATGCGAGCTGCGGGTTCCCCTTCAGGCGTCGGGCCAGCATTCCCACTTCTCGCAACATCGGCGAGAAGTGGGGCACCCCCGTTTTGTTTTTCGATTTGTTTTTCGGTTCGTTTTTCGTCTCGTCCTTCGTTTCGTTTGTCGTCTTCTTTCTCGGCGATGATTTTCTTGAGGGCGGCGACGGCGTTTTTCAGGCCGGCGCGGTCGCGGGCGGCGTCCCCGGGGCCGGGTGGGCCGAACGGTCTCGCTTGCCGGTAGGGCAGATTGCAGCGGAGCACGGTGAATCCGGCTGCGGCGAACGCGTCGGCGAGTGCGACCAGCAGCGGGGCTTGGGCGTTGCCTCCGGCGCCGTGGGTTAGGACCAGGCCATCTTGATTGGGAGTTTCGGGAACGTGCAGAAATCCGCGAATGTGAGGATCGACGGTGCTGTCGGTGCATTCGAGGATGGAGGATGCGGGCAAGCGATCATTCTAAATCGTTGGGCTGCGCCGAAAACAGGCACTGCCGTAGTCGGAGCGGCTGCAGCCTGGCGGTGAACGGGCTAGCTACGTTGTTTTGTCCGTCTGCACTTCGGATAACGTTTCGTAGACCTTTACGATCTGGATTTGATTGCCCAGCTTGGCCCAGCAGCGGAGCATGGCGGGATCCTCCTGGGCGGCGCGGCGGGCGTCTTCGGATTTCCAGTAACGCAGGAAAACGTAGTGGGCTTCGCGATCGCGGTAGAGCAGATCGCGGCCGTATTCTTTGGCGGCGACAATCGATCTCAGCTCTCGAAAAGTCTCGAGCGCGGCCGCCTCCATGTCCGGTAACGGTTCCCACACTGCGAGCGAAAGGATCTCTTGCAGCATAAAGCGGAATTATAGCTTGTGGCGGAGTGGCGGGCTTGGCGGGATTGGCAGAGGCGAAGATTTTTACCGCAGAGAACGCAGAGGACGGCTCGCAGAGATCGCAGAGGTGCTGGTGGAACGCTCGCTTCATACAGATGCACGCTCGCTTTGCTCGCGGGGCGGACGAAGGCGTCCGCCCCTACATACGCGGACAGCCGAGGCGGCTGTCCCCACACTAGTCTCTAGTGTCTTCGCGAGGGCTTTGTCGGGTGGGCGATGCGTTCGGCTTCTTGTTCGGTGACTACGTGCAGGCGCATCAGGTTCGTGGAGCCTGAGGCCTGGCGCGTGCCGGCGACTACGCCGAGAACGTCTCCGGGGTGGAGCAGGCCGCGCTTGACCAGATCCTGCTCGGCCATGGTGACCATCTGCTCGGCGGAGCGGGCCTGCGGGCAGCGGACGGGATGCACTCCCCAGTAAAGATTCATACGCTGTACGACCGGCGCGAGGTGCGTGAAGGCGTAAATCGGGGCCTTCGGGCGGTACTTGGAAATCATGCGCGCGGTGTTGCCGGTTTCGGTGAAGATGGCGATGGCGCCCATGGGCAGATCTTCGGCGGAGTGGGCGATGGATTCGCAAATGGTTTCGGCCACCGACAGGCTGCGATGGTCGCGGCGGCGGCGGAATTGCACGAAGTCTCCCATGTTGCACTCGGCTTCGACCACGATGCGCGCCATGATGGAGACCGATTCTCGTGGGTACTGGCCGCTGGCGGTTTCGGCGGAGAGCATGACCGCGTCGGTGCCGTCGAAGATGGCGTTGGCGACATCGCTGGTTTCGGCGCGCGTGGGGCGCGGGTTTTCGATCATCGATTCGAGCATCTGAGTCGCGGTGATGACCGGCCTGCGCCACGCCGCGGCGCGGCGGATTACATGCTTCTGAATGACGGGAACTTTCTCGGGAGCCATTTCCACGCCGAGATCGCCGCGCGCGACCATGACTCCGTCGGCGGCTTCGAGAATTTCTTCCAGATGATCGATGGCTTGCGGCTTTTCCAGCTTGGCGATTACGGGAACATCGCCGCCGTGGGAGGCGACGATTTGTTTGACGGCGGTTACATCAGCGGCGGTGCGGACGAAGGAAAGCGCGACCGCATCGACGCCGTGTTCCAGGCCGAATTCCAGATCTTTGCGGTCCTTCTCGGTCAACGCGGGAATCGAGAGAGCCACGCCCGGAAGATTGATGCCTTTGTGCTCGCCGAGCATGCCTCCATTGAGAACTTCGCAGAGGACGTCTTTGCCGCGCGTGCTCCGAACCCGCAATTCGATGAGGCCGTCGCTGAGCAGGATGCGGGCGCCGGGCGCGAGTTCACGGGCAAGATCGGGGAAAGTTGTGGAGATGCGCGTGGCGTTGCCCGGGACATCCTGCGGTGTGATGGTCACGACCGATCCGGTCTTGAGAAGAACCGACTCGTGATTTTCGAGCTTGCCGGTGCGGATCTTGGGGCCTTGGAGATCCTGGAGGATGCAGACGGTGCGTCCCTCGCGGGCGGCGGCGCGGCGGAGGCGATGGATGTTGCGGGCATGATCTTCGTGAGTGCCGTGGGAGAAGTTGAGGCGGGCGATGTCCATGCCGAGGCGCAGGAGTTCGCGCATCATGGCTTCGGTGTTGCAGGCCGGGCCGATGGTGCAGATGATTTTGGCGCGGCGCAGGGCGGAGTTCTTCGGGGTAGAGTCTTCCTCGATCTTTGGAGTGGCTGGTTTCAATCTGTTCCTCGACAGGGACGCTAAGTAAGGGAGATCCTTCGCTTCGCCTGAACTGCGGCTCCGCTCAGGATGACGCCACGGAAGTGACCCGTGCGTGGTTCTTCACGCGACCGACGTCTCAGACCCTAAACCCCAGGGGCTAAAGCCCCGATACTTTCTTGAATTTAACGGCACGACTGAAGTCGTGCCCTTCCCAAAACCTTTCCACGACTATCCAATGCCATGAGTACCCACCGCCACGACTACCCGGCCACGGTTAGGGCTTGGAATTGTTGATCGCTGTTAGTTCTTTGCCCAGCATGGCGCGCGGGAACAGCAGGGCATTGAATTCCGCGCCCACCAGAACGACAAGAGAGATCATATACATCCAAACCAGCAGGGCCATACCGGCGCCCAGCGATCCGTAAATTGTGGTGAAGTCGCCGAAGTGCTGGAGGTAGGCGCGGAATCCGACGGTGACGGAAAACCATAACATCGTCGCGAGGATGGAGCCGGGGATCACGCTGTGCCAGGGCTGAGTGCGGGGTACGGCGTGATGGTAGATGAGCGCGATGACGGCGATGCTGGTCAAGGTGGCGATCAGCCAACGGATGGCGCCCCACAGCAGGAAAACGTAGACGTTGAAATCGGGATCGATGTAGGCGAGAAGGCGCACCTCAAACTTGCTGCCGACGGCCACCAGAAGGGTAGCGAAGGTCATGGGGACCAGCGCGAAAATTACCAGCAGAAATGCGATCAGCCGTTCCTTAACCAGGCCCCAGGTCTTGGGAAGTTCGTAACAGCGGCGGAAACCTTCCATCCAGGAGACCATAACGCCGGAAGCCGTCCACAGAGTGATCACAGAAGTCGTGAGCAAAAATCCCACTGGATGCTTGGCCGCTCCCTTCAGATAGTTCACGGCCGTGTTGCTGCCGGCAGGAAGGATACTGCCCAGGGCGTAGGAGATTTCACGCAGGTACGGTCCACCCTTGCGCCAGTTGGCCAAGCCGGAGCCGATGATCAGCAAGACCGGGAAGAAAGTGAGGATGGAAGAATACGCCGAAGCTTTGGCGGTGGCGAAAGCGTCGTGGGCAAAGGCGTGCCAGAAGGAGATTCGCAGGAGCCGAAAGAAACGTAACATGCCCTGACTAAGCTTAGGGCCTGGAGGCACATTCCGCAAAGCAGGAAGTTCGCGGGGTTCCTCAACTTGCAATTGTTGTGGGTTGGCGTGCATCGAAGTTTCGTTCAGTATGGGCAATTCCGGCTCGGCTCGCCCCTCCGACTACGTTCAGGGCAGTTCACGCCGCGTAGTCGAGGCGGCCTTCGCTACTGGATTGCGGATGGTTCAGAAATGTACGGGGGCGAAGCGCTCGCCCCCGAATCCATTTCTTCGTTATTTACTCGGCCGCGGGGATTTCCGCGGTCAGTTCGTCGGTCTCGCCCTCGTGGCGCATCATCTCGAGAGCGCGCTCGGCTTCTTCATAAGCAGCCGAAACTTCCGCCTGTACCTTGGCGGCAGCCTCTTCCATCTCTGGCGAGAGGCGGACGTTGCGGTAGTACTCCATGCCGGTTCCGGCAGGGATGAGGCGTCCGACAATGACGTTCTCTTTCAAGCCGCGCAGGTGATCGACCTTGCCGTTGATGCTGGCTTCGGTGAGCACGCGCGTGGTCTCCTGGAACGACGCGGCGGAGATGAAGGAGTCGGTGGAGAGCGAAGCCTTGGTGATGCCGAGGAGCAGCGGCCGTCCAGTGGCCGGCTTGCCGCCCTGTGCAATCACGCGCTCGTTCTCTTCCCGGAAGGCGAACTTGTCGGTCTGCTCTTCGAGCAGGAACCGGGTATCGCCCACGTCTTCGACCTTCACCCAGCGCATCATCTGCCGCACAATCACTTCGATGTGCTTGTCGGAGATGTTGACGCCCTGGAGTCGGTAGACTTCCTGGATTTCGTTGACCAGGTAAGCCTGCAGCTCTTTCTCGCCGAGCACAGCCAGAATGTCGTGCGGGTTGAGCGGGCCGTCCATCAAAGGTTCGCCAGCCTTGACGCGCTCGCCTTCCTGCACGTTGATGTGAACGCCACGCGGAACCGAGTATTCCTTTTCGGTGCCGTTGTCGGCGACCACGTAGATTTTGCGCTGGCCCTTCGAAACCTCGCCGAACTTGACCGTGCCATCGATTTCGCTGATGACCGCGGTTTCATGCGGCTTGCGGGCTTCGAACAACTCGACCACGCGAGGCAGACCACCGGTGATGTCTTTGGTCTTGGTGGTTTCACGCGGGATCTTCGCCAGCACATCGCCTGGAGTAACGGTATCGCCGTCCTGAATCATCAGGTGGGCTCGCGACGGCATCAGGTAGCGCTTGCTGCTCTTACCCTTGATGACGATCGCGGGTTGGCGCTTCTCATCGGGAGAATCGCCGACCACGTGACGCGACAGGCCGGTGACTTCGTCCACTTCTTCGTGGAGCGTGACGCCTTCCTGCAAGTCTTTGAACTGCACGGTGCCGCCGATTTCGGTCAGGATGGCGAAAGTGTAGGGATCCCACTCGACCATAACCTGTCCGAGAGTAACCGGATCGCCCTCGTTGACCTTGACCTTGGCGCCGTACACGACCGAATAACGCTCGCGCTCACGGTTCTTTTCGTCGACGACGGCGATGGAACCCTGGCGGTTCATGACCACCAGATCGCCGGTCTTCGACTTGACCGTCTGCAATCCGATGAAACGAACGGTGCCGTTGTTCTTGGCATCGAGACGCGACTGTTCGGAGACTCGCGATGCGGTACCACCGATGTGGAACGTACGCATGGTGAGCTGCGTTCCAGGTTCGCCGATCGACTGCGCCGCGATGACTCCGGTAGCTTCGCCGAGTTCGACGAGGCGTCCGGAAGCCAGGTTGCGGCCGTAGCACATGACGCAGACGCCGCGTTTCGATTCGCAGGTCAGCACGGAGCGGATTTTCACGCGCTCGATGCCGGCAGCCTGAATCGAGATCGCAAGGTCTTCGGTGATTTCGTTGTTGATGTCGACGATCACGTTGCCGTCATAGTCTTTGATCTTTTCGAGCGACACGCGACCGATGATGCGGTCACGCAGCGCTTCGATGATCTCGCCGGCTTCCACGATGCCTTGCACGTAGATGCCGTCGACGGTTCCGCAATCGTACTCGCTGATGATGACGTCTTGCGCGACATCGACCAGGCGGCGAGTGAGGTAGCCGGAATCGGCCGTCTTGAGCGCCGTGTCGGCCAATCCCTTGCGGGCGCCGTGCGTCGAGACGAAGTATTCGAGCACCGTGAGACCTTCACGGAAGTTAGCCGTGATGGGAGACTCGATGATTTCGCCCGACGGCTTGGCCATCAATCCACGCATACCGGAGAGCTGGCGAATCTGCTGTTTCGATCCGCGAGCGCCGGAGTCGGCCATGACGTAAATCGGATTGAGTTCGCCTTCCTTGTCGCGACGCTGCATTTCACCGAACATCTCGTCGGCCACTTTTTCCGTGATTGCCGACCAGATTTCGATGACCTTGTTGTAGCGCTCGCCGTTGGTGATGGCGCCGTCGAGGTATTGCTGCTGAACGGCAACAACCTGTTTCTCGGCGTCTTTGACCAGGACTTTCTTGCTGTCGGGGATGACCATGTCATCGATGCCGATGGACAATCCGGCGCGGGTCGCAAACTTGAACCCGAGCGACTTGACCTCGTCGAGCATCTTGACGGTGACTTCAAGTCCGAAGCGCAGGTAGCCGTAGTTGACCAGAGCGCCGATGCCTTTCTTTTTGAGCAGGCCGTTGATGTACGGCATGCCCTCGGGCAATTGGTCGTTGAGGATGGCGCGGCCGACCGTCGTGTTGATGAAGGCACGGTCGATTTGTACGGGCTCGGTGTGAATGATGTCCTGATCGTCGTACGCGGTGGTCAGGTCGATCAACTCGCCCGAGTAACGGAGACGGATGGGGCTGAGCGTTTCGACTTCACCGGCATCGAGAGCCATCAGAACTTCTTCGATGTTGGCGAAGGCGCGGCCTTCACCCTTCGCGCCCGGCTTCGCTTTGGTCAGGTAATAGAGACCGAGAACCATGTCCTGCGTAGGCACGGTGATGGGCTGACCGGAAGCGGGCGAGAGAATGTTGTGCGAGGCCAGCATCAGCACGCTGGCTTCGACCTGGGCTTCCGGAGACAGCGGAATGTGAACCGCCATCTGGTCGCCGTCGAAGTCGGCGTTGAACGCGGTGCAGACCAGCGGGTGAATCTTGATGGCCTTGCCTTCCACCAGCACCGGCTCGAACGCCTGAATGCCGAGGCGGTGAAGCGTAGGAGCGCGGTTCAGCAGGACAGGGTGATCCTTGATGACTTCTTCGAGGATGTCCCACACGATCGGCTCCTGCTGTTCGACCATTTCCTTCGCTTGTTTGATGGTGGTGACGTTGCCGGTCTGCTCGAGCCGGTGATAGATGAACGGCTTGAACAACTCCAGAGCCATTTTCTTCGGCAGGCCGCACTGGTGCAGCTTGAGTTCGGGACCGACCACGATGACGGAACGTCCGGAGTAGTCGACGCGCTTGCCGAGCAGGTTCTGGCGGAAGCGTCCCTGCTTGCCTTTCAGCGTGTCGGACAAAGATTTCAGCGGACGGTTGTTGGCACCACGCAGCACGCGACCACGGCGTCCGTTATCGAACAGGGCGTCGACGGCTTCCTGCAACATGCGCTTTTCGTTGCGCACGATGACTTCGGGAGCGTGCAGGTCCATCAGCTTCTTCAACCGGTTGTTGCGGTTGATGACGCGGCGATAGAGGTCGTTCAGGTCAGAGGTGGCGAAGCGGCCGCCATCGAGTGGAACCAGAGGGCGGAGCTCCGGCGGAATAACCGGGATGACGTCGAGGATCATCCAGTGCGGCTTGTTGCCGCTCTTGCGGAAGGCCTCAACAACTTTCAGGCGCTTGGCGTATTTGAGCCGCTTCTGCAGCGAGCTCTCGTTCTTCATCTTCTCGCGCAGTTCGGTGGAAAGGCCGTCCGTGTCGACGCGCTTCAGGAGTTCCTTGATCGCCTCGGCACCCATCATCGCCTTGAAACCCGCAGGGCGGTACTGCTGATCGAGTTCGCGGAACTTGGCTTCGTCCTTAATGACTTCGCGCTCTTTGACTGGAGCGTCGCCGGGTTCGACTACGACATAGGCTTCGAAATAAAGAACGGATTCCAGATCGCGCAAAGAAATATCGAGCAGGTGCCCGATGCGGCTGGGCAATCCTTTGAAGAACCACACGTGGGAGCAGGGCGAGGCCAGCTCGATGTGGCCGAGGCGTTCGCGGCGCACTTTGGAAAGCGTAACTTCGACGCCGCACTTGTCGCAGATCACGCCGCGGTGCTTCATGCGCTTGTACTTGCCGCAGAGGCACTCCCAGTCGGTGACCGGTCCGAAGATGCGGGCGCAGAACAATCCATCGCGCTCGGGTTTGAAGGTGCGGTAGTTGATGGTCTCGGGCTTGGTGACTTCACCATGCGACCAGCTCCGGATCTTCTCGGGAGAAGCCAGGCTGATACGGATGGCGTCAAAGTCCGCGATCACATTTGCCATTTCGAATGGGCTCGAACGAAACAAGGTGTTCCTCCGCTTTTCTCGGCTGTTGCGCCGCCGATTGCGGCTCTTGAGGGGTCGCTAGTCGTTGGTCGCTAGCGAAATCTCTTGGCCCGCGAATCCAAGAGCAAAACTCCCGGGCCTTGTCTTCAAAAATCGAAACTCAGTGCCGCTGGCCGCTAACGACTAACGGCCAGCGACTAACGCCTAGTCTGCTGCAGCGCTGGCGGTCGGCTTTTTCTCGGTCGCCTTGATCAGCTCGACGTCGAGACAGAGCGACTGCAATTCGCGGATCAGCACGTTGAACGATTCCGGTACGCCGGGCTCCATGGCGGCTTCGCCCTTGACGATGGCCTCGTAAATCTTGGTTCGGCCATATACGTCGTCGGACTTTGCCGTCAGCAGCTCCTGCAGGATGAACGCCGCACCGTAGGCTTCGAGCGCCCAGACTTCCATTTCTCCGAAGCGCTGTCCGCCGAACTGCGCCTTGCCGCCCAGCGGTTGCTGGGTGATCAGAGAATAGGGTCCGATGGAGCGAGCGTGAATCTTGTCGTCCACCAGGTGCGACAGTTTCAGCATGTAGATGTAGCCCACGGTGACCGGCTGTTCGAACTTCTCTCCGGTCATGCCGTCGCGCAGATTCGTTTTGCCCGAGGTCGGTAATCCGGCGTGTTCGAGCAACGCCTTGATCTCGCCTTCCTTGGAGCCGTCGAATACCGGCGATCCCATGAACACTCCCTTGGTGAGGGTTGGCGCCACGGATTCCAGTTCTTCGTCGCTCATGTCGGAGATGATGTCGGCGAGTTGCGAGTCCTTGAACAAGGCCTTCAACTCGCGACGGATCGCCTCCGTGCGCGTGTTCTCCTGAAGCAGCTTCGTGATCTTTTCGCCGAGGACGAAGCCGGCCCATCCGAGGTGGGTTTCAAGAATCTGGCCCACGTTCATACGGGAAGGCACGCCGAGCGGGTTGAGGACGATTTCGACTGGCGTTCCGTCTTCGAGGTACGGCATATCCTCTTCCGGCAGAATGCGCGCGATGACGCCCTTGTTGCCGTGACGGCCGGCCATCTTGTCACCGACACTCAGCTTGCGCTTCATGGCGATGTAGACCTTGACCAGCTTGATCACGCCCGGGGGCAATTCGTCGCCCTTGGTCAGTTTTTCTTTCTTCTCGTTGACGATCTTTTTCAGCACGTCGATCTGGCGAGACGTCATTTCTTCGATCTCGTCGATCTGCTCATTGACCCGCGGGTCTTTATCCGCGTACTTGATGCGCTTCAGGTTGCGGGTCGAGATGCGCTCGATCTCGTCGCGCGTCAGGATCGCTCCCTTGGTCAGCAGGCGCTTGTTGGTGCGCTCGTCGTGCAGGTCGGCCTGCACTTCCTTGCTGCCGAGGATGTTGTCGAGACGCTTCAGACGCTCGTCGGTCAGAATTCGGATTTCGTCCGAAAGGTTCTTTTCCAACTTGGCGATCTGCGTGGCTTCGATGGCCTTGGCGCGCTCGTCCTTTTCCTGGCCCTTGCGCGAGAAGATCTTCACATCGACGATGACGCCCTCGATGCCGGGCGGGCAGTAGAGGGAAGCATCGCGCACGTCGCCGGCCTTTTCGCCGAAGATCGCGCGCAGCAGCTTTTCTTCCGGCGTGAGCTGGGTTTCGCCCTTGGGCGTAACCTTGCCGACCAGAATGTCGCCCTGCTTGATGCTGGCGCCGATGCGAATCACGCCCGCTTCGTCCAGATTGCGGAGCATCGATTCGCTGACGTTAGGAATATCGCGCGTAACTTCTTCGGGACCGAGCTTGGTATCGCGAGCTTCGATCTCGTACTCCTCGATGTGGAGAGAGGTGTAGTAGTCCTCTTTCACCATCTTTTCGGAAACGAGGATCGCGTCTTCGAAGTTGTAACCGCGCCACGGCATGAAGGCGACAAGGACGTTACGTCCCAGAGCCAGCTCGCCGTGATCGGTGCACGGACCGTCGGCGATGATCTCGCCCTTCAGCACGCGCTGACCTTTCTTGACCACCGGCTTCTGGTTGATGCAGGTGTTCTGGTTCGAGCGCTTGAACTTGGTGAGTTGGTAGATGTCGCTGCCCACCTCACGCGACAGCTGCGTGGGATGATGCTCGCCCTCGACGCGAACAATGATGCGTTCGGAGTCGACCGAATCAATAATGCCGTTGCGGCGTGCGAGGACGACCGCTCCGGAGTCGCGAGCCGTGACGCCTTCCATTCCGGTGCCGACGATCGGCGCTTGCGCGCGGAGCAGCGGCACGGACTGGCGTTGCATGTTGGCGCCCATCAGCGCGCGGTTGGCGTCGTCGTGCTCGAGGAATGGAACCAGCGAGGCGGCGACGGAAACGAGCTGCTTCGGGCTGACGTCGACGTAGTCGACTTCATCGCGGCTGACCAGCACGAAGTTGCCGGCCTTGCGGGCGTTGACGAGGTCCGCAGCAATGCGGCCCTTGTCGTCGAGCTCCACGTTGGCCTGCGCGATGGTGTGACGATCTTCTTCCCAAGCCGAGAGGTAGAAGGAGAACGGCTCAATCGCCGCCGGCTTCTTGCGTTTCTCCTTCAGCTCGTTGTTGATCTTCTCGATCTCGTGCTTCTCGATGTGATCCCCGACTTTGAAGTCGCTATCGCCAACGTTGACGATGGTGACGTAGTCGATCACGCGTCCGCTCTTGATCTTGCGATAGGGCGACTCGATGAAGCCGTAGTCGTTGATGCGGGCATAGCAACTCAACGACGAGATCAGGCCGATGTTCGGACCTTCCGGCGTCTCAATCGGGCAGATACGTCCGTAGTGCGTGGGGTGAACGTCGCGGACTTCGAATCCTGCGCGTTCACGCGACAGACCGCCCGGCCCAAGAGCCGAGAGACGCCGCTTGTGCGTGATCTCGGAGAGCGGGTTGGTCTGATCCATGAATTGCGAGAGCTGCGACGATCCGAAGAATTCGCGGATGGCAGCCATCACCGGCTTGGCGTTGACCAGGTCGTGCGGCATGGCCGTTGACATTTCCTGGTAGACGGACATTTTTTCTTTGATGGCGCGTTCCATGCGGACCAGGCCGATGCGGAACTGGTTCTCCATCAACTCGCCGACCGCGCGCACACGGCGGTTGCCGAGGTGATCGATGTCGTCGACCGCGCCGATGTTCTTGCGCAGCTTCAGCAGGTACGCGATGGTGGCGTAGAAGTCGTCCGGATCGAGGGTGCGCTTGTCGAGCGAGGTCGCTTCCTGGTTCTCGAACAGCTTGATGTTGAATTTCAAGCGGCCCACACGCGAGAAGTCATACTTGCGCGGGTCGAAAAACATTCCGTGGAACAAGGCGGTCGCGGTGTCGAGCGTTGGCGGATCGCCGGGACGCAGCTTGCGGTAGATTTCAATCAGCGCTTCCTGCGGAGTCTTGATGGCATCGCGCTTCAGGGTCTGGCTGATGACCGTTCCCACGTCGTCGCGTTCAGGGAAGAAGAGCGACATTTCCACGACGCCGGAATCGAGAATCTTCGAAACCTTATCGGCGGTGACCTCGGAGTTGGCTTCGAGCATGACTTCGCCGGTAGTGGTGTCTACGACATCGCCGGCTGTCCACGCGCCCTCGAGGTCGGTGATGTCGACTTCGATTTCGGTGATCTTCGCCTTTTGAATCTCCTTCAGGATCTGGGCGTTGATCTTGCGGCCGGAGTGCGCGATTTCCTCACCCGACTTGTTCTTGATGCTGCGGACGAGCTTCATGCCGAGCAGGTTGGTCGGCTTCTCGCTGGCGGGATCGAGCGTCCAGTAAAGCTTCTTGTCGCGAACCGCAATGCGGTCGGTGGTGTAGAAAGTCTTGAGAATGTCTTCGCCGGAACGCAGGCCAAGAGCGCGCAGGAAAATCGTGCCCAGGAATTTGCGCTTGCGGTCGATGCGAACGTAGAGCACGTTCTTCTGGTCGTATTCGAACTCGACCCACGATCCGCGGTAAGGAATGATTTTTCCGAGGAAGTAGGTGCGGTTGTTGGCGGTCTCGAAGAAGACTCCAGGCGACCGGTGCAACTGGCTGACAATAACGCGCTCGGTTCCGTTGATGATGAACGTGCCGTTCTGCGTCATCAGTGGAACATCGCCGAAGAAAACTTCCTGCTCTTTAATGTCGCGGATGGAGCGGTTGCCGGTCTCGGCGTCCTTGTCGAAGATCGTCAAACGCATGGTGACCTTGAGGGGCGCGGAGTACGTCATGCCGCGCTCTTCGCACTCAGCCACGTCGTACTTCAATTGCAGGCCAACCGGGTCGCCGCACTTGTTGCAGAAGTCGGGCGTGTTGGCGTTGTAGGTTCCGCACTTCGAGCACAGAACTTCGCCCGGGTGGAACGGGTCGGTAATGACGGTATTGCCGCAATTCTTACAAGTGGTGCGGAGGTGATGCAGACCTTTGAGGTGTCCGCACTTGCACTCCCAGTTACCAATGGCGTAATCCACAAACTCAAGTTGTGATACGTTGCGAAAGTCGGTGATCGGAAAGACAGACTGAAACACCGCCTGCAAGCCGCCGTCTTCGCGCTCGCTGGGCAGTTTGTCCATCTGCAAGAAGCGATCGTAAGAGCGCTTCTGGACTTCGATCAGGTTCGGAATTTGGATAGTGGCCGGAATTTTGGAAAAATCAAAGCGTTTGCGGAAGGCATTTTTCATCGTTAAGAAACTCCCAATCTTGCGCGCAACCGAAGGCCGCGCTCAAACCGCGGAATGTATGGCGCGTCGTGTGGCCGCGCCGCGGGACCTAACATTAAGTGCAGTGCCGGAACAACTTAGAACCTAAAAGACGATCAGGCGTCCGCGGGGACAGTGGTTCCCGCTGACGCCAACCAAGGCGTTTTGCCATTTCTGATTTGAACTCTTTCGCGCCAGTTCTTCGGCCTGTTTCCGCCCCGCCTGCCTGCGGAGCGCCTGCCTAACTTCCCTCGCGAGCCTCGCTCGCGCTCGAATGAATCCCTAGGAAGCGACGTTATATAGATGCTAACATCGCCGCCCAAGGTTCACAAGTAGGAACGGACCAGATAATCGATTTTGCACCGCTTTTGGTGCGACCTAGTCGTGTGGAGCGGGCACTTTTGCCCGCTGGCTCTTTGCCGCCGCAGGCTAGCGGGCAAGAGTGCCCGCTCCACATGGAACCACTATTTCACTTCGACAGTCGCGCCCGCATCGGTGAACTTCTTCTTAATCGTCTCGGCCTCGTCCTTGGAAACGCCTTCTTTCACGTTCTTGGGCGCTCCATCCACCAGTTCCTTGGCTTCTTTCAAGCCCAGGCTGGTGACCTCGCGGACGGCCTTGATGACATTGATTTTGTTGGCGCCGACCTCTTTGAGGACGACGGTGAATTCGGTCTTTTCTTCGGCCGGAGCCGCTGCCGCCGCGCCCGCACCACCGCCCGCCACCATCACGGGAGCCGCTGCCGCCGCCGACACGCCCAGACGCGATTCCAGCTTCTTCACCAGCTCAGCCGCTTCGAGCAGCGACAGGCCTACGATTGATTCTTCCAACTGTGCAATATCCGCCATGTTGATTCTCCAGTATTTAGTCTTTTCTTTTTCGCCATCCGCAAATCAGGTTTCCAGTGCGACCAGGCCCCGCTTCCTCGCGCCAGACAACGGTTGGAAAGGACCGCGCAACCCCTGAGTTGCGAACAGCCAAAATCATTTGGTAATTGGGAAATTTTGTAATTTGGTAATTGAAAACCTTTGATTACCGCCGATCTTTCAATTTCACAATTTCTAAATTTCCCAATTACTCAATCCAGAGGCCTAGGCCTCTTTGAACTTCTTCTGCTGCACGCCTTGATCGACCACCACTGCCAGGTTGCGGCCGACCTGATTCATGACCGTCGCCAGGCGCTGCGCCGGAGCGTTGATCAGGAACAGGAGCTTGGAATACAGCTCTTCCTTCGACGGCATGCTGGCCAAGGCTTCGATCTCTTTAATGTTGATGACCTTGCCTTCGACCACACCAACCTTGAAGGTGAACTCCGGCGTGTCTTTGGCATACTTGGTCAGCGCCTTGGCCATCGCGACCGGATCGCCAGTGGTGTAGGCGATCGACGTGACGCCAGCCAGGTCCTTCAATGCGCCCTCGACCTTGGTACCCTTCGCGGCGCGCTCGGCCAACGTGTTCTTGACGACCTGATACTTCGCGCCCGCGCCGCGCAGAGCCTTGCGCAGCTCATAGTCCCGGGCCACAGTCATCTTGGTGTAGGTCGCGACGACCACGTTCGAAACGTTGCTCAGGTCTTTGCTCAGCTTCTCGACCTGCTCTGTCTTCTTTGCTTTGGTAACCGCCATATCGAAACCCTTTCAAATTCGTCGTTGGTCGTCGGCCTTTGGTCGTTCGCGCCGTTCGCTGCTCCAATGGACTTCGAACGACAATCGGCTAACGACGGCCTTTAAGCTTTCGCTGCCGTCTCGATCGGGGTCACGTCCACGGAAATCCCCGGACCCATCGTCGAACTCAGGTAGCAGCCCTTGATGTACTTGCCCTTGGCGACCGAGGGCTTGGCCTTGATCACACTGGTGATCACCACCGTGGCGTTCTCGATCAGCTTGTCAGGTGTGAAAGAAATCTTGCCGGCGGGGCAATGTACGAGAGCGGTCTTGTCGGTGCGGAATTCGACCTTGCCGGCCTTCACTTCCTGCACGGCTTTGCCCACGTCGAAAGTGACCGTGCCGGTCTTCGGATTCGGCATCAGTCCCTTGGGACCGAGAATCTTGCCCAGGCGTCCGACGGATTTCATCACGTCAGGCGTGGCGATGAGGGCGTCGAAGTCGGTCCAGTTTTCCTTGGTGATCTTCTCGACCATCTCTTCGCCGCCGGCGTAATCGGCGCCCGCCGCTTCGGCTTCCTTAATCTTGTCGCCGGTGGCGATGACCAGAACTTTTTTCGATTTGCCGAGTCCGTGCGGCAGAACGACCGTGCCGCGCACCATCTGGTCGGCGTGCTTGGGATCGACTCCCAGGCGCAGGGTAACTTCGACAGTCTCGTCGAATTTTGCGTACTTCACTTTCTGCAGAAGCGGAACCGCGTCCTGCAGAACATAGGGGCGCTTCTCGACTGCAGCGTGCGCCTTGGCGATGTTCTTTCCCTCTTTTTTCATTGCTTTTCCTTTGTCTCCCACCGCTCACCGTTGAATCGGAGAGCCGTGGTGCTATTGACTTACAAACCTCAGGGGCTAAAGCCCCTTCAAAAACTTGTCTCAACGGCACGGCTGAAGCCGTGCCCTTCCACAAAACCAAAACGACGGAGCCTGCCAAAACCACGCTCGCTGCGCTTGCTGGACGGGCGAAGACGCCCGTCCCCACACAATCCCAAACCTATCCAACTACTTCGATGCCCATCGATCTTGCCGTGCCGCGCACGCTCTTGATCGCGGTCTCTACTGAGGCGGCGTTCAGGTCAGGCATCTTTTGTTTAGCGATCTCTTCGACCTGCTTGGCGGTCACTTTGCCGACTTTATCCTTGTTCGGCGTGCCCGATCCCTTGGCGATGCCGGCGGCGCGCTTCAACAGAATCGAGGCCGGAGGCGTCTTGGTGATGAAGGCGAAGGAGCGGTCGCTATATACGGACACGACCACCGGGATGATCAGACCTTCCATCTCCTTCTGGTTGGTTCTGGCGTTGAACTGCTTGCAGAACTCCATGATGTTGATCTGCGCCTGGCCGAGCGCGGGGCCCACCGGGGGCGCCGGAGTCGCTTTGCCCGCGGCGATCTGCAGCTTGACGTAACCTGTAACTTTTTTTGCCATGATCTCTCTTCCGTCGGCAGCGTGAGTCTAGGATTTTCGGCTCAACAATCTGCGGACTTTTTATTCGAGACGCCCTCAGGGGCTAAAGCCCGGTCTCGCTCGGGCTTCTTACGGCGCGGCTGAAGCCGCGCCCTTTCAAAACCTTTCCGGCCACATCGCGTCTCTCAATTACCCAATTACAAAATTTCCCAATTACCAAATTCCTACGCGACTTTCTCCACCTGGTTGAACTCGAGTTCCACCGGAGTGGAGCGGCCGAAAATCGTGACCATCACTTTCAGCGTCTCGCGATCTTCATTCACTTCGTCGACTACGCCGGTAAAGCTGGCGAACGGCCCCTCGGTGATGCGGACCGACTCGTTCTTCTCAAACTTAACTTTGAGCTTCGGCTTCTCGCGGCTGTCGGCAACTTTGTAAACGATGTGCTGAACTTCTTCGTCCGAAAGCGGCGTCGGCTGCTGCCCGGTGCCGACGAATCCAGTAACGCGCGGCGTGGATTTCACGACGTGCCACACGTGATCGTCCATATCCATTTCGACCAGCACGTAGCCGGGATAGAACATGCGCTCGGAGGTGTACTTTTTGCCGCCGCGCACTTCGGTGACCGACTCGGTCGGGATCAGCACTTTGCCAATCTTTTCCTGCAGGCCGAAAGCGGCCACGCGCGACTCCAGCGACTCTTTGACCTTGCGCTCAAAGCCCGAATACGAGTGGATGATGTACCACTTCATGTTCGGGTTGCGAGGAGCTTCGGTGGTGACAGCAGTTCCGTCCGCGGGAGGCTGCGGTGTGCTTTCGCCGCCAGTTGGTGTTTCGTTTTTTTCTTCGTCCAGCATAGTAAGCATTTTCTTTTCGGCCCTTTTTCTGCGGGCCGGCAATTCCGATTCGCCCGTCAGTTGGCCTTGAAGAGCTTAAACAGAGCGGATACGCCCTTCTGAATGAAGAAGTCGATCACCCAGAAATAAAAAGCGAAGATGGCGACCGTGATGACGACGACGGTGGTGGTTGCCCGAACCTCTTTGAGGCTGGGCGCGGTCACCTTGCGCATCTCGCCGCGCACATCGTTATAGAAGGTCTTGATCCGCTCCGGCCAGGATTTAATCTGGTCGCCGAAATTGCCGCCGGCTGCTGCAAGTGAATTCGCCATTTTCTTCGTCTCGACTGACATCAGTACTCCTGGTCCTTCTCTCCAAAAACTCTGGCAGGGGCGGAGGGATTCGAACCCCCAAGTTCGGTTTTGGAGACCGACAGTTTAACCGTTGAGCTTACGCCCCTGTTGCGATTTAGTAATTTGGTAATTGAGTAATTTAGAAATTTGAAAACCGAATACGCACGAGATTTTCAATTACCCAATTACAAAATTTCCCAATTACCAAATCTACTTCACTTCCTTATGGGCGGTGTGCTTACGGCAACGGCGGCAGAATTTCTTGAATTCCAGCCGCTCGGTCGTCGTCTTGCGGTTCTTGGTGGTCGAATAATTCCGCTCTTTGCAGTCACCGCACTGTAATGTCACAATTTCTCGGGGCATAAAAACAGCTCCTAACCTTTGTCATCCTGAGCGAGACGGTTTTTGTCTCGCGAAGGACCTGTGCATTGTCTTACCCGCGGGATAAAGTGCCGTCCCTACGGGACTCGTTCTTCGTATCGCGACCCTACCCAGGGCTTACGCCCTGGGCTAACCTATTCCGCCCCTTCGGGGCTGCTGCCGCTAGTTCGTGTGGAGCGGGCACTCCTGCCCGCTTGCCTGCAGCACCTCAAAACCAGCGGGCAAGAGTGCCCGCTCCACACAATCCTGCTCCACACGATCTTCCTCTACACAAGCCTTACTGAACAATCTCCGCGATCGTTCCGGCGCCCACCGTATGCCCGCCTTCGCGAATTGCGAAGCGCAAGCCCTTTTCCATCGCCACCGGCGTGATCAACTCGATCACCAGGCTGACGTTGTCTCCCGGCATCACCATCTCCGTGCCCGCCGGCAACTCCGCCACGCCCGTCACGTCCGTCGTCCTCAGATAAAACTGCGGACGATATCCCTTGAAGAATGGCGTATGTCGCCCGCCTTCTTCCTTCGTCAGGATGTACACCTCAGCCTTGAACTTGGTGTGCGGCGTGATCGAGCCCGGCTTCGCCAGCACCATGCCACGCTCCACATCTTCCTTGCCAATGCCGCGCAGCAACAGGCCAGCGTTGTCGCCCGCCATGCCTTCGTCCAATTGCTTTTTGAACATCTCGACGCCGGTCACCACCGTCTTGCGCGTCTCGCGGAAGCCGACGATTTCCACTTCTTCGCCAACCTTCACCTTGCCGCGCTCGATGCGGCCCGTCACCACCGTGCCGCGGCCCGAGATCGAAAAAATATCTTCGATCGGCATCAGGAACGGCTTGTCCAACTCGCGCGCCGGCTGCGGCACGCTCTTGTCCACCGCCTCCATCAGCGCGTCAATCTGCTTCTCCCACTTCTCTTCACCGTTCAGCGCACCCAGAGCCGACAGCCGAATCACCGGCACATCGTCGCCGGGAAACTTGTAGCTCTTCAGCAGCTCGCGCACTTCCAGCTCAACCAGATCCAGCAACTCGGGATCGTCTACCGCATCGCACTTGTTCAACGCCACCACGATGTAGGGCACACCGACCTGGCGGGCCAGCAGCACGTGCTCGCGCGTCTGCGGCATGGGACCGTCGGTCGCCGCGACCACCAGAATCGCGCCATCCATCTGCGCCGCGCCCGTGATCATGTTCTTGATGTAGTCGGCGTGTCCCGGGCAATCCACGTGCGCGTAGTGCCGGTTCGCCGTCTCATACTCCACGTGCGCGGTCGCGATCGTGATGCCACGCGCCTTCTCTTCCGGCGCGTTATCGATCGAATCGAACGACCGGAACACGATCTTCGGATTGTGCTTCTGCAGCACCTTGGTGATCGCCGCCGTCAACGTGGTCTTGCCATGATCGATGTGTCCGATCGTCCCTACGTTGCAGTGCGGCTTATTGCGATCAAATTTTTCTTTCGCCATTTCCGTTCCTCTGGGGCTAAAGCCCCAAGTCTTATGATTGCCTTGTCGGCGCGGCTCAAGCCGCGCCCTGATACAAACCCTAGATCCTTCGCTTCGCTCAGGATGATCGCTGCGGGCTCCCAGCTTCACTTCGCTCAGCTTCACGCCCGCAAAACGCGATCAGTAGTACTGGTACAGCTTCTTAAACTTATGCCGCAGCGCGACGTCGATGCCTTCGAGCTTCGACAGGTACAACTCGCGCATTTGCGCCTGGTCGGACAGCGTCAGCGCCTGATACAACTGCTGCGCGGTCAGGCCCGGCTCGGCGAAACCCTCGAGCACCCGCTGCGCCAGCACCGCATCCACATCGCGAACGCGGATTCTCTTGCGGTCGAGCTGCTTCAAAAACTGCTCGACTTTTTCGGGCAAGAATGCCTGCTCGATGGCGGCCTGCAGCCTGGCAAATTCCTCGGCCTTCTCTACCTTGATGGCAGCTTGTTCAAATGCCACTGTCATCCCCTTCAAAAATGGAGCGGGAGACGGGAATCGAACCCGCGACCAACAGCTTGGAAGGCTGTGACTCTACCACTGAGTTACTCCCGCGAAACTCAGCTGTCAGCGATCAGCTGTCAGCCTTCAGTAAACCCTCAGCGGCTGAAGCCGCTTTCAATCTCGACTTCCTAGCGGCACGGCTAAAGCCGTGCCCTTCTCAAACCTTCAACCTTCCCAAACCTTCAACCAATCTCTGGAGCCGATGATCAGGATTGAACTGATGACCTCTCCCTTACCAAGGGAGTGCTCTACCAACTGAGCTACATCGGCCCTTGAAACTCAGCTGTCAGCTATCAGCTGTCAGCCAAACCTTAATCGGCGTCGCTGCCTTTGTCGGCATGCAGCACGTCTTTGCGGCGCAACACCGACTTCACTGCAAACAGCGCCAGGATCACCAGCGTTCCCGCCCGGATCTTCGGGTCTGTGATCGTCGTCCAAGTCAGCGCTCCCAGAACGACGTAACAGAGCAGCGCAATGGACAAGCGATTCACGTGAATCATGGTGCACAGGGAAGGATTCGAACCTTCGTACCTCGCTAGGAGGGACAGATTTACAGTCTGTTGGCTTTAACCACTCACCCACCTGTGCAGAAACTTTCGGGCGATGCGGCTATTAGCGCTCCGTCCGGCAGACTGCGTTTTGCGCCTGCCGATCGCTTGCACCGAACACGCAGACCAAACGCAGCACAAGTCACACTTCTATTTCGTCAAAACAGGAAAACCAAGGTCGCGCACAAGAAACTGCGAAGATCACTGCACGCCGGGAAAAGTTGCCGCTAACCGAGTCCGCCGCCTGCCGAAAAAATTTCGTTCTCTGGAGCTGGCGAAGGGATTCGAACCCCCGACCCTCTGATTACAAATCAGATGCTCTACCGACTGAGCTACGCCAGCAATTCCCGGGACCGATGCGCCTCCGCGCAAACTGATCCCTCTGATCCCTTCCAAATGTCCGGGACAATTATTTAAGGTACCACAAGGGAAAGTTTCGGCGCAACCGACAGTTGAGAGGATCCGGCGGTTCCACCTCTCGGGTGAAGGTACCAAAATGCTATCATTTCATTCCAGCCGCATTCCATGCGAATCAGACGCACTCTTCCCATTGCTCTCGGGGTCGTAATCGTGGCGGCATTGCTGACCGTGGCCGTCCAGCTGCGCAAGGCCGCCCCGCCCGAACCGGCGCGGCTTTTGCCGGGGGCTGATGCCTTTCTCTATGCCAATCTGAGCTGGGTTCGCAAGACGAACAACGGGAAGCCGTTCTTCCCCGTCTCGCACGATCCGGACTACGAGCGCTTCATCCAGGAAACCGGGTTTGACTACGAGCGGGACTTGGAGTCCGTGGCATTTGCGGTCCACTATCCGCAGAACTGGCCGGGCGGGGGAACGGGTGGGTCGGCGCCGGAGCCGCGTTTTTCCGAAGTTTTCGTCGCCCACTTCGATACCGGCAGGTGCGCGGCTTACATGCAGCGCATGGCGCAGTCGGTCGAGAACTATAACTCCGTCAATATTTATACGATCCCAATTTCCGGACGAACCTTCCGGCTCGCGATCCTCGGAGTAGACACTGTCGCTGCTTCGAACCACGACGATCCTGCCGTCGTCCGCGGCATCGTTGACCGCTCGCGGCGCCTGGCGTCTCCGTTCGGAGGTCCGGCATTCTTGCGCCGATACTACAAGCGGGTACAGTTGGCCAGCCCGCTCTGGCTGGTGGCGCGAATCGAGCCGACGGCGCCGCAGTTCGAGGGATGGTCAACGGTTTTCCCGCGATCGACGGACCTGGTGATTTCCGCCAGCTTCTTGCATTTTCCTTTGCGCGCGGGAGTGTTGCATTTGCGGGCCGAGGCGTGGCCGGGCAGCAAAGAGGCTGCCGAGTCAATCGCCAACAAGGTGAGCGTCTTTCTGTCGATGTTTCACAGCGCGGAGGCTTCCGTGGGATCTCCCGGCACAGACGCCGACCTGAAGGCTCTGTTCGACAGCCTGCAGGTAAGGCAGGAGGACAGCCGGGCCGTGCTGGTGGCGACGCTGCCCACAGCAATCTTCCACAAATTGATGGATTCTCCAGACCTGCCGGCGCTGACCGCGCCGCCATCTGTGGCCGAGCCTGAAAAATCGTCGAAATCGAAGGCACACTGAATCCAGGGCCGACTGAAGAAGCCCGCTGAGCAAAGCCGCATTGTTGCAACTAAAGCCGGCTTGGCGCGTCTTATTCAGGTGAGGGACGCGCAGCGGGTACAATAACAACCGATGGGAAGCCTTCCACTGCCGATTGCCGCTTTCTTCGCGGGCCTGATTTCGTTTCTGTCGCCCTGCGTGCTGCCACTGGTTCCGGGGTACGTCTCGTTGATTTCCGGCGCGGGGGTGGAAGAGCTGAAGTCTCCGCAAGCTCAACTGATGCGGCGCGTGATGGTGAACTCCATCGGATTCATCCTCGGCTTCAGCGTTGTGTTTATCACGCTGGGCGCGATCTCGACAGAGATAGGGCAGGTTGCGGCGCGCTACAAGCACACGCTCTCGATCGTGGCCGGGGTGGTCATTATTATTTTCGGGCTGCATCTGACCGGCATCTTCAAGATCAAGGCGCTGTATACCGACGCACGGTTACACAGCGTCAAGGGCAGCAGCACGCCGCTGGGGGCGTTTGTGATCGGATTCGCCTTCGCCTTCGGCTGGACTCCTTGCCTGGGGCCGATTCTGACCGCGATCCTGACGCTGGCCGGGGAGCAGGACACGCTGGTGAAGGGAATCCTGCTGCTGGGGGTTTATTCGCTGGGGCTGGCGGTACCGTTTTTGCTGACGTCGCTTCTGATGGAGCGCTTTCTTAAATTTTATAGCCGCTTCCGGTCGCACATGCACGCGCTCGAAGTGGCTTCGGGCGGGCTGCTGATTGCGCTTGGCGTCCTTCTCGTGCTTGGCCGGTTC
Source organism: uncultured Acidobacteriota bacterium (assembly GCA_963719865.1). Taxonomy (GTDB): domain Bacteria; phylum Acidobacteriota; class Terriglobia; order Terriglobales; family Acidobacteriaceae; genus Sulfotelmatobacter. Next base: position 120,734 of record CAVRDS010000065.1, on the reverse strand, counting down.
ACTCTGATTTCGAGCTGGCTCTCATTCTTAAACCGTTTTGCGCTGTGAGGATTTATGTCGAATCTTGAACAACCCGATGGAACGCCCGATCCGCAACCGGTGACGGGCGGCGAGCCAAATAGCATCCCGCCGCGGGGCCCGGTTCCGGGGCCGGGGCGCAATCCGCTGGCGCTAGTTGTGGTTGCGGTGATTGCGGCCGCGATGCTGTATTTTGGCTTTCACATGGCGCGGCGCTCGGGAAGTGATGCACCCGCGATCGTCGGCAAGTCCACGCCCGCTCCTGATTTCACGCTGGAGAAGCTGGACGGCGGAAACCTGAAGCTCTCAGATCTGCGTGGCAAGGCCGTTCTCCTGAACTTCTGGGCCACATGGTGCGGTCCCTGCAAGATCGAGACGCCGTGGCTCGTCGAAATGCAGAATCAATACGGCAACCAGGGCCTGCAGGTGGTCGGAGTGGCCATGGACGATTCCGGCAAGGACGAGATTTCGAAGTTCGCCAAAGATATGGGCGTGAATTACCCGGTGCTGTTGGGGAAAGAAGCCGTGGGCGACGAATACGGCGGCGTCCCCGCCCTGCCCGAAAGCTTCTTTATCGGCCGCGATGGAAAGATCGTCGACCGGATTATCGGGCTGAAGGGCAAAGCCGAGATCGAGGACGCGATCAAGAAAGCGCTCAAAACCGAAGCCACAACGAGCGCGGCGGCGCTCCAGCCTCGAAAGTGACAACCCGAGCCTCAGAAGTGACAATAGGAGCGGCCTCGCGCTCGATCTACTATTTGTATTGAGCCGGGTAAGGCGACGATGTGGGCACGATTCAATCCGCGAATCATTGGTTGCGTGGCGCTGCTGGCCGGCGCTGCCTGGGCGCAGTCGGGCAAGTCGCCGTCGGTTTCGATGGCTCCCGTGCCGCTGGTGACGGCTAAGCGCACCGAACAGACGATGGTGAGGTTGGATTTCCGCGTGGCCTCCGGTTTCCACATCAACTCCAACACGCCAAAGTCGGAGTTCCTGATTCCCACCGCTCTGAAGATGGATCTGCCCACTGACATTGTGCTGGGAAAGATTGAATATCCCGAAGGGCAGGATTTGGCATTTCCGTTTTCGCCGGATGAGAAGCTGAGTGTATACAGCGGAGATTTCGCTATCAATCTGGCGGTGCATCCGCTGAAGTCGGTGGTGCCGGGAAAATACGTGATGCACGGAGTGCTGCGCTACCAGGCCTGCGACAACGCACAGTGCTTCCCTCCAAAAACTTTGCCGGTGAGCTTTGATGTGAAGGTGGTGAAGGAACCCGCCACGCATCATGCGAACCCTGCGCAGAGTCCACACGTGCATAACTAGCTATCAGCTATCGGCCGTCAGCTATCAGCCCGCCATCCTAGTTTGTCATCCCTATCCTCGCGGCGGAGTCGAAGCATCCCTATGGCCACTATCGGCGCGGCCTCTACTGGCTGACGGTCTGACGGTCCGACGCAACACCGCGGGGACGCTGGTAGGGATGCTTCGACTGCGAACGGCCTCCGCTTCGCGGAGGCCGCTCTTCGCTCAGCATGACAACGGTGCCGGGATAAACTTACCCACTCGCGAGCCCATCCATTAATCGCGGCTTGGGGTCGCGCTGGCGACTGCGAGGACTGCTCCGGCAAACAGCAGCGTGTCGGCGAAGTAGTTGATCCCCTCCACCTTGATGTCGGTGCTCGGGTTGGCCAGGGCCGCGATCAGGATCGGTCCATAGATGAACAGGACCAGCAGCGCAATCCAGGCACCGAGATTAGTCGCTGCCAGCCGCGCCTTTTTTATGGATAGAATGCCTATCCCCGCAACCACGAGAAACGCCGCGGTCAGATAGCCAATGAGCGGGCGTGCTGGAATCCATGTGGGCATCACCATTTCGAGAGGCACGGCCGGGACATTGATGGGATGGAGGAAGTTCTCGACACCATAGAGCACGGCGGTGATCCCAATGATGACGCAGCCCATGGCGGCGAACGCTTTTCGCATGCTCTGCTGCTCGGGTTTAGGCATCGCCGCCGCCGCCAGCATCCAGCTGCCCGCGCCGAACGAAAGCTCGCGGAACATGAGCTCCCAGGAAATCCGGTTGTGCGCGGATAACGCTCCCGGGAGGTCCATCATCGCTACGAACAGAAACATTGCGATCCCGAACAGCAGTCCGGACCAGCGCACCTGAATTTTCGTAGCCATGCTGATAGACGCGGCCGACATCGCAAGGCCGAAGAAGTACGCCCAAAACAACGGCCAAGGCATATAGGAGGGCACCATCGCCATGAGGGATTTAGCGGCTGTTAGATGGAGGGCGCCGAAGACCGCCAAGGGGACGGCAAAACAGAGATTGGTCAAGGCTACGACTTTGTCGAGGCCGCGGGCTTTTGCGATGTCGCGCTTGGCGGCCCACAGCGCAATCAGGAAAAGCAGGACGCCGGCGCTGCACATCGAGAGTGGGACGCGGGAAATTTCGAGGAATATCAGTGCGAACATTCCAAGGTACCCTAAAGCTTTTGACGGATCGCATCCATTACCACTTGGCGGGAAATCTACATGCCAGTTTGCTGGGTCTAAAAACCGTGGAACACACTCTCCAGGCCTGGTGAGTGAAGAAGATATTCGAGACGCCATCGAGACGGGATTTCTCGAGCATGCTTTGGAAAGCGCTGGACTTCGGCCCTTCTTTGAGCACTGGTCGGCAGACTCCCGCTTGCGGGAAGCATGGGACCGAGCGCTGGAGTGGGGCAAGGCACATCCGGATTTCTCCCGGAACCTACTTCAAGAACTCCGGCGACTGATCGAGGAGGACCGGTCTAAGTAGTCATCCTTTCCCCTGCTTCTTCTCTACCTTCGCCCACGTATCTTTCAACGCCACGGTGCGGTTGAAGACTGGCTTGCCCGGCGTCGAGTCGGGATCGGCGCAGAAGTAGCCGAGGCGCTCGAACTGGTAGCGACTGCCGGGCGCGGCATTCGCCAACGACGGTTCCAGCTTCGCGTTCGCGATCACTTCCAATGAATTCGGATTCAGGTAGTCGAGCACATCCTTACCCTCTTCTACGTCGGCGAGATTTTCCTTGGTGAACAGGTTCTCGTAAATCCGCACTTCGGCGTCGATCGCGTGCTGCGCCGAGACCCAGTGGATCGTCGACTTCACCCTGCGTCCGTCGGGCGGGGAGTTGCCGCCGCGCGTTGCCGGATCGTAGGTGCAATGTACTTCGATGACTTCGCCCTTGTCATTTTTCACCACGCTCTTCGCGGTGATGAAGTAGCCGTAACGCAAGCGCACCTCGCGGCCCGGCGAGAGCCGGAAATATTTCGGCGGAGGCACTTCGCGGAAATCGTCCTGCTCGATGTAGAGTTCGCGCGAAAACGGTACCTTGCGCGAGCCGGCGCTCTCGTCTTCCGGATTATTGGTCGCATCCATTTCTTCGACCTGATTCTCGGGATAGTTGTCGATCACCACTTTCAACGGACGCAGCACCGCCATCACGCGCGTGGAGCGTTTGTTCAAGTCTTCGCGGACGAAATGTTCGAGCATGGCCAGCTCAACAATGCCGTTGGTGCGGGACACGCCCGCCGCCTTCACAAAGTTGCGAATCGCTTCCGGGGTATAGCCGCGGCGGCGCAATCCGCCGAGCGTCGGCATGCGGGGATCGTCCCAGCCTTTCACTTGTCCCTGCTCCACCAGCTGCCGCAGCTTGCGCTTCGACATCAGCGTATAGGTCAGGCTGAGGCGGTCGAACTCGATCTGCTGCGACGGGAAGATTCCCAGCTGCTCGATGAACCAGCGGTAGATCGGCTGGTGATCGGCAAACTCGAGCGAGCACATCGAGTGCGTGACTTTTTCCAGCGAATCCGACTGCCCGTGCGCGTAGTCATACATCGGATAGATGCACCACTTGTTGCCGGTGCGGTGATGCTCGGCATGCAGGATGCGGTACATCACGGGATCGCGCATATTCAGGTTGGGCGAAGACATGTCGACTTTCGCGCGCAGAACCCGCGATCCATCGGGAAACTCGCCGGCCTTCATGCGCTCGAATAGATTCAGATTCTCTTCGATCGAGCGGTTGCGATACGGACTGTCTTTGCCCGGCTCCGTGAGCGTGCCGCGGTACTTGCGAATCTCGTCGGCGGTGAGATCGTCTACGTACGCCTTGCCGTCCTTGATCAGCTTGATCGCCCACTCGTAGAGCTGGCCGAAATAGTCCGAAGCGTAGAAAAGACCGTCCCACTGGAAGCCAAGCCACTTCACGTCTTCCATGATCGAGTCGACGTACTCGATATCTTCTTTTTCAGGATTGGTGTCGTCGAAGCGCAGATTGGTCTTGCCGCCGAACTCTTCGGCGATCCCAAAGTCGATGCAGATGGCCTTGGCGTGGCCGATGTGAAGATATCCATTGGGCTCGGGAGGAAAGCGAGTCTGGACGCGCCCGTTGTACTTGTTGGTCTTCAGGTCGTCGGCAATCTTGTCGCGCAGGAAATTCGAAGGACGATGTTCGGGAGACGGGCTCGCGGCCGTCTCCGGCTCAGCATCTGACGTTTTCATAACTCTTGATCTTACCGCAAAGAAGGGGGCTGGATTGTGGTGGTCCGTCACGCTGAGCGGAACAGCGAGGAGAGCGCAGAGATCCTCGCTGCGGAGTCGAAGCATCCCTATAGCGAAACCGACATGAGCTGCGAGAGTCGTTTTTTGGGTAGGGATGCTTCGACTACGAACGGACTTCGCTTGGCGAAGTCCGTTCTCCGCTCAGCATGACAGAGCATCATGGGACAGGTTGACGGCCCCGAACTGGCAACGGTTCGGGGTTTTGCTTTTGAGAAGATTCAGCTCAGCTTTCGATTCGCCTGCTCGATCCTGCTCAACGTGGTTTCTTTCCCCAGCACTTCCAGCGTTTCGAACAACGGCGGGGCGTTCTTGCGGCCGCAGACGGCGACGCGGATGGGCTGAAACATCTGTCCCGCCTTCACGCCTAGTTCCTGCGCGGCTGCTCGCAGGGCTTGATCCAGCGGGTCGTGCTTGAACTCGACGTTGGCCAGCACGGCTTGCGCCTTCTGCAGGACTTTCAGCGCCATGGCCGCGTCTCCCTTTTGCGGAATGAGTTCGGCGGGATCGTAGGGCGGCAACGCTTCGACGAAGAAAAAATCAGCCGCAGTCAGCACCTCGCTCAACAGCTTGATGCGCTCGCGGATGAGTGGTGTGATGCGCAGCATCTTTTCTGGCGTGACGTTGAAGCCGGCTGCGCGCACGATCGGGAGCAGGCGCTGGCTGAGGTCTTCAACCGCGAGGCTGCGGATGTGCTCCGCGTTCAACCAGAGTGCTTTGGGATCGAACGTCTCTTCAGGGGATGCGGCAGGTTCTTTGAAATTTACTACTGCGTTGGCGCGGTTGATTCCTTCTAACGAAAAAGCGTCTACGAGTTCTTGCCGACTCATTTTGGTGCGATCGTCTTTGGGCGACCAGCCCAGCAGGCACAGGAAGTTGATGAAAGCTTCGGGAAGAAATCCGGCGTCACGATAGGTGGTCACGCTCACAACCGGGCCGTGGCGGCGCTTCGAGAGCTTGGTGCCATCGGGCGCGACCAGCAGAGGCAGGTGGGCGAACCGCGGGGACTCGAAGCCGGCGGCTTCGAAGATCAACACGTGCTTGAACGTGTTCGAAAGATGGTCCTGACCGCGGATGATGTGGCTGATGCGCAGGTCGGCGTCGTCGGCGCATGAGGCCAGGTGATAGGTCGGCATGCTATCGGAGCGCAGGAGCGCGAAATCTTCGATGTCGGCACAAGCCTTAACTTGTTTGCCGTAGACCGCATCGTCGAAGTGGACAGATAATTTGCCTTCGGCAAATCGGACAGCCCCTTCGACTCCGCTCAGGACAGGCTTAGGCGGCTGTCCCCACATCGTCCCATCGCGGGGGACGCGGAATCGCAAGGCGAAAGGTTCGCCGGCAGCGGCGCGGCGGTCGCTTTCTTCGCGGGAAAGCTCGCGCATGCCGGGATTGAACAGCCATGTTCCTTGCGCACCCGACTTCTCGCTGTCTCCGGTGTGGGCGGGAGTGAAATCGCGGTAGGCAAGTCCCTTCTGAAAGATCGTCTCGGCCATCTGCCGGTGCAGCGCACCGCGCTCCGACTGCTTGTACTCTTCGTCCCATCCTAGGCCGAGCCACTTCAGGCCTTCGAAAATGGAATTCACGGAGGCGTCGGTATTGCGTCCGACATCGGTGTCATCGAGCCGCAGGATCATGGTGCCGCCCGTACTGCGGGCATATAACCAATTGAAAATAAACGTGCGGGCGCTGCCCACGTGCAGAAACCCCGTCGGCGAGGGAGCAAAGCGTACCCGGGGCTTGCCGTGCTCAGGCGAACTCGAAGCATTCGACATAAGTAGATTAGGACCCTGTTGGACCTTCGATGTTACGGACCGCCTCCGGACATCGTCAACCCGGCATCATCAACCCAGTATCGTGAAGCCAACGCCGCGAACCGGGATTTCAGCTGCAGCCCCATGGTCCTTGAGAGCAATCGAAGGCGGGCACTGTACTTAAATTCTATTGTCTTCGGGCGTGCGGCTGTGAAACCATTGGGGCACTGTTTCTCCCCAAAACTGAGCCAGTCAGCTTGGCCAGAGGCGTCTTCTCGGACCCTATGAACAGCGTAGTCATCACGACGGTATTAATTCCGGGATTTGTTTCCGTCCTGCTGTTCCTGGTCTTTACCTACCTGCATGAACAGAGCCGGCAGCCGTACTTCCGCGCCTGGCAACTGGCGTGGGCCGCCTACTCGCTGCATTACGTTCTCGATACTTTTCCGTCGTCGTCGCTGGCTTTCTTCATTAGCCAGCTCTTCCTGGTGGCGATGGCGTTATGCATCTTCGTTTCCACGCGCCTGATGCGCGGGCCGTCGCAGTTTCGCTGGTATGACGCCGCCGTGGGAGCTACCGGAGTCATCCTCGCGCTGCTCACTTTGCGAGGCCACATTGTCAACGGGATTTTCCGTCCGGACGTGCAGCCCGCGATCCGGCTGGGACTCGGACTGGCGGCGATCCTTTTGTATAGCTCGGCGGTTTTCTACGTAAACGGTCACAAGCGCGGCTCGCTCGCCTTCCAGGTGCTGGGCTTCGCGCTGGCATTTTGGGGCGTGCTGATGGGAGTGGGGCAAATCCAGAATCCCTGGAAGGAGATAGTTGGCAACGCCACCCGACTATTTGGCCCGGTGCCGCAGATGCTGCTGGGCATTGCCATGGTGATGGTGTTGTTTGAAAACCAGCGCAATGCGGTGCAGGAAAATACGCTCGCTCTTTCGACCCTGGGCGTCGATCCGCAACGGCTGTTGTTTGCCGAAGACCTGGTTCCCAATATGCAAGCCGCGCTGGAGCGGTTGCGCACGGCGCTGCCCATGGATCGCGCTGCCATCGTGATCGGCGAACGCTGGCGCAGCCTTCTGCCCTCGGTGCAGCAGGGCTTTCCCGACGGATTCCTCGAAGCTCTGGGAAAAAGCGGCGCCGGGCAATACATCTGCGAGCTCGCCTACCGGCACAGCGGCATTTTCACCGTGCATGATGTGGCGACGATGACCGAACCTCTGCCGGTCGCCTCGATGGGAACTTTCACCGAGTTCAAGCGCATTCTCGGGCAAGCCGAAGTGCGGCATCTGACGGCCGTCAACTTGCAGACTCGCGAGCACAATTTCGGCGTCATCCTGTTCCCACATGTGGAGCGTCGGGCGTTCGGTTCCTCCGGGCCGCGCCTGATGGTAGGGCTGGCGCTGCAACTCGGGCTCACGCTTGAAAACTACGTTGTGACGCATGGCGCACACCGTCGCACCAAGGAATACGGACTGCTGACCGATATTGGCAAGGCCATCAGTTCTCGCCTCGACCAGGACGAGATCCTGCGCACCATCCAGGTTGAGCTGGGGCAGATTTTCGATACGAGTCATTTCTACATCGCGTTCCAGGAAGGAGAGGAGATCCGCTTTGAGCTGGAAGTGCGAGATGGGCGGGTGCTGCCCAAGCGCAAGCGCGAAGTCCGCAATGCTTTTACGGAATACGTGATTCGCACCGGCGAACCCCTGCTCATCCGTTCGGATCTTGAGTCGGCACGAAATCGCCTGGGAATCAGCCATGTTCCCCAACGTCCGGCGAAGTGCCTGATCGCTACGCCCATCTTTATGGGAGCCCGGCCGACGGGAATTATGGTGGCGATGAATCCGGATAAGGAATTTGTATTCGAGCAGCGCGATCTCGACGTGCTGGTGACGGCAGCAGGCCAGGTTTCGGTCGCAGTGGAGAATGCCCGCCTGTTCGCCGAAGAGCAGCGCCGCTCGCGGCAACTGGCGTTTCTGAACAACATTTCCCGAACTGCCATTTCCAGTGACGATCCGGTTCACATGCTGGACCAGATCGCCAACGAGATTCAGCGGAACTTCAGTTTTGACCACATCGGGATCGGCCTGCTCGACTATGGGACGAAGGAGGTCGAGATCAAGGCTGAAGCCGGAGTCACAGCCCATGCCACAGGAAAGAAAATTCCTCTCGGAAGTGGCATTCTCGGCCGCGTGGCGCGAACCGGCGAACGCGCTCTGGTGCAAAATGCGCTGCCCGGCAACCTGACCGGGATCTTGCCGGACTCGCGCGCGGTGCTGTGCATTCCCATCACGTATGGCGAATCGCTGTTAGGTGTGTTGAATGTGGAGAGCCGCAGCGAGAACGCGTTCTCGCCTCAGGATGTGCTGATCCTGAATACGCTTGCGGACCTGCTGGCGACGGCCCTGCACAACGCGTTCGTTTTCCAGAAACTGCAGCAGCAATCGATCACCGACGGCCTGACTGGAATCAAGACCCGGCGGTTTTTCTGGGAAGCGTTGTCGGCGGAATGGAAGCGCGCCTCGCGCTCGGGACGGCCGTTCTCCGTGGTACTCATCGATCTCGACAAGTTCAAAGAGGTCAACGACACGATGGGCCATTTCGAAGGCGACCTGGTGCTGGCGCGGGTCGGCCGTTTGCTGGAACAGAAATCGCGGCAATCGAACGTCGTGGCCCGCTACGGTGGCGATGAATTCATCGTGCTGATGCCGGAAACCGGAGCCGAGCAGGCGCAGGTATTAGCCGAACGCCTGCGGCAGTGGCTGGCGGGCGATCCCATGCTGGCCGAGCACCACATCACCGGCAGCTTTGGCGTGGCCAGCTTCCCCATGCATGGATTCTCGATTGAAGACATCATCCGTGTGGCCGATGCGGGCATGTATGTCTCGAAGCGCTCGGGAGGGAACCTGGTTTCGACGGCGCAGGAGTTCGTCGAAGGCCAGGACTTTGCCTGGCAGCGACAACAGATCTCGGCCTACATCGAAGGCTTTCTGCAGCGCGAACACGCCGGTCCCGAACAACTCGAGGAACTGACCACGACCCTGTACAAGCTGTGCTGCGGCGAGCAAGGCTGCAACGCTCCCTTGCTCAAGGAAGCGATCGAATCGCTCAGCCGCGCTGCCGAATCGCGCGAACTGCAGACTGCCGGGCACGGCGATCTGGTGGCGCGCTACAGTGAAGTCGTGGCGCGCGCTTTAGGACTATCTTCGGAAGAGACGGCGGACCTGGTGTACGCGGCGCGGGTGCACGATGTCGGCAAGATTTTTATTCCGGAGCAGATTCTCAACAAGCCGGGACCGCTGAGCGAAGACGAGTTTTTCCATGTCCGGATGCACGCTCATGTGGGTGCGGAGATTGTGGGCATCATTCCGCACTCCGCTATGATGCGCGAGGCCATCGAGCATCACCATCAACGCTTCGATGGCTCCGGTTATCCTGACGGCCTGCGGGGAGAGGAGATCCCGCTATGGGCGCGCATTATCGGCCTTACCGATGCTTACGCCAACATGGTGACGGAGCAATCGTTTTCCTCCGCGCGCACGCCCGAGCAGGCGCTCGATGAACTGGTGAAGATGAGCGGCACGCGCTTCGACGGCATGCTGGTGCGCCTGCTGTTGCGCGGATTGAAATCGGAACGAATGCCCTCCAACCCAGGAATCTCCAATCCCGGGTACCGAGATGCCGAAATGTGAGAACTGAGCGCTCTCCTCTTGCCAGGGTCGCAGGGAAACTGTTAGTTACTTGGCATGTCCATTTCTCTTTCTCTTTCCGGAAAAGTTGCTCTCATCTCGGGTGGTTCGCGGGGCATCGGCGCGGCCACCGTAAGAATGTTTACCGCGGCAGGGGCGAAAGTGGTTTTCAGCTACCGCAGCGCCCGTTCTCAGGCGGAAGCGCTGGCACAGGAATGCGGCTCTGACGTCTGCTACTCCGTCGCATGCGATCTGGATCGTCCCGAGGCCGCGCGTTCGCTGGTGGCAGAGGCCGTCAAACATTTCGGCCGCATCGACATTCTGGTTGCCAATCACGGAGTGTGGCCTGCCGCGGATGTCCCCATTGAGCGCATGTCCGACGAGCAGTGGCGCTCGACCGTGTCGATCAATCTCGACGCCATATTCGGCCTGGTGAAGCATTCCGTGGCCCAGATGAAAGCCCAGCCTCGCGGTCGGGGGCCTGGGGGACACATCGTCCTCATCAGCTCGACCAGCGGACAGCGCGGCGAAGCGTTTCACTGCGATTACTCCGCGACTAAGGGCGCGCTGATCAGCATGACCAAGGGATTGTCGACCGAACTGGCGCCGGCCGGGATTTACGTGAACTCGGTGGCGCCGGGATGGGTCGATACCGACATGAGCGCCGAGACGATCGCAGACCCCAAGAGCGGAGAACAAATTCGTAGCACGATTCCCATGGGACGGGTGGCGCGACCGGAAGAGATCGCCGGGCCGATCCTGTTCTTATGCACGGAACACGCGAGCTTCATTACCGGGGAAGTCTTCAATGTGAACGGCGGCGCGGTTCTTACGGGCTAGAACTGGTCTCGTAGATGTTTTTCAAGCAAAGCGGCGAGACCCTCAGGGGCTAAAACCCGCTCTTTTTAATGACCGGTAGCGGCACGGCTGAAGCCGTGCCCTTCCCAAAACTATTATGAGAGAGTGCCGGACGTCGCGTTTCCGGGATTTTCTGCATCCAAGCAGGCTGAGGAGCACGCTCGCTGCGGCGAAAAGCCCATAAGGACGCTACAATTCTGTCTTGCACGCAATTAATCCTTCGAACGGAATGAAACGGTTTCTCCCCATCCTGCTGCTGATGTGTTCAGCCCCAGTCTATTGCAGTCAAACTCCTGAGAGTTCGCTGGACGCGCCCCAGTCTCCGGCGCAGGTTTCTACGAAGGCGGCAACGCCAGCGGTTGCGCTGGATAAGGAGGCCCAGGAGAATTCCAACAAGGCGAAGGCCATCCTCAACCAGGCAATTGAAGCGCTGGGCGGTCAAACCTATCTCACCATCCGCGACCGCGAGCAGCAGGGACGCGGTTACGGGTTTCACGGCGGACGGCCCACCGGCAGCGGCGGGCTGTTCTGGAGCTTTAGCGAATTCCCCGACAAAGAGCGCGTCGAACTCACCAAGGAGCGCGACATCGCCGAGTTGTATGTCGGCAACCGGGGATACGAAATCACCTACAAAGGCCCACATCCGATCGAGAAAAAAGACCTTGAAGACTACCTGCGCCGCCGCCGCTTCTCGCTCGATACCCTCCTGCGGACCTGGGTTAACGATCCCAGCGTGGTTCTGCTGTTTGAAGGTAATGCCATCGCCGCGCAGCATCCCGCCCTGCGAGTTACGCTGATCAACGCGCAGAACGAGAGTGTGACGCTCTTTTGCGATACGGAAACTCATCTGCCGGTAAAGAAATCCTTCGAGTGGCGCGATCCGATTGATCGACAGAAAAATCTGGAGGAGGAAGTCTACGAGAACTATCGCTCCGCCTCAGGCATCATGGCGCCCTATAACGTGACCCGTTATTTCAATGGAGACATGGCCAGCCAGCGCTTCCTGAACTCGGTGACCATCAATCAGGGATTGGACGAGAAAATGTTTGATCCAAACTCGGGCTATGACCCCAACAAGCCCGTAAAACCTTCAAAAGCAAAACGTTAAACCAGCAAATCGGTTCACAGCGATATTCAAATTGGAGAGCCGGGCCTCGAAGTCCTGGAACCCGCGCAGGTGGTCGATCCTCAGCTCCCCGATATACTGTGCGCTTAGAGGGAACGTGACCCACAAGGTTTTAGCGGCCTGTCCATGTGGCCCCGAGAGCAACCGTGATCCGGTTGGCCGGGAGTGGTGGGCGCGATGCCGCTAAGGCCAGCCCTCTCTGGGAGAATTGTGAGTTGGCTTCGCAATCCCCTGGCCATTGTTCTGGTTGCAACTGCCTTCCGGATTCTGCTTATACCGTCGGTTTTGAACTGGTTGGGCACGCCCAGCGATCACTTTCAGGGGAATGAGCCAAGCCACATCGCCGCGCACCTTCTGCGTGGAGAAGGATTCGCATCGCCCTTTACCGATCTTCCGATTCCGACCGCACAGCAACTGCCGTTGTACCCGTTGTTCATGGCTGCGATTTTCAAACTGTTCGGCGCCTTCTCCAAGTTTTCCCTGGACCTAATTCTTGCGGTCAATGCTTTGGTGGGAGGTTTGACGGCGTTCTTCATCTACCGGGCGGGACTCAAGTACTTATCGCCCATGGTGGCATTGGTCTCGGCGTGGGCTTGGGCGATTCTTGCGCCCATTGCGATGACGGATATAACGCTGTCCAGCTACGCCTTCGCGACGCTTGCGGTAGTTCTCTGGCTGAATTTCGTCCCCGATCTTGTGCCTAAAACTCGAAATTGGATTCTGCTCGGCATCGGGGTTGCACTCATGCTGTTGCTGAATCCCATGCTGGCGCTGCTCATTCCGGCGAGCGTTCGTTGGCTGCATCGAAAGCAAGTGCTGGTCATGCTCGCTACGGCGTTGTTGGGTCTTGCTCCCTGGTACGTTCGCAATTACCGCGTGATGGATCACTTCTATCCTGCCCTGCGCGATAACTTTGGCATGGAACTTTATCTAGGCAATCATCCCGGAATGTCTGGAACCTGCGACTACTGGACTGGCGAATCGCCGTATGGCAGCGAACTGCCGAAAATGGGTGAAGCGCAGTTCTTCGAAGCGCGACGGAGGGAAGCGATTGCCTTCATCCAATTGGCGCCCATGGATTTCGTCCGGCGAAGCAGCAGGCGTTTCGCGGCATTTTGGTTCAGTCCGTGGCCGATTGGGTACGTGCTTTTGCTAGCCTTGGCCATGTGGGGAATCAGACTTGCACCCCGCGGTCTTGCCCTGTTCACGGGGGCTCTATTCGTTTTTTATCCCGTCGTTTTTTACGTTACACAGGCTGCCTGGCCGACGGCTTACCGGCATCCGATTGAGCCCCTGATATTGCTCATGGCAGCGACGCCAGTATGCAAGTTGCTGCAAACACGCTACTTGCAATGGTTGCTGTAGGGCACGGCCACAGAAAGTGGCTCCCGATGAAAGGAACCAATCGTGCCACAGGTGTGGCTTTTTTACCACAGCCAGTTTTCCGACCTACGGCTGTAGGCTACTGCGTACACGAGAAAAACGTCTCCTGATCTACGAGCAGACAATCCGCTCGGCGGTGGAGTGCAGCGGCGTGGGACTGCACAGCGGCGCACCAGTCTCTATGCGGATCCTGCCGGCTGCCTCGGGCACCGGAATCGTCTTTCGCCGCACCGATCTGGACGGGTACGAGATCGAGGCTATCAGCCCCAACGTCGCGCGCGTTAGCTATGCCACCAGCCTGATGAAAAAGGGCGTGCTGATTTCGACCACGGAGCACCTGCTGTCGGCGTTTATCGGATTAGGAATCGATAACGCTCTGGTCGAGCTCAACAATCTCGAACTTCCCATCCTCGACGGCAGCGCCCAGCCCTTTGTGGCGATGATTCAGCAGGCCGGCATCCGCAAACAACGCCGGGCGCGTAAATATCTGAAGATCCGGCGCGAAGTGGAGATGCGGGAAGGCAACAAGTTCATAGCGGTCTATCCCTCCCACACCTATTCCGTTGCCTATTCGATCAATTTCCCACATCCGCTGATCGGCAAAGAAACTTTCCAGGTGGAATTGACTAATGGCAGCTACTTGCGGCACATCGCCGCCGCCCGCACCTTCGGATCGCGCCAAGACGAACAGGCTATGCGAAACATGGGATTGATTCGCGGTGCCTCCCGCGAGAACTGCATCGTGCTCACGCGCGACGGGGTTGAGAACGGTCCATTGCGCTTCCCGGATGAATTTGTGCGCCACAAGGTGCTCGACCTCGTGGGCGACCTGGCGCTGCTCGGAAAGCAGATCCTCGGCAACGTGGTAGCCGATCGGGCTGGTCACGCCATGCACACCGCGCTGGTCTCGCGGATCCTGCGGGATAAGACTTTATGGGAAGAAGTCACGTTCCCCGAGGCATTGGCGGAGCGCGAAACAGCTTCTCGCGCCGAAGCCGTGGCTGGTTCCTCACTCTAGCGGTAGCTTCGTGCCGGGTTTCAAGACCAGCTAGTCGGCGGGCTCGCAGGGCACTTCTTCCGCATCGTCCATCGCTGGTTTTTCCCGCAGCAATCGCTCCAGTTCAGCCCGGGTCTGATCAATGACGGCTGCCGCGAACTTGCGGGCCGATTCCTGCCGTTCCTTAGATAGCTCTTTCACCCGCATATTCAGCAGGGGAATATCTTCTTCGAACCAGCGCAGCGTTCTTTGCACCTTGGCAATCCGAAAGTCATGAGTCACGATTAGGTCTCTCCAGATCTACCAGCTTGCCACGAGCATTGGAACGCGCAAGTCCAAAGCCAGATACCTGGGAAATGTGGAGGGGGTGGACGGACCAAGCCAGGGACGAGGATGTAGAGAGTCAGAGTTAGCTGGGGCTCTGGGATTTCGCGACTGCGATCCGCTCTTTGGTGCCGGGAAATTCTTCTTCGATCCGCGTGTCGAGCCAATGATCGATCTGGTCCTGCGTCGCCTTGGGAACATTGCGAAAACGAAGACCGGCCAGCCCTTTCATATCGGCCCACGCCACTTCGGCTTCGACGTCCATGGGAACATCAATGCCGGGTAACGAGAAGTGCAGATGAGGGGTCGCGCCTTTGGGCAGCGCCTCGCGCATCAGCAAGGCGATGCCGCCTTCACTGACGTTGGTGCTGGTCGCCTGCAACGCCTTGCCGGCGAATACAACTTTGACTTGCATCTTCACGGGCTGACGGAAATATCTGCGCCGTTCTTTGAGCATGAAATTGAGCGCGGCATGAAAGCAGCGGGAGGCGTTCAGTTCGCTGATCGGCTTCTGCAGCACGAAATTCGCACCCATGCCGAATGCGTCCTGCGTGGTGGTTCTTTTCCCGTTGAGGATGGCAAACGCCACGGAGTTCTTGTTGCTTGGAGTGTTTCTGAGGCCTTGCAGCAGGGCGAGGCCGCCCTTGAGGTCGTCGCAATCGACGATCACCGCATCGAACTTGTCGGAGATCAGCATGTCGGCGCCGGCCCGGGCCTCGTGGCAAATCTCGACATCGATCGACAACTGTTCGAGCGTGGGCCGGATGACCCGCACCAATTCCGGATCCTGGCTCAACAGGATAGACTCCAACGTCATAGTGCGATTTTAGGAGACAGGCGAGACCCACGATAGTCACCAAGGTGTTGGGCCCTCGGTCGAGGGTCGTATTTTGGACATTTCTTCGGGGGTCATCCCGAGAGCCGGCGCATTTCAGCCGGCTGAGGGATCTCCGTCCCTCTGATTTCGTGGGCGGGAGATCCCTCCCTCCGCCTGAAATGCGGCTCCGGTCGGGATGACGCCAACTCTGAACAGTTCTGGATTTCAAACTGAAGCGCCACTGATCAGGATGACAACTTGCAGCGGCGCAAGGTACAACTGAAAACGGCCCGCATGCCTAACCTCGTCTATCTTTCGCTGGGATCGAATGTAGGAGACCGGGAGGAAAATCTGCGCGAGGCCATCCGCAGGCTGAAAACGCTGGGGCGCGTCACAGCCGTTTCCTCTTTCTACGAGACCGAGCCGGTGGAATTTACCGAGCAGCCGTGGTTCGTAAACTGTGCGGTTGCGCTGGAAACTTCGCACTCGGCGTCGCAACTGATGAGCGGTGTTCTCGAGATTGAGCGGGAGATGGGCCGGTTGCGCTTGCAGAAGAAAGGCCCTCGCATCGTCGATATCGACATTCTTCTGTTTGGCGATCTGACGGTGAACAAGCCCGATTTGACGATCCCACATCCCGCGATGGCGGAGCGCCGTTTCGTGCTCGAGCCTCTGGCCGAGATCGCGTGGCAAGCCAGGCATCCGGCGCTTAAGAAGACGATTGGGGAGTTACTTCACGCTTTGCCCACGGGACAGGCTGTACGCAAGGTCAAAACCAGTTAGCCACGGATTTTCACGGATTCCACGGATTAAAGGCAACTGCTGGTAAACCACAAAGGACACGAAGGTTCACGAAGGAAGACTCATCAATGATCTTCCTTCCTACCTTGCTGGCACACAAAATCCTGGGGAATCCGCCGCCGAGGATTACGGCAGAATGATGCGGCTGCCCGCTTCTTGCGGTGCCATCACTGCCGTCTCCTTTTCCGGGAATTGGGCGGAGAGAAACTCGACGAACGCCCGCGCCTTGGGGCGTCCTGACGTCCTGCCATTCGCTAGCCGCAGCAGAAAAACCAGCGCCTTCAGCACTTCGGAATCGCGCACGGTCGAGTAGCCCATATGTTTCTGTTCGGCCTCGCGGTATTCCTTGACCATGTTCTCGACTTCGATAGCGGCCCTGCGCTGCGAATCGCTGGTCAACGGTTGTTCATAGTGCAGCCCGGAATTCACCCGGCGTTCATAGCTCTTGGCCAAAACCGTGAGCGCGGCAATCAGATCCAGATCGTGCAGGTTCCGGTCGGCGCGCGCAGCCTTGGCCAGCGCGAAGGTCAGCCCCATCAGCAGATGTTCTTTCTCGTACATGAACTGGTCGGAGACTTCGATCTGCAGAAACAATCCAGCGGGATCGATCTGCTCGGCGGAGCGCGGCTTCTCATGCTCACGGGCCTGCTGCAGGTAAGGGCAATCGCTCGGACAATCGAGCGTCACTTCCCGCTGCTCGCCGCAACATTGCGGACAGATGCGCCCATGCACGGCGGGACAGAATCGCTTCTCCTTGCGGATTTCACAGATGGCGCAGCTCAATGGGGCTCCTGCCAGCATTATTGCATCCCCGCGGACAAGGATCACCGCGGAGGCACGGAGAATTCTTTTTCCTATCGTGGAAGGCGACCGGTTACCACGCTGATGCGCATGGAAGGCTTGGTTTGCAATGAGGACCCGTTGAAACGTCAGTAAAGACGGCCTTCCGCGCATGTAAGAATTCGGAAAACCCTGTAAAATAGGTGTTTTTCCACAGGCTCACGGGTATAAGATAACCCCCGCTGGAATTAAATCGATTTTTATCGAGGAGGAAGTATGGCTGCAGGTCTGACAAAAACTCAGCTGATTCGGCAGCTCGCCGAGAAGACTGAGCTCCCCAACAAAACCGCGGCGGCATTTCTGGAGCATCTGGCTGATACCGCCATCAAAGAAACCAAGAAGAACGGCATTTTCGTCGTGCCCGGCCTCGGCCGCCTGGTGAAGGCGCACCGCAAAGCCCGCGTGGGACGCAATCCGCAGACTGGCGAACCGATCCAGATCAAGGCGAAGACCGTGGTGAAGTTCCGCGTGGCCAAGGCCGCGAAAGACGCGATCGCCCCCAAGAAGTAGTTTCGCTCATCCATTAGAATCGAAGGCCGGCGTATGCCGGCCTTTGGTTTGTGTGGGAAAAGTTTCAAGGTTTCAGTGTTTCAAGGTTTCAGAGCGCTCGCGACGCGGACTCGAACAAAGACTTTGAAACCCTGAAACTTTGAAACCTGCTCTTATGCACAACTGGATCGTCATCGGAATCGGCGATATCACGAGGCGGCGCGTCATTCCTGCCATTCAAGCCGAACCGCGCAGCAACTTGTATGGCCTCGTCACCCGTGATCGCGCGAAGGCCGCACCTTACAGCACTCGATCCTGGGCAACTCTGGATGAGGCGTTGGCCGACCCGAACGTCGACGCCGTCTACGTCGGCACGCCTGTATTTCTGCACGCTCCGCAAACCATCCAATCTCTGCGCGCGGGCAAACACGTGCTCTGCGAGAAGCCGATGGCGATGAACGAGGCCGAGGACCGCACCATGCTCGATGCCGCGGACGTCAGTGGCAAGACGTTCGGCGCCGCCTACTATCGTCGCTGCTATCCCAAAGTTCAACGAGCAAAGCAACTGCTTGTAGCCGGCGCGATCGGGAAGCCCGTTCTGGCTGAACTCACCTGCCATGGGTGGTTTGACGGAACGGGCAGCCGCAGCTGGCTCGTCGATCCTGCCCAGGCCGGGTGCGGGCCGCTCTTCGACATTGCCTCGCACCGCATCGACGTTCTGAATTTCCTTTTCGGCCAGCCCGTACGCGTCGCGGGGCAGCTCTCGAATCTCGTGCACCACTACGCAGTCGAAGACAACGCCACGGTGATGATCGAATACGAAAGCGGAGTCCGCGGGATCGTCGACGTACGCTGGCACTCGCAAGTATCGCGCGACGAATGCCGCATTCGGGGCACCGATGGCGAAATCGAAATGTCACCGCTGAATGATCCTGAGATTGTTTATCCGGGAGGCCGCGAGTCGCTGCCCGCGCACTCCAACCTGCACTATCCAATCATCGAAAATTTTGTGGATGCAGTCGAAGGCAAAGCTCCGCTGCTGGCCAGCGGCCATTCATCGTTCTGGACAGACTGGATCACGGAGCGAGCACGCAAGTAACGAAGTTTCTTCTTAGCCCCCGGGCCCGTCGTTGGACACATATTGTTCGAGCGACTCCAGTTCGCGGCTCAGGTCGTCCACACGCCACTCGAGCAGGTTGCGGATGGAGAGAATCCCCAGCAGCTTGCCGTTATCATCGGCCACCGGGAGATGGCGGAAATGGCGTTCCAACATGATGGTCAACGCTTCGCCCGCGCCGGTACCGCGCGTCGCCATTTCGACGGGCGTGGTCATCAGTTCGCGTATGGATGTGGCTCGCGGGTCCAGGTTACTGAGAGACATTTTGCGAAGGACATCGCGCTCGGTAAAGATTCCGGCGACGCGGTACTCGTTGTCCACAACCGCGACGGCGCCGACGTGGTGGTCGAGCATTTTATGAATGGCATCGGCGACGCTAGCCTCCATCCCTACGGCCGCAATTTCCCGGTCACAAAGCTCCAGCACGCTCATAAGTACCTCCGCCGCCGTCCCGTGAGAGAAAGCGGATGGATCGACAAAAACTGAATTGACGCATTATGCTCACGCTGAAGCGCTTGTCAAGGGAATTGCGATAAATCGCCAGTTGGAAGGCCTTCCGGAGGGGCAATTTCTCTCGTGACGAGCAGGCCAGTGCAGCAGCCCCAAGCGAGGAGGAGTGATGCAGGTACGCTTGGCCGAGACTCGGGATGCCGACGCGATCGTCTCGGTAATCAACGTCGCCTTTCGCCGCGCGGAAGGCTTCCTCATCGATCGCGATCGTATCGATTTGGCGACGGTTCGGGACTTCTCAGAGAAGGGAAGCTTCCTGGTTGCGGAAGACAAGGTTGCGAAAGAGAACTCCGTGTGCGGTTGTGTGTATGTCGAACTGAGGGGCGGCGATCGTTCTTACCTCGGGCTTCTAGCAGTCGATCCGCGATTCCAGAAGTCTGGTCTCGGCTCCCAGTTGATGCATGCCGCCGAAGCGCACTGCGCGAAGGCGGGCAGTCGCTTCATGGATTTGCGAATCGTGAGCGTCCGGACGGAGCTGCCCGCCTTCTACCATCGGCACGGATACGTTGAAACCGGCACCGAGCCTTTCGCTCCCGGGTTAAATCCAAAAGTCCCCTGTCACTTCGTATGGATGTCGAAACCCTTGATCTGATCGAGGCCAGAGCGTTACAACACCACTGCGTCCGCTTCTATCTCCACCAGGATCTCGGGCGAGATGAGCGCGCTCACCTGCACCATGGAAGTCGCCGGCCGGATCGCGCGGAAAAATTCCCCGTGCGCCTTGCCGACTTTTTCCCACTCCGCGATGTTGACCACATAGATGCGGGTGCGGACCACATCTTTCATGCTGGCTCCCGCCTTGTGCAACGCGCTCTCGATGTTCTTCAAAGTCTGCACGGCCTGCGCGTAGACGTCGCCGACCCCGACAATCTTGCCATCCGCGCCCGTGGCGGTTGTGCCCGATACATGGACGTGTCCGCCGATTTTCACTGCACGAGAGTAACCGACGATGGGCTCCCACGCGGTGCCGCTGGAAATGTTCTGCCGTTCCATTGCTTCCTCCGTGGAGGGTAATTTTACAGCGCATTGCGAGATTTTCCGGGCGAAACTGGCAGCCGACTTATGCGAGTGCTAGCACATACAGTGAAATCTGCGCGTCTCTGCTTCGCTGACGAGCTTTTCCTAACGGGTGCCCGGCACAACGCGTTGGCGTGCCACTCCATCTAACTGATTAAGAAAATGAATCGTGCCGATAAACAAAAGTCACTTGCGCGTCAACCACAAAGTGAGGTATCTACACACGCAGGTGGCTGAAACTCCGTGCACGATGCGGAGTTCAGGGGGCTCAAAATGATTCCGGAATCGCATCCACTGCAGGAGTTGTTCGAGGATTTGGTGGGACGGCACTACGCGGAAGAAATCGGGATTCGCGACCCGCAGATCGTCGCCTACGTTTCGCACCTGCTGGCGGAGTTTTGCGAGGCGGACCAGCTCTACAAGATTCACGATACCCTGAACCGCCCGCTGGCCGACGTTGGCGAGATGCTGATGGAATCGGATCCGGTCTATGGCCCCGCGCCCTCGTTCGACCGCGAGCGCCAGGTGCGCAAACATATCGGCGACTACACGCTTTTCTTTGCCGGAATGTTCCCAGAGAGCATCAATCACTTTCGCTTGCGCCGCCAGCGTCTGGAGAATTTCGTGGAGTGGGTGAAGGCAGGCAAGGAAAGTTACTACATCGTTTCCAAGTTCGAGCACTTCGAGTACGCTAAGGTCGCCCCGTTATTCGCGAGCCTCTCCAAGAATTTCGAGCAATGCGTTTACGGGCTGAATATGGTGAAGAACGATCTCGAAGAAATGCAGCATCCCATCGTCCGGCGCACGGATGAACTGATCATGTAGTGTAGAAACGTTGGTCGGAGACTGCGGGCTTCAACCTCTAGCACTTGCCAGCCGGTAAAGACTTAATGCTGCGCTTCCCTGGACCAGATGGCGAAACCGGCGCAAGGCGCCGAACTCCTCGCCTGGATCGAATTGTTTTTCGTGCTCGGCAATCACCAGAGACATGGGCCAGATCAGGGATGATTCGGCGAGCGCGCGCAAGGTGTTCGCGTAGGCCGACTTCAGGCGGTACGGAGGGTCGAGAAACACCACGTCGGCGATCACCCGCTCCCGCTCCATCCGCCAGAACGCCCGCGGCAGTTCTTCCTGATGAATATGGAAGCCCTGGACAATGCTGAGGCTGTCCAGGTTTGTACGAATCATTTCCGCCGCCGGCTTCGAACTTTCCACGAAGTGCACTTCTTTGGCGCCGCGGCTCAGCGCCTCGATTCCTACCGCTCCCGTCCCGGCGAACAAGTCGAGCCACACGCTGCCCTCGAGCGCGGCTGCGTTGCCCGCCGTCAGCACATTAAATAGAGTTTCGCGCAGGCGGTCTGACGTGGGACGAATGTCCATTCCGCGCAACGATCGCAGCGGCCGGCTTCGATATTTGCCCGCAATCACTCGCATTGGCTGTGCACTTCCGGATGCGGCACCCACTATAACGGCCCATGTAGAATAAAGCAGCGAGGCCTATGCGAAGCTGGTCTATCTCAGTGGGACGCCTTTTCGGCGTGGACGTCCGCCTTCACCTCACATTCTTGATTCTTCCCATGTTCGTTTTCTGGACGGACTATGCGGCGAATCAGCAAAACGCCAGCGGCCCGCGGGATCTGGCGCTGGTGGGCATTATTCTGGCGTGCGTGGCTGCCCACGAGTGCGGCCACATGCTCGCCGCCCGCCGCTTCGGTCTGATTCCAAAAGCTGTGATCCTGTTGCCTCTGACTGGCGTCGCCCTCTACGACGAATCGCGCGTCGAGAAGCAGCCGGCCGCCATTTGGTGGAAGCGCGAAATTCGCCTCGCCCTCGTGGGACCGCTGGTGAATCTTGCTCTGGCCGGCCTTGCCATCGCAGCCATCACCGCCTCGGGACATCCCGTCGACCTGTGGACTTGGCCGTTCCTGAAGGCTCGGAACCTGCCTCGCAGCCTGGTCTGGGCCAATCTTTACCTGGCCAGTCTGAATCTGCTGCCCGCATACCCGCTCGACGGCGGACGGATTCTGCGCGCTTTTCTCTCGCGCACGCTCGACCTGCAGTCGTCCACGCGGCGCGCGGTTTCCATCAGCAGCGCCATCGCGATGGTCCTGGTTTTTGCCGGACTGTTCAGCGATGCCTGGCTGACCATGGTCGGCGTCATCATCTTTTCCGCCGCGCAATTGGAAGAGCGCGCTCTGGTTTTTCAATCGGTGCTCGAGAACGTCCGCCTCGAAGAGGTCATGCTCACCGACTTCGCCACGCTCTCCCCGGCTGACACGCTGGAAGATGCGCTCGACAAGGCAGTGCACTCTCTGCAGGATGATTTCCCGGTGGTGCGCGGCAGCGATATGGTAGGAGTGATTTCGCGGCAGCGCATCCTCGACGCACTGCGCGCCGAGGGCAATGGCTACGTGCAGGCCGTGATGAATAAGATCTTTGATGTCTCGGTGCGCAACGATTCGCTGGGATCCGCCTTCCGCAAACTGACTGCGCGCAGTTCCAGCATCATCCCGGTCGTGGAAGACCAGCGCCTGATCGGCATCGTCACCTTGCAGAACCTGATGCACTCAATGTCGCTGCTGGCCGAAAGCCGTAAACTGCGCAGAGACGAATCCGAATCGTGAGATCCGATTTGTTTCAGAACTACATCTTTGGTTGCTGATCGAGGCAGCGCGGTATTCGGTTAGCCTCGAGGATCGAGAGTTGGAGGCGGTTGTGACGTTTGAATGGCCGACACAGCCCCTTCGATTGCTGGGGGTGGCGCTGACGATCTCGCTCATCCTCGCGTTTCCCATCGAGCAAGTGATTCATCTGAGTTATTCGGGGGGACCTTTGTGCAGCGCCGCAGTTCAGATCGCCCTCACTCTAGGCAGTGTTATTCAAGCGATTCTCACTCCGCTCTTGGTTTTCCTCTTGCCGGGACCAGGATCCATTCTTAGAAAGAAGAGCTCTCCCAAACCCGCGGTTCAGCCTGGGCAAGCTGCCTTCTTCATTTCGGCCGCCTTATTGTGCGCGGCGACGATTCCCGTCGCGTGCTGGTATGGACTTCGGGAATCCGCGGCGCTTTATAACACATGCAGCCTGCTCTTCGATTTGGGGCGACCAATCGACATCTGGCATGTGGACTACTTTTCAAACTTCGCTCATTACTTTATCTATTTCAGCGTCTTCTCAACGTTCTGGGCAGGCATGACCACCGGTGGACTCCGTCTGCAATCCGCCCGCGCAGCTGCAGGCGACGGTCCGGCAAACGAATTGCGTCCATTCCAGGGCTTTTATTGGGCCTGCTTCCTAGGTTGGGCGTTGCAATATCGTATTACCCAGTGGTGCTTCGCACCGCTCGGACGCGGGCAGACCGAGTGGGTAAGCTTCGCTCTCTACAGCTTCATCTGTCTCACCGTCACCGCCCTCTGGTCACTGGCCTTCACCCACTCGCTCTGGAAGAAGAGACCTCGCACCCGGCAAGAGGCCGTGCTTCAGGCATTTTGGAAGAGCTTCCTAATCCCATTGCTTGCCATGCTGACGTTAATCCTGGCTCCTTTTCTGGCGGGAGCGATCCTTCAAGTCCTCGTCGTCACGCTGAATGTGTTTGGGTTGGCATGGGCTTTCACGGTCGGCAGCTGGAGGTGGCGTGCCATGATGGCCGAGCGGCATCCGATCATTGTGCCCCAAGCGTAGCGGTGAGGCGAGCGCGAAAATCCAACCCTAGAACAACCGCACGGCCTTGGCCTGCTGCACCGCCGCGATCCCACGCAACCTTGTCAACACCGCATCCGCCACTTGCCCATCCACGTGCACAACCGCAATCGCTTCACGCGGTTGGTCCGGCGTCTCTGTACTCCGCCGTCCCAGCGAGAAGTCCGCGATATTGATCGACTCTTCCCCCAGAATTGTGCCCACTTTCCCAATCACGCCCGGCACGTCCCGGTTCCGCAGATAAATCAGATTGCGCTCCAGCGGAGCCTCCACGTCAATGCCATCGACATGCAGAAGCCGTGGCGCGTCCCCATGCAGCACCGCGCCCTTCACCATGTGCTCTTCGGTCGCTGTCTTCAAGAATATCGAGAGCACGCTGCCCGCGCCTCCGGTCGAAGCTTTCGCTTTATGCGACTCCAGCACGCGCAGACCGCGCTCACCGGCAATCGTGGCCGCGTTCACCAGGTTGGCTTTTTCCTCGAGAGCCTGGTTCAGAATGCCCTTGACCGCTGCATTGCGAATCAGTTCCGTCTTCCACTCCGCGATGTGACCGCCGTAGCGGATCGAAATTTCCTCCAGCGATCCCTCGGAAACCTGCGCCAGAAAGGCTCCCATGCGCTCGGCGAGCACGATGTAAGGCTGCATGGTGGCGTATTCCTCGGCGGAAACCGACGGCACGTTCACCGCATTCTGAATCACGCCATGCTTCAGATATTCCTTGACCTGCTGCGCGATCTGCACACCCACCGCCTCCTGCGCCTCGGCTGTTGATCCGCCGACATGGGGCGTGAGCACGACATTAGGTAAGGCCAGCAACGGCGAATTCTTCGGAGGCTCTTCGGCGAACACGTCAATCGCCGCGGCGGCCATATGCCCTTGCTGTAACGCCCGCGCCAGATCGGCCTCGTTCACCAGTTCCCCGCGAGCGCAGTTCACCAGGCGCACGCCCTTCTTCATTTTCGCGATCGAAGATTCGTTGATCATGCCCGTCGTCTGCGGAGTAAGCCCTACATGCAGCGTGATGTAATCCGCCGCCGCGTATACCTCGTCGAGCCCTGCCAGGCGAATCCCTTGCTCCTTCGCCACCGACACGGACACAAACGGATCGTGCCCCACCAACTCCATTCCAAACGCCCGCGCCCGCCGCGCCACTTCCATCCCGATTCTTCCGAGGCCGATGATCCCCAGCGTTTTTGCCCGCAGTTCGGTCCCCTGCAACGATTTCTTCTCCCACTTGCCGGCGTGCATGAGTGCATCGGCGCGGCACAGGTGACGCGCCATGGCCAGCATCATCCCGAGCGTTTGCTCGGCCACGGCGACGGCGTTCGCGCCCGGCGTGTTCATCACGGCGATGCCTTTGTGCGTGGCTGCTTCGAGGTCGATATTGTCTACCCCGACGCCGGCTCGTCCGATCACGCGGAGCTTGTGAGCGTGCTCCAGCAGTTTCGCATCGGCCTGTACTGCCGACCGGACAATCAGCGCATCCGCCGTTTCCAGATGCTCGGCCAGCTTGCCGTCCAGTTGGTCGGCAGTCAGCACCGTCCATCCTGGCTCCTGCAACTCGGCTACCGCCGACGCAGAAATCTTTTCCGCCACAATGATCTTCAATGGGTTCCTTGTTATGGGTATCTTCTGGAAATCTTGTTCTGCTAATTCTTACTTGGGAATCTACAGCACAAATCCGCCTGACAATCGTTTGACGCCGAAATGACACGCGCCTGACACGCCCGTCCCGCGGGCTTTCTAAACTTTCTCTCGATGGGCCCCGCCCTTCGGGAGAAGAACATGAATACATTCAAAACGATTTCACTTCTGACGCTGATCGCGATGACCCTGGCGTGCGGCTACAGTTCGAAAGCGACCACGCCGCCGGTCGCCGGCACCATGCCCACCATCGCGCAGCTGAATCCGGACAGCGCGACTGCTGGCGGAGAAACATTTACTCTGACTGTAACCGGCACCAACTTCGGAGCAAAGGCTGTGGTGAACTGGAACGGCGTGGCCCAAACATCGAACACCACCTTCGTGAGCGGCACCGAAGTCACTGTTGCCGTTCCCGCGTCGGCGATCATGGCTGCCGGCACGGTTCAGGTTACGGTGACCAACCCGGCGACCACCGGCACCGGTCCGTATGGAAGCGGGGGCACGTCGGCTGCGACCTCGAGCCCGATGGCCTTCACCATCAATTAGGGCCCGTGCGGTAACAGCCCGGAGGCGGCCACGCGATTCGCCGAACTTATCGTGCGGATAAAGCCGCCTCCATGCTGCGGGCATACACTTGCTGCGCTGCCCGCACCGCCGCGCCATACTCGATGCTCTTGTCGGTCACACGCGCGAGCACGTCCTCGAGCGCGCCCAGAATGCCGACGGTGTCGAGATAGTCGTAATAGCCGATATGCGCGATGCGGAACAGCTGGCCCTTCATCTCGCCTTGCCCGTTCGCGACCACGGCGTCGAAAGACTCGCGGAATTCTTTCACGATCTTGCCGGAATCCAGGCCGTCGGGCGAACTGATCGCCGTGAGCGCAGCCGCCGGATGAGACGCAAACAATTTCAATCCCAGCGCCTTCGCTCCCGCGCGTGTCATCTCCGCGCATAGTTCAGCGTTGTTGACCAACTCCTCGCGTCCCTTGGCAAGATCGCCCTTGCCCATGCCGCGCACGAATTCCAGCGCCGCGCCTAACGCCGCGAACAGCGACGTTGCCGGAGTGTAGGCCGTCTCGCCCTTCGCCGCCGATTTCCGCTCCTTGCGCAGATCGAAGTAATAGCGTGGCGAAGTGGTTTGATCCATGCGCTTCCATGCGCGCTCGCTGACCGCGCAGTAGGCCAGCCCGGGAGGCATCATCAGTGCTTTCTGCGAGCCGCCGATGATCACGTCCACGCCCCAGCCATCGACATTCAGGTGAGTCGTACCTAGGCCGGTGATGGCGTCGACCACGAGCACCGTCTCATTTCCTGGAGCCCCGCCGTGCTCGCGCACGATTTTCGCGATGCCCTCGATGTCGTGCCGGGCACCGGTGGAGCTTTCCGTCGCCTGCACATACACCACGCGCACCTGGGAGTTCAGCCGCGCGCGAATGTCGTCGAGCACAAACGTCTCGCCGTAGGGCGCGCTCAGCACGTCGACGTGGCAGCCGAACGCTTTAGCCAGCCCGGTCCAGCGCTCGCCAAACTTTCCCGCTGTCAGCACCAGCACGCTGTCGCCGGGAGAAGTCAGATTCGAGACGGAGGCCTCCATGACGCCGGTTCCTGACGAAGCCAGCACCAGCACGTCGTTTTTCGTACCGACGAATTCCTTCATGTCGGCCAGGACGCGCTGGAAGAGGGCCTTGAAATCAGCTGTCCGATGATGCGCGGTAAACGCGGCCATGGCCGTCTGCGCCGCCGGCAACAAGGGCGTCGGCCCGGGGGTAAAAAGACGATTCTTATGCAACATAGCGGAGTCCTTATAAGTAGGGATAGCTTTCTAGTTTATAGGAAGGGACGCGCCGGGCACACTCCGACCTTCCGGAGAAAGCGGGTGCCCCAGCCTTCTCGCGGTCTTACTCGCGGCCCTGGGGCGAGAGGGCGGGGATTTTGACTTTAGAATTTCCCGTACCACGTCGCAGTCTATAATTTCGACCATGCCCCTAGTCGATCAGATTCAAAAAGACATCGTCACCGCCATGAAGGCGAAAGAAGAGGCCCGCCTCTCCACCCTGCGCATGGTCAAGAGCGCCTTACAGCTGAAGACGGTCGAAAAAATGTCCCCGCTCGACGACAAAGAGTCGCAGGCCGTGCTGGCCACGCTGATCAAGCAGCGCAAAGAATCCGTCGAGCAGTTCACCAAGGGCGGACGCCAGGAGATGGCCGACAAAGAGGCCGCCGAGATTATCGTGATCGAGGGCTATCTCCCCAAAGCCGCGAGCGAGGCCGACATCGCCGCAGGAGTCAAAGCCACCATCGCCGAAATGGGCGCGCCCACCATGAAAGAAATGGGCACGGTCATGAAGAACGCGATGGCGAAGTTCAACGCCGCCGGCATGCGCGTGGATGGGAAGATGGTCAGCGAGATGGTGAAGAAAGAGTTGGCGGGGAAGTAGGGCAAAACTTCTTAGCCCGGATTATGAGCGAATCTGAAAACAACAAGTGCTCGTTCGACATCCAACTAGCCAACTTCCAATCCGTTAGTAGGACACAGAAGAACCTGCTTATCGTTCTGATGTCCTATCTCGGGTTGGTGTGGGTATACGCCTCAAGCCCCACAGGAGAACTCAGCATCCAGATACTCGGGGTTAGCTTGCGAGCAGCAGGTTTCTGGCCCGTTACGCCTACTGTTCTTACCGTCCTGTCTCTGGGTCTCGTTGGAGCGATTAATGCGTTGGAGCCGGTCTGGGCCGGACTGCGAAGTACCGCTGCAACTCTGGAGCTTCCGCTTGATTTCTACGATTTTGATATCCAAAAGAATCTCTTAGACTATTTCACATTCCTCACCCTCCACTTAGAGAGGCGACTAGAAACGCGCGACCCGAAACGACGGTTTGCTTTAGGGCATTTCCTCTATCCATCGACGCTCCTGGGCGCACTCTACACCACGTTCTACTCCCTACACCAGATGCCAAGGACACGTTTGCACGAGGTCTATGTAGTTGTCTGCATGTTGGCGCAGATCGCTTTTTCGGCCAGGATTTATTGGAGAGCGATACGTCGATTTCTACGCATTCGAGAAGAAACTATTTGACATGTGCTAGCTGAAGTTCCCTTTCACTTGCTCCTCTGCAACTCCCGGTAGGCCTCGCTCTTCGACACTCCTCGCTCTTTCGCCACTTTCTTCAGCGCGGCCTTCTCGCCTATTTTTTCCTCTGCCATGATCTGCTCCACCCGCTGCCGAATGGCAACCCGGCCGGACGAGGCGTCCGCCCCTACATGAGCATCTTCGGCTTCCGGCTTTCCAATCAGTAGCGTGATCTCGCCCTTCACCGCTTCGCGCGCTTTTAGATTCTGCAGCACCTCGCCCGCGCGGCCGCGCAGGAACTCTTCGTGCAACTTGGTCACTTCGCGCGCAACCACTACATGCCGAGACTCCCCCATCAGTTCGACTACATCCGTCAGCGCTTCGACGATTCGGTGCGGAGCTTCGTAGAACACCTGCGTCCGCGGAGAATTCTTCACGGCCTCTAACGCCGCTCGCCGCTCGCCGCGCTTGGCCGGCAAGAATCCGCTGAAGCGAAACGAATCCGTGGGCAGCCCGCTCGCTACGAGCGCCGCCAGAAATGCCGACGCTCCCGGCACGGGCACCACCGGCACGTGATGCCGGATCGCCAGCGTGATCAGCCGGTATCCGGGATCGGAAATTCCCGGCATGCCCGCGTCGGTCACGAGCGCAACGCTCGCTCCCTCCTGCATTTCCTTCACCAGTTCCGCCGACTTGGTCATCTCGTTGTGCTCGTGATAGCTGGTTGTGCGCGTCGCGATCGCGTAGTGATTGAGCAGCTTCTGCGTTTGCCGAGTGTCTTCGCACGCGATCACGTCCACTTCTTTCAGCACGCGCAGGGCGCGCAGCGTGATGTCCTCGAGATTTCCGATCGGCGTCCCGACCAGATACAACGCTGGACCGCTCGATTCCACATCGCTCATGGCGGGAAGTCTACCACCGCATGCGGTTCCACCTCGACGGCGGCGTTGGGAGAACGGCGTTGCGCGGACACCGCCCCTAAACGCCTGCTGAGACGAGAGTTGGACTAACCACGATTTTGTCCCGGGTCAGTGCACAACCGTAATCTCCCCGCAACGCGGATTTCGCATCAAACTGGGACCATGCGGATTCCGGCAAAACCCGTGATCGTGGCTGTGCTTTGCGGGCTTGCCCTCTGCGTCTGTTCTGCGCAAGAGACAGCTGGCCCAGCCGAGAGTTCCAACACGCATAGCGAGAGTGGGAACCATGGGCGAAAAACGACTCGAACACTCAGTGCTGACGATGGCCTGGGTGTGATCTCGGCTGCGCTCGATCCGAGGGTGCGCCGGTATGCAGGACACGATTGTTCTCACCTGGTGCATGCGATTTACGAGCGCGCCGGCTTTCCGTACGCCTATGCCAATTCCGACGATCTCTACAACGGAGTCCAGGGATTTCAACGGGTCAAACATCCTCAGCCTGGCGACCTGATCGTGTGGCATGGGCACGTGGGAATCGTGGTCAGGCCGTCCAAGCGCGTCTTCTTCAGCTTCATGAGCGCGGGGCCCGGGATTGATAACTACAACGCTCCACATTGGGCCGATCGAGGGCGCCCGCGGTTTTATCGTTACGTGAAAGATGATCGTTGCGCAGGATGTTCCGCGGTCAGTACCAGCTTCCGGCGAACTCAGCCAAATTGACGCGGTAAGCCAGGCACCCCTAGAATCAAGTGGACGCAGTTGTTCCCTCAGCTGTCTCACACTCATGCCACTTTACGAATACGAATGCAAGAAGTGCGGCCACCGCTTCGAAAAAATCCAGAAGTTCTCTGACAAGATGGTCAAGAAGTGCCCCGAATGCGGCGGGCAGGTCGAGCAGATGATCTCCGCCCCGGCTGTGCAGTTTAAAGGCTCGGGCTGGTACGTCACGGATTACGCGAAGAAGTCATCTTCGCCGGGATCTTCCGGCGGAGACTCCGGATCCAAAGATAAGTCGGACGACAAGTCCAAATCCGACAGCTCGTTGAAAGATACCTCTAAAGACAGCTCTTCCAAGGAAGGCTCCAAAGCGGGCTCGTCCAAAGAAGGCTCCTCGAAGGAAACGCCGCGCCGAGGTTCAGGCCGGCACAAATAAAGCGGCCCCGTTTCTCCGAGGCCATCACTGACCACTTGTGCCGCTCACTAGCCGTTGCCCTACTTCAGCTCCCGCTCAAAATGATCTTCAATCATCGTGAATAGATGGACGCGCGCGTCTTTGCCCGCGATGCTGTGCGTTTTATTGGGATAGATCATCAGGCGGAACGGCTTGCCCGCGTTGATGAGCGCGTTGATCATCTGAATGCTGTTCTGGAAGTGCACGTTGTCGTCGCTCGTGCCATGCACCAGCAGCAGCGCCCCGTGTAGCTTGTCAGCGGACTTAGTTACATCCGACTGCTCGTATCCGGCTTTATCGTCCTTGAGCAGCCCCATGTAGCGCTCGGTGTAAATCGAGTCGTAATTTTCCTGGTTGGTTACGGGAGCCACGGCTACGCCCGCGCGGAAGCGGTCGGAATGGGTCATCGCATATAGCGTCATGGATCCGCCATTCGACCATCCCCAGATTCCGATGCGGTCTTTATCCAGCTGCGGATACTCGGCCAGCAATTGATCGAGCGCCGTGAGCTGATCTTTCAACTCAATCGCGCCGAACTCATGCCGGATCGCGGTTTGGAACTTGCGATCCCGCCCCGGCGTCCCGCGATTGTCGACCGCGAAGATGGCGAATCCCTTGCGCGCCAGAATTTCGTCGAATGCACTGGGCATGCCTTTGGTGACCATCTGCCCCGCCGGGCCACCGTAGATGTTGATGATGAGGGGAATCTTGCCTACAGCCGGCGCATCCGGAGGCAGCAAAAGCCGTCCGTATAAAACCGTCCCATCGTCGGCTTTGAACTCCAGATATTTCGGATCTCTCAGCCCGTATTCGGTGATTTCGTCGTGCGCCTTCCAGACCGGATTGCATGCCCCACCGACCGTGCATAGCGAAATGCTGGGGGCCGCATGCGGTCCGAAATACATATGCGAATAGTGCTTGCCATCGTCGCTGAACTCGGCGTAGTGCTCGCCTTCCTCGGTGGTCAGGACCTTGAAGTCGGAGCCATCGAGCTTCACCGAAAAAATCTGCTGCTGCCGCGGATCATCCTTGTTGGCTTCGAAGAACACTGTGCCCGCCGCCTCGTCAGCCCCTGCGATCCCCAGCACCTCGAAGTCGCCCTTGGTCAGCTGCCGCTCCAGCTTCGCGTCGGCCGCCATCGGATTCTGCTTGTCGAAGCTGTAGAGATAAATCTGCATGGTTCCATCGCGCCAGCTCGGCCACAGAAACTGCCCACTCGACTTCAGGAACTTCACCTCTACGTGCTCAAAATCAATCCACGCTCCGGGAGTCTCTTCGGTCAGCACGATCCGCGACTTCCCCGTTTTCGCATCGACGAAATACAGGTCCATCTTGTCTTCGGTGCGGTTCAGCACTTCCGCCCAGATCACGCCATCGCGCACCCATCCAAAGCGCGGAATGTATGTGTCGGGATCGTTCGCCAGCGCAATCCAGCGCACTTTACCCTTGTCCGCATCCACGACTCCGAGTTTCACCACCGGATTCGGATCGCCCACCTTGGGATACTTTTCCTGATCGACGGTGGGATGCGTCGGCAGCCAGTCGGTGATGGGATAGGTCGGCACCTTGGTCTCGTCCATGTGCAGGAAGACGATGTTCTTATCGTCGGGCGACCAGAAATAATTGCTGCGAACCCCGAGTTCCTCGGCATACACCCAGTCGATGTCGCCGTTCAGAAGATCGTCACCCGTATCCCGGGTAAGCTGCCGCTCCTGATTGCCACTGACCGGACGCACATACAGATTGTGCTTGCGAACGTAGGCCACGCGGTTGCCGTCGGGCGAAAACTTCGGATCGCCGTTGGGATCGGGCGCGGAGGTAAACTGCACCGCCGTATCGTTGCCCAGGTCATAAAGCCACAGCTGACCCTGCGAATCGAAGAGGAGATGCTTCGAATCCGGAGCCCACAAGTAAGCCGCTACGTGATACCGGGTGAGCCGCTCCTTCTCCCGCTCGTTCTTTACTTTGTTTACGTCGGGATCGAGAGAGGCCAGCTTGGCCGCGCTGACCAGAACTTTCTTCTCGCCGGTCCCCGCGTCCACATACCACAACTCGCCCTTTTCTCCCTTCGCGTCGCGCTGCACAAACGACAGCCTGGTTCCGTCGGGGCTCCATTCGGTGGTCTCGGGGCCGCGGCCGCCTAGCCCCCCCGGTTGATATAAGGAATCAATGGTGAGCGGCTTGGTGGGCGCAGTCTGCGCAAAGGCCGTTTCGGCAGGCAGGAAGCAGAAAAATGCAAACAGGGCATAGCAAAATGAAAGAGAGAGCTGACGTATCACGAAGCGACCTCGCGGGAGAGTGTAGAAAGCGGATTCACAGTCGAACGAACGAGTGTACACCGCGAAAGGCCCGCTCCGCACGGCGTACGCCCGTGCGAATGCCAAGTCTAGGGCGGTTTAGCCGTTGCGCGTTCTGTTTTCTCCACGCTCCCGAACCCGCGTAAACTCGCGCTCCCTCGCGTGTTAGAATGAATGCAGTCGGATGCTCCCAGAAATTGAAAACCTCCTGAAGCTGCAAGACACGGACAAAGAAATCCGCCGCCTGCAGGACGAAGTGGCGGAACTGCCGAAACGCGTCTCCGGCATCGAACAGAAGCTGGCCGGCACCAAGGCGCAACTCGAAAAAGCACAGACTGCGGTGAAGGCCGACGAGGCTTCCCGGCGCAAGTACGACGCGAACATCACCGAGTTGCGCGGCAAAATCTCGAAGTATCGCGACCAATCCCTCGACGTTAAGACGAACGACCAGTACAAGGCCTTGCTGCACGAGATCCAGTTCGCCGAAAAGGAAATCTCAGCGAACGAAGACAAGATTCTCGAGTTGATGGTCAACGCCGACACCCGCGACAAAGAAGTCAAAGCCGCGAAAGGGGAACTCAAGGCCGAAACCGCCGAGATTGAAAAAGAAAAAGAAGACGCCCGCCAGCGCACCGCCGAAGACGAAAAGCTGCTCGGCGAATGGCGTGCCAAGCGCGACCAGCTCCGCACCGGCATCAACGAAGATCTCTTACGCCACTACGAGCGCGTTTCCAAATTTCGCGGCAGTGGCATCTCTGAAGTCCGCGATCACAAATGCATGGCGTGCCAGGTCATGCTTCGGCCGCAGACTTACAACGACGTCCGCTCCGGAAAAGAGACCGTGGTCTGCGACTCTTGCCAGCGCATTCTGTATTTCAATCCCGCCGAGGAACTGGTCGATCAGAAGCCCGGCATTCACCGGCCCAAGCGGCATCATCCGAAGATCGATGCGCCGCAGGCCTGGTACTACAAGACCGAGTTCGCGGGAGACGGCGAGGTCTTTCTCTGCCTGACGAATGCTCACGGCCAGGCCAGCCGCCGCGTCTACGACATCCATACCGGGCGACTGCTCGGCGACATCCTGATCCGTGAAGGCGACTACCGCCAGGCGTTCCCGGAAGACATTACCGGATCGACGCGCCTGAATGGCAACTGGAGCGAGGACGAACTCGACGGCTTTGGCGGCGAACTTCCCATGGTGATCCTGGACTCACTCCGCTCCGATCTCGATCTCGCCCGCCACGAAGCCGCCTCCGGATCGCATGTAAAATCAGCAGTCCCCGCCCCCACCGAACAAGCCGCCAGCTAAATCAGATTGTGTAGCGTCGAATTCCGTAGCGGCGGACGCATTCGTCCGCCGGTCGAGCGCAGCTCGACTGGGTGGATCAACCAGCAAGTCGCCCACTGTTCTGTGATTTTGAGTGCTATGGATATTTCGCCAGGTTGACGCGAATCCTATTCGAGGAGCACGTCACTGGGCGCGTAAATATGAACTTCCTTCTGCATATACTTTGTTTGCATTGAGTGAAGTTTCTTGTCGGCGGGTTGCGTTGGAGTGAGGGTTATCATCCATTGGGCTTCAATTCCCGCGACTACGAGCGGAACGTCTTTCTTGAGGTCTTTGTCGGTTGACAAGCCGCCAGTCCTCCGACTGATCTCCTTAAGAAAGTTCTCGCCTCGAGGTCCGCCAAGTGGAGATTTTGTAACCAGAGAGAACACCGAGACCCCTTCTTCCAGCGCGGCTTCTTCCGCTCTTATATGTGTGACATGGCTCGAGTTGTCCTCTCCGTCGGAGATCAGCAGAATTACACGCCTTGGTTTAGCGGGATTTCCTAATCGGCTCAACTTCTGCTTGCAGGTTTGCTCAATCGCGTCGTAGACCGCCGTTCCGCCTTCGAAAATTGTGGCCCCCAGCGCTTCCTTGGCTTGCGAAGCGGGAATGGGATCTCGACTGACCGCAACCCTGTGGTTGAATAACACAAGGTAGCCTTGATTCGGAGCACTCGCCAACCGTTCGAACAGCTGAAAAGCGGCTTCCTTCACCAAGTCGGCGGCAGCTGCGTCCGACTTGCTAGTGTCTACTAGAACCGCAAACAGGAGTGGTTCGTCTTTCGCGGAGCGCAAAGCTTTCACTTGAGCAACTGCTTTATCTATATGAACGCTCAGCTCAGGTTCGTGCAGGACAGCAGGAGAGTCGCCTTTGCCAACTGCAGATAGAAAAACCTGGAGTCCTGCGCTATCAGGCGCAGACTGAGGAGGAACTGCCATCACGTAAACCTGA
The DNA here is from genome assembly GCA_963719865.1 of uncultured Acidobacteriota bacterium. GTDB lineage: Bacteria > Acidobacteriota > Terriglobia > Terriglobales > Acidobacteriaceae > Sulfotelmatobacter. The sequence goes on along the minus strand of CAVRDS010000065.1, from coordinate 85,321 downwards.
CCCGAAAGAGCGCTCAGCAGAGCTATGGTCCCAAAAAGTATTCGCAGATGTGATTGCACGGGGCGCCCCCTCCATCTTTGGGAGGACATGAGCCGCGTTGGGCCTCCCATCGCGAAGATTGTAACGCTTTCGGATTTTCATCGGAGGACAGTTGTTGTAACCGCGCTTCACGATCCGCATACCAGAGCTGCCCAGGCGTTACCATGTCCTCATGCCCCCGAGCCCGCAGGCCTCTGAACTCCCGAAAGTCAAAGTTTCCCCGCGCGGCGCCTCCCGACTCAAATCCGGACACGTCTGGGTTTACCGCTCTGACATTCTTTCAGCCGACAGCATCGCCCCGGGCTCGCTCGTCACCGTCACCGACCAGCGCGGCAAGCCGCTCGGCACGGCCCTCTATTCCAGTTCTTCGCAAATCGCCATCCGGCTCATCTCGCACGATCCAGTCCCGGATCTCCCCGCATTACTCCGAACTCGCATCGCCGACGCCGTCGCCTACCGCAAGAAAATCGTTCGCGACACCAACGCTTACCGCGTCATCTTCAGCGAGGCCGACTTCCTCCCCGGCCTGATCGTCGACCGCTACAACGACATTCTTTCCCTGCAAATTCTCACGCAGGCAATGGATGCCAACCTTGTCCGCGAAACGGTCATCTCCGCATTGACCCAGCAACTGGCTCCCGCATCCGTGATCGAGCGCGTCGACGCGCGCGTGCGGGAACTCGAGACCCTTCCAGCCCGCGCCTCCGGCCTTCTGTACGGGGAGAAGACCGCAACCATTTTCACCATGAATGGCGTGCAGTTCCAATACGACGCGCTCGAAGGCCAGAAGACCGGAGCCTTCCTCGACCAGCGCGAAAATTACGCCGCCGCCGCGCAGTACGCCAAAGGCGACGCGCTCGATGTTTTCTGCTACCAGGGAGGCTTCGCGCTCCACCTCGCCCGCGTCTGCGATCAGGTCACCGGCGTCGACAGCTCCCGCCCGGCGCTCGAAGTCGCCGACCAGAACGCCGCCCTGAATAAAGGGTTGTTGGGGCAAAAGGAAATTGACTGGATCGAGGCCAACGCCTTCGATCTGCTGAAGGACTACGCCGCCTCCAACCGGCGATACGACACGGTTGTCCTCGACCCGCCCGCCTTCGCCAAATCGAAGCGCGATCTGGACGCCGCCCTCCCCGGCTATAAAGAACTCAACCTGCGCGCCCTCAAGATGCTGCGCCCCGGCGGCGTTCTGGTCACGTGCTCGTGCTCGTATCACGTGAACCAAGCCAGCTTCCTCGAAATGCTGGCCAGCGCAGCGCTCGACGCCCGCCGAAACCTGCGGCTTATCGAGGTTCGTGGCCAGTCCAAAGACCATCCTGTACTGCTGAATGTGCCCGAAACCTCCTACCTGAAGTGCGTTATAGCTTCCGTAAGTTAATGAAAATAAGCGCAAATAACTGCTTGACAGCATCACGCTCAACTTTTATGCTTCTTTTACGCTAACTGCGCGTCCAATGAAGTGACCGCAGCCCAAAGCAGAACGTCGGGGCCGGTCTCGAATTTCAAAAACATTCAAGCCGTTCGAACCAACACACAAATTCCGAAGGAGGATTTAGCCATGACCGTATTAACCCGTTGGGAGCCGTTCCGTGAGTTTGCCACCCTGCAGGACCGCATCAACCGCGCATTCCGTGATTCCTATAGCGGAGCAGACCGGGATGAGTCCCTTGCCACGTCGGGCTTTGCCCCCGCCGTTGACGTCTACGAAGACGAGCACAAGGTCACGTTGAAGATCGAAGTGCCAGGAATCGAGGAGAAAGACATCGACGTCCGCGTGGAGAACAACACCCTCACCGTGCACGGCGAGCGCAAGATCGAAAAGGAAGAGAAAGAAGAGAACTACCGTCGCGTGGAGCGGCAGTACGGCAGCTTCACCCGCAACTTCACCCTGCCCACGACCGTGGACACCGAGAACGTTTCGGCGAACTACGACAAGGGCGTCCTGAAGGTCACCTTGCCCAAGAAGGCCGAAGCCAAGCCGAAGCAGATCAAAGTGCATGTCGGCGGCGAAAAGAGCGAAAAGACCCTGGAAGCCAAGGGCCCCAGCAAAGCCGCGTAATTCTCAGCCGGCAAGGACGGAAATGGGCACGACTTCAAGTCGTGCCATCGAGAGGCGAGATGAATCGCGGGCTTTAGCCCCTGAGATCCATGGGAGGCGGCAGAGGTGACCGCCTCCCAATTATTTTGTAATTGTGAAATTTGGTAATTGAGTAATTTGAAACCGACGCGGAGGTAAGCGCCTCCAATTGCTCAATTACCAAATTGCAAAATTACTAAATCGAGGTCTTCCCCATGCCCATCCGTTGGGACAAATTTACCGTCAAAGCGCAGGAAGCGGTCCAGCGCGCGAACGAGCTCGCCTCCGAGCACGGCAATCCCGAGCTGCAGCCTGCCCATCTGCTGGCCGCGCTGCTCGAAGATAAAGAAGGCATCGTTCCGCCCGTGCTCGAAAAAATCGGCATCGGCCCGCAGGCCGTGCTGAGCGAGGTCTATCGCGAGATCGAAAAGCTGCCCAAGGTTTCGGGACAGGCCGCGCAGGCGACCCTCTCCAATGAAGTGAACAGGCTTCTGGAGGATGCTTTCAAGGAAGCCGCCAATTTCAAGGACGAATACGTTTCCACCGAGCACCTGCTGCTCGCGATTACACACCTCAAGCGAGATACTGCCCAGCAGATCCTGGCGCGTCATGGAGCGACCTACGATGCAATTCTGAAAGCGCTCACGGTCGTGCGCGGATCGCAGAAAGTCACCGACCAGAATCCCGAAGCGAAATACCAGGCATTGGAGCGTTACGCCCGCGATCTGACCGAGCAGGCTCGCCGCGGCAAGCTCGATCCTGTGATCGGACGCGATGAGGAAATCCGCCGCGTCGTTCAAGTCCTCTCGCGCCGCACAAAGAATAATCCTGTGTTGATTGGCGAGCCCGGAGTGGGCAAGACCGCCATCGTCGAAGGTCTGGCGCAGAGAATTATCTCTGGCGACGTTCCCGAAGTTCTGAAGAATAAGCGCGTGGTCGCACTCGACCTGGGAGCGATGTTGGCCGGCGCCAAGTATCGAGGCGAATTCGAAGACCGCCTCAAAGCGGTTCTCAAGGAAATTGAAGATTCGCAGGGACAGGTCGTTCTGTTCATCGACGAACTGCACACGCTGGTCGGAGCCGGAGCGGCCGAAGGCGCCATCGATGCCTCCAACATGCTGAAGCCCGCGCTCGCCCGGGGAGAACTCCGCGCGATCGGTGCGACCACGCTCAACGAATATCGCAAGTACATCGAGAAAGACGCTGCGCTCGAACGCCGCTTCCAGATCGTCTTTGTCGGCGAGCCCAATGTCGAGGACACGATCGCCATTCTCCGCGGCCTGAAAGAAAAGTACGAAGTGCATCACGGCGTGCGCATCAAAGACTCGGCCATCGTCGCTGCCGCGACGCTCTCGCACCGCTACATCTCCGACCGCTTCCTGCCCGACAAGGCCATCGATTTGATCGATGAAGCGGCGGCATCGCTGCGCATCCAGATCGATTCCTTGCCCACCGACATCGACCAGCTGGAGCGCCGCGCCACGCAGCTGGAAATTGAAAAGTCGGCGCTGAAAAAAGAAGACGATCCGAACTCGAAAGAGCGTCTCGGTTTCATCGAAAAAGAACTCGCCGAGATCCGCGAGAAGTCCAACACGCTGAAGGCGAACTGGAAAAAAGAGAAAGACGCGATCGCCCGCATTCGCGCCCTGAAAGAGCAGATTGAAAAGCTGAAGGTCGAGGAGCAGGCGGAACTGCGCAAGGGCAACAACGAACGCGTCGCGGAACTCCGCTATGGAAAGATTCCGCAAGCTGAGCAGGAACTGGCCAAACTAAGCAAGCAGATGGAGAGCCAGAGCGGCAAGCGCATGCTCAAGGAAGAAGTCGACGAAGAGGACATTGCGCGCATCGTCTCCAAGTGGACCGGCATTCCTATATCGAAGATGCTTGAAGGCGAAGTCAAGAAGCTGGTCACCATGGAAGAACGCTTGCGACAACGCGTCATCGGCCAGGACCCGGCCTTGGAGCGCGTAGCCAATGCGATTCGCCGTTCGCGCGCAGGCTTGAGCGATCCCAAACGTCCGATCGGGTCGTTCATTTTCCTCGGACCAACCGGGGTCGGCAAAACCGAACTGGCCCGCGCGCTCGCTGAATTTCTATTCGACGACGAGCATGCTTTGCTTCGCATCGACATGTCCGAATACATGGAGAAGCATTCGGTGGCCCGCCTGATCGGCGCGCCCCCCGGCTACGTCGGCTACGAAGAGGGTGGACAGCTCACCGAGCAAGTTCGGCGGCGCCCGTACGCGGTTGTGCTCTTTGACGAAATTGAGAAAGCGCATCCTGACGTATTCAATGTCCTGCTGCAGATGATGGACGATGGCCGCCTCACCGACGGCAAAGGCCGCGTAGTCGACTTCAAGAACACGATCATCATCATGACCTCGAACATCGGGTCACAGCTCTTGCAGGCCGACAGCCTGAAATCCGACCGCGACTTCGACGAGGCCGCACAGCAAGTGCAGAACCTGCTGCACACGCACTTCAGGCCGGAGTTTCTGAACCGCGTGGACGACATCATTGTCTTCCGTCCGCTGGGCAAGGAACAGCTCGTCAAGATCGTCGAACTGCGCCTGGAAGACGTTCGCCGGTTGCTGGCCGACCGCAAGATCTCGCTCGAACTGACGGACGCGGCCAAGGACCTGATGTTCACGCAGGGTTACGATCCGAACTTCGGGGCTCGCCCGTTGAAGCGTGCGATCCAGAAGCTGATTCAGGATCCGCTGGCGTTGAAGATCCTCGACGGCGAAGTGCTGCATGGAGATCACGTCATCGTCGATGCCGACAAAAAAAACGGCAAGATGACTTTCGCAGTGAGCAAGCGGGTAGGCGAGAAAGAACCGGCAAAGGCGAAACGCTAATCACCACGGAGGCACAGAGACACTGAGTCACGCTTGATTAGATCTGCTCCGTGACTCGGTGCCTCCGTGGTGAGAACTCGCTCCTCAATCTAAATCTCGCCAGTTCGATCCGATGCCCATTTCTACCTGCAGCGGCACGGCCAGGGCGTGCACTTTCTCCATGTGCTCGCGGACCAGCGGTTTCATCGCTTCGACTTCATTTTCCGGGACTTCGAAGACCAGTTCGTCGTGAACCTGCAGCGTCATTCGCGATTTCAATCCGCGCTGGCGCAGCACGGTGTCGATGCGGATCATCGCAATCTTGATCAGGTCCGCGGCAGTTCCTTGCAGCGGAGTGTTAACGGCGGTGCGCTCGGCGAATCCACGCTGGTTCGCATTTTTGCTGTTGATGTCGGGAATCGGCCGCACGCGTCCGAACAGGGTTTTCACTTTCAACTCGCGGCGCGCTTCTTCCAGAGTCTTGTCTATGAAAGCGCGCACGCCGCTGTACTTCTCGAAATACGCGCTGATGAACTGCTTGGCTGCGCTCGGCTCAATGCCAAGCTGCTGCGACAGGCCGAAGGCGGATAGTCCATAGACGATTCCAAAGTTTACAACCTTCGCCTGGCGACGGTGATCGGGCGTCACCATCAGGGGGGGAACTCCGAAGACTTGCGAAGCGGTCAGCGTATGGATGTCGTCGCCGCGGCGGTAAGCTTCGACCAGCAGCGGATCGTGCGAGAAGTGCGCCAGCAGCCGCAACTCGATTTGTGAATAATCCGCGGTCAGCAGCACATGGCCCGGTTCCGCGATGAAGGCGGCGCGAATGCCGCGTCCAAGCTCGGTGCGAATCGGAATATTCTGCAAATTCGGATTCGCCGATGACAGCCGCCCCGTCGCCGTTCCGGTCTGACCGAAGGTCGTGTGCAAACGCCCGGTCGCAGGATTGATCAGAACCGGCAGTGCATCCACATAAGTTGACTTCAGCTTGGTGAGCTGCCGGTAGTCGAGCACCATGCGCGCAATCGGATGGTTCTCGGACAATTCTTCCAGCACGTCGACCGCGGTCGAAATCATGCGCCCTTTGCCGTACTTCACCGGCTTCGGCAGATTCATGCGATTGAACAGCACGTCGCCCAGTTGCTTAGGCGAGCCGACATTGAACTCCATGCCGGCGGCTGCGTAGATTTCTCCAGCCTTCGCAGCAATTTCGTGCTCGAGTTCTGTCGACATTTTCGAGAGTGCGGCGGTATCGATTTTGACTCCAGCCTGCTCCATGCGGGCGAGCACGGGAACCAGGGGCAAGTCCATTTCCTGATAAAGACCAGCTAATCCGGCCTGCTCGACTTCTTCGCTAAGCGCCGCTGCCAGCCTGCCCGTAATGTCGGCCAACTCCGCCAGTTCACCCGCAAGTCGCAGATTGAAACGGCGCAGCGCCACCTCCGGCAGACTGTGGGAGGAATACGTTGGATTCAGCAGGTACGAGTACAGCGTCGTATCGTGGCGGATATTTTCCAGTGCGATCCCGAGCGGCGCCAGCGCGTGAATCGCGGCCTTGTAATCGTGGAGGGCCTTGGTCACTCCGCCACTGGCCAGAGCGGCACGCAGGGTTGACGAGGCTTCGGAGGAATCAAGCTTCACAGCAGTTGCCGATCCGGCCTCGGCCGAAATGGCGATGCGTCGCATGGCGACTGGAGCAAGCGGCTGGGCCATCGCACCGCCCGTCATTGTTCCGTCCATCATCGCTCCGCCCATCAGTGACAACTGGCCTTCCTGCGGTTCTTCTTCTACTTCTTCAGTCGCAAGAGTCGGTTCCTCCTGTTCGATAGCCACGGCGAGCACGCCGCCCGAGGGGACCGCCTGCAAAACGCGCTCCACGTCTTCGGCGGACTTCGCTTCGGAGTAGTGCGTCTCCCGGACCTCGACCACCGGCAACAATTCTTTGAGTAGCGAAGTGAATTCCAATTCGGTGAAGAGCGCGCGCAAGGCATCCACGTCCGGCTCTCCCACACGCATGGAATCGATATCGAGTTCAACCGGAACATTCGTGTCGATCGTCGCCATGCTCTTGCTGAATAGAATAGTGTCGCGATTATTTTGCAGGGATTCGCGGTAGGTTTTCCGCTCGACTTCGCCCGCGCGCTCGAGAGCCTGCTCCACCGTGCCGAAACGCTTGATGATTTCCACCGAGCCTTTATCGCCAATTCCGGGAGCGCCGGGGATGTTGTCGATCGCATCTCCACGCAGCGCCATCACATCGATCACCCGCTCGGGAGGGACGCCCAGAATCTCTTCCACCTTGGCGGCATCGCAGATCAGATTGTCCTTGGGCGGATTCAGGATGTGCACTTGGTCGTTCACCAGCTGCATCATGTCTTTGTCGCTGGAAACGACGTAGACGGGATGCGAGGCTTCGGAGGCCTTGCGGGCCAGCGTGCCGATCACGTCGTCCGCCTCAAAGCGCTCCACTCCAATCATCGGAATGCGATACGCCTCCAGCGCTCGCCGTATGTAGGGAACCTGCTGCGCCAGATCTTCCGGCATGGCCGCGCGATTGGCTTTGTATCCTTTGTATTCAACTTCGGTGAAGGTCTGCGTCTTGATATCGAATTTGCGGATCTTGGTTACCGCCTCCGCCTGCTCATCGCGAAAGGTGGGGCCGGCAACATCGAACACCGCGGCAAGATATTCCGGAGAGAAATCGTCGCGCAGCTTGCGCAGCATGTTCACAAAAACATAGATCGCAGCCGTGGGCAGGCCGGTTTTGGTGGACATAGGCCGCTGCCGCACCATGGCATGATAAGCGCGGAAGATGAACGACATCGTGTCGATCAGATAGATGCGCCCGTGCTGGCTGGAACGGTCGGTGGCAGACGCCGGCCGCTTGGACTTCGCCGCTTTTCCCTCGGAGGATGGCTCGGGCGGCGCGGAGGTCGACGATTTCGTGCGGGGGGACAACCGTCTTAGTGTAGCAGCTTGCCGCTGCTAGAATTCCGTCCGGAAATTGGCCTGCACGAACTTCCTTTCGGGTCCGCGTGAGTTGTTGCGAAGTCCTCATGATTATCCTTGGGCAAAATAGTACTGAGGCACGCGTTCGCCCGTTAGTTTGATGGCCTGCGGAGATTACTTTGGCTTGCCGTATTCAGTATTGAAATGCAGTTGAATCTCGCCGCAGGTGCCTTGTTCCGGGGAATAGACCACGCAGGTATCGAAAGGCCGTGAATAAACATGCAGGCTGACTGCTCGCTGGTTGAACTCACGCGGATTTACCACCCGGTGCACCGGGTCGGCAGGATCGACCGCGCAGGGCTCGGCTATGTTCATCTCGACGGTATTCAGCGGCTCCAGACGGGAGCGGCCGCTGGCCAGGTCCTGGTGCACGAGATGAAAATTTTCCACCTGCAGGCGGCCGATGGGAACCGCCATCCAACAATTCTGGTCGCGATGATTGTGCACCGAACTCGCCTGGCCCACTTCCCAGCAAATGGCCATCAGTTCATACAAAGGAGTGCGGTCGATGAGGTTGCGGGTGTAGTGCTGGCGGTCCCAGTTCAAGTAAGGGGCGAGAGAATTGGCCTCGACAGGAGTCTGCTGCAGAAAGAGGCGGAGAGGTTCGATCTGGTCGAAGGCGGACGCGGGCTTCCGTCGCAATTCCTCCAGTAGTGTTTGGATAGGAACTGGGTTAATCCTGGCACTCATCGCGGGCTCTGAAATCGAGTATAGCGGAAGGCTCACCGGGCTCGCGTCTCTTCCGCCCTCTTGAGAGAGTGATAATCCTGTAACGCGATTATCTGCCCGCTCCTAGTATCTCCTTGCTCTGGCCTTGCGCCACCGCGGGATAGGCAGCTCTCCTGCGGTTGCGCAGGTCCTGCGGCAGTTCCGAGCGCAACAGCCATAAGCCAGCCGCGACCGCGGCGGCCCATGTGACCGATACCAGCCCAAGTTGCAAGAAATCCGCGACCCGGCTTCCATGGCCGATGGTCGCCAGCGGGATCGCTTTGGCAACCTCGAAGCTGATTCCTCCCGCCACGGCCGCCGTGAGCGCTGCTTTGCCCAGTTCATCCCAACGTAACTCTCCGAGCGCCACCAGCTTGCGGTAATGCAGCAGTCCCGCGAGGGCCAGCAAATTGATTCCGATACCGATATCTGACGCCCAGGCGAGCCCCACCACTCCGAATCGATGAAACAGGATCGAATAGATTGGCAGGGACGCCAGAGTGATCACGCTGACGGCGACCATGGGCGTGAGCGTGTCTCCGGCCGCATAGAACGCGCGCGCATATAGTCCCTGCGCCGACCACAACACCAGGGACAGCGAGAACCAGAAAAAATAGACAGAACTGGTCTGCGCGTCGGCAAACGAAAACTTGCCGCGGCGGTATACCAGATCGATCAGGGGAAGCGCGGCCACCATCATCCATCCTGTGGCCAGCAGCGATGCCGCCGATACGCGATAAACCGAATCGTTGACGGTGGCGGCAAATTCCTTCAGCTTCTTTTCGTTGAACAGGCGGGCAAAAAAAGGCAGGGAGGCTTGCCCGGTCGCCTGCCCCAGCACCGCAATCGGCACCGCGAACAAGCGCTTGGCAAATGTCAGGCGCGTGATATCGCCGACCCCACTCGCCGCATAGTGACGCAGGATCCAATCATCGGCCGTTACCAGCGAGACGCCCAGCATCAGCGGCACAGAAAGTTTGACCCACTCGCGAAAGGCGGGATTCATCACATCAAACGAAGGTTTATATCCTGTCCCAATGCGCGCCGCCCCGATCACGCTGGCCAGAAACGGTCCGGCGAAGCTTCCGATCAAAGCTCCGTAAGCCAGGGACTGAATCCCAAAGTGGCGGCCGCCGACCACTCCTCCCAAAATAATGAACAGGTTGTAAATGAGCGGCCCAAACGCGGGAAACAAAAAAAGCCGGTGCGAGAGCAACACGGCCGAGACTACTCCGCCGACATAGAAGAAGATCTGCGCCGGCAGCAGAATGCGGGTGAGGTGAACGCACAACTCCACCTTCTCCGGCGTGAATCCCTTCACAAACCAACGCACGAACTGCGGCGCGAAAATTTCCGTGAGAATCGTGCCCACGATCATGACCGCCGTCATGACCGTGATGATGATGGAGAAAGTCTTTTGCGCGTCCTCATCGCGCTTCTCCGCGAGAAATCGCGTGTAGATCGAAATAAACGTGATGGAAGCCGCGCCGCCGGCAACGATGTAGTTAAGAAAATCAGGCAGGGTAAAAGCCGCGACATACGCGTCTGTCGCGCCGCCCGCGCCATAGGCCCAGGCGATGTAAGCGTCGCGCGCATACCCGATGACGCGCGACAGCATCACGGCCGAGATCAGCAACAGCGTTGCCGAGAATGCCGTGTGCTGGTGCGAGGGCCGGAAGAAGCGCAGCAGTTTCGTCATCGAGACCCGATCAGATTTTCAATCTTAGACGCTCAATCTTATCGGAATCTCAACGGATCAGGCAGTTGTGCGGCGAACACTCCCTGCGTCTTGTCTGCCCGCAGGCAGCCCTCGCCGCACTTGTACTCTCCGATGCAAGAACCTTTGCGTCACTTTGCCGGAGGCGCAACATAGACCTGCTGCGCCGATACCAGATCCACATTCTGGATTTCAGTCCTGACTCTCACTCTCTGCAAGCCAGGTTTCTTGGGCGGTTTAGCCAGAAACGTCAAGAAATACTGATGGCTGAGCCGTTCCGAGAACTGCTCCAGGTACGGAGTAAACGAAACCGGCGGTCCGCTAAAACCGATGTAATAGGCCTCGCCTCCAGTTTTGTCCGCGAGGTCGGCGAGATATAGCTGGCCCCAATAGGCCTGCCAATAGCTGTGCCCGAAATGGCCCACTCCGGGCGTGTAAATCGCAGACACGAGAATGCCGGCACGCTGTGCATTCGAGATGGCCTCATCCAGATAAGGATCCTGCATATCGCCCGTGCCGTAGTAGCGATCGATTCCATCCGTGGCCATGAAGATTTCCCGGCGGGCCTTGCTATCCGGCCAACGCTTGATCAGGTCGGTCAGTGAAAAATAAGGACTGCCGTTGATACCCCGCATTCCCATGGGCAGACGTATCGCCTTGGCGGCCAGGGCATGATCCGTCGTCGGATTCTGTTCGACCTTGGCGATTCCATTCTGCATGTACGCTACCCCGACTGCAGTGGAGGGCGGCTGGTCGTTGATGAACTTCTTAATGTCCTCGATTTGCGTGCCCAGGGTGCTGTTGGAGCCATCGTCCAGCATCACGAACAACTCCAGTGCCGCGTGATCGCCTTGCGCCGGGATCCAATCGATCACCTGGTCGCGATCTTTTCCTTCGAACACCATCACATCTTCGCGGTTAATGACCGGTACTTCATGTCCCTTACGCGGTTCGGCTGTGACTACCAGGTGTGCCGGAACACCTGCGGGTAGAGCTTGCTGGGCCCAGGAAGTCGCTGCTGCCAACATTCCAACTAATGCAACTGCTGCTGCAGTGAAGAAACTCTTGCTCATCTTGCCTCCTTGCAGTGCGGCTACGGATCCATAATTCTGTTTTTGGACACTGTAACGTGCACGTTCTTATTCGCTTAGATGATGCGAACTAGACATTTGGATGATCCAAGTGCAGAAAAGGTGAGACCCATCGCAAAATCCGCCCTGAACATGGTCAGATGCTGCGCCTGAGAGCCAAATGCGATAATCAGGCGTGATCGTGTCGACGCCGCTCCGTAATTCCGCCCTGTTTCGCCGATCCTTCCGCAAGCAATTTCCAGCAGCCGTTCGCGGCGAGGGTGTCTACCTCTGGGACGATGCAGGCAAGCGCTACCTCGATCTTGCCGGCTCGGCTGCGGTGAACTTCATCGGACATGGCGTGCCGGAGATCTCCGCTGCCATGGCCGAGCAGGCGGCGAAGGTCGCATTCGCGCATACCAGCCAGTTCACCACCCCGATCGCCGAACAGTTTGCCGAGGAACTGCTCGCCTTCGCCGGAGAACCCTTCCGCGGCGGCGCGGTTTATTTCACCTCTGGCGGCTCGGAATCGATTGAAACGGCGCTGAAACTCGCGCGCCAGTATCAGGTTGAGATTGGACAATCCCGCCGATATCAGATCCTCAGCCGCCATCAGAGCTATCACGGCGCGACTCTGGGAGCGTTATCGGTTTCCGGCAACAAGCGTCGGCGCGAAATCTATCTGCCCATGGTGCGGGAGTTTCCGCATGTCGGCATGCCCTATTGTTACCGCTGCGCCTTCGATTGCACCGACGGATGCCGCAACTGCGGCCAGCAATACGCCGCCGAACTCGAGCAAGCCATCGCAGCTACGAACGGCGAGGCCGCCGGATTTATCTTTGAGCCGATCAGCGGAGCGACGCTCGGAGCAGTTGTTCCCCCGCCCGGGTATTTGCAGGCTATAGCGGAGATTTGCCGCCGGCACGGCCTGCTTCTCATTGCCGACGAAGTGATGACCGGCATGGGACGAGCCGGCCGCAATTTCGCCGTCGAGCATTGGGATGTCGTGCCAGATATTCTGGTCACCGCGAAAGGACTCTCCAGCGGATACGCCCCGCTCGGAGCCGTAATTGCCGGTAAGAAAGTTGTGGACGCCATTGCTTCCGGCTCAGGCGCGTTCCTGCACGGATTCACTTACAACGCGCATCCCATTTCGCTGGCCGCCGGTCGCGCGGTTCTTCGTCGGCTTCAAACGAAGAAATTAGTCGAAGCCGCCGATTCAAATCGTTCGGGCACGGCCGCTGCCCATTTCAAGCAGCAATTGGACAATCTGCGAAACGAAGAGACGGTGGGCGACGTCCGCGGACTGGGCCTGCTCTGGGGCGTTGAGTTTGTCGCCGACAAGAAAAGCAAGCGGCCATTTCGCTCCGGCGAAGATTTTGCCGGACGCGTCGGCTCCGCCGCCATGCAGCGCGGCCTGCTCGTCTATCCCATGCAGGGCAGCGTGGACGGCGTCTCGGGCGATCATCTTCTGCTGGCTCCCCCAGCCGTGATCAGCGAGGAGCAAATCGACTGGTCGGTCGAGCAATTGGCCGCAGCCGTCCGCGAAGCGAACGGGTAGCGCCGGCCTCCGGCCGGCTGTCGCGGGGACGTCTCGCCCGCGCGAGTCATCGCCAAACCTCAGGGCCAAATTGATCCGCCCCCGCTATCCCAGTCTTTTCAGCAACTTACCTGCTGATCATCGTTTGACCGCCAGTGCATTGTCCTAAACCCGGGCGTGCGCGAAATTCAACGCGGCATCAAGACCGGATTACTGAAATCGAATCGCCGGAGGCCACCATGGCAAGCCCTGGATCTCAAACCATGACGGAATTTTGTGAGCAGGTCAACCCGCGGGTGCTGCTGGAAATGCGGCGCACGCGTCCCTTCCCCGACATGCTGCGCGTGCAGGAAAGCTGGGTCGCGGCCGCTGAGAAACGCGCACTCCTCTGGCTGGCTGCGCGCACTCCCGAAGCCATCGGCCCCGATCACTTGACCGCGCTAGGCCTAGTCGCCCAGATAGGGGCGGGAACCTGCTACGCCCTGGCATCTTGGAACCGTCTGTGGCTCTTGGGCGTAATCGCCTGCCTCGCGCTCAACTGGCTCGGCGACTCCCTCGATGGAACGCTCGCCCGGGTGCGCCAGCGACTGCGTCCGCGCTATGGTTTCTACGTCGACCACATGGTCGACAGCTTCGGGGCCCTTGCCCTGATGGGTGGTCTTGCCCTGTCTGGCTACATGCATCCGCGGATCGCGATCGGCCTGCTGATCGCGTTCCTGATGCTCTCAATCCAGTCATATCTCGCGACGCACGCTCTCGGAGAGTTTCGCCTGTCGTTCTGGCGCTTCGGGCCGACCGAGCTGCGCATCCTGCTCGCGGTCGGAAACCTCGCCCTGTTGTGGAAGCCGATCGTGCACCTATTCGGGGGGCAGTACCGGCTCTTCGACGTAGGCGGCTCGATCGGTCTGGCGGGTATGAGTTTGATGGTCGTCGTCATCACGCTGCAGAACACAGTGCGGCTTTATCGGGAAGAAAGGATCGCGCAATGAGCGGGGACGCCCGACAAAATCCAGCGCCCTCCACGTTCGCGCGCTGGTGGAAATTCAATTTCGTGGGCGCGATCGGCATCGGCGTGCAATTTGCCGTTCTGTTTCTGCTGAAGAGTGTGCTCGGTTTCAATTACTTACTTGCGACTACATTCGCGGTCGAGGCCGCGGTGGTCCACAACTTTGTCTGGCACGAACGATTCACCTGGGTCGACCGAATAAGGCCCGGCCGGATCAGGCCGCAAGGGGGGCAGCCTTCGTGGCGCCAGTCGCTGCCGCGATTCCTGCGCTTCAATCTGACTACAGGAGCGGTCTCGATCGTCGGCAACCTCGCGCTGATGAAATTCATGGTCGGCGAGGGACACATGAATTATCTCGTCGCCAACGCGATCGCGATCGCGCTCTGCTCAATTGCCAATTTCGTGGTCAGTGACACCTGGGTCTTCGAAGGGTAAGGCTTGTCGATGGTGAGTGTAATCGCGATGTGACGCCAGTTGGGCGCGCAGTTGCATGGATAGCCTAGCCAGCCTCACACAACTTCGCCGCAGGCGTTGCGTGCAAGAAGTTGCGCCATCCGCGCACCGTCTTTTCGCGTTCGGCGTCGGTTGCGCCGTTATAAATGGACCCGAAGTCCTTGCCTGTAATCTGGTTGAGGATGGCCGCGAGAGCATCGACGATCTTTTGTGGCCCGTAATGTCGCAGGCCCTCGAATGCATCCGGTGATTTGTTGCTGAGTGAGATACGCGGATCAGGGAGCTTTCGTCTATCGTCCATGCGCTCAATGATTGCTGGTACCGCTAAACATCCTAGCGATTCAAGGTCGGTGAACGCTTGCTGTTCTGTCTTCTGATCCGACATCCTCTCAATGAGCACCGCGACACGCTTATCAATTTTCGCAGAACCATGCTGACCGTAGCTGCTTATACCTATCAGTACATTCATCAGAAGGAAACAATAGAGCGCTGTTTTCATGCGGCTATTCTATCGTTGCTCGACGACTGACGAGAACGGCCATAGCGCTCACTTGACGTTTTCTGCACAACATCATGGCAGTACGAACCGCCTACGTGATGCCCAGCTTCTCCAGATTCTCGACCGGCCTGGCCAACACTGCCTTGCCGCCTCGTGCTACGATCGGCCGCTGCAGCAGTTCCGGATGAGCGGCAATATATCGAGAAGCGCGTCGTCACTTAGCTCCTTGCCCGCCACGAACTCCCGGTAGGCAGATTCCTTCGTTCGCAAAACGTCATGCGGTTTCAACCCCGCGCGCCGCAGCAAGCCTTTCAACTCCTCCGCCGACAACGGATGCTCGATGTAATTGACGCTCTCAAATTCCACGCCCTGTGCAGTCAAGACACGCTTGACCTGGCGGCATGTGCTTCACGTCGGCTTCTCGTACAGTGTCACCGCTTCTTTCTTCTTCATCAGAAGCATTCTCCGATTCAGCCGAGGTTCCCGAACTACGAAATCTTCAGTACGACTTTGCCGTAGTTCTTCCCCTCCTCCAGCAGTTTGTAAGCTTCAACCGCCCGATCCAGCGGGTATACGTGCCCGATCTGCGGAACCAGTTTGCCCTGCTCGATCCACTGGGAAAGCTGCTGCCATGCCGGTTCCATGATCTCGCGCTTTTGCGACAGATAGGTCAGCCAGAGCCCTTGCACCATTCCCGATTTCGCGTACATCGCCCTGAGATCGAGTTTCGGAGATTGCCCAGTCGCCGTGCCGTATTGGATGACGCGTCCGAAATCGCGCAGGCAGCGCAGGCTCTTGGCCGTGTGCTCGCCACCCAGCATTTCGAAGACGGCGTCCACGCCCTCGCCGCGCGTGAGATTCTTCACCACCTCTTCGTAGTCGTGCTGTTTGTAGTTGATGCCATGCTGCAGTCCCAGCTTTTTCACCCGCGCCAGCTTTTCGTCTGACGACGACGTGCCGTACATCTCGACGCCTAGAAGATGGCCGATCTGTACTGCGGCAGTGCCCACGCCTCCGGCCACGGCGTGGATGAGCACGCGGGGAGTGAGCGGCGGAGCTTCGCTCCGCTGGACAGCCCCTTCGACTTCGCTAAGGGCAAGCTTGGGCGGCTGTTCCCGCATGGTCTTGCCAGCCGCCATCGGCTGTCCCCACATAGTCATTCCCGCCTGCCAATAGGCGAGATAGGCCGTGAAGTAGTTCACTGGAAATGCCGCGGCCTGCTCGTCAGTCCAGCGCTCAGGAACTGGCCACAGCATGTGGGAGTACGCGGCGGTCTTTTCCGCGAAGGCGGCCCACTGCGCGTAGCCCATCACGCGGCTGCCCGCTGCTTTCTTCCACTCCGGCAAATTCTCGGCCCGCAATCAACGGCGGTGGGGGGGTGCCCGGATACCCGCCTTTTGCGGTCATGAAGTCGGCAAAATTCAGACCTCCTGCGGTCACACGGACAATCGTCTGGCCCGCTTTCGCGGTCGGTTCGGGGGCATCCTGAATGGCAAGCCCATCCGGCCCAGAGAGGCTGGTGATCATCAGAGCTTTCATGCGGAAAGTCTAACAGGATGGCACCGGATTTCTGTCCCCGCGATTTCCTCCAGAATACGAGTGACCCGCTCGGACCTGATCCCAGGTCCAGTTTTCCTCCCGGTGTCTAACCGCGGGTATATACTCTTGGCGTTGGCTTATTGTTCTCCCGGCTGGGCCCCTTCCAGCTGGGCCGGGGCGTACATTCATCCCCTAATTCATGCGCCCCGCATCTGATCGGCCGGTTCCCATCGGGGGCGGTGAGGACGGGCACGGGTGCATCACCCAGTGACACAGGGGAAGCTGCATCCGCGGGGAGGTTTACCGTGGATCTTATTCTTGTACGTCTTTTTTTCATCATTGTTGTAGCCGCCACCTGCTTCATCATTGAGCCTTTCAATCTGCCTCGAACCTACGATGCGGGCGTGGGCGCGATCATCGGCGCGGCCATTATCCTGTTCGAATGGAAGCTGCGCACGGTCAGCCTGAAACGCCTGATCGGAGCAGCGATCGGCAGCCTGCTCGGCATTTGCGGCGCTTACCTATTCGCTCTGGTCATCCGCAACAGTGTCCCCGACGGGCATACACAGAGCTTCCTGCAGATCCTGGTCATGCTGCTGATGGCCTACGTCGGCCTGATCGTCGGAGCCAACAAGGGCGATCTGCTCAACCTGGCCGCGCTCGGCGGGATCTTTGGCGGAGAGAAGCAGAGCAAGAAAAGCTACAAAATTCTCGACACCAGCGTCATCATCGACGGGCGCATCGCCGACATTGCCGAGACCGGCTTTCTCGACGGCGTCATCGTGACTCCGCAGTTCGTGCTGCGCGAGTTGCAACTGGTCGCCGACTCGGCCGACTCTCTGAAGCGCAATCGCGGACGCCGTGGGCTCGACATCCTGCAGCGCCTGCAGAAAGTCGCCAACCTTCAGATCCAGATCGTGGAAGACGATTTCCCGGCAGTCCGCGAAGTGGACCTGAAACTGATCGAACTGGCCAAGGTCTATGAAGGCAAGATCATCACCAACGACTTCAACCTGAACAAGGTTGCACAGTTGCAGGGAGTGGAAGTCTTGAACATCAACGAACTGGCCAATTCGCTCAAGCCGATCGTGCTGCCCGGCGAGGCCATGCGAGTATTCATCCTGAAAGAAGGCAAGGAATACAACCAGGGCGTCGCCTATCTCGACGATGGGACGATGGTGGTGGTCGACAACGCGCGCAAGATGATCGGCAAGACCATCGACGTGTCGGTCACTTCGGTGCTGCAGACCACAGCGGGAAAAATGATCTTCGGCAAGTGGGACGAGCGCGCCCCTTATTCGCGGCAGGCGCCGTCGGCTGTGCCGGTGACGGCGGCCGTTGTGCCGGCGCCCGGTCCGACTGCAGTGCCGGTCGCGACTACGGTGGAGACAAAACAAGGCGCGTCGTAGCCGTCAGTGTACGTCGCGGGGATGCTAGGCGGGCTGGGCTTGTGCCGGCCGAAACCTGAGTTCGTTCTATTTCGTAGCAGAAGAGCGCGCACCAGCAGCGCGGCGGGAGATGCGGCGACGCGGGTAGCGTCCACTTCGCAGAGGTTGGGCGTCTTTCATCGTCCCGTTATAGACGTATACCCAGCATTGCAGGCGCTTGCCGTTATCCATGGTGACCGGCCACGCCCGCCGGAGGAACAGGCTCGACGCCTGCTTGTTCGGTTCAAAACCCTCATAGTCATCCAGCGAACTCAAAGTACTCTTGTCTCCGGGAAGCTCGAAAACTTCTCCTCGAATCACTGACCGCGAGTTCTTGCTTAAGACGGCTCCGGGATATTCTCCAAGATCGTACAGACGGCCGCGAACCGAAGCCTGCCCCACCGGACGAAGGCGGCGCACGGTCGCAGCAATCTCCGGCGGCGCATGCCGCGGAGAGAGTGTGCCGTATACAAATAGGTGGTCAGGCATGTGGTACCGTTAATCGACCGGCGGAAAGCGCGGCAGAAGTTTCTTCAGATAGCCGTATCCGTTCCTGTCTTCCAGTACATATTCTCGCACTTCTTTGTGTTTGGAAAGCACTCGCAGGTAATAATCGAACAGGGCCGCGACGTCTCGGCTGCTGAGTTGACGGCGATCTTCGAGATACGCCATGAACTCGAAAAAATTCAGGTAGTCCGTAAAGTCCGGATCCTCAGTTCGCACCAGTTCCGTAATCTCGTCAGCATTGGGCAAGTTCTCATCCAGGCACTTGCGGATTCTCTTCAAATCGGGCGCTTCGTAAAACTTTGAATACAGGCTCGAGAGCCAACGGGCCCGTTCCAGCGCAGAATTTTTGTAGTAAGTAAATACGGCGATGATGGCGGCGCCCGCCGCGAGAAAGTAGTAGATCGTTTGCGCGTAGGCGGCGAGCCAGTGAGCGATTTGTCTGGCGAATGGCATGAAAAACATCTCCCGTGGGAAAGATTCTGACATTGTATGTCGAGGCGCATTGGCCCGGGCAGCGTGGAACATCGCATTTGAACTTGCCGCCTTCGCCCTCGTATACTGACAGCCCGCTATGAAGGTTCTCGTCATCATTCCGGCCGCTGGTCTTGGAACGCGCATGGCGCCCGTGCCCAGCGCCATGGATCCCAAGTCAAAGAAGGCTCATTCGACCAAGCAGTTCACCGAACTGGCGGGCACTCCGATCCTGATTCACACCCTGCGCAAGTTCGCCGCCATCGATGAGATCAGCGAGATCTGGATCGCTCTCCGCGAAAACGAAATCGAGGGATTCCGCGAACGGCTCGAAACCGAAGCGAAAGATGTTCTGCGGAAGAAGATCGAACTGGTCGTGGGCGGCGAGCACCGCCAGCAGTCGGTCGAGCATGCACTCAACGCAGTCTCGGCCGCTCCCGACGACATTGTTCTCGTACATGATGCCGTGCGTCCTCTCGTCACTGCCGAAATCATTCGTGAAGTGATCGAGGCCGCTCGGAAATATGGCGCCGCCATTGCCGGGCTTCCCGCCGTCGACACGGTGAAACAGGTGGAGCGCACGTCCGAAGGCGCCATCATCAAAGCGACGATTCCGCGCGCCGGCATCGTGCTGGCGCAGACGCCGCAAGGTTTCCGGTACGACGTCATCAAGAAAGCCTTCGACGAAGCCACTGCCGACGGCTTCATGGGCACCGACGAAGCCTCGCTCGCCGAGCGCTCAGGCCACGAGGTCGCCGTGGTGATGGGCTCGCCGCGAAATATCAAGATCACGACTCCCGGCGATATGGAACTGGCGGAGTTCTATTTACGGAAATGAGCCACGGATTTTCGCGGATCTCCACGGATAAACCTTCGATCAGCGAGTTACACTCTCTGGTCATGGATGCGTCTCCCACTCTTCTCAAGCACTTCGACCTTACTGAGAGAATCATCGGAGTTTTTTACGATGTGTATAACGAACTGGGACACGGATTTCTCGAATCTACCTATGCCGAGACGATGGTCATCGCGTTGGAAGACGCAGGACCGGCCGTCGCGCGAGAGGTCCCCGTGCCCGTCTGGTTTCGCGGACGAAAGGCAGGTCAGTACTTTGCCGACCTTATGGTCGAAGACACGATTCTGCTCGAACTGAAAGCGGCGCGCAGTCTGGATGGAACTCACGAAGCCCAACTGCTTCACTATCTTCGCGCAACCAACGTTGAAGTCGGCCTACTCCTGAACTTCGGCGTGCGTCCGCAATTCCGCCGCCTGCTTTTCGACAACGAAAGAAAAAAGATCCGTGGAAATCCGTGTGAATCCGTGGCCAAGGTCTCTGTATGAGGATCGGCTACGGTTTTGATTCGCACGAATTCCGCTCCGGCATTCCGCTGAAGATTGGCGGGATCACGCTGGCTCCCGATAGAGGACTCGGCGGGCACTCGGACGGCGACGTCCTGTTGCATGCGGTCACGGATGCGCTACTGGGTGCCATCGCCGCTCCGGACATTGGCGCGCTGTTCCCGCCTTCCGATCCGAAGTGGAAGGGCGCGGATTCGGTGATCTTTCTGCGCGAGGCACTAAAGCGTGTGCGGGAAGCGGGATACGTCGTCGCCAACGTGGACGCCAGCCTGATCCTGGCTGCGCCGAAGATCGGCCCGCACGCAACTGCGATCCGAACGCGGGTTGCCGAACTTCTCGGCGTGCCGTCGGACTGCGTCGGCCTGAAGGCCAAGACTCCTGAAGGATTGAATCTGGATAACGCCGCGCTTGCGCACGTGGTCATTCTGTTGGAGAAGGCCCCGAAGAAACCAAGGCGGGGAAAAGCCACGTAGCACGACTTCGGCGCTCGTCTCAAATCCCAGTTCTGTTCGCCGCCGCAATCAGCGCCTCGAAGATCGCGCGCGACGCCGCGTCTTCTTCCACTGAGCGCTCCGGATGCCACTGGACCGCGAGCACGAAGTGATCTGGCGTGGTTCCTTCCAATGTTTCGATGATGCCGTCGTCGGGACAGCGGGCGACGATGCGCAGGCCTTCGCCAATCGCGTCTGCGGATTGATGATGAGAAGAATTCACGGGAAGGATCAGACTGCCGGCCTCAGGGGCTGAAGCCCGATTCACTTCGGACACTGTGTCGGCACGGCGGAAGCCGTGCCCTTCCCTGTCGTAATGCGGCTGCAGTCCATCGCCGAACTGCGCTCGGTCCAACAGCTGGGGGCGGCTGTCGCCACACACAATCTGCGCCAGCTGCGAGTCCCGATCGATTTCGACTTTATGCGCGTTTGCGATCTTCCTTCCTGCCTCGTGATTCACTTTCGTGCGCGTCGCTTCCGGAAGAAAATCCGGGATGTGTTGCACCAGCGATCCACTGCGGTGCACGTTCAGGCTCTGCAGGCCATAGCAGATGCAGAGCACAGGCTTGCGCTGGGCATAAGCGTCGTCGAGGAGAAGATCGTCGACCTCATCGCGACGCGGATCGGCCTGGGCGGTGTGCGGCGACGGCGCCTGTTTGAATCTTGCGGGATCCACGTCGGCATTGCTGCCGGGCAGCAGCACCGCAGCACAGCTTTCGATCATCTTCCGCACGACGGCTGCGTTCTGATCAAGCGGAATTCGAACCGCCTCTCCTCCGGCCAGCGCAACGGCGCGCTCGTACTGCGGAATGGCGCGCTCGCCGTACTCGCGGTCGGTGGAATGCGGCATCGGGATGGCGATCCGTGGCGGCATCGGTGGAATCAGTTCATTTTCTCGATGGCCGCCAGCGTTTTCATTTGCCGGTAATGGCGGACTTCCAGCGAGATCGAGAAGACGAGAATAATGCCGCCCGCGACCAGCGCCGTGGGCGTCGCGATGTAGCGGTAAGCGATGCGCATGTCGGGGTGAACGCCGCGCAGCTTGGACGCGATCGCCGTTCCCACGATAGCCAGCAGCAGAGTAACGGCGAAACAGAGGAGCGTTCCGACGAGAGTCATCAGGGCCACGCGCACCGGAATGCCGTACCAGCGTGGAGATCGGGATGCTCGAGCCATACCTTATGTTCGCCGTTCAGCCGCGGCGCTTGTACAGGATCGCGAATTCGAATCCGGAATTCGCGGGGAACAATTCGGCAACTTTTCGCAGCCGCTCGGCCAGCGCGGAAGGAGCAAGCAGCGGGTAATCGCGCTCGCGGAGATCGTAGTAGTCAACGTCGAGATAAAGCGAGAGCAAGTAGATAGAAATCGTGTCGGAGAAAGTAGCTTCCAGATATTCCGTCTTGTAGCGTTCGGCGTCGGGGCCGTGAGCGGTGGCCAATTTGCGGGCCTCCCAGGCATCGAGCGAAGTCTCGCCGCGCACTCCGGCCTCGACCTGGCTCCAGGCCAGTTCGCTGAACTCGTGCGAGACTCCGGCGCGCTCGACCAGCGCGTGTCCGACGTTGATATAGAACTCAAAAGCAACGGAAAACTTGTCGTCCATCAGGCGCGTGGAAATGAACACGCATTGCGAGTCGCCAAGGTTGAGGTTGCGATGGCAGACGGCATTATCGCTGAGGGCAACATCGTAGCGGTCGGCGATCAGCGTGTCGTCGCCATGGCTGACGGTGAGAGGGACGAAGTAGTAGGCTTTGCGCTCCAGCGCGGAGGCGACTCGAGTCGGAACGGCGGCGACCATGCGTTCGAGATCGAAGGAGTTGACGGCCACTTCTCCGGCGCTGGCGTAACAGACGCCGTTGGGAGCTTGCGCGACCGGGGTGAGCCGAACCACTTCGGCGGGGCTGCGCGTGATGGCTGGGGCTGCCTGTGACATTCCAGTTTTCATTCTACACACAGCGTGCTCTTCGGGAGTAGAAGAGGACGCGTTTGTTCCATCAGCGCTCGCTGCGCTCGCCCGACAGCCGAGGCGGCTGTCCCCACATGAGCCGCCTTCGCTGTCGCGCCACGCCGGCTCGACGAAACTTGGGCACGAAATTACTTATTGGAGAGCACGAAGTCGACTGTGGAGACTCCGTTGCCGCTCACAGTCACCGATTTTTCCCAGGTTCTGGGTTCGGTGAATACGGGGCGCTGCACGCTATGTTCGGTGAGCACGTCGTAGGCCTGCTCTTTGCCGGCGAGACCCCAGCCCTCATGCCAAGCGACGATCTGGTAGGTTCCGGGCGGGACGTCGGTGAACTCGAAGCGTCCGCTCTCATCGGTGACGGCGTAGTAAGGATGAGGAGCGACGAACAGCTCGGCATTCATCCAGACGTGGCCGCCATTGCAGCGCAGGTT
This sequence comes from uncultured Acidobacteriota bacterium, assembly GCA_963719865.1. Lineage (GTDB taxonomy): Bacteria > Acidobacteriota > Terriglobia > Terriglobales > Acidobacteriaceae > Sulfotelmatobacter. Next base: position 62,178 of record CAVRDS010000065.1, on the reverse strand, counting down.
GACCAGGCCGGGCGTCTGCATGGTGCGAGAGCTCACGCGGCCGGGGAAGGGAAATGGAAGATTGAAGGTGGCCGCCCCGTCCATGTGAATGGTGTGCAGAGTGGCATCAGAGCTGACCATGTCGAGCGCACCGTTTTCCGGGACAAGAAGAATGTGAGGGATGTAGTGGCAGTGTTTCTGATCGAGATGGCGGCGCTGCTCGGGCAAATCCATGGCTTTGCCGCTGGTAATGTTCTTAAGGTAGACCACGGTGTTAGCGACCCCGTCCTGGGGACCAATGACCAGGCGCTCGAGATCGACGGTCTTCTTAGAATCGGGATCGCAGATCTGCGGATCCTTGGTGACCGGAAAGTTCAAGGCGCGAGGAACTGGCCCGGACCATTTAACAGCACCGGAAATGGTGCCTCCGTCGGTCACGGTGATGACCTTGTATTGGCTTTGCGAGAACGCCACGGCGCTCGCGGCAAAGAAGAAAGTCACGAAGAAGCAGTGTGAAAAGACTCGGCGCATACCCGTCCCCTTATCCCCCTTGCGGCCCGCACAGTATCCGCAGGGTTGAGATTTGGCCGTACAAAAATCCCGCTTACCGTTTCACGTCCCACCTTGCGGGAAGTATGCTGCACAGGGGCCCGGATCGATCTCCGGGGCAGCATTCGAGTTAGCGGTCGTTCTGCGCTTTCAACGGGGAAGGCGGTGCCATAGGCACGGTCTTGTGATTGAAATCACATTAAGGATGAACCGCTGAGGGTAAGCAGGGAAGATTACCGAGGTCACACAAAGAGCGGCGCGACCGGGGTACCGACGCGTTTGAGCCAAACATCGTAAATTCAGGAACGAGACTTTACAATCATTCCTCCATGACGGTGACGGTGCGATCATTCGCCAAGATTAACCTCGGGCTGCGGATTGGCGCGGCGCGGGCAGACGGGTTTCACGACCTGCTGACCGTCTACCAGACGATCGGGCTGCATGATGTGATTCGGGTGAGCGTGCGGCGCGGGTCGGGGATTGAGATTCGATGCGAGGATCCGCGGGTTCCGCGGGATGAGTCGAATACGTGCTTTCGCATCGTCGAGCGGGCGATGCAGGCATTAAAGGTGAAGGGGCGGGTGGTCATCGAGATTGAAAAGCGGCTGCCGGTGCAAGGCGGGTTAGGCGGGGCGTCGGCAAATGCGGTTGCGACTTTGCTGGGACTGGAGCGGGCGCTTCGAAAAACTCTGCCTGCGATGGAGCGATTGCGAATCGCGGCCGAGGTGGGGTCGGATCTGCCGCTGTTTCTGGTAGGTGGAACGGTGTTGGGAGTGGGGCGAGGGGAGCAGGTGTATCCCTTGGCGGATTTCCGGGCGATGGCTTGTGTGGTGGTGACGCCGGAGGTAGGAGTATCGACGCCGAAGGCGTTTGCGGAATGGGATCGGCTCGTGGGCATGTGTGGCGCGGGCACTCCCTTCGACAAGCTCAGGGCAGGCGCTGCCCGCGAGGGTTTGCCTCGGCTGTCGAGTTCTGAGAAGCAACAGCCAGCCGGGCTGCGCTCGGCCGGACAGCCGAAGGCGGCTGTCCCCACAAAACCTGGGACGGACGAATGCGTCCGTCCCCACATGAGCGATCCCGAGATGATCGGTGCCAATGCAAGCAGTCATCATCCCACGGCGAAATTGACGGTGGCCCCTGCCTCCGATAGAATGAATGAGCTTGGCCGTGAGCTGTCGGCGTGGCTGAGCGAGCCTTACTCCAGTGCTCCTTTTAGAAGGGGCCGGGCCGAGAATCCGCTTCTCTGGCTTGTCCGGGCTGGGATTAAAAACGACTTCGAAGAAGTCGTCTTTCCTGAGTATCCCGAACTGCGTGAGGGGAAGCGTGCGCTTGAGCGCGCGCGCGCGAAGTATGCGTCGTTGTCGGGGTCTGGATCGACGCTGTACGGGCTGTTTGGGTCGAAGGACGCGGCGGCGCGGGCGGTCGTGTGGCTTCGGACGCAAGGCTGGGCGGCGCAGGCGACTTCGACGCTGCCGCGGAGTGCTTACTGGCGGCGAATATTGGTGGATTAGGGGCGAGAGGCTTGCCCCCTGGGCGCTCGGCTTCGCTCGCTTGGACCCTTCGACTGCGCTCAGGGCAGGCTAACGAGGCGGCCGTCGCCACATGAGCCGCGGCTAGGGCAGGGTCGGTGGGTCGGCGAATTTTGATTGTTGAATTTTGATTGTTGAATGACAATGAGTGCGAACTCCCAACGGGGTTCATTCAACCATCAACATTCAACCATCAACGATTGGCTTACTGGGCCGTCGACTAATGGTAGGTCAAGTGCCTTTGGAGCACTTTGTCTAGGTTCGAATCCTAGCGGCCCAGCCAGAAGAAACAGCGATGAGTTTTGAGCGGTGAGCCATGAGCAAGCTCGATTCTGACTTTGCTCGCAGCTCATTGCTCACGGCTCAAAGCTCAAGAGCGAAGCGAAACTATGGCCACCTTAGTCACGCCGACCGACAAGACGACCGACAAGGCTGAGAAGAAGGGTCCGCCTGTGCCCGACGAGAAGCAGGAGCGGAAGCAGCGTCCGCGAGTGGACGAGAAGTTCAAGATCTTCAGCGGCACGGCGAACGAGCCGTTGGCCGACGAAGTTTGTCATTTTCTTGGGATGCCGCGCGGGCAGGCGCAGGTGACGCGCTTTGCCGACGGCGAGTGCTACGTACAGATCCAGGAGAATGTGCGCGGCTCCGACGTGTTCGTGCTGCAGCCGACGTGCCATCCCGTGGATGGGCACTTGATGGAGTTGCTGCTGATGATCGATGCGCTGAAGCGCGCGTCGGCGCGGCGCATCACGGCGGTGATTCCGTACTTCGGCTATGCGCGGCAGGACCGGAAAGACAAGCCGCGGAGTCCGATCTCGTCGAAGCTGGTGGCGGATTTGCTGACCACGGCCGGCGCGCACCGCGCGTTGATTGTGGATTTGCATACGCCGCAGTTGCAGGGATTTTTTAATATCCCGGTCGATCACTTGTTCGCGTCGCCGGTGCTGGTGGATCACTTCCGCAAGCTGGCGCTGCCGAATTTGACGGTGGTTTCGCCGGATGCGGGCGGCGTGGAGCGGGCGCGGTTTTTCGCAAAGAAAGTGGACGCGGCCCTGGCCATCGTCGACAAGCGGCGCGTGGAAATGAACGTTGCCGAAGTGATGCACGTGATCGGCGACGTGAAAGAGCGAACCTGCCTGATCATTGACGATTTGATCGATACGGCCGGGACGCTGGTGAAGACCGCGGCCGCGTTGAAGGAAAATGGCGCGACTGAGGTTTATGCGTGCGCGTCGCATGCGGTGCTTTCCGGGCCGGCGGTGGAGAACATTCGGAATTCGGTGATCAAGCAGGTGGTGGTCACGAACACGATTCCGCTGAGACCGGATGCGGATGCGGCAAGAACCGAAAAGGGAGGAAAGATTTCCGTCCTCTCGATTGCAGGATTGATTGGCCGGGCGATTCAGGCGAATCACGAAGAAACCTCGGTCAGCAAATTATTTATCTAGCCGTGAGCGATGCGCAGTGAGCCATGAGCAAATGCAGGTCTTGCTCGCCGCTCATAGCTCACAGCTCATCGCTGATTTCGCAGATAGGAATTGACATTTATGGCAACTGCATTGGAAACGAACGTACTGGAAGCGCAACCGAGGGAAGCTGGCACGAAGAATGATGCCAAGCGTGTGCGCCGCGACGGAAAGATTCCGGCGGTGGTGTATGGAGCGGGGAAAGACTCGCTCTCCATCAGCGTCGACCCGCGCGTGGTAACCCGGATTCTGAATTCGGAGAGCGGACATAACACGATTTTCGACCTGGCGATGGGCGGCGAGAAGACCAAGGCCATGATCGTCGACTGGCAATACGAGCCAATCAAGGGCAAGCTGCTGCACATCGATTTGAAGCGGATCGCTCTCGACAAGGTGCTCAAGGTGAGCGTGCCGATCTTCCTGGTCGGCGAAGCTGCGGGCGTGAAGCAGGAGGGCGGCATCATGGAACAGATGCTGCGCGAGGTCGAGATCGAATGCTTGCCGGCGGATATTCCGAGCCACATTGACGCCGACGTCAGCCAATTGACCTTTGGCAAGGTGCTGCGTGTTTCCGATCTTCCCCGCTCCGAGAAGGTCAAGTTCATGACCGACGCGAATCAGCCGGTTGCGCACGTGACCTCGGTGAAGGAAGAAGTTGTGGCCACGCCGGAAGCGGTGGCGGCAGAGGCGGGAGTTGCTCCGGCCGAGCCCGAAGTTATCAAGAAGGGCAAGCAGGAGACAGAAGAAGAAGGCGGCGAGGCTGCGGCCGAAAAGCCGGAGAAGGCCGAGAAGAAAGAGAAGAAATAGCTCTGGCCACGGATCGGCACGGATGCGCACAGATCAGAAAAAGAGATTCGCTTTATCCGTGACGATCCGCGAGAATCCGTGGCGAATGAATTGGCTTTAGTGGGAGGCGGTTCGCAAGGCGTAAAGGCGTGAAACTGATTGTGGGTCTCGGCAATCCCGGAATCGAATATCAGTTCACGCCGCATAACCTGGGCTTTCTGGCGATCGATCGCATCGCGGGAAACCTCGGAGTGGAAGTGAGAAACCGGCAATGCCGAGCGCTGACGGCGCGCACGGTGATCGCCGGTCAGATGGTGCTGCTGGCCAAGCCTGAGACGTTCATGAATTTGAGCGGCGTTTCGGTGCGGGAGCTGGTGCGAGAGTACGAAGCGCAGCCGGAGTCGGCCCTGATTGTGATTCAGGACGAACTGGATTTTCCGCTGGGCACGCTGCGGATTCATACGCGGCGCAGTTCGGCGGGACACAACGGCATCGAGTCGATCATCGATGCGCTGGGCACGCAGGATTTCCTGCGGGTTCGGATCGGCGTAGCGCCGGAGCGGAAGGTAGGAGACGGCGCGGAGTATTTGCTGGCTCCGATGCGCAAGGCGGATTTGAAAGTTGTCGACGGCATGCTCGATACCGCCGAGGAAGCGGTGAAGGTAATTTTGAAAGAGGGTCCGGCGGCGGCGATGAATCGCTTTAACCGGAAGGACGAAGCAAAAGATTAGCCACGGATCAGCCCGGATTTACACGGATCAGAAACAAGTTCTTAAGGGTTTATCCGCGAAGATCCATGAGCATCCGTGGCCAAGGTTTGGAGAAACGAATGAATCGTACTTATGAGCTGATGTTTATCGTCCGGCCGGATATGACGGAAGAGGATCTGGACAAACTGATTTCGACGTTGCAGTCGGTTGTGCCCCCCTCGGGCGGCACAGTGGTGCGCGTCGACAAGATGGGCAAGCGGCGCTTGGCCTACACCGTGCGCCGTTTTCATGACGGCATCTACGTCCTCATGGTGGTCGAGGGCGGAGGGCCGGTCATGCACGAACTGGAGCGCCGGTTGCGCGTGACCGAACCGGTGATCAAGTTCCTGACCGTGCGCGTGGACGAAGAGCAGAAGCGGCTCGCCAAGATCAAGGCGCTGCGCGATGCGAAAAAGAAGGTAAGCGCGCAGCCGGCAGCGGCGGCTCCGGAAGAAGCGGCAGCGCCTGCAGCGGAAGCTCCGGCAACGGCGTAGGGCACTTTTCGCTTAGTCGGGCAGCCCGTCCCGGGCTCGGGCGAAAAGCAGATTCCTCCTCCTCGCCCCGCGAGGGGTCGGAATGACAAGCCGTTGAACTATGACAAGCGATTGAATGTCGCGGCATTACGCGACCTAGGAATAGGAGAATTATGGCTGACGAGACAAAAGCACCAGAGCAACAAGCGGCACCGGCGCCCAGCGAGCGTCCGCGGTCGGACGGACCTCGGCCGGGTGGAGATCGTCCGCGATTTGGCGGCGGCGGACGCGGTCCCGGGGGTCCTCCGCGCGAGGGCGGCGGACGGAAATTTTTCCGGCGCAAAAAAGTGTGCAAGTTCTGCACCGAGAAAATCGAAGATATCAATTACAAGGACTACCGGCTGCTCGGGCAGTTCGTGGCCGAGAGCGGCAAGATCGTACCGCGTCGGCTGACCGGCGTATGCGCGCCGCACCAGCACCGGCTGTCGTCGGCGATCAAGCAGGCGCGGAACATCGCGCTGCTGCCGTTTGCCGGAAGAGCGTCGTAAAAACCATTCGCCACGGATTTGCACGGATTCCCACGGATAAGGCTTTTTCAGCGATTTCGGTTTATCCGTGATGATCCGCGTGAATCCGTGGCAAAGAATTCTGAAACGGAGTCATCCATGGAAGTCATTCTGAAAGAAGATGTAGCGAAGCTGGGATCGCGCGGCGATGTGGTAAAGGTCGCAGAAGGATACGGGCGGAATTATCTTTTGCCGCGCAAGCTGGCCATCCAGGCCAATGAGAGCAACAAGGCCGTCATCGTGCAGATGAAGGCCGCCGCCGTGCGGCGTTCGGCCAAGGAAAAAGCGCAGGCCGAGGAACTGGCGAAGCAGTTCGAGGGCGCGTCGGTGTCGTTCACGCGCAAGTCGGGCGAGCACGACCAGTTGTTCGGGTCGGTCACCTCGAGCGACCTGGCCGACGCGCTGACCAAGAAGGGATTCAACGTGGATCGCCGCAAGATCCAGCTGCATGAGCCGCTGAAGACCGTGGGCGAGTTCACTGTGCCGGTTAAACTGCACAAGGATGTGACCGCGCATCTGAAGGTGGTAATCGAGAAGGAAGCGGCGACGGAATAATTCAAGTCTCGCTTCTCAGCGCTAGGGCGACTCCAGGGCTTGAGGTTGCATGGGGGACGAACACGACATTGCGCCGTCGCTAAAAAAGCAGCAAAGGATCCCCTATGTTATAGGGATGGCTGCCGCCGTTCTCGCGTATGGTCTTTCGCATCTTGAACCTTCGATTCAAGGGCCCAGACTCTGGTTGGTCTTCATTCTTTCCAGCTTCGCCGTCTGGATATCTGTCCTGAAGCTACGAAATCTGATCCATGGTGTCGGGTGGACTTTCCCACGGACTGATACCGCGCTCCTCATGACAATTGTGGTTGAAGTCTGGCTTCACCTTTGGTTTGCGCGCTGAATGACTTCCATTGAAGAGCAGTAGTGGGCTCCGCGGGAAGAGCCTATGAATCTCAGTGATGCGCAAGCGTACCCGATATTAGGGCACTTTCCTTTCCAAATCTCCGCCTCGCCCTGTCCCCGATGTTCTGTTTCCCCTAACTCCCTGCCCCAGAGTCACCTAGGCCTCCACAAAATCCCTGCACCGCCTATAATTTCTGCTCACGGTTCGGGGGATTCTCCGTCTATTCCTGTGCAAGCCCGGATACGACACGAACAACCGGGCAGGTAGAGGACTTAGCCAAAATGCCGGCCGATGCCTGGTGTATATCACTTGCGGTTGGCGGACAGGCCCACTCGAGAGAGAGTGAGTTAACGGAGAGAGTTGGTAGTCGAGCAGCTCGGGAACTTCACGACAACGAAGCTCGAGAAATCCAGGACCCCGCGCGGGGCCGCATGGCTGGGCAAGAACGCCGTATCGATGACACGATGTTGATCCGCGAAGCGCAGCGGGGAAACCGCGCCGCCTTCGAGGAACTCGTGCGCCACTACGATCAGGCCGTGCTGCGGCTCGCTCTGCATCTCACCGGAACTGAACACGACGCCCAGGACGTGTATCAGGACGCCTTTCTCAAGGCCTATAAGAACATCGGAAGTTTCCGGTTCGAGTGTTCCTTCTACACCTGGATTTACAGGATCGTGACCAATTTGTGCCTCGACCACTTGCGCAAGAAAACCGTGCGCAAGGAAGATGCGCCGGTCGCGAAGGATCCCGACGGCGGCGAGTACGACCTGCTCGATCAGGTGCCGGATGGACGGGCGGGCGCGAATCCGGAGCGCGATTTGATGCGCCGGCAGCTAGGTGCGCGCATTGCCGGTGCTTTAGAAAAGCTCACCCCACGCGAGCGCATGGTGTTCGAGCTGAAGCATTATCACGGGCTGAAGCTGCGCACCGTGGGCGAGATTTTGCATACGACGGAAGAGACCGCCAAGAATACGCTCTTCCGGGCCACGCAGAAATTGCGTGGAGCGCTGGCGGATATGCGGTAGAGATTCGGGATTAAGCGGCGGGGCTTCGCCCTCGCCGGACGGCCGAAGGCGGCCGTCCCCACGTGGTTCGATTAGGGTGCAACTATGAAGTGTGAATGGGTTCGACAAAATATTGTGCTTCACGTTTACGGCGAACTGGCTGACGATGTTCGCCACGAACTGGAGCAGCATGTGTCCCGCTGCGCCGATTGCGCAGCCGAACTGAAGGCAGAGCAGGATTTTCATGCCCTGCTGGTGCAGGATCGCGCGGGCGATCCATTGCTCAACGATCCGTCGCCGAATCTGCTGGCGTCTTCGCGCATGCGCCTGCAGGAGGCGCTGGAGACGGCACAGCAAGGCAGCTTCTGGAGCCGTCTGCCCTTCGATCCGGTGGACTGGCTGCGGCAGGTGCGGTTCTCGCCGGCGCTGGCCTCGGTGATTCTCATTCTCGGCTTCGCTGGCGGAGTTGGGACAGCCTACAAAATCTACGGGGCGCACCCAACCACCATCGCCGGCACTCCGATTGTCACACCTGCTCCTGCTTCCATTTCCGGCATTGATTCTGTAACTCCACTCCCCGGCACCGACCAGGTCAGCATCAAGTACAACACGGTTTCGACGCAGGAAGCGCAGGGATCGCTGAACGACCAGAAGATCCAGCAACTGCTGCTGTACGCGGCCCGCAACAACTACAATTCTGGCGTGCGCGTGGATTCCGTCGACCTGCTGGCACAGCGATCGAGCGATCTGCAGGTAAGGGAAGCGTTGATCTATGCGCTGCAGAACGACACTAATCCGGGCGTGCGGCTGAAGTCGCTGACCGCGCTGGGCACTTACGTGAAGACCGACACCAATGTGCGCGATGCCGTGCTGCGGGCGCTGGTGAACGATACGAATTCGGGAGTGCGCATTGAAGCGCTGAGGCTCATCGAGCCGGTAAAAGCCGATGGCAGCGTGCGCGGCGTGCTGATGGCGCTGGCGGCGAAGGATCAGAGCACGTACATCAAATCGCAGGCCCGCACCATGCTGGCGCAGTTGCCGGAGATTGATTAGGAAAGTCCGGCGAGGGCGAGACGCCGGCGCTACGAAGAACGGGCTACGAAAATGCAATACAGAAACGAGGTGGATCATTTGAAACGCGCGCTACAGATCGTGGGTTTGGCTGGAGTGCTGGCCCTCCTGGCGCCGCTGGCCGTGGCGCAGGACATCCATGTGTCCCGCGAAGGCGGAACCTGGGGACAGGAGATCACGGGCTCTCTGGCCGCGGTGAAGAACTTAAGAGTGAAAGTCGACATGGGCTCGGTGGTGGTGCGAGGCGGGCAAGAGCAGGGCATCCATTATGTGGTTCATACGCATTTCGATAATTCGTCGGAGGAAGAAGCTCGCCGCCAGTTCGACAAGTACAAGATCAGCGCCTATGTGAAAGGGGACACGGCATGGATCGTGGGCGATTGGCAGGGAGGACGGCGTCCGCGGCATTTTTCGGGCGAGTTCTCCATCAATGTTCCCCGCGAGATTGCGCTGGCGAAACTCGAAACTGAAGGCGGCAATGTCGAGGCGGCCGGTCTGGCCGGACGGGTGGAAGCCGAAAGCGGCGGCGGCAGCGTGAAGCTCGACGACATCGGGGCGGGCGCATCCGCCGAAACCGGAGGCGGAGCGATCGAAGTTGGCACCGTGAATGGCGATCTTGGCCTGCACACCGGCGGAGGTTCGATCGAAGTCCACCATGCCAACGGCAAGGTCGTCGCGGAAACGGGCGGCGGCAGCGTGCGCATCTTCGCGGGCGCGCAGGGTGCAACCGTGGAAACTGGCGGTGGCAGCATCGAAGTGCATCAGTGCTCCGGGAAGATCAAAGCGGAAACGGGCGGTGGCAGCGTAGATCTGAGCGATCTCGACGGTCCCGTGGATATTTCGACAGGAGGCGGCAGCATCCGGCTGACTTCTGCCAAGGGGCATGTTCATGCGGAAACCGGCGGCGGAGGAATTGAACTTTACGGCATCCCGTCGGCGCGGGCAGAAACCGGCGCGGGCGGGATTACGGTGAAACTGGTGAACACGGGTAGCGAACGGCATGATTCGGATCTGGAGACTGGGGCGGGCGATATCACGGTGTACATCGCTTCCGATGTAGCCATCAATGTTCGCGCCAGCGTCGATATGGGGAATGGACATCGCATTAGCTCGGACTTTCCTGACATACACGTTCACAGCGAAGGCGATCAGTGGGGGCCGAAGACGCTGACTGCCGAAGGTGCGCTGAACGGCGGCGGACCTACGCTGAAGGTTCACACTTCGACCGGAGATATCTGTATCCGGCGAGCCAAGTAAGAACGTGGTCAGTGGCTAGTGGTCAGCATTGCGGCCAATCACTGCCCTAATCACTGATCACTGGCCAGTGACTGGCCACTGCCAACGAGGAATGAAAATGCGCAACTACATCCTGATCAGCATTGTGGTGGTGCCGTTGCTTCTCCCCTTGTCCTACGCCGCGCAGAACTCAACTTCGGACCCGCCGGGACAGAATTGGATATTTTCCAGCGAGGACAGCGGGACCAGTTCGTACCTCGGCGTCGACATCGCTGACGTCACCAGCGAGCGACTCGGCGCGTTAAAGCTGAAAGAAGAAAAGGGCGTGGAAGTGACGATGGTCGACCAGGATGCTCCGGCCGGGAAAGCCGGTATCAAGGAGCACGACGTCATTCTCACAATGAATGGAACTTCGATTGAGAGCGAAGCGCAACTGCGGCGGATGATTCATGAAACGCCGCCGGGGCGCATCGTGACCCTGGGCCTGAGCCGCGACGGGCAGCCGCTGACGGTGAAGGTGCAACTCTCCGACAAGCACAAGGAATTTGCCTGGGACGGCCCCAAGCCCGGCGACATCCACGTGCACATTCCCGAGGTCCATGTGCCCGATATCGACCTTCCATCGATCAACATGGTCGTCGTCACGTCTTCGGCGCGCAGCGGATTGATGGTGGAAAACATCACGCCGCAGCTAGGCGAATTTTTTGGCGTCAAAAATGGCACGGGCGTGCTGGTACGCTCCGTAGAAAAAGGCAGCCGAGCTGAGAAAGCGGGCTTTCGCGCCGGCGATGTCATCGTCAAAGTGAACGACCAACTGGTGCACGATACCAGCGACTTCGCGCACGGGGTGCGATCGCGCAACTCTGACTCCGTCAATGTCCTGGTGATGCGCGATCGCAAAGAGCAAACCCTTACGCTCTCTTTGCCGGATCGAAAGGATTCGAGCGAGCTGCTGGACATCGAAGACGATGAAGATTCCCTGGCGGACACCGAGGCGTATTACGACACCTCTGAAATACAGAAGGAAATAGCAAAGGTTCGGCCGGATATAGAAATTGCCGTCCAGGAGGCTGGCAAGGCCGAGCAGGAAGTTCGCGAATCCCTTTGTCGGGCGCAAAGGGAAATTAAACATCAGTCCGAACGCCAGCGAAGGCAATTCAAGAAGCAACAGGAAGAGTTGATGAAGCAACTGGAACAGATGCGCGCGGTGCGGGGATTTCCTCTGGATCTGTAAGGCGGCGAGCGAGCCGGCTATGGACCGGCGGAAGCGCCACGTGAGCGGCTGTTGACGCAGGTACGGTTCCTGCCCAGTTGTTTGGCGGCGTACATAGCATTGTCAGCGGCGCGAACCAGTTCATCCCGGCTCGACCCGTGATCGGGACAAGCCGCGACGCCCGCGCTGATGGTTACGGTGCGAGGCACGCCCGGGAATTGCCAGGCTTCGACCTGAGTACGTAATTTTTCGGCAATGGCGAGGGCCTGTTGCGCGTTGACCTGGCTCAGCAGAATGGCGAACTCCTCTCCACCATACCGGCAGACGACGTCGATCTTGCGCAACTGCTGATGAAACAGGGAAGAAACCTGCCGCAACACCTCATCTCCGATCAAGTGCCCAAACTCATCGTTCAAGGTCTTGAACTGATCGATATCGGCAATAATGACGGCCATTCCGGTGCCGTAACGGCGGGCGCGCTCCAGTTCCTCCACGATCCGCAGTTCGAAAAACCGCCGGTTGAAGATGCCGGTCAGCCCATCCAAATATGCCAACTGCTTGACGCGTTCCACGTAGTGAGCATTCTGGATGGCATTGGCGCAGATATCGGCCACCGATTCCAGCGACTGCAACTCGCTTTGTCGAAAAGCGTCAATGCGCGAGCTATGCAGCGTCAGCACCCCAAGCGTCTGCCCGAAGGAAATCAGCGGGATGCTCATGCGCGATCCCGTCTCCTTGAACAGGCGCAGCGAAGCGGCATCCCCGCTCAGATCTTTTTCAACGACCGTGCCATGGCTCGCAATTACCTCGGACCAAGGCTCGTCGACAGACGAGATGCGCCGGCCGGGCGGTAGACACGGCGTAAGGACTCCCTGGTGCGCTCGCATCACCAGGTCGCCCTCCTCCCGCAGTAGCAGCGCCACGTGCGAAACCTGGAACGCCCGTTGAATCACCGAACAAGCACGGACCAGCAGGTCTTCGAGTTCCATCACCGCGGTGCTCTCTTGCGCGATCTTGTTGATGGCTTCCAGTTGACGTGCCCGTTGCCGCTCCAGCGAGTACAGGCGGGCGTTCTGCAGCGCGATGGAGGCCTGGGTGGAGAACAGAGTCAGTAGATCGATGGTCTCGCGGTCGAAGTGATCGATGCGATCGCTCTGGCAGTCGAGCACGCCAACCACTTCATCGCACACTTTCAGAGGAATGGCCAATTCGGAGCGGGTGGATTGCGCTGCGCACAGATAGCGAGGATCGAGCGTCACGTCGGGAGCGTAAACCAACTTTTTGGTCGAAGCTGCGGCGCCTGTGATGCCCTGGTCGATGGTAAGAGCCACGTCCTTGCCGGAGTCCCACCCAATTTGCGATCGCACGCAAAGCTGCCGCGTCTCCGGATCAAGCAGGAGAATGGCGACATTTCGCAAATGGAAATGGTCGCGGGCGATCGCCAGGATTCGCTGCAACACTTCGTCCAGATCGAACGTCGAGAGCACAGCCTGGCCGGCTTCATATAAGACGGCAATGTCCGGCATTCCACAGGGATTCTATCTTTGAAACTCGCGAAAATGAGGTTCCGAAAGTACCCGGCCTTTCGCGAGCAGGGCCTGCGACGGAGTCATCGCCATCGTCTAGCGGTGCGGATCAGCCCATAGGCCACCAGGCAAAACCAGAAGTCAATCACCATGCCCAGGTCGACCCGAAAGGGACGGTGCCGCGCCACCATCGGCAGCGAGGGGACGAGCACGAAATACACAACATTGCCCAAAATAACGGCCAGAAGGGCCTGTAGAAAATTGACCAGCACTGATGTCTTAGACACCACGAGAGCCTCGGCGGGTTGGCGACAACCAATAGGCGCTCATCCTTGCAACTTGGATCCTGGCTACCTTGGCGGAGAAGCGCGAGCGCAGTGAGCCAGGCGCGCTCCTGATATTCTTGCGAGGACGCATGCCTTCAGGTTAGAGCAAAGGCATGGGCTTCGAGAAATCCTGCGCATGCTTGAACTCTCCACGCCGGTGCAGTATGTAAAAGGCGTTGGTCCGCGGATCGCCGAACTGCTGGCCGGCAAGGGCATCCACACGGTCGGCGACCTGCTCCATTATCTTCCCTTTCGCTACGAAGACCGGCTGAATCCCCGCGGCATTGCGGAACTACGGGCCGGCGAGATGGCTACGGTGGTGGCGGAGGTTCGCAACTCCGGATTGTTTCGCACCCGCCGCATGCCTATCTTTCAGCTCACGGTCGGGCAAGGCCGCACCCGGTTGCGCTGCCTGTGGTTCAACGCGACTTACCTGCAGGACAAATTTGTGCCGGGGCAGATGATCGCGCTCTACGGCAAGGTGGAAGAGGATCCGCGCAGCCGCGAATTGCAGATCATGCAGCCGCAGTTTGAGATTCTGGGCGAGGCCGGCGATTCCGAGAATGGAGCCGATAAGAAAGCGGCCGAGTCGCTGGAGATTGGCCGGATTGTCCCGATCTATGAGGCCATCGGGCGCCTTACCCCGCGCTGGTTCCGGCGAATCATTCACACGGCTCTCGATAATCTGACGCCCGATCTGCCGGACGCAATTCCAGCCGCGGTGCGTGCGCACCTGGGATTGATTTCTCCGCGGGCCGCTTTGTGGAATGTTCACTGGCCCGAGCCCGGCGAAAGCCTGGAACAACTGCAGTCGTCGCGCACGCCAGCGCACATTCGGATGATTTTCGACGAACTGTTTTTTGTGGAGTTGGGCCTGGAGTTGAAACGGCGCCAGCAGAAAGCGCAGACGGGAATCGCATTTCGCCTGGACGACCGGGCGCGGGCGGCGATCAAGAAGATTTTGCCTTTTCATCCTACGGCCGCCCAAAAGCGGGTGCTCAAAGAAATCGCTGCTGACATGGAAAAGCCTTATCCCATGCGGCGTTTGCTGCAAGGCGATGTGGGTTCGGGAAAAACGATCGTGGCCTTCGAGGCGGCGATTATCGCGATCGAGAACGGCTGCCAGGTGGCGTTGATGGCGCCGACGGAAATTCTGGCGCAACAGCATTATTTTTCGGCGCGGCGAATTTTGGAGAATGCCGGATATCGCATTGTGCTGCTGACGGGTTCGCTTGAAAGCGACCGCAAGCGCGAAATTCGCAGGCACATCGCGCAGGGGAATGCGCAACTGGTGATTGGCACTCACGCCCTGCTGGAAGAAAAAGTTGAGTTCGCCAGGCTTGGACTGGTCATTGTGGACGAGCAACATCGCTTCGGGGTGATGCAGCGCCTGAAGCTGATGAAGAAGTCAGGCGAGGGCGGCGAAGCTACTGATGTGGGGACGGGCGGTGCCGGGACAGACGCTCCCGCCCGTCCAGCCGAGCGCAACTCGGCTGTTGCCGGCGAGCCCGACGTCCTGGTCATGACCGCGACTCCAATTCCACGCACCCTCGCGCTCACTCTCTACGGCGATCTCGACTTAAGTGTGCTCGACGAATTGCCGCCCGGGCGCACGCCCATCGTTACCAAATGCGTGTCCGACGAGGAATCGCCGAAAGTGTGGGAGTTCGTTCGCAAGCAAGTGGCGGCGGGACACCAGGCGTACGTGGTCTATCCCGTGATCTCAGAGAAAACGGCCGCCGAGAATGAAGAAAGCGAACTGAAGGCCGCGATCAAGATGTACCGCGAACTGAGCGGCAAAGTTTTTTCCGACCTCAAAGTTGGCTTGCTGCACGGGCGCCTCGATGCCGAACTGAAAGATCAGGTCATGCGCATGTTCCAGAGAGGCGAATTACAGATTCTGGTGGCGACCACGGTCATCGAGGTCGGCGTCGACGTGCCCAATGCCACGGTCATGGTGATCGAGCATGCCGAGCGCTTCGGCTTGGCGCAGCTTCATCAGTTGCGTGGACGGATCGGGCGCGGGGCCGCGAAATCGTATTGCGTCCTGATGACGGGAGGAAAAATCTCCGAAGACGGACAAAAGCGCCTCGACGCCATGGTGCGCACGAATGACGGCTTCAAAATTGCCGAACTCGATCTTGAACTCCGCGGTCCGGGAGAGTTCTTTGGCAAGCGGCAGGCCGGGCTACCCAGCTTTCGCGTCGCGAATATTATTCGCGACGCGCAGTTACTCGAAGCCGCCAAACTCGAAGCCGCTGCCGTGCTGGCAGGGCCGAACGCGGAAATCTCCGCCGAAGAGATCAGCCGCGCTCTGGTTTACATGCGGGCGCGCTGGCAACACACGTATGGACTGGTCGAGGCGGGCTAAGCAAGACGTTTGATAAAATCATAAGGATGGCCGGACCCTCCCAGCTGATTCAGATCGAGCTTGCTCCTCCGCCGCGGGCGCCAAAACCCCAGTGGCTGCGGGCGAAAGCTCCGGTCGGCGAAAACTTCCATAACCTGAAGAAGCTGGCTCGTGGCCTGGGCTTGCATACCGTATGCGAATCGGCGCAGTGTCCCAACATTGGCGAGTGCTGGAATCACAAGACGGCGACTTTCATGCTGCTGGGCGACATCTGCACGCGGCGTTGCGGATTCTGCGCGGTGCCCAAAGGGCGTCCGCAGCCGATTGATTGGGAAGAGCCCCGGCGGGTCGCCGAGGCTGTCGCCACGTTGGGACTGAAGCATGCCGTGGTCACGAGCGTGAATCGCGACGACGACAACATCGGCAGCGCGCGGGTTTTTGCGGAGACGATTCGCGAAATTCGTGAACTCACACCGGATTGCCGCGTCGAGGTGCTGATCCCTGACTTTCAGGGACTGGAAGAATCTCTTCGCATTGTGCTCGAGGCGCGTCCAGACGTGCTCAACCACAACACGGAAACGGTGCCGCGACTGTACCGCGCGGTGCGATCCGGGGCGCGCTACGAACGTACGCTTACGCTGCTCGAAAACGCCAAGAAATTTTCGCCGGGCATGGTCACGAAGAGCGGAGTGATGGTCGGTCTGGGAGAATCGTCGGAAGAATTAATCGAGGTCTTTCGCGATCTCGGCGCGCGCGGCGTCGACATTCTTACGGTCGGCCAGTACCTGCGCCCTTCCAAGGACCATCTTCCGATCGCGCGTTTCTACGAACCGCAAGAGTTTATTTACCTGCGAGACCAGGCTCTGCGCTTCGGTTTCCGCCACGTGGAATCCGGACCGATGGTGCGCTCGAGCTATCACGCCCACGAGCACGCCGATGCCGCTGCCACTCGGCGCGCCTGATTCATTTTTCACCTATCAATAATTCCGCGCCAGATATTCCCGCAAATGTTCGAGCCTGAAACTGGCGTCGCCGGTTTCGATCTGTAAAAGCAGCTGCGCCGCGGTCAGTTGATTATAAAAATCGAGCGCTGCCGAAGTATCAGGATTAGCAACGAATTCCAGATTCCGACCGACCTCCCCACTTTCTTCCTGCAATGATTTAAGCTTGGATTCCTGCACCACAATGCTGTCGAGCAGTTGCTGGTGCAGGACTTCTACATTGCGCACCACGTCGCCTTCCTGCACCTTTTTCCATTCGCTGTAAGCGTCCACAGCGCGGTCCAGATGCCTATTGATGGCGCGACTGGCGAGATTGTAGTTTACGGAGACCGCCCCGTAGGGTTGTGGGCCGTAATCCACGGGATTGACCTGCTGATGCACGCCCACGGAGAGAGCCACGTCCCAATTATTCTGCCGGTTGAACTTGTCCAGAGCTTTCTGTTCGCTGGTTTCGTCGTTCTGCTTTTCGGCGACGAGTTGCTTCAAAGGCTTATCACTGAGCGCGGGAATATAGATGGCGGTAATCTTCGACTGCGTATCGGCGTGGTCGGCGTCAAGTTTGATTTTTGTGGTCTGCAGCGCGAAAAGCGTGACTCGGGTTGCGTTCTGCGCCTCGACCATTTTGGAAGTCTTCTGCATCAACTCTTCGAGCGACTTCGCAGCCTGGCCGATGAGAGCGAGCCGGTTGTTCAGAGCGTCTCTTTCGAGCTTCGAAAGGGCATACTGCGCGTCCTGCTGAGCCGCGGTCGCGGCCTTGTAGAGTTCGCAATTCTTGCGGGCCACGTTCATGCTTAGCGAAGCCTTTCTGAAATCCGAAAGCCCGAGCGAGGCGCCGCCGACGATCTGCAGGGGCAGTCCCGTTTCAGGCTGGGTCATTCCCGCAAAGCCGATGGGGGTGCGCAGCAAATCCCGCTGGGCCTGCGCCTGCTCCATCACGTACGAGCAGTAAGCCAGCTGATCGGTCTGGTCCGCCGCCAAGGCGCGGACGCTCAAAAACAGGGCTGCGGCCATCACCACTTTCCAGTGATTCAGAAACATTCGATTCTCCTTGCTTGGACGAGGCTGGGATGGACGAGGCCGCATCGATCAAAACAGCACTGGCTTGCGGCCCAGGAATACGGTCTTGGATTTCGCGGATTCGGGATGATCCAGATTCATTTCAATGAGGAAGCCACGGATCTGGGTCTTAAAGATGGGATGAATGGCCTGCTCTTCGCCACGGAAAATCTGCTTCACCGTGCCCACCTTGCGGCACACGATCATATTCAGATAGCAGTCGTAGATGGCGCTGCCCACCTGCGCATAAGCCTGGTCGTCATAGGGTACGAAGGCGAAGTAGAGCGTCTGTCCCCCGGCGGCGTTCAGATAATATGGGCTCAGTTTGGCCGTGACGATTGCCTCGCGCAGGCGGTCGATCTGACGCGACTCTTCATGCAGCTGTTTTTCGGCGACATTGATGGCGATATCCAGCTGCGCCACCTCTGAGCGCAACTCGGCCTGCTTGACCAGAACATTCAGCGAATTCGTGCCCACGGAAGTTTTGTCGAGAACGCTGTCGGTGAGCAGGACTTCGGCGATCTGGCTGTCGGTGTAGGCGCCCTTCGCCTGATTAACTGCGGCGAGTTGCGTGGCCGCGTCGCCTTGGGTGATCAATCCCGAGGTCAGGTCCTTGTGGATATTCGACTCGACCTGGCTGAGTTGCTGCAGAACTTTCTGCGTCTTGGCATTGTCGGCCAGCTTCTGCTGGTCGAGCGTCCTCGAGTTGCGGGCCCGTGGTGAGGTTGTGGGTCTGCTCGCGGGCAATGGCGGCTTGCAGCTCCGGCTCGAGTGCCAGCAGAGAGGCGCGATGTTTCTTCATCTCGGTCACGCCGCTATCCAGCTTGTTCGTGTCGACCTTAAGATCTTCGATGGTCTGCTGGCTGGTCACCAGCTTTTCCCGAAAGTCGAGACTCTTCTCGTCGGCGGCCAGAGAATGACGGGCGCGGCCCACGAGCTGTTCACCGCGTAAAATCCCATGACCCAGGCATAGGCAACGATACCGATCAGCACCGCATACAGGACGGCAATGGCAAAGATGCGGTAGAGCGTGATGACCAGTTTGTAATGCCAGGCGTGCAATCTCGCCCCAGGCGCCAGCTTCTTCTTTTCGGCAGGAGGCGGAATCAACTTTGGTTCCGGCGAGAGCGCATCAACTGGTGGCGTTGCCAAGGGGCACCTCTTGTGGTTCGATGACTCGCGTGCCCCAGTCTGCGGAATCCATGGTGCAGAGCGCAAGGGGCGTAAGGAACAGGCTGCTGACGAACGACCAGGCTACATAAGCCGCGAAGGCCAAAGGATGCCGCAGCGCCTCTTGCGCGCTGTAACGCTTGATCACCCAACTCAGAACGGCTCCGATGGCCAGAGCGGTAATCAGAGGCACGGGACCGGTCCACGCCAAAGGATCCTGCGTAAGCATAGTCAGCACCACCAGAAAGCCGACCAGCGCGCCCAGCGGGGTCAGCACCAGGGTCAAGACGGTGTTCGGGTGCAGCTTCCAAACATGTTGCGGCAGCGTTTTAAGAGTGTAGAAAAAATCGCGCACAATGCTGCGCCGCCAGCGCAACTGCTGCTTGAACAACACGGAGAGCGTGCCGGGGACCGTGGTCCAGCACAGCGCGTCGTTGTTGATATAGGTGCCATAGCCGCGCAGAAGCGTCTGATGCGTCAGGAAGCGGTCTTCCCCCTGGTTGACCGGAACGCCGAACCAGTTCCGGGCGCGGATGGCGGGTTCTATCTCAAGCAGCAGCGTGCGCCGGATGGCGAACAAGCATCCGCTGATGCAGCACACGCTGCGCGTCCAATTCTCCGGAATCTTGTAAAGCTGAAACGCGGTGTAGTAAATGATCGTTTGAATGGCTGTAATGACGCTCTGGTTCGGGTTTCGGACTCCCACTCTGCCGCCGACTGATCCCATGGTGGGCTCGGCGAAACAGGCGGTCAGTTCCCGAATTGCGTCGGGATGGAAAATGCAATCCGAGTCAATGGAGATGATCACCTCAGCGGTGGAGTGCTGCAGCGCATTGCAAACCGAGCGCGCTTTGCCGCTGTTGACCGCGTTCCGTCCTGTCCGGATTCGGATATTGGTGAAATCGCGCTGCGCTCGCAGCATCCATTCGTAGCTGTCGTCGGCGGAACAATCGTCTTGCGCGATCACTTCAAACTTATGGTTGGGATAATTGCTCTTGCTGATGCTCTCAATCGTCTCGTAAACCGTTTTGCCCTCGTTGTAGCAGGGCATCAGGACGCTTACCGTCGGCTCATACGTGTAGTCCTTTTTCGCCTTGGCCCGGGGGAAGGAAAACCGCATGATGATGCCCATGACATACTTCACCACCGAGATGAGAAGGCAGAGAATTAAGATGAGCCAGAGCAGAATCGGGGCCATGAGCGCTGCGCCTCGGGGACCCGCACAATATACCATCTACGGCAAAGCGGGAAAATCTCAGAAGATGTGCAACTTGATGCTCAGGTACTTCTTGGGATTCTCGCGAATGCCCTTAACCAGGCTCCGCGTCTCCACCAGCATCTCGTTGGCGTTGTTGTAGAGAGTTTCGTCCTTGAAGAGCTTGCCCACCGTGCCCTGTCCGGCTTCCAGTTCCGTCGTGAGTTGCGAAAGCTTGGTGATGGTTGTATCCAGCTTCTTGGCCAGTTCTTCGTCTTTGGTCAGCCTGCCCAGAGTTCCTTTGCCGGCGTTGATGTCGTCGGTGACTTTCTTCAGATTGGCAATGGTATCGTTGGCGTTGTTGTAGAGCGAGGGATCTTTCAGGATCTTGCCGGCCGTGCCCTTGCCCTGCTGCATGTCGTCGATCACGGAATTCATCTTGTCGAGGGTAGACAAGAATTTATCGTAAGCATCATTGCGGTTGATGAGCGCGCCCAGGCTGCCCTGGCCGCTCCCCACCTCCTCAACGATCTTCTGGAGATCCGCGACCGTGACCGATAAGCGGTTGTACAGGGTGGGATCGTAGATCAGTTTGCCGAGTGATCCCTTGCCGCTTTCGGCGAACGCCAGAATGCGGTCGGCGCGCTTCAGCAGCGCGTCCATGTTCTGCAGCGTGCTCTGGCTGGCGCGGACAACCTGGTTGAAGTCAGGATGCACCTGCGTGGAGAGCGTGTCTCCATCGTGCACCGGACCGCCTACCGCCTGCGAACTGTCAATATCGAGATAAGTCTCACCCAGCACGCCCGCGGTTTCCAGCGAGGTGACGGAATCGCTGCGTAGGCCGTAGTCATATTTCGTACTGATCTTCATCGTGACTTCGACGGGAGTAAGAGGCTTGCCTCGGACGATCGCGATGTGGGTGACGTTGCCGATATCCACTCCGCTCAGCCGCACCGGCGCGCCCGGGCGCAATCCCTCAGCATTGTCGAAATACGATTTGACGGTGATGCGGGTCGTGAACAGATTGTTCGTTCCCGACATGAGGAGCAGGAGCACTCCCAGCGTCAGGCTGGCGACGATCACCGTGATCCCAACCCTGAGTTGCGACCATTTGAGCTGCTTCTGGCTAGGCAAATGATTTCCTCATGAGGCCAGCTGGGCCCGGATTCCCCGGCCGCGACAACAGCTCAGATCGCCGCTGGATCTCCCCACACGCCATCGCTGCATGATAACAAACTCCAAGGCGCTGGCTAAGCGGCTTGGGTTTGCAAAACCGGCACCACGATCAGGGCCAGCACATATGCGGCTGCCCCGCAGGCTAGGGTGACCGTCAGCCCAAACTGAATGGCAATGACCATCGCCAGCACCGAGCCCAAGACGCTGGCCGCCGCGTTCATCGACCAGGCCCATTCCACCCCGTTATCGATTGCGGGCTGATCGGCGGAAATCTCCCGCCCGCGAGATGCGGCAAGCGCGCGCAGGCCCGTCGGAAACGGCATTCCCATGACGAAGCCTAACGGGATCAGAAGCACTCCGCTGATCAGCAAGCGGTACTGGAAGGCGATACCCACCAGCGCCGCCAGACGGCTGGGCAGAAAAAAAACGTCGGCCAGCAGGGTGACGATGACCAGCAGGAGCGGAATCCAGACCATCTCCGTGCGCGGCAGCCACAGCCGCGAGAACAGGCTTCCGGCGCCGCTGGAAAGCATCAGCAGAAAAATCACAACAGTGAGAGCGTACGTGGGATGTCCCAAGAACAGCACGAACCGCTGGATGAACGCGATCTCGACCAAAATGTAGCCCAGACCGACGGCGACGAAATAGATCAGGGGAAAGGCAGACTGGCGCCGCTTCCCTCCGGCCAGCACTAAAGGCAAAATCAGGAACAGCACCACGGCGATGAGAGAAATCACCAGCACGAGCAACAGCACTAGAACCCCCAGATTCACCTTCCAGTCGATGCCCTGGCGCAGGCTTTGTTCTCCGAGAATTTGTCCGGGCTTCAGAGTGAAGAAAAAGAAAGGCGCATTGTCGCTCACCGGGGTGACATTGTAGGCGTAGGTACGAGCGAAGGCATAGGGATCATTGCTCGCAATCAGCGCGGAGAACGGATTCTGGCCGGGATGAGAAGGAAGATAGAGCGCGTCCAGCTCGGAATAGCGATCCAGATGCGCGGTGACGGCGGTTTCTTCGGCAGGAGTAAAAGCTGTTTTCTTAGCCAGAACGACGACCGGAATTCCGTCTTCGTCGAGAGATCCTTGCGAAGCCACTATGAAATTGCGCGCCGGATTCGCGACGCCCAGACGATGCAGCGCCTCCATCGCGACGGCTACAACCCGCAGGGCTTCTCGCGGCTGGCGGAACTCCCAGCGCGTGATGGCAATCATGCCGTCAGGGTTGAGGTGATCGAAATATTCCTGAAAAGCCTCCACCGTATAGAGATTATTTTCGCTGAGGGCGAAGGCCCCGGCCGCGGTCGAAGCCCAGGTATCGACCAGTGTCATCTGCACGACGTCGAAATGTTGCGGCGTAGAGCGGAGAAACGACCGGCCGTCGCTGACGTGAATGTGAACATCGGGACGCTGGTACAGATGCTGCGAGTAATCGGCATAGCGTCCCCGCATGATCGTGGTGGCAATAATCGGATTGATTTCAATTCCGGTGACGCTGGGGCTACCGTTTGCCACGGCGCGCAGAACGTCGACACCTCCGCCAGGCCCGATGATGGCGAACTCTCCGTGCGGCCGTAGAACGTTGGCCAGAGCGGGCGGAGCCGACATGAGCGCGTCCTCCCACGCCGTTTCGTGCCAGCGCGCCACCTCCGCGTTCATGATGTAGGTGGACGCGTCGGCATCGATCACAATGGTTTTGGCCTGTCCCTGGCGGTCCACTTCGACCCGCGAGAGCGCATTCCAGCGCGCGAACTCTACCCACGCCGGATCGCGGAACTGACCCTTCGCGTACACCACGTCGATGAGGCGTCCGGAGTAATTCGCGGCGGTCAGCACAACCAGCGCGAGCGCGAGCAGTGCAGAATTCCTTCGCGCCGCATCGGTCTCCGCCCATAAGACCGCCGCGGCGGCCAATGCGATGGCGGACGTCAGAATCGCATTGGGACCACCCAGCCAGTTCAACAGCGGAACCAGCGCCAGGCACGCGAGCGCGCCTCCGCACAGGTCGGCGCTATACAGGCGCGGGATGCGACCGGTCTCGCGCGCGAATACCACCGAGAACAGCAGTCCGGTCAGGAAAAAGGGAACCGCCGCGGTCAGATAGAGGATGGTCAGCCGGAGAAAATTCTTTCCCGTGACGTCGAGCGCAACCGGGACGTGCAGCACGATCTCGAGGACGGCCAACACCAGCAGCGCGTTGGCGGCGCAAAGACGAGTTGCGAGCACACGAGTGTCGATTTTCTCCAGGCGGCGCTTCAGCAAGTACGCGAACACTCCCCCGGCTCCCAGCCCGAGCAACGCGATGGAAATTGCAAGAAACGCGAAATGATAGAAGAGCACAACAGAAAACAGCCGGGTGAGCGACAGTTCGAGCAGCAGCGCCGCGAAGCTGGTCAGGCCAAGACCCGCCAGCAGCGTGCTTTCGGGGATTTCAGTTCGGCTCGTGACTGGAATAGGTGTAGGAGCGATGACGGCCATAAAGGAATTGAGGCGTCAGTCTAGCAGATGGTTGGCGCAGAGTTCCGTGGCGCGGCGCACTCAACTTTCGAGAATGACCTGAGCGATCGCCTGGTCCACGGTGTGCGAAATCGAGAGCGCGGCATTCTTGACGCCCAGCTTGGCGGCAAACTCTCCGGCTTTACCGTGGAACGCGATCGTAGGCCGTCCAC
This sequence comes from uncultured Acidobacteriota bacterium, assembly GCA_963719865.1. Classification (GTDB taxonomy): domain Bacteria; phylum Acidobacteriota; class Terriglobia; order Terriglobales; family Acidobacteriaceae; genus Sulfotelmatobacter. Next base: position 38,194 of record CAVRDS010000065.1, on the reverse strand, counting down.
CGGGCATGCGGACGACTTCGCAATCGCACCATCGCACGCCATGGTTCCATCCGGTGCCGAGCGCCTTCATCGCGGCTTCCTTGGCGGCGAAGCGGGCCGCATAGCGCTCCTCACGATTCACCTTGGAGTCGCAATAGCGCTGCTCACCGGCGGTGTAGATGCGGTCAAGAAACCGCTGCCCGAAGCGCTGAATCGATTCGCGAATGCGGGGAACTTCTGCGATGTCAATGCCCGTGCCTACAATCATTCGAGTTCAGCCTGTTGGTTCCGCAAAGAATTTTACAGCAACCGGTCTCCACGGTAGAGCAAACGGCCATCAATCATGCGGGCTTCGGTCATAAGCTTATGCGGCTTGGCAGGTCCGGCGGCGTCGATATGCAGGACCTCGTGTCCGTGCGCCACCAGCCAGTCGGAAACCAGCATGCGATGGCAGCGAAAGTAAACGCGCTCGGCGCACATATAAGCCGTGCGTGAATTTTCGGCCAGGCGCAACAGCTCAGACATGCCCTTCTCGAATTCTACGGTGAGCATGTAGTCCGCATAGTTGCGAAAGCTGTCATTGCGCAGAGCGATGTTGGGAGAATCTTCCAGCACTCGCTTGCGATATCCCCCGAGAGATTTCATCCAGACATAATGAATGCCTGCCGCCGGCAGCGTCTGCTCGAGGGAATCTCGATTGAATTGCGGCAAACGGCGCGACATAGGGAAGGCGCGAATATCTACCAAAGTTTCGATTTGATGCGCCTGCAAGGCGTTCGTCAGCTCGTCGAGCGACCGCGTCGAGTGTCCGATGGTATAGAGCGTAGCCAACAAACATTCGATGCCGCGCAAAACTCATGTGATGCGCTGGAGCGCCTGCGCAATGAGCGCATCCTGCTCGGGAGCAACGGTCCGCAGATCCAGCAGAACCCTGCCGTCTTCGACGCGCGCGATGATCGGGGGATCGGAGTTGCGCAGGCGGGCGCACAGCGCGTCCGCGGTCAAGTCGGCGCAACTTACCGACAGCAGCCGCGTGGGAAGCACCGAGGACGGGGCCGCGCCGCCGCCGATGACTGATTCGCCATCAATGATTTCAACATTCATTCTTGTCGGCTGCTGAGAGTCAACTCGTGTCTTCGAGATCTGCGCCACACTGTTTGCCAAGGCCCGGGCGCGCGTTCCGATTTCGTCCTTGCCCATCCGCATCATCCGCAGCGTGGGGATCGAGTCGTGATCGCCTTTGACATAGGCCAGCAACGTTGCTTCCAGCGCGGCATAAGTAAGCTTGTCGACGCGCAAGGCGCGAAACAGCGAGTTCGAGCGCATGCGGGCTACCAGATCGGCGCGGCCCGTGATCAGTCCAGCCTGCGGACCGCCTAGCAACTTGTCGCCGCTGTAGGTGACGATGTCGACGCCGGCGCGCAGGCTGTCGAGCACGCTGGCCTCGCGCTGAATGCCGAAATTTTGCAGGTCAACCAGCGCTCCGCTTCCCAGATCTTCCATCAGAGGCAAGCCGCGAGTTTGCGCAAGATTCACAAGTTCCGCGGTGGAAGGCTGCTCGGTGAAGCCGCTGATTTCGAAATTGGATCGATGGACGCGCAACAGCAGGCGCGTGCGCTCCTGGATCGCGTTCTCATAGTCGGCGATCCGCGTGCGATTGGTAGTGCCCACTTCGCGCAGGATCGCGCCCGACTTCACCATCACGTCGGGGATGCGAAACGATCCGCCAATCTCAACCAGTTCCCCGCGCGACACGATGACCTCGCCTGCTTCCGCCAGGGTGTTCAATGCCAACAAAACTGCGGCGGCATTGTTGTTGACGACAATAGTAGAGATGCGGTCGCTGCCCAGCGCTTTGCGGAACAGGCGGTCGACATGCACGTCGCGCTTGCCCCGTTTCCCGCCTTCCACGTCAAGCTCGAGATTGGAATAACCGCCGCCGGTTTCGCGGATGTGATCCAGCGCCGCTCCCGCTAACGGCGCGCGTCCGAGATTAGTGTGCAGGATAACGCCAGTCGCATTGATGACCGCGCGCAGCGAGTACGCCAGCGACTGGCGAAGATGTGTGTCAATGGCGTTCGGCAGGCCGCCCAGAGCCAGCCGCAATCCACGCTCATCCAGCGATCCGGAAGCAATCTCGTCGCGCAGACGCCCGAGAACGGTGCGGGCAGCATCGGTAACCGCGGCGGCGCCATGAACGGCAGCGAGTGAAGCAATAGCCTCAGTCCGAAGCAATTCGTCGACCGCCGGCAATTCGCGAAAGAGTTCCGACCTCGCGGTGGCCTTCATTTTCGGATTATCCCATGAAACCGCGCCCCGCCCGCGCCATTCGCGCTTACAACGTGTGCAGGTACGCCAGCAGATCCTGGACATCTTGCGGGCTCAGCTTCTGGCTATAGGCCGGCATTTCGTTGCGGCCAAGCCGGATGATATCGGTGACGCGCTCGTCATTGGCCGGCAGCCCGCTCAGCGGAAGATATTTGTGCTGGAAGATTCCCTTGAGCCCCGGCCCTTTTTTCCCTCTTGTGGAATACGGCCGGTGACAGCGGTCGCACTCGGAGTCGTAAATCTTGCGCCCGGCCGCCTGCTGGGGATTCAGGCCAAGCTCGGCATCGGACTGGCGGCGCTCGACGTCGCAGGCCAACGCGGATACCAGCACCGCACCCGCCAGCAAGATTCCGAATAAAGAAGTATAAGTAGTCCTGCCCGCGATGAAACCGGTCTCTCGCTCTCGCAATCGAATGAACCGTCCTTGCTCCCGTGATGCGCGGCGCGGCACGCCGCTTTACAATGATAGAGCATCCCGGCCCGGTTACCCGATGACCATCGCCCTCAAACGAGTCTACGAACCAGCCACGCGCGCCGACGGCGCCCGCGTACTGGTCGACCGTCTGTGGCCGCGCGGTCTCACTAAGGCCAAAGCTGCCGTGGACGAGTGGTTGCGCGACCTTGCCCCCTCCAACGAATTGCGCCGCTGGTACCACGCCCAGCCCGAGCATTGGACGGCATTCCACCAAAAATATTTGAAGGAACTGGCACAGCCTGCTTGCGAACCCGGCCTGCAGCGCCTTTACGAACTGGCCCACAAAAAGAAGCGCCTGACGCTGCTCTTTGCTTCGAAAAACGAGGCGCACAATAACGCGTTTGTGCTCAAGGAATTGCTGGAAGGAATTCGCAAACCTCCAACCGGAACCGGCCCCGGCGCCATTAGCGCGCATAGACGGCGCAGGGCTGCGCTTCGGAGCAGGTAAGCGAGCACGCATCTTTCGCCCGTCCAAACATCACCTCGCCAGGTGGAATCCCTCGAAAAGCCCTGAACTGATTTAGAATCGTGCGCGCATGCGGTCTGTCTTCCAGTGGAATCTTGGCTCGCGTTCGCTCGAACTGGGCAAGCGCACGCTGATCATGGGTGTGCTCAACATCACGCCGGATTCTTTTTCCGACGGCGGCCACTTTCTCGATCCCGAAAAAGCTTTGAAACACGCCGAGCATCTGCTTGAGCAAGGCGCCGACATCATCGACGTGGGAGGAGAATCCACGCGTCCCGGAGCGCGCGTCGAGACTGGAACGCCCGAACCAGCTAAGACCTCCGCAGCAAAAACGAAGGCCCCGCCGGTCAGCGCAGAAGAGGAACTCAAACGCATTCTCCCGGTCATCGCGCAATTCAAGAAGAAGCATCCGCAGGCCGTTATTTCCGTCGACACCTACAAAGCCAGCGTGGCCCGCGCGGCGGTTGGGGCCGGCGCCGAAATTGTGAACGACGTCAGCGGATTCCGTTGGGATCCGCACATGGCGAAGACGGTCGCGGATCTCAAGTGCGGAGTTGTGTTGATGCATATGCGCGGGCGTCCTGAAGAATGGCGCACCCTGCCGCCGCCGGGCGACATCGTACTGCTGGTCAAGCGAGAGCTGAAAGAATGGGCCGAGAAGGCGGTGCTCGCGGGAGTGCGGCGCGAACGCATCGTGCTCGATCCCGGCTTCGGATTCGGCAAAAACTTCGAAGAAAATTATCCCCTGATCGCGCGCTTTGGCGAACTGCAGGCCGCCGGCTTTCCGCTGCTCGCAGGAACATCGAGGAAGTCGTTCATCGGGCGGACGCTTGCGACGGATGGGACGACCGTTCCTCCCGAAGCCAGAATCTACGGCACGCTGGCCAGCCAGACCGCGTTGATTCTCAAAGGAGCTCACGTTGTGCGCACGCACGACGTGAAGGCGTCGGTCGAGGCCGCGCGCATTGCGGATGCGATCCTGCAGGCTCACTGACGAGGGAAACGGCGCTTTTCATCAACGGAAAAGATGCTCAGGGTATTTTCCTGCCAGGCAACCCTTCCAGCTCCCCGACGGAAATCCGGCGACGCGCAATTTGAGCCCGGACTCAATAGTTGTTCTGACCGGCAGTCCTAGAATGCTTTTTTCGAATCCAGCAGGATGGTCACGGGCCCCTCGTTCACCAGTTCCACCTGCATCATTTCCTGGAAGCGTCCGGTTTCGCAGCGCAGGCCGGCCGCGCGAATGCGCTCGACAAAGACTTCATAGAGCCGGCGCGCATGATCCGGGGGAGCCGCGTCATCGAACGATGGACGCTTCCCGCGCCGCACATCGCCGTACAAAGTGAACTGCGAAACCGCCAGCACGCTGCCGCCGGCGTCGCGCACACTGCGGTTCATCTTGCCGTCTTCGTCTTCAAAGATGCGCAGCCCGGCAATCTTTTCGACCAGATAATTCACGTCGGCTTCCGTGTCGGGATGTCCCACGCCCAGCAGCACGAGCAGGCCCAAGCCGATCTCGCCGCTGGTCCATCCATTCACGGTTACTTTAGCGCGGCTCACGCGCTGTACTACGACTCGCATATCATCCCGCCCGGTTTCAGCACGAAGGACACGAAGATACACGAACGAAAGCCAGCGACGTGCGCCTTCGTGGTACTTCGTGACCTTTGTGGTCCATGAATTTAGGCAGCTCTCACGTTTGACCCCGGCAACGGCCAAACGTTAGGATCATTCGTGCAATCCCTCGTTCTTGAAGGCGTTGCCGGAAGCGGCCTGGCCGTTCCTTTACACTAATTCACCCGGACCATTACACTACACACTCGCCTTTTTTCGTACAGTAGTGCGTAAGAAGTACCAGAATTGTGGAGGGCCAGAGCCCGAGCCGGCAGCGGCAAGAGCTGCGATTGCACAACCGAGACATCAGAATTCAAATCTAATCGAGCCAAGCGAGGAGACACATGGCAGCCGTTGAAGAGAAGGTTAAGCAGATCATTGTGGAGCAGTTGGGGGTGGATGAAGGCGAAGTCACATCCAGCGCGTCGTTTGTGGACGACCTGGGCGCCGATTCGCTCGACACGGTCGAACTGGTGATGGCATTCGAGGAAGCGTTCGACATCGAAATCCCCGACGAGGACGCCGAAAAGATTCGCACCGTGCAGGATGCCGTCGACTACATCGGCAAGCACGCCAAGGCGGGGAAATAGATTGACGCGCAGGGTCGTAGTGACTGGCCTAGGCTTGATCTGCGGCGTGGGCAATTCCACCAACGATGTGTGGAGGGCCTTGCTGGCGGGCAAGAGCGGCGTGGCTCGCATTACGGGCTTCGACCCCAGCGCCTTCGCCTGCCAGATCGCTGCCGAGGTCAAGAACTTCGACCCGCTGAATTACGTCGAAAAGAAAGAGATGAAGAAGATGGGGCGCTTCATCCACCTGGCGATCGCCGCCTCGGATGAAGCCATGAAGATGTCGGAACTGAAGATTACTCCCGAGAACGACGAGCGCGTCGGCGTGCACATCGGATCGGGCATCGGCGGATTCGACATCATCGAGCGTGAACATAGCGCCCTGATTGAGGGCGGGCCGCGGAAGATTTCTCCTTTCTTTATTCCGGCAGCCATCATCAATCTTGCCGCCGGGCACGTTTCCATGCGCTACGGGGCCAAAGGTCCGAACGAGGCCACGGCAACTGCCTGCACCACCAGCGCTCACTCCATCGGAGATTCCTTCCGCATCATTCAGCACAACGACGCCGATGTGATGATCGCCGGGGGCTCGGAGGCCGCAATCACTCCCATGGGCGTGGGCGGATTCGCCGCCATGCGCGCGCTCTCCACCCGAAATGACGATCCAGAGAAAGCCAGCCGCCCGTGGGATCAGGGACGCGACGGTTTCGTCATCGGCGAGGGCTCCGGCATCATGATCCTGGAAGAACTGGAACACGCCCGCAAGCGCGGAGCTCGCATCCTTGCCGAAGTGGCCGGCTACGGCATGTCGGGTGACGCTTACCACATGACCCAGCCCGCTCCCGAGCACGAAGGCGGATACCGCGTCATGCGCAATGCTCTGCGCGACGCCAAAGTTGCGCCCAGCGTGGTCAATTATGTCAACGCGCACGGCACCTCTACACCCATCGGCGACACGCTCGAAGCTCACGCCATCCGCAATTTTTTCGGAGAGCACAAGCTGGCGGTGAGTTCCACGAAGTCCATGACGGGGCATCTGCTGGGCGGGGCTGGAGGCCTCGAGGCCGGCATCACCGTGCTCGCCCTACGCGATCAAATCCTGCCTCCGACCGTGAACCTGGAGAACCCCGATCCGGAAACCGCCGGGATGGATCTGGTCCCCAACCACGCCCGCAAAGCCGAACTCGAATACGCCATGTCGAACTCGTTCGGCTTCGGCGGCACCAACGGCGCGCTGCTGTTCCGCCGCTGGAGCGAATAGCTCTCTGTCATCCTGAGCCTCGTGTCATGACAATTCGCCCAAATGCCTGATTCGGCGCGGCTTTCAGCTCGTAATGTCCTTTCTCGCGCGACTCTGAAAAAGTAATGACACTTCAGTACCCCGCGTGTTGTCCCTTTGGGTTGTTGCCAGTATCGGCACCAGACTTCACAATGTGTTTCGAAAGTGGAGTCTTCCCCAACCTATGGATAAAGCTTTCGCCGCCTCCTTCGCTCCCGTCCCCGTCACCCGCAAAGCCGCAGCCCGCGCCGCATTGGTCGGCTTAAACGAACCTTATCGTGCGCTTTTGTCGGAATGCTTCCGCCAGTTCAACGTAGAAACCGTTCCCATGACGGCCAACGCAGCCGAGCGCCTGCACAAGGAGAAGTTTGAAGCCTGCGTGCTTGCCCTGGCCGACGGCGCCGAATCGGTGATGGAATCCGTTCGCAGTTCCCGCTCCAATAGCCGCTGCATTATTTATGGAGTCGGCGGCAGCGCGCAGGAAGCCATGCGTTATTCGAAGTACGGCATCAATGCCATGTTCAACGAGCCGCTGGAACGGCCGGCCGCGCTGAAACTGGTGCGCGCCACGCGCATGCTCGTGCTGCACGAGTTCCGCCGCTACGTGCGCATCCCGGTCATGACCGAAGTCTCCATCATTGGAGATGGCCGCCGCATCATCGCCAGCAGCATCGAAATGAGCTCCGGAGGCATGTCGGTGAAAAGTGCGGAGGATTTCTCGAGCGGCACCAACGTCGAAATTTCCTTCGCTCTGATGACTCTGCCGCGCGTGAATGTTCGCGGCTCGATCAGCTGGCGCAAACCGAAATCGATTGGCGTCCGCTTCGATCCAACCGACGAGCGCCGCCTGAAGGTCAAGAGCTGGATCGACTCCTATCTGGAAAACTAGCATTGTTGAATTTCGATTGTTGATTGTTGAATGAGAACCGTTGCCCTGAGTGCTTTCATTCAACAATCAACGATTCCTCCGTCAACCCCCGATCCACGGCAGTCATGTCAACACCGGACGCAATCTAGCTACAATAGCTGCGTGCCCGAAGCCAGCACCCGCGAAGCTACAACAGCCGCAGAGCCAGCATCCGGCCCGCGCCGCTGGACCCTGCGCCAGCGCATTGTCCTCAGCATGATCGTGTGGGCGGGATACTGGTTCATCCGCCTGCTCGGCCCGACTCTCCGCGTGAGCGTTTCCTACGAGGAGGGCGCGCAGAAAACGCTGGACGAGCGCCCGCTCGTCGCCTCGTTCTGGCACGAGTGCATGATTCCTGCAACCTATTTCTTCCGCGATATGGGCGTGCGCGTGATGAGCAGCTTCAGCTATGACGGCGAATACATGGGGCGCATCATCCGCCGATTCGGATTCGTCGCGGTGAAGGGATCAAGCAGCCGCAACCCCGTACGCGCCCTGCTTGGTCTGCGCCGCGCCCTCGACGACGGTTGGACTGTGGCCTTCACGCTTGACGGGCCGCGCGGTCCGCGCCGCCAAGTGAAGCCTGGACCAACCGGGCTCGCGCGCTCTTCGAGGCGAGCCATGACGAGCTTTCACGCCGCCGTCGACAAGGCCTGGGTGCTCAGAAGCTGGGATCACATGAGGATTCCGAAGCCGTTTTCCCGCATACTCGTGCGCGTGGGCAAGCTGATCCCGGTACCGGCCGAGGCCAGCGACGCAGACCTTGAGCGCTACGCCGCCGAGTTGCAATCAACTTTGGATCGAGTTTGCGCTTTCGCGGAAGCGAACGTCAGCAAGGTGGGAACGGGCGAATTCCCGCACTCCAGGGAGGGTTGAGAGATCGAGAGAACCAGAGTGAATTTTTGATTGTTGAATGATGATTGTTGAATAAAAACAAGGTATGGGATACGTCGTCTGAGAATCATCAATTAACAATCAAAATTCAACAATCAACAATTTTTTATTCTAGCGTCGCTCCCAGCTGCATGTACTTGTACTTCTTGCCATCCCAATAGATCACCGACGAGGTGCTCTCGCCTTCCCCTTGTTCTTCCATGAACACTCCGAGAACAGTCCTTTTCTTTGTCGCCAGCCGTTTCACGGTGAGCGTCTTGAAGGGCAGATTAATGAGGACAAATTTGGCCTTCGGCTTTTCTGCTTGCCAGCCTCCCTTTTCTGCGCCGTGCACAATCAGCAGGCTCACACCGCGGCGCTCGGGTACATCCGATGCGAACGTGGACGTGACTTTCACGTCGCCGAAACCCATGAATGTGTCATAAGGATCGGCAACCACGAAGTTTTGTTCGTCGCGATCCTGCATGGGATCTTTGCACTTCGCCACCACAACCAGATCTTCGATGCCGTCCCCATCCAGATCGCCGACAAACTGCTGCGGCCCGGCAATCAGCGAGCATTTGTCGCCAAATTGCTTGTGAATGTAATCGTCGGTGACTGCGGGCCTGGGCGACTTCGCCGGCGCGGGCGGCGGAGGCGGCTGCTTTTTCTGCGCAACGGCGGCTGCGGTTAGGAATACGGCAAGAACTAGCAGGAGCACAAATTTGCTGAACGACATGGTCTTTACTCTAGCCCGGTTTCGAGCAGCGCGGTAGAGACTCACTAGTGACGGAGGTACGGAGGTAACGCCTCCGCTTATCGGCGAAAGTGTTCCCAGCCGCGTGGCTCAAGATCAAACGCGACCCGCTTCTCGTTTTCGACGAAGATCCTACGGCCGCGTACGATCTGCCCAATCTGCGTGATCGCCACACCAGCAATTTGTTTTGGAATGCGTTTGCCGGGGGGAGCCGTGAACAGTAGTTCGTAATCTTCCCCTCCGTGCAAGGCCAGATCGAGATCGACCTCGCGCGCGGGCTTTCCTACGCGCGCCCGCGGGATAAGCGCTGCCCTGATCTCGGCGCCCACCTCGCTCTCCTCGCAAATGTGCGCCAGATCGGTCGAGAGCCCATCGCTGGTGTCAATCATCGCGTTCGCCCAGCCTTTCTCTCGCAGGATGCGTCCCAGTTCGACGCGAGGCTCGGGATAGAAGTGCCGGCGGTAGTCGCGAGGGTTCAGCTTCTTCTTCGGCCGCGCTTGCATTTGCACCACTGCGGCCGCCGAACCACCGAGCACTCCGCTGACGTAGATGCGGTCGCCAGGCCGGGCCCCGGACCGTAGCACTCCGTTGCCCTTCGGCACCGATCCAACCACGATGATGTCGGCAAGAATCCCGTTGGGAGATTCAGCCGTGTCTCCTCCGGCCAACCTGGCCCCATAGCGCTCAGCGAGGCTGATCAGGCTGCGCGCAAAGCGTCCCACCCATGCCTGAGGCAGATCGCGGGGCAAAGCCAGCGACAGGAAGACGGCAACCGGTTCCCCGCCCATGGCCGCTATGTCGCTTAATCCTCTGGCCAGGCAGCGGTGCCCAACCGATTCCGGCGGATGCCAGTCGCGCCGGAAGTGTATCCCTTCCAGCGTGAAGTCGGTCGTGATCAGACAGTCTTGCCCCGCAAACGGGCGCAGCACGGCGCAGTCATCTCCAATTCCCTTGAGAATGCCGACCGAGCGCCGAGAACGTCCTGCAGGCTGGAATCCGGCCATGCGGCGAAGTTGGGCAATCAGCTGTTTTTCGGGAAGCGGCACGGCGCCATTTACTATACCGCCATCCTGAGGACCAAGCGCCTTGAGCCCCTGGCGTCGGTAATCTGTCCTATTGGCCCTCCCCGGTTACCCGATCTTAGGTAACCCAAAATAAGGGTTCGCGTCGTTGACAGGGGGAACCCAGTTTGTTACCGTTAACCAGTCATTCACATAAAAACCTTTGGCCGGGGCTAAGTTCTGCAGGTAGTTGGGATTGCAGACGAACAGAAGTCTCAGGATCTGGTCGTCGTTCCGGTAGGCGAAAGGGCGCGACAGAGTTTCCATTCCCAAGATGGGAGCGCAGCCCGAAAAAAGTCAGGTGGTCCGAACAGGCTTTTTGCAACTAGGAAACTGTGCCTGAAGTTCCGGACCTGATGTTTCAAAATTTTGAGGATTTGATTTGCAAAAACGCTTCTACATCCTTTTCGTGGCTCGTGGGGACGACGGCCAGTTGCGCAAAATCTCTATCCCCTTGCATTATCTGTATGGTTTTGTGATCGGCGCCGCGATCGGATTCCTCAGCCTCACCGGCATCGCCAGTTCCTACACCCGCATGCTGCTGAAGGTTTCGCAATTCAACCAGCTCCGGACCGAGAAAGATCAGCTCAAAAGCAACTACTCTCGCCTGGAGCAGGTCGCCAAAGAGCGCGATTTACAGGTCGCATCCCTGGGCTCCATCGCCGGAGAAGTTTCTGCTCTCTACGGCCTGAAGGCGCAGCCTACGCTAGTCACGGAGACCTCCGACCAGATTCACGATGCCGATGTGAGTTCGTCGCTGGACCAGTTGCATGCTCTGCGAATGTCGGCCCTGTCGGGAGCGACCATGGTCGGACTGACCATGGGCTTGACCCGCAACGCCACTACCGCCGACTGGATCAAGGCCAATGCCGCACCCAACCTTTGGCCCATCGACGGCCCGATCACGAGTAGTTTTGGCGAGCGAATCGATCCGTTCAACGGGGAAGGCGCATTCCATAGCGGAGTCGACATCGGCAGCAGTTATGGAGCGCAGATCATCGCCCCAGCCGATGGCGTGGTGACCTTTACCGACGTGATGGGCGGCTATGGTAAAGCCATCATGATCGATCATGGCAACGGCATCAGCACCCGCTATTGCCATCTTTCCGGATTCGCCGTCACCCCAGGACAGCGCGTGCACCGCGGCGACGTAATCGGCTATGTCGGCGAGAGCGGCCGTTCCACCGGCCCCCATCTTCATTACGAAGTTCGCATCAACGACATACCGGTTAATCCCTATAAATACCTGCGCATCACCGTCGCCCAAAGCGGCGGCTTCGCCACTGGCAGCTAGCATCCCTTCCAGCCCGCTTTGTGAGCAGCCTGGCCGCAGCTATTTGCGCCGGACATGGCGACATTGCCCCTTCCGATCGGTTGAATAATCTCCGTTCAGTAATCTCGCTTTCATTACCGGCGTAATGCCTCCAGCGCAAACAGCATGCTGGGACACGGAAGCGGGCGCGCTAACATTGTGGACATTCCATCTCTACCGGTAGTGTAGTCGTCCATTTTTGTCGTCTTAGGAACCGCCGCATGGACAATCCCGGGATCAAGCGTTTTGGCCGTTATGAGATTGTGGCGGAGTTGGGCCGCGGTGCGATGGGCGTGGTCTACCAGGCGCGCGATCCACAGATCGACCGGATGGTCGCGGTGAAGACCATTTCGTTATGGGGACAGGAGCCCGAGGAAGAGAAAGAGTTTCGTCTCCGATTTCTGAACGAGGCCCAGGCTGCCGGGCGTCTTCACCATCCCGGAATCGTCAGCGTTTTTGATGTGGGAGAGAATCCGGAAAACCAGGATCCCTACATCGTCCTGGAGTACGTTCCCGGCGAAACCTTGAACCGAATTCTCGCCCGCGAACGAAAGCTGCCGTTGGCGAAAGCGTTGAAGCTCGCCGAAGAACTCGCCGACGCTCTGGATTACGCGCATGCGCAGGGCGTGGTTCACCGCGACATCAAGCCGGCCAACATTTTGATCACCGAAGATGGTCACGCCAAGATTGCGGACTTCGGCATAGCCAAGCTCAATCTCGCGCACTTTACCCTGCCCGGCCGAGTGCTCGGAACTCCCGCCTACATGGCTCCGGAACAGTTGAGCGGGGAAGGATGCGACGGCCGTTCCGACCTGTTTTCACTCGGCGTGATTTTGTATGTCATGACCACTGGCCTTTCTCCGTTTCAGGGCGACAGCGCGACTACCGTGTGTTTCAAGGTTGCGAACCGGGAGCCGATCGCCGCCAGCGCGCTCGATCTGAATCTTCCTCCGCAACTCGACGCCGTCATTTCCCGCGCCATCGCCAAGAATCCTCAAGAGCGTTACCAAAGCGGCTCCGAATTCGCTGAAGATCTGCGCCAGTTGCAGAGAAACTACCGGCCAGGCTCGACCACCAGTTCGTTACAGGCGGTCATCGCTAGCGGGACACGATCTGTTCCTGTGACGAAGCAGCCGGCAGCGCCTCCGCCCACCGCCATGGTTCACGCCCAGGGACTCGTGCATCACATCCTGTTTAAGGCGCCCATACGAGACCTCGCGCTCGCCGCCGCCACCATCGTTCTGCTGGTGATTATTGGAGCCCAATCCAAGCTGCTGGTGAATTCTTCCAAGGTGCCCGCCAATGGCTCCGGCGCGATTCCAGCCGGGTCATCGACTGTCCATCCTGCTTCCATTTCCGGCGTCACGACTGTGCCGGCGCATGCGCCAGTCGTACCGACGATTCCACTTACGCAAGATGCCGTTCCAGCCCGGATTTCTCCACGCTCCTTTCATCCCGCAAGGGAGATCGTAATTCCCTCTTCCACCCTTGAAGTCGCCGTGCAACATCAATTCAAAGATGCGACTCTGTATGTCTGGGTCGACGACAAGCTGGCGCTAACCCGCACGTTGCACGGCGGCGCGCAGAAGAAATTAGTCGTATTCAATGGAGTCAAAGGAGTGGAATCCGAGTCTCTCTCGATTCCCGCCGGCGAACACACTTTACGTTTCAGGGCCAAGTCGGCCGATCAGACGACCGATCTTTCGCGGACCATCTCCGCGGACTTCATCGGGGGCGACGACAAGACGTTGCAGGTCACCTTCGACAAGCACAACACCATGATGCGGCTGACCTGGGAATAGCGTACTTCGCAAGCTTACTGCCGCAACCCCATCCAGTTTTCCGACACCACCAGAGAATTTCCCGGATTCTGCGGGTCGTACTTTACGGAAGTGTGCAGTCCGAGGCGGCAGGAGTGCAGATTGATCCAGTGCCGCAGGTATGTGACGTCCTGCGAGCACTCGTAAGAAACTCCGGCCACGTCATACTTGTAGATAAGCATGATGGCGGCGTGATGGTTGTTGGCGGCCGCCAGTTCCTGCACGTCAATCACGGTTCCGTCCGTGATGCGGCCTGTGCCCTCGAGCCAGGCGCGGCGCTCACGCTCAATGTCATCGGCGGTCTTTGGTTTGCGCCGTAGTAGGGCATACGCGCCCAGCAAGGCAACGCTGCCGGCCGCTACCAATCCATACAATCGAAGTGAATCCATACCGAAATCAGGTGGAAAGCCAGGCGGAACTCAACCGACTTCACTCTTCAGCATAAGCGCAAAGCGGGACCGGTGGAAGTAGTGGCGAAGTTACCGAGGTGCCGGAGGCTGTGAAAAACATTGCGGCGCGAAATCCCCGATGAGTTTGGCGCTTGCCGGTGGGGATCACGGTTGCATGCGGAAGGATCTAGAAGTCGAACTCAGATGCGCTTGTTCCGCAAAAGAAGCCTATTTGCTTTGGCTGCAGACGTTTCTGCTGACCAGATCGGCGAACCCTCCCTCGGGAGCTTTTCCGAACTGATCATCATGGCTGGCTTTCTTACTGACCACGACCCTCCCGCCGTGATCGCGCGAGTAGAACCACTCGCTCGTCGGCGTCGCCTGCGCGCTGGAGCAATAAAAGCGGACGCGCGCCCGCATTTCGACAAACGGTCCGCCCTGCGGAAGCGAGGCCGGTTGCTTGAATTCCACCCGCACCAGCGCCACCCGCTGGTTATTCTTCAGTACCCGCACCGAACTCACCGAAACTACGTCTCCGGCGACTGTTTGCCCGATTGGCCGCCAGTCTCCCGCCGCCCTGACCAGGCGTACCACCAGCAGCGGACCGAGCACGATCGCCATCACGATCAGCAAGCCTTTTTTCAACGCCACTCCCAAGCAGCCTATTTGCAGCCCCCTACTGTGGGCCATCGGTCGGATTCTGTCAACTTCACCTGCCCACGCAATCGCAGTTTGCCATTTGTCCCAGTGGGTTTCCTCAGCGAACTCTGCGAAACCTCAACGTTCTCTGCGGTTAAGCTTTTTCCAGATCTTCGGCCTCCCGAACTCCGTGCTATGGTTATGGCTCAGAAAAGTCGCTGGCGGAAATTATGGAAGTCCTGAATTTCATGAAATTTAATTCACCGGTCGGGCCGTTGTTCCTGGCGGCGTCGAAGCAAGGACTGGTAGCTCTCGAATTCGACGAGCGCCTACCCAGTCAGCAGACGATTCGCCCCAATCCTCGCGATCTGCGTGCGGAATCCAAGTCGTTGCGCTTTGAAGAATCCGAGCACGAACTGTCGCGTTACGTGCGGGAACTGGAAGAATATTTCGCCGACCGGCGCCGCGAATTCAGCTTTCCCCTCGATCTGCGGGGCACCGATTTCCAGCTTGCCTGCTGGCGGGCGCTGCTCCAAATTCCTTACGGCGAGACTCGCTCCTACGCGGACATCGCGCGCGCCGTTGGCCGTCCCCAGGGATTTCGCGCCGTCGGCATGGCGAACAACCGCAATCCCATCGCCATAGTGGTGCCCTGTCATCGCGTTATCGCCTCGGATGGAACCTTGTGCGGCTACGGCGGCGGCCTCGACGTCAAACGCAAGTTGCTGGAACTGGAAGGCGCGTTGAGCAGCACGCTGGCTGCTTGAGATTGTTGATTGTTGAATTTTGATTGTTGAATGGAGACCCCGCCGGCCCCTGCATTCAACAATCAAAATTCAACCATTCGTCCCAGACATACCTTGGCGAACCATACAAAATCCTCCACTCTCCGCAAGGCGGGACTCTTCTACCTCGTCTTCGTGATGTTCTCCTACACGACCGGGGGCCCGTTCGGCCTCGAAGACATGGTCACCACTTCGGGACCGGGCATCACCCTGCTCTATCTGCTGATCCTGCCCTTTTTCTGGTGCATCCCCGTGTCGCTAGTCTCCGCCGAACTGACCACCGCCATGCCCGTGGAAGGCGGCTTCTATCGCTGGGCCCGCGCCGCGTTCGGAGACTTCTGGGGATTCCTCGCCGGATGGTGGAACTGGTCTGCCTCATTCCTGCTCGGCGGCGCCTATGCTGTTCTGTTCACTGATTACCTTGTCTACTACTTCCCGAACATGACGTGGTGGCAACACTACCTGGTTTCGGTCGCGCTGGTCGCGCTGCTCACCTGGATCAACATCCGCGGCATTCAGATGGTCGGCCAGGTCGCAACCGCGCTTGAGATTTTTATTTTCGTGCCGGTGATGACCATGATCGTCATCGCCCTGCGCCACTGGCATCAGAATCCCTTTCATCCCTGGGTCGTGCCCCACCAGGCGACGTTCAAAGTCTTCGGCGTGGGACTGGCCCTCGGCCTGTGGCTGTATTCCGGATATGAACAACTCTCCACAGTGGCCGAGGAAGTCGAAAATCCGCAGAGGGCCTACCCGCGCGCACTCGCTGTGGTCGTGCCGCTCTCGATTGCCGCCTACTTCCTTCCCACCCTTGCCGGTTTGGCTTCCGCCGGAAATTGGGAGCAGTGGCACACGGGATTTTTCTCCGACGCAGCCCGCATGATCGGAGGCCCTTGGCTTGGTACATGGATGACACTCGCCGCGATGATCGGCAACGTCGCCCTTCTCAACAGCACCATCCTCACCACCACGCGCATGCCTTTCGCCATGGCGGAAGATGGATACCTGCCCGACATCCTGACCCGCAAGCACGCACGCTACGGCACGCCGTGGCTGGCGATCGTTTCTTCGGCCGTGATTTACGCCCTGCTCGCGTGGCGCAGCCTCGGAGAGATCATTTCCGTCTACATCTGGCTGCGCTCTGCAACCACGGTGCTGACGGTTCTGTCCGCATGGAAACTCCGCCGCACGCAACCGGATCTCCAGCGCTCGTTCAGAGTTCCCGCGGGCCGCATCGGATTGTTCTACGTGGTCAGCGCACCAGTCCTGATGGCCATTGTGGCTCTACTCGGAGGAGACCGCTTCGCCACGATCGGCGGAGCCATCGCTCTGCTCCTCGGGCCGATTGTGTATGCGCTGCTAAAGCGCCGACCTTCGGAAAGCGCGCGTGCGGGATAGATCCGCGCGGGGTAGATCTGTGTGGGGGCAGCCGCCATCGGCGGTCCGTCGAGCGAACCTCGGCAGCCTTGGCATAAGCAGGTTATGGATATACAATGTTATACGTATATCCTAGGAGGTATCGATGCAGGTCTCAAAATGGGGGAACAGCTTGGCGGTGCGTCTGCCAGCATCCGTGGTGGAAGCGCTGGAACTCAAAGAGGGCGATCAGATTGAGATTCGAGTCGAGCATGGCCGGGCGTTTGAAGTGAGCCGCGATCAGAGCCGGAAACGGGCCTTGGCTCGCTTGCGCAAGCTGCGACGTCCGCTGCCAGCGGGATTTGTCTTCGATCGAGCGGACGCGAATGCCCGGTAAAGCGTTCTTCGACACGAATATTCTGGTCTACGCGGTCGCGGAGAACGATCCACGCGCCGCCCGGGCTGAAGCACTCCTTGAGGCCGGCGGAATCGTGGGCGTGCAAGTGCTAAACGAATTCGTCTCCGTAGCCCGCCGCAAGATGCGGATGCCGTGGAAAGACGTGTGCGAAGCGCTGGACGTGATTCGAGTCCTCTGTCCCTCCCCAGTTCCCGTCACAATTTCCACCCACGAGTCGGCGTTGAGGATCGCTGAAACTCACGGGTATGAAATCTACGATGCGCTGGTCGTGGCCGCGGCGTTGCAGGCTGGCTGCGCGACTCTCTATTCGGAGGATTTTCAGAACAGGCAAGTCATCGACGGCAAGCTAACCATCCGGAATCCGTTCCGGTGACCCGCCATTTCCACTTCCTAGTGATCCTGAAGCCCGCGGCCTCTTTTGCGGGCTGAAGGACCTGTGCAATCGGGGCGCCCTGCATTGATCCTTCGCTTCGCTCAGGAATAGAGACGTGAATGATGTTCGAATCCGATCTACCTAGCTCACCCAATCCAGCACCTTGTACCAGGCCCCCGCGAACGGCAGAAACCACGGCTTCCCGTTATACAAACCCAGCGGCGCCCCGGGAAACGGAATGCCCACAAACGGATTCTCCGGTTTATCTCCCGCCATCAGTTCCGCAATTTTCTGTCCCTGGTACGTCGCCATCGCCACCCCATGCCCGGCGTATCCCACCGCGTAGTACATTCCATCCATCTGCCCGGCATGCGGCATGATGTCAAAGGCGAAGTCGAGCGTCCCCCCCCAGACGTATTCCACGCGCGCGTCCCGCAACTGTGGATACACGTCGATCATCCCGCGGCGCAGAATCTCCGCGCTGCTCCGGACGGTCTGATCGTTCTCCGGAAAGAATGCTGCCCGCCCGCCAAACAGCATGCGGCGATCGGGCGTCAGGCGGTAGTAGTAAAGATAATTTTTCGAATCGTAGATCATCCGGTTGCGCGGGCTCAGTTCGCGCGCCAACGCCTCCGGCAGCACTTCCGTCGTGATGATGAACGATCCGATGGGAATGAGCTTCTTCTGCAGCGCCGGAGTCGTGGAACTCGTGTATCCACTGGTCCCCACGAAAACTTCATGCGCCCACATCGGGCCGCGCGAGGTCGTCAGCTTCCATCCGGCCTCGCCTTGCCGCGAATCCCGCTCAATCGCTCTCACCCGGGCATGCTCGAAAATTTCCGCTCCCGCCTTCATCGCGCTCCGCGCCAGTCCCGCTACGTAGCGCGCCGGATTGCATCCTGCGCTGACCTCGTCTACCATGCCACCGAAATAAATGCTCGAGCCGATCTCAGCGCTCAGTTCGCTCCGCCGCACCACGCGCAGCTTATGATTGAATTCCACTTCAATCACTTCCGCTTGCCGTTCGTAGCCGTCAAAATGCTTCTGCTTGCAGGCAACTTCCAGATGCCCGCAGCGCGAGAAGTCGCAGGCGATTCCCTCTTCCTGCACAATCTGCTCCACGCAATCCATCGACGCCAGCGACGCCGCATACATCCGCCGCGTGCGTTCCCGCCCGTACATCGAGATCAGCTTGTTCACTCCCAGCTTCATGCCGGTGAGCACCATGCCGCCGTTGCGGGAACTGGCGCCCCATCCAATCGATTCGCTCTCCAGCACCGCAACTTTCGCTCCGCGTTTGGCCAGCGTCCGGGCCGCCGAAAGTCCGGTAAATCCCGCGCCGATCACCGCAACATCCGCCACCTCCGGCAAAGGACGCGACCCATCCGAGACAGGCATTTCAACCGTGGTCAACCAGTAGTTTTTTTCGTGCATAGAAAATCCCGTTCTAAAATAGCGCTTTTCGCGATTTTAGAGTCGGGTGTTCACAAAACCGCGGTCTCGTGAATCATCCGACTCTCCGCAAACCGTGCCAAGTCGAGCAATGACGCATCGATCAATTCTGTTCTTCCCTCAAGAATCAAATCGCTCAGAATCTTTCCGGTCGCCGGAGCGTGCATTACGCCATGCCCGCTGAATCCGTTGGCGAGAAAAAATCCTGCCACGCCCGGAGCCTCTCCCAAAATGGGATGGTGATCCGGAGTCATCTCGTACAGTCCGGCCCAGGCCCGCTTGGGATTCACCGGTAGATCGGCAAAGCAGGGTACGCGGTCCGCCGCGCGAGTCAAAATCTTCTCGACAAATGCCGGGTCGAATTCCGTCTTGAATCCCGGCGTCTCCTCGGGATCATTCCAGGCCAGCAGGAACCCTCGGCCCTCGGGGCGGAAATGAAATCCGTTCGACATGTCGATAATCATCGGGGCCGTGTGCGGGAATTGGTCAAATGGTTCGCTCGGAACGAGCATTCTCCGCAAAGGAGTGACCGGCAAATCCACGCCTGCCATCTTGGCAATCTCCCCTGCCCAGGCTCCGGCACAGTTCACGATTTTGTGAGTCGAAAGAGCACCGCGCGTCGTCTCGACTCCGGCGATGCCCTTCTGATCGGCAACGATTCCAGTCACTGCCGCGTTCTTGCAGAGCGTGGCGCCATGGTCTGCAGCCCAGGCCATGAATCCGTTCATCGCGCTGTACGGATCGACGAATCCATCGGACGCGCAGAAACTTCCGCCAACAATATCGTCTCCACGTAACTGCGGAAACATCGCCCGAATCTCGTCGCCTTTGAGCAACCGCACATTTTTCAGGCCGAGCGCAACCTGTTTTTCATAATTCGTCCGCAGATATGTCATGTGCCGTTCGTTGGTCGCGCAGAAAAGATATCCTTGGGGTCGGTAGTCGCAGGGATATCCGAGCCGCTCCTCAAAGCTGGCGTAGAACGGGATCGCATAAAGCGACATTCGGATGTTGACGGGAGTCGAAAACTGGGCGCGCACCCCTCCCATGCTCTTCCCGGTCGATCCCTTGCCGGTCGCCGATTCCCGCTCGAGCACTACCACGCTACGGCACCCCGCCGCCGTCAAGTGATAGGCAATGCTTGACCCGACGATTCCACCGCCGATTATGACAACGTCTGCAGTCTGCACAGAGACTTTTCCAAAACGACCCAGTATTTTAGCGCGCCCACTCTCCAGAGGTACATGTACTTCGGGGGACCTTCAGAAGCAAGGTTAGTTCTCCACGGTAATCTTGCCGGGGCTACGCGCTCACCCTAGTCTAAAGAGGCATGGCCCTTCGTTGCTTTCTGTTTTCCTCCGACGAGGAAACGACGGCGCGCGTTCGCCAGATTCTGTCTGGCATCGGCGTGCAGGCAGAATTTTGCGCGGATGCCGTTGTCGCGGTCGACAGAATCACCAACCAGCCATTCCAGATCGTCATCATCGATTGGGACAAGCAGCCCGAAGCCGGCCTGCTGCTCACGACCGCCCGCGAACGCAAAGCCGCGGAACGTGCCATCACGCTGGCCATCGTGAGTGACGATATGGCCGTGCCAAAGGCCTTGCAGGCCGGAGCAAACTCGGTCCTGCGCAAACCCATCGTAGCTGCCCAGGCGAAAGATACGTTGACCACCGCGCGTGATCTGCTCCATGCCAGGCAAGGATCGGCAGCCAGCGCCGCCTCTGCTGCACCCGCCCCTTCTACCTCTCTGCCTGCCAGCTTGCATCCGACAAAGGAAAGCCATCTGCGCGCAGGCGAGTTTCTGCAATCATCTCCGGTGAGTCCGAGCGCACAGTTCGAAACTGAACCCGATGCTTCAGCGTCTCCCGATCAACTCCTTGCCGCCGAGGTCGACCCTCTAAAGGATCTCGAGCCGGTCGCGGCCCCGGTTGCGAAAAACAAGCCCGCGGAACCTCCGCCGTCTTCCTCGAACGATGGACGCGGTCTGGAATGGTATTTGAAAAATCGCGTGGCGGCTCGACCTGCGGGAACCGCGCCAGCGTCGCCCGTGCAGCGCGGCAATCCGGACCTGATGGGCTTCGACCAAACACCGTATTCGCCTCCGCCGGCTGAGCCCGAGCCAGTAAAGCTCGCTTCCTTGCCGAAGCTTGCAGCCCCAATTCTGCCCAGGCCCATGCCCGACGTTCCCAGCTGGCAAGAGCAGAAAAAAGAAGCGGAGCTTTTCAGTTACATCGAATCCGGAAGCGACCCATCCGCGGCCGCCCCTCAAGCGGGATTCCGCCTGGGGAAGCGGACGATCGTCGTGGCTCTGTTTCTCGCCGCTTTCGCAGTCGGAGCCGCCCCGCAAGCTCCATGGCATTCGAAAATGAAAGGCCTCTGGACTAACGGACGCCAGGCGATGCATGTCTGGCTCAATCCGCAACCTGTGACCCCGCCCCAGGCTCCCGCGGCTCACGAAAATTTCTACCGCGCCGGGGACGAATACAAGCTTCCGGTCGCGGAAAATATTCCTGATGCCACGACTGATCCGACGCAGATCAAAGTACTCCCGGTCGTCGATCCCACAGCGAAAAAACCGAACAATGACCCCGGCGCGGCCGATCCATCCACCGGGCAAACCGACACGCCCGCACCTGACCAACCCCAGGCTCCGCCCGCTGCTGACAATCAAGCGCAGAGCCCGTCAACCGCGGCACCGGTTGGACCGCCATCCGCTTCTCCGGTCGTTGTACCCGTAGCTGCCGCCCCGCATTCGGATTCGTTTACCTCGCCGAAAGTATCGGTATTGACACCCGCTCCCGCACCGCCCAAACCTTCGCCGTCTCACACCGTCACCGCCCCCGGCAATGTGCCTTCCAGCTTGAAATCGCAGTTGGCGTCCATGGCTCCCGACGCGAGCGGCAACAAGCTTCCCGAGGCCGCTTTGCCTTCGATCGAGCCCGTCAACGTGCCAGAAGCCGCGGAGCGTGCCCTGCTCACCGATCAGCCGGCCATCCCCTATCCCGCCAACGTTAAGGGCGATCAGGGAACGGTGGTCTTGCAGGTTCTGATCGGCCGCGACGGCACCGTGCAAGATGTCAAGTTTCTGCAAGGCTCGCTGGCCTTTGCCCGCGCCGCCATCGACGGCGTCAGACAGTGGAAGTTCAAGCCCTATTCCATGAACGGACGCCCGGTCTCGGTCCAGACCCTTCTGACCATGAAATTCAAACCGGGCCAGTAGACGTAAGCCAAAGAGAACAAAAGAGTAAAGATGCCTTCCTTAGCGATCTCTGCGAATTCCTCAGCGTCCTCTGCGTTTTAAGGTTTTTCTTTCCCCCTGACTGATAACCCGAAACAAAACATCCCGTCACAAATCCTTCCCCCCCGTTACCGAAGGGACTCAAATTGAGCAGCAGGCGCGTGTCCCGTTGCATCTTAGAGATATAATGAGACGAGTTCTCAGGAAGCATTTCCTTCCGGAAGAAGATCACAAACGGATGTCCATGAAAACCAAAGCAGCGATTCTCGTCACCTCTTTCGCCGTACTGCTGTTCGTAGTTGTCGGCTCCATGGGAGGCGTGCATGCCTCCTCCAACGACGGCGCTTACCGCCAGTTGCAGGTTTATAGTGAAGTGCTCTCGCGCGTGCGCAGCGAGTATGTCGAAGAGCCCAACATTCCCAAGGTGACCGACGGTGCTTTGCATGGACTGCTGGAGTCCCTCGACTCCAACTCCAGCTATCTCACGCCCGAAGCCTACAAAGCGTTCAAAGATCACAAAGCCGAAGGCAAGGCGGGAATCGGCGCCGTAATCTCCAAGCGCTTTGGTTATGCCGACGTAGTTTCCGTACTGCCCGGTTCGCCCGCGGAAAAAGCCGGAATCGAATCCACCGACATCTTCGAGTCGATTGAAGGCCGCAGCACCCGCGACATGTCGCTTCCCGAAATTCGCAATCTGGTGATGGGCGCTCCCGGATCCGTGCTCAACGTGGAAGTGGTTCGTGCCCGCCGCGCCGAGCCGCAGAAGATGTCCATCACCCGTGATGTGGTCAGCGTCCCTTCTGTCTCCGACAAGATGATGGAAGACGGCATCGGCTACGTGAAGGTGGAAGCCCTGAACAAAGGCAAGTCGCAGGAGATCGCTGCCAGGATCAAGTCGCTCGAAAAATCGGGTGCGAAGAAAATTCTGCTCGACCTGCGCAACTGCGCCGAAGGCGACGAAAACGAAGGCATCGCGGTCGCCAACCTCTTCCTGAATCACGGAACCATCACTTACCTGCAAGGACAGAAATTTCCGCGCGAAGCCTTTAATGCCGATCCGGCAAAGGCGATTACCAGCCTGCCCGTCGCGGTTCTGGTGAACCGCAGCACTTCGGGCGCGGCTGAGATCGTCGCGGCCGCGATTCTGGAGAACGCCCGCGGAGACGTGGTCGGCGACAAAACCTTCGGCGATGGTTCGATTCAGAAAACGATCGACCTGCCCGATGGCGGCGCGCTGATCCTTTCCGTCGCGAAATATTATTCGCCCAGCGGCAAGGCCATTCAGGATACGGCCATCACTCCGAATGTAGTCGTGGCCGACGCTGCCGACGATTCCATCGCTCCGGACGAGGACGAAAACGCGACTCCCGCTCCCGAGGATGAAGCCAAGCCGAAAAATCCGGTCGACGATCAACTGAACAAGGCCGTCGAAGTCCTGAAGAGCCGGGCCAGCTAGGGAAAGAGATTTTTGTGGGGACAGCCGCCCTCGGCTGTCCAGCCGCGAAGCGGCACATTCGTTAGCTCACCACGTACGTGCCGGGAAAGCCCGCAGTCGTGGCGCTGGCGTCCCGCCGGCAGTCGTGGCGGCGTCCTCGCCGCCACCACCCGAAGTCAGCCGCGTAGCGGCGCGATATGAAAGCCCGGCACGGAAGTACCGGGTGAAGTGGAAAATTGAGGCGAGTCCCGTAGGGACGGCACACACTTCCGACCCTGATTCCGCGGTCGCTTCCGCCGTTCCTTCTGATATCGTTAAATGCGGATCCCAGCCCAACCACCTTGATCGAGGTCTGCCCCATCGCATGGAGACTATCACTCACTCGTTCGGTTCGCTTGCTTCTCTTTTCCTGATTTCCGCACTCTCGATCTTGGTCGTCTATCGTGTATTCCATCGCCCAAGCAGCGCGACTTCTGGCTGGCTGGAACTCCTGCCCGAAGACCTTGGTGGATTCAGCTACCGGCAACTGATCCTGGTCAGCCTGCTCAGTTTATTTCTCGAGATGCTGATGATCCGCTGGGTCTCTTCCGAGATCAGAATTTTCGCCTACTTCAAGAATTTCGTACTGGTCGCGTGTTTCCTCGGATTCGGGCTGGGATGTTATCTCTGCCGCCGCCGCATTCGGCTGGTCGCCATGATCTCCCCGCTGTTGTTGCTGACCATCATCCTGAAGACGCCCATCTCCCCGCTCCGCCGCACCATGGCTGCCTTGCCGATGCTTCTCGGAGGCGGCGTCGAAGTGCATGTATGGGGCGTCCCCGCGATGCCGGCGAGTTGGACGGACATGCTCCTCGCCATGGTTGCCGTCGTTCCTCTGTTTGCCGTCATCGCCACCGCGTTCATTCCTTTCGGCCAGCTCGTCGGCCGGTATCTCGAACATTCTCCCCGCGGCGTGACCGCGTATAGCGTGAATGTTCTCGCCAGCCTCGCCGGCATCGCAGGATTCACCCTGCTCGCCTTTCTGCACCAGCCGCCCTGGGTCTGGTTCTTGCTAGCCGGAGTATTTTCTGTTCTGACATTCTGGCGCATCCCAGCCGCACGCAAAGCTCTGGCCGCCACGTTCCTGGTCTGCATTTGTTTGCTGGCTCTTCCCGATCAACGCTACGCCACCACCTACTGGTCTCCCTATCAGAAGCTCGTTCTGCAGCCGCTCGCTCTCAACGGACAAATCGCTGCCTACTCGCTGACCACCAACGACTCCTGGTACCAGAAAGTGATCAATCTCTCGCCGGATTTCGTGGCTGCGCATCCGGAAGTATTTTCTAAATTCCCCGTCGCGCAGAACTCCTACAACATGCCGTATCACTTTTATCCTTCGCCGCCATCGGTGCTCGTCCTGGGATCAGGCATGGGCAACGATGTGGCTGCAGCTCTTCGCAACGGCGCGGGCCGCGTGGAGGCAGTTGAGATCGATCCCCTGATCCTCGAACTCGGCCGCAAATATCACTTCGAACATCCTTACCAATCCCCGAAAGTTCACGTCGTTCTCAACGACGCCCGCAATTACATCGAAAACAGTCACGATCAGTTCGATCTCATCGTTTTCTCACTGCTCGATTCCCACACCACCGCATCGCATTTCACTAACATTCGCATCGATAATTACGTCTACACGCGAGAAGCGCTCCACCGCGTCAGACAACTGCTGCGCCCGGATGGCCTGCTGATTGTCAAATTCCAGGTTGATAATCCCTGGATCGCTGGCCGCCTCTTCGGATTAATGCAGGATGCCTTCGGCCAGGATCCCATTCAGTTCCAGACCGACGTAGGCGGATTCGACACCTCCGGGCGCTTCTTCGTTTCCGGATCGCGCGAGCGCCTCGCCAGTGCGACCTCGGATCCCTGGCTCGCCGATTATCTGGCCAGTCATTCCCACATGCCCATGCAGACGGCCAGCCTGACCACCGATGACTGGCCCTACTTCTATCAGCACGAGCCCGGTCTTCCCATCAGCGTCATTCTGATTTCGGTCGCCGTCCTGATCATCTTTGGATGGTTCCTGCGCCAAACCAGCGGAGAAGGCTCGGCGGTCGATCCGCACTTCATGCTCATGGGCGCCGGATTCATGCTGCTCGAAGCCCAGATCGTCAGCAAGATGGCCCTGCTGTTCGGCACAACCTGGGTCGTGAATGCCGTCGTCGTCTCCGGCCTCTTGTGCCTGATCGTCGCGGCCAACCTTGTCTACGGCGCGTTTCCGCGAATCCCACTCGCCCTCGCTTACACGGGATTATTTCTCACGCTCGCGGTGATGTTTACGGTCCCGATCGAGAAGCTGTTTTTCGATTCGTGGCTGTTGCGCGTCGCGCTGGCCACACTCGTGCTTTGCAGTCCCGTATTTTTCGCTGGAATCATTTTCGTTTCCAGCTTTGCCCACGCCGGATTTCGCGGCAGCGCTCTCGGCTCCAATCTCTTCGGATCGTTAATCGGCGGCCTGCTTGAATCCTCTTCGCTCTGGTTCGGCCTGAAGTTCCTAACTATTCTCGCGGCAATTCTGTACCTGGGCTCGGCACTCTTCCTGCGCCGAAGCCAAGCCGCCGCCGACCCGAAGCCACAGCAGCACGCAAGCGCAGTCCCAGCTAATCAGTAGCGCGCAGTCCGTAACGGCAGGATTCCCACGTCTCGCAACGTCGGCGAGACGTGGGGCATCCCACCCACCGTCGTGGCGGCATTTCTCCGCCACATCTTTAGCCACCGCGCTCCCTGCAACTTTTAAATTAAATTCCTTGCTGCCAGCGATGGCGCGTGTCATCGTGAACAGGGGGAGACGACCCATGTTGCGAACCGCCTTCGCATGCACAATAGGACTGCTTGTTATCGGCTCAGCACGAGCGCAGTCCGCGCAGGGAGTTCCTGGCGACGTGAAGAACTTTGTTACGCAATACGTAGCGGCGACGAACGCCAGGGACATTGTGCGGCTGCGGTTATTTCTTTACCCGAAATCACTTGCGTGCATCACCCCCGAAAATAAGGACTACTACGACGCAATGGCAAGTCATATAGCAGAACTGATTCCGCCGAATTACACGTTCTCGCTGCTTCCGGTGAACGAAGGCAATCTGAAGGCGCTCGAAAGCATGGGCCAGCGCTGGACGGTGAAGCCCGCGCAGGAACTGCACATCGATTATCAGCAGGGCAACGACGTGGGAGGTTACGTCGTGTACTTGATCCACGAGAACGGGCGCTGGTTCTACGATCTTCCGTGCGCAACGGATGCCGCAATAAAACAGTATCGCGACAATGCGGCCGCTAACGAAGCAGCTCTCGCGCGCTACAAGGCCCTTGCATCAGAAATCAAGGAACCGCTGCGGTCGGAACTCCTGGGCTTGCTTCGAGCGCACAAAACCGGCACCGCCACCGACCGTTACCATCAAGCGACCGGACAGGACTACAAGACTTCAATGTATGTGATGAACGCGCTGAAAACGGAAGCGCGTTAAGACAAAAACCACGCGACTTTTACTATCGTCGCGTGCGGGCCTTCTTCGTCCGGCTCTTATTGAACTCGACCGGCTCGCCCAACTTCAAATTCTCGATTCGGGTTGAAGTGCTATCCTGAATTTTGCGGGGCATGAAAACCCTCTACGATCACCTCCCGGAAGTGGAAATCAGCGGCCGCAAGCTGGTCGGCCGCGTCCTGTTCGGCCTCCTCGTCCTGATTTCCGTGCTCGTCGGAGCCACGGCCGGGCTTCTCCTCGTCTACACCACCGACCTGCCACAGATCGATGCGCTCGAAGCGTATCGCCCCAGCTCCATCACCGAGCTTTACGACGATCACGGCCGCATCATCGGATCCTTCGCCCTGCAGCGCCGCGTGGTCGCCAGCTACGACGACTTTCCTCCCGTGCTCCGCGACGCGCTCGTCTCCATCGAAGATAAGGATTTCTACACCCACTCCGGCATCAACTTCTTCCGCATCATCGGCGCCGCCTATCGCGACATCCAGTCCGGAGGCAAGGTGCAAGGCGCCTCCACGCTGACCATGCAGCTCGCCCGCAATCTTTTCCTCTCGCCCGATCGGCGCTGGCAGCGCAAAGTGCAAGAGGCCATGCTCGCCATCCAGATCGAGCGCCGCTTTACCAAGCCGCAAATTTTCACGCTCTACGCCAACCAGATTTTCCTCGGCCACGGCGTCTATGGATTCGAAGCTGCCTCCGAGTTCTATTTCAGCAAGCCGGCCAAGCAACTCACGCTCGACGAAGCTGCACTGCTCGCCGGATTGCCCAAGGGTCCATCCGTCTACTCTCCCATCGTGCATCCCGATCGCGCCCAACGCCGCCGCAAGCTGGTCGTCGATGCCATGCTCGAAGACGGCAAGATCACCGCCGCGCAAGCCGACGTTGCGCGCTCCGCTCCCATCGTGCTGCATCTGGCGCACGATCCCAATTCGCTCGCTCCTTATTTCGTCGAAGAAATTCGCCGCTATCTCGAAAGCAAGTATGGAACCGATCAGGTCCACGAAGGCGGATTAAAGGTCTACACGTCGCTCGATGTCGATCTGCAGAAGTCTGCGAATCAGGCTGTGCTCGACGGTCTCGCCGCCTACGAGCGCCGCCACGGATGGAAGGGGCATCTCGAAAACGTGGTCGACGATGGATTCGTTCTCGAAAAATATTCTCACCCTGATTGGGACGACGAACCCGAAGTCAACGGATACACCCACGCTCTCGTCACCTCTTCCGGCCCCGGCATCGCCATCCTGAAGTTCGGCCGCTACACCGCCGCTCTCAGTCAGGTCGACGCCGCATGGACGCAGCAGAAACTCGCCGACATCCTTAAGCCCGGCGACATCTGCTATGTGAAGATTCTGGCTCTAGGCGCCAATGGAGCGGCCAAAGTAAACCTCGAACAGGATTCCGGTGCGCAAGGCGCGCTGCTCGCCATCGACAACGCCACCGGAGGAATCAAGGCTCTGGTCGGTGGCCGCGACTTCAACGATTCCAAGTTCGACCGCGCCACCCAGGCCCTGCGCCAGGTCGGATCGTCCTTCAAGCCCTACGTCTACACCACCGTCATCGACGAAGGCGCATCTCCCGACGATACGATTCTCGATGAGCCTGTCAGCTTCGAAACGCCTTCCGGCCCCTACACGCCGCACAACTACGATGAGAAGTTTGAAGGCATCATCACCCTGCGCCGCGCACTCGCCCAGAGCCGCAACATTCCGGCACTGAGGCTGGCCAGCAAGGTCGGAATCAAAGACGTCATCTCTTATGCCGAGCGCTTCGGCATCACCTCCAAGCTGCCGCCATATTTGCCCGTGGCTCTGGGATCGGCGGAAATCACGCTGATGGAGCAAACCGCAGCCTACAGTGTCTTTCCCAACGACGGCGTACGCATCACTCCCCGCTACATCACCCGCGTCACTGACTATGAAGGTCGCGTGCTGGAAGAAGATTTCCCCGATGTCAAAGACGTAGTCAGCCAGCGCACCGCCCGCATCATGACCTCGATGCTGCGCGAAGTCGTTCTGCACGGAACGGGCGTTGCCGCCGCCAAGTTGCCGTTCCCCGTAGCCGGAAAGACGGGGACCACCAACGATTTCACCGACGCCTGGTTCGTAGGATTCTCTCCCACCACGACGTGTGGAGTCTGGGTCGGCTACGACGAAAAAAAATCGTTGGGCGCGAAAGAAACCGGAGCCCACGCCGCCTTACCCATCTGGATGAACTTCATGACGGCAGCCATGGCCGGAAAAGATGCGGGAGATTTCCAGCCTCCCCCGCCAACGCCCCACGCAGTCGCGCAAAGAATAGATACGCCCGACACCGCCCCGGCAGCCGAGGAATCGCATTAACCGTTCTGAAGCGATCCATGTGGGGACAGCCGCCCTCGGCTATCCAGCCGCGAAGCGGCTCAAGAATACAGCCCACGGCGCAAGCCGTGGGTGCCAGATCGAAAAGATACGGAGTCCCGTAGGGACGGCACCACTCCTCCGGCCCGTACAATCACCCACACTGAGGCCCTATGAATCTCTCCCGCACCATTTTCTTCCTGCTCGCCCTACTCCCGATCATGGCCTTCGCCGCCGACTCCCGCTCCGCCGTCGAGCACGTCCTCCTCACTCAACAGGACGCCTGGAACCGCCATGACCTCGACGCCTTCATGTCTGGTTACTGGAATTCCCCCGACCTCACGTTCTTTTCCGACGCCAAACAGACCGGAGGATGGCAGGCCACCCTCGATCGCTATCGCGCCACCTACGCCGGCCCGGGCCACGAAATGGGAAAGCTGGATTTCTCGGATCTTCGCATCGAAATCCTCGGACCCAGAGCCGCCTTCGTCCGCGGCGCCTGGCACTTGACCTTGTCGAACGGCAAAACTCCCCACGGCCGCTTCACCCTGATCTTCCGCAAATTTCCCGACGGCTGGAAAATCATCCACGACCACACCTCCGCCGCCGCGGATTAGTCGTAACGACTAAACGAGGCATTTTTGTGTGGGACGGCCGCCCTCGGCTGTCCAGCCGCGAAACGGCGGACGCAACGAATCTGGACTTCAGCCGGCGGGGCTGTGGACTCCCGCCTTAACCCATTACTATTTGCTCTCACTGCCGGTCCCTGTGCCCGCGGTACTACTCGCGAGCACAGTCCTAAGTGAAAATAACTCCGACCCCGACATCCCCATCCTGAAGCAAGCCAAAGCCGAGTACGCAAAGTACCAATAGTCAACTGACGCTGTCAGGCGATTACACGTTTTGCTCCGCTTATTCCACTCCCTTCACCTCTTCACTCGAATCTGCACCCGGCATCCTTCCGGCAACGTTCCGCTCACTAACTCGACTTTTCCCCCCCGGACCACTCCCTCAAATTCGTGCGGCGGCAACGGTTGCGCCATATTTTGCGCCGGAGAACTCGACCGCGCGCCCCGTCCCATGCCTTTATCCATCGCGTCATTCGCCAGCCGGTCTGCCTCCTGATTGTTTTCCCGCAACGCGTGCCCGATGGAAAACCATTCCAGCTTCGCGATCAATTCCTTGGCCCGAGCATGCAGATCCTGCAAGGTCGGGTTCTTCACCTTGTAAATGCCCTTGATCTGCCGCACCAGCAGTTCCGAATCGCTGATCAGCTTCAGCGCCTTCGGACCATGCTTGAGCGTGTATTCGAGCGCCGCAATCAGTCCCTGGTATTCGGCGAAGTTGTTCGTCTGGTGTCCGAGATATTCGCTGAGAGCCGCTACCTTGCGCCCGGATTCGTCCTTGATCACGACCCCGTAGCCCGCCGGACCGGGATTGCCTCGCGCCCCGCCATCGCTGTGCGCAACCAGGTAGCGCTCGGGAGGGTTTTCCCGCGTCTCGAATAGATGTTTTGTGCCGCTGTGGAGTGGCGAATTAGATGGCATGCCCGAGTTTAACAATTGCCAGGCGGGTTTCCGAAATCCGCGGCCGCATTAACGTCCCGCGGCCAGCCGCGTCGCCAGCCGCGGAGGAAGTTTCGCCCCAAAGATGCGGTCCTGCGCCTCTTTCAGATTGTAAGGCGTGCGATGGAAGTGCACGATTTGCGCGTCGGTATCGAACAGGGCGAACGCAGCTCGCCAATCCCCGTCGCGCGGTTGCCCCACCGATCCCGGATTGATCAGGTAGCGAGCCGTGCCCTTCAGTTGCAGCGGAACCGATTCCACTTGTCCCACGGTTTTGTATTCCGGACGGTATCCGTCCGCCGAAGATCCGTTGGCAAAGAATCCGCCTTGCAGGTGCGTGTGCCCGAAGAAAGTTAGAGGCATGGTCAGCGTGATCAGCGGCGCCAGCGCATCGCCCAGCGACACCACGTATTCGTCCTCATCGTTCGGTGAGCCGTGCACCAACTGTACGTTCGGAAAATCGGGCAGCGAGACCGGTCCATGCGGCAAAGCCCGCAGCCACTGCAGGTTTTCAGGCGTCAGTTCATTGCGCGTCCACAGTGCCGCCGCCGCAGCCATGGGATTGAAATCCTCAAGATCCATCACGCCGGTCGCGGCCTTGTCATGATTGCCGCGCACGAAGACCTTGCCCAGTTCCCGCGAGCGGTCGGTCACTTCGTTCGGGCTCGCCCCGTAACCCACAATGTCGCCCAGGTTCACGATCACATCGAATGATGGAGCTGCGGCCAGGCAGGCATCAAGGGCTTCAAGGTTGGCATGAATGTCGCTTAGCAGCAATATGCGCACAGATCACCGGACAAGCTGAGGATTATAGACTGGACCGCCGAATATGGCGAAGGGATGCTTGGGCGGTCATTTCGAACCCCAAGCACAATCTTCTCCGAAACCGTCGCCGGCCCTATGTTCTTGGGGGATTCACTACCGGGCAGCGAGCCCAGTGTCCGGCGGCAACTTCGACCAGCGGCGGCAGCGCGCGGGCACACTCGTCAATGCGGAATTCGCACCGTGGCTCGAAGGCACATCCGGAAGGCAGGTTCTGCAGCGCTGGAACGGTTCCCTCAATCGTCTCGAGCGGCCGCGCGCGATCGGTCTTCAGATCGGGCACCGCATGCAGCAGGCCGCGAGTGTATGGATGCGCCGGCGTCTGAAAAATGTCGCGCTTTCCACCCAGTTCCACCAGGCTGCCCGCGTACATCACGGCGACGCGGTCGGCGACCTGCGACACCACGGCCAGATCGTGCGAGATGAAGAGCATGGCCAGGCCGAATTTCTTGCGCAGGTCGGCGAGGAGTTCGAGGATCTGCGCTTGAATCGTGACGTCGAGCGCGGTCGTGGGTTCGTCCGCAATCAGCAACTGAGGACGGTTCACGATGGCCATGGCAATCATGATGCGCTGCCGCATTCCACCGGAAAGCTGGTGAGGATAGTCACGGGCGCGGCGGGCGACATCGGGAATCGCCACGTCGTCCATCGCGTCGACGGCGCGCTGCCAGGCTTCTTTCTTCGAAACGGAATGGTGAGCGAGCACCGCCTCGGCGATCTGGTCGCCCACGCGCATGACCGGGTTCAAGGCGGTCATCGGCTCCTGGAAGATCATGGCAATGCGCGACCCGCGCAGTTGCCGCATGGCGTCGGAGTCGAGGGCTGCAAGATTGCGCGCTCCTGCACCATTCTCTGCATACAGGATTTCGCCGGAGACCCGAGCCTCAGGCGGCAAGAGTCGTAAGATGGCGAGCGAGGTAATCGACTTGCCTGACCCGGATTCGCCGACCAGGCCCAGCACTTCGCCAGCGCCGATCGAAAAGCTGAGATCGCGGACAGCCCGCAGTGAGTTCGAGCTCGCGGCTTCGGCAGGCGCCGGGCTTCGCGTTGCCGGAAAGTCAATATTCAATTGGCGCACTTCGAGCAGTTGACGCACGGAGCCATGTTAGCAGCAGCCACCCATCATCCGACGTGCTGGGGAACCTTGCGTTCTGAATCTTGCCCTAGGCCTGCCGCATCTCTTACAGTAATCCTATGAGCAAGATTCACATTCCTACGCCGTTGCGGCAATATGTGGGCAAACAGGCTTCGGTCGACGTTCAAGGGGCGACTGTGGGCGAGGCGATGGATGCCTTGGTCGCCCAGCACCCTGACCTGCGCAAGCACCTTTACACCGAAGAGGGCAAGCTGCGGGCTTTCGTCAATCTGTACGTCAATGACGAAGACATCCGCTACCTGCAGAAAGAAGCGACCGCGCTCAAAGACGGTGATAACATTTCGATTGTGCCTTCCATCGCCGGAGGCCTCGCCTGACTGGGGATTCGGAATTTTGAGACCTGCCATTTCAATGCGCTGTTGTTGCCCTCCCTGTTATTCGTTCTGAACACCTGCTGTTGCTGATTTCTCCCGGCCATTGGCGAACGAAATTCTTGAACCACTAAGGGCACGAAGGTACACGAAGGATGGCTTAACGAGGACATTATGGCTACGACCACCACAGAAATTCCGGTGACACTGAATAAAGACGAGATCCTGCGCTACTCGCGGCATTTGATCATGCCCGAGGTCGGCATGGAAGGCCAGCAGAAGCTGAAGGCCGCGCGCGTGCTGTGCATCGGCACGGGAGGACTGGGATCGCCGCTGGCTTTGTACCTGGCGGCCGCGGGCGTGGGCACGCTGGGCCTGGTCGATTTCGATGTCGTGGATTACACCAACCTACAGCGGCAGATCATCCATTCAACCGCCGACGTGGGGCGGAAAAAGCTGGATTCGGCGGCCGACAAGCTGAAGGGGATCAATCCGTTTCTGAACCTGCGGACCTTCGACACCAAACTGAGCAGCGCGAACGCGCTGGAATTGTTTCGCGACTTCGACATCATTGCCGACGGCACCGACAACTTTCCCACGCGCTATCTGGTGAACGACGCTTGCGTGCTGACGGGCAAGCCGAATGTGTACGGATCGATTTTCCGTTTTGAAGGCCAGGCCAGCGTGTTCGCGACCGAAGAGGGTCCGTGCTATCGCTGCCTGTATCCGGAGCCACCACCACCGGGATTGGTGCCGTCGTGCGCTGAGGGCGGCGTGCTGGGCATTCTGCCGGGCCTGGTCGGCGTAATGCAGGCGACGGAAGTGATCAAGCTGATTTTAGGTGCGGGCGAACCCTTGATCGGACGCCTGCTGCTGATTGATGCGCTGGGTATGAAGTTCCGCGAACTGAAGCTGCGCAAGAATCCGGATTGCCCGGTCTGCGGCACGCATCCGACGGTGACGAAGCTGATCGACTACAACGAATTTTGCGGCATACGAGGAGAGGAAAAACCTGTGAGCAGCGGTGTTCCGGAAATTCAAGTCGAAGAACTTAAGCGGCGTCTGGATGCGAAAGAAGATTTGTTCGTGCTCGATGTGCGCGAGCCGCACGAATACCAGATCTGCAATATCGGGGGACATCTGATTCCGCTGAATGATTTGCCGAAGCGCGTGAACGAACTGGATTCGAGCCGCGAGATCGTGGTGCACTGCAAGATGGGCGGGCGCAGCGCGAAAGCGGTCGCATTCTTGCAGCAGGCCGGATTTACCAAGGTGCACAATCTGACGGGAGGGATCACGGCGTGGTCGGATCGCGTGGATCCGAAGGTGCCGAAGTACTAGCTGCCAGTTGCCAGTTTTGATACGGGGAGCGCTCAGGCGCTCCCTTTACTTCTTATCCCGCGTTTCTCGTGGCGCAGCAATCCTTTGAACAGCTAATCTGTGCCGGGATGCGCACAGAAGCCTTGCCTTCTGTGATCCCGAGCACTTGCTTTTTCGCCGGGCGAGCGGATAATTGCGCGTTCCTCTTTTCCTGGGAAACTCGGCCCTAAGAACGAATTCAAAGCTTCGAAAAGCGATCCAGCCGATGCTGGCGTCGCTAGGATTCGCGAAAGATGCTCCACGAAAGGATTCCAAGAACATTATGTCGCGAAGAATGACAGCCCTGTCTCTTATGTTGCTCCTGTGCTGCGTGTACACGGTCGCTCAGGATCAGAACGCGGCGCCGACTCTGGCGCAACAGCCCGCCGCGCCCGCTCCTTCGAACAAGCTCACGCTTAAAGAGGGGACCGATGTGAAGCTCAAGTTCGCGGATGACCTTTCATCGAAGACCGCGAACGAAGGCGATCCGGTGAATCTGGTTCTCGATGAAGACCTGAAAGTCGGCGACGTGGTCGTTGCCAAGGCAGGGTGCAAGGCGACGGGAACCATCACTAACGCCAAAAAAGCGGGGATGATGGGTAAGGCCGGAGAACTGAACATGCGGCTGGAGCATTTGAAGGTCGGCGATCAGCGGGTCAGGCTGCGTGGCAGCAAGGGCAAGGAAGGCGAGGGGAAAGTCGGCACCGCCGTTGCTTTGACCGTACTTTTTGGGCCAATCGGGCTGATCAAACACGGCAAGAACGTCGAGGTAAAGGCGGGAACCCCGCTGGCGGCTTACGTGGATGAGGACATCGCCCTGCCTCCGGCGCAATAGCTGGGGATCAGCGGTCTACCGCGTCCCGGGATCAGCTAGTTCAATGTGGATGCAATTGATTTGTGGGTGAGTGTTGACTGGCTGTGATCCCGTTCACTTGCATTTTCCTCAGAGGTGCGGATAATTGCGGGTTCCCTCCCCCCTGGGAGGTTCTATGCCGTTTCTTGTCCGCACCCCTGCAACGTGCTACACGTGCGTTTCCAGCCAAAGCCTGCACGCTACTTACAGTCGCCGCAGTTCTTGCCAGCTATGCGCTTACGTCCAAAGCGCCGCGCCGGGCCGCTACTTGCTCGAGCCTGCCTGCATGCCGTCATTCGTTTCGCCGATCTGCAGCGCGTACTTTTTGCCGTGAAAGCGGGCTTCGGCCAACGACGCGCTACCGTCGCTGTTGTGCTGCACGACCGCGGCATCGTTCTCGTACGGAGAGCTGACATCCACCAGTTTTGCCTGGACCTTGGCGATCACCTTCTTGCCCTGGAGGATGCTGACTTGGACGTCGGGCCCGGTTCCGTCCCACTCCAGCTTGTAGTCGCCGGGAGAAAGCTTCGTTCCGTTTACGACGGTGGCCTGGGGCAAGCTGAGACTGGCCTTGGTTGCCGCGAAAGCGCTGGAAGCCAACAGAAGAGCCACGCCCATGATCAGAGTTTTTGAAACTGTCGCGAACTTCATTGCTGCTCCTTTTTCTTTCCCGAAGTCACGTCGGGAAGCGGTTGGGGCGGCCCGGTTCGCGACCAGTGCGAAAAAACACTTGAGTTTCCCCGCGAATGGCCTACAATTTTGCCGCCGGGGTTACGGGCACAAGCCTCAAGCTTGAGCCTCCGCTTGGGGGTTTTCTCACCTGGGCCGCCAAACCGAGAGTGAGAGAATCCCCAGACCCCGCAAAAAATCTTCCGATCCACTCGAGCCGGCGTTATCTGCGCCGGCTTTCGATTCTCAGGATGTTACGTATGCGCTGCGCTAAAAGTTCCCCGTCTCGGTGGGAAGTCAGCGTTGTTGATTGGACGATGAAGCAATCGAAGGGATAGCAAAATCCCGCCGGGATTCAGCAGAAGAAAAGAGAACACGCGAGCGGTGTTTTGTGATGAAAGTGCAGAGGAGATGGCCTGATCTGAGGGCGCGGCGCTCGCAGGACGGCCGGCGGGACGCCGGCGCTAAAATCGCCTCGCCACATTTCCACGTCCACTAAAGTTCGGCTAATCGGCGTCGCCGTGCTGGCGTTCGACCGACCAGATATTCGCCTGGTCTTTCTCGAACGGATAAACGTGCACCATCCAGTTGAAGATAACGGGATGGAATGTGCCTCCGGCGGCGTCGCAGGCTTCCTGCGTTGTAATCGATCCTCGCAAACCAAACTGCGGATGTGGTCCCCGCAATTCGTCTCTTTTTCCAGCGGGAGGCATGCAGAAATTTGTGTGCTCGTGCCATTGCGCGATGCTCAGCGGAATGCGTTCGTCCAATTGATCTTCGGTGAAGCGCTTGGGCGCGGTATACATCACGCCAATCAACTTGTAATCGTCACCGTGCTTTTCGTAGAGCAACGACGTGGGATGCGCGGGATTGAAACCGAAGCGCGCCTCGAAAGCGTAACCATAGTTGGTGAAGTGATACATCTTCTGCGGGATTTCAGGATGAAAAATCTTGAACCCATCGGCGAGCGCGGCGTGGTAGTCCTTGTATTTTTCTGACGCCTCGCGCGCTTGTTCGGCTACTTTCTGAGCGCGGGCAGCGTCGCCCGGCTTCGGTTGGCGCAGAGCGGTCATCTTCATGTGCGGGCCCATATCCATGTGGCCTTCCATCGAATGCATGACGTGAGCGCTGGCGTCGCTGTCGGAATTCTCGTTGTCCATGGGCATGTCTTTCATGTTCGACATGTCGTGATGCATGCCACCGGACATATCCATGCCGGGCATCGATTGCTGGCCAGAAGGCGGTGCTGCATTCGACGGCGGATTCTGAGCTTGTCCCCAGGCGACGCTGCACAGCACAGCGGTCATAAACAACACATATTGGTTACGCATGAGATAGTCTCCCCACATTCCCTTGATATTAACCCTGAAACAGGTTGGATGTTTCTGCAAGAAATCTTGAGTTACCGGGGATGACAGAGGTAATCGTGCAAAGACCTTGGCCACGGATTGGCACGGATTTCCACGGATTAGACATTTTCTTTTTTCTATCCGTTGGGATCCGTGCAGATTCGTGGCCGAGGCTCTTGGTTGGCGGTGCGGCTTCATTTCTGGTACACCTAGCTGCTTGACTCTCCTGACTATCGTGTTTCTGTTCGTTGCGGGAGCGCTGGGAGGAGCGCTGAACTCCGTCGCTGGAGGCGGGAGCTTCATCGCGTTCCCGGCGCTGCTGTTTACGGGCGTGCCTCCGATTCCGGCGAATGCGACAAACACGATCTCGCTTTGGAGCGGACAGGCGGCCAGCGGCGGCGCCTATCGCAAGCGACTGGACGTTCCGCGGCGGATTCTGATTCCGCTGCTGGTCGCCAGTCTGGCAGGCGGATCGATCGGAGCTCACCTTCTGTTGAAGACCCCCGCGCACACGTTCATGCGGCTGATTCCGTGGCTGATCCTGGGAGCGACCTTGCTGTTTGCGTTCGGGAAAAAATTGGCAGGCGGGCGCGTCTCGGTTGTCGAGCACGAGACCACAGCTTCGGCGCTGTTTGGAGCGACACTGTTTCAGTTGTGTGTTGCCATCTATGGCGGATACTTCGGCGGCGGCATGGGCATCGTGATGCTGGCGATGATGACCGCGCTTGGAA
>CAVRDS010000064.1:0-3762 GCA_963719865.1 uncultured Acidobacteriota bacterium | reverse complement strand
CGGGTTGACCCGGTATTCCGCCGCGACGTTGCGCACGGAGGGCAGCGGATCGCCTTCCTTGAGCACGCGGTCGAGAATCATCGCGACCACCCGGTCGCGAAGCTGGCGGTAAATCGGCTGATTGTCGTTCCACTCACGGTCCATTAGGTTTCCCGAATCGAGCTACAGACACGGAAAAAGCGTTCTACTTCCTGGCCTTGTAAAAATAATTCTCGAACACATACCCCCACGGTACAGCAACGATGGGTAACAGCACCCACAAGAACTGGGAGGTGATGTCTTCGGCCGGTGATCCTGCCAACGTACCTTTTGACCATAGTGGATACGCGACAAGAATCAGCCAGAGTACCTTGTAGAATATCTCCAGCAGCACGATCGGCAGCATTTTCACCGGACGGACGATTCCTATGCCCGCCAGTGTCGCGAACGCCGTCCACACACACCAGGCCACGGCATTTACAGGATCCCATGGTCCCTGGTGGGTGAGGATGTGCGTCCAACTGATCTTGCCCAGCCAGAAGAACATCAATACATAGAGCAACCGCAAAAGGTAAATGTTAATCCTGCGGACACCCTCGTATTGTTCGTTCCGCTGAAACGCGGCAGTCAGGCTGATGGTCATGGAAATAATCCTTATCGTCATTCGTCGTTGCCGGCGAATTTTCTGACGGCAATCATGAATCAGTACGAAGCGGCATCACTTCGTCCGCTGCAGATCCATGTGCCCGCGGACGGGCTTGTCGCCGGGCATCAGGTAAGTCCAGTCCTCGGTGTGATGGTTGGCGTCAATGAAGGTGAATACCGCATGATTCATGTGCCCCATCTCGTTGCCGCCGGAAAGATCGACGAAATCGAATTCTACCGACTTTCCGTCGGCGACTTCCGAGCCACCATGTGTGGCCGATTTCCAGCATCGCAATAATGAACCAGCGCCAGGTGATCGCCGTCGAGGTACAGCATGGTGACGGGATGGTCGGTCTTGGTCGGATCGTCAGCCGTCGTCGGATCCCTCATTTCATGCACCAGGGCATTTCCCCGGGAAGTCACACGCAGCGTGACCTGCACGGGGGCATTGCTCCATTCGGGCTGCGGAGGGTCGGCGGTCGCAGACCCGGTCCAGGTGCCGGCGAGGGTTTTCAGTTGCTCAAATGATTTTTGCGCGTCGGACGGGGCCGGCGGGTCGGCTGGTTTGTGCATATCGGACTGGGCGTATGCCATAGTACCGAGCAAGGTCAATGCGGCAATCAGTAGCAAGCGAGCGGATTTCATGGGTGCATCCTCCTCAAAATTGGTTTGGATCGGATCAGAAATCTCGAGAAAAGCAGGGCTGGTCGAGATTCCCGAGCGATCTATAGTGATGTAGTTAACTATAACACTACAGAAAAAGCAAGAAGTTTTTCCTTAGGGATTTTTCGCTTGACATATTCCTATATAGGAATATATATTTCCGCCTCATGGCGAGAGCCGCAACCACCTCCGACGCGTTCAATGCAGTAGCAGAGCCGCGGCGGCGCGAGATTCTCGAGTATCTCGCGCAGGGAGAGCGGCCCGTGGGCGATATGGTCGTCCACCTCGGGCTGGAGCAGCCTTCGGTCTCGAAGCATTTGAAGGTGCTGCGCGACGTGGGACTGGTGCGGGTGCGGCGGAATGGGAGGCATATGTTTTATCGAACGAATGCCGATGGCATCCGTCCATTGCATGAGTGGACGAAGACGTTTGAGCGGCTGTGGTCGCATCAGTTGATGCGGATCAAAGAGCGCGCCGAGGAAAAGGCGGGCGGGCCGGATCCGGATCACAGCTAAATCCGCGGTCCGCGTAAGAACAATTCTCAAAACAATAATTCAGGAGGAAGAAACGATGAGTGCCAGTTCAACCATGCCGGGAATTGAAGATTTCACACTGCTGGTGACCCAGGAAATTCACGTGCGCGCTTCGCTGGAGCAAACCTTTGCCGCGCTGCTCGAGCAACTCGGCCCGGAAAACGAGTCGCCGGAACAGAAGATGCCGATGAAGCTCGAGGCGTGGCCGGGCGGCCGCTGGTTCCGCGATCTCGGCGACGGCAACGGACATTTCTGGGGACACGTGCAGGCGATCAAGCGTCCTACTTTGCTCGAAATCACCGGGCCGCTCTTCATGTCGTACGGGGTTTCGTCGAACCTGCAGTACCGGCTGAGCAAGGAGAATGGCGGGACCCTGATCAAGTTTCATCACAAAGCGTTTGGGCTGATCCAGGACGAGCACCGGAAGGGCGTGGCTACCGGATGGACGAACATGAACGAACGCGTGAAAGCCCGCGCCGAGAAAGCTTCCAAGTGAGGAGGAATTATGTGTCCAGCGTGCATTGCGAGCGCGGGAGTGGTAGTGGGCAGCGCGGTTTCGACCGGAGGGCTGACCGCGCTGGTCATGAAAGTTCTTCGTAAGAAGAAGAGTGAGAAAAGCGAATCGATCGAATCTAGCGAATCGAAGGAAAAGGAGTGAGGATTATGACGACAGCGACAATCGAGAAGACCGCGGCGAAAGTCGTCTCGCCAGCGGAATGGCTGGCGGCGCGAAAACAATTGTTGGCTAAGGAGAGAGAGTTCACGCACCTGCGCGACGAATTGAGCCGGCAGCGGCGTGAAATGCCGTGGGAAAAAGTCGAAAAGAAGTATGTCTTCGAAGGGCCGAAGGGAAAAGAGACCCTGGCCGGTCTGTTCGACGGGCGCGGCCAGCTGATCATTTATCACTTCATGTTCGGGCCGGCGTGGAAGGAAGGATGTCCGAGTTGCTCGTACCTGTCGGATTCGTTCGATGCGGTAACCACGCACATCCGGCAGCGGGATACGACCTTGGCGGTTGTGTCGCGGGCGACCTGGCCGGAGATTGAAGCCTTCCAGAAGCGCATGGGATGGCGCTTTCACTGGGTGTCATCGTTTGGCACGGATTTCAATTACGACTACCAAGCCACGGCGCGGAAAGACGAGAAGGGCAAGACATATTACAAC
This sequence comes from uncultured Acidobacteriota bacterium, assembly GCA_963719865.1. Lineage (GTDB taxonomy): Bacteria > Acidobacteriota > Terriglobia > Terriglobales > Acidobacteriaceae > Sulfotelmatobacter. The sequence continues at coordinate 778 of CAVRDS010000064.1, read as the reverse complement.
TACGAGCTAACGGAATTTCCGTCGGAGGAGCTTCCGGGGTTGAGCGTGTTCTCCAAGCGCGATGGAGAGATCTATCACAGCTATTCCTCATACGCGCGCGGGCTCGACATTCTGCTGTTGACCTACAACTTTCTCGATCTTACGCCCAAGGGTCGTGATGAAGAAGGCTTGCCGTGGCCGATGGCGTGGGTGCGGCATCATGACCGCTATGCCGACTCGCAGGCGGAGTCATCGCATTGTTGCGCGGAGAAATAAACAAGGTTCGGACTTCCCCACTCTAGCCGCAAAAACCGCGGCTAGAATGGGGCACCCGCCTTATTCATACCACGGGCCCTATTCAAACCAGGAGAATGGAATGGCGAAATTGATAGATCCGATCTTGAGCGAGTTCAAAGAAGAAGTGGCTATCACCAAGCGGTGTCTGGACCGGGTTCCCGAGGGCAAGCTGGCGTGGAAGCCACATCCCAAGTCGATGTCGCTGGGGCAACTGGCCTGGCATGTGGCGACAATTCCGGGAGGGCTGGCGCGGCTGCTGCAGCAGGACAGCTTCGACGTGACACAGGGAAACTTCGTTCCGCCGCAGCCGAAGAGTCTGCAGGAAATTCGGAAGGCCTGGGAGCAGAGCGTGCGCGATGGAGAACAATTCCTGCAGGGCGTGACCGACCAGCAGTTAAAAGGAAACTGGCGGCTATTGCGGAAAGAGCAGGAATTGTTCAGCAGGCAGCGCATCGAAGTGCTGCGCACGATCATGCTGAATCACTGGTATCACCATCGCGGG
>CAVRDS010000063.1:0-7310 GCA_963719865.1 uncultured Acidobacteriota bacterium | reverse complement strand
GGCATCAACAACACATTCAACAGCATCAGCACCACGCTGGCCAGCGACTTTTAACCCCTGGCAATGCATCGTCAGGACAGCAAGACCCAGAGCCTTCCGGAAGAGGTATATGCGCCAGAGCTGTGTTTAGGCGCCCTCTCGCCGGCAATGATTACACTCCCCAAAAACTCACTACGAGCCAGCCGTTTACGGCCCGTATACTGAAGCGTCGCCAGTAGATTGCATTCTGGAGGACGGTCAGAATCTGGCCGAAATATGCTCTCATTGTTCCTCTGACTGCCTTCGGCGCTACGCTGGCATGAAGGCTCCGGCAACGGGAACCTGCGCCGCGTCCAACAGGATCGGCTCGGCTCTCAGGTCCGGCATCAGCAGACTCTGCCAAAGCGGGGTCTGAGCGCTACAATTGACTACCTTATTGCTGCGCGGGAGAGACACGCTGGGCAAGTCCATTGCCGCTGCGTCCTCTCCCTTGCTTTTTGGGCCGCGTTGTAGGATCGCAATCATCCATCTCTCGGCCATGACTCAAGTCCCGAGCGGCCGGAAGTGTTGAGAGTGAAGTTGAGCATGAACGTGAAAAGGACGCGGCGGGTTGGTCTGTTTTGGCTGTTGTTGTGCTGCGGAATCTCCGTCCTATGGGGTTATTTCTTGGAGCGCGCCTCTCCTGATGGAATGATCGATTTCAAAGGGACCTTCTACTCTGCGCGATGCCTGATTCAGCACAGCGACCCCTACAAAGACGGCGAACCATTGCGTGCTTATCTCGCGGAACAAGATGACCGTACATTGCCCTCGCACGTGCTTCGACAAGTCCTGTCACAGGATATATACCTGCCAACTACATCGGTTTTCATCGCGCCTTTCGCGATGCTGCCGTGGGGCCCTGCGCACCTGCTCTGGATGTTTCTTTCCGGTGGAAGCCTGCTCTTTGCCGCTATGCTGATGTGGAGTCGCGGGGCCAAATACTCCCCACTCATCTCCGGCGGATTGATTTGCTTAATTCTTGCCAACTGCGAAGCCGTGCTCGCTACCGGCAATACGGCTGGAATCGTCGTAGGCCTTTGCGTGGTGGCCGTCTGGTGCTTTTTGGAGGAAAAATTCATTTGGACCGGCGTCGTTTGTCTTGCGGTCAGCCTCGCCATAAAACCCCATGACGCAGGCCTGGTCTGGATCTATTTCCTGCTGGTGGGCGGGGTCTATCGGAAACGCGCGCTGCAAACCCTCCTCATTACTGCCGTCCTGGGGCTGGCGACTATCATGTGGGTAACGCCCATCGCACCACACTGGATGCAGGAGTTGCACTCCAACATTTTGTGGGACCAGTCGCCTGGCGGGCACGGCAACCCTGGGCCCAGCTCAGCCGAGAGAGGGAGCGGCCCAAGTATGGTCATCAGTCTTCAGTCGGCCATATATGTCTTCTGCAGCAATCCGCTCATCTACAATTCGGTCACCTATCTGGTCTGCGGGGCGCTCCTGCTTGTTGGTTTGGTTCGCACTCTCCGGTCGCGTTTCTCGCAGCGTGGGGCTTGGCTCGCGCTCGCGGCAATCGTGCCTATTACCATCGTCGTAACCTACCATCGTCCCTACGATGCCAAACTCCTTATGCTCGCGGTTCCGGCATGCGCCATGCTTTGGGCCGAGGGTAGACCGATCCGTTGGCTTGCGCTGCTGGTGACCTCCGCGGGGATCGTGTTCACCGCGGATATTCCGTTGACCATTCTTAAAAATCTCTCCAGTGCCTTTCACACTCCCACTGCAGGGCTATCCGGACAGATGCTGACGGTCGTGCTCACGCGGCCCACACCCCTTATTCTGCTGGCGATGGGCATTTTCTACCTGTGGATATATATGCGACCCTCCGAGCCGGATATAGAATTCACTCAGCAGGTAGGCCAATGATCAACGGAAAGCGCATTGCGGTTGTCATGCCGGCGTACAACGCGGAAAAGACTTTGGAACAGACGGTGCGGGCGCTGTCCGATTTGGTGGACATCAAGATTCTTGTGGATGACTCCAGTAAAGACCAGACCGCGGCTCTCTCCCGGAGGCTCGGCGTACAAACCTTTGTTCACAACGCCAACTACGGCTATGGACGCAACCAGCAAACCTGCTACCGCGAGGCTCTTGCCGCCGGAGCTGACATCGTGGTGATGGTCCATCCCGATTACCAGTACACGCCGTCCCTGGTCCCAGCCATGGCGGGCATGGTGGCCAGCGGCGTTTATGACATGGTTCTCGGTTCGCGCATTCTTGGCGCGGGAGCGTTGAAAGGCGGAATGCCGCTCTATAAGTACGTCGCCAACCGCTTCCTTACGGCCATTCAGAATCTGTTTCTAGGGGTAAAGCTGTCGGAGTACCACACTGGATTCCGGGCCTTTTCACGGGAATTGCTTGAGACTCTTCCGCTGCTCGAGAACTCCGACGATTTCGTCTTCGACAACCAGATGATCGCGCAGGCCGTGATGTTCAACTTCCGCATTGGAGAGATCTCCTGCCCAACAAAATATTTCCAGGAAGCCTCCTCCATCAACTTCAGGCGCAGCGTGAAGTACGGGTTCGGCGTCCTCAGCACCACGCTCGGCTTCGTAGCGCACAAATGGGGCATCGTTCGCATTCCGCGCTTCAATGCAAACGGAAGAAAGATCACTCAGCAGTATTATTCCGAGATTTCGCACCGTATCTGACAGAAGGTGAGACTGCGAATGACAAGGACGCGGTGGATTGCGCTGATTTGCCTGACCTCGTGCTGCGTGCTTTCCTCTCTATGGGGCTTTTCTATGGCGCACGCCTCGCCTAACCTGATGTTAGATTTCAAAGGGGTCTATTACCATACGCGATGCATGCTTCAGCATAGCGATCCCTACAAGCCAGGCGAAACCCTGCGCGTTTATCTGGCAGAGGGAGGAAAACTCCCGCAGTCCACGGACGGGCCACGAAAAGTTTTGATGTTATATATATACCTGCCAGCCGCATCCATTTTCATCGTTCCCTTTGCCATGCTGCCTTGGGGGACTGCGCAGGTGCTGTGGACGATCCTCGGCGTCGGAAGCTTTATCTTTGCCGCCTTTCTGATGTGGGATTTGGGATCCAGTTATGCGCCAGTAATCTCTTGTTTTCTGATCTGCTTTCTTCTAGCAAATACCGAAGCCTTCTTTAGCATTGGCAATCCTGCGGGGATCGCCATAAGCCTTTGCCTGGTGGCAGTCTGGTGTTTTCTCCGGGAACGGTTTGCCTGGGCCGGCGTTCTATGCCTTGCGGCCAGCCTCGTCATCAAGCCTCATGACGCGGGTCTGGTCTGGCTCTATTTTCTATTGGTGGGCGGAGTTTGCCGCAAACGCGCATTGCAGACCCTGCTCGCAACTGTTGCACTGAGTCTGCCGGGCATTTTGTGGGCCTGGCGCCTGTCACCACACTGGATACAGGAATGGCACTCCAACGTGATGGCGTTTTCGGCACGCGGAGGACTGACCGACGTTGGGCTTGCTTCAACAAATGTCTACGGACCAAGCATGATCATCGATCTTCAGTCAGTCATAGCCATCTTCCGCGATGATCCGCGCATCTACAATCTGGTCAGTTATCTGGTTTGTGGGATGCTCTTGATGGTATGGGTGGTCCGCACTCTCAGGTTACAATTTTCGCAGCGGAGAGCATTGTTTGCGCTCGCGGCCGTCGTGCCCATCACCTTGCTCGTGACCTATCATCGACCCGCCGATGCCAAGCTGTTGTTGCTCGCGATTCCGGCCTGCGCCATGCTCTGGGCCGGGGGCGGGCTAATTCGGTGGCTCGCATTGCTGGTGACCTCCGCGGCAATCGTGTTCTCTGCGGATATACCGTTGACCGTTCACAAGATTCTTACCAAGAACTTGCACTTTTCCACGGCGGAACTCTCCGGGCAGATACTTACTGTAGTGCTGACGCGGCCCGTTCCGCTCATCTTGTTGACGATGGGCATCTTCTATCTGTGGATTTATCTGCGACGCGAGCCAGAGAGAGGCCAGCAATGACAAGAACGCGGTGGGTTGCGCTGACTTGGATTGTGATCAGCTGCGGGCTCTCCGCTTTATGGGGCCTTTCTTTGATGCGGACCCCGGCCATCCTGATGGTAGATTTCAAAGCGTACTATTACACCACGCGATGCTTACTTCAACATAGCGATCCCTACAAACCAGGCGAGCCGCTGCGTGTTTATCTGGAAGAGGGAAATACACTCCCACAGTCCTCGGATGGGCTCCAACGGGTTCTGACGATAGATCCGAACCTGCCAACCACATATATTCTTATTGCGCCCTTCGCGATGCTGCCGTGGGGGATTGCGCACCTGCTGTGGAGGGACCTCGCTGCCGGAGGCCTTATCCTTGCGGCCTTCCTGATGTGGAACCTTGCGCGAAAGTATTCGCCTGGTATCTCCCTCTTCCTGATTTGCTTTGCCCTTGCCAACTGCGGAGTCATATTTGCAACCGGCAATTCCGCTGGAATCGTCATAAGTCTTTGCGTGGTGGCCGTCTGGTGTCTCCTTGAGGAGCAGTTTATCTGGGTCGGCATCCTTTGCCTTGCCGCAAGCCTGGCAATCAAGCCCCATGACGCGGGTCTGGTCTGGCTCTATTTTTTGCTGGCGGGCGGTACCCATCGAAAACGCGCGCTGCAAACCCTCCTTGTTACCGCCATACTGGGTCTGGCGGCCATACTGTGGGTAACGCCAATCGCGCCAAATTGGATGCAGGAGCTGCACTCCAACATTATGGCGGATCAGTTGCCCGGCGGGATCAACTATCCCGGACCTGGCAACACTACCAGCAGCGGCCCGAATATCATCATCGATCTACAATCAGCCGTAAGCGTCTTCCGCAACGATCCGCGCATCTACAATTCAGTCAGCTATCTGGTCTGCGGAGCGCTCCTGTTGGTATGGGTGGTCCGTACTCTCAGGTCGCGCTTTTCGCAGGCGAACGCCTGGCTTGCGCTCGCGGCCGCCGCGCCCATCACCTTGCTCGTGACCTATCATCGGCCCCACGATGCCAAGCTTCTGCTACTGGCAGTTCCGGGCTGCGCCATGCTCTGGGCCGGAGGCGGACTAATTCGGTGGCTTGCGCTGCTGGTGACTTCAGCGGCGATCGTGTTCACTGCGGATATACCGTTGGCATTTCTCTGGATTTTCATCAAAAACTTGCATATCTCCACGGCGGGACTCTCGGGGCAGATAGAAACGGTTGTGCTGACGCGGCCCACGCAGCTCACCTTGCTGGTAATGGGCATATTCTATCTGTGGATTTATCTGCGGCACGAGCCAGAAAGTGGCCGGCCATGACAAGGACTCTCTGCATTTGTTTCTTATTTTGCGGATGTCGCTATCGAACCGGAGGCCAGATTCCATGAATCTGAATTGTGCGCCGAAAAACGCGATTCCTATCGAGAACAGGACCGTGCAGCGGACAATGCTGCCGCGAAGCGCGGTTGCGCTTGGCATCGTCTGTCCAATGGCGAACGAGGAGACGAAGCCGTACCGTTCTGCCAAGCAGTATTAGAGCAGTGTTCGGGATTTCAGAAGGTTACGTTTTTCGCGGTTTTCGATCGAGTCACCAAAGATTTTAGCCTCGATCAAATGCGTGCGTTGGGTCAGTCTGAGCCTCGCTTGCATGTGGTGTGGGCTCCTGAGAACCGGTGTGTAGTGGATGCTTATTTGCGCGGCTACAAAGAAGCGCTTGATGCCGGAAGCGACTGGATTCTAGAAATTGACGCGGGATTCAGCCATCAACCCAGCGATATTCCGCAGTTTTTCAATGCCATGGAACAAGGAATGGATTGCGTCTTCGGCAGCCGCTTTATCGGCCGCTTTGAGAAGAGCTCAATCAAGCGCCGCTTTGTCAGCTGGGGCGGAACCGTCCTGGCGAACCTTCTGCTGGGCACTCGGCAGACGGATATGACCAGCGGATTCGAGCTGTTTTCGCGCGAGACACTTCGCATGGTAATTGGCCGTGGCATTCAATCCAGAGCACACTTTTTTCAGACCGAGATAAAAACTTATTGCAGGAATCTGAAGTTCGTGGAAGTACCGATTACCTACCGGTCCGCAAGTCCGCGCCTTGGCTTATCCGCGCTTAAGGAAGCATTTCAGCAGCTATGGCGACTATTCCAACTTCGTATCAAGGAGCAATTGTGATGAATTCCTTATGGGAAGGCCCTGTCAGTCTCGTTGTCACTTCCATCTCCGCGCCCAATTCCGAGTTGCGAGAAATATCTAACCAGTGCAAAGCGCGCGGGTTTCCGTTTTATGTCATAGGAGACGTCCCGAGTCCATCCAATTTTTCCATCGACGGCTGCGAGTTTTACAGCTTGGAACGGCAGAAGACTACGGGACTGAAGATTGCTGAACTGCTACCCACGCGGCATTACTCGCGGAAGAACATCGGCTATCTGCTGGCCATGCGGACACGACCGAGCATGCTGCTTGAAACTGATGACGACAATATGCCTTTGCCGGAGTTCTGGGATTCGCGGCAGCTGCAACAGCAAGTGCATGTACTCTCCGGAAACGGCTGGACCAACATTTATGCGTATTTTACGAAGGCGAATATCTGGCCTCGCGGACTGCCCCTGGATGCGGTTCGAGCGCAATTGCCGGATTATGAGGCGCTAGCGGAAATGGAATCGAACTGTCCGATTCAGCAGGGACTTGCAGATGAAGATCCTGATGTGGACGCGATTTACAGGCTACTGCTTCCGCTCCCGATCAACTTCCGCAAAGACCGGCGGCTGGCGCTGGCACGCGGGACGTGGTGTCCATTCAATAGCCAGAACACGGCATGGTTCCCAAAGGCGTATCCCCTGCTATATTTGCCCTCTTACTGTTCTATCCGCATGACGGATATCTGGCGCAGCTTTGTGGCGCAAAGAATTGCCTGGGAGAACGGGTGGAGTGTGCTGTTCAAAGGGCCTGATGTGTTTCAGAAGCGGAACGAGCATAACTTGATGCGGGACTTTGCAGATGAGGTCCCGGGATATTTGAACAACCGCACAATTGCAGCCCGATTGGGGGAACTGAAATTGGAAGCGGGGCCAGAGAATGGCGGAGAGAATCTGATCCGGTGCTATGAGGAGATGGTTCGACTCGACCTGGTTCCTGAGAAAGAGATCGATTTAGTGAGAGCCTGGGTGCAGGATTTAGAGGGCCTATCGTAGAGCCTTGCTAACCCATTCATCCAGCCGCATCGGCGCCTTCGCCTCCGATGCCATCGTCCGCGGCTCGGAGCCGAGTAAGAACAAGGTATCGTCAGCGGTCGAGCGACCGGCTAGCCACTGTTCCCTGAGCTTCA
>CAVRDS010000062.1:0-4380 GCA_963719865.1 uncultured Acidobacteriota bacterium | reverse complement strand
TGGTCACCGTCTTATTCCCGATGCGCATCTCAATCGGCGACGCCGGCCTGGGAAGTGGCAGACTAGTTTGTAGCGCCGGGGCCGCCTGGGGTTTTGGGGCGAGCGTACCTGCACCGTTCGATGCCCACGCCAGCGCGTCTTTGAACTGCCAGCGTTTCAGCTTGGCGAGTTCGGAGACTTTGAACCTGGTGTAGAGCGTTTCGGAAATCTCGGCGGCACTTTTCGTGGTGGCGAGGCAGGCATCCTCGATCGCGTGAATTTCGAAATCTCGGATCGGCTGCTCGCGCCGGGGTACGCGCCGCGGGGCTACGTCGTCCAGGGTTTCGCCGGTTTCCGCTTCGGCTCCATCCCACTCGGGATCGTCGGCTTCTTCGGCCATGAGCCCGAAACGTTTGAGCAGCGCTTTCTGGGCTCCGGTTTGTGCCTTGTAAATTGCTTTATCTTCGATATCGCGGCCAACTCCATTGATCGTGATTGGTGGTAATTCTTCCTTGCAGTCTTTGAAAACATAGGTGACGGGCAGGCGGCACTCGGTCATCTGCTCGCCGCCGTTGGTGGATCCGATGGCGACGTATTCGGGTGTGCCTTCGTTGGGCAGAATCAGCACGTCGCGGCTGAAGAGTTCGGAGCGCACGGCTTCAAATACATCGGTGGCTCGGGTCCAGTTGTAGCGGCGTTTCTTGTTGACGCCGGCGCGCGGCAGTTTGCCTACGGCCTTGAAGGCTTGGGCGATCTTGCGGACGAGGGGAACTTCGGCTTTGGGACGCGGCATTAGGCTCTCTCCGTGATGAACATGTACGCAGGTTCGTTTCGTCCTTTGAGCGCGCGAGTGTGAATCTTCATCCCCCAGCGCTCGGCGAGCATGTGGGCATACTTTTGGTAGTACTGTGGGGTTCGGTCCTCGGGAATCTGCACGGCTTGCACTTTGTGCGTTTCGTTGAGGGCGGCGAGCGCATCATGCAAGCGCGTGTGACGGCGGCGAAGTCCGATCATGCTTTCCTCGTCTGCGGTTCGGTGACGTGCATTCCGTTTAGCGTTAGGGCTGCTTCGTCAGTTGCCGGTGCAGGGCGAGGATGTTTTTTCAACCATTCCTGCAAGCGGTATCTTTGATCGAAGGCTTTCTCTGCAGCGCTGCGATTGTCCTCGCGAAAAGCGAAAGCGCGTTGCTTGTCGCACGTGATCAGGCTGTTACACGCGCGAACAATTGCCTCGGCTGATTCCAGGGTCATGCGCTGATCGTCTGGGATTTCGTTGGGTCTGCACAGATTTTCCGGCAGATTTAATATTGCTTTCAGTCCTTTCCATGTATCTGGGTGGGCGGATTCGTTGTTTTCCACTTTTCCATACTGCCTACTGCTACTACTAGAGGGGGTTGTTCCTCCATCCACGGCAGACCACGAATCCAAAGCCTTTAGAGTTGTTTCGATTCGGACCATCACGACTGCACAAAAATCAAGGACTTCCTGATTGGTAAAACGCAGAAGTTTTATACCCCAATCGTTCAGCGCTTGTTCTTTGCGTGCGTCCTCGTCGGCCTTCAGGTTGTGAATGGAACCATCGACTTCAATTGCAAGCTTTAGGCGTGGGCAATAGAAGTCGAGAATGTAACCACGCTGTAAACTCTGACGGTGAAACACAAAGCCCGTTTGTTTTTTCTTCAAGCGATACCAGAGAGTTGCTTCGGCTGCGGTTGGTTTGCGGCGCATTTGCGCGGCGAATTCTCGCTTCGCTTCAACGTTGTGAATGGGAGTGCGCATAAGTTTAGGTGATCCCCAAATCGTTGACTGCTTGCGCCGTCCGATGCCACTCCGGGTCCAGTTCGTCGGCTTGCTCCAGCAGGATGATGACGGGCTGCGCGACGGAATAGCCGCGGGCTCGCAGGAATTCGGAGCAAGCCAGGTCGATTTCCAGGTCGAGTAGCAGTCTCATGCGCCCTTCCTCGCGACTTCTTCGTACAGTTTGTGGCCGAGTGGGGAGTCGCACGGTTGATTGAAATCGCGACGGCCACACCATGCACAAGTTCCACGCCTAGCCTCGCGACTCTCCGTGATCTCAATGTCTTTCAATTCTTGGGCGCGGCGCAGCAGTTGCGAGAGTTCGCCGATGGTTAAGTCCTTGATCGGAATCATCGGATCACGCTTGCGGTCACACATCTCCTCAAGCGCTTGCTGGAAGTACTTCGTGTCCATGGCGTTACCTTTCTGGGGTGATTGGTCGAGCCGGACCGACACGATGTATCGGAGCAAAATGGTTTCCTGGTGGCTGCTGGCGATTCGGCTGCGCATTGAACGCCCACAACAAAAGTAGTGACAAAAGAACGTGCATAATGAATTACCTCCCTTGACTTACAGCCCATGCCAGAAAGGCGATGAGCGCAAAGGCGACTCCGCCCATGAGTACGACAAAAGCTTGACCGGCGTTTTCGACGGTGATCTTCACTCCTCTTCCTTTTCTTCGTCGTACATGGTGATGGCGGAATAGGGAGAGTCAAGCAATTCGCAATCCGGCCGGGGCGTGATCGTCTCTTCGTCCCATGGCGAAAGCGGCTCGCCCCCACTGAGCACCAGCATGCTGGCGACGAGCGCGACGACGGCGAGAAACGCGAGAATTACGGCTACGGCAAGAACTCCGACGAGAAAGGGAATCATGCGCGGACTCCAACGACATTGAGGTACTGGCCCGACTTCACGAGGTAGATAGTGGTCTTGTTTCCGGTCTGCTGGATGAGCCACGGGAACAGGGCGGAGTCGAAGCACTTGGCATCGATGTAGCCGCGGTCATGCGACTGCCAGGTTACATTCAAGAAATTGCCCGATTTGTCTTTCTTGGGCTTCTGCTCGGTTTTCCAGATGGTGACTTCGCGGGCGGCGTAGCCTTCGGGCATCGGCACTTCCTGGCCCTTGCGATCTCGTGCCCAGCGGTCACGCGGTTGTGGGAGTGGAGGCGGGACGTGACCGCTGGGGAGCGCGGGGGAATCTTGGGGCGGGGAACTGAGCACAGCGCGCGCGGCTGCCGTGCCTCCAGTGGGCGATTCCACGAAAATCGGCGCGTTGATGAGTTTGGTCACCAGGCTGCCCAGCACTTTGGCCATGGCGGTACGCTCGGACTCGGTGAGGGTGAGGGTGTAGGTGGGCTCGGCGTTCATACCTCACCTCGATTTCGCATCTCCATGTGCTCTGCGACGGCGTCCAATGAGACTGATGGTTCTACGTCTGCGGCTGGCTTGTCCTGTGTAAAGAATTGTGACGTTACGAAAGGCGGAAAGGTATCTGCTGGCTTGGTCATGGGCTGACTCCGGTGGCGGACGGAATCGAACCCCTCGAACCGGGGGAAGAGTAGGTTTACTGTCGATTTTGGTTGAGGGTAGGAATGGACGGGGAAAGCGAGGGGGAAGGCTGCATTACATAATACCTGCAAGCTGACTGAATCGAAACGAGTTGTGTGTGCTTCAATCATTATCGGACGCAAAAGTCATTCTTCGATTAGGCGCTGATGGCTTTCTTCTGCTCGACGGAGCGCAAACGGGAACATTCGCGGCACTCCCGCGTACCGTTCTTGCGGCGATAGGTTGTTTTGCGGTTCAACCGATGGCCGTATTTACAAAACCTTTTCTTTTTTCCTGCCATGGGTACGAAAGATAAATGCAGAGCGGCATCTTGTCAAGGCAATTCGTATCTTTCGTAAAACTTCAGGATTGGCGCGGGGATGACGCAGATAGCAGGCTAGTTTTGCGGCCAATTTCCACAGGATTTACTTCAGGCCGATTTCGCGACCAGCTTTTTCTTCTTGGCGGGAAATTTTAGCCGGTCGATGCAGTTGCGGTCCACGGTTTTGCAGACGCGATCCACGAAGTTATCCAGTCCGCGCAGGGTATCGCGGATGAAAAGCGTGCTGATCGGGTTGTGACTGGGGGAAGTCATGGCCTTGAGCGTACAGCAGCGGCGAAGCGCAAATCTGAGCGGAATCGCACACTCCCATTATGATGCCATGTCAGTGCGCAAGATCACAATAGAGCGAAGCCCGTAGTTACTTTGGTCACATGCACTTCCGGGTTTTACTTGATGGTGGCGATGACGATAAGGGCGAAGAGTTCGAGGATTTGTAGCACGACTACAGACCAAAAGAAGATGTGTGTTGTGCGGCGCAAGCTGCGATGGTCGGCGCGGAGCTGATCTTTCTCGCGCTCCATGGTGTAGATGCGATCAAAGGCGACGGTTACATCCTTGGGCAGGCTGGCGACGGAGCGCGCGAGGTACTTGCGGCGCCACTCGTCGGGAATGCGCGGGCAAGCTAGGTCGATTAGGTCTTGATCTCTCATGGTAGGATGTTCGCAACCAACGGATACGAACTAGGGCCTCGCTTCACATGCGGGGCCTTTTG
>CAVRDS010000061.1:0-49463 GCA_963719865.1 uncultured Acidobacteriota bacterium | reverse complement strand
AAGGAAAGACTTTCAGAATCAAATACTTAGGAATGGTTGCGGGGGGTGGATTTGAACCACCGACCTTTGGGTTATGAGCCCAACGAGCTACCAGACTGCTCCACCCCGCATTGTGATCATAACAATCACCCGCGGGGGCGTCAAACTGGCACGAACAAATCACAAGAGCGGTGACCAGATGTGACCGCGGAGTGGAGTACCATATGCTCCGCATCTTCCGGGAAGGGCTTCGTCCGTGAGTTCCTGCGACTTCCCGCAGGGTCAGAAGACTGTTGGCGCTTCCTGATTCTTCTGGCTTGGCAAAACTGCTAGCATCCTATCGGATTGCGTGGCATCCAAGGCGTATTGCTCAGATCGTCCCCGCCTTTTTGGGACACGCCATCAATAAGTGCAGGTCCGAAATGCAAGGAGGTTTCGATGCCGAAGAAAGAAGTCGCAAGCCACCAGACCACCCTCAATTCGCAACCCAGGATCCATCAACGTGCCGCGGAAATCCAAGCGTACGGCACGGTTTCTCACGCCTTGCCCCTGGATTTGGATGAGCCCGTACGTTTGGAAATGACCGAGCAGTTGAATCAGTTGCTTGCCGATACGATGACCTTGCGCGACCTATACAAGAAGTCGCACTGGCAAGTCGCCGGCCCCACGTTCTATCAACTGCATCTTCTGTTTGATAAGCATTTCAATGAACAAGTCGAGTTGGTCGATACGATCGCCGAAAGAATTCAGTTGCTCGGAGGAGTTTCGCTGGCCATGGCCGCCGACGTCGCCGAGACCACGCGCATCGAGCGTCCGCCGCGCGGCAGGGAAGAAGTGCCCGTACAGATCTCGCGGCTTCTGGACGCGCATCAACTCATCCTCGGAACCTGCCGGAAACTGGCGGAGCGGGCAAGTGAACTGGAAGATGCGGGCACCAACGATATGGTGGTCAGTGACGTACTCCGCGCCAACGAATTGCAGGTATGGTTTTTGAGCGAGCATCTGGTGGAGATGCCGCTGGTTCACGCGCAAGACCCGGGTATGCGCAAAGCAGGCTAGAGTTTTTGTTTGAGAGTGCGGGCCCGGATCTAGGGCCCGCATGATCGATTCACAGATCGCGAAAAACTATTCTTCTCCTCCGACGTTCACCTTGTCATGATCGTAGTACTCGTAAGCTGACATCGGTTTCTCGCCACCTTTTTTCCAGATGCGAGACTCCTCGGGTAGTTTGTTGAGCACGCGAGCCATCTCCCGAATGTGCATGGCCACCGTTCCGCAGCACGCCCCGATGTAATTGATTCCGATGTCGCGCGCCTGCAGGGCATAGTCCGCCATCTCCTTGCGCGTCAGTTGCAGAGGATCCAACGCGTAAGGGAACTCGGGCAGGCTGGTGAAATCCTGCTTGTCTTTCGGAGTGCGATAGGCAACGGGCTGACACGCAAGATATCCCGAAACCGCTTTGCGCATCTGCTCCATCGGGCCGAGGATGTGCTCGGGAGGCCGCAGGCAATTCATGCCGACGATATCGGCTCCGGCATCGAACAATGCCTTGGCCGCATCGGCAGCGCTCTTGCCTTCGGCGGTTTCGTCCTTGTTCTCGAAGCAGATCGTGACCATCGTCGGAAGCCCGGTTTTCTTGCCGCGCTCCACCGCGAGCAAGGCCTCGCCCAGCCAGGAAAAAGTTTCTCCGATGATGAAGTCCACGCCTTCATCAACTTGCACCGCGAGTTGCTCGTCAAAGGTTTTGCGGACGCGATCCGCCGCCGACGCGCTGCCAGGCTCGTACATCCAGGTTAGGCTCAGATTGCCGGCGACTAAACACTGGTCGCCGGCGACCTCGCGCGCGACCCGGACGGCGGAACGATTGAGTTCTTCGAGACGGTCTTCGAGTCCGACGGTCGCCAGTTTGTCGCGGCTGGCATAAAATGTCAGCGCCTGCAGCACCTCCGCGCCGGCTTCGCGAAATTCCACGTGCAGTTCGCGCAGCGCGTTGGGATAGGTCAACGCAACTTCGGGAGTGAACGGACCCGCGCGCACCCATCCGCGTTTTTCGAGTTCGAGTAAATAGCCGCCGTCGCCGAGCACGGGACCGTCCTTCAGCCGTTCGAGAATGCCTTTCTTTTTCATGCTCGCTCCTGAGAAACATTAGTCATCGACATATTCGTACTCCGCCTTGATGGGGCGGTGCTCCGCAAAGCGATTGGGATGGAACGCGCTGATGTCGACACTCGTCGCTTTGCCATCGAGCACGAGTTCACTCATGACCAAGCCAATCGCGGGGGAAATCTTGAATCCCATGCCGGAGAATCCTGTGCAGACGAGCAGGCCGCCCACGCCCGGAATTTCTCCCAGTAGAGGTCGCGAGTCGGGCGTCATATCGTAAACGCCGGTGACGCCGCGCATAATCTCCGCGCCTTCCAGTTTGGGGACACGGCGGCAGGCGTGCTCGATGATTTCTTCGAGCGACTCGTCGGATGCGCGCTGCGGAAAATTGTCAGGATCCACCGGACGTTTGCCGTAGAAATCGCCTACCAGGAATTTATCGTGCGCATCGGAACGAAAATAGGTTGCGGTCACTGAATCGATGCAGGCGCAACCGCCGCCCTTCATCCCGGGCGCATTCCGCAGAATCGCAACTTGGTGATACTCACATTCGATCGGCACCTCGTAGCCCGCCTGCTGCAGCAGGGGACGCGTCCAAGGTCCCATCGCAACAATCACCATCGGCGATGAAATCGTGCCATGATCGGTTTCGACGCCAACGGTGCGACCAGCTTCGGTGAGAATGGATTTTGCCTGGGTGCGCGAAAAATAATCTGCTCCGCGATTTCGAGCGGCTGCGAGAAAATCGCCAGCTACTCCAGCGCCGTCGCCATATCCGGAATCCGGTTCGTAGGCTGCAAGTTCGACCTCATCGACCTTCCAATCAGGTTCCAATTCGTGCAACTGAATTTTGTCGATCAGCTGCACGTTGGCGCCAAGTTTGCGCTGCATCTCGACATTCAGCTTCAGCCGCGCAATCTCGTTCGGATGCACGATGCGCACGAACCCGGTGCGGCGAAAATCGCCGGGTGCGCCCACAACTTCCTGCCAGTTCTGAAACATTCGCAGGCTGATGAGCGCGAGTTGCACCTCCGGCGGAAAACTGTAGTGCATGCGAACCAGCGCGGACGACCGGCCGCTGCCCCCGCGTCCAACATGGTCTTTGTCGAGGATGGCGATTCTGCCGGCGTTTCGCTGCGCCAGATGAAATGCAATGGACGTACCCATAACCCCCGCGCCAACGATCACGACGTCAGCGGTCTTGGGAAGCGACGATTGGCCGTTCGCCGAATTCATGCAGCCGCCTCCCGGAAGCGCCCTTTCTTCCAATCGCGTAATGCTTGATGGGCGGCATTGCGGCCGGGTGCGCCGGTGACGCCGCCGCCAGGATGCGCTCCCGCTCCGCACAAATAGAGTCCATCGATCGGCGTGCGGTACTGCGACCATCCAGGAACCGGGCGCATGAAGAACAGTTGTTCCAGCCGAAGATCCCCGTGAAAAATGTTGCCCTCGGTCAATCCGTACGTGCGCTCCAGATCGAGCGGAGTCAGCACTTGCCGCGCCACGATCGCTCCCGGAACGTTCGGCGCGTACTCCGCAATTTTCTTGACCACGCGATCGCCCAGCAGTTCACGCTTCTCGTCCCAATTGCCCTCGCGCAAGTGATAAGGCACGTACTGCACGAAGCAGGTCAGAATATGTTTGCCCGGAGGCGCTAGTGAGTCGTCCGCATTTGAGGACACCACGCAATCGACCCAGAGTTCCTGCGGGATCTCGCCGAACTTGGCGATGTCGTAGCAGCGTTCCGCAAACTCCAGCGACGGCACGAGGGTATAAAAGGTGCGCTCCAAAGCCGTGGCCTGCGCAGAGGTGCCTGTGAATCTCGGTTCTTCTGCGAGCACCATGTTGACCTTGGCACATGGTCCTTGCATCTTGATTCCCCGCACGGCAAATAGGAATTCTTCGGGAAGATCCTTGGCGTCAAGCATCTTGAGAAAAGTTCGTTTGGGATCGGCATTCGAAAGCACGATGCGCGTCCGAAGTTCCGTACCATCTTCGAGCACGACTCGGCGCGCGCGGCCGTTGCGCGCATCGATGTGCGCGACAGACGTGCCCGTCCGAATTTCCACTCCGAGCTCTCTACCAGCTGCGGCCAGAGCCTGCGTGATCGATCCCATGCCGCCCATAACGTGTCCGTAAAAGCCTTGCAACTCGTGCTCGCCGCCGCTCAAAAGATGAAACAAAAGCCCGATCGCAGTTCCCGGTTGATACGGGCCACCATGTTTCCCGTATACGTTGTTGGCCAGGAACACGGTCTTGATTTTGTCGGAGTCATAATTCTGGTCGAGGAATTCGCCGAGACTGCCGGTCAGGAAGGAAACGAGTTGGGAAATTTCTGAACTGGAAATTCCGCGAAAGCGCTTGCCCGCACGAAACAGATCGCTCCAGCCCTTCAGGCTCGAAGTGTCGATCTCCGGCGGAGGCTCCATGAAGAAGGGCTGCAGGTAGCGCGCCAGCTTTTTCAGTTGATCGTCGACTTCGACGAAGCGCGCGGCATCCTTGACCGATATCTTGGAGAACTCCTGCCTGGCGCGGTCGCGATTCGCCCACCAGGGAACTACATGCCCATCGGGGAAGGGAACCTGAATCGCCGGATCGCAAGGAATCATGCGCAGCCCGTGATCCGCCAGGCGCAACTCGGAGATCACCTCGGGTCGCAACATGCTCGCGATGTAGGACGTGGTCGAAACCCGGCAGCCGGGCGCGATTTCTTCGGTAACGCAGCATCCTCCGACAATGTCGCGGCGCTCCAGCACAAGCGTGGAGAGTCCGGCGCGCGCCAGATAGGCGGCCGCCGTCAATCCGTTGTGGCCAGCGCCGATTACAATGGCGTCGTACACCTGGTTTTGTTGGATATGACTTGAAGTCATTGCAGCAACACTGAATTGATTTACATTACCGCAGAAGCTAATAAAAATGAAGTTGAAGACGCAATCTTTCTGTTGTACTCTTTCGTGACTACTAGTCATTATCTATGCCGGGAATCGCCAGCAATCGCGTTGCGCCGCCGCTCTATCAACGCCAGAACAAACTGCGCCCTCGTTCCGAAGCCAAGCGCGGCCGGATCATCGAGGCCGCCACCAAATATTTTGCGGAACATGGCTATCACGACGCGCGCGTCGGCGACATCGCCGCCGCCTTAGGCATCGCCAAGGGTTCCATCTTTCAGCACTTCGGCAGTAAAGACGGATTATTTTTCGAAGTCTACAAGCGTGCCGTCCGCTCCTTCGCCAAATACCTCGACGCGCCAGCCGAAGTTCGGCAGGCCGGATTTTTCGAGGTGCTGCGCTACTGGCTGGCATGCACCGAGCACTTAGTGCACGAAGACTGGATCCCGTACCGCATCTCGCTTCTCGGCAATTACGGAACGGACCTGGTCTTGAAGCGCGAGATCAACCGCTTCCTCCTCAGCGAAGATCCCTATGGCACCGTCAGCTTTGTCCGCTTCGGACTCGAGCGCCGCGAGTTGCGCGACGATCTCGATCTGGAAATGATGGTTTCCATCATCGATTGGATGGTGGAGCGGTTTCAGGACGCGCTGTTGACTGCCGAACTTGATCCCGGACTCTTCCGTCGCCAGGGGGAACTGGCTGAGAAAAAAGAGGCGAGAATCCAGCAGTTTCTCGCGGTGTTGCAGCGAGCCATCGGGGCGGCGCCGTCGACGGCAGGGACGCGGTCTCGCACACGCAACAATCATCGGCGTTAAGATTGTGAAACGTGGGGTTCAAATGAACATGCCAGCATCGATCGAGCAAATTCTTTCCAGCTACAACGACCGCGCGCCTCTATCGGAGGCTTCGACCATTCCAGCGCCGTGGTATGTGGATCCGCGCATCGCCGAACTCGAGCGTCTCAACGTGTTCAGCAAGACCTGGCAACTGGTGGCGCGCACCAGCCAGTTGCAAAATGCGGAAGATTTTGTTTCAACTCGGCTCGCCGGAGAACCCATCGTCATTGTTCGCGGTCCGGATGGCGTGCTTCGCGCCTTCTACAACGTGTGCCGGCATCATGCCGCGGCGGTCGTGACCCAGCCTTGCGGGCAGGCTGCCATCTTGCAGTGCCCTTATCACGGATGGAAATATGGACTGGACGGATCGTTGAAAGGCATGCCCGAATTTGATGGCGTAGAAAATTTCGATCGCGCCGACAATGGCCTGCTTCCCATTCGTGTCGAGACCTGGGAATGCTTCGTGTTCGTGAATCTTGATCCCGACGCGATCCCGCTCAAAGAGTTTCTCGGTCGATTGGTCCAGCGCGTTGCCCCGCTCGGGATCAGCAGGCTTCACTACTTCGATCAGCGCACTTACGACATCCATTGCAATTGGAAGGTCTTCGTCGACAACTATCTCGACGGCGGATATCACGTGCCGCATCTGCACAAGGGGCTGAATTCCGTGCTCGACTACAAGCAGTACACCATCGAGAACGAAGGCCGGTATTGCCTGCAGTCCAGCCCCATGGTCGCCTCGGACGAAGACGCCGCGACCGGAGCGACTCGCAAGGGCGATCGCGCCTGGTATTTCTGGCAATATCCCAACTTGATGATCAACTGCTACGAAGGATACATGGATACAAACTATGTCATTCCCGTGGACGCAGACCATTGCCGGGTGATCTTCGATTTTTATTTCAGCGATGTGAGCGAGGCGCGCCGCCCGTACAACACTGAATCGGTGAACGTCGGGAACCGCGTGCAAGATGAGGATCTCGGCATTTGTGAAGATGTGCAGCGCGGACTGAAATCGCGCGCCTACGGTGCTGGCCGGTTGTCGGTGAGGCGCGAAGCCGGCGAACAGTTGTTTCATCAACTGTTGGCGGCTGATCTCAAGGCCCACTCAGCGGAACTGGTGGAAACATAGTCCGCCGCTACGACCAGCGCGCTTCCAGCAGCGATGCGAGTCATTGATGATCACGCGGAATCGTCTCCCGCCACGTCTTCGTTTTAATCATCTGGCCGTCTTTCAGTAACTCCCGCGTGTACTTGTAATAGAAGTTCTTCTGATCTGTGGTGACGGAGAGATGTCCGCGCCACACCAGCGTGCGGCCTTTCAGAGTAAAGACGCTCTCGGCTTCGCCGCGCACAGAGCACGTCTCCGGATGCGCGTCATCGCCCTCGTAGGTGAGACTCTCAAAATCATCCTGGGTGCCCCAGGGATATTGATATCCATCTTTGCCCTTCCAGTGCACGGTAGTTTTCTGGCGCGCCTCATCGCGTTCCACAGTCCACTCGCCCGGCCAGGGGAACCCTTCGCTCTTGATGTCGCCGCGCTCTTCCAGGGGCTGAGGAGGAGAAAACCCTGGCGCCGGCTCTCCATGCACCGGCACAACCGGAAGAACCAGCTGTGATCCTCTCTCTCCGCCGAGTTGCAATGACGTCGTCATCGAGTAGGGCGTCGGCAGAATCATGGGCCAGAGCGCGTTTGAGATCGCCACACGAATGCGATGTCCCTTGGGAAAGATCCACGAGGTCAAATGCATCTCGATGTTCAAAGGATAAAACTTGCCCGGTACCAGATCGCGCGGTTCGGTCATGGAGTCTCGTTGAGCTCCGTTCAATCCCGCACCGGTGATCTGCGTGACAGTTCCATCGGGCGCCACGTCTGAAAGTCTTGCGAACCAGTCTGCCAGCGGGGCCGTTGCTGCCGCTTGCAAAAGCGCACGCGGACGTCCAAGAATCGCTGTATCGGTCTCCAGCGGCGCCGAATCGTAAACCAGACTGAATGCGTCCACCGGTCGCGGATCGCTCAGCCGTTCGCCCCACCAGAAACCGGCCTCCACTCCGACCGTCGGAACATATTTGAGTTGATGCGTCTCTTGCTGCGCCGCCGATGTGGCCAGCGTGTGATTGTCCTGCAGAAACAGAGTTTTATTTTCCGCATCGGCCGGTGGCCACACATCCTCCCGCCGCCATTCTCCCGGCACACTTTGCAGACCCGGATCAGGCGGATGCCAATGCTGCATGTAGATGACGAGCCTGGGATCGTGCGTTACGCCGGTGTCGCGTCCTTTCAGCCAGTAATCGAACCAGCGCACGGCCTGATCACGCCATTCCACCCGCGGACCAAAATCCGCATTGTTAGGGAATGAATGATCCCACGGCCCGACGATCGCCTTGATCGGAGCCTTCGACTTCATGAGCATGTCGGTCGCATTGTCGCGATAGCCGTCTTGCAGGCCACCGATCAAAAAGCTTGGCGTCGTAATCTCGCTTAACGGACGTACCCGGTCGCGCCAGAAGGGGCCATCATGCTGATGCTTTAGATAGAGCAGGGACCAAGGTGGCGAATCGAAGCGTGGGCCGAGCACCTTCTCATCCAGCGAATAATCCGGAGCGCCCACCCATCCCTGCGCCATATCCATATTCAATTCAAACTCGTCGACGTGCGCCATCCCGTCCACGTAATGCACGTCATCATGAAAGAGTTCTCCAGTGGCGTGTACCGCGACGATGGCCTTCAGCCCCGGCGCGTGCCGCATCGCCATCTGCAACGCCGTGAATCCTCCCCACGAGATGCCGAACATGCCCACATTGCCGTTCGACCACGGTTGATGCGCCAGCCACGCGATCACCTCTTCGCCGTCCGCTTGTTCCTGCTCCGAGTACTCGCGCTCCGGCGGTACTCCCTCGCTCGCGCCGAATCCGCGAATGTCGACGCGAACGCTCACGTAGCCGCGCCTCGCGAAGTAGGCATGCTTGGGATAATCTTCGGCCGCCGTCCCGTCATCTTTGCGGTAAGGAAGATATTCGAGCAGGGCAGGGAACTTTTCATTCGGCTTGGCGCCGCCGGGCATGTACAAAGTTGCCGCGAGGCGCACGCCGTCTTTCATCGGAATCCATGCTTGTTCCATGCGCACGTCGTACGCGGGCGGGGAAGGCGGTTCGACGGCAAAGACTCGAAGAGAGAGAGTTAGAAACAGATAGACGATTGCGTTTCTTCCGGCCAATGGCAGCCTCCAAACGCCCTTCTTCTGCACGACGATCAGTCTGCGTCCTGCTCTCGGCGCAGCGCTCGTAGATCGATTCCGAGTTGCTCCGCCTTCTTATACAGGTGGCTACGCTCCAGGCCAAGGGCTTTTGCGGCCAGGCTCATGTTGTGATGCGTGCGCTTCAATTCAGCCAAGATCACCTCCCGCTCGAAGCCTTGCATCCGATCCGACAAAGCACCTGACGTCGTTGCGGTGCCCGTTGCGGCCGCCGAACCCTTCGGCAGTGCCGTCTCTACCGTGGGCAGATCCACCTGCCCATCACTGGCAAGCAGCATCAGTCGTTCCACCATGTTTCGCAGTTCGCGGACATTTCCCGGCCAGGAGTATTCCTGCAGAGCCTGCATCGCGTCTGCGGTAAAGGGCACGGGCTTCCATCCATTCTGCGCGCAAACCTGCTCTGCGAAATGTTCGACCAGGGCTGGGATATCTTCGCGCCGTTCACGCAAAGGAGGTAGCATCAGCGGAAACACAAATATCCGGTGAAATAAGTCCTGGCGAAATGCTCCTTCGCGCACCCGCGCTTCAAGATCATGATGGGTCGCGACCACAACCCGAACGTTTACCGGGATCGCCTTGTTTCCGCCAATCCTCTCGACTTCGCCTTCTTCGAGCACACGCAAAAGTTTGGCCTGCATCTGCAGCGGCATGTCGCCAATCTCGTCGAGAAAAATTGTTCCCTGGTCGGCTTGCTCGAATTTGCCAATGTGTTGTCCGGACGCGCCCGTGAACGAACCTTTCTCGTGTCCGAACAATTCCGACTCGATCAGCTCTGCGGGAACGGCGGCGCAGTTCAGAGTTACAAACGGACCGGCGGATCGTGCGCTGCGCTCGTGAATCGTGCGCGCCACCAATTCTTTGCCGGTTCCGGTTTCGCCCAGAATGCAAACCCGCGACTCGCTCGCAGCCACGCGTTCCACTTGCGCCATCACGCGGCGCATCGCGTCGCCCTTCCAAACAATTTCGTGCTTGCCCAGCCGCTGTCGCAGTTGCCGGTTTTCGCGTTCCAGGCGCTGCAGCTTCAGCGCGTTTTCCACCGTGAGCAGAAGCTTGTCCGTGGAGATCGGCTTCTCCAGGAAATCGAGCGCGCCCAGCCGCGTTGCTCGCACCGCCATCTCGATATGCGCTTGTCCTGACATCATTACGACGGGCGCCGCAACTCCCTGTTGCTTCAATTCCTCCAGTAATGCGAGTCCATCCTTTCCCGGCATTACCACATCGGAAAGGATCAAGTCGAACTTCTGGGACTTGGCTAATTCCAGAGCACGAGCGGCGTTGTCGCAAACCGTGGCTTCGTGGCCGGCCAGCCGAAACGCGCGCGACAAAGAAGCCAGAGTGTTCGCTTCATCGTCGACAATCAAAAGATTCGCTTTAAGCGGCAATGCGTCCCCTCATTTCATCTCTGAAATTTTCGCCGCATCCCGTTCGACATTTTGCTGGGCTGCACCGGCCGGCAACGATTCAAGGTTTCGCGGCAACTCGATCACAAACGCGGTGCCTTTCCCGGGCTCGCTGTGCACGCTGATTCGCCCTCCGTGATCGCTCACCACGGATTGCACGATCGCCAGGCCCAGCCCGGTTCCATGTTGCTTGCTGGTGTAGTAGGGAGTAAAGATGCGCTCGCATTCTTCGCGCGTCAGCCCGGAGCCCGTGTCGGCAACCTCGATCGCCACTTTGCCGTCCGCGGCGCGGGTTCGAAGCGTCAACGTTCCTCCGCTGGGCATGGCATCCATCGCGTTGAGAACGAGATTCGACAAAGACCGGTGCAGCAAGTCGGGATCGGCGGCAATAGGTTCGAGTTGTTCATCCAACTCCAGCCGGCAAGCGATTGCAGCCCGCCCCGGTGCCTGCAATTGTGCCTGAAACAGCTGGGCAACGCCCCTCACCACATCGTTGATCTGCACCTTCTGCCATTGCGGCTGCGGCATCTTGGAGAATTCGCTGAAACGGCCGATGATCGCCTTCAAGTTTGAAATCTCGCCCAGCAGTGTGCGGGAGCTTTCTCGAAACACTTCGTCGAATTGCTCAGGACTCTGCTCTCTGGCTCGCAGCAGGTTCTCTACGGTGAGTTGCAATGGAAATAATGGGTTCTTGAGTTCATGCGCCAATCGCCGCGCCAGTTCGCGCCAGGCCGCAACCCGCTCGCTTTGGATCAGGCGCTCCTTCTGGCTCAGCAGTTCGGTTGTCATGCGATTGAACGAGTCCGCCAGTTGGCCGATTTCGTCATCTCCGGTCACTTCCACCCGGGCATTCCAGTTTCCCGCAGCCACTTCCTGCGCCGCCAGCGCCAGTTGTTCTACGGGACGAGTCACGCGCGCCGCGGCCCAACTGCTGAGCAGGATCGCCAGCAGAATTCCGCCCCCGCCCACCAGCAGCGCGGAATCGCGGATGCTGCGCTTCAGTGCCACGTAAGCGCGCCGCGAATTCCCGATCAACAGGATTCCGAGCAGAGGATGATCCTTCCCCACACCTCGCAGCGGGATGGCATGAAACACCTCATCGTCCGCTGGATCCGGCGACCAGTGCGCAATTCCGGTCATCTCCTGGTTGTACTGGCGTACCGAGTTCACGAGCGTTGCAAATTTCTCCACCGGATGCGCTGGATCAGAAACACCATTGCTGGCGGAAGGATCCAGAAATAAATCTGGAGAGAAATGATCTCCCCGATTCTGATACAGCAGCACCCGCATTTCCAAAGGCAGATCGAGCGCGGAGAGAAAATTCTTGTCCAGCCGTCGTCCTCCGATTACATAGACGGGATGCTCGCCCGCGCGCACCGACCGCAGCGCAAACAGCCCTAATGCCGTAGAGTCCTGCAATTCCTCGAGCTTCAGAAACGCTCCTTGCTCGCTCGATCCCGAGATGCTGTCAAATGCGGTTTCCGGATAACCAAATTTTGCCGGCCACTGCGCCGAAGAAACGATCGTTCCACGCCAGTCCAGAATCTCGACAAAGTCCAACTGGTGGTTCTCTGCCATCGAGCGAGCCAGATCAAAATATTCGGCAAAATCCGCGGGCGTGCCATTGATTGCCGTTGCCATTCGCGACATCGCATCCGAATTGGCGATGTTTTCCACCCGCCGGGCAACGTCTTCTCCGCGGCGATTAAATTCCTGCTGAAATTGCGCCAGCAGCGCGGCCGTGCGTTGGCTGTCGGTTTTTTCGAAGGCGTTCCGCGTCATTTCCTGCACCAGCCACGCGACTCCTGCTACCGACACAAACACAGTCAGAGTAAAAACCAGCAGGAGCTTTCGCCGGAAGGTCATGGCTTCGCGCTCTCCAGCCATGCGTTTGCCAGTTCCCAACTGCCATCCGTTCGCACCGTACAATCCTTCAATTTCGGTGTGGAAGCGTAGGTCGCGGGCAAATCGATGAGCGGGATCACGCGCTCCCCCGCGAGCACAGCCTGTTCCGCCGCATAGAGTTCGTCCGCGGATATTCCAATTTTTGCGTCGGGCAAATCGAACCGCTTGAGAACGGCATCCAGCGCCGTCCGCGGGTCGGACGATGCCATCGCGATCCGCACCAATCGCAGATCGCCGCTGCCCGCACTCGGCTGCAGTGTCAGCCCCGCATCTTTTGCATTGAGCGCGATTCGTTCCGCGAGCAAACGGGCCAGAGGATCGTTGCTGTCGTAGCCGAGTTTCCAGTTCTGAAAAGCGCGCGTCTGTTCGCGGAGTTGCCGCGCTTTCGGCAAATTTGCTTCTACGGAGAATACGAATCCATAGCCGCTCATCCATGTCGGAAGAATGCTTGCCGTCGGCGTGCCCGCCCCTTGCAGTAACACGCTGTAGATGGATCCGCGGTCCACGCTCAAGTTCAACGCCTGGCGAAGCGTGCGCTCTTCCGGAGACGAAGCATCGCGCGCAAACTGCAACCCCAGCAACTCCATCGGAGGGGAATGCAGAATCCGGTATCGCTCGGGAGAAATCCGATGTGCCAGTTCCGGCGCTACGTCCACCAAGTCTGCCCTCCCCAATTCCAGCGCCGTCATCTGATCGCGATAGCTCCTGCCCAGCGCGATTTGAATGCCGTCAAGAAACGTGCGCCCTCGCCAGCAGTTGTCGTCTGCCGCCAGGGACAACGTCTTTCCCGGCTGCCAATCCGCGATGCGAAACGGTCCCGTGCCGCTCACTCGTCCGTTCGGATCTCGCTTCACAATCGCGTTCCTCGCCAGGGCAAGCACGGCCGGTAGTTCGGGCTCGGAAGTTTCGAATTCAAAAATCACCGACTCTCCCTCGGCCAACACGTTCCACGATGGATTAGCGACGCGCAACGAAGCCGCCACGGCCTGTACCGTCATGGGCGTTCCGTCGTGAAACATCACCCCGCGCCGAATTCGGAATTGCCAGCGCCGATTCCCGCTAGCTGCTTGCCACGATTCCGCGAGGGAAGGCTGCACTCGTCCGCTCGAATCGACCGTGACGAGGTTGTCGAAGATCAGCGAGGTCACGCTCCGGCGTGCAAACGAATCGTCCTGCGCAGTGTCGGCAGGGTCCAACGAAGACAGCGCTACGCTCAGCCCGACGTGCAGCGTGCCGCCATATTGCGGGCGGGTCTCCGCACGCGCCGCTAGCGTCGCCGCCAGCAGACTACTGATCGCAAGCCACTGCCAAGCGAAACGCTTCATAGCTCCCTGTTTCCGGATCTTTTACCACCGCGATGGCCGTGTCGCCTCTGGACTCAGTCCACAGTGCAGTGATCTTGCCCGCGAAATCGGATGCTGCACTCGCCGCAACGGGATCGCGATCCGGGATTTCATACGCGCGCACCGAATCGCCGCTGCGCCCGCCGGAGCTCGTACTCAAGACTTGCCAGCCGGCGCCGCACGATGTTTTCACCATCGCCAGATCGCTGCCCCACTCCAGCCTCGCGATTCGATCACTCATACCATCGACCATGTGGATCTGCCCGTCCGTCGCCGCGAAAAGCCACAAGGTGTACTTGCCTCGCGGCAATGCGGCCGCCGAATAGAAACTCGGCACAGTCACACCTTTGCCCAGGCCGGGACTCATCACACCCGTAAAAAAATTCCGTGTGGGAGCAAAGAACGCGGACTGCGCGGGAATCACGGCCGCCGCTGTGCTCCCGCCCGGACCGGGAAAATTTTCATGGATGTCGTTCGCGACGAGTGGCCACGGATCCTCGCTGTCGCGGCAATTCAAGCTCAGCAAATTTCCGCCCGCGCTGTGGCAGCTCACGCCGGGAAGATACAGATCCTGCAAGTGATCCTTCACGGCAATCAGCCTTCCCCGCAGATCGCGCGGCCACGGCTGCGAATGCGGAATTTCCATAACTTGTTCTGTCTGCCATTTGCCGTTCTGCCACCGGTATAGCGAAACCTTCGCCGGATCCAGCACGACGATCCGAGTAGGAGTGGCGCCTTCCTCCAAAACGGCGACATCGAGAATGGGATCGTTTTGCGTCCAAAGCAAAGTGCGCCGCAAAGCCATCGGCATGGAATCGTGAACCGCGGCCAATCCGCCCGGCCGTGGAACTGAAACCATCGCGACCGCCGTCTCGCCTTCGCCCTGCCGGATCTGCGCCACCCAGACATACGAAGTCGGATTCTCGGAAAGCGATATCGCGACGCTGGCCGCAGCCTGGTCCGCGTCCACGAACCGAATGCCCAACTGTTCGAGGGCATAGCGGAGGCCGTTTTGAACCGCCTCGCCCTCGCGCCTTCCCAGCGAAGAACGATTCTCCACCGTTAGGGCGACGGCTCCCGGTCCCGTTACGGCGACAATCTTTCGTGCCAGCTGCTGCTCGGCTCCATTCCAGTCGGCAGCGTGCGCGAAAATTGTCAGCGGGAGAATCGCAACCGGAAAGATGATACGCAAAAGTTGCGCCACAGATCTGGAGCAGCCGCCACGCTTCACCGATTTCACAATGGCCTTGGGGATGGCCGAATTATAAACCGCTTCGCGCATGCGACTGCCCTCAGCCTCTGTACTGTTTGGACACCGCTGAAGCTTCCGCGGAAATCCGGTTGCCCCGCCCTTCTCGCGTTTTGTGCGAGAGGGTGGGGATTTTGCCTTTGCACCAGCGATCTACCTCTGTTGTTGTTCCTCCGCCTGCTCGGTCGGGCTCGCCTGGCTTCCCATGTTCATGCCGCGCAGCACATCGTTCATGAAGAACTTTCCATCCGCCGGAACCATCATGATCTGCAGTTTGTCCGACAATCGTTCCGCCACAATCTTGTTGATCAGCAGCGGATTCTGTTTCAGGATCGTTGCTTCGCTTTGCATGCGCTCGGCATCAGCCGCGGCAGTGACCCGAATGCGGTCGGCCTCAGCCTCCGCCAGCATCTTCCGCCGTTCGGTCTCGGCCTTGCTGTCGATCACTTTAGCCTGCGCCGCCGCCTCGGCATTTTGAATCGTCGCTTCCTTGCGTGCTTCCGCTTCCAGCTTGCTCTGCTGAATCTGTTTCTCCTTCAGCGGCAGCGTGTATTGCATGGCATCGGCTTCGCCCTTGGCCTGCAGAACGTGCACCTGCGCCTCGCCTTCCGCCTGCTTCACTTGCTGCACCTTGTTCGCTTCCGCCTCCAGTTCCGCGATCTTCACCTGCTTCTGTTTCAATTCCGTTTCCACGCTCATGCGATCGTTTTCCTGCTCTTTCAGCAGCAGCGTTTCGAGCCCCTTCGCATACTCTTCAGGTAACTGGATATCCCGCAGCATGACTTCCTTCACCACGATTCCATCCGCGGCCAGTTTCTGCGTGATCATGCCGGCGGCGCGCTTACGAATTTCCTCGCGCTTCGCCGAGAACACATCACGAACCGTGTAGTTGGGAACCAGTTCGCGCCACACGCTGGCCACGACTGGCGGCACGCTCTCTTTTTCCACCGGATGCGGCAGATTGCTCTGGATGTAATCCAGTTTCTTCGGATCGAGCCGGTAGCGAACCGTGATTGCCAAACCCAATATCAGTCCTTCTTTCGCCTGCACATCAAGCAATTGCGACTTCGCGGAAACGTTCGCAGCCGCGACCTTCCCATCTTCCGAGACTCCCGTCGTGAAGACCTGATCGCGCGTGTCAAACAGCGCCACGTCCTCCACCAGTGGAGTCACAAAATGCACGCCGGGATAAAGCGTTCCCGGCAGCGTGCCGCTGGTCTGGCTCACGCGAACTCCCGCCGTTCCGCTCGGAACCACCACAATGCTGAGCGCCAGCAGAATTGGTCCCCAAGCCAGGAAACCTAGCGCCAGCGAAGTACGCCAACGCCATTGCGGTTCGGCAGGCACAGTCGCTCCCGGCGTCGACAGCGCGCGCCGATATAAAATCTCCCGATACAAGTCATAGCCCAGGATGCCAAGAGCCGCCAGCATCAACGCGAACCCGCCCGTCATCAACAAATATTTCAGTGCCAACATGACCGTTCTCCTTTGCGCCTCAGCGCTTCTGCCCTGATTTCACTTGCTCCGCCTGCCGGGCCGCCTGCTGAGGAAAGAACAGCCGGAACACTTGCCCGAAAATCAGTTCTTCCGCCAGCAACGCCACTCCCAGCGAAAAGACCATTCCTGCCACGACTGCCATGAATGCGATTGCGATTTGCATAATGTCCTCCTGAGAATTCGTTTCCTCGTTATTGCCCGCTCGCCTGGATTGCGGATTGTGTTGCGGCCTGTGCATCCGCGACCATCGTCGGATTCGCCACGCCGCCGAAAACTTGTGCGACCTGCTCGTCACGTTCGCCGTGGATCTCCACCGCATCGCCGATCCGCAGCAACGTGAATAGCCGCTCCATATCGCGATTGCGCAGCCGTATGCATCCGTGCGACGCCGCGTGCCCAATCGATCGCGGCACATTCGTCCCATGAATGCCGTAGCCCTTTTGGCTGAGCCCCACCCACCGCGTTCCGATGGGATTGTCTTTGCCGCTGGGGATCACTGAACCGGGGTGGTAGTAAGTTGGTTTGGAGACGCGGTTCACAATTCGGAATTGCCCGACCGGGCTGGGACTGTCCGCCGCTCCTACTGCGACCGCGAATCTGGCGATGACGTCTGCGCCGTCGATCACCGCAAGTTGGCGATCTGCAAGGCTGATCAATACCAGCGGGCGGGAAACAGGCTGGCTGGCGGGCTGGGTGTCCTGCGCTGCGGCGGGATCCACGACTGCGAAACTCAGCAGAGTAAGAAGAACCAGCGTTTCAGCCTTGATCGTCTTGCGGGTGTTATTCATCTCGTCCCCCGGTTGAAGCAGCAACACATTCCCAGAGGGCATCAGGAAGACCAAACTGTATCTTCTTGAAAATGCAATGCTTGGCCGGGCTCGAAGAAGCTCTTTCCGTGGTCCGGTGGCCACAGTGTGTCTCCACGCACACACGGGGCGCACTGACGTGGCCGAAACGAACGTTGAACGGATGAAAGACCGGGAAGCGTTAGGTAGTGGTGCAGTCTGAGAAGATTCGTATCAGGCAGCGCTTCACAGGCGGCGGGAAAATGCGGTATTTGAAAGGGCGCGGCTTTCAGCCGCGCCGCAAGTCCAGCACAATCAGTGGCGCCTTTAGGCGCTGGGGGATTTTCAACTCCACGAAATGAGTTTTTCCGCAGCTGTTCAGCGATGCCGCAAAACCACTGGGAAATACGAGCGGCTTTAGCCGCCAGGGCCTTAGGCCGCCTTGGCAGCGGTCATTTGCTCGCGCTTTGGCATGCCTGAAGGCATGCCCCGATACAAATCTCTTCAAACAGCACTAATAGCAAGAAGGACTGGGGCTAGGTGCCGGAAGACTTTTCTAAGCCTTCAAGCGCCCGGCTCCCGCCGTCTGGGGTAACGGCTTGTGGGGTTCTGTGGGTGGAGCCGGGCGATCCTATGACTAGAAGGCCTAGTTCAATTGTGCCTATTTAAGCCCGGTTGCCCGTCCATTTCTGTGACGGTCGTCACAGATCAACGTGATTACGAACAACCCCGCGACTCCCATCCTCGATTCACCGCTCATAATCCGTTCCATTCGCTTACGCACAGCCGATTGTGATTGTGATCACGGCCTGCATTCGTCCCGCTTTCTTACACTCCTAATTGAGCGAGCGGGAAGTGCTCATTTCACTGTGGAGATCGATTCATCATGGCCTACGTAATTTCCGATTCATGCATTAAAGATTCTCTGTGCGTCGAAGTCTGCCCCACCGACTGCATCCATCCTAAGCAGGACGAGCCCGGCTTCGAAGCCGCGACCCAGATGTATGTGGATCCCGAGGGCTGCATTGACTGTGGCGCTTGTGTTCCCGCCTGCACCTCCGACTCGATTCACGCTGTCGAAGATGTGCCGGAAGAAAAAAAGGAATTTATCGAGAAGAACGCCGCCTACTTCCAGAGGTAACCAAGAGCTTGTCGCTCCCCATCGCTCCTCGCCTGCTCCGTTGACCTCCGGTCCCTCGGGCCGCTATCTTTGCGGAGCTATGAATATTGTCAAAGCCACGCGCCGCTTCGAAGAATGGCTGGGCTTTCGCACCGATCTGGTCAAGAAAGATCTCGGCCTGAAACATGCCAGCATGAAAGAGGCGGTCTTTCCATTTCTGCGAGCCACCTACTATCGCTGGGCGCAAGTTTGGCCGCAAGTCTGCCCCGATCTGGCGAAGGCGCCGCACGCGCTGGCCGTCGGCGATTTGCACATAGAAAATTTTGGAACCTGGCGCGACATCGAGGGCCGCCTGATCTGGGGTGTCAACGATTTCGACGAAGCTCATCCTCTCGCCTATGCCAACGATCTCGTGCGATTAGCTGTCAGCGCGCATCTGGCTTCTGAGGCCCGCCATCTCCCCCTGAATCGCCAGGACATTTGCGATTCGATTCTTGAGGGCTACCGCGAAGGTTTGCGCGAAGGCGGCCTCCCTTTCGTGTTGGGTGAGAAGAACGAGTGGCTGCGCCAGATCGCCGAGAGTGAACTGCGCGATCCGGTTCACTTCTGGGCCAAGATGGATGCTTTGCCCACCATCAAAACCGACGTGCCGATCAGCGCCATCGATGCCATCGAGCACTTGCTGCCCAGCCGAGATCTTAATTTCCGCGTTGCGCATCGCGTTGCCGGGCTGGGAAGCCTGGGCCACGCCCGCTACGTCGCCATCGCCGACTGGCACGGCGGCAGAATTGCCCGCGAAGCCAAAGCCCTTGTCTCCTCTGCTTGCTACTGGGCTGACGGACAGAAAGGTCCCTCCGAAATTCTTTATCAAACGATTATTAGCCGGGCTGTACGCTGTCCCGATCCCTTTGTCCAGTTGCGTGGACGCTGGATCGTTCGTCGCCTCAGTCCGCATTGTTCGCGCATCGAACTGGCCACACTGAAAGCTCATGGCGAGGAGATGCGGCTGCTCACCGCGATGGGGTTTGAAACGGCCAATATCCATCTCGGCACCCGGACCGCCCGCAAACCGATCCTCGAGCACATGAAGAAGCAAAAAGGAAAGTGGCTGCACCAGGCAACCGAGCAAATGCTGAATGCAGTTCGCGCGGATTGGAAGACGTGGAAAAAACAGGGATACGAATGAGCCTTTGACCGGAACTTGCCCTACGCGACTTCACTGCCGACGGCAGCAGCAGCAGTTGCTATGCTCTCAACCGGGCGCCGCAACGCAGACAGTTCAACTCCGCCGTGCTCCCGGTCATAGACCAGCGTATATTGCACGGCACAGTCATCGCATAGCCAATAATGCTCCACCAGTCGCTGCTGTCGCCGCGCGCGAACAAACGGCGGCGCCGCCGACTCACCCGGTTTCATTAACCGCCCAGTTTCCACGAGAAACAACTTGCCCTCTCTCAGTTTGAGGAACGGCTTGGCACATTTCGAATTCGCACAGCGGCTGAGCATAAGATTCTTCCTAACTTCTCGGAGGATGCCGATTGGCCAGCACTTTATGCGCCATCCAGCATCTAAGGCGTTTCCCAGGATTCAAGGTTCCGAATCAGCAAGGACAAGCTGCTGGCGCATAAATTTGCCGACAATTCGGCAGTCTGTGCCGACGGCACGTCGCCATTTGCTTGCTTCGATCTCGTCGCGACCGCTACCATCTCTCTTATGCCCACGGTGCTGATGTGTCCACCGAATTATTTCGATGTGGTCGATCAGAAAAATCCGTACATGTTGCGCGAGCACGCAGTGGACCGCGCCAAAGCGCGCAGTCAGTGGGAGAATCTCTGTAGCGTTTTGCAACAAAGCGGATGCACCATCGAAACCATCGATCCCGTCGAAGGTCTCGAGGACATGGTCTTTGCGGCCAACCAGATGTTCACTGGTGAGAAATCCGGATATGGGAAATTTATTGTTCCCAGCCGCATGGTCTATCCGTCCCGCCAGCG
Source organism: uncultured Acidobacteriota bacterium (assembly GCA_963719865.1). Classification (GTDB taxonomy): domain Bacteria; phylum Acidobacteriota; class Terriglobia; order Terriglobales; family Acidobacteriaceae; genus Sulfotelmatobacter. The sequence continues at coordinate 29,104 of CAVRDS010000061.1, read as the reverse complement.
CGAAGTTTCTTTCTATGAAGACTGGTGCCGTGCGCGCGACTATCACATCATCAAAATCGATTTCGGCGACGATTTTCTCGAGGGCCACGGCGATCTCCTGTGGCATCCCGATCGGTCGCGCATCTACGCCGGATACGGTTTCCGCAGCACTCCCGGCGGAGTCGATAAATTTGCCGCGGCCATGGCGGAAATGAATATCCCGGTCGTGCCCCTGCACTTAATCGACGCTTATTGCTATCACCTGGACACCTGCCTGTGCCCGCTCAACGATGAAGCGGTGCTGATTTTCGCCGGGGCTTTTGACGCCGATGCGCTCGCAGCCGTTCACAAAAACTGGCAGCGTGTTCACCTTCTCGACGCCGACGAGGCGCATCACTTCATGGGAAATGGAATCGTGGTCAACGGCCACTACATTACTCCGCACTTGACCCGGCAACTCGAAAGCATTCTCCTTCAGGAAGGATTGACCCCGCTGCTGGTCGAGACCTCCGAATTCGAAAAGGCGGGTGGAAGCTGTTTCTGTATGAAAACGTTTTTGCCGTAGCGATCTTGTACTTCCGCGGTCCATTTCTCCAGCGAAAGTTTCGGTCATCCCGTAGTCCCGCGTTTTCACCAGCGGGACAAGGGATCTCCCGTGCGCATACTGCCGAAGAAGTGAACTGACTCACTATCGCCATTGTGGCCCATCTGAGACTTACTCAAGTAACTCCGACTTTTTGGTTTTCCACAGGTTTTTTGACGACTTGGATTGCCTCTCCACTTCTTCCGCTGTTAAAGTTCAACTCACTCGAAAGTTGTAGGAACCTGTTCGCTCACTACCAAGCTCTGGCCGTGGCTGCAATACTTTCATGAAGTATGGAAGCGCCGCGGGATAAGCGCACTCCACTGAACGAGGGTGACGTAGTTGACAGGGATCTTTCTCGGTACGTTTTTCCTGGCGCTGTTGTCGGCCGTTATATTGACGCGATTCGTGCGCGATTTCGCGAACGCACATGGCTGGGTGGCCGTTCCAACGCACGAGCGGCATCTTCACTCCACTCCCTTGCCTCGTCTGGGCGGAGTCGCGATCTACCTTAGCTCCTCTTTATGCATGGGCGTGATCGCGATCTGGGGCCTGCGCCATCCTGAATCGCATTCTCCCGTGTTCCTTCCCACCCTGGTCACGATCTCGGTGCCCGCATCCCTCGTCTTCTTGCTCGGGGTATACGACGATCTGCGAGGCGCGGGGCCCTACTTCAAGTTTGCCGTCCAGGGAATCGCCGCCACCATGCTGTATGCGGGCGGCCTGCGCATCGTCCACATTCCCGTGATTTTCGGTCAGCGGGCGTTGCCCTGGTACGTCGGTCTGCTCTGCACTGTCGTCTGGGTGCTCGCCATCACCAACGCGTTCAATCTGATCGACGGCCTCGACGGCCTGGCGGCCGGATGCGCTCTGTTCTCCACCATGGTCGCATTCGTCGTTGCCTTGTTTCATGGGCCCATTCTGGTGGAAGTGATGACCATCGCGCTGGCCGGCGCGATCATCGGATTCCTCCGCTACAACTTCAATCCCGCTACCATCTTTCTCGGGGACTCCGGCAGCTTATATATCGGTTTCCTGCTCAGCGCGCTGGCTCTTTACGGCACTCAGAAATCGCCCACCATCGTCGCTGTCGCCATTCCGATCGTTTCTTTTGGGCTGCCCATTCTGGAAACTTCGCTTTCGATCCTTCGGCGCCTGATCAGTGGCCGCCCCGTTTTCACCGCCGACCGCGAGCATATTCATCACAAACTCCTGCAGCACGGACTTACCCACCGCCAGGTCGTGATTTTGCTGTATGGGGTCTCGGCTGGTTTTGCCATGCTGAGCCTGTTCCTGCTCTGGCCGACAGGCAGTTCGTTAGGTCTCGTGCTCGCAGTGCTCGGCACCGGCATTTGGATGGGAGTCCAACACCTCGGCTATCTGGAATTCGGCGAGTTGGCCCGGGTTGCGCAACGCACGCTGGACCAGCCGCAGATTTTCGTCAACAATCTGGCCATTCGCCGCGCCGTGAAGGAACTTAAAGTCGCCAGGGATTTCGAGCAGATCCGCAAGATTCTTCTGGTAGCTTTCGGCAACAACGACTTCGACGCCTTCGAACTGCAATTAGCGCCTTCATCCGCAGAGATATTCTCATTCGAAGCCAACGACTCTTCCGAAGATAGGGAAGGACCCGGTTTCCGGTGGTCCAAACCCGGCCTGCCACAAACCCATAGCTCTTCCACGGCATGGAGAATCGCACTTCATCTGCTGACTTCACGTGGCGCCCCGTGCGGGACTCTGACCGTTTTGCGGCTCTACTCCACCCGCGATCTGCAGATCGATATCAATCTTCTGACTTCCGGCTTTCCCACGGCCTTGGCCGATGCCCTGCATCACACTCTCGCTCATCCGGCCCAGTTCGTGGGCCTGCACGAGCACGACGGAACCTTGCTCGAAGCGCAAGCCGGATAACCGCCAGACGTCTCCCAAACTACGCAGCGAAGAATAGAAAGAGATTTTTGTGGGGACACCCCTGGGCTGTCCAGCCGCAGAAGCGCCGACAGCGCGGGCGTAAAGGTCAGATGAAGATTGAGCCTGGTAGGTGCGACAGAATCACCGCGACACACGCCCTCTCAATGATTCGGCGCAGTCAGACACGCCGTGCACAGAACGCGCACGGCTTAGCCGGGACAAAGAAGAAAACGCTACAGCTTGGCGCTGGCGTAAGAGTTGATTTCGCAGTTCAGGCAAACTTCTTCAAAGACAGGCGCGGTCCATTCCATGATCATTTCCCCCAGCGGCCCACTCGGGCCGTCAAATACCTGACAATAGAATATCCGGTTTTTACCTCTCACGCAACCTCCTCGAAAAAGAATAAACCTGCCAACTTTTTGCTCCCGTCAGGCAACGGGAACCGGGTCAAGCGAGAGTTTTAATCCCGTTTTCCACAACCCGAACCAGTGCGGGCACTTCTGTGTCACCGCTTCTCTCGATACCTTCATCTGCACCGCGATGGAAGCGAGGATTCCGCAATCATGTTTGGTAAGACTGTATATGGCTCCACTTTTCAAGACGTCAACTTCGTCTCTTTGCAGTCCGCCACCTTCTGCGTGCAATGTGAGTTGATCAGCAATAACAGCAAGCCCTATTGCCTCGCTTGTGGCAGCCATGCTCTGCTTGGTCTCTCTCGCGTGCTGGGAGGTTCGCTGCGCAGCCAGCAAACCGCTCACCTGATTACCGACATGGAACTCGATAATCTTGTCCGCGACCTGCTGCGCACGGTTCCCGACCCTGAATATTTGAACGTGGCAGAAAACTCCCGCATGCCTTCGCTGGAACAGCGCAGCCAGTTACGCGTAGCCAATGCCGCTCATCCCGTGTCGGGCTTCCGCGCGGTTTCGGTTTCAGAGGACATTGAAATCCATCCCGCCGAACTGGATCTCGAGCCCGCCATCAGCGCCATTACCGAGCGCGCCCAGCAGCTGACAAGAGCCACCGGAGCCGCCATCGCGCTGCGTGCCGGCGACGAAATCGTCTGCCGCGCCCGTGCCGGACGCACTGCTCCCGACCTTGGTATTCGCCTCCAGACCGATACCGGCATCTCTGCCGAAGCCGTCCGCTCCGGCGAAATCATGCTCTGCCACGACGCGGAACGCAACCCGCGCGTCGATCTGGCCAGTTGCCGTCGGCTGGGCGTTCGCTCCATCCTGGTTTCACCCCTGCGACATTACCGCCGTACCCTCGGAGTCTTCGAAGTGTTGTCCTCGTCGCCGGGCGCTTTTGATGAGCGCGACGTAGCCACCATGCAACTGCTGTCCGGCATGATGGTCGCGGCCATTTCCCGCATCTCCAGCCTGCACCAGGCTCAAATCCTCCGGCGCGCCGGTTAACCAGATTCCGGGCTGTTTCCTGTCAGTGTTCCGCCCTATGTCCAAGTTGCTCTATTCTTTGCTTACTTTTTCGTTAACCCGCGCTAATATGGAACAAACATTTTCCGGGCCCTTCCCATGGCTGCTAATATTTCGACGTTGCCGCCTGCTGTATCCAACCGCCGCCGGCGCGTGCGCCATAAAATCCAGACTCCCGCTTACGTGAGCTTCACCGCGGAATCCAAAGGCCTGATGCTCGATCTCCACGAGATCGTTAACATCAGTGAAGATGGAGTAGCCATTCAGTGCCACGCGCCTCTGGAAATCGAAAAGCGCGTGAATCTCTGCCTCGATCTCGCCGACTGCTCTGAGCACATTTACACCACCGGGCAAGTGATCTGGGCAAACGATTCCGGGCGAGCGGGCTTGCGCTTCGCCGAATTGCCGGCGGAATCGCTGGTGCGTTTGCGGGAGTGGTTGTTCGCAAACGTCATGTCGGGAGTCGCAAACGGCGAAGCCGAAATTGCCGCCTTCACTGCCGCCCGCGACGCCGGCCCGCCGCGTCCCAGCTATTCCGATACGCTGGCCGCGGTTGCGGCCGTTCAGCGGCAAGTCGAAGCCCTCGGATCCGATCTTCCCGCCGCCCTGAGGTTGATTGCCGAACGCGCCCAGACTCTGCTGCGAGCTTCCGGCGCCGCCATTGCCCTGGCGGAGTCGGAACCGAACGTCATGGTTTGCCACGCAACCTTCGGGCCCGATGCTCCTCCCGTGGGTGCGCGTTTAAAGGTTGGATCCGGGTTCTCGGGAGAATGCGTAAAGAGCGGCCTCCTGCTCCGCTGCGACGACGCCGAACTCGACCCTCGCGTCGACCGCGAAAGCTGCCGCGCGTTGGGCGTTCGTTCCATTCTCGCCGCGCCCGTACGCGACAGCGGAAAATCGATCGGCCTGATTGAGATTTTCTCGCCTCGTCCGAATACTTTCTCTGATGCCGATGGAAAAGGTCTGCAGCGGCTCGCCGTGTTTGTTCGCAATGCCGTCAGCCGGGAAGCTCGCGCCAAGCAGCTTTCCTGGGCGGATGACGATGCTACCGATCATTTTTCTCCCAACCCAGGCAGTGTGCTCTTTGCCGCCGCCGAGGAGAAAGAGGAAAAAGAAAAAAACGAAGATGCGAAATCGCCGCCCAAGAGCGCCATCGGCATAAACTTGCCGCGCTCTTATCTGGTCCTCCTTCTGTGCTCCGCGGTGACAATTACGTTCGCCCTCGGCTGGGGACTTGCCCCCTGGATTCAGTCGGAGGCTGCGCCCTGGATTCAACGCAAGCTCCATGCGCACGAGAAACTGCCCACCGTGCTTGCCTCAAATTCAGTGCCTAAATCCGATGGCGTCAGCGCAGCCCGGTCCACTCCTACCATCGATTCGGTGAGCTTTGACCAAGTGCGCCAGCTGGCGGAAAAAGGTGATGCCGCTGCCCAGAATGCTCTTGGTCTTCGCTACGCCATTGGCGAAGGTGTAAAGCTGAACGAAGTCGAAGCTGTTCGCTGGTTCAATAGAGCTGCCCAGCAGGGCAACGTCTCCGCCCAATCGAAGTTAGGATCACTGTATTACAGCGGACGCGGTTTGCCTCAGGATCTCAATCGCGCTTACTTCTGGATGGTGGTCGCGAGCAGCGGCGGCGATGACGCCAGCCGTGCACTCGCTCCTTTGGTCAAAACACGCCTGAGCCGCGCCCAGGTCACCTCCATCGAAACGGAGGCCGGACTTTGGACGCAGCAGCATCGTCCCAATGCCAAACCCGCGGCTGGAAAATTCAAGGCTCTAAGCGCTCCGTCTCCTGTCGGCGTCCCGCGTTAAAATATTGTTAGAGGTGCTCTTGCCCACCCTGCGCGACATCCTCGATCAGAGAGTCCGCGAGGCTGACTCATCGCTCTACGAGAAACTCGGCAACCGTAGGGTGCGCTGTTTTTCCTGCGGACATTGTTGCCCTATTCCCGAAGGTCAGCCCGGTGTCTGCAAAGTCCGCTTCAATCGCGGCGGCACGCTCTACGTGCCTTGGGGATACACCGCCGGCACGCAGTGCGATCCCATCGAGAAGAAGCCTTTTTTCCACGCCTATCCCGGCGCTCTCGCCTACAGCTTCGGCATGCTCGGCTGCGATCTGCACTGCGGTTATTGCCAGAACTGGGTCACCTCCCAGGCTCTGCGCGATCCCAATGCCATCTCGCCGCCCCTGGAAATTTCTCCTCAGGCTCTCGTGGAGGATGCTCTTCATCAGGGCGCGAAAGTACTGGTCAGCACCTACAATGAGCCGCTCATCACCAGCGAGTGGGCGGTTGCCGTTTTCAAAGAAGCCAGAGCCGCGGGTCTTCTCACCGGATTCGTTTCCAACGGCAACGCCACGCCGCAGGTGCTCGACTATCTGCGTCCCTGGATTGATCTGTACAAAGTGGATCTGAAGAGCTTTGACGATCGCCATTACCACGAACTCGGCGGCCGCATCGGCCCCATTCTCGACAGCATTCGCCGCATTCATCAAATGGGATTGTGGCTGGAAATCGTGACGCTGCTCATCCCCGGATTCAACGATTCGGATGACGAACTCCGCCGCCTCACGGAATTTGTGGCGAGCGTCTCGCCCGACATTCCCTGGCACGTAACCGCGTTTCATACCGATTACAAGATGCAGGGAGACGATCAGCGCGATACCAGCGTCGAGGACCTGCACCGCGCCGCCGAAATCGGCCGCCAAGCCGGACTGCACTACATCTACGCCGGAAATCTTCCCGGCATGGTCGGCGATTGGGAAGACACGCGCTGTGCCCATTGTGGCGAAACGCTGATCCGCCGCTATGGCTACCACATCGCGGATTACCTCCTGACTCCCGACGGTCGCTGCCCCAACTGTTCCTGCCAGATCCCCGGACGCTGGTCCACTCAATTTGACGGCCAGATCACCTCCCGCCCTTTCCTTCCGCACAAACGTTCGCGTTTGTTTACAATCACAGGTCGTTGATTCGGACGGACGCCACCGAGACCCTGTCATCCTGAGCGAAGCGCGCTCGAATGAGCGCGCGCAGTCGAAGGATCCCTACGGCACCCGAGCGAGTCCTTCCGGATTGCGAATCACACATGCTAAGTAAATTCATCCTCGGCCTTGCCGTTCTGCTTCTGCTGACGGCCTGTTCGCCCCGCGATTTCCTCACCCGTCGCCTGGCCTTCGATCTGCTGGTCGCAGCTCAGGATTTCAAACACTCGCAGCCGTTCGTGCTTCGCACCGGAGTCGTTGGCAACAACGACTATCCCTCGCCGGACTATCTGGTCCTGCAGCATCACGGATGGATCGTGGCCAATACCGCGGCTTGCCCCTCCGGCCTTGCGCCGCCTCCGTGCTGGAATATCCTGCTGACTCCGTTAGGCGTCGAAACCGTGCGATCCCTGGTGTCGGCGCAGGAAGCCAGCAAGCCCTGGTTGACCCTCCCCGTTGCCCGGAGAGAAATGCTGGCGGTCAGCGGCATCAGCGAGCAGGGCAGTTGGGCCGACGTCGAATTCGTATGGAAATGGGTGCCGCTCAATGAAGTCGGCGCAGCGCTTTACTCCGGCGATCTGCAATACAAATCCACCGTCGGATTTCGTAAGTACGACGACGGCTGGCGCGTGGCCCAAACGACTCCGCATCCCGGTCAGACTTTAAGCGGCGCTCTCAAAAACGCTGAGCCCGCTCCGTGATCGCCTCCGCAATCGTCCTCTTGCTTCCGGCGAATCCGGCGTTATATAACGCTTCTTCTCACCTGGGACCTTATGAAAATCCGAAAATTTGTCTTTGTCGTTACCTCCATTCTCAGTTGTGCGCTCGCCGTTCTGGCGCAAAATAAACCGAAACTCACGCTCGACGATTTTTTCAACTCCGTCAGCTTCAGCGGATTGGAAATGTCGCCCGACGGAAACTCGCTTGTCATCGGCACCGAGCGCGCCGACTGGGATCAGCAGATCTTCCGCCACGATCTCTGGCTCTACCGCGATGACGCCAACGGCGGCTCGTTGATCCAGTTGACGCAGTCCGGCCACGACTCCGGACCGAAGTGGTCTCCCGACGGAAAATGGATTGCCTTTCTTTCTGAGCGCAAGCCCGCGGCTGGCAAAAGCGACGACTCCGATTCGGGTTCTGAATCCGGTTCTAATTCTAAAGACGAGACCAGCCAGATCTATCTGATCTCGCCGAATGGTGGCGAAGCGTTCCCTGTAACCGAGGGTGCTGAGGATGTGCATGCGTTCTCCTGGTCCGCCGACTCGGGAACGATCTACTTTGCCACTCGCCAACCGTGGAGCCGAGCGCAGAAGGACGACTACAAACAACAGTGGAAAGATGTCGTCGAATACCGCACCGCCGAGCGCGGCGATACGATCTTTGCACTGGATTTGAGCACGGCGCTGGCGCGCCAGTCCGCCGCTCCGGCGAAACCGCAGAAGAAAGAAGGAGAGCCCGCGCCACAGCCCGATCTCACTCCCGGCGCCCGCGCCCTCGCCACCAGTCCCTTGCGCGTCGATACGCTGATCACCTCGCCCGACGGCACCAAGCTGGCCTTCGTCAGCAATGCCATCAACCAGCGACAAGAAAAATACGAAGACGTAGAAATCTACACAGTCGATGTGGCGCGGGCACTCCTGCCCGCGACTGCCGGCAGTGGAACGAATGTCAGCCCAGAGGTCCTGCCCCAGCCGCGCCGCATCACGCACAACGAAGCCGTCGAGGGCCATCCGCGCTGGGCCAGCGACAGCCGCCACATCTTTTTCACCGTCGAAGGCGGCGAGGTCTCCGGTCCCTACCGCGACCTGCAGCCGCATCTCTACTGGGTCGACACCGACACCGGTAAAGTCGAGCAATGGTCCAAAGACTTCATCGGCCCCATCGAGCACTACGCTTGTGTAGGGGCGGACGCAGCCACTCCTGAGCAAAGTCATGTAGGGGCGGACGCCTTCGTCCGCCCCGCGATCCCGAGCGAAGCGAAGGGGAGCGTCCCCGGCGCAAACGCCGCGACAATCCTGACCTCCGCGCGCATCGGCACCGAAGTCCAGATGTACTCCACGAGCAAGCCCTCCGAATCGCTGCACCGCCTCACCACGTGGCCAGGCACCTACGCCAACCTGACCACCGCTAAAAATTCCGGACGCATCGCCTTCGTCTATTCGTCTCTCGGCAAGCCCGAAGAGATTTATCTAGCAGAGAGCGCCGACAAACTCGATCAGGCGAAGCCGATCACCAGCTTCAACCGCGCCCTCGCCGAAAAGGATCTTCCCCAAGGCAAGCCCTACACGTGGAAGGCCGACGACGGCACTACTGTCGAAGGGATGCTGATCTATCCTCCCGGCAAATTCGAGCAGAAGCATCTGCCCATGTTCACCTTCATCCATGGAGGCCCCGCCGACGCCGACGGCAACCACTTCGAGGCCGACTGGTACCAGTGGGCCGCGCTCGCCGCCACCAACGGATGGCTGGTCTTCGAGCCCAACTACCGCGGCTCGACCGGATACGGCGACAAGTTCCTCATGCAGATCGTTCCCGCCATCGTCTCGCGTCCCGGCAAAGACATTCTCGAAGGCGTGGACGCGCTGGTGAAAGACGGCATCGCCGATCCCGATCACCTCACCGTCGGCGGCTACAGTTACGGCGGATACATGACCAACTGGCTCATCACGCAGACCACGCGCTTCAAAGCCGCCGTCACTGGCGCAGGCGCGGTCGAGCATGTCGGCAACTGGGGCAACGACGATACCACTTACGACGACGCCTACTTTCTCGGTGGACGTCCGTGGGAAGCTCAACAGCGCTATCACGATGAAGCCGCCATTTTCCAGATCGACAAAGTCAAAACGCCGACGCACATGGTCGCGGGCGCCGACGACATCCGCGTCGCCGTGCTCGAAGATTATTTGCTGGAGCACGCGCTCTACTCGCTGGGTGTTCCCAACGCGCTGCTGATCTTCCCCGGCGAAGGCCACTCGCTCTCGAAAAATCCCTGGCACGGAAAAATCAAAGTCCGCGAAGAGCTGAAGTGGCTGGAAAAATACGGCGGCAAGCCAGCAGGGAACTGAACCCAGCCCCAATCCCGACTCAAGGGTGCCCCATGTCTCGCCGCATTTGCGAGACATGGGATAACCGCCGCCGAGGGTGGGGATTTTGGCTCTTGAGTTCATGTGGGGACAGCCGCCCTCGGCTGTCCACCGGGCGAAGCCCGGCCATTGAGAGCACAAGCAAAGCCCGATGCCTCGACCCAATGCTCCCTCTAGCCATCGCTTGACACATAATACGTGAACACGTATTATGTGTCCATGAACATCACTTTATCCGTGGATGAGCAGCTTGTTTCCCGCGCCCGCAAGAAAGCGGAAGCCCTCGGAAAGAGTCTGAACCAGCTAATCCGCGATTATCTGCAAACCCTGGCCGGAGGAGACAATCCCGACCGCAGCATCGAAGAGTTCAAGCGCCTCTCCGGTCAAGGCCATTCCCGCGGCTGGCGCTTTAACCGCGACGAGATCCATGCCCGCCGGGAAAATGAACGCCGGGAAAATGCCCGTTCGTAGTTTCTTCGACACCAACGTCTTGATTTACGCCGATGACAAGGCCTCGCCCGCAAAACAGCGGCGTGCGATCGAACTCGTGGCCGAGCACCGCCGGGCCAGGACCGGAGTCTTGTCCCTGCAAGTGTTGCAGGAGTATTTCGTTACCGTCACGCGCAAGCTGCAACTGGACGTGCGCATCGCCCGCCGCAAGGTCGAGTTGCTCGCCGAGTTCGACGTCGCTTCGCCCGACGTCTCCGACGTCCTCGCAGCCATCGACTTGCACCGCCTTCACGGATTATCTTTCTGGGACTCCCTGATCCTTCGCTCAGCCAAGCAGTCCGGATGCGGCATCCTTCTTTCAGAGGATATGCAAGACAAGCGTGAAATCGATGGCGTCCGGATCATCAATCCGTTCCTCTAGCCGGAGGAAGAGAAAATGCGAGGAACATGGGAGGAATCAACCGACTCTCTCCCGGACAATTCCGCACCGCTCTCATTCGCTCTCAGCCCTAAACTTCCAACGCGGCGTCATCCCGAGCGGAGCCGCCTTTCAGGCGAAGCGAGGGATCTCGGGCGCCGCAAAGCTGAAGGTAAGCACAAGGGTTGTCATCCTGAGGGTCGCGCCGTTCGCGGGCCGAAAAGTTTCAGTATCGCCGTGCATCGGTGCAGACTGCAGACTAACGCTAAGTCCCTATCCTGGAACTGTGCGTGTAAGCGCTGGCGGCTCAATACCTTGCGGGACGAAGAAACGCCTCGAAAGAGGAAGTTCTTTGAATATTTTGAGGGAAGCGATCAAAAAAGAACACTCACCCTGCTTTGTCATGCATTTATATGTCAAACACACCCCTGCGATTCAGTGCATACTTGCTGCAACGAAATGGGCAGGCGGCACAAACAATCGGGCGGGAATTCGCACCAAAGAAGTATCGACCGAGCTACGGGAGATCATAATCCCCCACCGCAAATCTCTAAGGAAAACCCCAAGAAGAGGAGCATTCCAGAAATCGCGTTTAGCTGGCCTGCGGTTACGTTTCTTGCTGGTAGCTTCATTGGAATCGGATTCAATGGGTTAAGCATGAGCCCACCCGAAACGAAGATCGCGGCCCACCTCTTCTCGATTGGTTTTCCGCTTTTGCTGATTAAACTATGCACGTTTGCAGCATTTGAAATCCCAGGAACACGTCTACAGAAGATAGCGATTATCGCGACTGCGTGTGTGGCAACTGGCGGAGCGTGGTACAAGAGTGTTGCCTTTGCCGATTCCAAGATTCCACGCAATGGCCCAGAAGTTTTAGCATTTGATTCACTGATAGCGAGCCTTGGGAACATGCCCGAACGAAAATCGGCATCTAATACTTGGGACGGCAAACCATGGAACGATGATGTCTATACGGATGTGCGCCTGACCATTGAGAATAAATCTAACTATCGAGTGGAGAACGTTGACTTAACCGTTGCTACTCCAGGGGAGGATAGCGATCCAAATCGAATACTCATAGGTGCGATCGACCAAGTGACGCACCTACCAGGGGTTGAATTCCCCAAGCCGCCGCCGGTGGATATGAATCTGCGCTTGCGAGGAAAAGACAACGAGGTTTACAACTTCCCAGTAGGCTCAGACACCATACTTCCTACTGGCTGGGGAGCTCTGCCCAGACCGGCTGTAAAGGTATTTATGTCAAAGCTCGTCGAACAACAGAAAGCGAAACTAATCATCGGAACATTATCCGCTGGCGCCCCGCGGAAGGTTGCGCCCAGACACCTAAAAATAAGTGGAACGTATGATGTTGTAGAGAGCGAGCGGAGGGAGCGGACCACCATAAGTCGCGTGATAGACGTAAAGTAGTTCCGCCGGCTTAGTCCCGTTCTCCGCGCCCGTACCTGCATTGGTTCTTAGGGTTTCGCGGGGTTGATTTCCGTTTGGGCGCGAACCTTTCAAGGTGTCGAACAAATCCCTTGCCCTTCACGTCTTGGCTGGTTTTGCCGCCGCACGCGGGGCGCTTCCAATTGTTGTTTTCAGCTTCGCTGGTTTTCATTTGCCTCTCCTGTCGAACGAGTATTGCGATGGTTGACTCAAGTTCATTTGCGGGTCGCCCAGGCTTTTGACCCGCCGGCACCACAAACACAAAGGGTGCCCCATCCTTCGCGCGCTTTTCGCGAAGGGTGGGCAAGATGAAGCTTGCGGCGATAGCTCCTGAGTTCCTTCGAGTTTTCGCTGCCCACTGCCGCGGATCAATCAGGGCCAGCGCTGCGCCCCGTGCAGCACCCGTACAATTTCCACCGCTTCGTCCTTCACTCGGTACACAGCCACATAGGGAAGAGGCGAAAACACCAATTCGCGGGTACCCTTGATTCTTCCGGAGCGTCCTTGTTCAGGGAACAATGCCAGCGACGCCGCGCTCTCGTAGATTTTGTGCGCTACGCGCTCGGCTGCTGACGGATTCTGCTTGCGGATGTACTCGACAATCGCCGCGAAATCGGCTGCGGCTTCAGGAGACCAGCGAACCGTCATCACGATCGGAGGATACGCTCGATTTGCCGGCCAACTTCTTCATGCGACACAAACTTGCCGCTGTCCAGCGAGTCCATCCCTTTTTGCACTTCCCGCCTGAACCACTCGTCATGGTCGAGATACTCCGCGACCAATTCCTGCACGACTTGGTCCGCAGGCTTGCCCGCCTCGGAAGCGATCTTGGCGAGCTTTGCCTCCAGCTCGGGAGCGAGAGAAATTTCCATAGCCTTATTTTAGGCGGGAAGGCCCCAATCTCCAATCGCAATTACAGATCTCCCGTTAGTTTTCCACAGCCCACCCTTGTGACATCCAACCTTTACTCGGAAATCCCTTCTGTCCCAAAGTGGGACCATGCGCACGAGTTCCAACAACAATTCCAACTCTCAGCCGGAGTCGATCCCGCCCATTCCGGGCTCACCTACCTTCGCCCGCGACCTTAAGTCCCATCTTCGCAACATTTTGCTCGCAAACCCTTTCTTTACAAGGATCTGCGCCGACGCCTGGCAATCCGCCAGGCCTAACTCCCTTACTACCAAGCTCTTGCAGCTCAACTACAAAAAACTTTTAAACAGGAACCCTATGTCAAACACACGCACTTGCACTCACATCAAGGTCACCGGAGTCCGTTGCGGCTCTCCCGCTCTTCGTGGCGAGCAATACTGCTACTTCCACCATCGCATGCTGTGCGATTCGCGCATCAGCCATGTCGCCCTGCTCGAAAACGAGGAGGCCATCCAGGTCTCGATCATGGACGTCGTCAACAACTCCCTCCGCGGCACCATCGACGTGAAGCGCGGCGAGTTCGTGCTCCGCGCGCTCAACACCGCCGTCCGCAACTCGCGCCGCGTTCGCTTCGACAACCGCAGCGATATGATCCGCGAGCTTCCCGCCGATCCGGTCGTTCAGCCGCGTCCGAAGCAGTACTCGAAAGAAGAACTCGCCACCATCAAAAAGGAAATGCTGGCCCGAATACAAGAAATCGAAACAGGCGGATGTAGGGGCGGAGGCGTCACCGCCCAGTACGGCGTGTCCAGGGGCGGACGCATTCGCCCGCCCCGCACCGGCGCAGCCGGTGCGTGAGGCCGATCCCACGCAGCGCAAGCTACCCGCTGGGGTGAAAGAAGTCGCAGCTCCGCAGGAGCGTAAGAATACAGCCCACGGCGTGAGCCGTGGGAAAGCCGGTTAAAGAGGAACAAGCCCCGAAGGGGCGAAAGAAACGATCTTTGACAACACTCGTGGCGGGAAAGTCAAAACCCCCACCCCTTCGACTTCGCACAGGGCAGGCTCTAAACTCGCCAACGTCGGGCGAGTTTAGGATGGGGCACCCTCGGCGGCGGTTATCCCACGTCTCGCAAAGGCGGCGAGACATGGGGCACCCGCGAGACATGGGGCACCCGATTGAAACCTGAGAACTGAGAACTGACCACTCACTTTGCGGCGCTGGCTACTTTTAATCCGCGGGAGTTCACGGCGTAGCGCGCGATGCCGCGGTACAGCGCTTCGGCGATTTGCTCGCGGTAGCCGTCGCTGCGCAGTTTCTGCTCGTCGGTGGGACTGGAGACGAAGGAAACTTCGGCGAGAATTCCGGGCATGGCGCTTTCGGTCAGGACCACGAATCCCGCTTCTTTGATGCCGCGATCGCGCAATCCCGGATTCTGCACGGAGAGCGTTCCATACAGCGAGCGCTGCACGCTGGCCGCAAGCCGCCGCGACAACTCGATGCGCTCATGCAGATCGGCGGGCGAGAGCGTTGGCAGGACCGCGTTCTGCAACGATCCGGCAACGCTGTGGGCGTCGGCATCTTTCGAACCAGCGCCTTTTGATCCCGGCGCTGAGAACGAGTTGGTGTAATAGGTTTCGACGCCGCGCGCCGAAGGCAAATCGCTGTAGTTGGCGTGCACCGAGACGAACAGATCGGCCTGCGCCTGGTTGGCGATCTCGGCGCGTTCGTCGAGAGGAATATAGGTATCGTCCTGGCGCGTGTAGATGACTTCGGCGCCCAGCCGCGATGCGAGCAGCTTGCCCAGCCGCTCGGCGATTTCGAGGACGAGATCTTTCTCCAGCAAGCCGCGACGGCCGACCGTGCCGAGATCCCAGCCGCCGTGACCAGCGTCGACTACGATGCGCATCTTGGCGACACGCGCGCGGAGTTGCAGATCTTCTTTGGTCGGGGGCGGAACCGTGATCGCGACCTTGCGCTTCTCAGCCTCGGGAGCGTTGGGAAACAGGTTGACCGCGCCCTTGGGCGTGGTGCCAACTTTGCTGACTTCCACGATCAGGCGGTAAGGATTGGATTCGAGGCTGACGGAGAAGTTCGTGTTGGACTTGGTTTCGAGCACGACGCGAGTCATGCCCGCAACCGGCTGCGCCATGCGAATGCGGCTGATGAACGGGTCGCTGATGTCGATCGATTTATTGGTGAGATCGGCGGTGAGCTGCGTGTCATGAAGATCGAAATAGATTCGATCTGGCCCGGTCAGGCGATGCGCTTCATATTGCACCTGGTCTTCCAGATCAAGCACTACGGTGCTGGAATCCGGCGAAGACCAGTGGCGGACGCCGGTGACGCGGGGGAATTTCGAAAGCTCCTGCGGCGCGGCAGGAGAGGATTCCGATTCGTCCTGATCGGAAGCCTGATTTGGGGCGCCTGCGGTGGCGGGACTCGGAGGAAGCAGATTCGCCGCGCTTGGAGAAGGCGGCGAAGGGCTCTTATGGGAAGCGGCATTCGACTGCGCAGCAGGTTCGGTATGAATCATCTCGCTGCCCAGTTGCGCGGTCTTCAACTTCCACCAGACTCCGGTGGCGAACGCGGTGGTGATCACGATGAAGACGAGCACGATTGGGATCCAGCGGCCTGGGGAAGGAAGCTGCGGCTCAGTTTGTCCGAAGGTCAGGTTGGGTTCGAGCGCGGGCTCGGTTGTCGCGGGCGCAATTTCGGGAGCGGGAAGGTTCGCCGCTTCGGCGACGGTTGCGGCCGGCTTCGCGGATGGAGCCAGGGACAGAGCTGGCTTTGCTTCCGACTTTGTATCGGATTTTAGATCGGGCTTTAGCTCGGACTTTTGTTCAGGCTTCGGCGCGGGAGCTGCGGACGCAGGCTGCACTAACGAAGGCTTGGATGGGGGAGCGGCAGGAGTGGGCGGTTGCGGCGCCGCAACTGGCTGCGTTGCGGTTCCCACTTCTCGCAAAATCGGCGAGAAGTGGGGCACCCCTTTCAGGGGCGCTGGCGGCGCGGAGACTTTTATCGGTGCAACCGGAATCGCAGCCGCGGGAAGGGAAGCCGCGGGAGGCTTGCCCGGCTCGAGCTTCTGGACCGCAATCTGCGCCGAATTGGCGAAGCGGTCCTCATCCTCGGGCTTGAGCGCGGCGAGCACCAGTTCGGCGAGAAGAGTCAGATTGCGGACATCGCTATCGTTGAA
Source organism: uncultured Acidobacteriota bacterium (assembly GCA_963719865.1). GTDB lineage: Bacteria > Acidobacteriota > Terriglobia > Terriglobales > Acidobacteriaceae > Sulfotelmatobacter. The sequence continues at coordinate 12,751 of CAVRDS010000061.1, read as the reverse complement.
TCCGAAGGGCCAGGAGGAAAAGGCCTCGAGCAGTCCGATGACGCGGCGACGTCCGCACAGCGGCACCGCAACCATGGAACGAGCGCCGAGTTTGCGGCAGGTCTGGAGGTTGACCCGGGGATCGGTTTCGGTGTCGTCGCAGTTGACGATCTGGGCGGTGCGGAAACAGGCTCCGGAGAAGGCGGAGTCGCGGTCGATGCGCGCGCCCACGTCGGGGCGAATGGTTCCGGCAGCGGCGCGCAAAACGATTTCATCATTCTCAGCCAGCGCGATAGCGAGGCCATCGGCGCCCGTGATGGAGACGGCGCGTTCTGCCACCAGTTGCAAGACTTCGTCGAGAACGAATTGCTCTTCGGCATCAAACTCGGCGATGGGAGTTTTCGAATCGAAGGCGGCATGCTTCGAGGCGAGCGCTTTTCTTCGGCGCACTTGCTCGTGCAGGGCAGAGAAGGCCAGCAAGGCCTGCAAGGCATTCTGCGGCGAGGGCCTTTCGTCGGCATAGGCCGTCGTGCCGGACGAAGAGTTCGATGCTTTCGTCCAGCCCGGCACGCTTATCGCTGACAGCGGATCGGCCATTTCGATGTCCGGCTTCGTGGGGGTCGTCGCCATTCAGACACAGCTCATCTGTAAGTTATCGGGGTTTGGGGCCAGTTGCAATTCCCTGTCTGTGCTAGGCCGGTTACGTTGGTGACGTGGAGCGCTAAGGGCCCAGCATGCCTATTTTCGGCATATCGGGGTAAAAAAGCCAGTGGGGGGCGGGTTTCGGCTAAGGGGGGCGTCCGATTCCGGGGAACCAGTGCAGTTACTGAGAGCCGGAAGGGGGCGGGCGATAACATTTCAAGAACAGGCCCGGTTCGACCAGCAATCTCCGGCGGTGTGTATGGACGCAGGGATATCCCCGGCGCGACAAACACGAACACAGTACCGGCATGAACTCCAAACTCTCACGTATGTGACTCTGGATCAGGCGAACGGCGGGATCGTGCGCAACCTGAGCGGTGAGGGGATTGGAGTGCAGGCGGTGGGGGCGCCGCGTCCGCAGCAGCAATTGCGGCTGCGTTTCGAGTTGCGGCGTCCGCGGGTACGCATCGAGACCCGGGGTGAGGTGATGTGGTCAACGAGTTCGGGGCAGTGCGGCATCCGGTTCATGGACTTGCCTTCCGGAATGACCCGGCAGATTAATGAGTGGGTGTTCGGCGATCTGCTGGAAGGCGCGTCGGTGCATCTGGAAAAAATAGGCCCCATCTTTATTGAACCGGAGGTGCGTCCCGACAGGGAATTGCGGGATGATGCTCTTGTTTCGGGAGCGCTGCAGGATGATGGCTTGCTGATTTCACCTGCGCGGCTGAAGACCATCGAATTACCCACACGTCAGGATCCGGTGATGGTTTTAATGAACGAGGCCACGTGGAACCTGGAAGAGTCAGCTTCAGCATGGGATTGGCTGTCGCAGTCGCTCTCTGGACGGACACTGGCCTGGGCGGTCAACACCCTGGTGGTAGTGGCGGCTTTGCTGCTGTTCACGTTGGTGTTCTTGTCCGTCACCCATGAAGCTCCGCGGTGGCCGCTGTTGATGATCGTTGCCGGAGCATGCGCGGTGGGCGTGATGTATTGGGCGTTTTTTCAGATATTCGGGGGTTCAAGCCTGGGCGCAAGATTGGCGCGCCTGGCGGAGCCAGACGAAGAGAATGACGAGGAAGAACGGGATCGCTTCCGCTGAAAGCGCAGAGCCGCGTTTCGATCGAAGGGTGAGCGGCTAGAACGTTGTTGGAAATCTATCCGGCAGTAGAGAGGTCGCCCTCAGGGCTAAAGCCCAGCATCGTTTTATGGGTTCAACCGGCGCGGCTTAAAGCCGCACCCTTTCAAAGCCCGTACCTTCAAAGTCGACTTGCAAATCTCACACCTTCCAGAGCCCAGCTTTCGAGCTACGGATAGGCTTGACGCTAACTGGCCAGGAACTGCTGAGCCAGCCAGAGCTGCAGCGTCCGCTGCTGAGGCTGAGGCACCTTCACGAAGCGAACGCCAACGTTGCCGTGTTGATCCTGCCAGACGATTTCGGCGTGCGCTTTCAATCCGGAACATGCGCCGGGGAGCACAAAGGAAATTTGCAGATTTCGTGCGACTTCCAGGGAAGCCTCGGTGCGCAGTTGCATGCCTCCCTGGCTCAGGTTGACCAGTTCGGCATCTTTGGGCTTTTGTCCTTTCCACTTGAGGGAAACCGGAACTTCGAGCCCGGCCCGATGATAGCGGAGACGCCCGTCGACAATCATGTTGCGAGCCGCCGATAGCGTGCGTACGGCTTGCTCCACGGAAATCGGTTTTTCGAAGGCAAACAGCGCGCCAGTGGCATCGAGGGTTGAAGGGTGTTGAGGCCCGCCCATGATCACGAGAGGAACAGTCCGGGTCTGCATGACGGGTGTCTGCAGTTCGCGCAAAAGCTGTGCGCTTCCGTTCAGGTCACGATCGACGATGAGCGCGTCGACTTTGGATTTCGAGAGACGCGTCAAAGCGCGTTGCGGCTCATTTTCGACCGTGACATCCATATGAAGGCCACCCAGGATGCACTCCAGAACACTGACTTCCTGCCAGTCGCGCGAGACCACCATCGAGGAAAGTGTCATGCGGACCACTGTAGCCGCGCGCGTAACATCGCCGTAGATAACCAACGTAATGCGCGTGGCCTGCAGCGGCTAAGAGCCGCAAATCTTTCGTTGCATTCTACGGCGCGCCTTAAACAGGCTGCGGGAAAAAACTCATTTCGTGACCTGAAGATCACCCCAGCGCCTTAAGGCGCCACTGATTTTGCGGGACTTGCGGCGCGGCTGAAAGCCGCGCCCTTTCAAAACCGCTTTGCGGTTTTAGAACCTTCTGCGTGCCTCCCCATTCGAAGCGTTTTAACGAACTGTTCAAATCTCCGTAACATTCTGTTCACCGGACCTTTCATACCATCGACGCTCGAGGTCCCACAATGAAAAAGACGCTCCTATTCCTCTCCCTCGCAGCTGCCTTTTCGATGGGTACGGCAGCCGCTCAGAACGATAACTCTCAACCCGGTCGCATCAACCAGCGGAACGGCATCCGCCGAGTTCTGCTGGTCAGCGTCGATGGCATGCACGCCGTCGACTTCCTGAATTGCGCGAACGGCATGAGCGGCGTGAACAACGGCGAACCGTTTTGCCCGGCGATTGCCGCATTGGGCAAAACTGCTGTTAACTACGTCTCCGCCAGTACATCAAAACCTTCCGATTCCTTCCCCGGTTTGACTGCGATCGTCACCGGAGGAAGCCCAGCCGTGACCGGCATCTACTACGACGTTGCCTACTCCCGCAACTTCGACGGACCTGCCGTGATGACTGGCAATGGCAATGGCCCGGGCCCCTGCACTGCCGGTGCACCACCCACCGGATTTACCACGGAATATGAAGAAGGCATCGACATCGACCAGACCAAAGTGAACGGTGGCGCGCCCGGTGCAGCCCTGACCGACGGCGGCATCGCTTCTATCGATGCCCAGAGACTGGTGCGCGACCCGGCAAATGGTTGCAAGCCCGTTTACCCGTGGGAATTCGTGCGCGTCAACAGTATCTTCAGCGTGATTCACCAAGCCGGCGGATACGCGGCATGGTCTGACAAGCACCCCGCCTACTCCTCGACAGCGTCCGGTATTGGCCCGGCTGCGCTCGACGATTTCTATGCGCCTGAAATCAACTCCAGCGTGATTGGCCTTCCCGGCGTCAGCACGCCCACCGGCATCTCCTGCGCCGCAGTCCGCGATGCAGGCTCGGACCTCACGGCCTGGACCAACAGCTTCCAGAACATTCAGTGCTACGACACTCTGAAGGTCGACGCAGTTCTCAATTGGATCGACGGCAAGAGTCATCTCGGCACCAAGAGAACCCAGGTTCCCACGATCTTCGGCATGAACTTCCAGGCTCTGAGCGTTGGCCAGAAGCTTATCGAGGCGAGTAACAGCACGACCGGCGGATATCTGGATGCCGCCGGCACCCCCAGCGCGGCGCTGCTCGACGAATTCAAATTCGTCGACGCCTCGATTGGAGCATGGGTCAGCGAACTGAAGGCCAAGGGGCTCTTTGATTCGACCCTGATCGTGATCACGGCCAAGCACGGTCAGTCGCCGATCGATCCGAGCCGCTACGTCGGTCAGACGATCAACGGCACTTCACCCGCGACCCTGCTCTCCAATGCGGGATATATTCCGTACTCGGAATCCACCAACAACCCCACTGGCATTGGACCCACGGAAGATGACGTCTCGATCCTGTGGCTGAAGAGCCCTGCTGATACCGAAGCCAGCGTCAAAATCCTTGAGGACAATGCAGGTCCGTCCGGCATTGCGCTGGGGCAGATCTTCTACGGCCCTTCACTCACCCTTAACTTCAACGACCCAACCGTCGACCCGCGCTCGCCCGACATTATCGTGACCCCCAACGTCGGCATTACGTACTCCGGCAGTCACGCCAAACTGGCCGAGCATGGCGGATTCGCCCACGACGACACGAATGTCGTCCTGCTGCTGTCGAATCCCAGGTTCGCGCCCAAAACGGTCAGCACGGTAGTGGGCACGGCGCAGGTCGCGCCTACCATCCTCCAGGCTTTGGGTCTCAATCCTTCGGCCTTGGATGCGGTTCGCATCGAGGGAACCGGCGTTCTGCCGGCGGTGCAACTCAAGTAATTTGTCAACACCGTACTGATTAGCGGACGCTCTTTCGGGAGCGTCCGCTGCTTTTGGGGGCATCCAACAATTCCAAGCGATGCAAAGCTTCTAAGGATAGCGGGCGGACTTCACGCTCACTGTCCGCGATACCAGTCCACGGTGCGGCGCAAGCCTTCTTCAAAATCCACTTTCGGTTTGTAACCTAGGCAGGCCTCTGCTTTGGAAATGTCGGCGAGCGAGTGCTTGATGTCGCCGCCGCGCTCCGGACCGTAGTTGGGTTGTCCGGTAAAGGACGTGAGTTTTTGCAGAGCGTGGAAAGTTTCGTTGAGCGTAACTCGGCGAGCGGTGGCTACGTTGAAAACTTGTCCAGCCGCTTTTTCCGCGGGCGCTTTGCAGGCGAGTAGGTTGGCCGCAACCGCGTTGTCGATGTAGGTGAAGTCGCGGCTTTGTTTGCCGTTGCCGTGCATAGTGGGTTGTTCCCCGCGCAGCATCTGGGTGATGAACTTAGCCAGGACGCCGGAATAGGGAGATGAAGGATCCTGGCGAGGGCCGAAGATGTTGAAGTAGCGGAGGCAGACGGTTTCGAGGCCATAACAACGGTAGAAAGAGATCATGTAATGCTCGCTGGCGAGCTTGGCGACGGCGTACGGAGAAATGGGGTCGGGCGTCATGCCTTCATGTTTCGGCAAGGTTGGAGTGTCGCCGTAGGCGGAAGAAGAAGCGGCGTAGACCACGCGCTTTACATTGGCGTCACGCGCGGCGACGAGGACGTTGACCGTACCGTCGATGTTGGCGCGATTGCTGCCCAGCGGATCGAGCACCGACTTCGGCACCGACGGAATAGCGGCCTGGTGGAGAACGAAATCGACTCCGGCGCAGGCGCGGTGCATGGCTTCGAGGTCGAGAATGTCGGCCTCGCGGAAATCGATGCGGTCTCTTAAATCCGCGATGTTGTCGCGATTGCCGGTAGAAAGATTGTCGACGCCGCGCACTTTCTCGTCGCGCGACAGCAACTCGCGGGCCAGCGACGATCCGATGAAGCCGGCGATACCTGTGATGAGGTAGAGAGCCATGCTCCAACATGATAGCGAATCCGCGGAGGAAGAGGGGTTCAGACGGAGATTTGAGGCGGGAAGGGAATCAAGAGAGAAATTCGCAGAGCGTGGCCGATCGTGGTCAAACTTTCGTTTCCGTAGTTTGGCTTTTACGGAGAATGCGGAGGAAATCTTCGCGCATGAGCATCTGGCGGCTCTCAAAGAATTCAACGAGATCCTGGATCGCGGCCTGGGCATTTGAAACGAGGGGGACGGTTTCGACGCGGTTGCTGATCGAGGGGAGCGACGACGCGATTCCCGGACCCATGATTACGCAGGGATGCGAAATGGTGGCGAGCAAACGCCGCAGGCGCGCCTCGTTTTCCTCCGAGATGCCTTCAAACGCGATGCCCATGCCCAGGTAGGGATAAGTCACGCGTACTTTTCCCTTGGTCTCAACCACAATGCCATTGGCCTCGAGCTTCATGTGCAGGACGGTTCCCGCGGGATACGTGGCTTGCGCTTCCAGGTAGCAGCCGTGCAGGCCGATATCGGTGAAGGTAGCCCAGGTGCGCACATCGCGGCCATCTTCGCGTATTTCGGTGCTGCCTTCGCACTTGTAACGCGGGCTGCGCCGCTTCTCCGAGCCCTGGAATTGCGCCCCGGGACTTGCATTGCCATCACCTGGATTCGATGAATCTGCTTTTGTGGCGGGGGCGGACGCCGCAGTTTCAGAAGCGGTGGCCTGCTTGAGCGCCCGCAGATAGTAGATGCTTTCGTTGCTTTCCTGCGCCATAGAAATTCCGTGTGGACAAGATGTCCCGTGCAGATATCGGCCCCCCGCTTGCGGGCAGGGATCTACTGTCCTTATCGGAAGAAGGGCGGGCGGAGATTAGGGATCTAGCGGCGAGGCGTCGGCTAGAGTTTCTAATTTTTGGAGTTTCTAATTTGAAGGAGCTTCGACCGCGGGCATCTGTTGCGCCGCCCGGCGGATGTGTTTCCACAGGTCTTCGCGTCCAGCGCCGGTCTTGGCCGAGTAGGGAAGCAGGTGGGCATGAGGATATTCCTGGCCGAGGGTTCGCAGGACATTGTGGAGTTGATTGTTGGAGAGTCGGTCGCTTTTGGTAGCGACCAGCAGGAAATCGCGGCCCGAGGCGTTCAGGAAGTCCAGGAGTTGGCGATCGCTTTGTTGCGGAGGAACATTCACGTCGACCAGCGCAATGCAGAGGGCGAGCGTCGAGCGCTGGTGCAGGTAAGGCTCGATGAATTTCGGCCACTCCTGCGAAATCTCGCGGGAGATTTTGGCGTAGCCGTAGCCTGGGAGGTCGGCGAAGATCAGCTCGGGATTCGGCTTACCGGGCCAGCGGATTTCGAAGAAATTGATGCTGCGGGTGCGACCCGGAGTCGAGCTGGTGCGCGCCAGCTTGGTGCCGACCAGAGAGTTGATCACGCTGGATTTGCCGACGTTGGAACGGCCGAGGAAGGCGATTTCGGGAACGGTGGGAGCGGGGAAGTGGGAGGCGTCGGTTGCCGCCGCCAAGAAACTGGACAGGACTCTCATATCCAAGTTTGCAACGGGGCGAGGGAGATTGGCAAGGCGGGCCGTGATGACGCGCGGAATTTTCACCACAGAGGACACGGGGTTACACAGAAATCTTTGTCCGCTATTTGTGCGGTGGGAATCCGGTAGAACTATTCTTTAGCGCTTCCCTTATCGACGAAACGCGACCGCGGAAGGCGGAGACATTCGGGGGAAACCTTTACTCGCCGCCCGAACCGAGGTAACCAACACGTTGTCGAATGTGCCTCGCGGAAATTCAACCTTGGTTCGGGGGAGCCGATTGGGTCAGTAAGGGCGCGGCTCGACAGGCGCTGGCCCGGAAAAGAAGATCATGGACGACAAGATACCATCGATGCTGGCCATGCATACGCTGCTGCTGTGTGCCGACGCACAGTTTCTCGGGATCACGCGGAATGTGCTGAACCAATTGCATGTGACTCCGAAGAATGCGGCCGGCTCCGATGCGGCGCTAGCGATGATTCACTCTCACGCATTCGACGTCATCATCATGGATTGGCGGGAAATTGACAATGTGGCGGATTTTCTCGGTATGGTGCGACGGTCGAAGCAGAACGCCGATTGCGTGCTGGTGGCGATTGTCCGCGATCTGCTCGATCTGCGGCAAGCCTTTGCTGCCGGAGTACATTTTCTGATTCACAAACCGGCATCGGCGGTGCAGATCGAACGCTGCCTGCGGGCGGCGTATTGCGCGACGGTGGCGCGGCGGCGCAAGCAGCATCGCGAGCCGGTGGAGATTCTGGCCTCCGTGCGCACGCACAGCCAGCCTTGCGCCGAGGCTCTGATCGTGAACCTGAGCGAGGGCGGGGTCGGGCTGCAGACCGGCGCGCAGGATTTCATCGAGGGGGTTTCGGTGAGCGCCGGCGAGGAAATCGGACTTCGGTTTGCGTTGCCGGATACGTCCGAAATGGTGGACGTCGCGGGGACCGTGGTCTGGACTACCAGTGATGCTTGCGGAGTGAGGTTTCGGTATGTTCCGGAAAAGCAGCGGCTAGTTTTAGAGCAATGGCTGACAGAATGCGTGGAACGGTCGCTCGCTGAGACGTGCGAACGGGTGCGGGAGGTTTGCGCTTAGGTATTCACCACAGAGGGCACTGAGGATCACAGGGGAAACGAAAAGGCCCGCTGGCGCGGGCCTTTTTTCATCTCGTAACTGCGCTACTGATGCGCCGTCGTGCTCTCGGGGGTGCTGGTGGTTAGCGGTGCGATCGGCTGCGTGGACTCTTCTTCGATCTTCGGCAAAGGCGATTCCAGCGCGATCTGAAGCACCTGGTCCATGGTATCGACGAAATGCAGCTTCATCGCAGTGCGCAGATTTTCTGGAACTTCCGCCAGATCTTTTTCATTGTCCTTGGGCAGGATGACTTCGAATAATCCGGCGCGATGAGCCGCCAGCAGCTTTTCTTTCAGGCCGCCGATGGGAAGAACCTTACCGCGCAGCGTGATCTCGCCAGTCATGGCGAGGTCGCGGCGCACTGGAATCTTGCTGAGCGCGCTCGAAATTGCCGTCGCGATGGTAATGCCCGCCGATGGGCCATCTTTGGGGATCGCGCCTTCAGGAACGTGCACGTGCAGATCGAGGTTGCGGTAGAAGTCACGGGTCAGGCCGAGACGGTTGGCGCGTGAGCGAACGTACGACATCGCCGCCTGCGCCGATTCCTGCATGACGTCGCCAAGTTTTCCGGTGAGCGTCAGCTTGCCTTTGCCGTCGACCACGCTGGCCTCGGTGCTGAGGATGGAGCCGCCGACTTCGGTCCAGGCCAGGCCGGTCACCAAGCCGACCTCGGACTTTTCGTGAGCCAGCGTGTCGCGGAACTTGATCACGCCGAGGAAGTCGTTGACGTTGCTGCCAGTGATGGTGATGTTGTAGGTCTCGCCTTCCTTGACGACCCTGCGTGCCACTTTGCGGCACACATTGCCGATTTCGCGCTCCAGGTTGCGGACTCCAGCTTCGCGGGTGTAGGAGCGGATCAGACCGGTGATAGCATCGTCGGTGAATCTGATGTTCTTGTCCGAGAGGCCGGCGGCCAGCATCTGCTTCTTGACCAGGAACTGTTTAGCGATTTCGACCTTTTCCTGCTCGGTGTAGCCGTGCAGGCGGAGCACTTCCATGCGGTCTTGCAGGGCCGCTGGGATGGTGTGCATCACGTTCGCGGTGGCCACGAAAAAGACTTGCGAGAGGTCGTATTCCACGTCGAGGTAATGGTCAATGAACATGAAATTCTGTTCGGGATCGAGCACTTCGAGCAGAGCGGCGGAAGGATCGCCGCGGAAATCCATCGACATCTTGTCGACTTCGTCGAGCATGAAGACGGGATTCTTGGTGCCCGCCTTTTTCATCATCTGGATGATCTGGCCGGGCAAAGCGCCGATGTAGGTGCGGCGATGGCCGCGAATCTCAGCCTCATCGCGCACGCCGCCGAGCGACATGCGGACGAACTTGCGTCCAGTGGCCTTGGCGATCGACATGCCCAGTGAAGTTTTGCCCACGCCCGGAGGTCCGACGAAGCAGAGAATCGAGCCCTTGGGATTCTTCACCAACTGGCGGACGGCGAGAAATTCAAGGATGCGTTCCTTGATCTTTTCCAGGCCATAGTGGTCTTCGTTCAGGACTTTTTCCGCGCGCGAGATATTGCGGATTTCCTTGGAGCGCTTCTTCCACGGCACAGCCAGCAGCCAGTCGAGATAGTTGCGGGAAACGGTGGACTCGGCCGACATCGGCGGCATGGCTTCGAGCTTCTTGAGTTCCTGCAGGGCTTTGTCTTTTGTTTCTTTGGGCATGCCTGCAGCTTCGATCTTCTTCTTGAGTTCGTCGAATTCGCTCTTTTCGCCGCGGCCCAATTCCTTCTGGATAGCCTTAATCTTTTCGTTGAGGTAATACTCCTTTTGCGCCTTCTCCATCTGGCGCTTAACGCGCGACTGGATGGTGCGGTCGACGTTCAGCTTTTCGATTTCAATATCGAGTACGTCGGCGATGCGGGTCAGTCGCTCAGCAGGATCAAAAATCTCGAGCAGTTCCTGCTTTTCTTCAATCGAAAGTTGAAGGTTGGCAGAGATCACGTCGGTTAACTTGGCGGGATCTTCCATTCGGACGGCCGAAATCATGGTTTCGTACTGGAGGGACTGGCAGAGCTTGACATACTGTTCGAAGAGGGAGGTGACGCGCTGCATGGCGGCTTCGAGCGCCGGGTTGGCCTCGGTAGCGAAGCGCGCGACGCGCACGGTGGCTTGCATGAAGCCTTCGGTGTCAGTGACCTGCAGAATCTTGCCGCGCTCGATGCCTTCGACCAGGACTTTAATGTTGCCGTCGGGGAGCTTGAGGCTCTGCACGATATTGACGATCGTGCCGACCTGGTAAATTTCGTTGGCCTTGGGCTCATCAATGGAGGCATCGTGCTGCGTGGCCAGGAAAATTTTCTTATCCGCCGCCAGAGCTTCTTCGAGAGCGCGCACGCTGGACTCGCGGCCCACAACGAACGGAGTCATCATGAAGGGAAAGATGACCACGTCGCGGATGGGCATCATCGGCAGCTTTTTGGATTCGTATTTTTCCTTGGATGTGGTCACTGAGTCTCCCTGAGATGACGGCCAAACGGACGCCTAGAGGAATTCTACCCTGCCGGGGCCCTTGGGTGAAATGGCATTTAAGTGGTAAGGTTCTTGAACTCGCAGGTGCCTTAAAAGCAATAACCACCAAGGACACTAAGGCTCACGAAGGAAACCTTGAGCCGCTTCGTTGCCTTCGTGTCAAAAGGTCGCGCAACACCTATCCGGCTTTCTCCATTACTGTGGCGAACGAAGCGCTGCGTTTTTCGACCATTTCGCGCGTGACTTCAAATTCCTTTAGCTTCTTCTGGCTGGGAAGGTTAAACATCAAGTCGAGCATGAGTTCTTCGAGGATCATGCGCAGGCCGCGGGCGCCTACTTTGCGCGCCATGGCCTGGCGAGCAATTGCCCGCAGAGCTTCATCGTTGAACTTCAGCCGCACGTTCTCGAACTCGAACAGGCGCTGGTACTGCTTGACGATTGCGTTCTTCGGACGAGTCAGGATTTCGATCAGCGCGAACTCATCGAGATCTTCCAGCATGCCGACCACGGGCAGCCGCCCGACAAATTCCGGGATAAGTCCGAATTTGATGAGATCTTCCGGCTGCACTTCCTGCAGCAACTCCTGGGTGCGCTTCCTGGAACTGAACGCTTCTTCTTTTTCCGCGTCTTCGCCCGTGCGGAAGCCCAGCGACTTCTTGCCCATTCTGCGGGAGATAATTTTGTCGAGGCCTACGAAGGCTCCGCCGCAGATAAAGAGAATGTTAGTGGTGTCGACCGGAGTGAATTCCTGGTGGGGATGCTTGCGTCCACCCTGGGGCGGGACGTTGGCGATCGTGCCTTCGAGAATCTTCAACAAAGCCTGCTGCACACCTTCGCCCGAAACGTCGCGGGTGATGGAAGGATTCTCGTCCTTGCGCCCGATCTTATCGACTTCGTCAATGTAGATGATGCCGGTCTGGGTGCGGCTGACATCGCCATCGGCGGCCTGCAGCAGTTTCAGGATGATGTTCTCGACGTCTTCGCCGACGTAGCCGGCTTCGGTCAGCGTGGTGGCGTCGACGATGGCGAAGGGGACATCGAGCATGCGGGCCAAAGTCTGAGCGAGCAGCGTCTTGCCCGTGCCGGTAGGGCCGATCAGCATGATGTTCGACTTCGAGAGTTCGATGCCGTCGCCGGTCTTCTGGCGGTTCATGAAGATGCGCTTGTAATGGTTGTAGACGGCGACGGCCAGCTTCTTCTTGGTCTGCTCCTGCCCGATGACGTACTCGTCGAGGAAGGTTTTCACTTCCTGCGGCTTCGGCAGTTGGTTGGGAGTGCTGCTGGGAGGAGTTGCGGTGCGGTCATCCTCGAGAATGGAATTGCAGACCGCGACGCACTCGTCGCAAATGTAGGCCCGGGGATAATCGCTGGGGGACGAGATGAGTTTGGCAACCGCGTCCTGGGACTTGTGGCAGAACGAGCAACGAAGTATTTCGTCCGTTCCTGACTTGTTTTTCACTCGGCGTCACTCCTTCAGCGGTTCCCGCGGCATGATCCGGTTCCAACTTTGTGTGAACCGTCCTTCCTGCCGCTTTGTTTCTGACCTCAGGCGCGAAGGCCGATCATACCGCTTTTGCCGTCTTATAGATGATATCGTCTATGATTCCGTATTCCTTAGCCTGCTGCGCGTTCATAATGAAGTCGCGCTCGACATCTTTCTCGACTTTGTCCAGTTTCTGTCCGCTATGTTTCGAAAGTAACTGGTTGGTAATCTCGCGCATGCGCAAAATCTCGCGGGCGTGGATGTCGATGTCAGTGGCTTGGCCAGATAATCCACCCATAGACGGCTGATGTATTAGAATCCGCGAATTCGGCAGTGCCAATCTCTTTTTGGGTTCGCCTGATGCCAAAAGTAACGCGGCCATGGATGCCGCC
>CAVRDS010000060.1:0-5276 GCA_963719865.1 uncultured Acidobacteriota bacterium | reverse complement strand
GCCGGTCGGGTAGCGATGAGGAACAGAACCTGATCACACTCTGCGCTGAATGCCACGCACGAATACATCGAAAGTCTGCTCATTGTGTTACTGGTGATCAATTCACGACGAAACAGAACGATGGCGCGAAACACGGGCCCTGACTCGCCATGCCTTTCACCAGCTGCCGCGCGTGGCTACTTGGGTCTGCCCAGCCAGAAGTATTGCCAAGCAGCCGAGACGTTCTGGTAGTTACCGCCAAACCGGATATAGGTGCCGTCGCTGTAGCTGAATTTCAGGGACTGGTGCTTGGTGATGGGGACCGAGACGGTGCCTCCGATGCGGGAGTTCGTCTGACGGGTAAGCGGACTTGGCACGCCGTTCAAACTCGTGCTTCCACCAAACCAGAAATTGCCGTCAAGAGAGGCCCAAAGTCGTGGCTTGAAGTCGTAGCTCAAGTGCCCTTCGAGGGCTCCAATTGGGTTTTGCGATTGCGACCGGGTACCTGCATAGTAGAGGTTGCGCGACCAGAAATCCTGATTGGTGCTGAAGAACCACACTCCGAAGTATCCATCGACTATCCATTTGCCCCTGCGCTGGGAATAGCCAAACTCCGGCTTGACGGACCAACGGTTGGTACCCCAATTGATCAACCTGGTCCCGTCGTACTGACCGGTTGGAGGTATCACCTTGAGACTGGCGCCCAGCAGGACCTTCTGCTTCCATTTCGCGAACTTCTGCGGCGGCATAGCGGGACCACCCTTGAGGTTTACCGAGAGGCGGAAGATCGAATCCAGAAGACCAGAACGGTACAGGTGCCGCTCTGCGCCCAATGTGGTTCCCTGGAAATTCCCGAACGCGTAAGGCAACGAGCCGACAATGTTGGCGGAGCGGCCGAAGAAACTGAACGCATGATAGTAGCTAAAGATGGGTACGCTGTATTTTCCCGTAGCGCCGCTGACAGGAAGCGCGCCATTGTAGTTGATACTGCCGTCGTAGAAGGAGTAGGTCAGGGTGATTGAGTTGAAATGCAGAGGAGTAATGACATAAGCGCGCGGCGCAAGGTCCTGGGCGTTCAGCCCCTGCAGCGAAAACAAGAGCGCTGCCGACAACAGAATGTTGAACCTGCATCGCATAGCTGACAACCTCACAGGCGCCGATTCGAAGATTGAGGAACTCGCCGCAGCCTCCGCCTTGCCTCAGTTCGCGCAGCCGCGTCAGATGCGCGGCAGCGTGATAATCCGCCACAGAGGGATGCACACCAGCATTGCCGCCAGCACGGCAAGGCCGATCCGCACTACCTCGGTTCGAAATCGCTGACTGATGGCCGTCAGCAATAAAACTGTCGCCAGCAAGACCGTAGCTCGCACGTAAGCATCGGAAGCCTTGCGGGCCTTTGCCCCTTGCTGAAAGAACTCAGCGGCTTTACTTTCCAGCTTGGCTGACTCCTCCGACTTGGCGTTGTGGTATTCCGGCATCATCAACGGTCCGGGTGGAGCATCAGGATTGTTCAAGGGGTCGGTTTTCTTCCATGCTTCAAACGCCACTCGGAATTCGGGACGAAACCGCCGCTCGAAAAGTTGCGCAAGTTTGTGTTGTCCACTCGCTTCAGCCTTCATCCATTCGACAACAGTGGCTGCGTCGTAGATACGCTCCTGGCCGCCACTAGTCTGCAGCCCCTGTGCTTCCACGCGCAACTTGGTGGACTGCTCGTAGAGCTGATCCTGGCGGCCATCCCAGAGTCCCGCCTGATAGCCGCTCCATGCTGTCATGACTGCAACCAGTGCCAACACGATAGCTTCGACGATCTCCAGAATCTCCACTGAGCGAGTGGGATGAGGCGCGCCTGCCTTCTATCTTCGTTCAGCTTGTGGGCAACTTCGATGCTCGGCCTTCCTATTTCGTGCATACCGTCCCCTGTTCGCGAAGCGTTTGCGGAGCGATCATAAGCTCTCAAAAATACAGGCTGAGTGCCAGCCCGAGCTGGTTCAATTGCTGATTCGGCCTTTTGCCGGTAACGTTCTGGTGCTCATAGTACGGATTGAACTCCACGTGCTTGCCGATGGGAAACAGACAGCCGGCATAGATTGCGGTGTCGCTCCATTTGCTGTACTGGCTTTCGTAAAAGAACTCAGCGCTGGCGTACAGCGCGGGATGGTAGGAGCGGATAGCCAGCGTTTTTTCGATCTCAAAGCGGTTGCGATAACGCCACGTGAAGTCGCCACGCTTCCAATCAAGGTCGGCACGGTTCCTGTCGGTGAGCAGAAATCTTTTCATGGGATAGCGAAAGGTCACGACCGGCTCCATGCGGCTGGTAGCGGGTGCCCCGTTCGCCTGCGGGAGATAACGGTATCCAATGGAAAATACCAGAGGCCGGGCTTTCGAGTCGTCCAGGTCGAACGCAGTGACGTCTTTCAGATGAAGCAGCGGCTTCAGGTAAAAATCGAGGCTCGGCCCTATCTCGGCTTGAACGGGATCGCCCGATTCTCTGGTTTCCTTTGCCTGGAAAACGATGCGCAGATCGGAATCAAGCTTGTAGTTGGCGTCAACTTCTGGCAGCAGTTGTGCGGTTTGCGCGCTCGCGGACAGAGAAAACAGAATCACGAGACACGCCAGCACCAGCGATGTTTTTGCGATCCCCGCCATTTTCTTGTGGAATAGTAGCCTTGTAAAGAACAGGCGGCCCTTGCGAGCCGCCCGCTGTGAAGTTCGTTCCTGGTTAGTTGCTGGGGCCTTTGGCCGCCGCCTCCGCCTCGGCCATCCTTTTCCCCATCTCCGCTTTGATCGCGTCAAGGTTGAAGCTCGCGCCCCGCTGCATCGGCGGGTAATCGAGGAAGGTTTGGATTTCCTTGCCCATTACCTGCTGGACGAACACGAAGCGCCAAAATTCGTACTTGAACCAATCGAAGTATTGCTGCGACCCGTCTTTCGTCCCGTTCATGGGCCAGCCTGTGCGCTCGAACGGATCGAGACGCAGGTTGGTGATGTAAGGCACGTCAGGATGGGTCTTTTCACCCAGCCAGCCTTGGGGTTGGTCGATGAAGCGGAACTTGTAATCGTCGATGCGCACCGCGCCGACCGTGCTTTCCCCGAGGTAGAAGATTTCATGACGCACGGACGGGCCTTTGCCGGTGATGGCGGCCATCTGGTTGTAGCCGTCCAGATGGTTCCTGTAGGTCCGGTCACCGATCGTTTTGCCTTTCAGCAACTCTTCAGTGATGTTCGGATTACCGGCCGCGGCAACGAATGTGGGCAACCAGTCCAGGCTGGAGAAGATACCGTTCTGCATCGAGTCCGCCGGCACATGACCGGGCCAGCGAAGGATCGCGGGCACGCGGAAACCGCCCTCGAGCACCGTTCCCTTACACTGCGCGAACGGCGTCTGACCGCCATCGGGCCAAGTGAAGAGTTCGGTGCCGTTGTCGGAGGTGAACACAACGATCGTGTTGTTGTCCTCGCCTATGTCCTTCAGCTTCTGCATCACGATGCCGATATCGTCGTCCATCTGCGCCATGCCGGCTTCTTGTTC
The DNA here is from genome assembly GCA_963719865.1 of uncultured Acidobacteriota bacterium. Lineage (GTDB taxonomy): Bacteria > Acidobacteriota > Terriglobia > Terriglobales > Acidobacteriaceae > Sulfotelmatobacter. The sequence goes on along the minus strand of CAVRDS010000060.1, from coordinate 1,768 downwards.
CGACCAGCCATTCTCAGCGGTGCGCAGCGCTTCATACTTCGGGGAAAGGTGAGTGACGATGTGCATGCGGGTTGGGTTGATCCAAACGAAGAACGGCTTGTTGTCGGCCTTGGCTTTGTCGATGAATTTGATGGCAAGGTCGCGAATCTCGTCATCCACGGTCTCCATGCGCTTGGGATAGAGCGGGCCGGCGTCCTCAATCCTCTGTTTGCCAATTACGCCCCAGCGGGGCATCTCCGTCGTGTCATTCTTGTCGGCGGCCCAGCAATGAACCATGTTGCGCGGGCCGACCACATTCAAGAGACTTTGCGGATAGTTGGGATGCGCCGGGTCTTCCATCGCATCCAGGTGATACAAATAGCCGAAGAACTCATCGAAGCCGTGAACGCAGGGGAGGTACTCATTCCTGTCGCCAAGATGGTTCTTGCCGAACTGGCCGGTGGCATAGCCCATCGATTTGAGGATTGTGGCCGTGGTCACCGCTTCAGCGGGCAAACCAACTTTCGCGCCCGCTTGGCCGACCGTGGTCAAGCCGGTACGAATCGGAAGCTCGCCGGTGATGAAGTTCGCGCGACCCGCCGTGCAACTCGCCTCGGCGTAATAGTCGGTGAACAACATGCCCTCCTTGGCGAGCTTGTCGAGATTAGGCGTGCGTCCGGCCATCATCCCGCGGCTGTAGGCACCGATGTTCCAGATGCCGATGTCGTCGCCCATAATGACAACAATGTTAGGTTGCTTCGCAGTTGTTGCTTGCGCGTGTAGGGTCGCACTCCCGCCTGCAAGAACGCTCGAGACGGCCAGTGCTCCCAACGTAAATTTTCGAACACTTGCACCCAAATCCATATTTCTCCTTTTTGACCGATCCCGGTTAGTTTTCGCCAGGAGAGTCTTACCTTCATCTGCCAGTTCACTCCAGTTGCGAATGATTGGGAACTGTCACTTGCGACAGGTGACTGCGCGAATGGATATCTTCGGCTGCGATTGCCAGTTTGCCTAAAACACGACTAGCGTCGCCCTTAAGACGACGCCAGAAGGTAAAGCGGTCGATTCAGACGTGGCTTACTTGCCGCCGAAGGTGAAGTTGAAACCAGCTACGTACTTGAAGTTGGCCTGCCACGCTGAGTAGCCAGCGACGTGATTGGCGCCAAAGTGAGTCCCGAGATAGTCCACCTCGACCGGACGGATCTGAATATTCTTCGTGATCGGTATGTCGAGGCCGCCGCCGAACTCCATGGCAAAGCCGTTGTTGTCGCCGCTACCAGAGACCAACCTACCCTCGCCCGAGAGGATCGTTGCGTACGCATTGGTGTGCGCTGCACCGAACGCCCGCATTTTCGGATCGAGGAACGTTCGCCGTCATCGCGACTTCATTCCCCGACCCGATGGTAGTGTCTGAATTCGACGGAGCAGCAGGACAAAACAGTAATGTTTGAATTGCGTTGCAGTGGGTTTGATTAGGTTGCAGTGGATCGGCACGGGTAATGGGGGAATGCGCCAACATGAGCCGGCACTTGCGGTTGGGTCGAGGACTGGCGCCGTGCTCCGTAGGTTCAGCCTATCTGTTGCTCCCCGTTTCCTCTGGGAGTGCCTCACTAGCCAAACCGTAAACTGGTTTCCAGCCCCCGCCGCTTCAAACCCATCGTGCCGATTTCCGGCAATGGGCTTACCTGCCTGCTTCGAATCAAGGGTTATGAGACGGTTCTGCCTTCACCTTGATATATAGACTCCTCCTCGGGTCCTGCAAACTGATGGGTGCCTTTGTCATCTC
>CAVRDS010000059.1:0-28321 GCA_963719865.1 uncultured Acidobacteriota bacterium | reverse complement strand
GAAATGGTAGTAGGCGGCGGCGCGGTCGGGTGTCTTGCCCTTGGTGGCGGACGGGGAGCCAACGGCAGCCGGGGAATCCGCGGCCCGAGCTTGAGCCAGTAAACCCTGGGTTAGTAAGCCCTGGGCCAGCAAAAAAGACCCCCAAGAAACGACACTGACAATCCACAACCGTTTTTTCATGAAAAATCCTGCCACCCGCAAATTGCAGCCCACACCCTATTTGGATGCTAACGATTGGATGCTGATCCGCAGTCATCCATATTTTTCTATTCTACCCTCCACCGGCCCTTAAGCCGCGAGAAAGCGCGGGGTGGGAGGAAAGCCGGAGGTACAGGGGCTTTCGGCGCTTCGGGTGGAAGCTGGCATGCCGAAAACCTGGGGTTCGTGCCTGGGTTCGTATCAGGGCATCGCTTCAGCGATGCCGCAATTCGTCGAGATGAGAGGCCCCTTCAGGGGCTGGGCATCTTAAGATCGTTAATGTCTGAAGTGCCGCACCCCAGTGAAAATCATGGCCAACCCGAGGCGGTCGGCGGCTTCGACGGCTTCCTGGTCGCGCACCGAGCCGCCGGGCTGGATGATCGCGGTCGCCCCCGCTTTGGCGATTTCTTCGACTCCGTCCGGGAAAGGGAAGAAGGCATCGGAAGCGGCCACCGTGCCCTTCAGGGGCAACTGCGCCTTCATGGCGCCGAGCTTGCAGGAATCAACTCGGCTCATCTGTCCGGCGCCGACGCCCACCGTTTGCCCATCGCGGGCATAAAGAATGGCATTCGACTTCACGTGCTTGCAAACCTTCCACGCGAACAGCAGCGCCCGCTTTTCTTCCGGAGTCGGCGGCCGCTTGCTGACAACTTTCAGATCGGCCTCGGCCAGCTTGTGAAGGTCGGCGTCCTGAACCAGCAGGCCTCCAGAAATATTCTTCAGAACCCAGTTTTGCTGTCCGGCGGGAACTTCCACCAGGCGCAGATTCTTCTTCGAGGCAAACACCGCTTTCGCCCCTTCCTCGAATGCAGGAGCGGCAATGACTTCGAGGAAGAGCTTGGCCATCGCGTTAGCGGCCGCCGTATCCACCGTGCGGTTCACCCCAATCACACCGCCAAACGCCGAGATGGGATCGCATTCGAGCGCCCGCACGTAAGCCTCCGCGAGCGTCTTGCCGGTCGCGGCGCCGCAGGGGTTTGTGTGTTTGATGATCGCGCACATTGGCTCCTCGAACTCCTGTGCCAGATCCCACGCGGCTTGCAGGTCGACCATGTTGTTGAAGGAAAGCTCTTTGCCCTGCGCCTGGCGCGCATTGGCCACGCCCGCGCCCGAACCGTCCGCGTACATCGCAGCCTTCTGGTGCGGATTCTCTCCGTAGCGCAGGTCTGCCACTTTTTGAAAAGACAGCCTCAGAGTTTGGGGGAAACCCAGCGTTGGTTTTGACTCGACGGATTTTGACTCGAGTGGCCGCAACTCGAAGTCGCCGCCCACCCGCTCGAGGGTCGAGGCGATGGCGGAATCATAGGCAGCGGTTGTCGCAAACGCTTTCTGCGCCAGCCGCCATTTGGTTTCCCGGGACAACGAGCCACCCGAGCGCGCCATCTCCTCGGCGATCGCGCCGTAATCGGCGGGCGAGGTCACCACCGCGACGTCCTGAAAATTCTTCGCCGCCGAACGGATCATCGAAGGCCCGCCAATATCGATATTTTCAATCAACTCCTCGAAGCGCACGCCCGGCTTGGCCGCGGTTTTCTCGAAGGCATACAGGTTGACCACCACCATGTCGATCGCCGCGATGCCATGCTCGGCAACCGCCGCAAGATGGCCGCTATCTGCGCGGCGATACAGGATGCCCCCGTGCACCTTCGGATGCAGCGTCTTGACGCGTCCGTCGAGCATTTCCGGGAACCCAGTCAGCTCGGAAATATCCTTCACGGCGATGCCGGAATCCCGCAACAGCTTGGCCGTGCCTCCGGTCGAAACCAGCTCCACGCCAAACGCGGCGAGTTTGCGAGCGAAATCTGCCAGTCCGGATTTGTCGGTGACGCTAAGAATGGCGCGCTGGATTTTAGAAGAACTGGGGGACATGATTAGCCTCGAGTACAACTAGGTTGTGAACGGGCGAACAGAAATTCTACCAGCAGGCTTCGTGACGTACTACGATGACTCCACAGGCTATTACCCTTGGGAGGTCGGATGATTCGGCGCACACATCTTGCCCTGTTGGTATTTCTTCTTTGTCCAGTCTTCTCGTTAAGCGCCGGAAAAGAAATACAGTCCGATCCGGGATGGGCGGCGATCACTGAACGGGGCCGAATGCTTGCGCAGTATGACACTGCGGCATGGTACGCGACCGACGCGGTCGAGGCGCTGAAACCTGACAAGTCAGTTGCTCCCATGTACATTGCCAAGACAGTTGAGTCCGGATGGGAAGTGGCCTTCGGCAGATTGAACGACAAGCGCGACAGATTCCTGGTTGTCTATCAAGCATCTCAAGGTGCGAAGCCGAACGAGTTTACGGTGAAGAAGCTGGATCCGCCCTCGGAGGATCAAGGGTTTTACCTCTCTGCCGCCAAGGCCATTGAAACCGCGTCTCAAGATTTTGGAAAACCGGGCCGCCCTTACAACACCTACGTTTTGCCGGCGCCGAAGGACCAGCTTTACGTCTATTACCTGCCCGCGCAGACAACAGACGGAGTTTACCCAATGGGCGCTGACGTGCGCTATTTGTTGTCCGAAGGCGGGAACTCAATTGTAGAGAAACGACAGATGCACAAGACGATTCTTGAATTCGACGTGCAGGATGCGTCAGGAAAGATGAAGAAGATTGAGAGTGGAATACATACCCATGTCCTCAGCAACGTGCCCGAGGACAGTGACGTATTTTACGTCCTGGCTAGGAAGCCCTCGATTCCGGAATATGTGGGGACTTTAGACGGAAAGATTTACGTGATCCTTGTGGACGGGACGATTCTCCTCGGCAAGTGACTCGGTGTTACTGGCCTACGTTTTCGCTTTCGCCTTAAGTTTAACCTGTCCACCCTGCATCTCGACTGAGTACACCACCGCATTGCAGCCGTGCTGCTTGCGAATCTCGCTGGTCTTCTTCTTGACGAATGCGGCGAACGAATCGAGGTTGCCAGAGACTTTTTCTCCCGACTTGTGCTTGGCTTCGGTCAGCGCCTTGTAAAGAGATTCGACTTGCGCCCGCTCGGCCGCCGCGCCCGAGCACTGTACCGAGAAAGACCGATCGCCTCCAGGATCGGCAGCCGGAGTCTGCCCGCCCTCGGCCTGCCCTTTGCGGTGAAGGCCATACACGGGACGATGTTTCACTTCACGCTCTTCGCCGGCGCGCACGCCCTGCACCGAGAGCAGCGCATCCTGCGGCCGGCGGTAGCCCTCTTCGCGAATCCGCATCTTCTTGCGCCACAGGTCGGCTTGAATCGCGTAGCGCTGCGCCATCTCGTTGTACTTAAAGCGCTGCGAAAAACTCAGCCGCGAGCTATCGCTGAACTTGCGAATCAACGAGAGCACCTTCCACTCCACGTCGGCGGGAGGCCGTTTGCTCGGATTGTTGAAGAAAATCTCGTACTCGATCTTCAGCCGGCGCAACTGCTGATCGAGCAGACTCAGTTCTTCATCAGTGGTCACAAGGATTCCCCACCCCCTTACCTTAGCGTTCCAGGCATGGGTTGGCGAGGTTCCCGCCGGACACACCAGGGATGGTACGAAAGTACCTAAAGACCAGCCGTCAGCCCTCAGCCATCAGTTGTCAGTTTTGACGAATCAACCTGTACGCCGAATTATCCACCTTGGAGTATGGGGAAAACCGGGTGAACTGAAAGCTGAGAGCTGACGGCTGATAGCTATTTCGCGTTCGACGCCATCTTCTTCACCATCGCCAGCACCAGCTTCCGGTCGCTGTCGTTCAGATTGGCCGAATAGCGCCGCATCTGGCTCAGGAAGCGGACTTCATCGTCGGAGAGTTGCGGCAATCCCTTATGGCCGTTGCTGTGGCCATCGGCAAAGAATTGCGACAACGCCAAATCCATTGCCCCGGCGATCTTCGCCAGGGTATCCAGCGATGGGATGGTGTGGCCGTTTTCAACCCGCGACAGGTAGCAGCGCAACAGGCCCGTGCGCTTTTCGATGTCGCCCTGTGACATGCTTCTCTGGAGCCGGAAATTGCGGATGGTCTCGCCGATATTCATAGACGCGCAACTAACTCAATGCCAAGACAGATGGCAATTTGAAGATGCGTGCATAGTAACCAGAGTAGTACCGTCTGGCAAGTGGAAATTCCTTGCGTTCCAACCGAAAGTGTCTTCCTGAATGTTTTTGGGAAGGGCACGACCGGAGTCCCCAGCGGGTGCGGGTTTTGCCTGCTGGGGTGTGGGACTTCAGTCGCGCCACAGAAGAGCCTAAAATGCGGGCTTTAGCCCCTAAAGGCGTCCCTTCATAATCCCACGAAGATTTGTGTGACCGACTTTCTCACTGACCAAGAATCCGATCTGCCGCTTCACTTTTTCAGCGTCGTGGCCAGAAAATCGACCGTGCGCTGCCACGCATCCGCAGCGTCCTCTGGCCGGTATCCTTGCTTATTGTTGGGATTTTCAAACGCATGACCCGCGTCCGGATAGATCTTCACTTCAATCTTCTTGCCCAATCGTTCCATGGATTGCTGAAACTTTTTCACATCGTCCGGGGTGATGCCGCGATCCTGCCCGCCAAAAATCCCCAGAATCGGAGCGTTGATCTTCTTCAGTTCCGACGGCTCAGTTGCCAGACGCCCATAGTGGATGACCGTTGCCGCCAATTGCGGCTCGGCGAGCGCCGTATCGAGTGAGTAGCCCCCGCCCATGCACCAGCCAATTGAGCCGATCCGATCTTTTTTCACATTCGCTTGCGACGCCAAAAAATCAAAGGCCGCTCGCAAATCGCGGATAGCCCGGTCTTCGGGCAAGCCGCGCATCAGTTCGTGGGCCAGGTCGGGATTGTCGGCAACCTTGCCGCGATACAGGTCGACCGCCAGCGCAACATAACCCTGGTCCGCGAGTTTCCCGGCCTGCTGCTTCACCCAGTCGTTCAGTCCCCACCACTCGTGAATCACGATGAGCGCGGGAAACGGCCCGTGGCCGGCGGGAGTGTAAAGAACTCCATTGACGGTGTCGTCGCCGGACTGGTAGGAAACCGCCTTGCCATCGACGGCGAGGGCCGAAACCGACAAGAAGAGTGACAACATCAGCGACAGGAAAACGATGCAAGAAGTCGTGCGCATGGGTCTCACCTCTACGGGTTGAAATTGTAAACGGGACAGGTGTCAGGTGTCAGGAGGGCAGGTCTCAGGTCTTAGGTATCTGGTCTCAGGAAACTCGTTACACCGATACCTAAGACCTGATACCTGCTTTTACGGAGTTCCCTCAAACAGCGGCCAGAGCCCGTCGGCGGTGACGCGATAGATCGCGTAGGCGCTGCCGCCGTCAAAGGTGCGCCGGAACAGCAATTCGCCGCGGCCATCGCCGTCGGCATCGACCGCATCGATCAACTCCATGCGCGGAGCGACGTCGAGATGCCGCGAATCCGTCTGCGCGAAGAACAGTTTTTGGACTTCGCCTTCAAGGTTGGTGCGGGCGATCAGCGTGATTTCCTTCGGTTCTTCGATGCTTCCGGCTGCGCCCGCGGCAGGCGGCCGAGTTTTCGCGGAGAGCACCAGCACCGGCTCGTTCGAATTGGAGAGATCGAAGATACGCAAGCTCACATCGTCGAAGTCAGGCACGGAGAGGGCAGACGACTTGCCAGCGGATTTCCGAGAAGACGATTTCTTGCGCGCGGGCTCGGGCCCATTTTCCGCAGCGCCTGCCCGACCTCGAAGCTGCGCCGCTGCCAGAGCAAACATCTTGTTGCGGTAAATCGCTTCTTCCGCCGGCTTCACATCGTAGGTGTAGGGACGCGGATCGGGCCCTCCGGCGTCGGAAATTGCCGGGATGGTGACGATCTGCGGCAACGTGTCGGGACTTCTTGCCGCCTTCGCATCGGCCTTCCCTGAACTTGTCGAAGATGTACCCGGCGCTGTATCGGTCAAAGCGTCGAAAGTTGTAAACGGTTCGCGGCGCTCGTTTGAGTTCGGCTTTCCGCGCCGCAGCCGGGGCCGATTCGGGTCCTCGATCGGCTCGTCTGACGCAGATGTTTTCGCAGTCTCCGGTGGCACGGGCGCCTTGGCAGTTTCGGGCGCGGGCGGCTTGGCGGGCGTCGTCGAGGGCTTTGGCTGGTCCTTATCCTTGTCCTTGCTGTCAGTGCCGCCTTCCGCCGTCTTTTCGCTGCGGCGGTGCAGCACCGGCGGCGCGTCCTTGTCTTCGATGACAGGGGCCGAATACTTCTTGCTCTTCTCCGGAGCCTTCGCTCCCGCAGGAAGCCATGTGCCTTCGGCGATCCAGACGCGATTCAGTTGTCCAGGTTGCGTAATCGTGAAAATGCCCTGCGACACGCCGGTGCGCAATCCCTCATAGACGATGTCGAAGTCGAGAGCCATGGGAACAGGCGTAGCTTTATACGAACCTGCGTCGTAAAATTTTCCGTCCATCATGATGGCAATGGGAATGAGGCGGCCTTTGTTACCCTTGGGTGACAGCTGGACCAGTCCCAAGGCACGCGGTCCCCGGTCGGACTTCGGCTTGCGCCCATACTGAGTGATCGGACCTTGGGCCACGAGCCGGGGCACAAGCGCACCGGCCAGCAAGATCGACGCGACCATCGACGCGATCAAGGTGACGGCGCCCAGCCGGTTGCGATATAACCATGTTCGGCGAGGAGAGAACTTCATGGAAGTCAATGATAAATCCCCAGACTTCAGTACGACGGACGAGAACGGCAAAGAGGTTGCCCTGAAAGATTTCCGCGGCAAGACCGTGGTGCTCTATTTCTATCCCAAGGCCGATACTCCGGGATGCACCAAGGAAGCTTGCGGCTTTCGCGATAGCTACTCGGCGATCAAGAAGACTGGCGTGGTTCTGCTGGGGATTTCGGCGGACACGGCGGCGTCGCAGAAAAAGTTTCAGGACAAATTCAGTTTGCCGTTCCCACTGCTGGCCGATGCGGAAAAGAAGATCGCGAACCAGTTCGGCGTGATCAAAGAGAAGAACATGTACGGCAAGAAAGTGAAAGGAATTGCGCGGACGACCTTCGTCATTGGCCCCGACGGCAAGATCCAACACATCTTCCATAACGTCAAGGCGGAAGGGCATGCGGAAGAAGTGCTGGCGTATCTGAAGAGCGCGGCCTGAAACAGTTAGGAACCTAAACCCGCTTTGTCATCCTTCGCTTCGCTCAGGATGACAAAGTCGGGTGAACTGAAAACTGGACATGAGTTCGCTCGGCCGCGGTACTTTACTCAAGGCGAAGTTCTTCAATCGCGATCCGCGGCAGGTGGCGCGGGCGCTGCTGGGGAAATTGCTGGTGCGGAAGACGCCGCGCGGCATCGTTGCCGGGCGAATCGTCGAAACCGAAGCGTATCTCGGCAAAGACGATGCGGCAGCACACTCGGCAGCGGGACTGACAGCCCGGAATGCCGTGCTGTTCGGCCCTCCCGGCCATGCCTATGTGTATTTCATCTATGGCAATCATTACTGCCTGAATGTTTCCTGCCTGCCCGACGGAGTTCCGGGCGGCGTGTTGTTTCGTGCCCTGGAACCGGTGGCCGGCATCGAGCAGATGGCCAAGGCGCGGGCGATCGACCTGGCGAAAGAGACCAATCGCAGCAAGGTTTCTTTTCTCAAAAAGCTTTCTTCCGGTCCGGGACGCCTGTCCGAAGCTCTGGAAATCACGCGCGCGCGGGACAACGGGAAAAGCTTGATAAACCCGCGCTCCGACCTCCGTATTGTCGACGACGGCTATCGCGTGCGCCGCGCTACCGTCACACCGCGCATCGGGATCGTAAAGTCAGCCGAGCAGCCGTTGCGTTACTTCGTCGCCGGAAACCTCTTCGTCTCCGGGAGGAGGCGGTAGCGCTTGCTCGCTCCTGGCACACTCTATCGGCGCAGTAACGCGGATCTTTAGGCGGTCATATTGAACTGAGGGTTTATTGGTCCACGGCTGCTTCGGTTCAGGGATTCAGCACAGTATTGTCGATCAGGCGCGTTGATCCGACGTTGGCGGCAACCGCAACCAATGTTCTTTGCGACACCAGTTCGACGGGATCGAGCGTCTCCGGATCGACAATCTCAAAATAGTCGAGCGCGACTTGCGGCTCGCGGCGGATGACTTCTTTGGCGGCGGAGATCAGATTGGCAGCGATTCTTTCCCCAGCTTGAAATCGCTGCCGAGTCTCCTGTAACGACCGTTGCAACACGAGCGCGCGGCTGCGCTCTTCTCCATCCAAGTACGCGTTGCGAGAACTCATCGCCAGGCCATCGGGTTCGCGCACGATGGGGCAGGCGACAATCTCCACCGCGAAATTCAGATCACGCACCATGCGGCGGATTACCGCCAGTTGCGCGGCGTCCTTCTGTCCAAAGAACGCAGCCTCGGGCTCAAGGATGTGAAACAGCTTCGAGACGATGGTCGTCACGCCGCGGAAATGGCCAGGCCGAGATCGTCCGTCGAGCTTTTCGCTCAGGCCTTCGACCACGACCCAGGTGCCTTCGGCATTGGAATTGGATTTGGGATAGATCTCTTCGACCGCCGGCGCGAACAGAATCTCGACGCCTTCTTTTTCGAGCAACCGGCAGTCGCGGTCGAAAGGGCGCGGATATTTTGCCAAGTCTTCCTTCGGGCCGAATTGCGCTGGGTTCACGAAGATGGAAACCGCAACCATGTCGCACTGCGCCTTGGCCGCGCGCACCAACGACAGATGGCCCTCATGCAGAGCGCCCATGGTCGGCACCAGGCCAAGGCGCTTGCTGCTGGCGCGGGCAGCGCGACAGGCGGCGCGAGCTTCCGGAATTGTCGAGCATACATTCATGGACAGAGCGATCTGCACTTCAGATCACCCGATGACTATTCTCACGGCGTCTTGCGGTACTGCACGTCCAATTCCTTAAGAGTTCCAAGGAGCAAAGCGCGGTTCTTCCGCACGTCCGCTTTCGTCTGCTCGGGTGGATTCTTAGGAACGGATTCGGCCACCAGCACCACCCGGCCGTAAGGCCATGCGCTCGACGGAAGCGAGACCAACTTGCCCGGGACTTCTTCCGGCTTCAGCATGTGGATCTCGGAATTGGCGAGATCGACCAGGCCGATCCCATCCTCGCGAACCACCAAATACGGATTCCGCCAATGGACCATATCGCTGACCACCGGGTACTTGGAGGGATCCGGCGCGGGGATGGACTCGAGGCTGGCCGGCTGCGACGCCTGCGCGGGCTCTGGCTGTGCAGGTCCGGAGCAGGACGCCAGAGCCCCCAGCAGAATGAACGTAACAAGCGCTTGTACAACGTCGCGCACGCTAGTTAGCAGTGGAACAGGTCTCATAAATGGTTTTGGGTAGGGCACGGCTTTGAGCCGTGCCGTTCAGGGCCACCAAAAACGCGGGCATTAGCCCCTGCGGGCCCGGCAGCCTGCTCGGAGAACCTTTTGTGAGCCATCAAAGTTCGACTAAGTTCGCACGCCAATCCGCACAACGCTTTCTCCGCCCGCCATTATCGCAGCATGGCCTGCTTGCGGTGGAGTACCGTTTCGAGCGCGGCCTGCGTTTCCTTCGGCAAGTGGTAAGACTCAGCGTCGTTTGGGAACTGGTGCGAAACGATGTCAGCCTTGAACGCCAGCACCGCTTCCGTGATCAGTGCGGCGGCGTCTCCATAGCGGCGGACGAATTTTGCGGGATGTCCGAACGTCAGGTTGACGAGGTCGTGGAAGACAAGCACCTGGCCATCGCAATCCGGCCCAGCGCCGATGCCGATGGTGGGAGCTTCGACCTCGGCGGTGATCATGGCCGCGACTTCGCGCGGAATGCCTTCCAGATAGATGCAAGCCACGCCCGCGCGATCAAGCGCGACCGCATCCCGCATGAGTTGCTCGATCGCGTTCAGAGTCTTGCCCTGCACTTTGTAGCCGCCCATCATGTTGATCGATTGCGGCGTGAGCCCGATATGCCCAGCGACCGGAATCTCGGCGTCGATCACGCGCCGGATCATATCCACGCGCTTTTCGCCGCCTTCCATCTTGACCGCCTCGGCGCCGCCTTCTTTCACGAAGCGGGCAGCGTTCCGAACGGCGTCGCTGTAGTCAACCTGATAAGACCCGTAAGGCATGTCGGCGATCAGCAGCGCATCCTTCACGCCCCGGTGCACAGCCTTGACGTGGTGCAGCATCTCGTCCACCGTAACCGAGAGCGTGTTCTCGTAGCCAAGCATGGTCATGGCCAGCGAGTCGCCGACCAGGACAATGTCGATGCCAGCCTCGTCGACCAGGCGCGCGGTGGCGTAGTCGTAGGCGGTGAGGCAGGTGATGGGTTCGCGTTGAAACTTCTTTTCGCGGATGGTAGCAGTGGTGATCTTGTGGCGGGGTTCGCCAATAGGAGTGAGACTCACGATGTCCTCCAGTGCCCCTCCGCAAACCGGGCGGATAGAGCCTGTACGCGTCTTGGATGACGCTGAGGGGATTATAGCTGCAAAAGGGGCGTTGGTCGAGGGCCGTATCGAGGCACCCCGGCTGGCTTTGCCCAGCGAAAAACATAGAGGCAACAATATTCATTTACAATGTTGCCACAAAGGTGCATCATAGTCGCATGCCCTCGATTGTTGATGTCCAACAAATGATGCTCCAGAGACTGGAACACGAGTGCGCCTCCTTGCAACCGCTCCGGGCAGAAATGGACAAGCTATCCTCCGCCTATAACCGATATGTTGACCTAAAGGCGGAGATCGATTCTAGGGGCAAACGCATCCAGCGGCTAATGGCAGTCCTAGGAGAGGAGTGTCTTGACGCGATGGCCAAAGGCGAGGCTGTCATGAGCGAGACCAACCTTCAAGGCGACCCGAGTGAATTGAGAGCCGATCTTCCTCTTTGGCGAGGTATCAAGGAATATTTGCTCATCGCCGGAGAAGGTAAAGTTGCCGATGTCCAGCAATTCCTTGGGGCAATGAATGTTGAAAAAGTTGGCAGGCAGGCTATTGAGTCCGCGTTGCGTAGCCACGAGGGGATTTTTCGCGTCGTGAAGCGAGGGCGGGACAAGTACATCTCGCTCAGGAAGCGAACTGCGTAAGCTAGTTGGCCGAGCGCTGCTCGTTGTAGCGATAACATGCGCAAGGCCGGCCCCTCTCAACGTGTGATTACACGGCGGAGTTGGAGTGGCAATGAAGCGCAATCGCGATCTGGAGCGCCGCATCGACGACTTCTATGCCGTCTGCGAAAAGATCCTCCTGCGAACTCTGATCTTCGGATGCTTCGTTCTTGAACTCAGCAGATTTGCCAGATGGTTATGGCGGTAGTCGATAGTTGAGAGAATCGGACATGCGCCTTACAAATGCTGCGGGGAAGCAGGCCTGGTGATCGCGGCCTGGCGCGCAATATCCGACAACTGTTCTTCGAAACACTTGAGCACGAGGCTCTCGAGCGGTTGCAAATCGCCCTTGTCCGCAGCCTGCAAGCCGTCGACGTAGGCATCCTTGCGCGTTTTGAGCTTCGTGGGCAGAGGTTCGCCGGCAAAGATAGGCGCTACCTCCGAAACAATGATCAAATACGCCAGCGAGCGGGCAACCCGACCATTCCCGCCGTTGAACGGATGGACGGCGTTCAACTTCCACATCACTCTGGCCGCTCTTCTAATCGGGCTCTCATTCTGCCCCTCGCCATAGTGCGATTCGAGCATGTCGTTGATTTCAAGCCGAACCTGCGAGGGGTGAGCGGGCCGGTGATCAGTTCCAGTAATGGTCACCTCGGTTCGAGCATCCCTGTAGGTTCCGGCGCAAGGGTAGATCCCTTCAATTGTTAAACGATGAATCTCAAGCACATCTCCCTCTGTAATCCGAGTTCGACCCCTGTTGACAAATCGGCAAGGTATTCGACAACAAGCTTCTGGTTCGCAATCTCAAGATCAGCCTTCTTCTCGGCGGGACAGAGGAGTTTGTCGTCTTTGTATTCGTTGTCCATAATTCAAAAGGGCCAGCCATCCCGGCTAGCCCCAAAATCAGCTTAGGTATTTCCCGCAACCAGCGACTACTCGGGTTCTTTCTCTGTGATGACGAGCTCGACCTGGCTGCGAGTAATCGATTCATTCTCGATCCCAGCATTACCGTAAGCCCAATCTCGCATGAAATGGACAGTCGGTTGCTTCGTCTCGGGCATTTCCTCAGCAACCTTTTTGAGTTGAAAAATTACCTTCTCCTCCGCCATCGTCATAGGAATCGGGCCTCCATTACGTTTGATGCCAACTCAAGCTATGCGGCTCAATGCTTAGCGATTCGTAGCTTAACACATCTCTCTCAAGACAAGACTCTAGAGTCCTGATGCAACCTCGTGGGTCCCCCACAACTAGCTTGATTCCAACAATCTGCAGCACCCACCTTCCTAATACCGCCCTACGCGCTGGCCGCATCCTGACCGCCGAGCGGCAGGAAGTATTGCGTGCCTTTGATCGGGGCGGAGACTTTTTTCAGCAGCTCTTGCAGGTCTTCGTTGCGGTCGACAAAGTCGATCTCGGAGGTATTCACGATCAGCAGGTCGGACTGCGTGTAGTGAAAGAAGAAGTGCTCGTAGGCCTTCACCACTTCCATCAGATAATCTTCGCTGATGGCCTTTTCGCCGGCCGCGTTCTTCTTCTTCAGCCGCTTCTTCAGCACCTCCGGCGTGGCTTGCAGATAGATGACCAGGTCGGGAGTGGGGAGTTGTTCGCGGAAATAATTGAAGTAGCGATTGTAGGTATCGAGTTCCTGATCGTTGAGATTGAGGCAGGCGAAGAGCTTGTCTTTTTCAAAAATATAATCGGAAACCACTGTCTTATTTGACCGCGGCCCCAGATCGAGCCCTCGCAGCTGCTCGAAGCGGCGGATGAGGAATGCAAACTGCGCTTGGAAGGCGGCGCCGGGCTCGCCTTCGTAGAACGCCTTCAGAAATGGATTGTCTTCCGGTTCGATAACGCGCTGGGCGGCCAGGCGCTCTCCGAGAACCCTCGCCAGCGTGCTTTTCCCAACTCGTATGGGACCTTCAACCGCAATGTAACGGGGAAGTTCGAAAAGCTTTGCCATGGATAGTCGTGAGCAGAATATCCTGCTTCGCCGCGCGGCGCAATTGGGAAGAGCAGGGCAGAGGTTAGAGGTCAGATTGCAGAGGTGAAAATCTCTCGTGACAAGCGGCAATGCTGAATCTCTGAGGTTCTTACCTCTGCAATCTGACCTTTGACCTCTGCAATCGCATACAATTTCCCCATGCTCCCCGCTCTGATCGGACTGACGGCCGCTGCCGCCGCTTCGGCGGCTGGGTACCAGTCCATGGCGCCGACTGGGCAGTGGTTCGGTCGGACGTTTGCTGGCGGGGTTCGCGGAAGTAAGCAGATCGCCCTGACCTACGACGACGGCCCGAACGATCCGCACACGCTGAAGTTGCTCGACGTGCTGGCGAGGCACAAGGTGCAGGCGACGTTCTTCATGATCGGCCGTTACGTGCGGCAGCGCCCCGATATTGCGCGCGCGGTGGCGCAGGCGGGACACGCCGTCGGCAATCACACGTTCACGCATCCGCTGCTCATCTTCAAGTCTGCGGCGCAGACACGCACAGAGCTTCTAGATTGCCGATCGGCGTTGCAGGACGCGATTGGCGAGCATTCGAGTTTGTTTCGTCCGCCGTTCGGAGGGAGGCGACCGGCGACGCTGCGGATTGCGCGTGCGCTCGGGCTACGGACGGTGATGTGGAACGTAACCGGATACGACTGGAATGCTCCGCCCGCCGCGGTGATCGAAAGGAAAGTTGCGCGGCAAATGCGCGGCGGCGACGTGATCCTGCTCCACGATGGCGGACATCGCGCCCTAGGTGCGGACCGCGCGCAGACGGTAGTTGTGACGGACAATCTGATCCGGCGATATAAGGATTTGGGGTATGAGTTTGTAACGGTCGAAGAGATGTGAAACATCGCCATTACACCAACTACGTCTGTCCTACGCATGCACCGTCGCGAACGCTTGTTTGGCTGCCGCGATGGTCTGCTGCACGTCCCGCTCAGTGTGCGCGGCTCCCATGAACGCTGCTTCGAACTGCGACGGCGGCAGGTAGATTCCGTTTTCGAGCATCGCCCGGAAGAACCGTCCAAAGGCTTCGGTATCGCACTTGGCGGCGGAAGTCCAATCAGTGACTGGGCCCTCCGCGAAGAACCAGGTAAACATCGAGCCGACCCGGTTGTGGCACATAGTGACGCCGGCGTCTTTGGCTGCTGCGGCTACTCCGGCGACCACTTCGGCGGCGAGCTTGTCGAGTTTCGAGTAAACATCCTTGTGCTCACGCAGGTAGCTTAGCGTGGCATAACCGGCGGCCATCGCCAGAGGATTTCCAGAGAGCGTTCCGGCTTGGTACACCGGGCCTAGCGGAGCGATCAGATCCATGATTTCGCTGGCGCCGCCGTAGGCGCCGACGGGCAAGCCTCCGCCGATAATTTTGCCCATGGTGGTGAGGTCCGGCTGGATCGCGTAGAGTTCCTGGGCTCCGCCATAGGCCAAGCGGAATCCGGTCATGACCTCGTCGAGGATGAGCAGCGCTTTGTCGCGTTGGGTAATCGCGCGCAGAGCTTCTAAATATCCGCGGGCCGGAGGCACGCATCCCATGTTGCCTACGACTGGCTCCACGATGACGCACGCAATCTGATGCTTGAACTTCTCGAAAGCTTGCTCAAGTGCGCCGACATCGTTGAACGGAAGCGCTAAGGTGAACTGCGTGAATTCCTCCGGAACGCCCGCCGAGCCCGGAATGCCCAGCGTGGCTACGCCCGATCCAGCTTTCACCAAGAGCGCGTCGGAGTGTCCGTGATAGCAGCCTTCAAACTTCACAATGTATTTCCGCTTCGTGTACCCGCGCGCCAGGCGGATGGCCGACATGGTCGCTTCGGTGCCGGAACTTACGAAGCGAACTTTTTGCATGTGCGGAAAAGCGGAAATCACCAGCTCGGCGAGGTCCGCTTCGGCGGGAGTGGACGCTCCGAAGCTGGTGCCGCTGCGCGCGGCTTTGATCACAGCCTCAATGACTGCGGGCGCGGCGTGCCCGAGGATGAGCGGACCCCAGGAGCCGATGTAATCCACATACTCGTTGCCGTCGGCGTCCCAAATGTGCGAACCCTGGCCACGGACGATGTACAGGGGGTCGCATCCCACGCTGCGGAAGGCGCGCACCGGGGAATTCACGCCTCCGGGAATCAACTGTTCCGCGCGTTTCTGCAGCGCGCGGGATTGCTCGGTCTTGCGGGCCATGATTCCTCCAGCGCAGCGGTTGGCCGAGGCCGGAGCCGCCGATAACTCCGATCAATATAGCAGTGGCTCGTCGAAAACGGTTGCCAAGGGCATCTTGCGAGGCCAAGTCGAATTCACCGGACTTTCACGGAATTGCAATACTCCCGCAATCTCGCGCGGCTATCGTGATGCCAGTTGCCCTTCTAACCGGGAGGGTTTATCAGGACGGCCTTGGGGGGCTCCGGGCTGTCCTTTTTACTTTTTGCCGGCTCTTCCGCCCTATCCCCGAGATTCGCAGCCAGCGCCGATTTAAATGACGCCAGGCCTACTTCAGGTAAGCGCGCACTAGACTGATCAGGTCCTCGGTCAATTCTTCGTTTGATTCCATCCCGCGGTTTGGATGCGTGATGTGCAGCCGGATGTGATCTTCCAGGATCTCCGCCATCAGGCTGTTGACGCCGCCGCGAATCGCCGCCAGCAACATCAGGATGTCGGCGCACTCATCGCCCGCAGTCACCGCGCGCTCGACGGCGTCGATTTGCCCGCTCATGCGTCTGATCCGGGAAAGCAGCTTCTGTTTTTCTTTCGAGATTTCGGGGAGTTTGTCTTTCATAAATTGTTTTGCGGATTTTTCCGCATTTTTCTCTTGACAGGTACCCTAGGGGGGTATGATATAAAATCCCTAACGGGAATGCCAGACCTCCCGTTAAGACTACCAAAAGGATCTATGAAAACAAGCAGTGGGTATCAGCCTCCGAGAACGCTCGGCGGCCTTCCGGTTTAGAAGAAACGGTCGGGTGTCCCGATAAGCCTCTGTCTCCCGCCTATCGCCTCACCTCTGCTTCTTCTGACTGACAACTGAAGAACACGAGGGATCGAGGCCCCTGCCTTAGGCACACTTCCTCCTTCCACAAGATCGAAACGCGCGAACTGCGGCGCTCCGCTCAGCCGCGGCAGAGTTGCCGCCAGCAAGAGTGTCGCAGTCCGCACAAGCGGGGGTTGCCCGTGCATTGGTTTTTCAAGTTTTGGATTTCCTTGCTCTGATTCCATGCTTGGCAGCAATGGTCGGCATCCTGCGCTGCGCGAAGGCTCCAAACGCGAGCGTTTAGCAGCGCAAAGCGGGAACAAAGCCCAGGGTGGAAGACAAACGTAAGAAGGAAAGGAGGAAACGACAATGTGCGCCACTGTACTTGCACCACAAATAGCGATGACGACGCCGTTCGAAGCTGCGTCCCGCTACCAGGGCTCCAATTTCAGGCGTGTGGAAAATGCCGGAGATCGCGAGCAGCCGTTGGGCAGGAAATGGGTCGTGGTCATCGACGAACATGGCAACCGGAAGCTCCAGATATGCTGGACTGTCGCACGAGTTGTCCCTCCTGCCCGGTTTGAAAGCGGCGCGACACGCCTTCTCCGTTATGGTTTCCGGGCGCTTCCCGTGACCGATGAAAACGGCATCATTCTAGGAGTGGTTCCGTGTCGCGGCGTCATGAATCTTAAGCATCGCATTCTCGACTAGATGAGAGCATGGCTGAGTCGCGTGACATTAACCATGGTTAACTATCTATGAGATGCTTACGTTAATTAGCAGCGCGGGGTGCGAATCGCACGGGGTCGGGACGAAGAAGAATCGGGTTTTACCATAGGCTCGCTATGGGGAACTGCGGGTTTCGACTCCGGCCGCAACTGTAACGCTCCATTAACCGACTGAGCGCATACTGATCAACTCTATGGGCCGGGCGTGATTGCAATCACACGCAGAGGTGATCGGACGCGTTGCGGAACGCGGCAGCCGGTCGTTAGGGTGTTCTCATGATATTGAAAGTGAAATTCATTTTCATTATAGCCGGCTTTACGAACCGCGCCACTGGGCTGGCCTTGGCGCTGGCGTTCGCCTTCTTGCCGGGCATCTCCGTTCCTGCCTGCTGGGCGCAGGCGCAACCCGCCTCCGATTCAACTCAGCCCGCCGCTGCTCCGAATGCGGACGATCCACCCGACCCGCCCAGCAATGCCACTGCCGATCCCGAAACGATGCTCCCCCATTTCAAGGACAGTCGCTTCTGGCTCTCCGGGCAGATGAACTTCATATCCCAGGCTCATCCCGATTTTCACGCCGACTACAGCGGGAAGAACAGCCTCAGCCCGCATTACGAGAAGGCCACGTCGCGACTCATGACGCTCTACACCGGCGTGCGGCTCAACAATTCCACCGAGTTTCTGGCGGACGTGGAAGACGCTGCTGGCCGCGGATTGAGTAACGCACTGGGGTTGGCAGGAATTACCAATTTGGATGTGGTCCGCATTCCTGGCCAAGGCTCGCCACTGAGCACCGCGCCTTACCTGGCGCGCGGAATGATCCACAAAGTATTTGCGTTGAGCAAAGACAAGGTTGAAAACGACCGTAATGCTCTTTCCTTATTTGAGGAGTTGCCGCGGCGCCGGCTGGAAGTGCGCTTTGGCAAGTTCGGCTTGGCCGACTTCTTCGACCAGAATTCCGTCGGATCCGATAGTCACTTCCAATTCACAAACTGGACGGTCGACCAAAACGGCGCCTGGGACTTCGCTGCC
Source organism: uncultured Acidobacteriota bacterium (assembly GCA_963719865.1). Lineage (GTDB taxonomy): Bacteria > Acidobacteriota > Terriglobia > Terriglobales > Acidobacteriaceae > Sulfotelmatobacter. The sequence continues at coordinate 10,418 of CAVRDS010000059.1, read as the reverse complement.
GACACCCGCGGCTACACGGTTGGGGTCATGGCCGATTATGAAGACCGCAACTGGGGATTTCGCTTTGTGGAAGCGCTCATGCCCAAGGTTGCGAATGGAATCGACTTGGTGTGGAAGCCGTGGCAAGCACACTCGGAGAACTGGCAATACGAACTGCGCTGTGGCTTGATCCCGAAAAAACCAGGAGCGGTCCGTCTGCTGGCGTACACGAATTACGCGAACATGGGGATTTATCGCGACGCGGTTGCACAGGCTAAAGGTGGGGTACCGGAGATCACGAATCATCCCTGGCATATCACGCGCAAGTATGGTTTCGGCATCAATGTGGAGCAGAACCTCACGCGCAATCTAACGGCCTTCGGACGTTTTGGATGGAACAATGACAAAACGGAATCATTCGCTTTCACGGAAGTTGGCCAGACTTTCTCGGGCGGTCTAGGTGTAAATGGTGTCCTGTGGCATCGCCGCTATGATCGTGCGGGGATAGCGGTGGTGAGTAACGCGATTTCGAAGGACCACCAGATTTATCTTGCCGATGGAGGCAGTGGTTTTCTGCTCGGCGACGGCGCTCTCAACTATGGCCGCGAGAACATAGTCGAGAGCTATTACACGGTTCACGTTTGGCGCGGAATTTATATTGCTCCCGGTGTGCAGTACATTGACAATCCCGGCTACAACCGCGCCCGCGGGCCGGTTGTGGTGCCGGGCCTGCGGGCTCACGTGGAATTCTAGAACTAGTTCTCAGTTCCCGGTCCTCAGTTCTCAGTTTTCAGCTTGCAAGCCCGCGCTTCAGCCGTTTCGCTGAATTCCGGCTTCTTGTTTTTCGGTGGTCTGAAGCGCCCAGGCCATGCGCGGCGTGTTGTGGGCAATTCCGAAGCGGCCCTGAGCATCCAGCACAATGATTCCTCCGTGGCCGTTGAGACGCTGCTTCAGATAGTTCATGGCTTCCTTGGCGACCCACTCGGGCAAACTGCCGGATTCGACTCGATCCGCCGCCCATTTTGCCAGCACCAGCTTCATGATCGGTTCTCCCCATCCGGTGGTGGAAGCGGCCGCGCTGAGATTATCGGCGTAGCAGCCGCAGCCGATCAGGGAAGAGTCGCCAAGGCGGCCGGGAGCCTTGTTGAGCGTGCCCCCGGTCGAAGTCGAAGCCGCGATATTGCCGTCGCGGTCAAGGGCCACGGCTCCAACCGTGTCGTGCGAAATTTCGGGCGCGAACAGATCGTTGCCGTGAGTTCGGTCCTGCGCCTGGTATTCCCGCAGGCGTTCGACTTCGCGAGGGATCACGAGGTCTTCGTTGCGGCAAAGAGCGATGCCCTGCTCGGCGGCAAAGCGCTCGGCGCCTTCAGCGACAAAGTAGACGTGCGGGCTGTCGCTAAGAATTTTCCGGGCGGCGCGAACCGGGTTGCGCAAACGTTCGACGCAACCCACTCCGCCGCCGCGCAGGGTCGAGCCGTCCATGATGAAGGCATCGAGCTGCACCTTGCCGTCGCGGTTCAGGAAGCTGCCACGGCCGGCGTCAAAGGTTTCGTCATCCTCGAGTACGACCACGGCTTCTTCGACCGCGTCCAGAGCGGAGCCGCCGCGTTCCAGCGCGCGCCATCCGGCCGCGGAAGCATTACGCACGCCGTTGAGGTGCGGCTCGACCATGTCGTCGGGAATGGCCCAGGCGCCTCCGTGTACCACCAGAACCGGATTGGTTGGCACTTTCAGTCCTTTCGAAAATGTTAGTGTAGCCCTGCCGATTATAGGCTGTGAGTTTCATCCGAGCTTTCAACAGACTGCTTGGGCGACAAATTTAGAAGCGCAAATCTCCGCTACACCACACTAGCTTCTACAATGGAGTCCGACTTCGTTTGAATCCTCGCAACAGGAGATTGGAATGCAACGCAAAGCGAGTGCAGTGTGGAAGGGCGGTCTTAAAGATGGGAAAGGGACAGTTTCGTCCACCAGCGGCGTTCTTTCGAATACGCCCTATTCGTTTACCACGCGGTTTGAAAACACTCCGGGGACGAATCCGGAAGAACTGATTGCGGCGGCGCATGCCGCGTGCTTTTCGATGGCGCTGTCGGCGCAACTGGGAGGTGCGAACCTGACGCCGGAGAGCATCAGTACGGCTGCCACGCTCACCATGGAGAAACTCGATGCCGGCTGGACCATCACGGCCGTGCATCTGGATGTGGTAGCCAAGGTGCCGGGCGCGAGCGCGGAAGCCTTCAGCACGGCCGCGCAAAATGCAAAAGCGGGCTGCCCGGTTTCGAAGGTGTTGAACGCGAAGATTACGATGGATGCGAAGCTGGGATAGCAACGTCCGATTCCGCAGAGACGCGGCTTGCCGCGTCTCCGCCGCAGCGTGAGACGGGGCAAGCCCCGTCTCTACAGTCGGAAGAACTTGTTAGCTCTGCTCGCGCAGAACTTGGCGCAACTTCTGATTGATTTTCACCGCTTCCTGCGAGGCCTGATCGATCATTTCGACCCAGCGCCCCAAGTTCTCGGGCGGGCCTGCCTGCGAAATCAGGTAGGTGGCTTGCACAACAGTTTCGAGCGCATTGCTGAGATCGTGCGCCAAGGTTCGGAGTTCCCTCGCCAGTTCCGCGGGGATTTTATCGGAGGCATTTCCCATAGTCATGGAGCGGCCTGGAACCTTGCCAATGACCAAGCGCACCGAGGGTCATGACGTTGCGCTCGTTTGACAGCCAGGCGCTGCCCAGTGGATATTAGTGTAGTCCCCCTAAAAAAGGGCCTGCCGATTTTTTCTTCGTAATGCGGATGTGGCGGAACTGGCAGACGCGCTAGGTTCAGGACCTAGTGGCCGCAAGGTCGTGGAGGTTCAAGTCCTCTCATCCGCACCAAGATCAGTTGCCAGTACCCAGTTGCCAGTCTCCAGTTATGATCCCAGCTCGTAATCGCATGGCGAAACAATGCGGCGTGGATCTGAAGGTCTGCACAGCCATCGCATCGCGACCCTAACTGGCAACTGGGTACTGGCGACTGATTCTATGCCCCTGCGGATAGCCTATGTGTGCTGCGGCTTTGCGCGATTCCGTACTGGCGGATTTTATAGAGCAGCGCTTTGTAGCTGATCTGCAGCAGCGCCGCGGCTTGTTTGCGATTCCAGTTCGTCTCTTCCAGCGCACGGGCGATGGCTTCGGCCTCCGCTTCATCTTTGGCGTTGCGCGACAGCGACTTCAGGCCGCCCGCGGACTCAGCGCCCGCGAACGTGGTTCTTTCGGCAACCTCGGCGTGCATTCCTCGGCCGCCATCGGGCCGGGGCTGCAACTCGGATGCGGCGAGCGTTTCGTCTCCCAGAACCAGATAGCGCTTGATGAAGTTGCTCAGTTCGCGCAGGTTGCCCGGCCAGGAATGCCGCAGGCACGCCTCCATCAACGCAGGCGAAAGGGGCAACGGCGCACGCGCGTACGACTCCGACATCCGCGACATGAAATGCTTCAGCAGAATCGGAATTTCTTCCTTGCGATCGCGCAGTGGCGGCAGCGACATCGTGAATGCGTTCAGGCGGTAATAGAGATCCTCGCGCAGACGCTTGTTGGCGAGCGCTTCGGGAATGTTGATGTTGGTGGCGGCCAGGATGCGGACGTCGACTTTGACCAAGGTGCGGCTGCCCAGGCGGGAGAACGTTTGGTCCTGCAGCACGTGCAGCAGCTTGGCCTGCAGCCCCGGCGGCATTTCGCCGATTTCGTCCAGCAGGATGGTGCCTTTGTTGCAAAGTTCGAACTTGCCTGGCTTGGGGTGCGTGGCCCCGGTGAAGGCTCCCGCTTCGTACCCAAACAGTTCGCTTTCCAGCAAATCGGCGGGCACCGCCGCGCAGTTCACTTTCAGAAAAGTGCGGTGGGCGCGCGGCGAAAGTTTGTGGATCAGCCGCGCCAACACTTCCTTGCCGGTTCCGCTTTCCCCGAGCAAAAGGACGGGGATGTCGACGTTGGCAACAAGCGCCGCCTGCGAGCGAATCTTCTTCATCGCCGGGCTGGCCGCGACAAAGAACACGTCGTCGCAAAGTTCCTCGATGTCGCCCGCATAGCTCTCGCCTTTGGCCGTGCCTACGCACTGTCCGATGACCGCGTCAAGCTCGGCTTTCTGGAAGGGCTTGGTCAGATAATCGATTGCCCCCAAGCGCATCGCCTGCACGACTTTTCGCGTGTCATTCACACAGGAGAGCATCACAACTTTCAATCCCGGCTTGAGGTGGCGGAGTTGCTCGAGAGTCTGCAACCCGTCGATGCCCGGCATGAGGAGATCGAGCAGCACCAAGTCGGGCTGCGGTCCCTTTTGGACGCATTCGACTGCTTCTTCCCCGGTGCTGGCGGTTTGAACTTTGTGCTCATCCACTTCCAGCAGGGTGCGGATGTAGCGCAGCATTCCCGGTTCGTCGTCCACCAGCAGGATGTTGGCGCCTTCGCTCATTTCGTTCCTCGTGGCGGGCTGATCGGAATTGGATTCAGGGGAATCAGAAAGGAAAACTTGGCGCCTGCTCCCGGTTCGCTCTCCACCCAGATCTTGCCGCCCATGCCCTGAAGAAGCCGGCGGGCAATGGCGAGTCCCAGGCCCATGCCCTCGGCCGATTCGCTGCCCGGCAGGCGGAAGAAATCATCGAAAATTTCCATGTGAAACTCCGGCCGAATTCCCGGGCCAGTGTCGGAAACGCTCACTTTGACCGCGTTCGGCACGTTCGTCGATTGACGGCGCCGGTCTCCATTGGCTGCGGATTGACTTACGCTGCGACGCTCCCACATATGGGGTTCGGCGTGCAACCAGACGGTACCGCCCTCAGGCGTGTATTTACTGGCGTTCTCCAAAAGATTGGAAATCACGCGCTGGATCTTGGGCAAATCGAAAGCAAAGGGCGTCAGTTTGTCGTTCGCCAGGAAGTACAGTGCAAGACCGCGCTCCTGAAACCGGCCGGACCAGAGCCGGCATACTTCGGAAAGGCAGGCGTTCATGTCCCCTTCCACGAACTGCATGCGCAGGTCGCCGGTTTCGAGCACGCTGAAGGTCAGGAAGTCCTGAATGAAGCGTTGCAATCGCTGTCCGCTCAAAAACATGTCGTCCATCACTTCGCGTTGGCGTTCATTGAGCGGTCCGAGTTTCTGACTCTGGAACAATTCGATGTAGCCGTTGAGGATTGCCAAGGGCGTCTTGAGGTCATGGGCGGCGGAGGCCAGAGCGGTCGCGGTCTTGCGCAAACGGTCGCGCAATTGTTCCAGATCGCGTGCGCTATCGTCCGCCGAACTGGGCGCGGAGACCCGAGCCGTGGCAAGGGCCGACCGGCCATCTTTCGGACTAGTACCTGTCAGGGCAGCTGTCGGGCTCTTATCTAACGTTGAAGACATGGAGAACCAAGTACGCGCACGCCATTTCTCGGGGAGGGAACTCCTACTACCTTCAGAACATTGGGGGGGGTGAATTGATCCTAATGTCAGGTGCCCTCGGCTGTCAATTGGAAAAGGCCCCGAAGCGGCACGGAAGCGAAAAACGTTGCACCCTTTTGACATGACCAACAGTCATTATTGTACTCTATGGCTCGGCAATTACTTCGGTAATCTCCGTGTCGGTGGCGAGGTTTGGAGCGATTCCAGGCAGGCCTGGCTCCGCTCCGAGGTTTGGCCCCTGAGATGCGGTTGCCGGGGGGGTTGGTACCTCTCAAGGTGGTCAAGATAAGTGCGTCGCATCTCGCCTAAGAAAGAAGAGCGCAAGTGGGCACGGTTGCAGCTCGCCATTCCGGTGTTTATCCGCACTCGTGACCGAAACGACAAGGATTCCCTGGAGTTTGCTACGGCCGTCAACATCTCTCCTGGGGGTGCTCTGGTGGTTGTTCGCCGTTCTTTGCCCAAATCAAGTCTGGTTTCCCTGGAGATTCCGAGCGCTCCCGTCGGGCCCGCCAACGGTTTGAGGACCTCCTCACGGATCATGCACGCGAAGGCGGTGTGGGTTGCGCACCTCGATGACTACCACCTTCTGGGCCTGAAGTTCACCCGCCCCCTCGGCACCGACGCAACGGCTTCTTCCGGTAAGCAACTGAGAAGAGCGGGTTCTGCAGTGTGAACTATTTTTCCCTTCCCAGGTCTATCTCCACATGGCACTTCGGTGCCATGCCCAATCTTCTTCGTTCTCGGTTATCATCACTTCAAGCCATTCATAAGTTGAGTACTTAACGGGAATCTTTCCAGGCACTCTGTTCTCTCCCCCGGTTTGGTGCTTGGGTTGCACTTTTAGTGCACGCGGGTGACACACACACCGCGAAGGGGGCATTCAGCCTTATGACGACACTTTCGGTAAGTCCGCTGGCGCAGGCGCTCGGCGAGGTTCCCCCTGACAACATCATTTTTGGCCACTCTGAGGTCATGCAGTCGGTTCGTTCGCGGCTAGGCAAAGTGGCCGCCGCCAACGTTCCCGTCCTGATTACCGGCGAGAGCGGCACCGGGAAAGACATCATTGCCCGGCTCATCCATGGGCTGTCACCATGGAAAACCGGGCCGTACGTAAAGGTGAATTGCCCGGCGATTCCCGGAACGTTGCTGGAAAGCGAACTGTTCGGCTACGAAAAAGGAGCCTTTACGGGCGCCGTCGGCTCGAAGCCGGGACGGGTCGAGCTGGCCCACCGCGGCACCTTGTTTCTAGATGAAATTTCCGAGCTTGACCCATCGTTGCAATCGAAGCTCTTGCAGCTCTTGCAGGATGGCCAGTTCTGCCGCATCGGCGCCCAGGAAGACAAGAAGGTCGAGGTGCGTGTGGTATGCGCGACCAACCGCCACCTCGAAGCGGAAATTGAAGCCGGGACTTTCCGCCAGGATCTTTATTACCGCATCAACGTGGTCAACCTGCGCATGCCGGCGCTGCGCGAACGCCGTGGCGACATTGAAGATTTGTGCGCCTACTTCCTCGAATACTACAACCAGAAGTTCAACTGCCGGGCACGGCCTCTGTCGAACGAAGTAATTGCAGTCCTGCAGAAGTATCACTGGCCGGGAAACATCCGGGAGTTGGAAAACCTGATCAAGCGCTACGTGATCCTGGGCCATGAAGAAGTGATCACCAACGACCTGGTGACACGCGAACCAAACTTTTTCAATCCCGACATCTCGTTCGACGGACCGATTTCGCTGAAGAAGCTCACCCGCCAGTGCGTGCACGAACTGGAGAGCAAAGTCATCCTGAAGGTCCTGCAACGGCACCACTGGAACCGTAAGCAGGCCGCCCGCACGCTCGGCATCAGCTATCGTGCCCTGCTGTACAAGATCCGCGATGCCGGCCTGCCCTCGAACCGCGCGCTGCGCTTGCGGCAGGCGGAGAAGAACGCCGACGCACTCAGCCACCCTTCAACCGGCGAGGCCGCAGCCGACTGAAGCGGCTGCGGAAAAACTCAGGCTTCGTATCGGGGTATCGCTTTAGCGATACCGCAAATTCGTCATAATCAGACACACCCCTTTAGGGGCCGGGGGGCGAACATCGGCTCTTTTTCCGCAGCCTGTGAACGGGTCCCCGAATCCATTCGTATAGCAAAATAGATCATGACCTCCGTGCGAATGGACAAGTGGCTTTGGGCCGCCAGATTCTTCAAGACGCGATCATTGGCCGCACGCGCCTGTGAACTCGGTAGAATTCAATCCAACCGGCAGCCCGCCAAGGCCGCGCGCGAGGTTCGGATTGGAGACAGCGTGCGAGTGACCAACGACGGCGGCGACTTTCAGGTGGAAGTCCTGCTGCTCAGCGACGTTCGCGGTCCGGCTTCGGTTGCGCAAACCCTCTACCGCGAGACCGAGGCGAGCCGGGAGCTGCGCATGAAGGTGGCTGCGGAGCGCAAGGCAATGAAGCAGTTCGAGGAGCTACCCGCGGGCCGACCGTCAAAACGCGATCGCCGGAAAATCATCCAGTTCCGGGCGAGAGGCTAGCCGCGGAGACCCTTCTTCAGTTCACTCTTTCGGTTCTTCGGACATATCTTCGGGCCACTGCTGGGCGCCGTGCAACACCCGCAGAATCCGCACGGTGTCGCCAGCGAGACGATAAGCGGCGACGTAGGGCGTGCGGTGAATAACCAACTCCCGCGTTCCCGCGACGCGGCCAGGTCGGCCGCTCTCCGGGTACCGCGCCAATCTCCCGACCTGCGCCCGGATGCGGTCATCCACGGCGATCGCGGCCTGTGGGCTGTCTTCCTCGATGTAGTCGAAAATCGCGTCGCGATCCGTCTGCGCAAAGATGGACCACTCCAGCCGCACGGACTATCGTACCTTGCGCAGCGCGGCGGCTCGGCGCTTGGCGAAGTGCGCTTCGACCTTTTTGTGCGGGATGCCGGGACGTAGATCGTCCAGGGCTTCCTGCACTTTGGCGCGGAACCACGCATCGTGTGCGGCGGCGTTATGGGTCAATGCAAACGGGAGCGCGCCTTCGTTGGCTGTCCGCGTCAACAAAATGCGCACCGCATCCGAGACGGTAATCCCCAACTCTTCCAGCACCGCCGCCGCGCGCTCTTTCACGGCGGGATCGATCCGCGTTTGCACCAATGCGTTGGCAGGCATGAGAAAATCCCCTCATGTCATTGTACTGCAATTGAATTACATTGTCTAACTCAAATCCCGGGAAAAAACCGTTCAGCCCCGCCGCACTGCACAAAGTGCGGGGATTTCCCTTGATGGGTAGTATCGTGTATTGGTAACACTTTACGCATGCTAAAGCTCTTCCATCCATCCCATCCCGGCGAAGTCTTGAAGGATTACCTGGGCGACATGACGGTGAAGGAGGCGGCCAAGCGCCTTGGGGTGACGCGGCCGAATCTCTCCCGGATACTCAACGGCCGCGCCGGCATTTCAGCCGTGATGAGCGTCCGGCTTGCCAAGGCGATGCCGTACACCTCTCCAGAGTTTTGGCTGAAGATGCAGCTCAATTACGACCTTTGGAAGGCCCGGAAGAACAGATTGCCAAAAATCAGACCGTTTCCGATCCGGTTGCAGAAGGAAGCTGCCTCAGCCTGATTGAACATCGTAGCCACGTCGGCGCGTTTGCGTTTTCAAAGCTGCTTGTACCCCCGCAATGGCAGACAGTCTCTGGCGGGACCACAGGCTCATTGGTGGTTTATCGGGCCCACATCCATGCCATCGTAGCTATCAACGCTGAACGTTGAGGCCAGAGAATTCATCTGAGAATTCAGATTATTACGATTTCGTGAGAATTCACGGCAGTTTGCGCGTAACGCCAGCTATGGAGGCTGGAATTGCGAGCCGTATCTTGACGATTGAAGAATTACTTCTTGGAAGGTGACCGAGTCAGTAAGAGCGTCCCCAGCAAGAGCAGGACGCCGACACTGACTAGGACGTATCCTTGGGCCTTTGATGATGGAACAGACTCAATTAGCAATTTATAAAGCGCCAAGCAAAAGCTAACGATTGCTGCCACAGTACCGTACACCCGCAACATTCGCTGGTCAAAATAAAGGCCAAACTGTTCCCCGAATGTGGTGCCGATCTTGGCGTCCAACTTGATCCCGAGATCAGAAATGCTTGCGGTCAGCTTACCTGTTTCAGTATCAATCTTTTGTTCTATGGATTTCTTCAGATCAGCGAATCCGTTCTTAACGAGCGCGACATCTTGTGAAACTACCTCGAATTTGCCTTGCAATTCTATGAGTTCCGTACCGATATGATTGAAGGGGTAACCGGCCTGGGTAAGCTGCTTTATGGGATCAATTTTCCTTTGCGCTCGGCGCACCACTTGATGATCTGGAATACTCACAGGAATCATGCGAGTCGATTCTTTGATACCAGTTGTCCCTTGATAATGATCCTGCTTGCCATCCCCATAGAATTTGTCGGGCTTCTCGCCTTCCGTGAGTTCGAGAAATGTTAATTTGAAAATATGTTCGCCCTGCTGTAGCTTCACGGTCTTTACCGAACTATTACGGATTCCCCAATTGAGCTTCCCCTTGTAGCCTGCGTCAACTTTAGTAGAAGCAAAAAGAAATCCCTCTCTCATCATGGTTGTGGTCGGAGTGAGCCAAGCAAATATCCCATTCGGCTTCCCCGAAGACTTTGTTGTTTCAAGGCTCAGGTCGAATTGCTCGAGGCTTTCGACAGCCACAAAATCGCCCGGTTCGATTTCCAGAAAATGTCCATCTGCGATATCTACGTGTTCCCCAGTGGAATCGAATCGTGCCTTATGACCAAGTCTTACTTCGTAGCTGTTTACCCGCACGCACTCGGGAGAACCGCCGATAATGACCTTTCCTAGAAGGGCCGTGATTTCCCGATCTGGTAAAACGTTTGCCATGAGAACGGGTAAAATTTATCACAGATAGGATATCTTGGCACGCAGACGCATCTTGTGTGCCATTGCCCAAACAGGGGCGGAAACTGTCTGCGTCTACATCCATGCTATGACCCCACTACCGGATCTCCCTATGCACTCCCCGC
>CAVRDS010000058.1:0-110462 GCA_963719865.1 uncultured Acidobacteriota bacterium | reverse complement strand
GGATGTATTGCTCCGAGCAGGTTCCTGATCTCGGATTGGGGATCATTCAGATCCCCGAATACTAAAGGCCTTCTCCGGGCAAGCCTCCACGCAGGCCGGCAACTGCGCTTTCGCCAATCGCTCGGCGCAAAACGTGCATTTCTCAACCACACCCTTCGTCCGGGTTGGAAAATCGGCGGTCAGGGTCTTGATGTGCGGCCGGGGATCCTCCCAATTGAAACTCCGCGATCCGTAAGGGCAAGCCGCCATGCAATACCGGCAACCAATGCAGCGGTGCCAGTCCATCATGACAATGCCATCCTCAGGCCTTTTCCAAGTGGCGCCGGTTGGGCACACCCGAACACAAGGGGGGTCATCACAGTGATTGCACAATACCGGGATGGGCTCCTCCTTGCGTGAATCCTCCATATACTGGGTCTGATAGGAGGGGAATAGGTCCTCAAAGGGCTGCTCCCAGATCCATTTGATTTGATGTGCCGGATTCTCGAAGGAGGGGATGTTGTGGGTAGTGGTGCAGGCTTCGATGCATTGAGTGCAACCCTTATCCTTGGCACATTTCTTGGTGTCGATGATCATTCCCCATTGCTTGCGCGCGGCGGTTCCCGGAGCCGGCTCCGGCTGGCTTTGCCGGGGACTAGCAAGAACGGCGAGTAATTTCCTTCCCGAAAGGGCAACCAGACAGGCGCCGGAAAGCTCCAAGAATTCCTTGCGCGTGATCTTCATGGCACACTCCTGCGGGCCAACTTCGGATCCACGTGGCATTCCCAACAGTAGACCGAGACTCCCGCGTAGTTGTGGCAACGGTCGCAAAAGTCAGCCTTATTGGTGTGGCAGCCCGTGAGGCAGGTCCCCGTCAGTGGAAACTTCACCTCGGGCGCGGCAACTACTGTCTCTTCCGCCGGAAGTTTCGGCATCTCCTTGGGCACGATTACCGTGGGAGGCACGATTTGATTGTCGAGCGAAGCGCGCGGTGGGGTGCCCTGCGATGCCGGCAATCGATCGTGATTGCCGCCGCCTCCTCCGTTGTGTCCTAGAAACACAATGGGCAGTTCGGCGAACTTGGGCAACTGGCGGCTGATTTCGGGCGCGTTTCGAATGACGCAGCTGGTGAAGTAAATGATTACGCCTAGGATCGCGGCCTGTCCCACCAGCGAGAGCAAAAACGCCTCCCGGCGGGTGCGATAGTCAACGTCGCGCTCGCCCGAAAAAATAGAAAATAAGCTGGGGCCCGGAGGTGCTGCAGTCATGGCGCGCTCCTGCCAAGGAAGTCACTGGCGATGTTGCATGCCTAACTTGCCGTAAGAAGCGCCGGCGCACGAAAAGGATTTCCGCCAAGAAAAAACTTCCATGCGGGATTGTAGGGTCGGGACGGTTAGCTGAACAGTGCCGAAAAAATCCCTTTGACGTGGTGGAAGAAGCCCGTGTGTGCGGGCCTCGCGCTTTGCTTGACCGGAGGAGGTGGGGGCTGAACCACGGGATCGAGCTGAACCTGCCGCTCCGGCGACTCCTCAATCGGTAGTTCTCTCGCGGATTCAATCGGAGGTAAGGGCACTACCGTACGCTTCTTCGCGGTAAAAACGAACGGAGCATCCACCTGCACGTGCACATCATTCCGCTGCGCTGGCGGCAGCGGCGCGGTTTCCGGGCCGGTGGACAAGCGGGTCTGCGCGGCGACCGCTTCCTCCGTTGTAGTCCCAAGGACTGAAGCCTCGCCCACTCGCACTCTCGCCGGCAATTCCGAAGCGACCACCGGCTGCGCAGCCGGTGTGGCGGCTTCCAATACGGCCGGCGGCGGAGGAGGACATCCACACTCCAGCGGTACATCGGTATCGACCTTATCGATTCGCCCCGATCGGAAGACTGCTTCCTCGTTCGGCCTGACCTGATAGATGCGGTTGCCCATCAGTTCGGAGACGATGACCGACGAGGTGTTGCCGCGCAGGCCCCGTACACAGGTGTTGCCGTGCGAATCGGCGCTGATCGCGTAATCGAACTCACCCGGCCCCGCGAACATGATGCGGAAATCCGGAGTCAGCACCGCGTCCGCCGCGGTAGACAGCGAGTAGTGCGTCTCAATCGCTCCCGTACTCATGCCAAACATCAAATCTCGCTTGCTCTGCGAGGGCGTCACCGAAATCGTGGTTCCGGGGCAGACGTGGACTTCGCCTCCATGAGGAAGATGCAGAATGGTGGTGTCGGATCCGGCGGTAACGGTCGAGCCGTTCTCCAGCCGGCTGCCTGCCATCGCCGTTCCGCTCGCTGCGCTGCTCACCGGAACCACAACCGCATCGCTGGTCAAAGAAAAACCGGACGCGGCTTGGGGCTCCGCCGCAGATGCTTTCGCCACAATGACAGCTTCTGGAGGCTTCAGTCGCACCAGCAGGCGATTGCCTGCCCCATCCCACGAATGCCCATACGGAGCCAACAGGTCCAGAACGATGCGGGTTACCGGCGGATTGCTCTGGTACTGGCGCACTCGGATCGCGAGAATATTTTCCCGCTTCACCAGGATTCGATTCTGCGTGAGTCCCAGACGTGAGTTGGGCAGATCGATGACCAGCCGCGGCGGCGAATCGAGGCTCTGAATCTCGGGAATGACCGTGCCGCTGGAAAGGATCTCAACCGCGGGAATTCCTTTTTCGTGAATGATCCGAACGCTCTGGATCGTCCGCGGAGGCCCGAAGTTCTGGGCGGCCATTTCGACGGTCAGCAACACCACTACTGACCAGACAAGTTTGACGGCAGTCCGCGGCACCACGTCCCTCATGGAAGGCTTGAAGGAAACATATCACTTGTGGACAACGGAGAGAAGAGATAGATGGGTACGCCAGTGGCCAACTTGTCCTCGCCCAAAAATTCCTCGGCGCTCTCTTCGAAACCTCAGCGAACTCTCCGGTTAAAGCTTTTTGCCTAAGAGGCTGATCGCGTACACGCTACCCACTAGCCACCGATCCTCAAAAAGTTCTCGACCAGCTTCTTCCCCGCGTCCGTCAACACACTTTCAGGATGAAACTGCACTCCCTCGACGCTGTAACGCCGGTGACGCAATCCCATAATCGTGCGCGTACCGTCTTTCTCGGTGGTCCAGGCGCTGACTTCCAATTCCTCGGGCAGGTCTTTTTCTTCGACAATCAGCGAGTGGTAACGGGTCGCCGTCATGGGCATGGGCAGGCCCTGAAAGACGGTCCGGTTGTCGTGCATAACCGCGCTGGTTTTGCCGTGCATCAGATGGGGTGCGCGAACCACGCGGCCTCCGAAAGCCTCGCCAATTGCCTGATGCCCCAGGCAGACTCCGAGTACCGGCACCTTTCCCGCCAGCTGCCGGATCAAAGCAATGCTGATGCCCGCTTCGTGCGGCGTGCACGGGCCGGGAGAAATGACAATGCGCTCGGGCTTCATCTCTTCCACTTCCTGCACGCTGACTTGATCGTTGCGCCGCACCTCGACCTTCGCTCCCAGTTCTCCGATGTACTGGACCAGGTTGTAGGTGAACGAATCGTAATTGTCGAGCACGAAAACCAAGGTTGAAAGCTCCCTTCCCAGCTTACAAGAAGTGGTTGCCCGGCGCGCAACCTCCACGAGAAGGCCCAACGGCAGGTGCATCTAACCTGAAAGAGCCATGTGCCGCCCAAGGGTGGTATTGACGTTGCAGCGGTCGTCAGCGCATCCTTTGTTACGTTCCAGTTAGGTTCCAAAAGCCACTTCATGCGCCACTTGGAGGAGGCATGGCCGAGCCCCAGCAGGAAAAAAGGGCTGCACGACGATTTGCGCTCCGAGTACCTGTTACCGTCAACCGCGACCATGCGGCTAGTCCCGAAGCCGCCAACATTCGCGATGTCAGCGCGCGCGGCATCTGCTTTTATGTAGATTCCGCCATCGCGCAGGGTGCGCCGATTGGATTTACGCTGACGCTTCCGCCAGAAATCACCCTGACCGAAAGCATCCGCGTGCAATGCAAAGGCCGTGTCGTCCGGGTCGAGGACGCTCGCGCCGACGGGAAAGTCACCGTGGCCGCGGTGATCGAAGAATACGAATTCCTGCCAGAGGCATGATCAGTTGCCACTGATCAGTGGCCAGTAAACAAGTCTGACCACTGAATACTAACTTCCGCCTCTCGCCATCTCAACCGCCCGCAACAGCGCCCCTGCTTTATTCATGGACTCGTCAAACTCGGTCGCAGGATCCGAATCTGCCACGATTCCCGCTCCGGCTTGCAGATATGCCTTCTTCCCCTGCATCAACATCGTGCGAATTCCGATGCACGAATCCAGGTTCCCGGCAAAATCCGCATAGAGGACCGATCCCCCATAGATTCCACGCCGCGTCGGCTCCAGTTCCTCGATAATCTGCATGGCACGCACCTTGGGCGCGCCGCTCAGCGTCCCTGCCGGGAAGCACGCCGCAAAAGCATCGATGGCGTCAAGATCCTTGCGCAGCGTTCCCTCCAGCGCCGACACCAGGTGCATCACGTGCGAGTAACGCTCCACAAACATCAGGTCCTTTACCTTGACGGAGCCGTACTCGCTCACGCGCCCCAGATCGTTGCGCCCCAGATCGACCAGCATCACGTGTTCGGCGCGTTCTTTTTCATCGCCGCGCATTTTTTGTTCCAGGCGCGCATCTTCGGCCTCGTCACGGCCGCGCGGATGCGTGCCCGCGATCGGCCGGTATTCCAATTTGCGTCCGGTCACCCGCACCAGCATTTCCGGAGATGAGCCGAGCACATGCGTATTGCCCGTGCGCAGAAAATACAAATAGGGCGACGGATTGATCTGCCGCAGCGCGCGGTACAAATCGAACGGATCAACTTCCGGCACGAAATCCAGCCGCTGCGACAGCACCACCTGAAAGATGTCTCCAGCGGCGATGTATTCCTTGCAGCGCTCCACACCGCGCAGAAAGGCTTTCGGCGTCGTCCCGGCATGAATTTTCAGCTTGCCGTTTTTCGCCTTCGCGGATTTGCGCCACAGCGCCGAACTCAGGCCCGACGCCAGTTTGCGCTCCAGGGCCGCAATGTCAGCCAGCGCCCGGTCATAAGCGCGTCGCGGCGTCTCCTCGGAAACGTCGGCTGTGGCCACGATGTGAATCTGGTGCCGCAGGTGATCGAATGCCAGCAGTCGATCGAAGAACATCAGTTCGGCGTCGGGCAGAGATAAATCGTCTTTCGCGTGATCGCCAATCCTTTCCAGTTGGCGAACTACGTCATAGCAGAAATATCCAACCGCTCCAGCGGTGAACGGAGGCAGCCCCGGCACATTTGCGGGCCGGTGCTCGCGCAAAACGCGTTTGACGACCTCGAAAATGTTTTCCGTGAGCACTTGCCGCCGGCGGCCACGCTCAATCACGACTTTGCCCTTTACGGCTCTGACGCGCATGTACGGCCGCGCACCCAGAAAGGTATAGCGTCCAATCTGTTCGCCGCGCTCGACCGACTCCAGCAGGAACGCGTGCGACTCCTTCGCCGCAATCGCCAGAAAAGCGGACACCGGCGTGAGCAGGTCGGCGCTCACCGACTTCACCACCGGAATCAGCGTGGCTTCGCGGGCGAGTCGCGAGAACTGTTTGAAATCAGGCTGCAGCATGGTTCGTGTCCGGCGCGCCAGCCGTTTCGTGCTTCAGAAGCACTGCGCGCGAGGGATTTTCATTATAGGGGAAGCCGCAGCGGTTACCGAGTAGGGCGGACGCCACCGTAATAATCGGATCGGCAAGTGTAGGGGCGGACGCCTTCGCCCGCCCTTGTCGCCACCGTACCGGTTCTGTGAGGACAAACACAAACCGTCCCAAACTTTGGTCACTAGTTCCGTAACCCGATCACCCTTAAAATCAACCCATCCTCTGTACTCTGAACGAGTCTGTGCCGACGCAGCATGCGGCGGCGCGGCAACAACTTATGCGAATTAAGTTTTGGGGAGTGCGCGGTTCCACGCCCACTCCACAGGCCGAGAACCTGCGCTACGGAGGCAATACCTCCTGCGTCGAAGTGCGCGTTGGAGACCAGATCTTTGTCTTCGACTGCGGCACCGGATTTCGCGTGCTTGGCCGCGAACTGGAGCGCGAGTTCGGCGACCGTCCCTTCGCCGCTCATGTCTTCGTCTCGCACTTTCACTGGGACCACATTCAGGGCATGCCCTTCTTCCGCCCGCTGTACGACAGCCCCAACAGCGAGTTCTTCTTTCATTCCTCGAGCCGCACCCGCAGTCTCGAGCAAGTCATGGCCGAACAGATGGCCTCGCCGTACTTCCCGGTGAATCTCGACCAGATGCGCGCCCGCCGCGATTTCTGCAACATCGAAAATGGATGCCTCGATATGGGAAGCGACATCCGCATCAAGACCGCATGGCTGAATCATCCCCAGGGCTGCCTCGGATTCCGCCTCGAGACCAAGGATGCGGTGCTCGTCTACGCCACCGACAACGAACCCGGCGACGAGCAGTTCGACAAGGCCGTGCGCAAGCTGGCCGAGGGCTCCGACATTCTCATCTACGACGCACAATATCTTCCCGAGCAGTACGCCGCGCGCCGCCGCGGCTGGGGACACAGCCACTGGCGCGAGGCCGTCAACGTAGTCATGGAAAGTGGCGCCAAAGAATTAATCCTCTATCATCACGATCCCGACCATAGTGACGCCATCATCGATAAAGTGGTCGCCGACGCGCGCAATTACTATCCCAAAGTGCAAGCCGCGGCCGAAGGCCTGGAAATCAAACTGTAGAGAAGAGAGAGAAAGAGTTTTTGTGGGGACAGCCGCCCTCGGCTGTCCAGCCCCGCAGGGGCGGCAGAATCGCTGCCGCTTGGGCCGGGATGCATTCTAACGCCGCTTCGCGGCTGGACAGCCGAGGGCGGCTGTCCCCACAAAAATCTCTTTTCGGCTACGGCACTCCTAGACCTTCAGGAGGGCGAGCATTCCTCTGCGTTCTCTGCGGCACTCCTCGGCGAACTCTGCGGTCAAAAGTTTTGAACCGCCGACCTCGCAGAGGACAGTCCTCTGATGCGTGTTAAACTTCCGCCTCGACTTACCCCGAGGGCTCCATGTTTCGATCCGCAATTCTGTCGTTCAGTCTTATTGCGTTCTATTCTTCTGCGCTTGCCCAGGCTCCCGACATTCCCGAGCCAGGCTCTGTCGAGGGCATTGCCGCTGCGACCACCGGTCCGCATTACGTCTCGCCGTGGGTTTCCTATGTTCCGCAATCGAAGGCCGTGCCCTCGCCTGAAAAATTCTTCGGCCGCATCATGGGCGCACCCGGAGAACTCGCGGGTACCGAGAAAGCGTACGCCTACGCTCGGGCGCTCGCCGCAGCCAGTCCGCGCGTGCGCGTCTTCACCATCGGCCGCAGCGAAGAAGGACGCGACATCATCATGATCGCCGTCGCCGATGAGGCGGGCATCCGCGATCTCGATCGCCTGAAAGCCGCGACCGCTGCGCTGGCCGATCCGCGGAAAACCGACAAAGCTGCCGCCGAAAAGCTGATCGCCACTTCGCGTCCCATTTATTACTTCAACGCCGCCCTGCACTCCGACGAAACCGGATCGACAGAGGCCGTGCTCGAACTCGCCTACCGGCTGGCGGTTTCCGAGCAGCCGATGATTCAGCGCATCCGCCAGCAGATGGTCGTGCTCATCAATCCGATCTCGAATCCGGATGGCCGCGACAAAATGGTGGACTGGTTCTATCGCTACCTGAAAGGGAAGACCGACCGCGCCACCCTGCCGCGCCAGTCGCCGCCCTACTGGTCGAAGTACACCTTCGTCGACATCAACCGCGACACGCATCAGCAGACCCACGAGACCACCAAGGCCGTGCACCGCATGTTCCACGAGTGGCATCCCACGGTGGTCCACGATCTGCACGAAGGCTCGCCGCTCATGATGACCTGGAACGGCACCGGCCCCTATAACCCGAACATCGATCCCATCACTTACACCGAATTTCTCGAACTCAGTTTTCACGAAGTCGAGGCTATGACGGCGATGGGGATGCCCGGCGTTTCTACGTGGAATTTCGGCGAGGCCTTCGCGCATCTCTATCTCGATTCGGTGGCCATGAATCACAACAGCATTGGCCGCGGCTACGAAACCTTTGGCAACGGCAGCGCTGAAACCGAGAAGCGTTCGATTTCTCCTGGGGCGACCACGATGGAGTGGTATCGTCCCCTGCCCGCGCCGAGCGAGGTGACATGGTCGGCTCGCGACAATCTGAATTATCAGGAGACCGGCGCGCTGATGGCGCTCGACGATGCGGCCGGCCAATCCAAGGAAATGCTGCGCAACTTCTATCAGAAATCGTGGGACTCGTGGCAGAAAGGCTTGACGCAGGCGCCGTACGCGTTTCTGATTCCACACGACCAGGGCGATCCGGCGCGCGTGGCGCAGATGGTGGGACGGCTGATCGGCCAGCATATTGAAGTTTCCAAGGCGCAAAGCGCGATTCAACTCAAAGACGGCAGCTATCCTGCGGGAACATACGTGGTTCGCCTCGATCAGCCTTATCGCAACTACGCGGTCGATCTGCTCACGCCGCAGCATTATCCGAAAAATGGCGAGCCTCCATATGACGATGTTTCCTGGGAACTGCCCGCCAACTACCATTTGCAGGCGATCCCTACGGCGGATGCCTCGATCCGCAGCGCGTCGCTGACGCAACTGACAGAACCGCCGCACGTCGCCGGACATGTCAGCGGGGCGGGCGCGGTTTACCTGCTCAAAGACACCGGGCAGGAATCGTTTCTGGCGGCGCGGTATCGCCTGGCGAATTTCAACATTCAAATTGCCGAACACGAATTCGAGCAGGATGGAACGAAATATCCCGCGGGCTCTTGGATCATCCCCGACCAGCCGGGACTGCACGACGCGATCCAGTCCGCAGCCTCCGAACTGGGCCTTGATTTCGGCGAAGTTTCGAGCGCGCCCAACGTTGCGCAGCATGAGGCCAAGGCGCCCCGCATCGGCGTGTGGGTGCCGTGGGCCGATACTGATTCGATCGGATGGATTCGTTACTCGCTCGACCAGCGCAAAGTCCCGTACACCTATCTGCGGGATGAAGATATTCGCGCCGGAAATTTGAGCTCGAAAATTGACGTGTTGCTCTACGGGCATGTCGACCTCGAACTAGCCGAGCAGATCGAAGGCCTGCCCAAGCGCTGGTCGCCGATGCCGTTCAAGAAGACTCCCCAGACGCCAAGCTTCGGCACGCCGGCCGAGTCGGACGACATCACGGGCGGAATCGGCTACGAAGGGCTGGCGCAGATTCAGCACTTCATCGACGACGGCGGACTCATGGTGACGCTGGGCAGCGGCAGCATGCTGGCGCTCGAAGGCGGGCTGGTGCGCTTCGTGCGGCGCTCGTCGGGAGGCGTGCCCCGCAGCGCCGCGGGCGGTGGCGGATCTTCGTCGGCCGCCGCGCTGCAAGCGGGTACGCGTACTCCGGGGGCTCACGTGCGGGTCACCTTCGATCGGCCTGACCATCCCATTGCGTACGGATATCCGGCGCACACCTGGGTCTTCCGGCAGAATTTTCCGTTGTACAACACGCCGCGACGCTGGCTGCGCATGGCATATTGCACCACCTGCCTCGACGGCCCGGAAGACCGCAGCGGCATTGTGATGGAGTGGGGCGACCGCGAGCACAAAGATCTTGTGGTGAGCGGACAAGCCTGGGGAGAGGAAAATCTGATCGGGCGTCCCGCGATTCTTGATATGCCCGTGGGCAAGGGACACGTCGTCAGTTTCAACTTCAATCCCATGCACCGCGATTTCAATCGCGGCGACCAGCGCCTGTTGTGGAACGCAATCCTGAACTGGCAGGCAATTGTGGCGGGGCAACCGAAGCCGGCAGAAGACAAGGCGATCGCGCCCGAACCGGATGACGAATGAGGCTTTTGCTCTGTGGAACTGGCGGCGAAAATCGAGCCGAGCTTGGCTCGGCCGGACGGGCGAAGGCGCCCGTCCCCACATGTTCTGTGCCGGGTGCGGCGAAAATGCTGCTTTCCTCAGCGAACTCTGCGAATCCTCGGCGGCCTCTGCGGTTAAAGCTTTTTACCGCGGAGATCGCGGAGAAATGCCGCCGAGAACGCAGAGAAGGGCGTACATCATACCGAGGGCGTTCGGAAGAACGTCACGCCGCGGTAAACTGGTTTCAGGGCCATACGGCCCCGGTTGGCTTGCTTCGCTGGCATCCGGGCTCATATACTCTGAACGTTTGCCCGCCTTTCGCCGGAAATTGTCCGGCTGGCATGGGCCCTCAGATCGCGCCCCGCAATCATTTCCGGAGAAGAAAGTTATGACGACGATTACTACTCCCGCGCATGTCGATAAAGAAACCAACCCGTGGGAGTCGCAGCGCGCCCGCTTCGACTTGGCCGCCCAAAAACTCAATCTCGATGAAGGCCTGTGGCGGGTTTTGCGCTATCCCAACCGCGAGGTTACGGTCTACATCCCGGTGCAGATGGATGACGGGCACCTCGAGGTGTTTACCGGCTTTCGGGTGCAGCACTCGATCGCGCGCGGCCCGGCAAAGGGCGGCATCCGCTATGCCCCCGACGTCACGCTCGACGAAGTGCGCGCGCTGGCCAGCTGGATGACCTGGAAGTGCGCCGTGGTCAACATTCCTTTCGGCGGCGCCAAGGGCGGCGTGATTTGCGATCCGCATAAAATGTCGATGGGCGAAGTCGAGCGTATGACGCGGCGCTACACCTCGGAACTCATCGAATTCATCGGCCCGGAAAAAGACGTTCCCGCCCCCGACGTCAACACCAACGAACAAATCATGGCGTGGATGATGGACACTTACTCCATGCACATGCGCCAGACGGTGACGGCCGTGGTGACCGGCAAGCCGATCAACATTGGCGGCTCGCGCGGACGCCGCGAAGCCACCGGGCGCGGCGTGATGGTGGTCTGCGACGAAGCCTGCAACAAACTGGGCCTCGCCCGCGACAGCACTCGCGTGATCGTGCAGGGTTTCGGCAATGTGGGCTCCAATGCCGCGCTACTCATGGACCAGGCCGGATACAAAATCATCGGCATCGGCGAAGTGGGCGGCGGCCTGCACAACAAGAACGGCATCGACCTGAAGGCTCTGGTCGATTTTCGCCAGAAGAACGGCACCGTCCACGGATTCCCCGGCGCGGAAAAGGCCGAGACCGCCGATCTGCTCGTCGAAGACTGCGAGATTCTGATTCCCGCGGCCACCGAGAATGTCATCACCAGCCGCAACGCCGACCGCGTGAAGTGCCGCATCCTGGCGGAAGGCGCGAACGGACCGACGACCTCCGCGGCCGACGACATCCTCACCGACAAGGGTGTGTTCGTGATCCCAGACATTCTGGCCAACGCCGGCGGCGTGACCACTTCGTATTTTGAATGGGTGCAGGACCGCCAGGGCTACTTCTGGAAAGAGTCGGTCGTGAACGAGCAACTCGACGAAATCATGAAGTCTTCGTTCCTGGACGTAGTCCGCTACGCCGAGACCCATCACGTGAACAACCGCATTGCCGCGTACATGCTGGCGATTGACCGCGTGGCCTACACCATCCGCCAGCGTGGAATTTACGCGTAAGGTTAGGAAGGAGAACTGATGAGATCCGTGGAAAGAAAACTGACGGCACAGATTGCGGTTTTAATCTTCGCGCTTTCGCTGGTTAGCGGCTTGGCAGCAGCGCAGAAATCCGAACCGGCTTCAAAACCTGAGGCCGTGGCGACGCAAGGGCAGATGGCGAACGCCGCCGCTGCTGACAAGCTCGACATCAATACCGCGACGAAAGATCAACTGAAGACGCTACCCGGCATCGGCGATGCCTATTCGCAGAAGATCATCGACGGCCGACCGTACCGCGCCAAGAATCAACTGGTGCAGAAGAAAATCATCCCGCAGGCCACTTACGACAAGATCAAAGACATGATCATCGCCAAGCAGCCGAAGACTGCCAAATAAAAGATCCAAAACCCTTACCACAGGGGGACACAGGCGAAAATCCCTGTGAACCTCTGTGTCTCCTGTGGTTCGGTTTTCGCGCTCGTTATTAATTTCCCGCTCGTGCAGATCGCGCATTGCGTTCCACTTCCCCGTGGAGCATAATCAAAACTGGCAGCCGGTCGGCCCCCCGGTGCCTCACGTAGTGTGAACCTGCCCAACTCCATCACGCTCATCCGGATCTTCAGCATTCCTCTGCTGATGTGGATTCTGCTGAGCCCGCGCTTCAACGGCGTGAGCGGCGAGAGGGAACTGCTGGCCTCATTCATCTTTGTGGCCGCGGCCATGACTGACGGCATCGACGGCTATCTGGCCCGCAGGCGCGGACAGATCACGACTATAGGAATCCTGCTCGATCCCATCGCCGACAAGCTTCTGATTGCTGCGGCCTTCGTCACGCTGGTGCAGCTGAATCCCAGCCTGGTGCCCGCCTGGATTGCCGTGGTGGTCATCGGGCGCGAGTTTCTGGTCAGCGGACTGCGATCGATCGCCGCCTCCGAAGGTTTCACGATAGAGGCCAGCGATCTGGGCAAATTCAAGATGGTGGTGCAGATAGTCGCCGTGGTCGCGGTCATTCTCGATCACCGCTGGAAGGAATTGCCGGTCTACGGCAATTATTTTTTCCCCATTTACTGGATCGCGACTCTTGCGATCTGGTTCATGGTGTGCGTGTCGTTGGCCTCGGCAGTCGACTACTTTGTCGCGTTCTGGTCGAAGATTGATCGCCGGGGAGTGAAGCGCCGGCGCCGCGCCTTCATTCTGAGCCGGCGCCGCAAGCCCATACCAGCTCCGCCGCAGGCGGATCGCGATGTCGCTGCCTCCACCTAGTTCGCCCGCTGTCGAGTCGCGCGAGGTCTCTCTGAGTGAGTTCTCGCCACAAGAGAGATCTCTGCTCCTGAAGCTGGCTCACGAATCGATTCTCTCTGCCCTCGAGCAACGCGAGATTTCCCTGAAGCCTCCCACTGCTCATCTCGCCGAAGCGCGCGGCGTGTTCACGTCGCTTCATCTGAAGGGGAACTTACGTGGGTGCGTAGGTTTTGTTTTGCCCATCAATTCCGTCTATCGCGCCGTTGCTGACACGGCTCGCGCCGCCGCTTTCGAAGACACCCGCTTTTATCCGGTAACGTTCGAGGAAGCGCGGCACCTGGAAATCGAGTTGAGCATTTTGTCGCCTCCACAGCCAGCCAAAGCCGAGGACATCGAAGTCGGACGCCATGGCCTCTTGATCAGCATGGCCGGCCGCCGCGGCTTGCTCCTGCCGCAAGTAGCTGCGGAACACAATTGGGATCGCGCGACCTTCCTGCAGCAGACGTGTTGCAAAGCCGGGCTTCCCTCCGATGCCTGGCGGACGGGCGCGACCATTGAGGTATTCACTGCGGAAATTTTCGGTGACGAACACGGGCAGGGTGGGCGCGTGTAAAGCAAGTTACGCAAAATAAAGATAGCGGGTCAGTTTCATTTCCACAGCGCGAGATTTCCCAGAGGGGTCATCCAGAAGACCCGCGTTTTCTCCAGCAGGCTGAAGGGATCTCCCGTGGGCGTACCGCCGACGGATTTCAAACTGACTCACCCCAAAATAAAACCGGGGATGGTTTCCCACCCCCGGTCTGGGACTGCTCAGCTTCATCGCGCTAGCGGAAGCTGCGAGCGGCAACTCAATTATTGAACGGATCCAGCTCCACGCTATCTCCCGCATGCACATCTTCCAGCGCGAACACGATCATGCCGGTCGAGGTGGTGTCGGTGACGCCGATGATCACGAGTTCGCCGACCGCGCGCCGCGGCAGCTCGCGCACGTGGATCGTCGGCCCATTGGTTTTGGTCAGGAAGTTAGGATCGATGGAAGGTATTTTCTTCTGCGTGTCTTCCGAGACCGCAGCCTTGAACGACAGAGAGTCCACCGGGTCGTGGAGATCGGTTTCATAGGAGCGAACGGCACGGAAGTAATCGCCAATCTTGACGCCCTGGTTCGAACCGAGATTAATGTAGACCTTCTGCCCGGTGCCCAGTTCGGAGTCGAAGTCCTTGGCCATCACGATGCGGCCTGAGGCCCGGTTGGCCGCGGGCAGAAAGCGGTCGAAGCGGATGGGGTTGTGAAAATTCACCAGCTGCTTCTCGGCAAACGGAATCGCCGTGTCGCCGGGGTTGATGCCGTCGCACGAATAATCGATCTGGGCAATGGCATCGCGGCTACGCATGTCGACCACCTTCACGTGTCCCACTTCTTCATAAGCCTGGCCGGTCTGCTTCAGCACTTTGGCCTGTCCGGGAAACATTTCGTATTCGTTCAAATCCCTTAATGCGCGTACGATCTCGTATTCCGCGCCTAAGACGTAGCCCGTGCCCTGGAGGTAGACTATATCGCCGCGGACAAATTTCGTGGTGGTGGGCGTCTGTAACCCGCCGGCGACAAAGTTGGCGTCGGGCAAGGTGTGCTTGCTGATGAAGCCGGCGCAATAGAGATCCGAATAGGTAGGCGTCTGAATACGTTGGCCGGGAAAGCTGTTCGTGGTCGGAGCGGTTCCCTGCGGAGCCTCAAGAGGGGCATTTTCCACCCCGTTTTGCGCCCAGGCCGCCGTCGCGAGCAGCAATACTAACAATCCTGTTTTCTTCATGTTACCTCCGGGAAGACCGCCCCTCGCGTTCCCCCACTAAGTTAAATGCCAGAAAAGAAAGGCTTCAGCCGGAGGGTAACAAGCGGGTAAGGGTGGGTCAAGGTTACGAGGGTGTTGGGCACAACCGGAGCATATTTTTGCGTAAGTGAGCAATCCCTTGTTGCATAAGTAATTAAGTGCCTGTAATAATTCGCCGTTCATTCCCCGCAACTTCTGAAGTGGGGGATGAAGCGAGGACGATGAACTCCGCTCCGCCTTTTGCGCCGCGACTTCTGCCCTTACGTCTGCCCCGCGTCTGCGTGGCAGTCGTGGGCGCCGACGCCAACGAGATGACCGAAAAGGCGGAGGCGCTCGTGCGGGATAACTCCTTTCTGGAGTTTAGGTTGGACTATTTGTCGAAGCCCGGCCTGGCGCTTCCGCGCATCAAGCGCTTTATCGAAAGCCATCCCGGGACGATCGTGATTGCTACCTGCCGCCGCGCCGCCAGCGGAGGCAAGTTCCGAGGCTCGATCCCGTCCCAACTCGACCTTTTAAACAAAGCCGCCGCTGCGGGATGCCAACTGGTCGACGTCGAGCTGCAAACTGCCAGCAAGTGCAAGCCGGGGCAACTGCAAAAGCTGCGCAGCCGGGCTGGTCTGATCCTTTCGTTCCACGACTTCCGCGCCACCAAGAAACTGGAAGACAGTCTGGAAAAGATGCTGGCCTATCCAGCCGATTTCTACAAAGTTGTCAGCACCGCGACCACGCTCTCCGACAACGTCACCATGATCAAGTTCCTGGCGCGCGAAGGCGACCGGCATTCCATGGTCGGCATGTGCATGGGCGAGCAGGGAATCATCAGCCGCGTTCTCGGCGTTCGCGCCGGCAGCGTATTCACGTTTGCGTCGGCTAGCGCAGGACAAGAAACCGCTCCCGGACAAGTGACGGCGCAGGAGTTGCGAAACGTTTACCGCATCGAGCAGGTGGACGTAGCCACCCGCGTTTACGGAGTGGTGGGCGATCCCATCGCGCATTCCCTGTCGCCTGCCATCATGAATGCAGCCTTCCGCCGCGAGAACGTCAACGCTGTTTATCTCGCGCTGCATGCCAAGACCCTGAAAGATCTGCTGACCTGCATCCGGGAAATCCCGATCCATGGCATCAGCGTGACCATGCCATATAAAGAAGCCATCGTGGCGCACCTTGACAACACCGATTCTCACACCACGAAGATCGGCGCCTGTAACACGGTAGTGCGGGCGCAGGACGGCAAACTTTACGGCTTCAATACGGACGCGGCCGGCATCGTGCGCCCGCTGGAACGCCGCCTGAACACGCTGGAAGGAGCTCGCATTCTCGTGATCGGGGCCGGAGGCGCGGCCCGTGCGGCGGTGTTCGGATTGAAGGAGCGCGGTTGCGAAGTCTACATCCTGAACCGCAGCGCGGCGCCGGCGAAAAAATTAGCTCATCAGGCCCGGGCGCGGATGGTGAAGCGTCCTGACCTGAAGAAGCTGGCCTTCGATGTGATCATCAACGCGACTCCGGTTGGCATGGGAAACAGCCGCGAAACACCCTTGCAGGACAAAGAGATCAACGCGCGCTATGTCTTTGACATGGTCTACGATCCGGCCGAAACCCGGCTGTTGAAGTTGGCCCAGGAGCGGGGCGCGCAGGTGATTCCCGGTATTGAAATGTTCGTGCACCAGGCGGCCCGGCAATTCGAGATCTGGACCGGCAAGCCCGCCCCCTGGGACGAGATGTTGCGCGTAGTACTTCTAGCCCAGCAGGAACGCGCCAACCGCGCAGCGCAGCAGAAGTGAGCCCGCCTTCGATGCTGCTCGCTAAGAAAGAGTTGCATTTTTGATACTGCCCAAAGTAAGATGCATTTAGGGAGTGCGACTGTAAAGCGCTTCCAGGTTCGTTTGCCCTGTACCGCCCGGTTCCTTACTTCCAAGTTCGCTATTCAAGCTTTGGCGACACAACTCGACGTGAGAGGCGGCTTGGTCCGTCTCCATCCCGGTTCGGAGAGTCAAACATGGCGTGGTACGCGTACTGTCTTACCGAGCATCAAACCCTTCCCAATGGAACCCGCACTCGCCGCCCTTTCCTGCTAGAGGGCGTTCAAGGAGTGAACGGCGCTGCGGTTCTCAGCTATCCCAGTGGCGAATTCGCGGTCATCGTCAGCGAATATGACCACACAACCGGTGAGCTAGACCAGAAAGCCGCAATTGAACACGCTCGCGTAGTCAGCAACTGCTTCCGCAATTCCACGGTTCTTCCCTTTAAATTCGGCACCATCTTCGACACCGATGACGCCCTTCGTCAGGCCGTCCGGGTCAACCGGCGCGCCTTTGGCCTGAGCGTTGCCCGGCTGCGGGGCAAGTCTGAAATGCACATCAAGCTGGTCGTGCGTGACGGATCCCTGCGCGAAGCCATGATCGACATTGAACTGCCCGATACCGTTGGCGGCGACTACCTCTCGAAGCTGAAGGTGAAGGCCTCCCGCGAACGCGAACGGCAGACGAAAGCCCGGGCCCTTTCCGTACAGGTCCACAAGCTTTTCAACCCGCTCGAGGAAGAAGTCAGCTGCAAGAAGGTCGCTCCCGAGGGCATGCTGATCGACATTGCCCACCTGATTGATACCAAGAGCGTGGAAAAATATCAGAACCGCTATAACACTGCGGCCAAGCAGTTG
Source organism: uncultured Acidobacteriota bacterium (assembly GCA_963719865.1). Classification (GTDB taxonomy): domain Bacteria; phylum Acidobacteriota; class Terriglobia; order Terriglobales; family Acidobacteriaceae; genus Sulfotelmatobacter. The sequence continues at coordinate 93,205 of CAVRDS010000058.1, read as the reverse complement.
AAGAACTGCGAAGTCGCGATTAGCGGACCGTGGCCTCCGTACCACTTCCTGCCGGGCAAGCTGCGCACCGTCGCCGGCAACAGCTAGAAAATTCTGAAGCCCATGGTTGGATTTCCGGCCATGGGCTTTTCTGTGTTTGCACTTGCGATGCAGCGAATATGCATTGTTCTGCACTTCTGATTCTAGTCATTTTTCGACAGAGGGCCTGCGCTTCCGCCTGCTGACAGTGCAAATGTTTCAAAACACGGTGCTTACTCGTTGCGTGATGCGGATCACGGCCCACCGCCATTTTGGCGCGGCAAGTGCTCCCCTCCATAGCACTAAGAGGCCGCAAACTCTAGCCACATGACCTTCACTATTGACATGCTGTGTCACTTCCCGAAATGTCGTTCCGGCCGCCGGGGCGGCACCTTGCATCGCCTTTCCTGAAATCGCCCACCAAATTCGTAGCCTCTGAAATTTGGCCCCAGAAATGGGGCCATTTTTTAGTTGGTAACTATCCCTGCAAGGTACGCGTGAAGGATTTAGCGAGGTTTGTTCTGATTCCGTAAATCATTGGACGAAACGTACACGTGATCGCCTTCACTATGGTAACGTACTCGGTCGCGGAACGCCGGGTAGTATGCTAATACCATGCTAGCCCGATGCCTCGATTCCTTCCCCGCATTTTAGGCTTGCCGTAGCGGTGACTTTTCCGACGGAGTGCTCGTATGTCTCTAGCAGTGGCGTTTAAGAGTGCGGAAGGCATTGTGCTCGCGGTTGACAGCCGCGTAACGCTCATGGGAACGCTGCCAATGCAGAATGCTCCACCTGGTGCGCCACAGGTGGTTGCTCCGGCAACATTTGATAATGCGACGAAACTCCTTAGCATGAAGAACCAGAGCCATGTCGGAGCGGTGACCTACGGGCAGGCTGCCATCGGTCAGCAAACGCCACGAACGGTAAGCAGCTTCTTGCCTGAATTTGAAACTGAGATCGGGGATCGAAGGCTTCCGGTTGAGGAATTCGCCCGGAGCCTCGGCGAGTTTTTCACGCGCCAATGGAATAGTGCTGCGATGCCGGCCAATCCGCCTCTGCAAAACAACATGTTCTTTTTTGTCGGCGGCTATGACGACGGTGCCGCGTACGGGCGACTGTTCCAGCTTCACATACCGAATGCGCCTACACCACAAGAGGTGTTTCCCGGAGCCGGGCAGTTCGGGGCCACTTGGGGAGGGCAGCGGGAAATAACGGATCGTTTATTAGCCGGTTTTGATCCTGCCGTCCCGAATTTGGTGCAGGAACTGCTTAACATTCCACCTGGGCAACGGCGAGCCAACTTCGAGCAGGAAATTAAGAATCGCCTCATCACGCCAATCCCGTGGCCGTTCCTACCACTACAGGATTGCGTGGACTTGTCGATATTTGTAGTAAGAACGACCATTACACTTCAAAAATGGCTGGTCGGTATCCGGGGAGTCGGTGGCGCTGTAGATGTGGCGACTATCACGCGAACAGAAGGCTTCCGTGCCGTACAAGTTAAGGCGGTAACGGGTGAGAAAGTGCAGGTTTTGAACTAAAATAACAGAGGAGTATCTTATGACGCACACATTTGGAACAAATTCGGCTGGAACTAGAGAATGGCTTGCGGCCACAAGAGACATGCAACTGTCAACCGCAGAACCAGCATTTTCGCATGCCGGGACGACCATTGTTACGCCGTTGGAAGAGCTTGGAAATCAGGATTCTGGATCGGCTCCGGAGCAACAGAGCCTGAGTACCCCTACTTTTCAATCTGCTGCAAAAAGAAGGTGAACATCGGCTGGGGATCTAGCCTGCGATTATGTCGACAGGTGCATTCGATGAGGAATTCCGGGCTCGCCTTTCTCATCTCGCTGCCGTCGGATACACTGACGACCGACCATGTTCAGACTCCGTGTTTGTTTTGTTTTTGCCTTGATATCGTTTTCGGCCTCTTCGATTCGAACTCAAGCCCAAACCCAGAAACCTGCCCCGTCGCCATCACCGTTCTCGGGCCCGCCCCAGATGTCGCCGGCGCAGCAGGAGAACTTTCCCGCTCCACTGCTCGATGAATTGGCGGCCATCAAATCGGCCGCGTTGGCCGACGACTACGCCTACCGGCAAGTCGCGCACTTGACGGAGAACATCGGGCCCCGGCCCAGCGGATCGCCGCAGGCGCAGGCTGCCGTGGATTACGTGGCCGACCAGCTCCGCCAACTCGGGCTCGACGTTCATTTAGAGCCGGTGAAAGTTCCACATTGGGTCCGGGGCGCTGAGACCGCCGAACTCGTGGAGTATCCCGGACAGGCCGCAGGCAGTTCGCAGAAAGTCGTTCTCACCGCGCTGGGCGGAAGCAGCTCCACGGCGACCGAAGGGATCACGGCCGACGTGGTGGTGGTCAGCACTTTCGACGAACTGAAAGCGCTGGACCGGGAAAGAGTCGCGGGCAAGATTGTCTTGTTCAACGAAATCTTCGACAAGCAGAAGGCCGCTGCCGGATTGGCATTCATCGCATACGGGGAAGCGGTTCGCTACCGCGCTGCTGGCCCGAAGACCGCCGCGGAACTGGGCGCCGTAGCCGCGCTGGTTCGTTCCGTGGGCAACGCGGATTATCGTTTACCTCATACCGGATTCAGCATCCCTGCCGGAATCCCCGCCGGGGCCGTGACTGCCGAAGACGCCGATCTGATCGCGCATCTGGCCGCGCAGGGTAAAGTCCGCATGCATCTCACGCTCACGCCGCAGAAGCTGCCCGATGCCGCGAGCTACAACGTGATCGCCGATCTGAAAGGCAGCGAGCATCCCGAGCAGATCGTCGTGGTCTCCGGACATCTGGATTCCTGGGATCTCGGCACCGGCGCCATCGACGATGCGGCCGGGATCGCCGTGGCCATGGAAGCCGCCGAGATCATTCAGAAGCTGCACCTGCATCCCAAGCGCACGCTGCGAGTGATTGCGTGGATGGACGAGGAGAACGGTGGCGCGGGCAGCCAAGCCTACACCAAGGACTACACCAATGAATTTCCGAAGTATGCGGCGGTGATCGAAAGCGATTCCGGCGCCGCCCACCCGCTCGGCTTCGATATCAAGATGACCATGGCCGCCGCCGAACTACTGCGCCCGGTTCTCAATGTCCTGCAAAGCTTCGGAGCTAACGCGCTTCAGCCCAGCAGCTACCCGCCGGGCGCGGATATCGCCGCCATGTCCGAGGCTGGAGTGCCCGCACTCGGACTGATGCAGGATAGCCGCACGTACTTCAACTACCATCACACCGCCGCCGATACGCTGGACAAGATTGATCCGCGGGAGTTGCGCGAGAACGGCGCTGCCATGGCCGTGATGGGCTACGCGCTGGCCTCGATGAAAGATCCACTGCCGCGGTAGCAGTGGCCGGTGGCCGCCATTTCTGATTCGGGATTTGCTCACCGCTCACTGCTCATGGCTCACTACAACTTCCTTGAAACTTTCCGCCTCCCGGCACCGTATCTCTTGCTAACGGAATGAAACGGCCTCCGTCTATGAAGCATAAGGGGTTAAGACCATGAAAACACAAGCATGGGGATGGCTGGCGGCGGCAGTGCTGGCAGCCGGATTGAATGCAAGCTACCACGATGGCGGCTTGGAGTGGGCACACCGGATCGCCGGCAGCGTCGAGCACAGCAGCAACGCCGTCCTGGCGCTGGCCACCGGACACGCCGACCGATTTCTGGCTGAGGCGCAGATTCTCGGGGCGCGTCAGGAAACAGCTTCGTGCCCTCTGTCGAGCGCTCTGGCCAGAATTCAGACCAGGATTCAAACGAGGATTCAGACCAGAATCGCTCGCTCGCGCGTGGCCGCCGATCGTTTTAACGACAGGCTCGAAGTGATGTCAGCCCGCCAAGAAGCCGACATGGCAAGGATTGAGGCCGATCGAGCCCGCATCGAAGCCGAAGTGGCCCACATGCGGATTCCGGCCGCCGATTTCGCTCCAGTCATGGTTTCGCTGCACAAGGTAGCTTGCCCGCGCGTGCGCTTCACCGTGCGCGAGGTGCCGCGGTTCAATATGCCGGTCGCGCCCCTGATCCATGTCGACGCGCCGGGCGCAGGCCCGGTTTAGAAGCTTCGTATTTGCCTCCCTGAATTGCCCTCCTGGGGTATCGGGCGCGGACAACCATCCGTGCCCTTTTTTTTTGCTGCAACCATTGCGCGCTACGCGCGCAACCGCCGTTTTGTGTAGGGGCGGACGCCTTCGTCCGCCCCGCCGAGCGAAGCGAGGCGTGTCGCTGCCGACAATCATTTCAACTCTTTCCTCGCTGCAAAACCCCAGACCTCCGCACCAAATCCATAGCACTATCGTGCTCGTATCCAACCCGGTTCCCACCTGTGCAAATCCTCTAATTTTTGGCCTATCTCAATTCGAGAAATGCAGCTATAGTGAAAAAGCTCAGCGATTCCTCTCGACAACTGACCTGAATTGATGGCGCGAAAAAGCGGTTCCACCATCATGCAGGAGGAGTTGTACCCACCCAGCGCTCCACTCGCGCGCGAGTCGCTCGACGATGCGCGCCTGGTCGATCTGGACGTGGACGAGGAATCCCCATTTCTGCGCGGGCAAAAGCGCGTCTCCGCCCGCCGCAGTCCGCTTCCCAAGAAGGCCGCCAGCCGCCTGTTGTGGGCGGCGATTGCCGCAGTCTTTTTATTCGTCGGGGTAATCGGCGTTGGCAGCCTGTATCACTACAGCGAGCGTTCCTGGCGGTTCCGCATTGACTCCAGCGACAACATCGACGTCGCCGGCATGCAGAACGTGACCAAGGCGCAAATCATGGAAGTGATGGGCGCCGACATCGGCCGCAACATTTTCTTCATTCCACTAAGCCAGCAAAAAGCGCAGCTCGAACAAATTCCCTGGGTCGAATCGGCGAGCGTGATGCGCTTCGTCCCCAATCGTCTGCGAGTGGAAATTCACGAGCGCACTCCCGTAGCCTTCGCCCGGGTCGGCCCGCGCATCTTTCTGGTCGATGCCGGTGGCACGCTGATGGAATTGCCGCTGAAACATAAATATTCCTTCCCCGTAATTTTGGGAATGAATCCCGGCGAGCCGCTCTCGACGCGCGTTCCCCGCATGAAGGCTTACAACCAACTGGTGCAGGATCTCGATTCCGGAGGCGCGCGCTATTCGCAGGACCTCAGCGAAGTGGATCTCTCGGATCTCGAAAATCTGAAGGTGCGGGTGAACGATCCGCATGGCGACGTTCTGGTCGAATTGGGCTCGTCGGATTATCTGAAGCGTTACAAAACCTACGTGAGCCACGTGCAGGAGTGGCGGCAGCAGTTCCAGAAACTCGAATCGGTCAACCTGCGCTACGACAATCAGGTGATCGTCAATCCCGATATGGAAGGGAAGCCGAAGCCGGCGGCGCTCACAGCAGCGGCGGCGAAAGAGGCCGCGGCAGCCGGAGTGAGGCCAGCAGCGCTGATCACGCGCATCGATCCGCACGATCGCAGCGTGCCCAAGCCGGCCTTCGAGCTGACCGAGAAGAAACTGAATCCGAAAGCAGCCGCGCCTAAAAAGCCGGTGCAGCGGACGAGAGTGAGAAAGCCAGCCGCAAAGACGAATGCGAAGAGGAAAGAGACGGCCAAGCATCCTGCCCCGGCGCAGAAGACGAAAGCCGCGGCGCATTCGACTACGCCGAAACATGGAGCGAAGAAGCCGGCATCAGTTTCGGCGGTGGCCGCGAATCGCTCGAATCCGAAGCCAAGTCCAGGAATTGCCAAGCAGTCGGCAAGTGCGGGGTCCAATTAATTGACGTCAGGGAATCTATAAGCATGGGGAACCAGCAGGGAAATTTCTTAACCGCGATTGATGTAGGCAGCGCCAAGACCTGCGCGCTGGTGGCGGAGTTGACCGACTCCGGCCTGCGCTATCGCGGACACGGCGTCGCCGATTCGCGGGGCTCGCGCAAGGGCGTCATCGTTGAACTCGATAAAGCCGTGGCCTCGATTCAAAAAGCGGTGGAGGCCGCGGAAGACATTGCCGGAGCGCCCGTGGAGCACGCCATTGTCGGCATCGGCGGAGCCAACGTCCGGGGCGTGAACACCCATGGCGGCATCAGCCTGGGCACGCGGCCTCGCGAGATTGGACGCGACGAGATCAAGCAGGCCGTCGAACGCGCCCGCGCCATTCCGCTGCCTGCCGATCGCGAAATTCTCCATCTGCTGCCGCAGGAATTTATTCTCGATGATCAACAGGGCGTGCACGATCCGCTGGGCATGATGGCGGGGCGGCTCGAAGTTCGCGTCCACATGGTCACGGCCGCGACCAGCGCCACGCAAAACGTCATCACCGCCGTCAACAGAGCCGGAGTCCACGTCGACGACACCGTCTTCGAGCCGCTGGCGGCGGCCGATTCTGTGCTGCGGTCTGATGAGCGCGAACTCGGTGTATGCCTCGCCGACATCGGCGCGGGGTCGACCGAACTCATCGTCTTTCAGCAGGGAGCCGTGGCCTATACCGGAGTCATTCCTGTCGGAGGAGATCACTTCACCAGCGATCTCTCGGTGGGCTTGTGCACTCCGCTGGCCGAAGCGGAAAAGATCAAGAAAGTGTACGGCAGCGCGGTTGTCACGCTGATCCCCGAAGGCAACGAAGTCGAGGTGCCGTCGGTTGGAGATCGCGCTTCGCGCCTGATGCCGCAGCGCCTGGTCGCCGAAATCCTCGAACCGCGCGCCCGCGAGCTCTTCGAGATGATGCGCGACGCGCTCCGCCAAAGCGGCATGTTCGACCTGTGCATCGCCGGCATCGTGCTGACCGGGGGCGCCTCGCGCCTGCCGGGAATTTTCGATGTGGCGGAATCGGTGCTGCGCCGCTCCGTCCGGCTCTCGTGGCCGGCGCCGCTGGCCAAGATGCCGTCGACGTTATCCGAACCCGAGTTTGCGACCGTGCTGGGCATGGTGAACTACGGCCAGCGCGCGCGCATCGCCCGCGGGTTCCAGGAAGACCGCTGGGGAGCGAGATTGAAAGCGCTGTTGGTGGGCAAGGGAGCATGAAGACAAGGTTTCAAAGTTTCAATGTTTCAAGGTCCCAAAGACCCTGAAACTCTGAAACCTTGAAACTTTGAAACATTTTTCGAATAGGTGAAAAAATGAAAAACGATTCCAAGATTCGCATCAGCTTTAATGAAGAGACCCGCAACGACGCCAAGATTAAAGTCATCGGCGTAGGCGGAGGCGGCGGCAACGCAGTCAACCGCATGATCGATGCCGGGGTGGAGGGCATCGAATTCGTGGTTGCCAACACGGACCTGCAGGCGCTGCGCATGTCGCACGCGCCCGTGAAGCTGCAGCTGGGCGTAAAGCTGACCAACGGCCTGGGCGCCGGCGCGAATCCGGAGGTCGGACGCAAAGCCGCGCTCGAAGATTCCGACAAGATTATCGAAGCGCTCGAAGGCGCCGACATGGTGTTCGTTACGACCGGTCTCGGCGGCGGCACCGGCACGGGAGCCGCTCCCATCATTGCCTCGCTGGCGTGCGAAATGGGCGCGCTCACCGTTGCCGTGGTGACCAAGCCGTTTTCTTTCGAAGGCAAACGCCGCATGCAGCAAGCCGAGCGCGGCATCTCCGAACTGATGGAATCGGTCGATACCACGATCGTCATTCCGAACGAGAAGCTGCTCGCCGTTGCCGAAGACGCCGGCTTCTTCGAATCGTTCCGTATTGCCGACGACATTTTGCGCCAGGGCGTGCAGGGGATTTCGGACATCATCACCATCCCCGGCATCATCAACCGTGACTTCGCCGACGTGAAGACGATCATGGCGCGCATGGGATACGCCGTGATGGGCACGGCTTCTGCCTGCGGCGCCAAGCGTACGATCGAGGCCGCGCAGAAAGCGATTGCCTCGCCGCTGCTCGAAGCCGGAGCTATTGACGGCGCGCGCGGAATTCTCATCAACATCACCGGATCATCGTCGCTCAAGCTGGCCGAAGTGCAGCAGGCCTGCTCGATCATCCAAGGCGCCGCGCATGAAGATGCCAACATCATCTTCGGCGCCGTGCTCGACGAGAAGATGAAAGATGCGGTCAAAATTACCGTGATCGCCACCGGTTTTCGCGAGATACCGACGGCTCGCCACCGCCAGCAGGAGACTCGCAGTTCATTCGCCGCCGCGCACGAAGAGGCGATGGAATTCCCCGAGGTGGACCCCATGCCCGACCCGATGCCTCCGCAGGTCATGCAGGAATCGACGGCGGGCGATTACGCCTATGCCGACGATCCAGCGCCGGTTCCCGTCGCGCAAGAGCACGTGCCGGATGTGATCTCGCTCGACACCATGCGTGGCGCCATGGCCAACAACTTCGAGCAGAACGATCTCGACGTGCCGGCATTCCTGCGCAAGAGAAATGACGTTATGTGAGGTGGGCAGGTTTCAGAGTTTCAAGGTCTCAGAGTTTCTAGGGTCTCCCCTTGGTTATTCCGGATCGGCGGAGGCCAGTGAGGACCGGGTAGTGGCTCGGGCTGAAAGTTGGCGTCATCCCGACCGGAGCCGCTTTCCCGGCGGAGGGAGGGATCTCCCACCCACGAAAAGTTGCCGGCTTTCCGGCACCTCCCCGCGCCCTCTGCGGATTGTCTCAGCGTACTCTGCGTTTTAAGATTTCGAGGACGGGAACTCCTTGACTTCGTCGATCTCTAGAGGGAAAATCCCGCCTATGGGGTGGGGCTCCTAAATTTTTTCAGATCAGCATCAAAATTCTGCGTGCGCCGGAGTCCGACCTACTCTCTCCGAAGGAGTGAACTCCCATGAGTACAGCGCAGGTTCCCAAGCTCGATATGGATAAGCTGAATGCTTTTATCGGCAAGTTTGTGACCGATCTCGGAGCCGCGGTTCACACCGGCATGGTTGTCATTGGAGAAAAGCTCGGGCTGTACAAGTCTCTCGCCGGTGGCCCCATGAGTTCTGCAGAACTGGCGGCCAAGACTCAAACTGATGAGCGCTATTTGCGCGAGTGGTTGTCCTCGCAGGCCGCCGGGGGTTACATCACCTACGACGAAAAGACGAACACGTTCAGCCTGACGGAAGAACAGGCCTTCGCCCTGGCCAATGAAGACAGTCCCGCGTATCTTCCTGGCGCATTCGAACTGGCGTTGGGCTCGCTGGAGGCTGTGCCGCGCATCGCCGAATCGTTTCGCACCGGCGCCGGAATGGGTTGGCATGAACATGCCGACGGCGTCTTTCACGGCTGCGAGAAGTTCTTTCGTCCCGGCTACGCCGCAAATCTCGTGAGCTCGTGGATTCCGGCGCTACACGACGTCCAACAAAAACTTGAGGCCGGCGCCCGAGTGGCCGATGTCGGCTGCGGCCAGGGAGCCTCCACCTTACTCATGGCAAAAGCATTTCCCAATTCTCGATTCTTCGGCTTCGACTATCACGATAAGTCGATTGAGGCGGCGCGCGCGTCGGCCATCCGTCAGGGCCTCGGCGACCGCGTCACCTTCGAAATATCCAAGGCCAAAGAGTATCCCGGCAAAGACTATGACTTCGTCGCCGTCTTCGATTGCCTGCATGATATGGGCGACCCCAGCGGCGCGGCAGCGCATGTCCGGCAGTCGCTGACGAACGATGGTACGTGGATGATCGTCGAGCCCTTTGCCAACGACCAATTGAAGGACAACCTCAATCCCGTAGGCCGCGTGTATTACTCGTTTTCCACGCTGCTGTGTACGCCGTGCTCGCGCTCGCAGGAAGTGGGGCTATGCCTGGGCGCCCAGGCAGGCGAAGCGCGTATTCGCCAAGTCGTAAATTCGGCAGGCTTCAGCCGCTTCCGGCGAGCCACAGAAACGCCGTTTAACATCGTCTACGAAGCTCGGCCGTAGCAAGCCCAGGTTTCAAAGTGGCAAGGTTTCAAAGTTTCAAAGTGCAAAGCCGGAGCGCGTCTTGTTTTTTCGTCCTTGAAACCTTCGAAACCTTGAAACTTTGAAACCTAAGCACGCCTAGGCAAATCTTTTCACACAGGGCAGTACCTTTCTAGTAATCCAGTAACGGATTACCGAAAGGGTCGGAACCGCGGTAATCTCCGCCTATGTCGCTGTTTAGGAGTAGGTTAGATCTGAAAGACTATTTTTACCGATTTAAATATTAACGTTGCCAGAAAATGCTAAGTTTCGTACTATCAGCGCAGTCAGGCGAAGGGATGGGGTTACCATCCGGTGGCATTTCGCGTGCATCAAACATTACAGATTCCGGGAGTGAAAATTAAAAGATGTACAGGGGAAGCCTTCTTCGTCTCGTTTTTGCCCTTTGCGCATGCCTGCCTTTGGCCGGCGTGAGCTGGGCCGCACACATTGCCACTCATACCTCGACGAAATCGAAATCGCAAAAGATCAGCGAGACGCAGCACACTCGCCGGCATTATCGCCATCTGGCTCGCAGCCGCAGCGCGACGCCGGTTCGCCGCGTCTCGGTAAGGACGCGCCGCCACCGCTATTACGAGCGCTTCACGATGAGTTCGTTTACGGATGACATCGGCAACGGTGATATCACCGGCGGCGAAGATCCGGTTGTGCGCCAGGCCGCGATTGATGCTCTGGGCAATATGAATGGCACCATCGTCGCGATCGAGCCTACCAGCGGCCGTGTCCTCGCCATGGTCAATCAGAAGCTGGCTCTTTCCAGCGGCGCCCAGCCCTGTTCCACCATCAAACTTTCCGTCGCCCTGGCTGCGTTGAGCGAAGGCTTGGTCTCGAAGGAAACTCCGGTTGTTCTCAGCGGCCACTACCGGATGAATCTCACCACCGCGCTGGCCCACTCCAACAACGCCTATTTCGAGGCCCTCGGACGCAAGCTCGGATTTGAGAAAGTCGCTTACTACGCCCATGAATACGGCCTGGGAGAGCTTGCCGGATACGACATCCCGGGTGAGCAACTGGGCTCGTATCCCGATGAAGTGATTCCCGAAAAACTTGGCGGCGTGGGCAAAATGTGTTCCTTCGGGGAAGGTGTTTCGATGACCCCGCTGCAACTCGGCGCCATGGTCTCCGCCATCGCCAATGGTGGAACGCTCTATTACCTGCAGCATCCCACCACGCCGGAGGAAGTCGCCAACTTCCAGCCGCGCGTGAAGCGGCAACTCGACATCGCTCCCGTGATTCCCGAACTCTCCGACGGCATGGCCGGCGCGGTGCAGTACGGCACCGCTCGCAGCCTGCGTCTCAACTTCAACGAAGAAGAAATCCTGGGCAAGACCGGAACCTGCTCGCACGCCGGAACTCGTTTCGGATGGTTCGCCTCCTACGCCAACACCAGTGTAGGACGCGTGGTAGTCGTCATCTTCCTCGAGGGTGGACGTCCGACGTTCGGCCCCAAAGCCGCCGAAATTGCTGGCCGCATGTACCGCAACATGTATGACCACAACTTCTTCATCGCGGGACACAGTTTGCCGTCGGATACCGCGACGGCCAAACCGATAAGCACTACTCCGTAAGAAATTTTCTTTGCTCGACCAGAGACGCAGCCTGGCTGCGTCTTTTTGTTTGCCGCGCATTTTCTCATCCTTCAGCGCCTGACCTCGCGGCCAGCTCCCTAAGCCGGGTCTAACGGCTTCCCTCAGACGTTTCTAATAAGAAAAACGCCGTCTCTGCCGATCTTTACCTCAGCACTGCGGACAGCGGGTATGTGTGTTTCTCTCCGCGTCGAAGGTGCAACGGGAGGCTAACACGCCGCACTCTACGCTGTTTTTGGGCAGTCGTCCTTACCTGCTGACATTTTCGGTCGTGATGGCGTTGCTTGCTGTTTATGCGGCATTGCATTTCATTCGCCGTTGTCGTGTTGCGCGACAGGAAACGGTTGCCCGCGAGAGTGAAGCTCGTTTTCGGGCGCTGGCCGAGGCGATTCCTGAAATTGTCTGGACCGCGGTCCCGGGTCTCGGCCTCGATTACTGTAACCAGCGCCTGTGCGATCTCACCGGAAGAACTCTCGATCAGTTGTTGGGATGGAACTGGAAGAACGCGCTGCACCCCGACGATCTGCCGGTGGCTTCAAACAACTGGGAGAAGGCGCACCAGACCGGCACGCCCATCGAAGCCGAATATCGTTTCCAGACTGCCCAAGGGGATTTTCGCTGGCATCTGGTTCGAGCTACTTCTATGCGCGATTCTTCCGGAAACGCCGTCAAGTGGTTCGGATGTTTGGTCGACATTGACGATCAGATGCGCCACCAGCAGCTTCTGGAAGAGGAGGTCAAGCAACATACCGCCGCGCTGTTCGACGCCAATCTTCGCCTCGAAACCGAAATGCGCGAACGCGCTCTGGCTCAGCAGGAATTGAATCTGCAGAACGAGCGCATGGTGCGCGAACTCACGCAACGCTCGACCCGCGCCACCAGTCTAGCCAAGACGGCCGAACTGCTGCAAAGCTGCGCCGATTTGAAGGACATTTTCGCGGTGGTGTCGGGCATGGCGCCGAAAATCTTTCCCGAACTTCGCGGCGCCGTGCTGCTATTGAATTCTTCCCGGGATCTGCTGGAAGTTGCCATGTCCTGGTCCGATTGCCAGCTTCCCGCAAGTACGTTTGTGCCGGAAGATTGCTGGGCCCTCCGCACCGGGCACGTGCACATGGTGGCTACCGGCGATTCCACTGCCGAATGCAGGCACGTGGTTTCGGGTCCGGGAGCCTATGCCTGCTTGCCGCTGATGTCGCAAGGAGGAGCTATCGGCGTTGTCCACTTCCAGGTCATTGACTCCGGCGCTCTCTCGGAAGCGGCCATGTTGATGGCCAATATGTTTGCCGAGCAGGTGGGTCTCTCTGTGGCCAACCTCCGGCTGCGCGAGGCCCTGCGCGATCAGTCCATTCGCGACGCGCTCACCGGCCTATTCAACCGCCGCTATCTGGAAGAAACTCTGGAACGTGAAATCCGCCGTGCGGTGCGATCCGAGCAAGTACTCGGCGTTCTGATGCTCGACCTCGATCACTTCAAGAAATTTAACGATACCTTCGGCCATGAAGCCGGCGACACCGTGTTGCGCGAGACGGCTGCTTTCCTGACCAGAAGCGTTCGCTCCGAGGATATTGTTTGCCGCTTCGGAGGCGAGGAGTTTGTCATCATCCTCCCTCTTGCCGACATCCAAGCGACTCAGGCGCGGGCCGAGCGCATTCGCTCCAAGCTCCGCGAATTGACCATCCTGCATCAGGGAAAGACGGTTGGGATGGTCACCGTTTCTGTGGGAGTCGCGGAACTTCCCCAGCATGGTACGACTCCCAAAACACTGCTCGAGGCCGCCGACGCCGCGCTCTATCGCGCCAAAAGGGAAGGCAGAGACCGCGTGGTGGTGGCTGACGCACCGGTCAGTGCGGGCGAGCCGCTGTTGGCGGTCGTCCAAAAATCCTGAAACGCAGCTTGCGCACTACACAAACTAAGAATGTGGCACCGGACGCATTCGTCCGGAGTTGCGCGCGAGAGCGCGCAATGGTTAGCTGTGAATGCTGACGCAATGCCTAGCGGGCTTTACTTTCGTCGCTGGCAATCACTCCATCTTTGATGTGAATGACGCGATGCGCGTACTCGGCGATGTCCCCTTCGTGGGTTACCAGGATGATGGTGTTGCCCTCGGCCTGCAGCCGGTCAAACAGCGCCATAATTTCAAGGCCTGTCTGCGAGTCCAGATTGCCGGTAGGTTCGTCGGCGAGAATGATGGAAGGCTTGTTGACCAGCGCCCGCGCAATCGCCACGCGCTGCCGCTGACCTCCGGAGAGTTCGTTTGGCTTGTGATGCATGCGCGATTCCATGCCCACGGCGCTCAACGCGCCCTTCGCCCGCTCAATGCGTTCTTCCGTCGGAATGCCGGCATAGATTAAAGGAAGCTCCACGTTGTGCAGAGCAGTCGCCCGGGCCAGCAGATTGAAAGTCTGAAAAACGAATCCGATTTCTTTGTTGCGGATGCGCGCCAGTTCGTCATCATCCAACTCACTCACCAGTTGCGCATTCAGCCAATACTTCCCTTGCGAGGGCGTGTCGAGGCAGCCGATCAGGTTCATCAACGTCGACTTTCCGGAACCCGACGGTCCCATGATGGCCACATACTCGTTCCGCTGAATCCGCAGATTGACGCCACGCAACGCGTGTACCTGTTGCTCCGAACCCATGTCGTAGGTCTTCCAGAGATCTTCGGCTGCGATCATGCAACTTTCCGGCGGGGCCAAACTGGCGTTGTTCGGCATACTGATGACTTCTGCGGTTGCCATATTTTTCTCCTCGTCCACTGCTGCGTGACCTCTCCGAAATCTTTAAACAGTGATCAGTGGCTAGCGGCCAGTAAAACCACAATCCCTGATTCCGCATTTGACCGCTGACCACTTTCCGACTGCTCACTGACCCTGCCCACTGCCCCAGGCCTCTGACCACTGACCACTGACCACTGCCTTTGACGTTTTAACGCGCCTAAGGTTATGACGACTCGTCCTCTTTCTTGGGAGCGGTATTGTCGATTTTGACGCTGCTTCCCGGGCGCAGTGTGCGCAGAACCTTGTAACTTCCCGTAATCACCTCGTCCCCCTCTTTCAATCCGTCGAGTACTTCAATGTCTGAGGTTCCGGTAATGCCGGTGGTGATGGGCACGAACGTCGCTTTCTTATTGCGGATCACGAACACGCCCTGCACTTCATCTTTTTTCTTATTCTTGGATGCAACTTCTGTCGCGGGTGCGGCTGCATGCACCGATCCCGGAGGATTATTTTGCTGCTCCATCTGGTCCTTGGTACGCAAGGTCAGGGCCTGGATCGGAACCGACAGGGCATTGGCGCGGGTCGCCGTCGTGATCTTCGCGGTCGTCGAAAGGCCGGGGCGCAGATCGGCGGGCGCATCCTGCAAGGTCACGACAACTTTGAAGTCCTTCGCTTCCTCGCTGGCCGTGGTCTGCTGCGAGGTAGAGACGCCGCTGGAACGCACAATGGCGTTATCGCCAATTTCCGAAACCGCACCATGAAAAATCTTGTTTGGAATAGCGTCGATGGTGACTTCGGCCGACTGTCCCAGCTTCACATTCACGATGTCGGTCTCATCCACCTTGACTTCCGCGGTAATGACCGACATGTCGGCGATCGTCATCAGCGTGCTGCCCTGCGCGTTCTGGATCCCGATGACCACTGTCTCCCCTTCGCGCACCGGAAGGTTCGTGACCACGCCGTCAAATGGCGCCGGATACGTGGTCTTCTGCAGCAGGTCCGTATAGTGCGTCAGCGTTGCCTGGGCCTGGGTCACGTGCCCTTCCGCCGAATCTTTTTGTGCCTTGGCCTGCGCGACCCGGGCCTGTGCCTGCGTCAGCCCGGCGTCTGCCGTAGCCCATGCATTCTTCCGGCTGTCGAAATCCGACTTCGAAATCAAACCATCCTGAAACAGGCTCTGGGCGCGCGACCAATCCAGCTTGTTGCGCTCGTAATCTGCCTGCGCGCGCAGCAGGTCCGCTTGCGACGTCTTCAGCGCGGCATCGGCCGCGAGCGCGTCCGTTCGCGCCGCCTGCAAAGACGCCTCGTTGGCGTTTACGTCGGCCGAGGACTGCACGTTTTCCAGTTGCGCCAGCAATTGACCCTTCTTTACGTGATCGCCCTCCTTCACGTACAGGTGGGTGATCTTCCCAAAGGCGTTGGCCCCTACATTCACGTAGGTCTTGGGCTTGATTTCGCCCGAAGCGCTGACTACGGTCGCCAGATCCTCGCGCTGGATCTTCCCGGTCTGCACCGTCACCACATTCCGGCCGCTCTCAAAAACCGCAAGGCCGGCGATGAGGGCCAGGAGCACCAGAATGCCGGCGCCAATTGCGACTTTTTTCCAGCGCTTCATGAGTCCCGTCACAGCGGGGATATCCTGCCTCTGGCAGAGAACCGAATCCCGCCAAATCGTTTATTTAACGACAAAAACAGCCTGTATCCTGCAGCCCGTGACGGGCACACATCCTCTGTTACGATCTTGCCGCCGAGAAAGTTCCCGATCCAACGTCGAGGAAGTGGCCCGAGACCCGCTGCGCGAGGCCTGACAATGGCTGCCCCGAACCTGACATTATAGCCTTCCCACCCCAGCGACAGGGACTGACGATTTCGCATCTCTCCCAGGCAACTCGGCACCCACTCGGCCGCTTCTCAGGGAATGGAGTTGGCGTGTTTCAATTCGTTCTCCGGGCACGACTTAACCTTGCTTTCACACAACTGACGGCCTAAAATAGACAGACGACGGTTGTCTTGGCAGGAGTCCCTCTCATGTTCCGGGTTGTGTATCGCACTTTTTCCCGACTTTGTCTAATTTTCTGTCTGGCTCTGCTGGCTTCGACTGCCGTTGCTCAGGACCAGCCTGCATCTGGTGCCAAGACTGGCGATCAAGCCGGCAAGGCGGCGACTCCCTCAACCCAGGCCCAGCCCGCTGATAGCACCGATCCGCTGAAGCGCGCCGTCGACGCCAAACGAAAAAAGCAGCAGATGAAGGAGTTCAAGAAAGAAGTCAATCCCGCCTACAAGAAGTGGCTGGATGAGGACGTCGTCTACATCATTACCGACGAAGAGCGCGCCGCGTTCAAGCAACTCTCCAACGACGAAGAGCGCGACAACTTCATCGAAGCTTTCTGGCAGCGCCGCGATCCCACTCCCGACACGGAAGAGAACGAGTACAAAGAAGAGCACTACCAGCGCATCGCCTACGCCAACGAACATTTCGCGGCAGGCGTACCCGGATGGAAAACCGATCGCGGCCGCATCTATATCGTCTATGGCAAGCCGGATGAAATCGAGTCGCATCCCTCCGGCGGCACCTACGAACGTCCCATGGAAGAAGGTGGCGGCGAAACTTCTACCTTCCCCTTTGAAGACTGGCGCTACCGCTACATTGAAGGTATTGGCCAGGAAGTCATCATCGAATTCGTCGACAGCTGCATGTGCGGCGAATATCACATGACCCTGGACCGCTCCGAAAAAGATGCTCTGTTGACGACGCCCAACGCCGGCTTGACCCTCTGGGAACAGATGGGCCAGTCGAGCAAGGCGCAGCGCTTTCAAGGCGGAGGTTTGGAGCGATTGGGCGCCGGTCCAGAGAGTTCGATGATTGCAGCTAAAGAATTCGACCGCCTCGAGCAATTCGCCAAGCTGCAAGCGGCTCCCAAAGTGAAATTCACCGATCTGGAAGAAGCGGTGAATTCGAAAGTCATCCTCAACCCCATGCCGTTCGACGTCCGCGCGGACTTCGTGAAGGTTACCTCCGACACGGTTCTTGTCCCGGTCACGATCCAGATGAAGAACCGCGATATCACCTTCGTCAATAAAGACGGTGTTGAACGGGGCACGGTCAATATCTTTGCCCGGCTCTCGACGTTGACCGGGAAAATCGTGCAGACCTTCGAAGACACGGTTCAGGTGGATGTGCCCGCCGAACTTCTTCCACGCACGGCGGAGAACGCTTCCGTCTACTGGAAGGCGCTGCCTCTGCGCCCCGGCCGCTACAAGCTTAATATCGCCATCAAAGATGTGAACGGCGATCGCAAGGGCGTCTGGAGCCGCAGCGTGGTCGTTCCTGAATTTTCCGACGACAAGCTCTCGACCTCGACCCTGATTCTTGCCGACCAGATGGAACCGGTTCCCACCAAGGCGATCGGCACGGGCAGCTTTGTCATTGGTACCATGAAGGTCCGTCCCCGTGTTCCGCCTGCCGATGGCAAGCCGGCTACCTTCAAGCGCGACAAAGATGGCAAGGTAAATTTCTGGATGCAGGTCTATAATCTTGGCGTGGACGAGAAGACGCACAAGCCTTCCGCCACTTTTGAATATGACATCACCAACATCGCCACCAATAAGTCGGTGGTGCAGAAAGTCGAAAGCACCGACACGATGGGCAACGTCGGAGACCAGGTGACGCTGGAAAAATCGATCGTACCCGCCAATCTTCAGCCGGGCGTCTACAAGATCGAAATCAAGGTGAATGACAATATTTCCAAACAGACCGTTGATCCATCGGCAGTGTTTGCAGTAGAGTAACTCCCTGCATTCCCCCAGGGGGTGGGGCGAAGTTGAACTTGCGTAAGCTCGGAACTTGGGCAATCGTACTTGAGTTGGCGCTTCCCGTATGGGCTGCATCGCAGCCGGGAGCGATCTCGGGATACGTTCGCAATGTCTCCGGCACTCCCCAGATGGGCGCCGTGGTGCAGATTCTCGGCTCGGCCCATCAGAGTCTCACCGTCTTCACCGATACCGCCGGTTACTACACCGCTACCGGCCTGTTGCCCGGTTTCTACTCGCTCAAGGTGACCGCACCTTCGTTCCTTCCGGCGCTGCGCGAAAAGGTTGGCCTGCGTCCAGGCGACAAGCTGAGCATCAACGTTACGCTGAGCACGCTGCTCGGCATCATGGAACTCGGCCCGGTCCGCTCTCTGCCCGACGATGACGACTGGAAGTGGACCCTCCGCTCGGTGGCCAACCGTCCCATTCTGCGCGTCTTTGACGACCCGGTGGCTGCCGAGACGCAGAAACATGAGATGACCGGAACAGTCTCGTTCCTTGCCGGTTCTGACGCATCCGGCTACGGTGGCGGGTCCGACATGACCACCGGCTTCAATCTCGAACGCTCGATTTTCTCCGACGGCCATCTCGCCTTCAGCGGCAATGTCGGCTACGGAGACAGCGTGCCCGCGGCCGTTCTTCGCACCACGTATTCCCGCCGCCTGCAGGATGGATCGCAGCCCATGGTCGGGCTGACCGTGCGCCGCTTCGCCACCACCGACCCAAGCCTGCACAACGCTTCTTTGCAAGCTCTCGCGCTATCCGCGGGAGACGAATTCGCTCTCGGCGACGTGCTCGAACTCAAGTTCGGCAGCGAACTGCAAACCATCCAGTTCCTGGGGCATCTCGATGCGTTTCGCCCCCACGCTTCCGCCGATTTGCATCTTTCGCCCAACACTGTCGTCGAGTACTCCTACACCACTTCGCGTCCAGACCTGCGCTCCGAAAAAGGTTTTGATTCCGCGCCCGCCGACTTCAGCGAGACCGATCCGCGGGTCAGCCTCTCGAACTTCGCGCCGCAACTGGAGAGCGCGCATCATCAGGAAGTCAGTCTTTCTCGCCGCGTCGGAAAGACCAACCTGCAACTCGCCGCATTCTCGGACCGCATCGCCAACCCGGCACTCACGGGCGTAGGCCAAGTCACGGCCGCCAGCGGATTCCTCTTGCCCGACATGACCTCCGGTACGTTCACCTACGCGGGCGACAATCTCTCGACCAACGGTCTGCGCGTCGTGCTGCAGCATAAGTTTTCTTCCGACTTCACTGCAACGATCGACTACGCATTCGGCGGTGTTCTCGATCTCACCCAGCCGGATGTGCAAGTGCAAAATGCCCAGCAGTGGATTTCTTCCGTGCGCCGTCACGCGGTCGCGGCCAAGTTAAGCGGAACTTTGCAGCGCTCCCGCACTCGCTGGATCGCCTCTTACCGCTGGATCGATGGCCCCTCGCTCACTCCCGTCGACATGTTCAACGCCTCTGCCGGCCAAAGTGATCCCTTCCTCAACATCTTCATCCGCCAGCCGATTCCGGCGCTCGGCGGCCACGTGGAAGCTCTCATCGATCTGCGCAATCTTCTGGCGCAGGGATACGTTCCTGTGCTCGGCCAGGACGGCCAGACCGTCTATCTGGTCGACTCCGCCCGCTCCATCCGCGGCGGTGTAGCCTTCAACTTCTAACCGCGCTGACCCTTCTCAGGGGCGATCCTGGATTTCCGCGTCCGCTCGCAATCCGCATTCGCAAAATCTATCTCCCCTATTCACAACTCCTTGGTTGACTGTGAGTGCACGCTTTGGATAATGTTTGTCCCGCGATCTTTGTGATCTTGGGGCGGACATCTCATTACGGCGCAAGCGATTGCACGATTTCCCAGAGGCTTGCGTACGTTGGCGGTTTTGCAAAGATCCTGCACTCCTCCCAGGGAGTCGGTTTTCAAGGAGACCTAATGAAAGTGCGCAACTTCCTCGTGTTCATGCTGGCGTTCATGCTTCTGGCTGCGGTGGTGAGCGTGTCGGCCCAGACCTTTCGCGGAACCATTCTCGGCACAGTCACCGATTCCTCGGGTGCGGTCGTCGCCGGCGCACAGGTCACCGTGAAAAACACAGGCACCGGGCTTCAGCGCTCCACCACTACCAGCGGCGACGGCAGTTACTCCTTGCCCGAACTCCCCATCGGTGCCTATGACGTGACCGTCAGCCAGGCAGGATTTCAGACCTTCGTCGCCAAGGGAGTGACGGTTGACGTGGCCACCGAACGCCGCGTGGACGCTGCCCTGAAAGCAGGTCAGGTATCGACCCAGGTGGAAGTTGCTGGTGAACTCTTGCCCCAGGTCGAGACGACCTCCAACGATCTGGGTGGTACGCTAACTGCCGACACCATCGAAAGCCTTCCCGTCAACGGACGCGACTACCAGAAACTCATCTACTTGAATCCCGGCGTTGCCGGCTCTCCTGATCAGATTTCCGATTCTCCGGGTTCCTACGGCGTGTTCTCGATGAACGGTTCGCGCGGCCGCGCGAATAACTTCCTGCTCGATGGCACCGACATGAACGACGGCTATCGCAACGATCCGGCCATCAACGAAGCCGGCGTATTCGGAGATCCCGCTACCATCCTTCCGCTCGATGCCGTGGCCGAGTTAAAAGTTCTTTCCAACTATGAGGCCGAATACGGCCGCAACAGCGGTGCCGTCATCAACATCGTGACCAAAAGCGGCACCAACAACTGGCACGGCGGTCTGCTGGAATACTTCCGTACAGGTAAGCTGGGAGCCCGCAACTACTTTAATTTCGCTCCCGATCCCAAGAGCCCATTCAACAACAACCAATTCGGCGGATCCTTCGGCGGGCCCATCGTCAAGGACAAGACGTTTTTCTACGCCGACTACGAAGGCCAGCGCGAAAACGGAGGCCAGGCGGGCGTCACCTGCGTGCCCGACCCCGCAGTGATCGCCTCCTCAGAGGCCGCCATCGTAGGCCTTGGCGACACCGTGAATCCCATCATGACCGCGCTGCTGGCGCGGAACCCATGGCCAACCCCGAATATCGCCGGCGCCGTCAGTGATGGAAACGGCTGCACCACTTCCAATCTTTCTACGTCCACCGCTTTCTTCAATCGGGTGGACAGCATGATCGCCAAAATCGATCACAGCTTTAATGCCAATAACGTCCTCACGGGACGCTATTACTTCGGGGACAGCAGCCAGAGTTTCCCCTTTGCGCAGCTATCCGGAGGGCTTCTTCCTGGCTTTAACACAACCACGCCGACCCGCGTGCAACTGGTGGCTATCTCCTACGTGAAAGTGATTAACTCTAGCCAGGTGAACGAAGCCCGTCTGGGATGGAACCGATTCGCGGAAGGGTTTTTCCCGCAGGACCAGAGCTTCAACCCCAACTCCATTGGATTGGATACCGGAGTGGGGAGTTATGACGGCGGCCTTCCCGCGACCACCGTCGGAGGCTTCTCGCAGATTGGCGCAACCAGTTCCATACCGCGCAACCGTGTGGACTCGAACTGGCACTTCGTCGACGACTACTCGTGGAAATCGGGCAAGCACGATGTAAAGTTCGGATACGAATTCCGCCGCACGACGATCATGCAGGTGATTGACCACAACTTCCGCGGCGAGCTTAGCTTCGGCAACGATGTTACGAGTCCCAATACTCCCAGCGTCACGCTCACCGCACTGGAAGCGTTCCTGGAAGGAATTCCTGACGGTGGCGCTCAGGTGACTGGCAACTCCAAACGGCACACGTTCCAGAATAGCGAGGGCCTCTTTATTCAGGACAGCTTCCGTGCGACACCTCGACTCACTCTGAACTACGGTTTGCGCTGGGATTATTTCGGTGTGACCGGAGAAAAAAGCGGCCTCTTTTACACCTTCGACCCGGCGGGCAATGGCGGCACTGGCGACAACGTTCAAACCGGCCAACTTTATGACAAGGATCTGAACAACTTTGCCCCACGCCTCGCTTTTGCTTATGACGTAACCGGCAAAGGCCAAACCGTAATCCGTGGCGGATGGGGCATCTTCTACGACGCATTCTCGCAAGACATGTTTCTCGGCCACTTGCCCTGGAATTGCGTCTTCTGCCCGGGACCAGCCTATCCCGGTTTGGGCCCGCAAGCTCTCGCCACTGGCTCCGTCTCCGGCACGCCGTTTGTCGCAGGAACGCCCGTTTACTCCGGCTACGGCCCGGAGGGGGATTTCTTCTCCGTTGACCCGCACATGCGCACGCCATATATCCAAAACTTCAACTTGAATTTCCAGGAACAATTGGGCAGCAAGACCGTTCTGCAGGTCGGGTACGTCGGAGCCAAGGGGACGAAGCTATTCCAGTTTCTCGATATCAACCAGCCCAGCCAGGCGCAAATTACCGCATCGGATTGCCCGAACGGCACCGCTACTATTCCTTGTCCAGGCGGAGCCATTACCCCCGCTTACAGCGTGCCTCGCACCTACTCCAGCTTCTTTTACATCAACCAGGAAAAATCCTCGGCGAACTCCATCTACAACGCGCTGCAAGCCAGCCTCCGCACCAGTGCGTGGCACGGCCTGACTTCGCAGGCGAACTTTGTCTGGTCGCACTCGATCGACACGGCCAGCGATCTGGAAGATTTTGAGCCCAACCAGGCCCAGCCCCAGAACAGCACTAATCCCGCCGGTGATCGCGGAAACTCCAGCTTCGATATCCGCCGCCGCTTCACTTGGAATTTTGCGTACCAGTTTCCCAAGTTCGACGGCGCTGCTTCGAAGCTCAGAAACGGCTGGGGCTTTGACGGGGTTTTGAACATGCAGGACGGCCAGCCTTGGCACCTGAACTACGAATTCCAGGGGGATTATTCCGGAGCAGGCGAGGGCTTTGATCGTCCTGATGTCGTCGCAACTCCCCAGTACTCTCCGGGCACTCCCTCGCAGTACCTGAATCTGTCCGCCTTTGCCGCTCCGTGCACCTGGGGAAATCCGAATAACGACGGCACGGCAGACGAAACCAATTGTGTCCCCGGCACCCGCCACTTCGGTACTCTTGGCAGGAATTCGCTCAAGGGCCCCAGCTTCAAGGAATTCAACTTCTCCGTCTTCAAAGACACGACGCTCGCGGAGCACGTGACGCTGACGTTCCGCGCCGAATTCTTCAACCTGATCAACCATCCCAATTTTTCCAACCCGCTATTGCCCAATTTCATCGGCGATATCGGTGCGCCCAACTCCTCCACCGGAGGCTATGTCTTCAGCGGCGCACCCGCCTACTACGCGCTCACAGCCACCGGCGACGTGGGCATCGGCAATCCCTTCCTCGGCGGAGGCGGCCCGCGCGGCGTGCAGTTCGCAGCGATCGTGAAATTCTGATTGGTTCCTCAGGCCCGATCGAGCCCCTGCCTCGGCAGGGGCTTTTTTTGTAACGCGCAACAACTCATGTGGGGACAGCCGCCTTCGGCTGTCCCGCCAGGGCGGACGCCCGGCGGCCTCGAGAATCACCCGCGGGGATCAGGGATAAGTGCCGTTCGGGTGATGGGCGAACATTTCTCGGAAATCCACAGGCTGTTGTGACATCTGACCTTGCCTTCCATAATCAATTTCGCCGATCATGGCGGCACGCGTGAGCGTGGCAATTTCGATGAGGCCTTGAAGTCGTAGTTAAGTTTATTATTTTCAGTATTTTGAGGCCTAAGTCATTGGCGCTGAAGATTTTGCCAGCCAATCTCTGGCTAACTCGATGATTCTAAGAGACTAAGGATCAACAACGGGGGGAGGGGGTAGGTTAACCGATTAGTAATAATTCCCGAAACGAACCTCCATCAACCGCCATAACCACGAAGGACACGAAGTCCCACGAAGGAAAACATCCGTAGGCTTCCTTCGTGGACTTCGTGTCCTTCGTGGTTATAAGTCCCGGGTTCCCCTAATCGCGCCCGTTCCACTCCCTTTCGTCACCTCGTAGCCCGGTTACGCCGATGTTACCCTCTTCTCGTTATCTTCCCCAAACTAAGCTCTGTTCCGGAGATCTTTGATGCCCCGCACCATTTCGATCAAAGCTTGCGCCATCTTTATTTTCGGGCTGTTCCTCGCTGCGCCGCTGTTTGCGCACCATCTCAAGCAGGGTGAATCCAAGACGCTGCCCGTCACCACTGCATCGCTCAAGGCTCGCGAGCTTTATTACAAGGGCATGGAAGATTACGAGAATCTCTATCTCGAGCGCTGCAATGACGACTGGCGCGCCGCGGTGAAAGAAGATCCAAACCTCGCTGTCGCGTGGGCCTGGATCGCCTTCAACAGCAGCAATCCGCAGGAAATCTCCGCCGCTCGCGAGAAGGCCAAGGCGCTCGCTCCCAAGCTCACGCCGGGTGAACAGTTGATGATTGCCTGGATCGTCAAAGTGCAGGAAGGCGATTTCATCGGCGGTATCACCGCCATGAACGACATGCTCGAGATGTATCCCCATGACAAGCACCTGCTGTATCTCGCGGGCAACTGGCTCATGGGAGAAAACGGCGACGATCAGGCGCGGCGTTTCTTCGAGAAGGCACTGGCCCTCGACAAGAACTTTCCCGCTGCCCTGAATGACCTGGCATACGAAGACGCCCGCCACCGCGAGTTCGATAAGGCTTTCGCCGCCATGGATCGTTACGTTGCGCTGCTGCCGAACGAGCCCAATCCGCAGGATTCTTATGGCGAGCTCAAGCGCATGGCCGGAGAATTCGACAGCGCCCTCGTGCACTATCGCGCCGCCCTCAAGATGGATCCGGACTTCATCAGCTCTCAGGCTGGGCTGGGTGATACTTATGCCCTGATGGGCAATCAGGAGCAGGCGCGCGTGGAGTATGACAAGGCCATCCGCTTCGCCCACAACGAAGCCGACCGCCTGCTTTACAGCATGCAGAAGGCTATGACTTATGTGCGCGAAGGTAACTATGCAGAAGCGGACAAGCAGCTGCAGGAAATCGCCGAAACCGCTCATGCCAAGGAACACGATCTGCAGGAAGCGCAGGCACTCCGCCAGATGGCCGAGTATCAGCGCGACGACAACGTTGCGCTCAAGCATCTGAAGCTGGCGGAAGAAGCGTTGGGTCATCGCGCCACGATCTCGGCATCCGATCGCGATGAGGAACTCTCCCGCATCCTGCGCAACCGCGTTGTCCGCGAAGCCAATTCCGGCAATCAGCCAGCTGCAGAGAAGACCTTGCAGCAACTGGAAGCTCTCGCCAATGGCAGCCGCAATCGCGTGGTTCAGAGCTCCTATCAAGGCGCTGCTGGCACGCTGCTGATGGATCAGAAGAAGTACGAAGATGCGATTGCGCATCTGGAGGAAGATCAGGACAATCCGTTCACCATGGAATTGCTGGTGCAGGCTTATTATCAGACGGTGCAGACCGAGAAGCTGCACGAAATCGAAGTCAAGCTGCGCGGCACCAATGTTCCCACCATGGAACAGGCCCTGGTGGTTCCAGCAGCCCGCGCCCGCCGTCCCACAGTCTAGTTTCACGGCGTGAGTTTGTAGGCACGAAGGCCTTGGTCAGCCCGTAACA
Organism: uncultured Acidobacteriota bacterium; assembly: GCA_963719865.1. Lineage (GTDB taxonomy): Bacteria > Acidobacteriota > Terriglobia > Terriglobales > Acidobacteriaceae > Sulfotelmatobacter. The sequence goes on along the minus strand of CAVRDS010000058.1, from coordinate 67,679 downwards.
TGTAGGGACGGACGCATTCGTCCCTCCAGGTTTTACCGGACGCCTCTTGCAGCCCCTCTTTCCCGCGTCCCGCGCCGGATTTCCCACTCCCATTTGCCCACTTGGTGTACAGTAGTTGGGCACTTTTGGCTTGCATGAAGACCGATACCGAACGCCGCTCCGGAACCCGAATAGCGACCCGCGTTTCCACGCGGGTACGCACGTCTAAGGGCGCCGATCAAACCGCTCAAACCCGCGACATCAGCGCAAATGGCGTGTTCCTCTATACCAACTCCAAGATGGAGAAGGGAACCGACGTCGAATTGGTGCTGATCCTGCCCCCAGAGCTGACCTCGGGCGAGAAGTGCTGGGTCTGCTGCCAGGCCACCATCGTGCGGGTCGAGGAGCAGGGATCCGACTTTGGGGTGGCGGCCCAGATCCGCCGCATGGACATCCTTCCGGAAGTCACCGCATAAGAGATAAGGGGCCACGAAATGCGGGCAAAACCCGGCCCATTTCAGCACCCCCGCCTGGAAGAAACGTCCCAAAAAAGTTCAGCGTGTGAGGCAAGCGGAGCTGGTTTCGATTAATATATCGATAAATCCTTGAAAAAGGGCTTCCCAATGCATCGCGCCTAGTGCAATAATGGCGGCCCTAGAATTGCTCTGGCTAATTTCAGGTTCAGGTGGGCCCAGTTATGTGGATCGAAAAACTGGCGGACGGTGTGGTGCGAGTGCAAACACCGATTGGTCCGCGATTTGTAATGCCATCATTTGTGCAGCGCGTTTATCTGTTGTGGATGTTTCGCAACTTTCCCATTCTTCCTCACGCGGTGTTGAACGAACGGCAACAGCGCATGATCGACCGCATGTGCGCCGAACAGAGTTTTGCTTCGGCAGCCTACGCGAACGGCTGGGATGAAGCTCCGGTGATCGGCACGATCGAACGCCGGCCGCCGATCGCGAGTCATCCGTTGCCTCCGCGCCGGCCGGCCGCGAGCGAAGCTGGCAGCCTGGCCGCGGAAGTTCGCCAACGTTCTTAACCGCGGAACCACTATTTGCGACACTCGTGTGCACGTTCAGCGAGCCGCGAGCTCGCGTGCGCAATTCGCGCTGGAACGCGACGATGCAGTCGCTTCCATACTGGCATCGAGAGTTGTCGAGATTCGTTAGTGTCCCGTCTGCGGAGAACAACCGGCCGATGCTATAATTTTGATTCGTCCTACCAGCCAAAAACCCCTCCGTGGGCGCGTAGCTCAATTGGCAGAGCAACTGACTCTTAATTCCCGCATAAGCGCGCGGTAATTAAGCTGTTGGTTGTTACAAACAAACAACCTTATAAACCATCGTCCCGCACAGAGATCGTCAAAGTCGCCGTTCAAAACGCTCAATGTGTTCAATGACTTACGAACATGCGTTCGTGCGGTCACCAAGGTGGATACGACCTTTCTGTGGCCTCGGGTGCCCCTGTTGGTCTTCGCTCAAGTCCGACGGGGTTCTAGGGGACGATTTCCAGTTCGTACCGTCGGGCAAGGTGCTGCATGTGCTGAACGTCCCATCGCCGGGGCGGCAACCGCCTCACTGACGATCGGCAAGACCATTGTCGAAACGGCGGCGGGGACTCTGGGCCTGGCTTGACGCCGTTTCGCCCCGCACTTTCCCGTTAGAAAACAAAGTGCAAGGTCATCTGGATCTGCCGTGGAGCGCCGATGGTCTTGTTGACGACTCCCAGTCCGGCCGGCGCGTTGTAGAGCGGCTGGCCGATGATGGGGAACTGGTTGTAGAAGGCGTTCTGCGAAACGTCGTCAATCGGAATGTCGAAGCTCGCGGTGTTGGTGACGTTAAAAACGTCGAAGGTGTATTTCAGCGAGTAGCGCTCGCCGAGTTGCGTGGTTTTCACCAAGGAAACATCAGCGCGCTTCTGCCAGGCTTGGCGGAAGATGTTGCGCTGGCCGTTGGTAAAGTTGGTTTCGAAAGTGTCGCCGGGAGGAATGGCTCCGCCGAGATCTCCTGGGTTCAGCAGGGGCAGAGTGAAGCAGCTTGCCTTGAGCGCGGGAGTGGAAAAGGCCCCCGATGCTCCCGTGAGGGCATTCTTGGGAGTGCAACCCGGAGCGAGCGGCACAATCGGGTTGGTGATGCCGTCGTAGACACTGAAGAAGATGCTTCCCACCGCGCCCGTGTAGTCGATGATGCTGTAAGGCTGCCCGCTCTGCACCACCGTGATGCCCTGGATGGCCCAGCCATTGCCCAGCATTCCCCGCAAAGATGACGTCCGGAAGAACTTCGGCAGTTGGTAGACGTAGCTGAAGTTGAATACATGGGTACGATCGAAATCGGACGATGCGTAGGCGGAGCGCAGGTTCAGCGGATTGTTGCCGTTGAAGAACAATCCCATGCCGCTCTGCTCGTCCAGGGAGTGGGAGTAGGTATAAGAGAAGCCGATCTGCAGGCCGTGGCTCATGCGCTTTTCGACGTGAGTCTGCAGCGCGTTGTAGGCGGAAACACCGGCGGCTTTGTAAGTTTCAGACTCCGCCGAATAGCCGAGGTAGGGAACCCGGAGATCGACGTTGCCGCCTTCATAAGTGACCAGCATGGGCGTGCCGTCGGGCAAGTTAATGGGCGAACAGGTTCCGGCGCTGGAACTGCAATTCGTTGGGCCCTCGACCGTGTAGCCGTAGGTGTACGACTGCGGGAACTTCGAGTTGGGATGGATGACGTTGGTCGGGGAAGCGATTCCGGGCTGGTTGAAGGGAATAGGAATCACGCCGTGACGTCCGAGGTTGCCGACGTATCCGACTTCGATCATGAGATCGTTGCGCGGCTGCCACTGCACGTCGAGGGTCTCGTTGATCGAGTAGGGCAGCTTGTTGGCGCGGTTGTAGGTGGCGAACGAAAATAGCTGCTGGCCGTTGACGATGGCCTGCTGGTTAGGCAGGTACTGCGTGATATCGGCCGGGTTGCCGCTGGGAACGGGGCCAAGAGCAGGTCCCCAGGGATTGGAAAGCGAATAGCTGGGCGAAGGGCAGGTGGGAATATATCCGAGATAGTAAGACTCGGTGCTGGGATCGCAGGCCTGGGCGTTCACGTAGGGCGGGGTTTGGTTTACGCCGAACGGGCCACCGTTGATCACGCCCTCGGCATAGCCCGGAGAGAGATAGGAAAACAGCTCACCGCGATCGTAGTACATGCCGACTCCGCTGCGGACTACCACTTTGTCGTTGAACTTCTTTGGGCTCCAGGCCAGGCCGAGGCGCGGCGCCAATCCCCATTGCCGCCCGGTGAGCGTCGTGTTGCTGACGCCCTTAGTGGGGAACAGTTTGTTGTTGCCGGCGATGATGAAGCCGTTGGAGGTGATGGCGTCGTTCACATTGTCGTAGACGTAGCGCGCGGGATCGAAGTTGAAAATGCGCCCGTATTTTTCGGTGAGGCCGCCATCCCAGTCAAAGCGCAGGCCGGCGGTCAGGCTGAGATTCGGGCGGAACTGGAACTTGTCTTGCACGTAGGCGCCGGCTTGTCCCGCGCGGTAATAACGGTTCGCGTTCCCCTGCAGGAACTTGGTGGTGGTGAAGTCGTCGTTGGTATTGACGAAGCCTTGCAGAAACTGGGAAAAGTCCGCGGTGGAAATGATGCCCTGGTTGGTGCGTTCGTCGCGCGCGTTGAGCTGCGTGTAGGAGTAGCTGCCGCCGAAAGTGACGGTGTGACGGCTGTGCATCCAGATGGCATTCGCCGAGGGCATGATGCGGTTCTGAAACACTCCGGTAAAGGGGCCCTGGGAAGCGGAACCCTGGCCGATGGTCAAGAACTGAAGATTGGCAATGCCCGCCGGATTGGCGGCTGGATTGGACAAGTTCAAGGGGTCGACAATGGTGATGCCCGGAAAGAACGTGGAGCCGAAGGTATTGATGCCCAGTTGCTGCGGAGTGAAGGGTTGGTCAATGGTGCTGTAGACCTTCTCGCGCAGAATGCCAATCACTTCGGTGAGACTGAAACGGGGTGAGATCGCCTGGGCATTGGTGAGCGAGGCAACCTGGCTGCCGGCGTCGAGGCGCTGGGAAAATCCGGCGACGTTCGAATAGGCGTAGGGCGCGAGGCTGGGATCGTGTTGGTAGTAATACTTGGCCGACACGGTGTCCTTGGGACTCTGGTTCCAATCGAGATTCACGACCGCCTGATCGGAAATAAAATACGCGGTGCCGGGGCTGATGGCGTTTTCCGGAAAAGCGGGCGTGGGCGTCACGCCATCGGACCACGGAATCATGTACTGCCCGTTGGGCAGTTTGGCTTGAAACAAAGCCAGGGCGACCGGGCTGATGGCGCCGGGGGCAATCGGAGTTTGCCACTCGTCGGCGGAGATCGCGGCCAGACACGAAGCAAACACCGGGCTCTGCCGGTCGGAGGTGCCGCAACCGTTCGGGCCGGTCAGAAACGCCGGAGTGAAGTCCGCCGGCACCAACATGCGGGAGAGCCCGATTTCCTGGTCCGAGGAGTGCACGTGCTGGTAGCTGATGAAGCCGAACAACTTGTCTTTGATGATAGGTCCGCCCAACGAGCCACCCGCGGTGTAGCGGTGCAGCTGGGGAACTTTGTCGTCGGCGGGAATATTCTGGTCCTGCTTGTTGAAAAACGGCGCCGCGTTCAGCCAGTCGGTGCCGCGATGTATATATGCTTCTCCATGAATTGCGTTGGTGCCGGAGGCGGTGCTCATGTCAATATGCGCGCCGCTGGTCGAGCCTTGCTGCGCGTCGTACATGGAGGTATTGACGCGAAGTTCCTGTACGGTTTCGGGAGCCGGCGTAGGCAGTGCCTGACCGATGGCGAGGTAGACCGATGCGGTGCTCTGAATGGGCGCAGCGCTGGTGCTGGCAGCGTTGGCGACGCCGGTATTGTTCACGATGCGCGCGGAAGCGACCTGGCTGGTGCTTTTGCCATTGAAAAGATTGCTGGCATCAACGCCATTTAACAGAAATGTATTGCTGGTATCGCGCTGGCCATTGGCCCAGATGGGTTGGTTGCCGAGTCCGCTGTTGACGCCCGTTCCGCCGCTCAGTTCCGCATTGACTCCTGGAGACAGAATGGCGAGGCCGGTGAAGCTGCCGGTGGGCAGAGGTACGGCCTGAATCTGCTGCTCTTCCAGCACGTAGCCGTTAGTGGTATCGACGGCATTCATGAGGGGAGCGGCTTCCACATCGATGGTGGTTCCTACCTGCCCCACTTTGAGAGGGACATTCAACGTCGCGGTGCGATCGGCCTGCACCAGAATCGATGCCAGCCTCTCTGCTTGAAAGCCCTCACGGGCAACGGTCACGGTATAGGTTCCGATGGGAAGATTGACAAAATCGTATGTACCGTTTCCGTTGGTTTTCTGGGTGCGCGTGAGCTTCGTCTGATCTCCGACGATGGTGACCGTGGTGTCGGGAAGCACGCTGCCGCTCTTATCGGTTACCGTGCCGGTGATGCCGCCCAGGGTCTGCTGCGCCCAGGAACTCCCGCACAGTAGAGAAAGAACTGCGAGCCACAGCAGAAAGAAAATGCCAAGCTTCATCTTCTTCGCCATAAATGTGAACCTCGTCCAAGGGACTTCGAGAAACACGAACGAACGCGGTCTTTATGAGCCGCTACTCGCCATGTACTCGGTACGACCGGGCCGCTGAGCTGATCGGCTTCGCACTTTCAGGCTGGAAAACTATGCGGAAAATGTACTCGAACTCCGGCGAAAGCGGAAGCGGGAGCTTCAATGAAAATTCTTTTGACTGGAATCAGTAATTTTTATAACTGGGACAATTCTGCTTGCACGACAGGTTCACGCTTCCGGGAGCGGGCACGAACGGCAAACCAGCCCAGACCACAAGTCAGGTATGCGAGATAGATGTACGGAAGTTTTCCGTAAGGTCCTTCTGGCATGGGATAAAGATTGCCGACCAGCGCGAGGAGCATGGCCAGGGCAGCCAGGATCGAAATAATTTGCGCGCTCACGCTCGGTGCCTTGTGTTGCTGCAAGTGGCGGGGCAGCGCCATGCACACCAGCGCGTAGGCCACGATGAATCCGTAGGTGGCGAGCGCACCCATCCACCCGTAGACATCAAGGCCGCTGTCGCCCCGGGCGGCGAGCACCGCTACCGGCAGCACTGCTGCCAGACCGGTGAGAATGACGGCGTAGCTGGGAGTCTGATTTCGCGCATGCGTGGTGCGCAGCGATTCATGCGCGAGTCCATCATGAGCCATGCGCAGCAGCACGCGCGCTGCGGCTGTGATACACGCGAGCGTTCCGGCAAAGAGGCTGACGAGAGCGCCGATATCGATCAGCAGACCAAGAACCGGCAAGCCACCCACGCGCGCCAGCAGGTACATGGGGGCCTGGCTTGCGCCCAGATCCTGGCCGACAGTGTGAAATCCCATGACCTCGGCATAGGCGCAGATAGTGAAGAAGGCTCCCGCCAGCAGGGAACTCAGAATCACCGCGCGCGGGATGGATTGCAACGGATTGTGCGCCTCGGCTCCCAGCGTGGTCGCACTCTCGAATCCCACGTAGCTGAACAAGGCCAGGACTAATCCGAGACGCAGGCCGCTGCCGGTTATGCCGCGCAAGTGAAGCTGGGCGTCATCCCAGTGCGATCCTCGGTGGAAAAGAAGGAGCGCAACGACGATCACAATGGCGGAAACGGAAACGGCCTCGATCCAGAGCATGAGGCGGGCGGAAATCTTAACGTCGCGATAGGCGATCCAGATCGATATGCCGGTGACCAGCAGTGAGAGTAAAACGGCGGAGAAGACATGGCCGGTGGCATCGCGGAGCAACAAGTTGGCGTAGTGGTAGAAGCCGCCGATCACGCTGGATCCGGTAGCGACGTAGGCCAGCAGCAGACTCCATGCGACCACGGCCGCGAGCCAGCGCGGCAACGTTTGCGAAGAGTAGGTGTAGAGCGATCCGGGAGAGGCCGAATGGCGAGCGTAGCGACCAATGCACAGAGCTACGAGAAGAATTGCGACGGTTGCTAACAGGTACGCCAACCAAGTGCCGTTTCCCGACAGGGCACACACCAGCGGGATGGTGGCCGCGGGAGTGGTAGTGGGCGCCATGGTCGAGACCGACTGGGCCAGCGTCTCCATGGGCGAGAGAATGCCGCGGCGCAAGCCGTAATCTTCGGGCTGTAACTGCTCTGCTTCTTTCGAACTCATCCGCTGGCGTGGTCCTCAATCTACCGAATGCAATGTGGCGGGGATTGTACAACAACGGAGAAGTTGCGGTCGCAAAGGATCAGATACCCGACCTCCTGTTTTGCCGACAATTTCAGTACCATCGTCAACATAGGTCATCACAAGGGCGATATCGGTACCGATCTCCAACCCTGATAGTTTCCGAATCGTCCGTCAGCACTAGCGTCATGCAATTCCGACCAACTCGGTGACAATACATCCAAACCTGCTTGCTCAGGTTAGAGACTCAGCAACGGCAGGGTGCGGTACCGCTTCCCAGTCAAGCGAAACAATGCATTCACCACGGCGGGAGAAATGACCGGGACAGGTGGTTCGCCGCATCCCGAGGGTTTTTCCGTGCTCGGAACGATGTGAACGTCGACGGCAACCGGTGCGTCGATTATGTACGGTGGAGTGTAGCCGTCGAAGTTGTCCTGCTGTGCATGTCCGCTCTTGAACGTGATCGCACCCTTCGCCATCAGTTGAGACACGCCGAAGCTGGTGCCAGCCTGAAACTGGCTTTCGATTGTCAGGGGATTCACCGCGATGCCGCAGTCGACCGCGACCGTTACACGATGGATCTTCGGCCGCTTGTTCTCGATCGAGACATCCACGGCGCAGGCAACATTGGTCCCGAAGCATTCATGACATGCAACTCCGGCGGCGTGGCCCTGCGGCAGGTGACTCCGCCACGAAGCGCTTTTTTCGTCCATCAGATCGAGCACTCCGCGAAGTCTTTTTTCATCCGGTTTCAGCAGCTTCCGGCGATAGGCGATCGGATCGGCTCCCGTGCGACTGGCGAGTTCGTCGACCAGCGTTTCCATCACGAAGGCAGTGTGGGTGTGCCCGACAGAACGCCACCACAGTACCGGCACGTTCGGCGTGGGGTGATGCGCTGTGACCGTGAAGTTCGGGATTTGGTAAGGATTGTCGGCGGCGCCCTCGACCGCAGTCTCGTCCACTCCGTTCTTTATGAGCATGGACGCAAAGGGCGTACCCGCCACAATGGACTGTCCTACAATCACGTGCCTCCATGCCGAAGGCATGCCATCCGCTCCGATCCCAATCTCGACCCGGTGGGCGAACATGGGACGATAGTAGCCACCTTGCACGTCGTCTTCGCGGGTCCAGATGAGTTTTATAGGAACGCCGTTGTAACGCTTGGCGATTGTGGCTGCCTCGCGCTGCACATGAGAATCAGGCGTCGCTCTTCTCCCGAATCCGCCGCCGGCCATCTCGGTGTGAAAGGTGACCTGTTCCGGCTTCAGGCTGAGGATTTCGGCGATAGCCATTTGATCGACGGTTTGAAATTGAGAACCGGCCCAAACTTCAGCGCGATCGCCATCAAACCGGATGGTGGTGTTCAATGGCTCCATCGGAGCGTGAGCGAGGTAGGGAAATTCGTATTCCGCTTCGATCCGGTTGGCGGCGCCGATGCCGTCCAGCACGCTGAGGTCGCCGCGAGTTACCGCAACATTGCCTGGGGTGGCAGCTAGCTCTTTATACTTTGCCCGCAGCTGCTCCGTGTCGGCCGGCTCGATTCGAGAAAAATCCCAATCGATGGAAAAGCGATCGCGTGCCTGCTTGGCAGTCCAGAATTTGTCCGCCACAATGACTACAGCGGTTCCCCGGCTGATGGTAGGGATTTCGAACACATCCATCACACCGGGAATGCTCCGCGCCGCCTTGTCGTCAACTGATTTGGGTGTTCCACCGAAGATGGGGGGATGAGCCACAACTGCAACCTTCATTCCGGGCAGGTCGAGGTCGAGGCCGAACTTCAAGGAGACATCGCACTTCGGACGGCTGTCGAGCCGTCGCGTGTCCTTGCCGATGAGCTTAAACTCGGATGCTTTTTTGAGCGGCACATTCTCTGGCACGGGCACGTGGGCCGCGGCATCGGCGAGTTCGCCGTATTTGGCAGATCGGCCGCCGGGACCGTACACAACACTGACTTCAGTCCGACATTGAGCACCCGGCACATTCCATTGTTGCGCGGCAGCTGCGATGAGCATGGCGCGGGTTTTTGCCCCCAGTTCGCGGTATTGCTGAAAAGAATGCGCGATCGAGCCCGAGCCGCCAACCATCTGAATCCCAAACACGGGATCCTTATAGGCGTCGGCCGCCGGGGCGAGTTCGGCCACTACATGCGCCCAGTCGGCGTCCATCTCATCGGCCAGGAGCATCGGCAAAGAAGTCTGAACTCCCTGACCGAACTCGAGGCGATTGACCTGAATCACGATCTTGCCATCGCGCTGAATGTGCACGAAGGCATCCGGAGGATACGTCTTCGCTTGCGGAGCCTGCGCCAGGAGCCGGGAATCGAGATAAAGAGAGACGATCAAACCGCCGGCGGCCGTTGCCGAGACGCGCAGGAAACTGCGGCGGCTGAGACCGGATTCCGAACTCAACATGGTGGTCGCGGACATGGGGTTCTCCTTTACGCCAGGCGCTGTGCAGCAGTCTTGATCGCTTTGCGGATGCGAACATACGTGCCACAGCGGCAAATGTTTCCGCCCATCGATTCCTCGATGTCCTCGTCAGTGGGCGTCCGGCGGCTCTTGAGCAAGGCTACGGCGCTCATGATCTGACCGCTTTGGCAGTAGCCGCATTGCACAACGTCCTCAGCCACCCAGGCGTCTTGAACGGCGCGGCCCACGCGATCTTCTGCGATGCCCTCGATGGTCACGATCGGCCGATCGCCGACCAGCGAAACGGGAACCACGCACGAGCGAGTCGCGACTCCCGCCAGGTGTACGGTACATGCACCGCATGCGGAGATGCCGCATCCGTATTTCGTGCCGGTCATCTTCAGATCTTCACGCAGTACCCAAAGCAGCGGAGTACCGGGATCAGCGGTGAACTCTCTCGTTCGTCCGTTTACCGTCAGCTTGTAAGTTTGCATAAGAGCCTCCGACGTCACGGGTTCTGGGGACAAGGCATTCCAGCATCGACCCAGGTCCGCGTGGCGGCAACAAATTGTTCGTGCGTAAGTGGCGGCAGAGATCGCGCAGTGCCGTCGCGGCGGCGTCCCGGCTGGAACGCCCACAGCACCAAAGGTTCCTGCTCATGGTGCCGCAAGATGCCGGCGCCGTCCACGCTGCCATTCTTGGAGCGATCGGTAAGAGACCGGCAAACCGCCATGCTCGACAGGATGTCGTCGTTGGGGTCCTGCCACTTCATGGAAAGAGGTGCGAGGTGCCAGTTGTAAGCCCCGGGAACACCGGTGCTATCCGCGTTGGCGGACTGATGACAGGTAGCACAGTTCAGGCCCGGGACGCCCTTGCCTCCCGGCCCGCGTACGACGTTGAACAAATGACGGTGCCGGTCGTCACCTTGCTCCGGATATTTCGTGGCAGTGTGGCAATTGATGCAGCGAGGAGTTGTCAGCACGGAATAGACCTGCTGCCAGGCGGCGAGACCCGCTTCACGCGTGGTTGAGGGAGTTTTTTGATTAGTTCCCTGGGCGGAGGAAGGTGTGCTGGGCCACGCGAGGCATGCGATCAGAATGAGGACAGCGGACGACCCACGGAATGCTGTGTCGGAGTACACCATTTAGACCTCCGTTTCTAGCCCAACCTTTTGCCTGCGCACAAATATATATTCGATTTATCTTACTCTACAAAAGAAGCGAGAAAAGCTGCCCCAGGTATGGGAGCGGCCGTCTGGAACAACCGGAAATTGAAGTACGGAGAGCCTGAGCCGCCGGAAATCTCCTTCTGGAAAATCCCATATTCACGGGAACCGAATTTGGAAACATTGTACCCGGCGTGTTTACGCCGGTGCTCGCGAAGCACCTGCATCTCGGTCGGCGTCGACCGGATGCAGAGGAACTTCGAGCCGATGCGAAAGGAGGTGGAGGAGTGGCAGAGGAGCGAACTGACCGACGTCACCGCGAAGGTGGTCATCTACGAGGCGTTCGTCGAGGGCAAATTGGAAGCTCCGAAACACCTGGCGCGTACCGTCCACGACCTGTATTTCGAGCCGAAGTACGAGGAATTCCGGTCGCGAACGATGTGGAGCCTCTCAAATGCATTCACTTCAGCCTTCAAGGAACTGGATCCGATTCCGCAATTTAAGGCGACAGCCAAGCTGGGCGAGTTCCTGGAAGCCTGATTCTCCCAATCGTTCTACGATGAAACGTAACAAGCGGTTTTCAGGAGCCTGATCTTCGATGCGGAAGTAGTAGAACAGCGACTCCGAACGGTCGTGTTGCCCCATCATAAGCAGCCAGCCGAGATTGGCGATTGCCTGCAGCATCACTAGCTCTCGTCTGCTTAACCTTTCTGTTGTCGACGGGCACTCTTGCCCGTTCGCCCACCAGTCCTAACAGTGCAGCGGTATGGATGGAGCAATCCACCACTTCAGGGCGGCGGTGACCTTGATGACCGATATCTATTCCGTGCTGGTTTCGAGCCTCTTGGACCTGCATCTGCTCTTGCGAGGAGAGTCATGGGAATGAGCGTTTCCATCCGGAGAACCTCGTCGTTGACGGATCTTCCAAGACCGCTTCTGGTGCAGACACCGACTTGTTCACAGCCGCCAACGCTGATTCATCAGTCAGAAAGTTTACCTGTTCTGCGCCTCGGCCAATTTGGCCACAGTCGTCCGTGGTTCGATTGATCGGGTCGCTCTCGCCAAAGCGATGAAGTTATGCCCGGAACCAAAGATCATTCTGGGCAGACTGTGGGCTATCCGAAGAAATAAACTGGGCAGTCTTGATCGGAGACGTCGAGGCAGCCGATTATCGCTTATAGCCAATCTTGCGCAGCAGATCGTGCCGCCACGTGACGTCGGCGTCTCCCTCAACACCGTTCGGAGAACTCCCATCAATTACGCCTAACACACCCCGGCCTTGCTCACTCTCGGCGATGATGATCTGCGCGGGGTTGGCCGTCGCACAAAAGATAGAACACACTTCGGGCACGTTGCGAATGACGTGCAGGACATTAATGGGATAAGCGTTTTGCATGATCAGCACAAACGTATGTCCGGCTGCTAAGGCTTGGGCATTGCGCACGGCGCAGTCCCGCAGCGACTGATCGTTTCCTTCGGAACGAGTGAGGCACGCACCGGAACTTTCGTTGAAGGCGAGGCCAAACCGCGCCTGCGGCACCGTCGTGCTCATCGCTTCGTAAAGGTCTTCAACCGTCTTAATAAAGTGCGCCTGCCCCACGATGATGTTGGCATCCGCAGGAAACTCCATCGCAACGCTTTTGACTTCCAACATACGATCCTCCGACCGGTTGGCTCAAGCAATGCGCTTACGGTTAGTGTGTGCGCGTTCGAGATAACGACCTATTCGCAGATCGACGCGCCCCATTCTCCCGGTGCAATGAACAGAGGGACGCGAATGGAAAGACCATTCTCAAGCGTCGCTTCTTTCCAGGCGCTGTCCTGCGGCGAATGCGTCGGCGGCGCAGTGCGGAGAACACGTCCTTCCACGATGTCGGAAAGAAGGGCGCTGATCGGCTTGCCCTCAAAGAATTCCAATGGCACCTCCGCCCCCGATTGCAGGAAGTTAATTGCCGCTCCCACCATCTCGGACGGAACTTCGGCCTGCTCGTACGAGTTAGGGTCCATGAATGTGCAGGCGGCGCCTTCCCGGAAAAGAAACTCCATGTTCCGGCGCTCGACCTGTAGTTCTTCCAGACGCTCCTGCGGCCGGAAGCGGACCTCCGACAAGCGGCCAGTCTTCACGTTGCTTAGCTCTGCTTTCACAACGCCGCTGAGCTTGGCGGACGCGGCTTTCGACTCCACATCGAGTACACGGTAAACCTGCCCCTCTACCCGAACGACCATTCCCGTGTGCAGTTCTGACGCAGTTAGCATAATCCTCTCCGACTGGCTTGCGTAGGCGTTCCGGCAATCTCCACCGGCCCGGAAACTGTTGCGTTCAAACGGCAATTGGACGCTGTTTGTCTTCCGGTGCCTGGATGTCCTCCAGTTCTTGCTTGCGATGCAGAAATACGTAAGCGGCAAGCAGTGACAACATCAACAAAGCGAGGACCATCACCAGGAAACCGAAGGCAATCATGTTGCGGACCGGTCCAGTGACCTCGCGCGCCTCCTCGCTGGCCAGCACAGTCCAGGGCAGATTCGGGTAAGCGTCTTTTAGCCCAGTATCGGCGAAGCCTATGAGATACGACTCGCGATTCGATAACGTGGCGAAGATATATCCGGCTTCCCGACCGCGCAAGCTGCCCAGGGCATCGCGAATAGCCGCGTATTCCTCCGACTTGATTTTCATCGAAGGCGTAACTCCCGGCGCTTCAATCACAGTTCCATCGTCGCGCACCAGAAACAGCCGGCCGGTGCGGCCAATCTGCTGACGATTCAGTCGCGCCAACAGGGGCGATACGTCCACCGTGGCTGTGACGCCGCCGATGAATCTTCCCGTTCCTTCTTGCAGAATGGGGTAGGCGATGCTGACATAGTAGAGCCGACTCTGATCGTCGTAGCGCAGATCCGATACTTGGATCGCACCACGGCCGTTGGAGGCAAACTTCTGCCAAGAATCGCGGTCTGCTTGTGAGTAACGGGCCGGACGGTCAGTGCCAGCCACTGACGATCCGGTAAGATCGGCCACGTTGATCTTGAGCAGCGTGGGATTAAGTTCCCGCATACGCCTCAACTGCTGGGCGAAATCCGACGTGAGGATCTTGGCTGACAAACGATCCGTCGCTGAACTCTCCCAGCTTTGGTCGATGGCATTGATCTTGGCACGAACCGCATCCTCCGAAAGATGTTCGTATTGGCGGTTTGCCAGGTTCACGGCCTGCAGGGCAGCTTGGGTGTTGGCGATCAAGCTGACATCCCTCACGCGTCCTGCAATGAAATCCGATGTAGACTCTGCGGCGCCCAGCGTCAGCGCGCGAAAGTTATCTCCGTTCGCCTGGCGTATGTGGCTGTCTGCCTGCAATGCGACATAGAAGCCGAAAACCGTCAGAGGAACGAGAATCAAAATAAGCGCGACGAGCAACTTCTGAAGAGATGTGCGGAATTCCAGACTATCGAGGGGCATGGGATACCTCCTCTTATGCGAGATGGGTCGTGTGAGAGGAGGAGGCTAAGGTGACCCCTAAGCTTCCTCGGCCGACCGATGCTCGCGGACACTCTCACGCTACTTTTCAAGCTCACCACTGTCTGTGATTTGCCGCACAGCATGCCGTGCGCTCGAATTCTGCCGGCTAGAAAAGTATTCGCGTAACTTGCTCGAAACGTACCAGGTCAAAGGACTGGGGCCAGGCCGTGTTCAGAACATCACACATGCCTCGTTGACCCTCTCCTCTAACTGCTGCACCAGCGCGAGTTGCTCTTGCAGTTCCGCCTTGCGATCGGCGGCCGGCTGGCGGGCGATCTCATCGTTAAGGCGGCGCTTCTTGTCGGCGATTAGAGTCGCTGTTTGTTCGAGTTCATCGACGTCGAATCGGAGGTCACGGTCAAGGACTTTGTTCAGTAGTTCGTTGTACTTCCCGACTTCCTGTTCCAATAAAATCTCTGCCAATAACTTCCGCTCTTCTGGTTCCAGGTGGAATTGCATAGCTCTCTCCTGTGAGTTTCGGAGGGTTCCTCGGAACTCCAGGAAGATTGGATCACGCTGACATCGGGCTGTCGATGACAGAAATCACCGGCGACGGATTCGACTTTCGCGGAGGCATCAAAGCGTAGGCCCTATGGTCTTCTTCGGAAATTGGGCCTTGCAGGCTCCTAGCCAGGCCTGTTAACGCAGCTTTGCCGCAGTCGGGATCAGCTCTGCTTGTAGTCTTCGGTGCGTCGGGGCTTGCTGCGAAGGTGTTGGTCACGTGTGCAGTACTCTTTGCTTTTGTGCGAAAACTAAATTCTAATCTCGCTTGGTGGCAGACTTATGCAGTCCGTCACAACTCCGTGTGAGAAAGAGTCGATGTCTGCCGTAAGGGCGGCTCTGACGCTGATCGGATTCAGCGCGGTCATCGGCCAGATCGTTCTCATGCGGGAGCTCATCGTCGTCTTCAACGGCAACGAGATTTCACTGGGCATTATGTTAGCCACCTGGCTGTTCTGGACCGCAGCCGGTAGCAGCCTGAGCGGTAGTTTTGCGCTGGGCGGGAACAACGCTCGCCGGGCGGTCGCCGCGCTCGAATGCCTGCTCGGCATCAGCCTACTGCCGACGATCTGGGCATTGCGCGCCTCCAGAACTTTTTTTCAGACAGTGCCGGGTGAACTGGTCGGTCCGGTGCCGATGCTGCTTACAACCCTGGTTTGTCTGAGCCTGTTTTGCGTTGTCGCAGGGGCGCTTTTCGTGGTTGCAACCCGGATGTACGAACAGGAGTGTGCTGTCTCTGTTCGCGTTGCTACCAGCTCGGCTTACCTGCTAGAGGCCGCTGGTTCTGGCTTCGGAGGGATCCTGGCTAGTATTGTGTTGCTGCGCTTTCTTGGGGCCTTCCAGATCGCGACCGTCGTTGCCGTCCTGAACCTGTGTATGGCAGCAGTCTTGTTGTTCCGGATGAGCCGCAAGCAGCTTGGGGCCGTGACAGTAGTGGCAGCGCTTTTCGCGACCCTTTTCCTTATATATATTGCACCGTCGTTGGAAAGATCCGCGCAAGCACGTCTGTGGCGGGGGTTCCGTTTGGTGGGTTCGCGCGACTCGATTTACGGCAACCTGGCGGTCATTGAAACCGGTAAGACGGAAACTGGCGACATCCGCAGCATTTATGAGAACGGTGTGATCCTGGCCAACGCGCCGGACGAGAACGCCGCCGAAGAGGCGGTTCATTACGCGCTACTAGAGCACCCAGCGCCGAGGCAGCTTCTGCTGATCGGCGGCGGCCTGAACGGCAGCATCGTCCAGGCGCTGAAGCATCCCACAGTCGAACGAATCGACTACGTTGAGCTGGATCCCACGCTCATCGATATGGCGCGGCATTTCTTTCCTATGCAGTCCGCTCCCGTTGTCTCGGATCCCCGGGTGCACGTGCACTACGCGGATGGCCGGTACTATCTCAAGACGGCGGGCGCCACATTCGACGTAATCATTCTGAATGTGCCGGACCCGCAGACCGCACAGTTGAACCGATTCTACACGGCCGAGTTCTTTCGTTCCGCTCGCGATCACCTCGCGTCCGGCGGACTGCTTGCTTTGCAACTGCGCTCGTCGGAGGATTACATCAGTCCCGACCTGGCGGAATTCCTACGCTGCATTCACCGCACCCTGCGGGAGGTCTTCCCCTACATTGTCGTCGTCCCCGGTGAAACGATCCACTTCTTCGCTGCTACGCGAGCCGATGTTCTGACGGACAACCCCCAAACGCTGATTGCAAGATTGCAGGAGCGGAATCTGAACACACAGTATGTTCGCGAATATTTCATCCCGTTCCGCATGATGCCCGATCGCATGGAGCAGGTTCGCGAACAACTGCGGCCGCTGCCTTCGACGCCAGTCAATCGCGATTTCGAACCGATCGCCTATTACTTCGACGTCGTGCTGTGGAGCACGCAGTTCAAGTTTGGTTATTCCCGCTGGTTCCGGGCCGCCGCGCACGTCGCTTTCACCGGTGTCATCGATGCGGTCCTGGTTATCTTATTGTTGGTGGCGGTTCTTCTAGCGTTTGTGCCCGCTCGCGACCAACGCGCGCGTTCTGCCGCAGCGTGCTGCGTGGCCGCGACCGGATTCACACTGATGACTCTGCAGATTTTTCTACTGCTGGCATTCCAGTCCGTCTACGGTTACGTTTACCATCAACTCACGGTTCTCGTCGCGATGTGCATGGCTGGCATTGCCTTCGGAAGTTGGGTGGGCATCCGCCGCATTCGTTCCAGCGATAGACCACCACACCGCACTATGGCAACGACCCAGTTCCTGCTAGCCCTTTCTGCTCCAGTGCTGATATTCGTGGTCAGCCTACTGTCGAAGATTTCTGGGATGGCGACAACATGGTTGACTGCGCAGTTTGTGTTCCCTGCGTTGGCTGCTCTCTGCGGAATGCTCGGGGGCTATCAATTTCCCATCGCGACGCAGATCTACCTTCAAGACAGCAGCGGTCGGTCAAGACTGGGTAGACTCTATGCCATCGATCTGCTGGGCGGATGTGTGGGCGCGCTTTTGCTGAGCAGTTTCCTCATTCCGGTATTTGGTTTTTGGAAAACAGCATGGCTCAGTGCGGCGGTGAACCTGGCCCCGGTTCTCCTGGCCGCGCGGGTAAGCTTGGAGGCACAGACGTCTCGGGCATAAGCGCTTGCGGCCTGTTCTCGCCGAATACCAGGGCTGTAAACATGAAGACGTCTGTGTTCTCATCCTTCCAGCAGTCGGGGTGCATACCTGCTTTGGCGCAGGTTTCTTCCAGGAACTGTTGTCGATCCCATTTCTCTTCCACCGGCACCTGCGGAAGTAATAGGCCCTCATGCGTGCCGTTCTTCATCAGCAACCCGTGCTGGCCAACCTTGATCCGTCGAATGTCCAGCACGCGCCGCAGCGGCGACAGCACCGAGATTTCGTATTCGAGTTGCGGCAACTCTGAAGCTGATACCGGCTGGAATCGGGAATCGCGCAGGGCGGCCAGAGTGGCCGTGTCCCGCACGGTCACGTATAGAGGCTCAGCCGCAGACGTATAGCCGATGCATCCCCGCAGTTCTCCCGATCTACGCAGGGTCACGAAAGCGCCGCGCTCCTGATTCAGCACTTCGCTTGCGCTCGCGGTTGGTTCATACGCCTTTTTCTCTCGTACCGCGTACTCCACCGACTTGCGCGCCAGAGCGAGCAGTTCGTTCTTCTCGTGGCCATCCAGTGAGAATTGCGGTTCCACTGTCTTTGCGCTATGAGTCTTCACGAAGACGTCCGCGCTGTATCCGACCACGCGCGAGTGATCCTCTGTGATGTCGCCTGAATTGGCGTACTTGAGCACCAGGGCTTGGTTCGCTCCCATGCGCTCGGCAGCAATCATTGCGGCTACGATGGGCGCGCCCCCACAGGCTTCCCAGATCCGCGCCTCGAAGTTCCGCGACATGCTGAGGTAGTCCCACGCCTGCAGTGCATTCAGCGTTTTATGGTCGATCTTCACAGCGTCGTCGTACGGGTGATAGTGGGATAAATCGGAACTGGCCACGATCAAAGTGTCGCTGCCCTGGATTAGCTTCGCAAGAGCCACACCCAGCACACGGCTGCTTTCGTAACTCTGGTCTCCCATGACGATCGGTACCAACTGGAAATCACCCAGCACCCGCTGCAACCACGGCAACTGCACCTCAAGTGCGTGCTCAGGGCCCGCCGGTGTGGGAGTATGTCCCCGACTGGAGAATTTGATACTTGAACTCATCTCCACGAGTTGTTTTGCAAACGCCTTGTCTACCGGGATTTCCCCCAGCGGCGTCGCGTAAGCGTCGCCCTCATAGACGGAAGTGAAATCAAAGGCCTCGTAGTGCGACGGCGCAATTACGACCACGCGCGAAAACTTGCGCCCTTTCAGCGCCGCGTAAGTGTAGGCAGCGACGGGGCCGGAGAACTGATAACCGGCGTGAGGTGCAACCACAGCGAGGATCGGGTCGTTGATCGGCGGCGGAGACGCATGCGCCAACATGTCATCAATCATCGCCGAAAGTGTCTTTGGATCGGCCGGATAGAAGCCACCGGCGACAGCGGCTTGTCTCACGTTCTGGGGATCGGCAGCACGGGCGTGTTGCCGTGCCGCAATCGCCAAGGTCGCGATGAATAGAGCCGCCAGCCAATATATTTTGGGTCGCATCTTGATATTCATATGCGAAACCTCCTTCGCCACTCATGCGTGCCAAACACCAGGGATCGGCTCCTGGCAGAATGGGCAACTGCCCTTGCGGATCAGCATCCGACTCGCCGTGAACCCTACGCGTTCCACCAACATACGGTGGCACTTCGGGCAGTAGGTATTTTGCCCAGGATGTCCCGGCACATTGCCGATATATACGTAGTGCAGACCCTCGGCGTCGGCAATCGCCTTGGCACGCTCCAGAGTGGGCACCGGTGTTATGGGAAGGTTCTTCAACAGGTATTCGGGATGAAATTGCGTGAAATGGACCGGCACATCCACGCCTAGGTTTGTTTTGATCCAGCGTGCCAGGCCGCCGAATTCGGCATCACCGTCGTTCAGTGTCGGCACCACGAGATACACGATTTCGGTCCACTTGTTCATCTTCCGCAATGTGACCAGCGAGTCCAACACCGGCTTCAACTCACCAACAACTACATCTTTGTAGTAGGACTCAGTGAACGCTTTCAGATCGATCTTGACCGCATCCATCTTTCCGTACGCTGTCTTCAGCGACTCCTCTTGCATGTAGCCATTCGACACGACCACGCTGCGGATGCCCGCTTCGTGACCGGCATCGGCTGCATCCATCAGGTACTCGCTGAAAACCACTGGTTCGCTGTAGGTGTAGGCAATCGTCGGACAGTTGTGCTGTTTGGCCAACTCGGCCACCAATTTCGGGGGCGCGTAGTCGGCGGGGACCTGCTCAGGACGCACCTGGGAGATGTCCCAGTTCTGGCAAAACTTGCAGTTTACGTTGCAGCCGGCCGTGGCCAGCGAGAAAGCAAGCGTCCCCGGCAGGTAGTGGAACAGTGGCTTCTTCTCGATGGGATCGACGTGTACAGCGCACACCCGCGAGTGCACCAGCGTGTAGTAGGTTCCTCCGTGATTCTCCCGCACGCCACAATAACCGCGTTCCCGATCTCCCACTGTGCATTCGCGCGGACACAGCTTGCACTTGATCTTCTTGTTTGGAAGTTTCTGGTAGAACTGTGCTTCGACGGTGAATCGTGAATCGTCCGGCTTCTGCGGACCAGCCCACGAGGGGATTGGGGCCAGGAGTTGGGCAAATTCGCAGGCGCCAAGAGCTGCTCCTGACGCCAAGGCGCACTGCAAGAACGAACGGCGGTCGAGCGCGCACGACAATGGACCTCGGTTACCGTGAACGGCAAGACTCTGGCTTTCTCGTGCATCGAGTTCACGCGCCATGTTGAACTCTCAATCCCGCGCACTCCTACACGTCGACAACCGCGATTCTCCGGGGGTCGTTCGAGCCTAGTCGATGCTCCGCATCGGCGGCGGTCGCGATGTAGTGGGGTGCTCGGCTATCGCCTTCCAGCGTCTTCAGTCCCCTCTCGGCTCGCTTGCGCTCGATGATCTGCCAGCCGGTGTAGTCGAGCGCGACGGGATCTTGCGAAACGATCAGTGCATTATTCTTCCAAGTGTATTCTGGCTTATACCCCGGTCCGCCTTCGTACGATGCCGTCGTCGCATCGCAGATAGTCAATCGCATCTTGGTTCTGATTTCCGGCAGCATGTTCAGGTCTGCGATATACGGATTGCAGCCGTTGGGGTGGTATTTGTTTGGGTTGTGAATGACGCCATACATGTTTTTCAGGGCAATGGTTACACCCGCGCCATCATGGTCTTTCAGCACAGGGACATTGATCAGGACGTCGCAGCGTTGTGTCAAAATCTTCGACAACCGGCTGCCAATACTGCCATACGTGACCAGTTCTGGTTCGTAATCAACTCGATCGGTACCGAAGCATTGCACATGGTTTCCGCCTGTCGATACATGGAATCCAACGTGTTCCAGTTCGCCGCTGTCGCGGTCCCAGACCACAATATCGTTCGCCTTGATTCCGGCCTCCTGCAAGCGCTCGCAAACGGCTTCGACGAGATGAAGGTTGCTGGAGAGTCCACGTCCTCCTAGCGCATTCACTTTCAGCCCGACTCTCTCACCCGGACGGACCAGTCTCTTCCATGTCTCGATCGGATTATCACGGTCGAAGAGACCCTGCATGGCGCGATCCAGGAGACTCAGAATCCGGCGCGAATCCACCGTGGCGCCCGTGCCGCGCAGCATGGCATCGTGCGCGATCACTACCCTGGATTTCGCGAGGACCGCTCCTTGTTCCCCGGCTGAGAGCAGTCTAACCCTGCCAGTTGCACGTACAACCGCAGCGCCAGCAAGACAGTTCTTCAGAAAATCTCGCCGACTCGTGCTGTGTTTTGCGTTCATAAGGCTCTCTGCCGAATCGGCGACCGGATCCGAGAATCCGCAATCGACCTGTACCGCGGTCTGTCTAACTGTCAGTGACGAACAGCAGCACTTCTGCGATCATCGCTCGGCAAGCCGCGGCTCGATACCGTGCCCGAGTTGCAAGAGTGCCTGCTGTGTTTCCCCCGATTCCTCATAGGCAACGATTCGCACCAGGTAAGCTCCCTTGCGGAAGACCAGGCTTTGGCTGGATAAGCGTGCATCGTCACCCAGTCGGATCGGTTTCACATCGACAGCCGGCTCCGATTTAAAAATTTTCTCGGCACCCTCTGCGCTCTCCATGGTGTAGATGTCTACAACCGCGTCGATTTTGTCCCGGAACCTGCAATCGGTCGTAGATACTCTCCGCACCCCAGCCTGCAAATATCGTTCCGCATCGCCGTCGATGTACTTCCACAGATCTGCGGCCTCGAATGTCCGTATGCTTTCAGTCGTTGCCCAGCCGGCAACCTCATTGGACGTGGGGAAAAATGATCGCTCCGCCGGCTCATGTTTGCAGCTGGCGTACAGGATCAGTACGATGCCGAGCATGACCAGCAACACTCCATGTGGTCGAACTCTGCCAAAGCAGGTCTGCTCGGAGTTAAAGCTGCACCCTTTTTTGTCGCCGTGATTTACGAGATTGCACCTGCAGGACCAGCACAACCTCGTCGGTTTTAGAAGCATCGCGCGCTCCTTGATCTCCACTCAGCGGATCGGCGCAGCGTGCACTGAGCCCCTAGCGCTTCTTAGCGCCCGACGCTCTTTCGTCCATCTTCTGTCAAGCTGCTTACGCTTTCTGTGAGCGAGATCACGCATTCTCCTGCACGGGCCGAGCTCAATATGTGTGCCACTCGCAAGAAAGGAATCCTCGACTTGTACCGTGCGTTTGAGGCTTGTGGGGGGCAGGAACTCAGTCCGACCCATCCCCGAACCCGGAGTTCGTCTCCGGGCCAAACGGTTCTATCAGCAATTGGATCTGCTGCGTCCCCTGCAGCGAGGCGCGCGACGCGATTTCGTGGCGGAGAGCCACAAACATCCTGCCGTGATGTTACTGCGCCAGATTCCTTTCATCGGTCCGATTCGCTCCGCTTTGCTGGTGGCTCTTCTGCAAACCCCACACCGTTTTCGTACCAAGCGACAGCAGTGGGCCTACAGCGGATTCGCAGTCGAAACTCACGACAGCGGCGAGTACCGCTATGTCCGAGGCAAGCTGCTGCGCAACCGGGAGCGCATCAGCGTACGAGGTCTGAGGGACAACTATAATCGCGATCTTAAGAACCTGTTCAAAAGCACCGCGATATCGGCCAGCACTCGGCCGGGACCACTGCGCGATTTCTACCTGGCCCTCCTGGCGAAAGGGATACGGCCAACCATGGCACGTCTCACCCTGGCCAGGAAGATCGCAGCAATTGCTTTAACGATGTGGAAGAAAGGGGTGGACTTCGACGCCAAGCAATTAGATCAGCAAGCAGCTTGAGCATCTCTGGGGAATAGGCCTTTCCATCTCTGGTGATCTCTCTGGTGGGGTCGGTCGGGTTCTGGAGACGCTCGATTCGAGGGCGAGTATCAGTCAATCAGCTGGGCCGCGTGTGCTTCGGCACCGAGTCACCATTCTCACGCTATGCCCCCTCGGATAATCAGAAATAGCGATAGGCCAAGAGCCTCGAATAGAACCGTGATTACCACTCAGACAGCACTCGCGCTTGCTAAGTCCTCGGACTCGATAGGCGTTGTCGCCGCCCGGCAGGGAAAACCAAACGAAGGAAAAACCGTCCAGAGCAAAATCCCTGAGCAAACCAGGGGATGCTCGTACAGACAGTGGGCTGGATATCGAGACACTGGTCCTCTCGTCCTCCGGTCGAGGAAGGAGTTTTTTTCTTGACATCCCTTTTTATAGAGCTAATTGACTGCATTTCCGTTGGAGTGGGTCGGATGCAGCGCAACTTCGAACCCATGCGAAAGCAGGTAGAGGCCTGGCAGAGAAGCGAATTGACCCACCGCTTCGCCAATTATCATGACATAGCGCTTCAGATCGAAGTTGTACGCGACTTGTAATTCACCTTGAAGGATTGGTAACTTGCAGGCGCTCCTTCAGAAGTTGCTCGCCGCGAGCAAACAGATCCTCTCTCGAAACCTTGCCCGCATCGACGTCAGTCAGGATCGAACTCTGTGCCCTGTATTCTTTGTTTTCAATGCCAGCTTTGCTCTGTAGCATCCGCCACGCTTTCCGGCGTTCCACGCAGAACAGCACGAGTTGACGCGAAATTGTCCGGTACTCAGCCTCGCCGTTCGCTCCCTGAATTTTGATATAGACACCGAAGTCGGGCACGTAGGCGCGATGTTCAGGAATCAGGTGGCGGCGGTAAACGACATCCTGCTGGGTGATGCGGACCAGCATATTCTCCAGCGGGATGAGTTTCGCTGCCTCGTCCTTCTTGACCTTCTTTAGATGGTTGCGGAACCGGGCTTCTGTGGCACACCAGTGAGCAACCGTGTAGCGACCGACCTCGCCTGTTATTTTCGATTTTGTTTCGTACCAGTCCATTTCGAGAGAGGGGTTGCCCTTGAGATCGAGCGCTTCGTGATACGTCTCGCCGCGTCGCGGATCGAAAACGAACTCGGGCGCTCCCCGCGAGTCGCGCACGCGTTGCGCCTGAATCAGGGCCATGTCGTCGGCCACTCCATGTTCCGGCTGGCAGGTGGTGAAGCACTGCAGGAACGCGGTTCCGCGATACTCGAGGCCGTCCAGAATGGCACGGTAGAACTTGGGTGCGTTGGCCATAGAGACCTGCGCGACGAAAGGCGATCCGTGTCCGGCCAGGAACGTCTCGGCAACGGTCTTCTTTTCGACGCTCTTGCCCTGCGTGGCCGCGCCGAACACGTTCATATCGCTGCCACCCAGCATCGGCGTCGAATCGGAATTTTGCCCGCCCGTGTTGGAGTAAACCTGGGTGTCGAGCATGAGCGCTTTGACATTTGGACGATTTTGGAGAACCACTTTCGACGTATTCTGGTAGCCGATGTCGCCCATGCCGCCATCGCCACCAACCGCCCACACCTTCGGCAGCTCAAGCACTTCCTGATCGGTCATTAGCGCGTCGCTGAAGTGCGAAAGCTCGTAGTACTCGCGCGGCGTGAACACATCTTTTTCGCGACCGAGCAACGCATCGGCCAGACGCTCCGGAATCACAGAGCGGCGGGCGTGATCGACAATGAAGCTTTCCCCCATGAGCCAGGCGACCGTAACACCGTCCTGGAAGAGCGAGTTCATCCAGGGATAGAGGTGCGGGTTGTTGGGCGGTGTAGACCCGTAAACGGTGTTGCAGCCGGTGTGCGCGCCCATCGCCATGACGCACATGCCGTTGGCGAGGCGCCCGTCGATTGCCTGCAAGCCTTTGTGGTTGAAAGCTTCTTGCAGCAGAATCGCCACGATCGCGTTGATTAGTTCCTGGTCTGAGATCCTCCGGTTGCGTGCGATGCGGGCCTTGGTGTCTTTCTCATCCTCACCGCCCAAGCCCATCAGCAAATGTGCCACCGCTTGCCGCAGCAGGTCGTATTCGTCTTGATTTCTCGCTTGGAGCGCGGCCAGTTTCTGGACGCCTGATTTCTCCAACGCGGCGGCCTTCGCCTGTAGCCGGTCGGCCTTCGCGTGATAGAGGGGCCGCATGTAGGCTTCGGTCACCGCAGCGATCGCCCGCAGGACGCTCTTCTCGCCACAGCCCGCACAAGCGCCGTCTCCGGAAACGAGGGCGTCATAGTTGCGCCGGACCATCAACATATTGCGGAGTGTAGCCGTCTTCGAATCCTGCGGCCGCTGATCGTTGTACAGGCCGAGATATTTTTGCGGAGTATCGGGCAAAAGATTCAGAAACGCGGTCCCGGTCTCGTGCTCGCCGTTGATGGCCTCCGTCTCTTCCACCATCTTCAACGCCTCATGCTCGCCGCACGCCGTCACACAGGCGGCACAGCCTTTGCACAGATCGGAGACGAAGATCGAGAAGATTCCGCCGCCGCCCGGACTTTTTCTCTCCGGGGTGGAGAAGATGGCATTCACTTTCTGAAAGGCCATCGGCACCTTGTCGATAATGGCGAAGAATTGGCGCTTGGCCTCGTCGGAGAATCCGTCGACCTCGCCGGTGACCTGACGAAGGATCTGCGGCAGCGGGGTGCCCGCGTTCTTCGCGACATCATCCCGCATTAACTGGCGGGAACGCTTCTCAATCTCGGGCAGGGAACGCAGCATCTTCTGGCGCTCACCGGGATCGGTCACGTAATGCGCGACTGCGGTGCGGAGTATTGTCTCCAGATCCTCAGAACAGTTAGGCATCGCGGTGTCGGGACACACGGCGATGCATTCCATGCACTGCGTGCAGTTCTCGGCGATGAAGAGGGGCGTCTCGCGACGCGCGACATATTTGGACGCGGTGTCGCCCGTGCCGGCGGCCATGACGCCGACTGAGGCATAGACCGTGGACGGCTGGTTGTAGCCGTAGCCCGCGCGGAACGCGGCATTGAAGGTCGCGACTTGCGTCACCGGGGAGCGGCCGTGCTGAGTGGCGGGAACCGGCACGGAACGGCATCCGACGTGACACTCGCCGCCGTCTTCCTCGCTGATTACGGGCAGGAGCGCTTCTCCGCGCAACGTTGAACGGTCAGGAGCCTCCATTTCGCCCACGCGAATCTCGCGGACGCGCTCGAAGCCCTGCGTCATGACTTCCATGTTCGAACTCACAACCGCCTCGCCGAACCGCCCAAACTTCTCCACATACTGATGATGGACAACCTCGTGGAACTGCTCCGGAGTGATGCGAAAATCGGCAAGCAGCGGCGAGACCGCGAAGAACGCGCCCAGGAAAGCGTTGCCCTGCATGCGTAGTTGAAGGTCGGCACGATCCGTCGCTTTGCGCGCGATCTGGAAGCCCGGCAAGGTAAAGACATGGATCTTCTTGTCGATGATTTGTCGGCGCGCCCAAAGCGGCAGCCGCTCCCAGGCCAGCCCGCCTTCTTCTTCGGATTCCCACACCAGACAACCACTCTGGGACATTCCATCCAGCGGGTTCGTATGCGTGAATGCTTTTGGATCGCAGCAAAGCACGACGTTGACGTGCCGGAGGTCGCAATTTACGCGAATGCGCTCCGGCGCCGCGACCATGAAATAAGCTGTGGGAGCGCCTTTCTTTTCCGATCCATACTTGGGATTGGCGCTGACGTGAATAATCTCTTTGGGATTGCCCAGTTCATCGACAACCTTGTCGCGTTCGTAGAGCAGGTCATTCAGATCGCCGATAATTGCTCCAAGGTTCTTACCAGTCGTGATCGCGCCCCAGCCACCAATAGAATGGAAGCGTACGGCGACCGCGCCCTCGGGCAACAGGGACGGCGTTTCATCCGACTTCACCGCGTACGGATGATCAATCCCCAGCACAAAGTACGACGTTCCCTCCGCCGCTTGCTTGCCGTCCAGGCGGGAGCGAGCGCCGGTGGCGAATTCGTACGCGCCGAGAATATGTTCCGGCCGAAAATCGCGCGACCCGAGACCGTAGATACCAGAAAAGAGCCGCGGCGTCTGGCTGGCGGTAATTGCGGGGAGTTCCTCGGGAACCGGATTGCCATCCGTCCGCAACGCCTTATTGAGCGCTGTTCGTATATCGCGGCCCATGGGGTTATCGCCGGCCATGGCCTCATCGGTGCGTTCTAGGACAATGACATTTTTCTTGCCCGCGAGCGCAGTGACGACTGCTGCCTCAGGGAACGGGCGAAACACATTGAGGTGCATCGAGCCGACTTTGCCGCCTCGGCGCTCACGCAAGTAATCGACCGCCGCTTCAATATTCTCCGCGGCCGACCCCAACGACACGAATACCGTCTCCGCATCGTTGGTCTTGTACTGTGTAATCAAGCCGTAATTACGGCCGGTCAGCCTTCCGAAATCAGCGTATGCCTCTTCGAGGAAGTGCAGGATCGGCTCGGTAAAGTTGTTTCGGCGTGCCGCTACGCCCTGCATGTAGTGTTCCTGATTCTGCACGGGCCCGAGGAGCACGGGATTGGTGAGATCGATCATCTGCGGCACCCGGCGGCGTGTCGGCCCGAAAAGGATGCGCTGACTTTCGGTGGGGCAGTTGATGATGTCGTCGGGCGCGCCGAGAAACTCGCGGATCAGTTCCGACTCGTGCTTGTAGAACGTCCGCTCCAGGTGAGAAGTCAGAAAACCGTCCTGAACGTTCATGCCGGGGGTCAGGCTCAATTCGGTCACACGCCGCAAAATGAGCGCCTGGTCGGCGGCTTGCTGCGCATCCTTGCCGAACACGATAATCCATCCGGTGTCGAGCGCGCCGTAGACGTCATCGTGCCCACAGTGAACGTTGAGCGCATGCTTGGTCAGCGCCCGCGCGACAACTTCCAGAACCATGGTCGAGCACTTGCCGGGCGCGTGGTAGTACTGCTCCACGCCGTACACGATTCCCTGACCGGAGGTGAAATTCACCACACGTTTCCCGCACACCGAGTGTGCGATCGCGCCGCCCTGAGCGGCGTGCTCACCTTCGGCTTCCACAGCCAGAGTGCTGCGGCCAAAGACATTCAGCCGCCCTTCGGCAAACGACTGCTGGTAGAGTTCGCCTCCTTCGGTCGAAGGCGTGATGGGGTAAAACACTCCGGCATCAGCGATTCGGGCTTCGGTATGGTAGGAGACGAGTTGATTCCCGTTTGCCGTGACCCGTATTCCAGGGTAGCGAGGTATGAACGCCATGGTTCCCTCCGCGAACGGGCACCTCCTGACGAGGTGTCAGTCGGTCATTCTAGACGCAATTCTAGTCTTGCATACGTCGCCCCACAACACTTCCGGCACGTTCCGCTGCTCTCGCCAAAACAGTTTGAACTGGGCAGGTGCCGCTGTGACGGATAGCACACACCGACTTCGGCACGCACGCGAGTTTGGCCACACGGTGATCACTGCAGTGAACCACCAACGGCTACCAGAAATGTGCGGCAACCACTTTCGGAGAGGCCGGAGCGTTGGCAATGACCTTCATGCGCAGCACCAGCTGGAGATTCTTGTGTTGCCATCCCGCCGGGGCCTCGCGCAGCGCCGCGCCCAGAAGCTCGGGATTGCTGATCAGGTCGGCTGCTCCCTCAGTCCCGTACTGCGTGCAACCGCTGATAAGAACCAGCATGGAGTGCGTCTGCGGAAGGAACGCGCGTGAAACCACTGCGTAATCCTCATCGGTGTGAAAATCGCGGGCCACATTGTGGGGATACCATTCCGTCGGTTTGCCGTTGTCACGGATCATACCCCGATCGCTGTCATCCACATAAAATCGGAAGTCCTGCGTAACGTCCTTCCATTGCGTGCTGGAATATCCGATCAAGACGGTCGGCGAGTTGCGCAGGTCCTGAAACGAGATCGCGTTGCCGACCCTTACCTCGGACGCACGGCCCATTCGGCCGAGCATTCCGGAAACGCGGGCGGCTGCCACCAAATCT
Source organism: uncultured Acidobacteriota bacterium (assembly GCA_963719865.1). Lineage (GTDB taxonomy): Bacteria > Acidobacteriota > Terriglobia > Terriglobales > Acidobacteriaceae > Sulfotelmatobacter. The sequence goes on along the minus strand of CAVRDS010000058.1, from coordinate 39,003 downwards.
CCCCCGCCAACGTACTGGTCGGACATGAGCGTCAACTCGCCCTGGTCGCCCGGAATCCTCGCATCATGTGCGTACACGGGCACGTAGGCCGCCGCGATCAACACCGGGCCTGAACCGCGAAGCATCGGTTGCCAGAATTCGTTCAGCACCGAAAGTGCGCGCTGTGACTGCCACCAGTAAGCTGACAGGGATAGTGCCACGACAGCCGTGACGAATATCAGTACGATTCTGATCAATGAGCTATGCGCACGATGTTCGGCGGCAGCCTCGCGTGTGACTTGATCCCCGGAGATTGCGGTGGAGCTTTTTGACCTTCCCTCCGCGCCCCCGTTGGATGAAGAGTCTCGCACCGCAAAGTTCGGGACATAGCTGCCCACCGGCAGATCGATGACCACTTTCGCTGCCTTGCCGCTCCCAGCGTAGAAGAGGCTCAGGCGCTTGCGTACCTCACTGGCCTTGACACGCACAACTCCGTCGAGATTGGTTTCGTAGTCGGCGGCTCGGCCAAAGGCTTCCACGCCAATGGTCCTTTCTTTCAGGCTGTCGGCGTGACCGGCGAGCGATTGTTCCACCACGAAGCGAAGGAACTCCTGGCAACGGTGGCTCAAGCGAAATTCTGGACTCTCCAAAATCTGTGCTAATTGGGAACGAATGGCCTCTGGTTCGAGACTGAAGACTGATCGAGCGCCCTGCGGGGCGGGGTTGGAATCCGGCGAATGCGTGATCATTAGGGTCGTCTGCTCGAAATTTTACACTGGCGGAGAGCGGCTGGTTGCACTTTATGGCCGCTCGAATCGGGATCGAATCCGTCACGCAACCGTTAGACACCTTACAAATGATGCCGTTCGACGGCACACTGCCACTGTGACGTGTGACTCCTAGTGCGGAGTGCTATGTCAACCATGCAACCGCTCACCGCGCCGGCGCAATCCCCAGAACGCAACAACACAAACCTGTACCCGGGACGGCTGATGTGCCTAGACGTCTTTCGTGGGCTTCTGGTTGCCGGCATGATCCTGATTGACAACGGCGATGACAAGTCCTACTGGGCATTGAATCATGCGGAATGGAATGGCTGGACACCGGCTGATTTCATCTTTCCTTCGTTTTTATTTCTGGTGGGCGCTTCCTTGGTGTTCTCGTATTCGGCCCGGCTGAGGCGGGGCGAATCTCGGGTGCAGATTCTGTGGCACGCCTTTAAGAGAAGCTTGCTGCTGATCGCGATTGGGCTGTTCGTAAATGGCTTTCCGTTTATTGGGATCGATTGGCACGGTTTCCGGTTCGAGGGAGTGACGCAGCGCATAGCACTCTGTTACTTTGCGGCCGCCATCCTTGTGTTGTGGTCGAACCCCGCGGACAAATCATCGCCATCGCTGCATGTTTATTGGGATATTGGGCAATACTGCGCTTCGTGCCAGTGCCTGGTTTCGGCGTGCCAGGACGCGATATACCGTTTATGGACCAGAATGGAAATATTGCTGCGTGGCTCGATCGCAAGCTGTTCATGGGACATCTCTACAATGGGAACCGCGATCCAGAAGGAATCATCCACACCATCCCAGCCGTCGCAACAACCTCGATTGGAGTGCTGACCGGCGACTGGCTGCGCTCCGGGCGAGACCGAGGCACCATCGCCCTGCGTATGTTGCTCTTCGGCATTCTCGGCCTGTTTGCCGGTGAGGTCTGGAACGTGTGGTTCCCCATCAACAAGAATCTTTGGACCAGTTCGTTCGTCCTCTTTGCGGGAGGCTTCTCTCTCGTGTTTCTCGCTTTCCTGTATTGGGTACTGGAGGTCAAACAGTGGCGGGGCGCATGGACGATGCCGATCTTAGTCTTCGGAATGAACGCCATTGCCGGATTTGTCGCCGACTCGTTCGTGTACGGCCCCGGTTATACCTGGACCGTAAAAGGAGCAAATGGGACCGCCATTCTGTGGCACGACGCCGCTCAGGCACGTCTGGATGCGCTGATCGCGGGTCCCGCCAACGCTGCGCTGCTATTTTCTGTGGCCTCGGTTTTGTTTTGTTGGGTCCTGCTCTGGCTGCTCTGGCGCAAGAAGATTTTTCTCAAGGTTTAAGTCGAACTTCTGCAGTTTTTTCATCGCCGCGAATTTGTAGGGAGGATCCATGTCAAAAACATACGGCGCAATTACGCCACCGGCACTAATGATCGTTTTACTTGCAATGGTCTCGGCGATGCCGCTGTCGGGCGCCGTCAATCCGCCGGCAGTGCGGTTACGGCGAGGATGGCGGGTTCAATCCTTTGCCAAGGTGAACGCCGAAGGCTCGGCCATCTCTTCGCCTGGCTTCGACGCCGAAGGCTGGAATGAGGCGACCGTTCCCTCGACCGTCCTCGCCGTGCAGGTAGCGAACGGCGAGTTTCCAGATCCAAATTTCGGCATGAACCTTCGTCAATTGCCCGGCATGACCTATCCCATCGGACTGAATTCTTTCAACCGCTTCCCCATGTCGAAGGACAGCCCCTACGCGGTTCCCTGGTGGTACCGCACCGAGTTCCAATTGCCGCGCGAATACCAAGGGAAAGCCGTCTGGCTCCATCTTCAAGGCATTAACAATCGAGCCAACCTCTGGCTCAACGGCCAGAAGCTCGCCGACGCGAAACAAATCGCCGGCGCCTACAGAATTTACGAATTCAATGTTACCGGTCTGGTCGAACCCGGCGAAACCAATGTGCTCGCAGCCGAAGTCTTCGCTCCAACTCCCGATGACCTGGCCGTCAACTGGGTGGACTGGAATCCCACTCCTCCCGACAAGAATATGGGCCTGTGGGGCGAGGTGTCTTTGAGCGCCAGTGGCCCGGTGAGCGTGCGTTACCCGGCAGTCGTCACACATTTCGCCGACAATTCGCTGAAGCAGGCGGACCTGACCATCAGGGCCGAGTTACAGAATGCAACCCCTCATCTGGTAGACGGTGTTTTGGAAGCGTCATTTGAGGGAGTGCACTTTGCGCAGAAGATTCAATTGCAGCCAAACGAAAAGCGGTCCGCTATGTTTACTCCCGAGCAATACCCGCAGCTGCGAATCAAAGATCCAACGATCTGGTGGCCCGCCGAGATGGGTACGCCCAACCTGCACCAGCTCACCGTGCGTTTCCTCGTGAACGGCCAGTCCTCGGATGAAAGCGCCGCACGCTTCGGCATCCGCGAGGTGACCTCGGAGCTGACGCCGCAGAGATACCGCCTATTCCGGATCAACGGCAAACCGATTTTAATCCGCGGCGGCGCCTGGGACCACGACATGCTGCTGCGCCCGATGACGCACGAGCAATACGAAGCTCATTTTCAGTATGTCCGCGAGATGCACCTGAATACCATCAGGCAGGAAGGCCAACTGGAAACCGACGAGTTCTACGACCTCGCCGATGAGTATGGCGTTCTAGTCATGGCGGGCTGGTGTTGTTGCGACGTCTGGGAACAATGGGACAAGTGGCTTCCCGGCACGCTCGCTATCGCGACCGACTCCCTGCGTAGCGAGATGCTCAAGATGCGCTCGCACCCCAGCATGTTGACTTGGCTGAACGGCAGCGATGGGCCCCCTCCGCCGAATGTGGAGCAGGCCTATCTTGACGTCGAAAAGCAGGTGGGCTGGCCAAATCCGGTTGTGTCTTCAGCTTCGGCCCGGTCGACCACCCTGACGGGAGAATCCGGCGTAAAGATGACCGGTCCTTACGACTACGAGCCTCCGTCCTATTGGCTGGAAGATAAGTCGAAGTGGGGCGGGGGATGGGGCTACAACACCGAGACCGGGCCCGGGCCGGCAATTCCTCCGCTGGAAAGCCTGAAGAAGATGCTGCCCAAAGAGCATCTCTGGCCAGTCGACGACTTCTGGAATTTCCATGGCGCCGGGGAGCGGTTCAAGGACCTGAGCCGTTTCAACGAAGCAATGAATGCAACGTATGGCCCGCCGTTGAGCCTTGAGGACTATCTTCGCAAGGCGCAAGCCATTGCCTACGATGGAGAGCGCGCCATGTTCGAAGCCTATGGCCGCAACAAGTACACATCTACTGGCGTGATTCAGTGGACGCTGAACAACGCGTGGCCATCGACATACTGGCATCTCTACGATTACTACATGTATCCAGCCGGCGGCTATTTCGGCACCAAGAAGGCTTGCGAGCCGCTGCACGTGCAATATTCCTATGACGACCGCGGTGTAGTTGTGATCAACACCAGCCAACAATCCGCCGCCGGGTTAACGGTCAGCGCGCAGGCATTTGACTTCAAATTGCAGAAGCTCTTCTCGCGCGAAGTAAAGGCAGACGCCGGACCCGACAGCTCAGCGACCGTGCTAATACTGCCGGATTTCACTTCTCAATCACAGAGCACGGTCTACTTTCTGAGGCTGGCGCTAACCGACTCTGCCGGCAAGGAAGTCAGTTCGAATTTCTATTGGTTGCCCGCCAAGTTGGCTGTGATCGACTGGGATAACACGCCTGATTCCGCCTTCACTCCGGTCAAGGCGTTCGAAGATCTGACCGCGCTGAACAATTTGCCCAACATCAAACTGGAGGCTTCGGCAACTAGAAAGAAGAATGCAGCCAACGATCAGGTTCGCGTAAGTTTGCACAATCCATCGAAGAGTCTTGCATTTCAGGTGCACGTCGGAATCCGCAAATCCCGGTCAGCCGAAGAGATTCTGCCTGTGTTGTGGGAGGACAATTACGTGACCCTCCTGCCCGGCGAATCCCGCACGCTCACGGCACGCTACCTCAGCAAAGATGCTCTAAGGAAACCTGTCGAACTTGTCGTGGGCGGATGGAATATCGAGGCCACCACCATCGCAACCAAGGGTAGATGACAGCCGTTTGGTTTCATCCGTTTATGTAAGTCTGACGTCACTCAACCTATTGTTGGGGACTCGAATCTTGGCCCATGCAATTCGGAATGGCGACAGTTCTTTGTCTGCGACTCCACGCAGCGAAAGAACCAACTGAGCCACGAGTGGCACCACGTCGCGACAAGAGTGCTGTACTCCGTCTCCGGTTTGAATAAGGATAGAGGCCGCACAGAAACACTCAACTTGGAGATATCGTCACAGGCGTGTTTACTCCCGTGCTCGCAAAGCACTCGAAGTCGTTTTCGCTGATCGCTGCATCCTGGCAGCTGGAAAGAGTACTACCCGCTGGAGATCGCAGGAATTAGCGCTGCTCGCTTGGTCGATGGTTCACGGGATTGCGAAATTGGCCATCACGGGCCGGCCTCCGTTTTCGTCCGAGAACGAGGTCCTGAGATTCGCCCATTATGTCATCGACAATCGTTGCCGACGGGTGAGGTGATTCAAGATCAACACCCGCGAGATCGCAAGGCAGTCGCATTTGCTGCGGATGGCCCATGAGGCGGACTATTTATAGAGGAAGTTGCGCAGGTGCGGAACGCAACCGGGCTGATAGCAAACTCCTCCCGAAAGGCATGATTGAAGTTCGAGATGTCCCCAAAGCCTGAATCCAGCGCAATATCAAGGACCCGCGCCTGATCAAGCATCAGTCGTGTTGCAGCCCGACGCAGCCGGGCTCGGCGGACATACTGATGCGGGGTGAGACCGGTGAGCCGCTGAAACACCGCCGGAAAAGCGGACATATCACCTGCTAATTCGACCGGACATTTGATGCGCTAACGACATCCGATTCGTCAGTCGTTGACGGCTGCCAGCGCGTGTGCCATCATCCCGCCATCTCTGTGCCGTCATGATGAAGCTGCGTTTTGCCAGCATGACAGTAGCTCTCGCGCTCGGTGTAACCGCAGCGGTGGTTGTGGCCTGCACGATCGCCGCTTACATCTATTCGGTCTATCACTTCAGGACCGTTCTCGAAACCGTCCACACTAGTGCGCTTGCCGAAGGTGAATTGATTCGCACCGCGCTCGAGCACCAGATGATGGGAAATGACCGCACACTGATCGCGCAAATGATCGAAAGCTTCGGCAAACAGGCGCGTGTCGAACAACTCGTGCTGCTGGACCGCAATGGCGTGCAACGCTACTCGAGTAAGCCAGGAACCGCAGGGAATGATTTCAAGATCGGCTCTCCTACCTGCCAGGCCTGCCATCGCGATCCGCCGGAACGGCGTGGATCAAGCCGCGTGATCGAGACTCGGGGTGGATCGATTCTGAGAACCGTCGTGCCGATTCGTAACCGCGACGAATGCCACCGGTGCCACGATCCGGGTCAGAAAATCAATGGCATCCTGATTCTGGACTACAACGCAGGAGAGGTCCGTGCCGCGATGACGCGGGACTTGCGCTGGATGGTAGGCGGCACCGGCATCTTGACTTTCGTCATCGTGGGAGCTATCGCTCTGGTGATCCGGGTGTCGGTCCTGCGACGCTTGCAGCGTTTTGAAACCACAGCGCGCTTGATTTCCCAGGGCGATCTTGGACGGCGTGTGCCAGCGGAAGGCTCGGACACCCTCGCGTGGCTGGCAAAGGAGTTCAATGCCATGGCCGACTCGGTTTCAGGCCTGGTCGGGGAAGTACGCAGCCAGCGGGAGCAGTTGGAAACAGTGATCAACAGTATTGATGACGGGATCGTAGTGCTCGACGCGGAACGAAAGATTATGGCGGCCAATGACGCTTTTCTGCAGCGAGCCAACAACTCTCGCGAGCAGGTTCTGGGCTGCTGCTGCTACGCACTCGAACCGGGGCCCTGCAACCTGTCCGACTGCCCCACCCTCGCCTGCCTGCGTTCGGGTACGCGCCAGGTGCGGATCCACGAGCGCAAAACGGGCAACGACACGGTGGCTTGGGAAGAAATCCACGCTTCCCCGATACTGGACTCCTCGGGGCGGCTTGCTCAAGTAGTGGAAGTTTGGCGCGACATCTCTGAGCGGCGCGCGGCCGAGGCGAAGCTGGCCGAGTCCCACCGCCTGGCGTCGGTAGGAGTTCTGGCCTCCGGGTTTTCGCACGAAATGAACACCCCTCTGGCAACGACCCTGATGTGCGTGGAGGGAATCCTCCGCGAGACACCGCCCGGACAGGTAGGGAAAATGGATCAGGCCAGAATCCGTGAGAACGCGACGATCGCGCGGGACCAGATCCTGCGGTGCCGCGGTATCACCCAGCACTTCCTGCGCCTGTCGCGCGGACAGCGGCATGCTGGAGATATCGTGGACTTGGGTGTGGCCATCGCGGCCGCACAGAGGCTCGTTCATCCGACGGCCCGCGCCAATTCCGTGGAAGTCGAGGTCCAGGCGCTCGCAACGACTCTGCACGTCCGAGCCGATGAGGCCGAGTTGCAGAACCTGCTCGTCAATCTTCTGCTCAATGCGATTCAGGCGTCGAAGCCGGGTGACAAGGTCGTCGTGACCACCCAAGGCGGAGATGCCGTGCACATTCGCGTCACTGATGAAGGATGCGGGATTGCTCCGGAGTACCGGCAGAAGATCTTTGAGCCCTTTTTCAGCCTCCGGCAGGGCGGCACTGGCCTCGGTCTGTTCCTGTCGCTGAACGCGGTTCGGAGCTGGGGAGGTAACATCCTGGTCGAGAGTGCCATTGGAAAGGGATCTACCTTCGAGGTTGTGATCCCAGCGATCGATCCTGGTCCGCAACCGAAGGACGGACTATGAAATCCGCCTCCCTCCTTCTGGTCGATGACGATACTGCATTCCGCCAGGTGATGACGAGCGAACTGAGTCGTCTCGGTTACGAAATCGAGGCAGTGGGTACAGGTGAGGAGGCAATCCAGCGAGTCGTAGCGACGGAACCCGAAGTCGTCGTGCTTGACCTGCACTTGCCCGCGATGGGGGGACTCGAGACGCTGAAGGCCATCCAAGCCGCCGCGCCGGCAACCGAGGTCATCATGTTGACCGGACACGGCTCCATCGATACCGCAATCGAATCGATCCGTATCGGTGCTTTCGATTACGTCGTGAAGCCTTGCCCGCTGGATGAACTGCACATTCGGATTCAACGGGCGATTGAACGGCGATCCCTACGCCAGCGGGCGAATATTCTCGAGCGTGGTCTGACTCCCCCGGATCTCGGCAGCTCCTTCATCGGCGAGAGCCCGGAATTCCGCCGTCTGCTCAACCTGATTGATCGCGTGGCCCCCAGCGATTCGAGCGTGCTCATAACCGGCGAGACTGGCGCGGGAAAGGAACGAGTGGCCAAGCTGATTCACGCGCGCAGCTCCCGACGATCGCGGCCGTTCGTGATAGTCGAGTGCGCAGCACTGCAGGAAAGCCTGCTCCAGAGCGAATTGTTTGGCCATGAGCGTGGCGCATTCACTGGAGCAGATCACGCCAAACCCGGATTGTTCGAAGTCGCCAATGGCGGAACGATTTTTCTCGACGAAATCGGGGAGGTGAGCCCAGCGACGCAGACCAAGCTGCTGCGCGTGCTCGACACGTCCACGTTTCGCCACGTCGGCAGTACCCGGGAAATTCATGTCGATGTCCGGATCCTGACCGCAACCAATCGCGACGTGTCCTCCATGGTGCGGCAGGGCCTGTTCCGTGAGGACCTGTTTTACCGCCTCAGCACGATCACAGTGGAGGTGCCGCCCCTGCGCGCCCGAGGATCCGACGTGAACCTGCTGGCGCAACACTTTGTGACTGTGCTCAACGAGCGCTTCGGCTCCAGCAAACAGATCAGCGAAGCGGCCCTGCAGCTCCTGCAACGACACAGTTGGCCTGGGAACGTACGCGAACTCCTGCACGCGGTTGAAGCAGCCTTAGTACTGAGTGAGGGATCGAACGTTCTGCCTGAGCATCTTCCCGCCTCTTTGCGGAATTCGAAGCCTGCTCCGACGGCCGGTCCTTCACCGCAGGACGCTTCGCTTCCGACGCTTGACGAAGCGGAGCGCACCTACATCCGATTAGCGATCGAAGCCAGCCACGGTCACCGCGGCAATGCAGCCAAGATTCTTGGAATCAGCGAGCGGAATTTGTACCGGAAACTGCGGGAGCATGGGCTGCTGTCCTGATCCACCAAGTGCTTGTGCTTTTCGGAATCTCGGGGATCTCCCAACACTCGACGGCTCTTCGACATGCTCTCCCGCCACAAAATCACAGGCGGGTGTGATTGCAATCACTTCCTTGATCCACAAACCAAGATAGCCTTGGCTCATTCTTTTTTCGAACGCTCGTTCGAATTTGTGGGTGTGGAGGCCTCCGATGACGACAGTGCCCGCCCAAAGCGCACTCTCCGTTCCAGCTACGAGCAAGGGCCTCGCAATGGTTGCCAAGGGCCAGTTCGACTGGGCCGAAACGGCTCTGGGCGAACTCTCTCCTGACGAAGTGATCATCGCGGTAGCAGGCTGCGGGGTTTGCCACACTGACATTGGATTTGCTTACGAGGGCATTCCCACCCGCCATGCGCTGCCGTTGATCCTCGGACATGAAATTGCCGGCAGAGTCGTGCTGGCCGGCGAGCACGCTGGAAATTGGATAGGACGCCGCGTCATTGTGCCTGCAGTAATTCCGTGCGGCGATTGCGATGCCTGCCGCAGCGAGCGTCCGACCATCTGCCGCAAACAGTTCATGCCGGGCAATGATGCTGATGGAGGATTTGCGACTTACGTACGGGTACCGGCACGTGGCCTGTGCCCGGTACCCGAAGAACTTCCGAAGGGACTGACCTTGGCGATGCTGTCGGTCGTCGCGGACGCAGTCACGACTCCGTATGAGGCAATTCGCCGTTCCGGTCTGAACGCCGACGAGGTCGCGGTGTTTGTCGGAGCCGGCGGGATCGGCGGTTTCGGGGTGCAAATTGCCGCCGCGCTTGGCGCAGCCGTGGTCGCCATCGATGTGGACGCGGACCGGTTGGAGCTTGCCTCGGCGCATGGAGCTGCGCTGGCCCTGAACGCCCGCGAGTGTGCAGATGTGAAGTCGGCGGTGCGGTCTTTCGCCAAGCAAAGCGGACGGCGTGGAATCGGCCTCAAGATCTTCGAAACCAGCGGGACAGCCGCCGGCCAACAGACCGCTTTCAGCCTGCTCGACGCGGGGGCTCACCTGGCCATCGTTGGGTACACCGCGCAGAAGCTTGAAGTGCGCCTGTCCAATTTGATGGCCTTTGATGCCACGGCTCGCGGAAATTGGGGATGCCCTCCATCTCAATACCGGAACGCGCTGGCCATGGTGCTGGAAGGGAAAATTCAGATTCAGCCTTTTGTCGAGATGCACCCACTCGAGGATGCCCAGCAACTTCTCGAGGCGGTCCATCATCACCAACTCCGTAGACGAGCTGTGCTGGTGCCGCAGGAGCGAGGCATAGAACAAGGAACAAAACCATGAAAGATCACAACCTGGTCGAACCACTTTCCCCTAGCGAAATATTGTTGGAGCGCAGGCCCGCCCGCGATCGAGACGGCACGAGTGTGGCCGGGTTGCACAACGTATGGATCACTCTGAACAATCCGCGCGAGCTGAACAGCTACACCACGACCTCGATCAAGGAAGTGATTCTCGCGTTACGCGAAGCCAGCAATGATCGTGCCGCGGTTGCTGTAGTGCTTACGGGGGCGGGAACGCAGGCCTTCTGCACCGGGGGCAACACGCGAGAGTATGCGGAGGTCTATGCCGGGGCCCCGGGCGAGTACCGGCAATACATGCGCTTGTTCAACGACATGGTCAGCACCGTCCTCAGTTGCGACAAACCGGTGATCTGCCGCGTGAATGGCATGCGCGTCGGCGGTGGGCAGGAGATCGGAATGGCCTGCGACTTTTCCGTAGCCAGCGACCTTGCGGTGTTCGGCCAGGCCGGACCGAGGCACGGTTCAGCGCCCGATGGCGGCAGCACGGACTTCCTGCCGCTGTTTGTGGGCATCGAGCACGCAATGCTCAGCGCCACGCTATGCGAGCCGTGGAGTGCACACCGCTTCTACCGTCTGGGAGGGCTCACTCAGATCGTTCCAACACTTAAGGTTGACGGCAAATATATGTCCAATCCGCTAGCCGTGACCGATCGGGAGTACGACGAATTTGGCCAGCTAGTGTTCGGAGATTGGAAGACAGGAGAAGCCCGAGATGCGGGGAAAGCTCTGATGTCCCGAGGCACCATTGATCTTTCCTTGCTGGATGAAGCGGTCGAGGGACTCTGCACGAAGCTCCTGCACACCATGCCTGATTGCCTGACGAAGACTATCGAGAGTGTCAGGAAACACAAGCTGGAGCATTGGGACCGCAACCGCGAAACCAACCGGGCCTGGTTGGCACTGAACATGATGACGGAAGCCAATGCCGGCTTTCGCGCTTTCCAATACGGCACGCGGCAGCAGCGCGAAGTAGACTTCGTCCGGTTGCGTCAGCGTCTGGCGGAAGGTGCGCGCTGGAGCGAAGAGTTGATCGCCGAAATTGCGCCCTGGGCAGTTCGGGAAACGACAAAGGCGGGGCGATGAGCAGCCTGAAACTCTCCTTCGAACACGATGGTCAGGTCGCCCGCGTCGTGTTGGCTGCGCCTAAGGCCAACATCGTCGACCAAGCAATGATGGCTGCTCTGGCTGCGGCTTTCGCGGACCTGCGGAATCGACCACAACTCAAAGTAATGATTCTCACGGCGGAAGGCCCGCATTTCAGTTTTGGCGCCAGCGTGCAAGAGCACCTGCCCGAGCATGTCAGAAACATGCTGCCACGGTTCAGCGCACTGCTTGGGCAAATGCTGGAACTGCCGGCAGTCACGCTTGCGGCTGTGCGCGGGCTGTGCCTGGGCGGAGGGTTTGAGCTGGCCCTGGCATGCGACTTCATTGTTGCGGAGGACGACGCCCAGTTCGCGTGTCCCGAAATCAAGCTGGCCGTTTTCGCGCCTGCGGCGGCTCTCCTATTACCGGTCCGGATTGGCGCGAGCCGTGCCGCGGAACTCGTCTTGACCGGAGCCGCATGGAGCGCTGCTCAAGCTGCAGCCGCAGGATTGATCGTGCAAACCGCGCAAGGACAGTTGGAAGCGACGGTTGAAACGTGGATCCGTGACCACTTCCTGGCCCGTTCGCCAGTCGCGCTGCGCTACGGCGTCCGCGCTGCCCGCCTCCCGCTGCGGCAGGCGCTGCAGCAGAACCTGCCACAACTTGAGCGCATGTACCTGGACGAACTCATGGCCGAGTCCGACGCCGTCGAAGGCCTCCGCGCGTTTATCGAAAAACGTGAGCCACATTGGGAGAAAAACTGGGAGAAGAAAGGAGCGCTCGCGTGAACCCTGAGCTCGAGCAACTCCTCAGCCGCGCCCAGGCCTTGTACGAAGACGTTGACTACAAGGCAGTCGAGGAATGGAAATCGTCCGCGCCCGGGCGAAGAGCAATCGGGTACTTACCAATTTATGTTCCGCGAGAACTGATTCATGCGGCGGGCATGTTGCCTGTCGGCATCTTCGGCGGAGGCGACCGGCTGGAAATCATCCGTGGCGACGCCTACTTCCAGAGTTATATCTGCCACATTCCTCGCAGCACAATCGAGCTGGCATTGTCGGGACGGCTCGATGCACTGGACGGCATGCTGTTCCCTTCGATCTGTGATGTCATCCGCAACCTGAGCGGCATGTGGACAATGCTTTTTCCTGGACGTTACGTGCGCTATGTCGATCTTCCCCAGAACTACGACGCTCGCGTTGGCGGTGAATTCTGGCAGCGCGAATTGACGGCGATCCGCGAGGATATGTCGCGGTTGGCAGGCGGAAAGATCTGCGATCAGAATCTCCGCCATAGCATCCAGGTCTACAACCAGAATCGGCGCGCGATCCGGGAACTGTACGAAGCTCGGAGTGCGTCGCCGTGGCTCTTTCCCATTTCACAGGTTTATACCGTACTTCGCGCTGGCAGCGCGCTGCCACCCGAGGAGCACACTGCGATGGTGCGTCGCTACCTCGACATGGCCTTGCAGGGATCGGCGCTTCCCGAGGATCGCAGTCGGGTCGTACTGACGGGCATGTTCTGTGAACAGCCTCCACTTGGCTTACTCGTCACCCTGGAACGCGCGGGCTGCTGGATCGTGAACGACGACCTGCTGCTGGGCTTGCGCTGGTTCACGGGCGATGTACCTGAGGAGGGTGACGCGATCGAAAACCTGGCGCAGGCTTACCTGACGCAAAGCGCGGCGACGGCCTCCTGCTATGCGCCTGATGGGCAACGCGGCCGCTGGCTGGTGGACGCCGTGCGGCAGAATCGTGCGGACGGCGTCATTTTCTGCGCTCCGAGTTTTTGCGATCCCGCTCTGCTGGAGCAGCCCATGCTGGTCGCCGCCTTGGAGCGCGAACACATTCCCCACACCCAGTTCAAGTACTCCGAGGATACGGGACAATTCGCCGTCATCCGGGAACAGGCCGGCACCTTTTCCGATTCAATCCGGCTGTGGAGCGAGGCATGAGCGCAGACTCTGTGAAGAGATCGACCGTGCAAAAAGAGCAAAGCATGGTCCTGCAAAAGCAACTCATCGGGGACTACTACGAATCTCTGGGACGGGCGCGGGAAGAGAACAGGCGAGTTGTCTCCACCTTTGTTCCTGGGAATTTGACCGAACTGCTGCGGTCCTTCGATCTGCTTCCGATCCTGCCGGAGATCAATGCTCTTCAGTCCGGAATGCGCAAGCTTTCCGCCAACTACATTGCGGAAGCCGAGAAGCACGGGCACAGCGAGGATGTCTGCACTTACGTGAAATGCGACATCGGCATGTTGAAGTCGGGCAACGTCGGTCCCACCGGCGTGAAACTTCCGAATCCGGACTTGCTTCTGCTCTCCTACACGGGATGCTTCACGTTTCTCAAGTGGTTCGAACTCCTGCGCCAGGAGTATCAATGTCCTGTAGCCATGCTGCACGTGCCGTACCTGGCCACCGGACGCATTGAACCGCACCATGTCGACTACGTAGTGCAGCAGTTGCGCACCGAGGTGATCCCGAAACTGGAGCGGGTCAGCGGCCGGCGCTACGATGAGGCGCGACTTTCCGAGATGCTGGCTCTTTCCGCCAAGGCAGAGGACGATTTCGTGTGGGTGCTCGAGAGCGCGAAGAACGAGCCCTCGCCGATTGATGCCTACTTTGGCGGCGTGTACTACATCGGCCCGATATTCACCGCCTTCCGAGGCACAAGCGATGGAGTTGAGTATTACCGCGTCCTGCGCGAAGAAATTGCGGAACGGATCAGGCTGGGACTTGGTCCCGTCACTCCCGAGGGCACGATGCCGAACCAGCGCTATCGCCTGGTGGTAGAAGGGCCGCCCAACTGGACCAGCTTCCGCGAGTTCTGGAAGATGTTCTACGACGAAGGCGCTGTCGTAGTTGCCAGCAGCTATACCAAAGTGGGTGGACTCTACGATCGCGGTTTCCGCCACGACCCCAATCGCCCGCTCGAAAGCCTGGCCGAATACTGCCTGGGTTGCTACACGAACCTCGGGCTGCCTGCGCGCGTCGATCTGCTCGAGCGCTACATCCGCGAATACCATGCTGACGGTTTCATGATCAACAGTGTCAAGAGTTGCAACTCGTTCAGCGTCGGCCAGCTGCTGATGCTGCGGCAACTCGAGCAGCGGACGGGTGTACCCGGCGGATTCATCGAGAGCGATCTCGTAGACCCGCGATATTTTTCGCCGGCAAACATCAAGAACCGCGTCGAGAGCTACGTGCAGATGCTCGCACAAAGGCGAATCGCCGGGGTGACGGCATGAGTGTAGTGGAAGTTCTGCTCGGTATTGACCTTGGCTCGACCACGACCAAGGCCATCGCGCTTGATCGAACGGGCCGGGTCATCGGCCGCGGCATCACCAACACCCGCAGCAACTATGAGGTCGCTTCCCATGTCGTGTGCGAGGAAGCGCTCGTGCAATCAAGATTTGAACTGGTGCGGCATGCCTTCGCAGCCGATCCAGAACTCTCAGGAATTGAAAGCAAGTTTATTGGATCTCTCGTACGCAACTTCCGCCAGCAGCAACATCTGGAGCAGTTGGATCTTCTGGAGTCGGCGCTGCACCGTTGTGCCGATGTGCCGCGATACGCATCCAACCGGGAGGCAGTCAAGGAAATACTCAATCGTATCTGCCAAGCGATGCGGTCGCGCGTTGCCGGCCATTTCAGCGAATTGGCGGTACGGAAAAGCGATTTCTTCCGCGATCTGGCCGCAGCCGACTACATGCAGTTCGCGGAGCAGTTCGGCGACGCGAAGCACACTTCTTTCGACGTTCTGTGTGGCCTGTTCGACGCCGCCATATTGGAAGTCGAGAATGCGGCAGGCGACGGTGCATTTGAACGGCACGCCGGATCGGCACTCGAACAGACGCTGGCGGCAACACCGGGAGACATTCGCGAACGGGAAGCAAGACTGCGCGCTACCGTTGAGTCGGTGAGATCGCTCGAGTTCCGCCTGCTTGGAATGGTCGGGACGGGCTATGGCCGGCAACGGCTTCCGTTCCCAAAAGAACAGATCCGCAGCGAGATCCTCTGCCACGGCCTAGGCGCACATGCCATGTTCTCCGGAACGCGCACGGTGCTCGACATTGGTGGGCAGGACACCAAGGCGATTCAGGTCGACGGCACTGGCATCGTCACCAGTTTCCAGATGAACGACCGGTGTGCAGCAGGATGTGGCCGTTACTTGGGCTATATCGCCGACGAACTGAACCTCGGTCTGCATGAACTCGGCAGGCTGGCACAGGAGAGCACTTGCAGCGTAAAGATCAACAGCACGTGCACGGTCTTTGCCGGAGCCGAACTGCGGGATCGCTTGTCTCTGGGCCAGAAGCGGCCGGACATTCTGGCGGGTCTGCACCGGGCGATCATGTTGCGAGCGATGTCGCTATTGGCGCGTTCCGGAGGAATCTCCGACGAATTCACGTTTACCGGGGGAGTGGCCCGTAACCCCGCTGCGGTTTCCGCGCTGCAAGGTCTGGTCCACCAAAATTACGGCGCACGAACTCTAAATATTTCTCCGGAGTCGATCTACACCGGGGCGTTAGGGGCAGCATTATTCGCGCGGCGCGCTGCCGATGGAAGGAATGCGGCATGAAGGCTAAGGCTGAAGACAGCATCCTCGCCGCGGGAATCGACGTGGGATCGAGTGCCGTCAAGTTTGCGCTGGTGCGGGTTGCTGAATACCGGCCGGAAAGCGTGCTGGCTCTTCACAACGAGCGCATCCGGAGGCGCGAACTGCGGAAGGTGATTCGTGAAGGCTATGACGCGACTCTGCAAGAAGCTGAAGTGCGCCAGAACGAGATCGCTTATACCGCGAGCACCGGTGAAGGCGAGTTGGTGGATTTCCGTCGTGGTCACTTCTACGGCATGACGACGCATGCCCGCGGAGCAGTATTCCTGATGCCCGGCATAGGCGCCGTGATCGACATCGGGGCCCTGCACGCGCGTGCCATGCGGGTTGACGAGCGCAGCCGCGTATTGTCCTATCGCATGACCAGCCAGTGCGCCTCCGGTTCAGGACAGTTTCTCGAGAACGTTGCCCGCTACCTTGGCATTATGCTGGAGGACGTCGGACCTTTGTCGTGCGAAGCAAAGAATCCGGAACCGGTCAGCAGCATCTGCGCTGTGCTGGCGGAGACCGACGTGATCAACATGGTGAGCCGTGGCATTTCGCGCAGCGACATCCTGAAAGGAATTCACCTGTCGATGGCGGGCCGTTACACGAAGCTTCTGCGCGCGATCAATGCTTCCGGTGACGTGGCAATCACCGGGGGATTGGCCGCTGACATCGGTCTGTGCCGTGCATTGGACGAGAAGATCGCCGAAGAAAAACTTACGATGCGCGTGCGCACTCACCCAGACTCGATCTACGCCGGAGCGATTGGGGCTGCGCTGTGGGGTGCCTACCGCCATGGGGTACTCGCGAGCCGTGCCGAGGTGGTGGTGTGAACCGCACTCTCGAAAACAAGATTGCCGTGGTGACTGGTGGATCTGGCGCCATCGGATCCGCCATCGTTGCGGGACTGGAACAGCAAGGAGCGTGCGCGGTATCGCTGGATATGACGCGTCCGGCGGCTGTGCCCTTTCAGGCTTGTGACGTGCGGGACGATGCTTCAGTCGCCTCGGCAATCGCAAGTGTAAAGGATACTTACGGGCGCATTGATCTGCTCGTACACGCGGCCGGAATCTCTCGCGAAGCGGTCATATGGAAGCTCGCGGTGGAAGACTGGGATTTTGTGCAAAGCGTGAACTTGCGTGGCGCTTTCCTTCTGCTACGCCATGCCATCCCTGTGATGCGAGCCGGCGAAGGCGGCCGGATCGTGCTCATCGGCTCCATTAATGGCTCGCGCGGAAAGTTCGGCACATCCGCATATTCGGCCAGCAAGGCTGGGCTGATCGCTCTTTCCAGAACGGTGGCGCGCGAAGTCGGCCGCCTGAAGATTCTCATCAACGTCGTCGAGCCTGGATGGGTGCGTACACCGCTCACCGACAGCCTGCCGCAGGCGGTCCGCGACGCTGCGTTGGCGGAGAGTCTGGTAGGAAAATATGTCGAACCTGCGGATGTGGCCGCAGCAGTCACGTTTCTTTGTGGACCTGGGGCACAGCAGATTACGGGGCAAATCCTTCGCGTCGATGGGGGACAGTTGCTCGGCAGTGTTTGAGAGAGGAGCTCTATGAGTACCAAATCTCTGGAAGGACCAGGAATCCTGGATACGGATAACGCCCTGGTAAGACTTATGAACGAGCATGACCTGGATCGGGTCGTTGCGATTGACGCAGCCGCCAGCGGCAGGCGCCGTCCTCGCTATTTCGAACTGATGTTGGAACGGGCGGTGAAACAAGCGGCGCTGCAAGTCTCGCTGGCTGCGGAAGTGGATGGGCGCGTCGTCGGATTTGTCATCGCATCGCTTTACTATGGCGAGTACGGAGTTAGCGAGCCCACCGCCTCGCTCGACGCCATTGGTGTGGATAAGGCTAACCGCGGCCAACACGTGGGCAAGGCCTTACTGCGGCAGTTGCGAATGAATCTATCGGCGCTCCGAGTCACGACGCTGCGTACCGAAGTATCGTGGGATAATTTTGATCTTCTTGCTTTCTTCAAGAAAGAAGGATTCGCCCCGGCGCGCCGTCTTTGCCTGGAGTGTACGCTCGATCCGACACGCCTTGACTGACGAGTATGTCGTGACGCGCCCGTAAGGAGGATCGTATGTCAGAAGCAACTCATGGCTCTATACGTTGTCCACGCTGCGGCCGATTGAGCGCCGCGGCGGACAAGTTCTGCGCCGAGTGTGGGCGCTTTCTCCGCGACGCTTCGATTGACCAGCGGCTTCTTTTGGCCCTGGTGTATGAACGCGAGGGACGGGAGCGGGAGGCACGGCAAGAACTCCAGCACCTGCTCGACGCCGAACCCGATCACGTCCTCGGCAACCATCAGCTCGGAAACCTTCTGTTCCACGAAGGTCTGCTGGATCAGGCCATCGAACACTATCGCCGTGCGGTGACAGCTTCGATAACATTTGTCTTGGCCCACTACGATCTTGGGGTCGCCTACTACCACCGAGGCAACATGCCGGAGGCGGCTGCCGCCTTCCGGCGCTGTCTCGACATCAATCCCGACTATAACGCCGCGCACTACCGGCTTGCCCTCGCGCTGTTTCACCAGGGACAGCTCGCAGAGGCTGGCGAGCACTTTGAGCTTTCGGCGACCCTGACACCGGAATACGTAATGGCCCACTATCACCTGGGCGTGATTCACGAGCGCGAAGGGGCGACCGAGATCGCTCGCCGGGAGTTCGAACGGAGCCTGGAAGAAGGGGTTCACGAACTCAGCAGTCTGTTCCACCTTTCATTGATCTGTCGTGCGCAGGGTGACAATGCCGGAGCCGAAGAGCTTTTGAAGCGAGCGGGGGAGTTTGCCAAGTCGCACCCGGCGGCAGCCCAACTCCGCCGATAAACGAGAGAATGTGGAATGGGAATCTTGGTAGGAGACGGCCTCATCTTCGACTGGGCAAGCGCGGGCCCGCGGACTGCTTCCTGGCCGGCACATGTCATGCTCGACGATGAGACGCTGCGCGACGGTCTTCAGAGCCCCTCCGTAACCGATCCGCCGGCGGCGGCGAAAGTCCAGATTCTCCATCTCATGGAGAATCTCGGAATTGAAACTGTGGATGTCGGTCTGCCCGGTGCGGGCACACGCCAGCGCGAATCTGTTCTCGCACTCTGCCGCGAGATCTCCGACGGCAGGATGAACATCCGCGCTAACTGCGCCGCCCGCACCATGATGGTGGATATTCTTCCCATCGCGGAGGCATCACAATTGACGGGCGTGCCGATTGAGGCTTGTCTATTCATCGGCAGCAGTCCCATCCGGCAGTACGCGGAAGAGTGGACCCTCGATCAAATCCGGCGCCACACCCGGGAAGCGATCCGCTTCGCCGTGAAGGAAGGCCTCGACGTGATGTATGTGACTGAGGACACCGTACGATCTTCGCCGGTGCACCTGGGTATCCTGTTTGCCGAAGCGATCGAGGCTGGGGCCAAGCGACTATGTCTCTGCGACACCTGTGGCGCCGCAACCCCGGAGGCGGTCTGGAACCTGGTGTCTTGGGTGAAAAAATTCTTGGCTGAGAATGGGGCCAACCTCGGCATCGACTGGCACGGTCACCGCGATCGCGGCCTCGACTTGGCGAACACGCTGGCCGCCATTGAGGCGGGGGCATCACGCGTGCACGGCACCGCACTTGGAATCGGCGAGCGCGTGGGAAATACGCCGATGGAACAGTTGTTGGTGAATCTCAACCTGCTCGGCATGAGGCACGACGACCTTAGTTCTCTGCAGGGGTATGTGGACTCGGTTTCAGCCGCGACCTCCGTTCCGGTTCCAGCCAATACTCCGGTGATCGGACGCGATGCCTTCCGCACTGCCACTGGAGTCCATGCGGCGGCCATCATCAAAGCTCAGAAGAAAGGTGATCGCTGGCTGACCGATTACGTCTATTCCGGAGTCCCGGCCAGCCTGATCGGACGAAGTCAGGAGATTGAGATCGGCCCCATGTCGGGTGGTTCGAACGTTAGCTTTTATCTATCACAGCGGGGAATCGCGGCGAGCCATGAACTCACGCAGGCCGTCCTGCTGGCCGCCAAGGAATCCAACCGCATTCTGCAAGAATCCGAAATCCTGGCCATAGTGCGACGCTTTGAAAATGTAACTTCGTAGCATTCGGTCGTGCAATGCTGGCAGACCGAGAATCCGTCCCGCGCCTTATCTTTCCTTCTTAGAACTAAGATCGGTCACGCAGCGATGCTGAGAACGGGAATAGTGATTTTAGGACGGACAGGGTTTGTAGAGGTTCTTAGGAAGCAAACGTCCCTATCAATAACGCTCCACAGAAAAGGAAAGTGATAATCGTCAGCCACGACTATCAGGTCGTTCGGTCACTCGAGAGCCATGGCGTACTGGCCGGAATATTTCATTCGACCAGTTCTAGCCGGCCGCACCTGCGTAAGGGATGTTGCGGCAACCGTAGCGACGCACTCGCAGGTTGGCCTGCTCGGCGTGAGCCAGAAAGCCTTCGAGCACGCACAAACGTGAGCAGTACTCGCCAATCATGGCTGAGGCTTCGTCGGTGAGAACCTTCTGGTAGGTGCAAGTCTTGATGAACTTGCCGACCCAAAGGCCGCCGGTGTAGCGCGCCGCTTTGCCGGTAGGCAGCGTATGGTTCGTGCCAATCACCTTATCGCCGTACGCGACGTTCGTCCGGGGGCCTAGAAACAACGCTCCGTAGTTCTTCATGTTCCTGAAGAAGTAGTCGGGATCGCGGGTCATTACCTGGACGTGCTCCGAAGCGATGCGATCCGCCTCCCGCACCATCTCCGCATCGGAGTCACACACGATCACCTCGCCGTAGTCGCGCCAGGAAATGGAAGCTAACTCGGCCGTTGGCAAGATGGACAGCAGGCGCTCGATCTCGGCCATGGTTTCGCGGGCGAGTTTTTCGGACGTGGTAAGAAGGATAGCCGGCGTATTGAATCCATGTTCGGCCTGCCCCAGGAGATCGGTTGCGCAGAGCTCGCCGTCCATCGTTTCATCTGCAATGACGAGGGTTTCAGTCGGGCCAGCAATCAAATCAATTCCGACACGACCGAAGAGTTGGCGCTTGGCCTCGGCCACGAAGGCATTACCGGGGCCCACGATCATGGAAACGGGAGCGATATTCTTGGTGCCGAGTGCCATGGCGGCGATTGCCTGGACGCCGCCCATGCAGTAGATTTCATCCGCGCCGCCGAGGTGCATGGCAGCCACGACGGCCGGGCTGGGTTTGCCATGATAAGGCGGCGAGGACGCGATCACGCGGGTCACGCCCGCGACTTTGGCCGTCACCACGCTCATGTGGGCCGAGGCCACCAGCGGATATTTTCCGCCTGGAACGTAGCAGCCCACCGAATCAACCGGCATGTTCTTGTGCCCGAGAATCACTCCCGGAAGAGTCTCGACTTCGAGGTCCCGCAACACCGAACGCTGCGCTTGGGCGAAGTTGCGTACCTGGGCTTGAGCGAACTTGATGTCATCGAGATTTTGCCGGGAAAGCTGGGCGAGACAACCCTCGATATCCTGCTCCGAAAGCCGGAACGAAGGGGGGTTCCATTTGTCGAACTTTTCTGAAATTTCGCGCAAAGCGGTCTCGCCGCGACTTTCGATGTCTTCAACAATGCCGGTGACGATGTCGCGAACTTTCTTCGCGTCGGCGGTGGTCTGCTCCGGTGCACGGCCGGTTTTCAGATGGCGTGCCATTAGGACCTCCTCTTGAACGAATTGCGTGCGACAGCGCCGCCCAGGGAAAACACGAGCCAGCGGTGTGCCTAGCCGACTGCCGAGACGGGTTCCGTGAGTTCGACCTCGGTGGTCGAACACTGATGTTGTTCCGCGGCGTAGCCCGCTTTGTAATCCGCTTTGACCGCGTCCGACGCGGTCGGCAGCACGGGAAAGTCCCACCAGCCGACAACTTCCGAGGCGGCCACGGAAGCATCCCGGGTGATAGGTATTTCGACCAGAGCCGGAGCGTTGGAGTCGAGGGCGCGCTTGATGGTGGATCCAATCCCGTCCGCGGCCTGCACCTTGGCGGCAACATCGAAGCCAAATGATTTTGCCAGTGCGACGAAGTCTACCGAGTACGGACGGCCGTCGCCGCTGTGCTGGTTAAACTCGGAGCCGATCTGCCGCCCCATGAGATAGTTCTGCCCGTCGCGAATCGAGATATAGCCCGAATTGTTGAGCACCAGGAAAACGACCGGGATGTTGTACATCACGCAGATGGCGAGTTCCTGCACGGACATCATAAAGTCGCCGTCGCCGATGATGCACACGACCGGCGCTTCCGGCTTGGCCAGCTTGGCGCCAATAGCGGCAGGAAGTGCAAAGCCCATCGACGAAAATGAACCGGAAGTGATGTGGGTTCGCGGTTCGTAAACCGGGAAGGCTTGCTTAGTCGTGCTCTGCGGGTGACCAGAGCCTACGGTCACGATGCCATGCCGCGGCAGCACCTTGCGCAACTCCCGCAGCGTGCGCAGCATGGTGGTTGGAATACCATTATAGGAGCGCCGTCGCTCCAGCTTCTTTTCCCACTCCTGCTTCAATCCTTCGAGATCGCTCAGATAAGAGGCTCTGGCTGCGCGCGCTTTACGGGCCTGCTCGTCCGAGATCCCGGCCAGCATGTCGGCAAGCGCCAACTTGCAGTCGGCCACGATGCCGACCTCAGCGGGATAGTTTTTCCCGATCTCACGCGGATCAATGTCAACCTGAATTAGTTTCGTATCCGGAATCGAGAAGGTGACACCCTTGCGGTACGACGATGCCGACCAATCGGTGAAGCGGCAGCCGAGGGAAAGGAGGACATCGGCGTTGGCCGCCGTGTGATTGCCGGGCAGCGATCCTGGCCAACCCGCGGTTCCGGCGCACATCGAGTTGTCCTCTGCGATCGCACCTTTGCCGTTCCAGGTAAAGACCACCGGGATGCCGAGTTTCTCGACCAACGAAGTCAGCTCGGGTGTGGCATTGGCACTGATGGCCCCGCCGCCTACGACCACGCAAGGTCGTTTGGCAGTAAGCAGGAGCTTGATCGCAGCTTCGATAGTTTGGGCATCCGCCCGCGGTTTCCCGACCGGCAGGCGCTGGTCGAGTGCTGCAACGTCAATGTCTGTCGTCTCTACCTGGACATCAAGCGGCAGTTCCATATGTACTGGGCCCGGACGGCCCGTCAACATCGCATTCCATGCGCGATGCATCACGAAGGGGACCTGATCAGCGCGGATCACGTCGAAGGTGCGCTTGGTAACGGCCGCGGCTATGTGTGGAAAGTCGGGCGAGGCAACGCGGTCAAGCTCCTGCATGACGCCGTGTCCACGCATGTGCGTGGCAGCGCTGCCGGTGATGAGCAGAAGCGCGGTCGAATCGCAGTGGGCGGTTGCGAGTCCAATGACCGTGTTGGTCGCGCCGGGCCCGAGCGATGTGCAAGCCGCGATCGGCTGGCCCGTGACTCGATAGTGCGCATCGGCGATGTGCACCGCATTCTGTTCGTGCATTACCTGGATGAAGGGCAGCTTGGAGACGGGATCGTTGAAGGCGTCGATCATGCTCCAATTGCCGTGCCCCGGCAGTCCGGTAACATAAGGCACTCCGTATGCCTTGAGAGCCTTTCCGATGAGCTGTCCCACGGTGAGTCGCATAGCCACCCTCCTGGTTCCAACTTTCTTTTCTGCGCGGCTATTCTACTCTTGGCCCGATCGGGACGCGAACGAACTGGCTGGGTCAGGGCAGTGCACTGGAAAGGCTGCGACCCTTACCTGGTTGTATAATCCAGCCGACCTGTAGCAGCGAAGTGAACATGAATCGACGCACGTTTCTCTTGCAGTCCGGCCAATTGCTCGCGGTTGCGGCTCTGGTTCCCAGCATGTTCGGTGAGAATCCCATGCCCGAATTGAATCAGCATCGTGCTCTCTCTTTTTCCAATGGGTGGATCGAAAGCACCCTGGTGACGGCCGTCCGTGACATGACGGTGGAGGATGCGATCGTCGTAAATCTCTCCACCGCCGCTCTGCGTTACCGGGCTGGAGGAGATCACGGAATCATTCTCCCCTGGAAATCAACGATCCTCCGGAATTGCACGATTGAGAGTGCGGAGTCGGCTGCGCTGCTTCATCTTCGTCAGCGCACGAATCTTGGAGGTGTCGCTCTGGGTTGGGAGTGGTACGGCCATCGCAATACGCAGTTTCCTCGTGGCACTCCTCTCTATATCTCACCCCAGGACGACATCGGAGATATAGAACTGGATCCGATGACTGCGTTCGGTCACAGGACTTTAACATCGCCTGCGAAGCGGCGCTATCGGCTCAAGCTGAATCTCTGGTATACGCCCGAGGAGACGGACTGCGGAATTCACACCGGCCACCAGTTTCTGGAAGTACATACGCAAATCCTCGGCACCGGTCACATGCAGAAATTTCGGGAGGAAAATGCAGACACGCTTTATGAAGACGTGTTAATGCCCGTCGGATTCACTCATGATCCGTTCTTTTCCGTTGCCGACGACCGCACTTTCAGTTATCCATGGCACCGTTATTACGCGGACACCGACTGCATCTGGATGGCGATCGAGCTGCATCCGTTGTACCTCCGTCCGTAATGCGCAGCCCCCAGTCCACACGAGCGATGAGTCCATCGTGGAAGCTAAAGCCAGCAGCATAGTGCCACTATACCGTGTTCAAGCCCTGGCAGAGCCATGCGCGAAAGCTTGTCTGTTCGTATAGGTTCGCCAAAGTCGTGCCTGGCGGACGGAACAAAGTCCCGCAATAGTATCGTTGCACGATATATTGTCGGGCAGGGCGAACCTACATGAATAGAAGAGCTTTTGTGCCATGCCGATTCGCGATGCGTTTGAGGCGCTTTCCGCTCTCCGCTGGCAGGCGCATGCTGATGACCATCGAACGTGTTGATCTCATGGCAGTCTCCGATTTGTAACTCTGGTAAGCACTGTAGCACGCAGAATTCAGCACTGCTCGCAACATCCCGCAGCGCGTACTTGGGAGCTGAATGATTCCAATTTTTCATCGGTGGAGTGGCCGAGAAAAAGTTCGGTTGGCATGGGTCGGGGAATCTAGCCCTCAACGTCTCATCTGGAAAGCGAACGGAACGGCCGGAACTATCTCGGCAGCCATGGAGGGATACCAGGTCTGCGGCGCAGCAAGGCTACGGCCTCCGGGATTGTTCATATCCGCGGATGGGCGCAAGCGAGTGCTCCAAACAGGGGATTGCAAGTACCTGAGATCGGATCACGTCGTACTAGTGCCCGGTCCGAAAAACGAGGTCGCCTGCAGGTAAACCAAAAGGACCCGATACCCGACTGCAGGCTAGGAAGCTAAGAACGCAGACCCAGTGTATAATTCGCCCCGTCAGCACGACTGGCATCATCAGCGGCTTCCTTATACTTTCTTGAAGCCAGGAGGTATCACGATGGGCCACTTCGGTCGACTGCTGTTGGTTGCAAGAGTTACCTATTATCTCGGCTGGATAGCCTTGTTGTGTGGGGGATTGGCGCATCTGAACATTGCAACGAGGCTGTTCCTTGCGATGAATCTCTCGCAGCGGAATCTGCTTGAGATCGGTATCACATGCTTTGTGATTTGCATGGCATCGGAACTCCGGGCACGCGACTCTGTCGGAGCCGACGTGTCCAATGTCATGAAGCGGCAAACGGCTGCCTGACTTGAACCGAGTGCGAGGGTGATCTCAGACGCGAGCGCACGCGCCCTGGGCCCGATGGTTGAGTTCTTCAGGGTCGAGTGGCCCGGGTATCGGTCCAACTCAATATTTTGCTCACAGGCGCCGCGCAGGAACCTGGGGCGCAATACCAGCGGGGTGCAGGAGGCGGCCTACGATCCAGATTGCCTCCGTGCAACCGAGGAAGCACTGGCGGGGAGCTGTCTGGGTGCATCACAAATTCAGCAATCTAAGGAGTGACTGATATGGCTCGAACTCTTCAGACGCAGAGTACGGTGATTGAGACCAGCGAGGCGCAGATTGCAGTCCATTGGCGGGAGGAAGAATACTATTATCCTTCCGCGAAATTTATCGGCCAGGCGAATCTGACTGATCCCAACGTTATCGAACGCTTCAGTGAGAAGAATTTTCCGGAATGTTTCCGGGAGTACGCCGACCTTCTGAGCTGGGACCAGTACTGGCACACCACGCTCGACACCAGCGATCCTCCGTTTTGGAAGTGGTTCGTGGGCGGCAAGATCAACGCTTCGTACAACTGCGTGGACCGGCACCTCGCCAAATACAAGAACAAGGCGGCGCTGATCTTTGTCCCGGAACCAGAATCCGAAACGCCCCTATCCGTCACTTACCGCGAACTTTATGTGAGAGTGAATGAATTCGCTGCGCTGCTCCGAGATTTCTGCGGTCTGAAGAGTGGAGATCGCGTCACCATTCATATGCCGATGGTCCCCGAGTTGCCAATCACCATGCTGGCATGTGCCCGCCTGGGGATCATCCACTCGGTTGTGTTTGGAGGCTTCAGCGGCGAGGCTTGCGGCATGCGCGCCGCCGATTCGGGCAGCCGCGTCCTGATCACGATGGATGGTTACTATCGCAATGGCAAGATGATCGACCACAAAGCCAGTGCTGATATCGCGCTGAATATTGCCAAGAAGGAAGGCCAAGTGGTGGACAAGGTCCTGGTCTGGAGACGTCACCCGGGCAAGAATGCGTCTGCTTCGCCGTTTGTCAAAGGGCGTGATGTCTTCGTTGATGAAGTGCTCCCGAACTATGCTGGCCAATTGGTCGCTCCCGTCCCCATGGATGCGGAGGCGCCGCTGTTTCTCATGTACACAAGCGGCAGCACCGGAAAACCCAAAGGCTGCCAACACCGCACGGGCGGTTATCTATCCTATGTGACTGGCACCTCCAAGTACATTCAAGATATTCATCCCGAGGATGTGTATTGGTGCATGGCCGACATCGGCTGGATTACGGGCCACTCCTATATCGTTTACGGTCCGCTGGCGTTGGCCGCTACAAGTGTCCTCTACGAGGGCGTTCCTACTTACCCCGACGCAGGTCGGGTATGGAGAATCGCCGAGCGCCTGGATGTCAACATCTTTCACACTTCGCCCACGGCCATTCGCATGTTGCGAAAGGCCGGCCACGATGAGCCTCCCAAGTACAACTACCATTTCAAGCACATGACAACGGTGGGAGAGCCCATCGAGCCAGAGGTTTGGCGCTGGTATCACGACGTTGTGGGCAAGGGTGAGGCAGTGATTGTGGACACCTGGTGGCAAACCGAAAACGGCGGATTCCTGTGCAGCACCAAGCCGGCGCTCGATCCCATGAAGCCGGGCAGCGCGGGCCCAGGCGTGCCTGGAATCTATCCGACGATCTATGACGAAAACAACGAGCCACTTGCGGCTGGGTCGGGGAAAGCTGGGAACATCTGCATTCGGAATCCCTGGCCGGGGATCATGCAAACCATTTGGGGCGACCGCGACCGCTTCGTCACCCAGTACTATAGGAAATACTGCAAGAATCCCAACAGCAAGGACTGGCATGACTGGCCATATTTTGCGGCTGACGGTGCCGTGCTCGCCGTGGACGGCTATTTCCGTATCCTAGGCCGCGTGGATGACGTTATTAATGTGGCCGGCCACCGCCTGGGCACAAAGGAAATCGAGTCTGCGTGCCTGACGGTTCCCGAGGTGGCCGAAGCCGCGGTGGTACCAGTGGTGGACGAAATCAAAGGCCGCGTGCCCGAAGTCTATATCGTCCTGCAACCGGGTATCGAGGCTAGCCCGGCGATTGTCGAGAAGGTCAATAAGGTCATTGAAACCATGATTGGGAAGATTGCCCGTCCGCGAAGGATCCTCATCGTTCCGGATATGCCAAAAACACGATCTGGCAAGCTCATGCGTCGTATTCTCGCAGCTGTCTCCAACAACATGAACACTGGAGATATCTCGACCTTGGCCAATCCTGACGCGGTGGAAAAGGTCCGGGAAATGGCCCAGGGCAAAGAGGCGGTGGCTCTGGCAGATGGACCCGAAGATCTGAAGAAATTCGGTACGGAGGATTGAAATTTGGCCACAGGGGCAAACCTCGCGAAAATTTGCTAGGTTTGCTCCTCTGTTCTATTTGCCTCCGCCTCTGTGGTCTGGCTTCACTCCGCGCCTAACCATCTGTTCCGATCACAACAGGCGCGGCCTCAAGGTGGACATGTATCCGAATGGTCCGGGAACCGGCGCATTTATTGAAGATTGCCGCTAATCCCAAGTTCATGCAGGAATTCTCGGTCTTCCGGTGCTAAGGCGTGCTCATCGGACTCGTCAAACACCTGATGCATTCCCGGGCTGCGATAAACCGCCAAGCCGGGCGCGCCATCCTCAACCAACACACGCTGCTGCGTTTCGCTAAGGGCGAAATAGCACAATATTTGTCGGATTGTCATTGCCAGCTCCTACCTGGGTCGTCACCGACTGGTCCGTGCAGGCGCAAGGAGGGGCGTCGGTGATATCAACATCCGCCAAGCACGAGCTTGGCGGAGCCGCAGATCCAAGATCTACTGTGACATGATGGGCATCAGCTACCCCGGCGTTTAGGCGGGGATAGCGCTTAAAAGGTGAATCTCTTCACCTTCGTTACATTGTAGTGGGATTCCGATCATGTTTCAGCGAGTTCTGTGTGGCGGAACGTCTCGATAGCGTTCTGCCTTTCTCCGGGAGACTCTTTTCACTTGGCCCTTACAACAAGAGAGGCAACATGAGTTTCACCAAGAACCCACAGATTCGCCGGTTTGCTGTATCTGTGGCCTAACTCTCTATCTTCTTGATGTACAGCCGGAGTCCAGCCAACACGATCCCGATCGCTATGAGGGATATTCCGAGCCCGAAACGGCGATGGTTGCGCTCAACCATGGCTTGCTTCCCAGCTTGCAGGTTCTTGGCGGCGATTTGCAGGCCGGCTTGAATATCCTGATCTACTAAGTCCGTGCGGAAGCTATGGATCGTCACTCGAGCTTTGGTCAGCGAATCCCGAGCCTGATCCTGTCCCAGTCGAGCCTCGCTCACCTCCATGCCAGAAGACTCAGCGACACGGAGAATTTGGTCCGCGCCTTTGATGGCCTCGTCCAGTTGATTCAAGCCGCTCTGTAGTCCTGCTCTTGCTTGATCACATCTATCACCTGGGGTATGACATCGCATGCAGACGGCTTCAGGACCAGTGCCAAGATACGCGTCCGTGGGATGGCTGATGCCATGATTGCTGTGACAAACGACGCATCCCGGAAGAGAAGCTGCCTCAAAGGCCTTTTTGTGCGTACTTTTTTCGTACATCTGAGCTTGGAAGGCGTGGCAGTTCGAGCACACACTCTGAACCTTGTCTACCCCTGGGGGTGCCGCGCCATGGTTTCCATGACACGTTGAACAGGTGGGCGCACTTAGATCGCCTCGCAGCGCTAGCGCCTGGTGATGCACGCTCGCGCTGTACTTTGCGAACTGATCCGTGGGAATGGAATATCCCTTCATGTAATCCGCGTCAGCATGGCAGCGAGCGCACGTGGTCGCCACATTAACCGGGTTGACGGTGGAACGGGGATCGCTGGGTGCCCTCAGATCGTGGACACTGTGACAATCCGTGCACACTGCGACCTTCGAGTCTGCAGCCGCGAAGCGCTTGCCGTGCACACTGGTGCGGTACTGGTCTAACTGGTCCGTGCGCAAGCTGGGATTGAACTGCCGAATATATGCCGGATCCGAATGGCAACTTCCGCACAACTGCGGGATCTGCTTGCGATCAATCTTGCCTTTCCAACCCGCCTTTCGGCTCATGGCTTTGTCTGGATCGTCGCTGGTTGGGTCGCCTCCGTGACAACTGGCGCAAGTCAAGCCCTTTTGTGCGTGTATGTCCTGACTGAACTTCTCCTGACTCACTCCCAGGGGATCGGGCAAGGCGGAGTGACAATCCAGGCAGGAGTTCGTGGTTTGCCCATAACCCAGGCAAGCAGCGAGCGCGATGAAGCCGCACAGCTCGACATAGCGGGCCGCGCTGAATGGTCGAAGCTTATTTCGCAAGATGGCCATAGACGCTCATACATGCCACGTAGGCAAGAGCAAAGACTGCAACTCCGGTAATCCACACTTTCGTGCGTGAAGGTTGGTCACTCTCAAAAAAAGGCAGCAAGAGCCATAACAAGCCGACTAGGCCGAAAGTAAGTACACCCAAAACCTCCCCGTCGACGAACCACACTTTGGAAGGGATGAGCTTGAGCGTCTGGAACATGAACAGGAAGTACCACTCGGGCTTGATTCCCGCGGGGGCAGACACGAAAGGATCTGCCTTGACACCGAGGTTCCACGGGAAGACTGCTGCCAACGCGCCAAGCACTCCCAGGGCCACATACCAAGCCATCAATTCCCGCAGCAAGAAGTTGGGAAAGAATTTCATTTCCCGCTTTGCAGACGGATTGGCGGTCCACTGAACTTCCAGTTTCGGCGGGATGCTCATGCCAAGGCGTTGAACCAATAACAGATGCAGCAGGAGCAGTACGGTTGCCAATCCGGGTAGAACGGCGACATGGAATCCGAAGAATCTGGTAAGCGTGGCTCCCGTTACTTCTTCCCCGCCGCGGAGAAAGATCATCATGGGCTTGCCGACGATCGGAACCTGTCCAGTAATCTCGGTGCCGACTTTGGTGGCAAAGAAAGCCAGGGTGTTCCACGGCAGTAAGTAGCCGCTGAACCCGAATCCCATGACTAGAAACAGCAAGATCACCCCGCTAACCCACGTGAGCTCGCGCGGTTTGCGGTACGCCTTCAGAAACAGCACGCTGAACATGTGCGCGAACGCAGTAAAGATCATCAGATTGGCCGACCAGGAGTGGATGGAGCGAATCAGCCAGCCAAACTGCACCCGGGTCATGATGTACTGCACGCTCTCGAAGGCTTCGTTTGCTCCGGGCCGGTAGTAAAGAAGAAGCAGTATCCCGGTCAGCACCTGGACGACGAAGAGGAAAAGGGTGATGCCTCCGAGGAAATACCAATAGGAGAGCTTGTGGAGAGGAACGGTTTTTTCCCGCAACGGGGCGATGAGGTCGTCCCAGCCCAACCGCTGGTCCAGCCAGTTGCGCACGCTGCGTAAGGGACTCATATCAAGCCTCCCGGCGGCGCCTCACGAATATCTCGTCACCGCGTACCTGCACCTCAAAGCCTTCCAGCGGCCGCGGCGGAGGGCCCGAAATATTTCGGCCGTTGAGGTCGTACTTACCGTTGTGGCAAGCGCACCAGACTTCGCGCAGATCATCACGATACTGCACCGTGCAGGATAGATGCGTGCAGGTCGCTGACATGGCGCGGTACTCTCCGCTGGCAGTGCGGATCAGCAGACCAGGGCGACTACCAAACCGGAAAATCTTTCCGCTGTTCGGTTTCAACTCCGTGAGCTTGGCGGCGACGACCTCGTCTCCGCCGAGATCTGCCACCGCCGGAGGGACAAGATAGCGCAGCACGGGATAGATGAAAGAAGCAAACGAGGCGAGCAGGCCGCCACCGAGAAGGATTTCAATCACGCGGCGGCGCGCGGGTTCGGATTGGGAAAGTTGGTCAGCAGTCATTCACTGCACCTCCTACTGCAGGAACCACTCGGGATCCGGATCGTCGTCTCACAGGCTCATTCCGCTGGTCAAGCGGAACGCACCTCCACGGTACGCTGCATCTCGCGCAGCCACATTGTCTGGAACAGTTGCAGGCGATGTCCAATGACGACGGCCAGATTCAGAGCGATTTTGTACCCAGCCGCCGGATTGGCGGCAAAATACTGGAGCAACGCCTCCCGCTGCAAAGCGATCACTTCTGCTTCAAAAAGTACCGCGGTGGCGGTAAGCGTGAAGCGGTAGGGTGGGATCAAGGCCGACCAACCCACAGCCTGACCGGGAGATCGTTCTTCCACGAAAATATCTTCTTCACGCCCCCGGACCTGCATCGGCAGGGTCAGCTTGATTCGGCCGCGTTCGGTCAGGAACAGGCGATCAGCTGGATCTCCGAGCCGGAACAACGAGACTCCGCTGGGAACGATCAGCCTGGTGCCGAGTTCCAGGACCTGCCCGGCTTCGACGGACGAGAGACCGTTCAGCAGTTCATGCGTCATGAGCCACTCCCTCAGTTCACAAACGGCGAAGTCGTCTTGCTGTGCAACAGGTCGTGCGTGGGAGATGCTAGGAACGACTCCGCGGCGGCCTGCTCCAGGCGGACGTGGTTTTCAATTTGCAGCAACAGGACCTCGAGAGGCACCTGCAAGGGCGGAACAGCTGGCGATATAGGGACGCGGTCCGAGAAGAAGCGGGCCGGAGCAGCCGCTTTAACCAACGGAAGCTTGGGCTGCATAGGTGAATTCCATGAGTCTGAGCGCATGGCCGCTCCAAACGCGAGAGCCACGAACGCTACCCCACATACGGCGATGCACAAGCCCATCAAGAGCATATCCATGGCAGATACCCTCCTTCAGCACTCTCTATCGCACGTGATATGCCAGCGTTGACCGAGACCTAACTCCTTCCCCTTCACACGGGGTGGGTCTGCCCAAACAACCAGGCTGCCAAAATGTCATGTCGAGCCTGCGGATTCGTCAGTCGTGTTGGTAGCAAATTAGAATGTCCGCTTTTTTAAGCAAGTGAAATGTCCGATTTAGGTTAATCTCCCGCCGTAGCCGAGGCTGTGGGAAAGTGGGAATCCCGCGGGGTTTGCGGGATTTCCAGATGGGAGACCGGCTTTTCCTGTGCACTCAGAATGTGGACAATCTGCACGAGCTGGCAGGATCGAAGAACGTCGTCCACATGCATGGCGAGCTTCTCAAGAGCCGCTGCGACACATGCAGCCGTCCGCCTTTCGAGGACGCGAACCTCTATGAGCCGCCGACCGAGCTTCCCCGATGCGAATGCCGGGGCAGGATTCGTCCGCACATCTGCTGGTTCGGCGAAGTGCCTTTCGAGTTGGATCGCGTCTTCCGTGCCCTCAATGAATGCACGGTCTTCATGGCTGTGGGCACGTCGGGCGTGGTCGAGCCAGCCGCGAGTTTCGTTGCACATGTGAGCGGTCGTGCCCGAACCATCTATGTGGGAGCAGAGGAACCCGCGAACGCGTCGGCGTTAACCGAATGTCATTTGGGGAAAGGCGGGGAGATGTTACCTCGACTACTGAGCGAATAGACGAAGTCCTGAACGGCTACTGCACAGCAACTACCGATCCTCGCAGCAGGGTTCGCGCTTCTTCAAGCTCCGGGCGGTCTCCATCGGCGTGTTCGCATGTAGAGAGGAGCTTGGAGTAGTACGTCTTCGCCTTCTCGTCATTTCCCGAAAGCTTGGCGGCTCGCGCAGCGCCCGCCAGAGCATTGAAGCGACTTGGGGCAGTTCGCAAGACGGCTTCGAACTCGCTCATCGCTTGCGTGGGTTGCTCCAGTTGCAGCAACATGTCGCCCAGCATCTCGCGAGCAGGCAGGATG
Source organism: uncultured Acidobacteriota bacterium (assembly GCA_963719865.1). GTDB lineage: Bacteria > Acidobacteriota > Terriglobia > Terriglobales > Acidobacteriaceae > Sulfotelmatobacter. Next base: position 5,627 of record CAVRDS010000058.1, on the reverse strand, counting down.
ACACCCGGCGTGACGGCGTGCTTGTCAGTCCTATCTTCGTGCTCAGCGGCAGAACGCATCTGCCGGAGAGCTTCCTCGCCTTTGCCTTCCGCCAGCGTAATCCAAGCCTCAGCACTCTCGCGCTGGATTTCGACCTGATCGGCCCAGTAGTTGTCGCCGATCCCGGCAAGTGTGTCACGAAGAGATGTGAGCTTCAGCACTTCCCTTCGAGCAGCTTCGGTTTTTACGGTATGGGACAAACCAAGGGCGCGGGCGAAGTGCAAATTCGCTTCTGTCCAAGCCCAGCGACCGCCCGGAAACGTGTTTGGTGGGAATACCAGAGCGGCTGCTTCCGCCCACTGGTGGCGTTCAACAGCGTAGCGGGCAGGCGATGTGCCCATGGCATAGAGCCAAGCCATGTACGCAGGGTCACTGGTACGAGCGCCTGGCGGTGGTGACTCCAGTAGCTTTTTCGCTTCTCGATCTTGAGCGCCTTGCAGATAGGCATAGATCAAGTAATCCTTTGCATGAAGTTCGTCCCCCGGCGCGTTGTTCTTCTTCGCCGAGGATATGGACGCAAGATTGGAATCAATAGACTCCTGCCATAAACCGAGCCGAGTAAAAATGTGCGAAGGCATGTGCAGCGCGTGCGGCGAATCGGGTGCGATCTTCGCATAACGCCGTGCTGCGTCCAAAGCTCCCTGCGCCAGCGGCGGATAGTCATACGCATGGATGATGTAGTGGGCTATGCCGGGATGCTCTGGCTCTTCCGCAAACAGCGGCTCTAGGATCGCGCCAGCCTTTTTCTGATTCACATAGGTCTTGTCGGTAGGGGATGCAGTGGCGAGCAGTGAGAGGGCATGAAAGATTGCAGCTTCATGGTCGTCTGGGTAACGCGATTGAACCCGTTCCATCGCTCGTTCATAAGCCAGTGCGCGAGTTCCGTGGTCGATCGTATCGGAGTCCTTGTAAAACGTCTCGATAGCGGCGATATAGTCCCGCTCTCGCTGTGTCTTGGCACCGACCAGCTTTGCTTTTTCAATGAAGGTGTCGCCCGCCTTGAGGTCATCGGGGCTGGGCGCTTGCCAGAGGGGATGGTAGTAGGTCATGGCGATTCCCCAGTACGCGATGCCACAGGTGGGGTCTTTCTCCGCGACAGCAGCGAAGGTCTCCTTGGCTTTGTCGTACCAAAAAGAATGAAGCATAGCCATTGCGCTTGCGAATTGAGGTTGAACCGAAGCATCGCAGGAAACAGGGAAATTCACCTTGCCGAGCTTTGTCGGATCGCCCGCTGGATGTTGATGCTGGGCAACGATGTGTGGCGCAAACATGGAGCACGCACCGACGAACAGCACCACCAAAGCGAAGGTGAGTCGCGTCATGCTCGCCTCCGCGTACCGACGAGCTGGGAGGAAGTTGCCATTGGCGGAAATACTAGGTCGGACGCAAACAAAGGTCAACGGGGGTCAACGCATCGAAGCCCGATTATTGCAGCTTCGCGTATTCAGCTTTGGCTCCCTTCGGGATGGGGATGAGGAGAGGCTTTCTTTTATTATGGCGAGATCGCGCCATGCCCGGCTACTACACCGGAAGGCTTGCTGCCGAACGTCTCCGCGCTTGCTATGATCTCGCTCCCCCTCGCACCAAAGCGTACCTCGACGCGGAAATCGAGTTCGTCCTGGCAAAAACGACTTCCTCTATGCTCGCCTTGGAATTGGGTTGTGGCTATGGACGGGTTCTTGAGCGGCTTGTTCCCAGAGTGCGCGTGGCGTTCGGAATCGATACGTCGCCGTCCAGCCTCCGCATGGCACTGGAATATGTGGGACGCAAATCATCATTATGCCTTGCCTGCATGGACGCGGTTCAAATGGGTTTTCGCGGCCGCGCCTTTGATTTGGCGATCTGCATTCAGAATGGCATCTGTGCCTTCGGGATCGATCAGCAGCAGCTTTTCCGAGAGGCGATGCGGGTGACTCGATCAGGCGGGCTGGTGATGTTTTCGAGCTACACTCCTCAATTCTGGGAGAATCGACTGGAATGGTTTGAAATTCAGTCCTCACACCACCTGATCGGCGAGATCGACTACAAAGCCACAGGCAATGGAACGATTGTCTGCAAGGACGGTTTTCGCGCAACAACTGCGGATAGGTCGAGTTTTGAGAAGCTTGCTGCCAGTCTGGACCTTGTACCCCGCATTACTGAGGTAGACGGTTCCGGCCTGTTCTGTGAGTTCGTTGTCCCTTGAATGCTGCTCGACTGCCCGGTGCAGGCTGAGGCGAGCCTACGCCGTAACCGAAGAAGCTTTCTCGACTGACTGCTTCGCAGGAGCCAGTGCGACCAGCACTACACCGACGATTGCGAACACAACCACACCCACGAGTTCTCGGCGCTCGATCACATTCCGGTATTCCTGCGCAGCCATTATCCCGGCATGCGCAAGATTTGCCCATCCGCCGAAGGCGATCAGGCTGCGGTTCGCTGCTGGGTCACGCACCGCCAGCAGCAAGAAGATTCCGAGTGTGACATAGATGCTCATTATCATGGGCACCGCAGGTTCTCGCGAGAAAAACATTGTCAGCGGAATCACTCCCGCCGTAAACAACAATCCCACCACCACCAACACGATCTTCAGTGCCCGTTCTCGAAACATGCTGCCTCCTATGTTTCCGCTGCTATTCTGCTAGTTCGCTTTCCTCTGGCGCATCGGTTGGGCTTTCAAACTCAATGCGGTAGCCATCGGGATCGGTTAGCGGAACTACCTAGAGACGGTTTCCGACGAATGGACGTTTCCGCGTCTGAATTCCATGTGATTTGAACTCGCGATAGAGCGCCAGCGCGTCTTCGCACATGAAACAGACGTTCACTCCAGTCCCCAGCGTTTCCTGTGGCTGGCGCTCTGGCAGGAACTCTTGAAGCATGATTGCGGCTTCGCCAAGCTCAAGCCAGCACCAGCGACTTCTCCCCTCAGGATGGTCTTCGGCGCGGTCGGGAATCCAGTAGTTCTTCATCTTGAAGCCAAGCCCGTCAACATAGAACCGCAGCGAGGCTTCCATGTTGGTCACGCCAAAAAAGGGCACCGCCTGCTTGACGTTGACGCTCGTAGCGGATGCGATGGTCATTGTTCCTCTCCCCAACGTCAATGCCTATCGTAGCAATATAAGGTCTCTCGCTCTCGGGTTGCTCGGAAGCCAGCCAGAATCAGACAGGCTTGCGTCGGCTGCGCGATGGCAAACTGCGTGCCTCAAGCGCGGTCACAAACTTGTGAGCCATGCCGAGCAAATCCCGCAGGACATCGGGTGTAACGCGGGACAGGCGAACCAGCACCGCGCTGTAGTTGAGATAGTGGTCGGTCACGTAGTAAAGATCGGGAGCGGCTGCGAGCAGTTCGGCGCGGTCGTCGAAGTCAACCCGAACCGCAAGCGAACCCGGCTCAGCCGAACGATTAACGGGCACACATGCCAAAAGTTTTCCATGAACCTTGAGCGCGGGTGATCCGTAGGCTGTGCTCTCTTCCACGCCGGGCAACACCAAGCCGATCTTTCTCACGGTGTCGAAGTCAATTGTGCTCCCATGTTTCTTCGAGGTTTTGATCTGCTTCGATGACTTTCCTGACGCTTTCGATCCGGACTTCGAGGTTCGTGCGCCCGGAATTTTGCCAATCCGAGGGTCTCCAGCCAGCACAAGCTCGCAGGCCCGCAGTGCCGCTGATTCAAAGTCAGGGGCATCGACTGGTAAGACCTGCCAACCCGTTACGCGGTTGCCCAATACTTGAATCGACCGCATGTTCGGGAACTCGCGCCGCAAGCTCTGGTGGTGTTCTTCGGTAGTGGCGAGCCATACGCCGTTGTCCGCAGTGTTCGTAGGCTTGTCCCGCAGGATCAACACGATTTTGTCTTTTGCATAGATTGCAAGGCAGCCAAACATCGGACGGGTGTACGGCGATAGTGTGGAGATCGCATCAAGCACGAACGCATGGGGAATAGGCTTGCGCTGCTTGGGCATCAAACTCGCATCCAGAGCTTCTGGAGAAATGTGTTTTTTCTTAGTCATACCCCTACACCTCCAGAGCGCCGCCTCCGAGCCTTTCGTAGACGCAGCAATGCGAGATAGTCTGCCCGATGAGTGGTGTGGATGCGCCCATTCGCGGGAATGTTAGGTCGTGGGACAGGTTGTGGTCAATGAGAGCTTTCGCTCAGGTCATTGCAGTTTCGCGTACTCGGCTTTGGCTTGCTTCAGGATGGGGATGTCGGGGTCGGCGTCTTTCCAGAGCGTGAGGAAGTCCTTGTAGGCGGCGAGCGCCCGGACGCGGGCAGCGTCGGCATCCGTGCCTTGCGACGTTTTTGATTGCAACGCATTTGCACGCGCCACGCCCAGACGCGCTAACGCTCCCGTCCAGCAGTTCCACACGATGCCGCCGTGGTCGATGATCTTCTGAAACTCGGCAGCGGCGGCACTGCCTTGTCCGGCGGCGAGGTATGCCCCTCCGCGTATGTATGTCGGATAGAGGCACGAAATATTGGCGACGAACGCAATTGTTCCCACCTCGATGGGCGGAACAGCAGCTTGCAGCGCAGTCAGTGCGGCAGGGGGGCTCTCTATCCAGCGCCAACTGCGCCTGAAGCGCTGGCAGCCAGAGCGACTGCATCTGCGTGTCGAGCGGGAAGCGTTTCCCTATGTCTTGCGCCAGAGATTCGGCTTTTGCCGTGTCGCCCGCCATGGCAAACGCAAGCGCGGCTTCGACCTCGACGCCCTGACTCGTGGGAACCAGCTTCAAAGCTGCCGCTGCTGCCTGCTTCGCTTCCGCTGGGTTGCCGTAAGCGGCCTCCTGCTGAGCAGCAATCGTCTGCCAGATCGCCCCGCTTTCCTTGCTGTCAACCCGGATGGCGGAGTCCACTGCCCGCTTGGTCAGTTCCCGCGCCTTGCCCAGATGACCAGCATAGGCTTCGGTGTCGGATGCGAGCGCAAGTCCAGAGTTTTCTTCGGGCTTGCCCGCATACCACTCTTGCTGCTCTGACATCGCCGCTGAGTCCGCTCCGAGGAAGGCAAAGGCATATAGGGCATTGTGGAGTACGAAATCATCCGCCTTTCGCGCTTGCGCCTCGCGGATGATCTGACGCGCTTCGTCGAGGCGCGTGATTGTGATCACACCGGCCACGGGAAGGAGTATCAAATGAACGATCAAACGATCCTCGTTGTGGACGACGAACGAAGCACTGCTGACGCCGCGTATTTTCACCAACGCTGGAAACCCAACTTGAAACCGGAGCGCTTGTCCCTCTTAATTTTCCGCCGGCTGTTGCCGAAACCCCCAAAAGACCAACCCTCATAATTCTGGCACCCATGCTTTCGGAGTGCTCGGCAGGGTTTCTTCGCCCTCGCTGCAATCACTTTTTGCAATCACTTAACAATTACGACACAATGCCACTCTTGACGAAATGGCATCGTCTATAATTAACTGAAAACACAGCGCGGGCGCATGGCTCAATTGCCAGAGCAACTGATCGTTTCCGGCATAAAGGCGCGACGAATTAGTTGTTAATTGTTATAAACAAAGAGCTTATCAAATCATGGTCCCGGACACAATTACGACACAATGCCACTCTTGACGAAATGGCATCTGCCGTAATTAACTGAAAACAAAGGCTTGG
>CAVRDS010000057.1:0-234390 GCA_963719865.1 uncultured Acidobacteriota bacterium | reverse complement strand
CGACGCGGCCGTCGGGAATATCCAGAGCGCGGCGCCACGTCGCGCCGAGACTCTTTGCCGCATTGTCGGCTTCGCGCTCCCGATCTTCGGCAGAGCCCCGAGTCCCCATCTCTCCGCGCGTAAGGTCGAGGATACCGGTCTTTTGGCCGCGCTGGGCTGCTTTCAGCAGCGTTCCGCCGCAGGTCTGCTCCACATCGTCGCGATGAGCTGCGATGGCCAGGATGTCCAGAGGTTCATTCAACGGCGGGAGAGGCCTCTCATTTTAATTTCGTGGCTCCAGAAACAGGCGCGCGCGATCATCCGACCCAAACCCTCGGTCGCATTCTACTCGTGAACTTCCCGCGACGTCTGCCATTCCTGCCGCAATAATCCGTACAATTCCGAATCGACGAACTGGTTCCATTTGCGCAGATGCTCGCGCTGGCAGCCTTCGTAGCGCATGCCCAGCTTCTTCAGAATTCGGCCCGAGACCGGATTGTGCTTGAAATGCGTAGCGAAGATGCGGTGCATTGCAAGATCCTCGAATCCGTATCGCAGCATCTCCCGCGCGGCCTCCGTGGCGTATCCCTGTCCCCAATACGGCACACCCAGCCAGTAGCCTAACTCAGCATGCTCATGTTGCTGGTCGATGCGCAGGCCGACGCCGCCGATCTGCCGTCCGTCGCTGCGTAGTTTGACCGCTAGCCAAAGTTTGTCGGGCTCCTGGGCCAGCGCAAGAAAGGCTCGTGCATCCTGTTCGGTATAGGGATGCGCAATGCGCAAGGTAGTGGCCGCGACCTGGCGGGTGCCGATCAACGGTAATAATTCTGCAATATCGGACTCGCAATAAGGACACAGCCTGAGCCGGGCCGTTTCGAGCGTAGGTCTTGCGTCCATATGTGAATCGTTTGCCCTTCCGCTAAGCGCTGGGGCAACGGGAAACGGCCGGCTGACTTGTTTCTCTGCTACTTCTTTCTTTCCTACTTTTTTCTCTCCACCAGGAATCGCGCCAGCTCCTTCAGCGGTTCCGCGCGCTCGCCGAAGCTTTCCAGTTCGGCGAAGGCATCATTGACGAGCGCATCCGCCTTGCGCACCGAAGCATCGATCCCAAACAGCGCGGGGTATGTCGCTTTCTCAGAAGCAGTATCTTTGCCGGCCGTCTTGCCCAGTTGCTCGGAGGTCTGCGTTACGTCGAGCACGTCATCGACAATCTGGAACGCGAGACCAATGCCCAGCCCGAAAGCACGCAGCCGGCCCACCTGGCTGTCCTTGGCCCCCGCGTAGAGGCCTCCGCTGACCAGGCTGGCCGTGATGAGAGCCGCCGTCTTCGAGCGATGGATATATTCCAGCATCTCGGCGGTCGGGCGCGTGTGCTCAGCTTCCAGATCGACCACCTGGCCGCCGATCATTCCATCTACCGTTCCGGTGGCGCGGGCAATCTCTTCAATGATTTTGACCCGTGCTTCCGCTGGGCACTTCAGGCGGGCCAGAACTTCGTAGGCCTGAGTTTGCAAGGCATCTCCCGCCAGAATCGCAATCGCTTCACCGAAAACCTTGTGGCAAGTGGGACGTCCGCGGCGCAAATCGTCGTTGTCGAGCGCCGGCAGATCGTCGTGAATCAGGGAATAGGTGTGCAGCATCTCGAGCGCCGCGCCGAGTTCTTCGACGCCTGCGGGTAGAGAGCCTGCGATCATGCGTCCTGCCTCCATGCAGAGCACAGGACGCAGGCGTTTACCGCCGGCGAACACGCTGTGCCGCATGGCCTTGTGGATCGAAACCGGATGCTCGGTTTCGAGCGGGATCAGGCGGTCGAGGGCGGCGTCGGTCAGCCGCTGTCCCGCTTCCATGGTTTCTTTCAACATGAAGAGGCAGTATAGCAAGACGACAGCCGGGTGAGCCTTGGCGGGGAAGGTGGTGGTGAGAAGCTGCAGTTAGCAAAAGAAGAAGGACGCCCGCAGGCGTCCTTGAGCAACGAGTTCGATTGGCTAAGCTGCCGCTCTGGGCGACAAGGCTGTGCTGCGCAGCACCGAAGTCGTCACGTTGTCTACGTCATCGGTAGGACAAACGTCGCTTGCTCCAGCTGCCAAAGCCGCCATCCACATCTCTTCATCCGGGATGCGGTGGGTGCAAACAATGGGTAATTGCGGAAAGTCGTGGTGCAAACTCTCGACATCGGTCAAGCGCCAGTATTCGATGTTGAGAACCACGGCTTGGGGATGGGTCCGGGCCACGTTGTCCCGCATTTCTTCGCGGGAGCAAGCTACTTGCACTGAAAAGTGAGGGCGCAAACCCCCGGCCAGGGACCGGGCCACGCCCGGATCTTTTTCGAGAACAACAACACTTTGAGCCATACTAAGCCCCGATTCTTTAACCGTCGTCAACGGCCCACGTCAACGCTCGACTAAGGCTGCGGGGTGGCTGGGAAAACCACAACACCACAGACAGCTAATACTCTCGAGTCGCGGATATTACCGGCGCGCGGGCGCCTTCTCGGTCAGCGGCTCGAATGGTTCCGCTTGGAGCTTCCCGTTCTTCTTCAGCAGGATCTCCACTTTTCCTTCCGCCTGTTCCAATTCCTTGCGGCAGGAAGACGAGAGCTGCATGCCTTCTTCAAACAGTGCCAGAGAGTTCTCTAAGGGGACCTCGCCCTTTTCCAGTTCCCGAACTATTTTCTCCAGTCGCTGGAGGCACTCTTCAAACTTGGCCAACGGGGTTTCGCTCCGTCTATCTATTGTAATGCAACTAATTCGACGCGATGTCCAGTGTTTTTTTGATGAATTCTTAGCATTTAACACCGACCTGTGCCCAGTTCGGGAATCTTTAGTTGGATGCAGCGGGCTGCGTGCCTAAAGCTTCCAACACATCCACCGCCGAGCTATAACGCCCCATGGGGGCGCTGATCTGGGCGCCTTGAACCGTTTGCCGGGCTGCGATCAGCATCTCGCGCGCAATCGCCACGCCTTCGGCCCGGGCAGCCTCAGGAGTCTGCGCCCGCGCCATGCGCTCGAGAATAGAATCGGGCACGGAAACCCGCAGTTCGTTCTTCATGAATTCGGCATTGCGCACGCTGACCAACGGCCAAATCCCGGCCACCACGGGAATCCGGCAGTGCTCAATCCGCTTCAGGAAATTCTCCAGCAGGCGAAGATCGAAGACCGGTTGGGTCACCGCGTACTCGGCTCCGGCCTCGACCTTGTATTCGAACCGGCGAATTTCCTCGTCCAGGTCGGTCAGCCCCGGATTCGCTCCCACGCCAATCACAAAGCCGGTGCCCGTGCCGATCGGATTGCCTCCCAGATCGAGTCCGCGATTCAGATTGTGCACGATATTCACCAGGCCGATCGCATCCACGTCAAAGACCGCGGTGGCGTCGGGATAGTTGCCCATCTTCGGCGGATCGCCGGTGATGCAGATCAGATTTCTGATGCCCACTGCCGCTGCACCCAGCAGATCACTCTGAATGCACAGCACATTGCGATCGCGACAGGTGTAATGCAAGATCGCATCAATCCCGACGTCACGCTGAATCAGCAGCGACAAGGCCTGATTGCTCATGCGTGCGGACGCCCGCGGGCTGTCGGGAATGTTGACCGCATCCACCCCAACGGATTTTAGAAAGCGCGCGCCCTCGACCTCTTTACGGATGTCGATCCCTTTCGGCGGCACGATCTCGACCATGGTGACGAATTCACCGCGCGCGAACTTCGCGCCCATGGGAGAGCGGTTTTCCAGCGGCACGGCGGGGATTGCTTTCGGCGTTTCGCCGGACGCGACATGCACGGAGGCAGTTTTTCCCCGGGCCTCGCCCACTCGCAGCGCCGACTTCATCACCCGGATATGCTCCGGCGTAGTTCCGCAGCATCCGCCGACAACGCGAACTCCGGCGGCGACGAATTTGCGAGCGTAGCTGGCCATGTATTCGGGCGAGCAAAGATAAATGTTTCTGCCGTCCACAGATCGCGGAATGCCGGCATTGGGCTGCGCGGCCAGCGGCAGGGAAGTGGCTGCCCGCACGCGCTCCATGGCATCGAGCATGGCAACCGGTCCTACGCTGCAATTGCAGCCGATTACATCCGCTCCCCACTCTTCCAGGCGCGGCACAAATGTATCCGGATCGGAGCCGTCGAGGCAGTTGCCGTCTTCATCGATAGTGACCTGCGCGACGAGGGGCAACTGAGGATGAACGTCTTTCGCCGCTAGAATCGCCTGATGAATCTCTTCCAGATATCCGAAGGTTTCCAGGATCAGCAGATCGACGCCACCTTCCACCAAGGCTTGGATCTGCTCCCGAAAAGCAGCGCGCGCTTCCTGAAACGATGTTTTGCCCAGAGGTTCAATTCTGGTGCCTAACGGGCCAACCGATCCGGCGACCCAAACATCGAAGCTCTTGGCGGCATCGCGAGCCAGACGCGCTCCTGCTCGATTCGTTTCCACCACCTTGTCCGCTAAGCTGTGTCGAGCCATGCGGAAAGAGTTGGCGCCGAAAGTATTGGTTTCAATGATTTCAGCGCCGGCTTGCAGGTACTCGTGGTGAATGCCGCGAATCAGTTCGGGTTGCGAAAGATTGAGTTCGTCATACGACCGGTTGATGAAAATGCCTTTGGCGTAAAGCAGGGTGCCCATCGCGCCGTCGCACAGGATGGGGGACTGCTTTATCCGGCTAAGAAAATTGTTCGCCATATATTTGCTGAGAATACAGGATCAGAGCTGGTTTGCGCATCCCGATCGAGCCAGCGCAAAATGTCAGCGGGAACGAGGGCTCAGCTCGGGGTGTGGGAACCGGGTCTGTTATAATCCGTGATTTCGCAAATAAATCTTCCTTTTTCATGTTGTTAGGAGTTGCCCGTTTGAAGAAACGTATCCTCGCTCTGACGGTTGGATTGTGGACCTGCCTGATTTGCATCTCCTGCGGCGGTGGGACGAAAAAATCGACAACCAGCGGTCTGCCCAATCGGGTTCTAGCCTCGCAAGGGGTGAGTTCGTCGGTCGCTGCCCCCGGACTCGTGATCATCGATGCTTTTTATGATGTGCTTCCGCGACTGGGCGACATCGGCGCCGGCAATGCTCCTGGCCTCATGGCCATTTCTCCGGGGCGCAATGTGGTAGCGGCGTTCGATGCCAGCACTAACAGCGTGTACGGCGTCAACACCAGTACAGAGGCCGATCTTGGAAGCGGCGTCCGGATGCTGGGGCCGACCCAGAACATGATCGTGCCGACCGAGAATCCGATCGGGTACGCGGCGGTTCCATCTGCGAGCCCGAACGGCTATTCCTTTCAGGGCGCGGTGGAGATGATGAATTTCTCGACCGGACAGCTCACTACAATCGCTGTGCCCAGCGCTCAGAACGTGGTCGCCAATTCGACGGCTTCGCAGCTTCTGGTGTTCAGCAACGATTCCAACTCCATGACCATCATTTCGCCGGCCAACGCGGCCCCGCCCGTCGATACGAGTTGCTATACCAATCCGCCGAATGCGGTGTGCACGACTGTGCCCGGCTTTGATCGTCCCGTCTTCGCCGTGGTCAACGGAAATACGGCTTACATCTTGAATTGCGGACCCGAGTGCGGGGGCGTTCAGGCGAGCGTGATGATCTTCGACATTCCCAGTCTGGCCGTTACTCAAACCATTCCGGTGGATGCCGCTACCTGGGCGCTTCTCCATGGTTCCACGCTTTACGTCACGGGCACTTCGCCCACCAACAACGCGTGCACGGGTGAAACCACTGCAGCCACCATCTGCGGACGGCTCGACATCATCGACCTCACCACGGCGAAGGTAACCGGTTCCGTGGTGATCACCGACGGCTACCACGACCGGATGGACTTCACCAACAACGGCGAGCTTTTTATCGGTTCCTACGATTGCACTAACATTGGCAACGCCTACACTCCCAACGGCAGCGAGATCCGCGGCTGCCTTACGATTTACAACACCACCAACAACGCGGTGATTATCCCCCCCGACAATGGCGATGTAACCGGCCTGCAGGGCTTCACGACCCGCTACGTGGAATATGTTGCGGAAAACGGGAATCTGCGGGTTTACGACACGATCACCAACTCGCTCTATTACAGCTATTTCCTGCCCCAGGGAACGATCAACATCAACGGTTACGTCGCAGACGTAAAAGCCATTGACTTCTTCTAGAGAACTTTTGAGTCTTTCGCGCGGGACATTCAGGGTTGAGATGGTTCCAGAACCAGGCGATGTGCCGTGGCGCTGGCTACCGCTTTTTCGGTGAAGGGAAGGGAAAACGTAGTTCCCTCGTACCACGCTTTCCACTGATCCATGTAGTAGGGGCTCAAGAAATTACCCGCTTGGCCGGTCACAAGATTCAGCGTTGATTGGTCGAGATCGGCGAGATTGGCGGTGAATCGCTCCGACGGACCGTGAGTTGGCGTTACTGCTTTCACTGTGTATGCGCTGCCAGACTGCCCGCGCAGTCCTGGTCCCGTCCAACGATTGAGAATCGGAATTTTCCCCAGAACAGGATGCTGGATCTGCACCGCATTAAATGCCCCCCAGCGCCAGGATGCGAGATCCTTCGGCGCCGCCGGATTGTTGACGGCCGCGTCCACCGTGGCTGCCAGCAGATCATCGTAATTCGGATAGTTCTCTGGCAGCCAGCGCGTCGGACGATGTAAGAGGATATTTTCCAGCCACACCGACCGCATCTCCCACGAATAAGACTTCCAACTCAGGCTGCCATCCGCATCGGCGGAGGCGCTGCCCAGCTTCGGCTCCAGCAGCAGACGCTGCAGTTGCCGGATCGAATTCTCGGCGATGGTGGGAGCGGCCGACGCCGCGTCCATGCGCCCGTCCCAACTGCGCATCAGATCTGCCGCCTGCCGGGCTCGCGCCGACGGCTTGGCAGCATGATCGACCGCATACACCAAACGCTCCGCCGCGAATAAGTCAGGCTCGGAATGAATATCGGTCTGCAGATTCAGCATGTCTGCCGCGGTGAACTGGCGCCCGGATTCCAGCACGTGATAAATGCGCGCCGTCCGCCAGGGCGCCTCCCATTCCATGCTGATTGAGTTCGGATAGTTGTCTGGAGTGATCCGTCCATTGGCGGTGGCGATGATTCCCGACGGCGGATTGTAGATATTCGGCAGCTTGTCGAAGGGAATATACGAGGTCCACTCGTGCGCGTCGTCCGCGCCGCTGACCGGCAGGCTGCCATCGCCCGCTGCCCGGATCGGCACCTTGCCCGTGGCGTGATATCCGATGTTGCCGTCCACATCGGCATAGACCACGTTCTGCCCCGGCGCGTCGAGCTGCGAGAAGGCTTTCTGGAACTCCGCCCAATTCTGCGCGAGATCCACATCGAAGAAAGGAATGCGCAGGCCGTCGTAGAGCGTCCAACGCAACGCCAATGGCCGCTTCTCGCCCGGGACAAGCCCCGTGATGATGGGGCCGTGGCGCGTGGTCTTCACATCGAGGGTCACATCCGGTTTTCCCTTGACGTGAATGACTTCGACTCGATGTTCGGGCTGCACCCATCCTTTGGGCGTTTGATACGCGCCTTGCTCGTTGAAGTTCTCGATGTATACGTCGGTCACCGTCGGGCCGACGTTGGTGAATCCCCAGGCAATCCGCTGATTGTGGCCGACGACGACATACGGCATTCCGGGAAGAGTGACGCCGGCAACGTCCAGCGCTCCCGACCGCAGATGCGCTTCGTACCACAAATTCGGCATCTGGTGGCCCAGATGCATATCGTTCGAGAGCAGCGGCTTTCCGGTCACGGTGTGCGCGCCCGATACTACCCAGTCGTTCGATCCGTTAATTGGCAAAGCCTCTTCGGGCAAGCCAGCCGGGTGATCGGGAACAACCGGCGAGCTGTTTCGTGTGACTGAGCTGTCGGGAGCGTCCTCCTCATCGTCGTCTTCGTCGGAATCGTTCTGCTGCTTGTCCGGTTCGCTCAGATCCTCTCTCATCACGGTAGGCGGATGGTCATGCCATGACTGGTTTACATACAAGTCGGCGGTCAGCTCCGGCCCCAGTTTGGCGAGGATCTTCTCGCGGCTGAGCGCGTCGAAGAAGTAGTGATAGTTCAGATCCTTGACCATCTGGTTGGCGATGACAATCGAATCTTCAGGCGTCCACGGCTTGGGCGAGTAACCCAGAATGCCGAACTCGATGGGCAGGTTGCCGCCCCGCGCCGCGATGTAGGCGTTTACTCCGCGTGCATAGGCCGCGAAGAAACCGCGGTCGCGGTCGCTCGCCATGGCTAGTGACTTTTTAGCCGTCGCCCGCAGGCCGAGGACCCTCTGTTCGCGATCGAGCTTGAGCGTTTCTTCCCCGAGAATTTCTGACAATTCGCCGTCGGCGAAGCGACGCATCACATCCATCTGCCAGAGGCGGTCCTGCGCGGTTACATATCCCTGCGCGAAGAAAAGATCCTCCAGGCTGGCCGCAGTAATTGTGGGCACGCCATGGCCGTCGCGCACGACCGTCACCGCGGACCCGAGGCCGCCGACCGGCAACTGGCCGTCCAGTTGGGGAAGAGCGGCACGCGCCGCGTGATAGGCATAGACCAGGCTGACGGCGAGCACGAGGAGGATAACCACCACGGCCCAGAACAGAAAACGGGGAATGGGGGAACGGCGCGCGCGGGATCTGCCAATTTCGGCCAGGGTACTCATGCGGAATCTTTGATTGTATTCCACCGGGCGGAGCCCCGCCGTGCCGAACATGAATTTCATTTTCAACTTCGCCGGGTGGTATCCTGACTCGCTACACCCAGATTCGCTAGCTCAGACTCGCTACCCATGCTGCAGAAGCGCATCGATGATCAGCCCTCCCTCTCGCGCCAGATGGTGCGCGAGGCTCAGGACATTCTGCACCGCCATCTCAAGAAAGTTGGGCTCAAGCAGACGGCGCAGCGCGATACGATTCTGCGCACCTTCCTCGAAACCCGTGACCATCTTTCGACCGACGAACTCCACCGACTGGTGCAGAAAAAAGATGCTCGCGTCGGCTACACCACCGTTTATCGCACGCTCAAGCTGCTCGCCGAATGCGGACTGGCCAGCGAAGTCGCCTTTCATGACGGCATTGCCCGCTATGAACACCAGTACAATCGCCGCAGCCATCACCATATGGTTTGCACCGACTGCGGCAGCTCGGTGGAATTCTTTTCGCAGGAAGTGGGCGAGATCGAGCAGGAAATTGGCAGGAAATATAACTATCTCACCACCCGCCACACGTTTCAGATTTATGGCGTCTGCGAAGAATGCCGAAAGAAGAAGAACGCGATCCGTCCACTGTAGGCGAGTGGTGTGGCGTCATCCCGAGCGGAGCCGCTTTTCAGGCGGAGGGATCTCTCACCTCGGAAGTTAGAGGGAAGGAGGTCCCTCAGCCGGCTGAAATGCGCCGGCTTTCGGGATGACCCCCCGATGAGCGATATCCAAAATTCGATGTGACACGCTACCAGTAACCGCGCTCCATTTGTGGCTCTGGTCTGGTTTTGATATCTTGCCGCGATGCCTTCGACTGACATGACGTTTCGTGCGTGCCCGGAGTGTGCCGCGCAAATGCCGGCCGACGCGGCTTTTTGTCCCGGGTGCGGCCGGGCGATGCTGACGAAGGGGCGGACGGAAACGCGGACGGAAACGCGGACGGAAACGAGCGCTCAGGGGCCGGAAGCGAGCGCTCAGGGGAAGGTTGGGCCTCTGCCCGTAAGTCTTGCAGGTGCTCTGGCTTATTTCACCTTTGTGCCCGCGATTGTGTTTCTGTTCGTCGACCCTTACCGGAAGAATCGGTTTGTGCGTTTCCATTCCATCCAGTGCCTGCTGCTTTGGGGCGCGGTCATTGTGCTGGCCGCCGTGCTCAGGCTTGCCGGACTTGTCGTTTTTCTCATCCCGCTTCTCGGGCCGCTCCTGGTCGCGGTAGTCGATGTAGTCGTCGCTCTGGCGGCTGTCTTGCTGTGGCTTGTCCTCGTGGTGAAAGCCTTCCAGGGTGAAATGTTCAAGCTGCCGGTATTGGGAGACTTCGCCGAGCAGCATTCGGGCGGAGCGTAGGTCGCTCAGGTTGGCCCCGGCACTCCGAAGTTTCTCAGAGATCTCTGCGAATCCCTCGGCGTGCTCTGCGGTTAAGCCCTTTCTTCCGCAGACGACGGAAGAATGCCGCCGAGGGCGCGGATAACTAAGGCCACTTCTTGAAACGGAAGCTACTAGCCGCCATTCGGTAGTAGTGCAGTTCGAAACTTGACGGATTTAAATTTGGTGAGAGAATTGCACCCGTTGAAATTAAGTATGAAAGAGAGCAAGAAAACTCTAATTTGCGACCATCCGGTGGTGAATAGTACGTATTGGCCGCTCGTTCCTTGCCGTATTAGCACGATGGCGTATCATGGAGGATCAATCCAGCCATGATACGCCATTACGTGTGTGATCCGGTTAGTTCGCTTTCGCAGCAGACGTCGCTTGGAACGATGCGGGCATCGGTTGCATCTTCAACATCCCAAAGCTCGCTAACGTTTGCATTGTCTTCTGCGCCGCCCCGCGAAAATGGAAGCGCGAGTTGTCGAGTTTTAAGTTTTGATAGTCAGCATCCCCGCCGGAGTAAAAAACATCGCAATCCTTCAGGATGCAGTCGATGAGGCAAACCTCTTCGAGCACTATCGCTTGTTGTGTGAGAGTTTGGTTTTTGAAGATTTTCACTCTTTAGACTTCCTCCCGGGCTTGCGCCCTTGCTAAATGGTGAATGGAATCCCATCCGGTCAAGGTGTCCAAGACCTCGACCGGATGGGGGCTTACCTGCATTGCCTAAAAAACAGGCACAGGGATCCCGCGTAAACATCTTGACAGTGAGGTAAACAGGTGGGAATATGGCTTTGCAGCCCTCTGGAAACTACCACCCATTGTATGCAGGCCAGTTAACTACCATTAGTTGGCTGCAGTGCCTTTCCTGGTAACGCTATTTTAGGTCTATCCGTTCCAAAGTCAAGATGCAAAGGGACAGCGTTGTCCGTAATTTATTTCTCTCCTGCTGCCAACGCCGGCTTCAACGGACGGCTACCCCATTAGAGGAAAATAACAAAATTATTATGACAAGTCAAGCTTGCGTTATAATAAATTTGTGATACTATGACGAAGTACACCATATACGACTACGTTGACCCTGTGGTGGGGAATCTAATAAAGGCGTGGTCTATGGGCCTACAGAAGAAAGAACGCGCCAAATTGAATGCCAAGATCGATGCGCTAGCAATGCATGGGTCGGAACTCATTCCCGGCATTCTTTCCCCTACGGGTGTTCCGTCGATTTTCAAGCTCAAGATTCAAGGGCGAGTGAAACTTAGGCCGATGCTATGCGAAGGCCCAGGTCAAGGCGAACTGGCCTTTACGTTCCTATTGGGCGCAAAGGAAGTTTCTTGGGACTATGAGCCATCGGATGCCCCCAAAATGGCGGCCCAACTTAGGGCTGACCTCATAGCACATCCCGAACGGAGGATTGAGCATGAGCGAATTGCTTGACAAACTACGACCAGAATTCAAAGACGAAGAATACCGACATGCTTACGCAGATGAGTGTTTGGACACGATGATCGCTACACAGATCAAAGTATTGCGGGAGCAGAGAAAGATGACGCAGGGGCAGCTAGCAGTGGCGACCGGCATGAAGCAGCCGCGCATACCACTATTGGAGGACGCCACTTACTCCAATTGGACCATTAACACCTTGAAGCGTTTTGCGAAGGCATTTGACCTGGCCTTGTCCGTCAAATTTGAGTCTTTTTCGCGATTCATCGGAGACTTTGAGAGCCTTAGTCGCCTCTCTTTACAAAGGCCTTCATTTGCCAGCGATGTGCAGTTCCAAAACCCGCGACCCACATTCCGCAGGCTCGACAGGAGGCATTCCCGCGCAAGGAGATACCTCCGCAATCGGAAGGTTCTTCCGGCAACTGGAGTTTCCCAACCTCAGGTCTCAGGTATGGGATTGGCACGTAAGCCCCCTAGATCGGCGCAAGCCTTTGAGGGGACTCAACGAGCACAAGGTGCAGATCAAGCTACAGCAGTGGGGCAAGCCGCCGCTGCAGGGGGTCGCCTGTGAACGAAGAAACAAAACCACTCGCCGAGAAGCAAAAATTTCCGTTTGTGGCAACAGAAGAGGGAGTTTTTCAGGTTTACAGCAACTTTGTTGACGCAGTTTGGACTCTATTCGATGTCACTTTTCGTTTCGCCCAAATAGTTCCGGCTCCTCCTGGAAGCGATCATCCGTTCGAGGCAGAAGAGAGCGCTCGTGTCACTGTTGCTTGGCCCGAAGCAAAAATCCTAGCTAGGATGCTGAGTGACTTGGTACGTAGATTTGAAGAGACGAACGGAGAAATTCAGCCTCTAAAGCTCACACCGAATGCGCTTGAGGAAGCGCCTAAGAATCCTAGCGATTCTCAGTAGCTTCTCTCACGATCCGAGCAGCGGCTTGGCTGGTGCATGGCCCTGCGCAACGACTAGGTCGCCTTTTTTCATGCCCCAAGCGCCCACTAGTTTGTCAGTTTGGCAAACCCTTAGCCGACCCGTGGAAATTCAAACTGCGCCGCCGCCCCCATTCCTTCCGCTTGACTTTCGTGGCCTAAGCTGTCAATCCTATTAGCTTTTACCTGCGAGGTGGGGCGCTGCCTGTATCATGCCCTTGGCGCGGGAATCTCAGTGGAATGGGGAATTCATTGCGAGTTCGGGTCTTCTATCACGACAAGTGTTTCGACGGCGCGTCCTCGGCCGCTTTGTTCTCCCGGTTTTACCGCGAGCGCATTCGCGGCGATGCGGACTTCACCTTCACCGGCCTGGTGCATCGCGCGGGCGCGCTGTTCGACGAGAAGCAATTTGACGGCGACGAGAACGCGATCGTCGACTTCAAGTACTCCAGCTCGCCCGCCATCACCTGGTGGTTCGATCACCACGAGAGCGCCTTCCTGAGTGCGGCGGACCAGGAGCACTTCGAGCAGGATCAGAGCAATCGCAAGTTCTACGATCCCGATTTCAAGTCCTGCACCAGCTTTATCGCCATGATCGCGCAGCAGCGCTTCGGCTTCGATCCGACTCCGGTGGCCGAGCTGGTCAAGTGGACCGACATCATCGACGGCGCTCTTTACCCGGACGCGAAAACTGCGGTGGAAATGGAAGCTCCGGCCATGAAGCTGACCATGGTGATCGAGTCGGCTCCGGATCACGTTTTCGTCCCCAACCTGATTCCGCTGCTGGCCACAAAATCGCTGGGCGAAATTCTTGAAGAGCCGTTCGTTGCCCCTTTGCTTCCACCGCTGCTCAAGCGCCACGAACTGTCGATTGGCATTCTCAAAGAGCGTACCGAATGCAAAGACGGAACTATCTTCTTCGACGTCACCGACCATGACCTCGAGGGCTACAACAAGTTCATCCCGTATTACCTGCATCCGGAATCGGTATACAGCGTGGGGCTAAGCAAGAGCAGTTTCCGGGTAAAGGTTTCCGTGGGATCGAATCCATGGGCCCCGCGGGAGCCTGAGATCAACCTGGCGCGGATCTGCGAGCGTTACGGCGGAGGCGGGCACGCGCGCGTGGGAGCGATTTCGTTCAACGTGAACCAGCATGCCGCGGCCATTAAAGCGTCGCAGGAAATTGTGGCGGAATTGCGCGCCGCCATTCGCGCCAAGAAAGGCTAACGAGGCTGGAAGGCCTCAGCCCGCGGTGTCCGTGGTAGTCTGCGTGAAGCCATCGTCAGCATGCTCCAGAACGGAAAATCGGCTGGTCGTCGGCATCGCCGCCAGCGACACGTCTTGCAGGCTGTCGCCACCTTCGAGTTTGCCAAGGGCGTTGGCGTCGTGCTCATGGGAGTTTGCGCGCTGGCACTGGTCCACAAAGATACCTGGCTGATTGCGGAAAGTCTGCTCGCGCTGCTGCACATCAGCACGGACCACCGCTGGGCGCAGTGGTTCCTCGATATCGCGGACAGCATTACCGACGCCCGCCTGTGGGCCGCGGCCCGCATCGCCTTTGCCTACGCCGCATTGCGGTTCACCGAGGCTTATGGCTTGTGGAAAGGGCGTACATGGGCGGAGTGGGTGGCGTTCGTTTCCGGAACCTTGCTGCTGCCGTGGGAGGTCCGCGAACTTTGGCGCGGCGTGACGCCAGGGCGCGTCGCTTTCCTGCTCGGGAACCTGGCTGTCGTCTTCTTCATGCTGTACATCATCCTTGCCAACCGGCGCGAACGGCGGAACGCGGCATTTTCTCCGCACTAGCCTAAAAGCCACGTCCCAAGCCGGGATTCACGGGAGCCTGCTGGTAATTTGCCCATTTCCGTTTCATAATTGTCACAGGTTGTACCCAGGAGGCCGCTATGCGTTTCCAGGTTTTCCTTCTGCTCGCGCTGCTCTCTTTGATAGGAATCTCAGCCGCTCAGGACACGAACTTTTCTCAGGGACCGCAATACGTGATTACCGGCGACGCGGCCTACCTGCACTCGATTTCCACCCCGATTCTTTCGCTCGATACGCCGCTCCCGCCCGTCCAGAGCCTGCCCGAAGTCGGTCCGCCCGTCACCGATCAGCCCTATGTTTCGAATCCCGATCTGCAGCATCAAGCCAACCTGTCTCCCATCTATTACGGCTATCCGATGATTCCGGTGGTTGAGATTACGGGAGCAGAGCCCTCGCAGCCGTTGCCGGCCAGCATTGCCGACGTAGGCTATACGGTGATCGCCGATCCTGAAACGCTGCGCGAACTTGGATATGGCGTAAGTGTTGGCGAAGCCGCTTCGTACTGGAAAGCTCACAAGCCTCGCGCGAGTCATGTTTACACCAACGCCGACATTGAGCGCTTGCACCGTAGTTGATCGAACGAGCCCGGGCTCGAACTCCGCAGAGGACGGACGCGGGGGAACATCCCGGCATGAGCAGACATGGTTGCTCGTGATAGCCTGACGTTCACCTTCAATTGCGAACGGAATTCATGAACTCATCGAACCCGTCCCATCTCGACCTGCAGGCCACCGCAAAACAAATCATGCTGGAACACGGGTTCGAGCCGGAGTTTCCGGCCGCTGTCGCGCAGCAACTTGCCGATCTGAAGCAGCATCCGCCCGCAGTCGCTGCCACCGGCGACATCCGCGATCTGCGGAGTCTGCTATGGTCGTCGATCGACAACGACACTTCCCGCGATCTGGATCAGATCGAAGTCGCGGCACCGGCTTCCAACGGCGATGTGAAGATCATGATCGGCATCGCTGATGTGGACGCGTTTGCCGCCAAGCAAAGCCCGATCGACCAGCACGCCGCGTGCGAGACGACGACGGTCTACACCGGTGTGCGCAACTTTCCCATGCTGCCGGAAGAGCTTTCCACCGGGATCACGTCGCTGCTCGAAAATCAGGATCGCCTGAGCGTGGTGTACGAATTCGTGGTCGACTCCGCAGGCAACGCTAAATCTCCTGAGGTTTACCGAGCCGTGGTGCGCAACAAAGCACAACTCCAGTACAACTCGGTCGGAGCATGGCTGGAGGGAACGGCAGCCGCTCCGCCCAAGGTGTCTGTATCGAATGAATTGCAGCAGCAACTGAAACTGCAGGATGAAGTTGCGCAGAAGCTGAAAAAACAGCGCCAGCAGAATGGCGCGCTGAATCTCGATACCGATGAGGTGCTCCCGCTTATCGTGAACGATCAGGTTGTCGATGTGGTCAAGCAGCAGAAGAATCGCGCCACGGATCTGATCGAAGATTTCATGGTTGCCGCCAACGGAGTTGTTGCGCGGCTGCTGGAGAATGTTTCATCGCTCCGCCGGATTGTGCGCACGCCCGAGCGCTGGGATCGCATCGTGCAATTGGCTGCCACCAAAGGAGAGAAGTTGCCGGCGCAGCCCGATTCGAAAGCCCTGAACGACTTCCTGCTGCGCCGCAAGGCTGCCGATCCTGACCACTTCGCCGACGTTTCGCTCATCGTGATCAAGCTGATCGGGCCGGGAGAATACGTGCTCGAGCGCGCTGGCGAGGTAGCTCCTGGACACTTCGGTCTGGCCGTTCAGGACTACACGCATTCCACCGCACCCAATCGCCGGTTCGCCGATATCGTTACTCAGCGCCTGATTAAGGCGATGCTCGCCGGGCAGAACAATCCCTACTCCGACGACGAACTAACAGCCGTCGCTGCAAACTGCACGCAAAAGGAAGATGCCGCCAGGAAGGTGGAACGCGAAATGGCGAAGCGCCTGGCTGCCGTTGCAATGCAGCACAGAATTGGCGAAGTGTTTGATGCGATCGTCACCGGCGTGACGCCGCATGGAACGTTTGTGCGTGTCTTGCAGCCCCGCATTGAGGGACTTCTGGCGCAGGGCCAGCAGGGGCTCGATGTCGGCGACAAACTCCGGGCGAAATTGATTCGCACCGACCCGCAGCACGGGTACATCGATTTCGCCCGCGCGTAGCTTTTTTACTCGGTGACGACTGCCTTTACCAGATTTCGCGGATGGTCTACGTCGTAGCCCTTCTTCACGGCGACGTGATAGGCAAACAGCTGCAAAGGGATCACTTCGACAATCGACAGCAGCAATTCGGGAGCCGACGGCACGTAGAAGACCTGGTCGGCGATTTCGGAAACTTCTTTGTCGCCTTCCGTCGCTACGGTCACGAGTTGGCCTCGGCGTGACCGCACTTCTTTCATCACTTCCAGCGTGCGCCGGTAGCGCAACATTGAATCTGGATCGCTATGGTCGCAGGTCGCCAGCACCACCACCGGCAAATTCTCATCGACTAGAGCATTCGGACCGTGCTTCAGTTCTCCCACAGGATAGCCTTCGGCGTGCGCGTAGGAAATCTCCTTCAGTTTGAGAGCTCCCTCGCGTGCGATCGCGTAATGCACGCCGCGGCCCAGATAAAGAAATTTTTCCGCCTTGAAGTGGAGGTTGCCGAACTCTTCCGCCAGGCCGTCCCAGGTCGCCAGATTGGCTTCGATCGCATCCGGCAGTCGCATCAGCCGCTGCAGGTAGGAGCGCGTCACTTCCGAAGTCATGCGCCCACGTTTGCGCGCCAAAAATAATGCCATCAAATACAGGATCGTCAGCTGCGTGGTGAAGCTCTTCGTCGCGGGAATCGACAGCTCCGGACCGGCGCCCGTAATCAAAGCCGCGCCTGCTTCCCGGACGATGGTTGTATCCGGCATGTTTGAAATGGCGATGGTCTTGACGCCGCGGGTCAGAGCCTCGCGCTGCGCCGCGATCGTATCTGCGGTTTCGCCCGATTGCGTGATGACCATGACAATCGGATCTACGGCCGCATGCGTCGAGCGATAGCAATATTCGCTGGCATATTCCACGTCGACCGCGACGCCGGAGAGATCTTCAATCATGATCTCGCCCGCCAGGCCCGCATGCCGGCTCGATCCGCTGGCCGCGATGATCAGCTTCTCGAATCTCAGCAGAGCGTTTTCAATCGGGAGCAGCGCTCCTGGAAAAATCATGTCGTCCTGCAGATGTTTGGCAATGGTTTTGGAAATCGCCGCCGGCTGTTCGTAAATCTCTCGCCGCATGGCGTGCGAATATCCGTTGTGAGTCGCTGTTTGCGTTTGTTTAGCAGGAGTCATGATGATTGGCAATCATTTTACCCGCAGCGCCCCGCCCGTAGTGCTGGCGTGTCGCCGGCTGTCCGGAGGGCGTCTCACCCGCCGCTCTGAGATCGTGAAATGCTGCTTGCTTCTTCCTGCAACGCCGCTATGCGCTGGCTCCCTCAAAATGAGCTTCAATTTCTTCCAGCGTTTTCCCCTTCGTCTCTGGCAGGAACCACGTTGCCGTAATGAAGTAAATCACCGTGCAACCGGCAAACCCGAAGAACATGGTCGAATATCCGTATTTTCCAACGGTCGGAAGAAAGACAGCGGCTATCAGGGTGGCCACCGCCTGATTGATCAATAAGGCAATACTCATTCCGTTCGAACGGATGCGGGTCGGCATCAACTCGGAGAGTGCCAGCCACACGCAGACTCCGGGGCCAACGGCATAGAACGCCATAAAGATAAAGAGCGTGATGGCGACGATCCAGCCGTTGCGAGAGTCTGGGACAGGACTGATCAACGCTTTTTCGATGGTCAGCGGTGCCACTCGCGCCGCATCCAGGTTCCCGAACGGGTTCGAAAAGAAGGCGACGACCTTGTTGGCGGGGACGCAGGCATCGCGTGTGACGTTGATCGGCTTGGTGGCCGCATCGTTCGAACGCACGACTTGGCTGGTGGCGCGGAAATCTCCGTAGGAATAGATAACGACCAGGGAAGTCGGCTGATCGATCGCATCGTTCCCACTTTGTTTCAGAAGTTGATCCGCTACGTCGGCATTGTATGTAAGGGAGAGCCTTTGATCGGCGGAGACCTTCGACTGCACCGCTGCTCTGGTGTCTACTCGATGCTTCTCATTGCCGACAAAGAGCAGGCCAGTGCAGATCATTGACACGATGATGCCGCCCGTGCCGATCGACAGCAGAAACTTCCGCCCCTTGCGATCTACCAGCATGACTCCGCAAAGGGTCACGAGGAAATTAATAATCTGGAAAATCAGGTAGCCCCAGTGGGCGGCGAAGTCCGACAGGCCGCTCTGCAACAGAATATTCGTATTGTAGCCGATGATCGAATTGATCCCGGTCGCCTGATTGCATGCCAGAATGACGCAAGCGAGCAGGAAGGGGATGACGTACTTTCGGCGCAGTAGCGATTCGCTCGACTTCACCCCAGTGGACGAATTCTTCTTCTCGGCGGCAAGGACCTCCTGCATTTCTCGAAGTTCCACGTCAGCTTGTTGTGTGGTTCGCGAGCGGAGCAGAGCAGCATTGGCTGGATCCTGCTTCCCGCGCCGCAGAAGCCAGCGCGGCGACTCCGCCACCATCATGCTGCCTAGCACGAACAGGACGCCGGGCGGCAAGGAGACCCAGAATATGCCGCGCCAAGCCTTGTCTTTAAATGCAAAAAGCTGGATGGCGTCGCCAAGCTTCGCGACTTGATCGACTCGGAAACTGAAATAAAGGCCCAACGATGCGGCAATCACTAACCCCAGCGTCAGCAGCCACTGGAAAATGCCGGTTCCCTTACCGCGGTCTGAAGCCGTAAGGCATTCCGCCAGATAGAGCGGGACGACCACCCCGATCAGCCCACCGCTCACTCCTTGCAGCAATCGTCCTACAACCAGCGATCCATAGCCGTGGGACAAAGCAATGGTGGGAATGCTGAGGACGAACAGCATTCCGCTGACTACCATGAGGAGCCTACGGCCCAACCAATCGGCCAGTATGCCCGCGAAGAGAGTTGAAATCACACTGCCTAGCAGCACTGCTGCCACTACGATCGAGAGTTGACCCGCGTTGAATCCGGATGTTGCCTCCAGATAGGGCAAAGCCCCTGCGACGATGCCTACATCGATGCCATAGAGCAAGCCGCCCAATCCGGCCACGATCAAGAGAAAGCGGTTGTAGAAAACTTTCTTATCGTCGAGAACGGACACGGCCCCGGTTGTCAACTGAGCTGTCATAGAATTTGTTCACACTTGAAACTGCTCGCGGCGGGACGCCGCCCTGTCGGACTGACTCCCTTGTGCTTCAGAAAATGCACCCCGAATTGTAGCGTAGACCTCTGCACATATTGCTAAAAGTGCTATACATGGGAACGAAAAACTTGCTGGCCTGCCCCGCGATTCGTAAGCCCGCGTTTCCCCGGCGATCGGTAGCCGCCCTAAGCGAAGTCGAAGGGTCTCGGCCGCGCAACCGCTCGCGCTACGGCCGCGTCGCCTTCTCCAGGGGCAAGGTAAACGAAAATACTGATCCGCTGCCCAGTTGGCTCACGACTCCAATCGTTCCGCCGTGAGCCTCCACGATGACCTTCGCGATCGCGAGGCCCATCCCCGTTCCCGGCGCCATGTATCGCTGATTCTGGCCCCGATAGAACTTCTCGAAGATGAGCGCCTGCTCAAACGAATCGATCCCTGGTCCGCGGTCCGCCACGCTCGTCACCAGGCGGTCGCCGGCTACCTCGCTGCTCACTTTGATGGGCATCCCCGCGTCAGAATACTTGCCGGCATTCTCCAGCAAATGCATCAGCACCTCGCGAATGCGCTGCACGTCCATCATGGCTTTTGGCAAGCCCCGCGCGAGATGCACCTCGACCGGATGATTCTCGAGAGCGGCCTTGGCATCCTGCAACGCCGGCTGCAACGCGTCGTCGATAGAATGCGGCTGCAGGTCGAGCTTAAACATTCCGGAATCGAGTTGAGCCATCTCCGATGCTTCACCCACCAACCGGTTCAGGCGGTCGGTTTCTTCATCAATGACTGCGAGCAAATCCCGCTTTCCCGAATCGTCGAGCACCGCGCTTGACAGCAAGGTCGTTACGCTTGCTTTGATCGAAGTCAATGGCGTGCGAAATTCGTGGGTGACCGAATCGAGCAAAGCCGTTCGCAGACGCTCGTGTTCCTGCTCGGCGCGATTCTTGCTTAAGGCTTCCAGAGCGCGGGCCCGCTCAATGGCAAGCCCGGCAAGGCTTCCCAGAGCATCCAGAGTTTCGCGCGAAAGCTCGGTTCCAGTAATGCCCAGCGCTCCTACAGTTCGCATCCCCAACCGCAGGGGAACGTAGGAAACTCCTCCCTGGGTGACGGGCCCGCCGCGCAGCAGCGTCGAACGCAACACGCTCTCTTCGAAGGTAGCGTCGGGCGATGACCGATAGACGGTCGGATGGTCGGATGCCATGGCGACGACACTGCCCACGGAGAATGTATCCTGCACGTATCGAGGCAGAGCGTTCAGCAGTTCGAGCACGTTCTCGGAAGCCAGAAGCCTCTGACTCAGGCCATACAAGCGCTCGACTTCGCGGCGGCGCTGCTTCGCGCCCTCCGCCTCACGGCGGGCGCGTTCGGCAAGATTGCTGGCCACCAGCGCGGTGACCAGGAACGCAAACAATGCGACCCAGTTCTGGGGATCGGCGATCGTGAATGTGCCGACCGGAGGCAGAAAGAAAAAGTTGAAGGCCGCAGTGGCTCCCACGGCTAGAACTACCGCGTAGCGCAGTCCCCAGTACGCCGAAGTCAGGAGCACGCTTACCAGAAACATCAGCGCCACGGTTGTGTGATTGACGTGCAGGCGGAAACCGACGGCCGTGATCACGGCGATCGCCGCCACGACGCAGATGTAGCGTACGGCTTGTGTCTGTGCTCTGACTTTCACCCCCCGCATTGTACGATGGGCGTGACATTTTCCACGTTCCCCAAGCACAATAGCTGCGATGACCAAGACGCCCGAGGAGTGGTTGCAGGAAGTTTCCCCGGAGAAGCCGCGCGGGATCTTCAAGCTTTTTCTCGGCTACGCTCCCGGGGTCGGTAAGACCTATAACATGCTCAGCGAGGCTATCCGTCGCGCCAGTCGCGGCGAGGACGTCGTCGTCGGCGTGGTTGAGAGCCACGGCCGCAAAGCCACGGCGGAGTTGGCCGCCAAACTCGATCGCGTTCCGCCGCGCAAGCTCGAGTACAAAGGCACGATCTTCGAAGAGATGGACGTTGATGCCATCCTTGCCCGCAAACCGTCTGTCGCCGTCATAGACGAATTAGCCCACACCAATATCGAAGGCAGCAAACACGCCAAGCGCTACGAGGATGTGATCGAGTTGCTGGATGCCAAAATTGACGTGCTCTCTACCATGAACGTGCAGCACGTCGAAAGCGTTGGCCCTACCGTTCAGCAGATTACGGGAGTGCAGGTGCGCGAGACCGTTCCCGACTGGGTCATGCAGCGCGTCGACGAAATCGTGCTTGCCGACCTGACTCCTCAGGCATTGCAGAAGCGGATGGAGCGCGGCGATATTTATCCGGTTGATCGCGCGCAGCGCGCCTTGTCTCATTTCTTCCGTCCCGGCAACCTGATTGCGCTGCGCGAGCTCGCGCTGCGGCAAGTCACGGGAGTCGTCGATCGCAGCCTCGATGCCTTCCTCGAAAAGGACGGCACGCAACCCGCCCACACTGTCCGCGAACGCATCGCCGTTTGCGTGAGCTCGAATCCCGCGGCCCAATACCTGATCGCCCGCGGATCGCGCATGGCAGAAGCCATTGGAGGCGAGCTTTTCGTTTTCTATATTGACGTCGGACGCGACACCCGTCCTGAAGATCAGAAAACTTTGGCCGAGAACATTCGTTTCGCGGAAAATCTTGGCGCCAAGATCGTCCGCACTTCCGGCGGCAGTATCGCCGATGGTCTCGCCCAACTCGTCCGAGAAAATCACATCACCCAGGTTATCTTCGGACGGTCCGCCCGCACTGGCTGGCAGCGCTATCTCTATCTGTCGGCCATTCAGCGCTTTCTCCGCGATTCCCCTTCGGTCGATGTTCACATCGTTACCCAGGAGGCTCGCTGATGACGGACCAACCACATATTCTCGTCGTCGACGACGAGCCGCAGATTACGCGCGTGCTGCGCACCAGCCTATCGGCGCAGGGATACGATATTCGCGTCGCCAACAGCGGCGAGATGGCGCTGGAAATTATGAAGGACTGGCAGCCCAGCCTCATCATCACCGATCTGTCCATGCCTTCCATCGACGGGGTTCAGCTCTGCCGTGCCGTGCGCGCCGTCTCCCAGATCCCGATTGTCGTGCTTTCCGTGCGCGACAAGGAGCAGCAAAAGGTGGAGGCCCTCGATGCCGGCGCCGACGACTACGTCACCAAGCCTTTCGGCATGAACGAACTGCTGGCCAGAGTGCGCGCCAATCTGCGCCGAGTCCCGCCGGAAGGAGAAACAGAGCCTGTCATCGAAGTCGGCGACTTACGGATCGACACGGCCGCACGCCGAGTCACCGTCTTGCGCCGCGAAGTTCGGCTCACGCCCAAGGAATTCGAACTCCTGGTTTATCTCGCCCGGCGGCCCGGCAAAGTCATCAACCATCGCACCTTGCTCGGCGCCATATGGGGCGGTCAGAGCACCGAGCAGGTCGAATACCTTCGCGTCTTCGTGGGACAGCTGCGCAAGAAACTTGAACCCGACGCCTCCTCGCCCCGCTATATCGTCACCGAACCGTGGGTCGGATACCGCTTCGAACCCGGCGAGTAGCCTGTCATCCTGAGCAGTCGAAGGATCCCTTCGATCTCAAACTTCCCTTGGGCCGATAAGTCTCTCCCTGCTGCTGTGACCTTGCGGGACTTACAAACATTCTACGAACTCTTTACTGAATCTTTACGTCTCTTTGTGTCGAATAGATGAGGCAGGACGGGGTGAATCCCCCTGCTGATCGACCGGGAGAAAACACCAAATCATGTCGACGATTCAGGATGTAACCGCAGAACAACTTGCAAGACTTTTTCACAATTACCGCGAAGCCTTGGCGCATGACTGCGCCTCCAACGAGCGCGGCGAAGGTTCTTC
The DNA here is from genome assembly GCA_963719865.1 of uncultured Acidobacteriota bacterium. Classification (GTDB taxonomy): domain Bacteria; phylum Acidobacteriota; class Terriglobia; order Terriglobales; family Acidobacteriaceae; genus Sulfotelmatobacter. Next base: position 211,057 of record CAVRDS010000057.1, on the reverse strand, counting down.
GTGGGACTGCACTCCGCAGAACGAACGTAAGCTGATGGTTGCCGCCGCCCGACTCGCTCTTCTCGAATTATCCACAACTCCAGGGCCTTCCAGTCTGGGCGCAAGTACTATGCCAAGCCGGGCGAGGCTGACTGGGGCTGCTGAACCCCAATGGCGCGCTGAAGCGATGGCAGCTTCCGTGTTCGGCGCGCTTCTCTTTATGAATTCTTTATAAATTCCTGATCCCTCTTTTACGCGCTGGGATTTCAAATCATGTCCAGACTCCTTTCATCGAGGGTGTGCTCATGCTGAAGCTTGCGATGCTGGCGATCTGTCTAGCCGGCTCAGCATTCATGCTGCGCGTACTTTGGGCGTTATTAAGCGAATGGACGGCACCCGCGCCGCGCTCGATCAAGGGTTATCTGGCCAGATTCGTTCCATCCCGAAAGCGAGGGGTAGTCATCGTGATGAATGGCGAAATCCTAAAGCGAAAAGTTCCGACAAAGGCTGGGGAGCGAATTGCGCTGGTGTTCTTGTTGGCGGTGGGTTTGGCAAGTCCGGTTCGCGCACAGCAAACGCAAAACGGCCCCCAGGGCAGCGATCCAACCGACGTCCAGGCGAGTTCCGTTACGCAGCCGGTTCCTCAGGAAGTTCTTCAGGAACTGGAAGCTATGAAAAAACGCATCGAGCAACTGGAAACGCAGCTCAAGCAGCGTGCGGCGGAACAGCCAGCGGCTGCGGCCGCCCCTGCCGCCGCGGCAAGCGCGCCCCGGGTGATGGCAGCCGCGGTTACACCGTCACCGGCTCCAGCTCCAGCTCCAGCTGCACCGACGACGGCTCCAATTGTCCCGGCAGCGATGACGACCGAATTCACTCCGCCCGCCAAGCAACCCGCCGCGCAGCCCTTCGCCTTCGCCGACTGGACCTGGTTGAATGGCAACCCGCGCACCAAGGAACAGCCCTTTGATTCGAAGTTCTTCACTCCTGAAATCCGAGCGGATGTTGCCTACCACTACGACTTCAACCATCCCAAAGACGACACGATCAGCGGTTCAAGCGAAGTGTTTCGTTCGAATGAAGTCAGCCTTACGCATCTGGGTATTGGTGGAGATTTTCACTTCGACAACGTCCGTGCGCGCGTCATGAGCCAGATCGGTTTGTACGCAACGGCGACGCCACGCAACGATGCCAGCTATTCGCGGGGACAATGGGACCTTGCCGATGCCTACCGCTACGTCAACGAAGCCTATGGCGGCTATCACTTTGATGCGCTGCATGGAATCAATGTCGATGCTGGGATCTTCCTGTCTTACGTTGGTCTCTTCAGTTTTTATAACTTCGATAACTGGGCCTACCAGCCGTCTTATGTTTCGTCGAATACGCCGTGGTTCTTCACCGGCATGCGCATCCAGGTTTTCCCCACGGAGAAGCTGAAGATCGAGCCTTGGATCATCAACGGTTGGCAATCCTACGGACGCTACAACAACCGGCTCGGATTTGGTGGGCAAGTCTTGTACCGCCCCACTGGCTGGCTTTCCATGCTCTCCAACAACTACGGGGCAGGGGCCGACACGCTCGGTGTGCCCAATCGCACTCGCTATCACACCGATAACAGCGTCGAAGTCAAATACTACGACCATCCCGAACGCTTCCTGGACAAGATGGCCTTCAGCTTAACGGGCGATATGGGCTGCGAGAGCGGCGGCGGTGTCAATTGTTTCACCAACCAAAAAAATTCCCAGCGCCAGATCGTCTCCTACAAACAAAGTTTCCTCGGATACATGCTCTATAACCGCTGGTGGTTCCATAAAGATCGTTATGGCTTCACGCTGGGCGGCGGAGAAATCAATAACCCGGGCCGTTACCTCGTGCTACTTCCGCCCATCGACGGCGCGACGGCCACCACCGGTACGCCGTATTTCACCGAGAATCCCGGAGACCCTTTCAAAGCCTGGGACATGTCGGCGACGTACGACTACATGCCCAGCCAGTACATCACCTTCCGCTGGGAGTTCAACCATCGCCACGCGAACGTGCCGTACTGGAATGGCCCGGGAGGGATGACGCCTCCCGGAGGGAATAACGGGAATCCCGGATCGCTCGTCGTGATCAACGGTACGACTTGGTATCCGGATCTTCGCAAGACGGAAGATCGCGCTACTATGGCAATCCTGGTGAAGTTCTAGCCAGGGAATCTGCGACCTTCGCAGGTCGAGGTGGTCATGGCGACGAGAGTATGGACAGTTCTGCGTCAGTGGTTGGTTGCGGTATTTTTTCAAACGGTCCGCACGAAGCGCATCCGCATAACGCTTTCGGTATGCGCTTTGGTGGCGGGTTGTGGATGTATGCAGGCGCAGCAAGGGGAGCGGCCACAACCAAGCCCCATGGCGACAAACCAACAAGATCTGCAGGCTCGGGTACAGACACTGGAGCAGGAGGTTGCTGAACTGAAATCCATGGTGAAGCAGTTACAAAATGGACAGTCCACGGCCAAGGCGGTGCAAACTGCCCAGCCGATGCAACATGAACTGGCCGTCGCTGATGCCGTCCCTCCTCGGTCGGACCAGGCCCAGGCTCAGGTCCAAACTCAGGCTCAGGCTCTTTCTTCCGCCGACCGGGAGAATCTCAGCTTCTTGCGCGATACGACCATCAACCTGGGACTCGACACCTATTACGAATATAACTTCAACAACCCGGTCAGCCACGTCAACCTGCTGCGAGCTTACGACGTCTTGAGCAACGAGTTCAGTCTGAACCAGGCCAGCGTAGTGATGGAACACGCTCCCGACTTGTCCGCCGGACGCCGTTGGGGTGGGCGCCTCGACCTTCAGTTCGGGCAAGCTACCGATACGCTACAAGGCAATCCCTCGAACGAACCTCGACCGGAAATTTACCGCAACATCTTTCAGGCCTACGGCACTTACATCGTCCCTCTCGGGAAGGGAATCAACGTCGATTTCGGAAAGTGGGGAAGCTCTTTAGGCATCGAAGGCAATTACACCAAAGATCAAATGAATTATTCCCGCGCTTACTGGTTCGATTTCCTGCCTTTCTATCACATGGGCGCCCGCGTAAACATTCCAGTGAGTGACCGCTTCAGCGTCAACTACTGGATCGTGAACGGCACGAATCAGGTGGAAGCCACCAACGGCTTCAAAGATGAACTGTTCGGATTTGTCGCGAAGCCAAAAAAGAACGTCACCTGGACCATGAACTATTATCTTGGCCAGGAACATCCGGATCGGACGCCCTCCTCGAACTGCGGCCCAATCCCGGTGCAGCCCGGTCTTTGCTTTACTGGCATTAGTCCGGCGCCCAACGGCCGCACCCATATTTTCGATAGCTATGTTGCGTGGCAGGCAAGTCCGAAGCTTGTTCTTGCGGTCGAGGGAGACTACTTCATTGAGCGCTTATGGAGGAACGCCGCACCTGGAGAGTCCTCCGCTCCTTCCCACGTCGACGGAGGCGCTGCTTATATCCAATATCAAATGATGCCCAAGATCGCGCTCGCAACGCGGGCCGAGTATATGTCTGACCGCGGCGGCCTTTTTAGCGGCCTGACCCAGGCTCTCAAGGAAAATAGCGTGACCTTCGATTACAAGCTCGCGGATAACTTTCTCATGCGTTATGAATGGCGGCGCGATTTCTCGAACCAGCCATCGTTCTTATCCGATGTTCAGGGTGTCCTGAAGAAAGATCAGAACACCGCAACCCTCGGGTTGGTCTGGTGGTGGGGACGCAAACAAGGTGCGTGGTAATGTCCGCCGCCCAGACAATTTTTGGAGAGTAATTATGCAAGACATTCTTTGGACCGCAGTCACGATCGCATTCTTTGCCCTCTCGGTCGCCTACGTGCATTTCTGCGACCGCGTGAAATAGGAAAACTCAATGGATATCCAATCGCTCATTATGCTCATCATCAGCGCGGCGACCACGATTTATGTGTTCTACGCGCTCTTGCGTCCGGAGAAATTCTGAAATGACCATCAACGGTTGGCTGCAGATCTTCGTATTTCTGGCGCTGATCTTCGCCGTCACCAAACCGCTCGGCGTCTTCATGGCGCGCGTATTCGCGGGAGAACGCACTTTTCTCGATCCCGCGCTGCGCCCCATCGAGCGCCTGCTTTACCGGGTCACTGGCGTCGACGAAAAACGCGAAATGCGCTGGACCGAATACGCGGTTGCCATGCTGCTGTTTAGCGGCGTGTCGATGCTGCTGCTCTACCTGATCCAGCGCATCCAGGGCATGCTGCCCTTCAATCCTCAGCACCTCGCCGCAGTCACACCCGAACACCTCGCCTTCAACACCGCCGCCTCGTTCACCACTAACACCAACTGGCAGGCCTATTCCGGCGAGACGACGATGAGCTACTTCACGCAGATGGCGGGGCTGGCTTTCCATAACTTCGCCTCGGCTGCGACCGGAATAGTGTTGGCCATCGCCTTCATTCGTGGCATCGCGCGCCGCCAGATGCACACTATCGGCAATTTCTGGGTCGATTTCGTGCGTTGCTGTCTCTGGGTTCTGATGCCGTTTTCAATCGTGGGGGCCCTGTTCCTGGTTTCGCAGGGAGTGGTACAGAATCTGAAGCCCTACGACACGGTGAAACTGGTCGAGCCGCAACAAGTACAGCATGTCGGAGCGGACGGCAAGCCGGCAGTCGATGCCAGCGGTAAGCCGGTCATGGACATCGTCACGACTCAGACGATCGCGCAAGGCCCGGTCGCGTCGCAGGAGGTCATCAAGGAATGGGGCACAAACGGGGGAGGCTTCTTTAATGCCAACAGCTCCCATCCATTCGAAAATCCCACGCCGCTGAGCAATCTTTTCGAGATGTTCTGCATCTTCGCGATCGGATCGGGCCTCACCTACACGCTGGGCCGCATGACTGGCTCGCCGGCGCATGGATGGGCGGTCTGGGCAGCAATGGCGCTGCTGTTTCTCGCCGGCGTTACGACCGCGTACTGGGCCGAGGCGAAAGGGAATCCACTTTACCCGTCGACTATCGCCCAGCATGCGACCAGCAATCAGCCCGGCGGCAACATGGAGGGCAAGGAGACCCGCTTCGGCATCGCCAACTCGGCGCTCTTTGCCACGGTTACTACCGATGCCAGTTGTGGCGCCATCAACAGCTGGCATGATTCGTTCACGCCGCTCGGCGGAATGGTGCCGCTGGTCAACATCATGCTCAGCGAGGTCATCTTCGGCGGCGTCGGCTCCGGCATGTACGGCATGCTCGTGTACATCGTTCTGGCCGTATTCATCGCAGGCCTGATGGTCGGCCGCACTCCAGAATATCTAGGCAAAAAAATTGAGGCGTACGACGTCAAGATGGCGATGCTGGTCTCGCTGGTCTTTCCTCTCATCATCCTGACGCTCACGGGAATTTCCGTGGTCAAAGGATTCGGCACGGCAGGCATCTCCAATGCCGGACCCCACGGCCTCAGCCAGATCCTCTACGCGTTCACTTCGGCAGCCGGAAACAACGGCTCGGCTTTCGCCGGACTCACCGTCAACACTCCGTGGTATGACACGGCTACTGGCATCACCACGCTGGTTGGCCGCTTCTTCATGATCATTCCGATGCTTGCAATCGCCGGCAACCTCGCGCAGAAGAAGTATGTGCCGCCTTCGCTGGGCACATTTCCTGTGACCACTCCGTTGTTCACGTTTCTTTTGATCAGCGTCATCCTGATTCTCGGAGCGCTCACATTTTTCCCGGCCCTGAGTTTGGGGCCGATTCTGGAGCACCTGCTCCTGCAGGTTGGAAAGACCTTTTAAAACACTATGGCAAGCCATCACAAATCGATCTGGGATCTGAAACTGGTTCGCGGCGCTACCTGGAGTTCGGTGCTCAAACTCAACCCGCGCAACATGATGGGGAATCCCGTCATGTTCGTGGTCGAGATCGGCAGCGTGATCACCACAGTTCTGCTGATCCTCCATCCCCACGCGGCCTTTCGCTTCAATCTGCAGATCACGCTCTGGCTGTGGTTCACCGTATTGTTCGCCAATTTTGCTGAGGCGATGGCGGAAGGCCGCGGCAAAGCACAGGCGGAAACCTTGCGCCGTGCGCGCTCTGAGACCATGGCCAATCGTCTCACTTGCGATGGCAAGCTAGAACAAGTAGCCAGCGCCAAGTTGCGGGCCGGTGATCTCGTTACCGTTTCGGCCGGAGAACTTATCCCCGGCGATGGCGAGATCATCGAAGGCGTCGCTTCCGTCGACGAATCCGCAATCACCGGCGAGTCCGCTCCCGTGATCCGCGAAGCTGGAGGAGACCGCTCCGCCGTCACCGGCGGCACGCGTGTTCTCAGCGATCATATTAAGGTCAAGATCATGTCGAATCCCGGCGAAACCTTCCTGGATCGCATGATCGCCCTGGTGGAAGGGGCTGCGCGCCAGAAAACTCCGAATGAAATTGCGTTGAACATCCTGCTAGCCGGATTGACCATCATCTTTCTGCTGGCGGTGGTGACTTTGCAGCCCTTCGCCATTTACTCCGGCTCGCCGCAAACCGTGTTCGTTCTCGTATCGTTGCTGGTGTGCCTGATTCCTACCACGATCGGCGGCTTGCTGTCGGCGATCGGCATCGCCGGCATGGATCGTCTGGTCCAGCACAACGTTCTGGCGATGTCCGGCCGCGCGGTTGAAGCTGCCGGGGACGTGAACACTCTGCTTCTCGATAAGACCGGCACCATCACTTTCGGTAACCGCCAGGCTACGGAGTTCATCCCTGCTCCCGGGGTCAGCGAATCTGAGATGGCCGACGCCGCCCAGCTCTCCTCCTTGGCCGACGAGACTCCCGAAGGTCGCTCGATTGTCGTGCTCGCCAAGGAAAAATACCGGCTCCGCGGCCGCGACTTCGCCGATCACGAGGCGGAGTTTATCCCTTTCACCGCACAGACTCGCATGTCGGGCGTCAACCTGGATGGCCGCGAAATCCGCAAAGGCGCTGCCGACTCCATCGCGCGCTATATCGAGCAGAACAACGATGGAGGCATGAACCCGGACGTTCGCAACACGGTCGAGCGCATCGCCTCTTCCGGAGGAACGCCGCTGGTGGTCTCCGAGAACCGCCGCGCCATGGGCGTGATTCATCTCAAAGACGTCGTCAAAGGTGGCATCCGCGACCGCTTTGCCCAGCTCCGTTCTATGGGCATTCGCACGGTCATGATCACCGGCGACAATCCGCTGACCGCGGCTGCCATCGCTCGCGAGGCCGGTGTCGACGACTTTCTCGCGCAGGCTACGCCCGAGGACAAACTCAAACTCATCCGCACCGAGCAGGCCGGCGGCAAACTCGTCGCCATGACCGGCGACGGTACCAACGATGCTCCGGCGCTCGCGCAAGCCGACGTAGGCGTTGCCATGAACACCGGTACGCAGGCTGCCAAGGAAGCGGGAAACATGGTCGATCTCGACTCCAATCCCACCAAGCTGATCGAGGTTGTCGAAATCGGCAAGCAGTTGCTGATGACGCGCGGCGCGCTGACCACATTCTCGATTGCCAATGACGTCGCTAAATATTTTGCGATCATCCCCGCCATGTTCGCCGCAACCTTTCCGGTGCTCAACTCGCTCAACATCATGCGGCTGAAGACGCCCGAATCGGCCATCCTGTCGGCGGTCATCTTCAACGCCTTGATCATCATCGCGCTGATTCCGCTGGCGCTGCGCGGCGTGAAATATCGCGCCATGAATGCCGAAGCCCTGTTGCGCCGCAATCTTTTTATCTATGGTGTCGGAGGCCTGATCGCTCCTTTCATCGGGATAAAACTCATCGATGTTCTGATAACCGCAGTGGGGCTTGCCTGAGGACTGATATGAAAAAGAATCTTATCACCGCATTCCTGATGACCATTGCCACGACGATCTTGCTTGGGCTGATCTACCCGCTCGTGATCACCGGGCTTGCCCAACTTCTTTTTCACGACAAAGCCAACGGCCAGATCATCACTCGCAACGGAGAAGCAATCGGCTCGCGCATCATCGCGCAACCGTTCACTTCGGCGAAATATTTTCATCCCCGCCCGTCGGCTGCCGGCAACGGATACGACGCCGAGAACTCGGGCGGTACCAATCTCGCTTCGAGCAGTCAGAAGCTGATTGATCGCGTCCGCGCCGATGCTGCTACGTTGCACAGCGAGAATCCGTCCCAGCCAATTCCGGTCGATCTGCTCACGACTTCCGCGTCCGGGCTCGATCCGGAGATTTCTCCCGCAGCGGCAGAATTCCAGATTCTGCGGATCGCTCGCGAGCGCGGCCTTTCTGAATCGGCCCTCCGCGACTTGATACAGAAACATACCTCCCAGCGCGACCTCGGCCTGCTCGGCGAGCCCCGGGTCAATGTCCTGGAACTGAATCTCGCTCTTGACGGCGCAAGCGCAGGTCGATGAGATTTGCTTCCTCCTTTATCGAAGGTGTTGAATAGTGTGTGTGCCTGCGCGAAATCCAGCCAGTCGGTCGGCCGCGGCTCCGCAGTCGATAACACATCTTCCTCTGGGGGTGTCCAGCTATGCATTCCCAAATTAAGCTCGGACGAATCGCTGGAATCCAGATCGGCCTGCATTACAGTTGGTTCATCATTGCTCTGCTCATCGCATTTTCTCTCGCCAGCCACTTTCATGCCGTCCGGCCGGAGTGGAATGCAGCCCTGATCTGGACTTGCGCCATCGTCACTTCGATCTTCTTCTTCGTCGCTCTCCTGCTGCACGAACTGGCACACTCGATCGTCGCCAAATCCCGCGGCTTGCGAGTCCGCGCCATTACCTTGTTCGCTCTCGGGGGCGTCTCCCAGATTGAGTCCGAAGCCGCTGACGCCAAATCCGAGTTCTGGATTGCCATCGTCGGCCCGCTGACCAGCTTGCTGATCGGGCTTGTACTCGTTGGCGGCGTCCGCCTCTCAGGAGGTTTTCGTGGCGCCGAGCCGGCCAATCCAATCGTTGCCGTAGCGTTGTGGCTGGGATACATCAACATTGCGCTCGCTTTTTTTAATATGATTCCCGGTTACCCGCTCGACGGCGGCCGCGTTCTGCGCGCTCTTCTGTGGTGGATCACGAAAAACGCGGAGCGCTCCACCCGGTGGGCATCGCAGGTTGGGCAAGTCGTAGCTTTCTTCTTCATTCTTTCCGGTTTGTTCCGTTTCTTCGGGGGAGCAGGTTTCGGCGGCCTCTGGATAGCTTTTATCGGGTGGTTCCTGCTTGACGCAGCCCGCAGCAGCTATGTCCAGGTAGGAGTCACTTCAGAACTTCGAGGCCACATCGTCCGCGACATCATGCAACACGACTGCGGCACTGTCGAAAGCTATATCAGCCTGCGCGATTTTGTGGATCAGTATCTGCTGCACAGCGGTAGTCGTTGCTTCCTCGTCCTGCAGGACCACCATGTTGCCGGCATCGTGACTGCCGATGACATCCGCAGCGTGCGCCGCGAGGATTGGGATCGCACCAGCGTGCAAAGTGTCATGCGCCCTCTCGCTCAGGTGCCAACGGTTGCTCCGGAAATGCCCGCCCTCAAAGCCTTGGAGTTGATGAGCCGCGACAATCTGAATCTTTTGGCAGTGGTTTCCAACGGTGAGTTGCAGGGAATCTTTTCTCGCGTGCAGGTGCTGCGATTTCTTCAACTGCATTCCGGGGTAGGAGAAGATTCGCACCAAAAGGCTGCCTAACCGAGGCACGCGGCGGAACTATTTCCCGCGTTGCTGTCCACCGCGTCCTGCCGTCGGCCTTCCCGATTCCGCGTGAGATAATGCCTTAGTCCCGCATTGGCCCCGTAGCTCAGATGGATAGAGCAGCGGTTTCCTAATTGGCCGAAGGCCGCGCCCAGCAATGTGTTAAGCGATTTAGCCGTCCTCCACAAACGCAAAAAGTCGTCAATCGGGCGTGCTGGCAAACGTGAGTGCAGTAGTTTGCGCAGTAGGAGATGCCTTCGTGCCCCACTGGCGAGTTATACTCAACGGCTGACATGAGCGTACGCGAAACGAGAAAATTGGTGATCCGCGATGTGGTGGTCTCTCCCGACGACATTCGTAACCTGGCTCAAGTCGTGTTTGAGTTATCCAAGGAGATGGACGACGACACGGTTTTCGCGCTTGATTTGGGAGCCTTCGATAATTCGGAGTACGAGGGCGCGAGCCCTGAACTTTTTGGGGAAGGGGGACTGTTAGATACTCGGCAAATTCGAAAAGTCGGAATGTATGCATCTAGCCGGAGAGGTGAAGCAGAAATTGTCGTCCATCTCTACCATGAAGTCGAAAACTATTCACTTAGTGACATTCGAGTTGCGGGCTACAGCAGCACTTGGGTAAATGGTGCAATTGCGCGCTTGCAGCAAGCGGTGGACAATTGGCAAAGGCAGCCCTCGTGGCCGCGCAGGTTGCGTTGGGTGTTTGTATTGTTGGGCGCGTTCGCGATTGGCCGGATTTACGGTTGGCTGACTGATTTGTTTCTCGATCACGTCGTACACGTGCAGCCAGTCGCACCACGACCCGGTTGGGTTGAAACAATACGGCCATTTGTCTGGTACATTGACCGGACTCTAGACGTTGCGGTTGGCCTAGCTCCCAGCGGTCTGTTAGTGAGCAAATTGATTAAGCTTTGGCCTCGTGTTGAACTGGCGACCGGAAAGGAATACGCGCGGTCAGCGTCGCGCCGACGGGCTTTCGCCTGGGGTATTTTTTCTTTGGCCGTATTACCTGTTTTATTGTCAGCCCTATACGAGGGCGTAAAATATTTGCTAGCGCATTAAAATCAGCGATTTGTATCTTCGAAGTTGTCAGTTGGGGAAGCTCTTTCCTTCAAACGAAAAGTTTTTTCGTGATTAGTGGTTGGTTACGCGCGTGGAAGCAGCCCGGTGCCTCATGAGGTAGACTCGCTGGATTCGACCCATGTTCGCGCCCGAGTAACACGAGCGGAAGACCATTTGAGCAAGTCGATGTGCAGCAAATCTTTCGTAAACTACTGCAAGTCATTTGCAAGGTGGCCCCGTAGCTCAGATGGATAGAGCAGCGGTTTCCTAAACCGTTGGTCGGCAGTTCGACTCTGCCCGGGGCCTCCACTTCTAATCCCACATCAAATTCCTTACGCAATTTTCCCGGCTAATCTCATTGCTCTTCTTCCGCAACAACAATGGCCGCCGGAATCGTCACTGCGGCCTCATATGCAAGCTCTCCGATTAACCAGGAAGGCGTCTCTTCAGATTGAAAATCTTTCCCATGTCGCAATCCTGTGCGAGGCGGGCCTGCGCACGGGGCTTACGTTCCGCCGGCAGGTCTTGGCTCGGTTTCCTTTTCTGCCTGATGACTTTCCGCCGATAGTTTTCTCAACGAAAGTCGCTCGTGGTGGGCCAGCAGCAGCCCCAGCGGCACGACTGCCGCGAAGGTCACCAGCCACAGCAGAATTCCACAACTCGCCGCCATCTCCGGCGGTACATCGAATACGCTCGATAGGGTCGCGATGGTTGCCATCTGCGATCCGCCGCCCACCGCGGGCAATTGCAGCATCGAACCCAGCATGCTGGCAAACATCAGAATCAACAGTTGCGACACCGGAATTTCCAGCGCGTCGACTCCGTACGAGTGTGTCACTTCCTGATACGACAAGGCGATCACATACCACATTCCGATGGACACCAGGGACAACCAGAGCAACTCCAGCGGCCCGTGGATCGTGTTCAGGCCCATGCCAAATTCCCGCACTTTTTGACCCAGACGGTGACCTACATTCGACGAAAGATGCGCAAACCTCTGTTCCAGCCAGCAGGCTACTCGCTCACCATTTCTGCGAATGATCACCGCGGCAATCGTCGTCGCCGCCACAATGCCCGTCAGCACAAATCCAATTTCTCGAAACCGCCGGTAGTACTCCGGATGCGGAATCGAAGGCAATGCGCTCGGCAGGAATATCGCCAGCAGCAGCAGCACCGTGAATGCGCCGATGTCGAAGATCCGCTCTACTCCCCACACCGCGACCTGGGATGACACAGGCAGGTCGGTTCGCTTGGCGATCAGGTACGGACGAATAAATTCTCCCGCCCTCCCCAGCAGGGCCAGTCCCGCAAACCCAACCATGGTGGGCGAGATCAATTCCCGGGTCGTGGTCTTCGGCCGCACCGGCTTCAAAAATATTTTCCAGCGCCACGCCCGCATCACGTACCCGATGTAGATCAGCGCAACTCCGTGCAGGACATGAATTTTCTTGATGCGATGCGTCTGGCTCCAGAATGTTCCCCAGTCAAATGTCCGCCAGTGCCGGTATTGCAGGTAAAAAAGAAATGCCAGGATGAGGAACACAACCACAGTGGCCAGAATGCGTTTTTTGTCCATGAAGGGGAAGGACTCCGCGCCGCGGCCCCGGCAACGCGAAGCGGGAAACGGCACACCCAAAGGTAAACGAGGCAGCCGACGCGGTCAAACCTGTGGTATCCAGTTGTGGAACAGTGGACAGGAAAGAGTTGAGAAATCGGCAGTGGCTGGATCTGCCTTTGCCCCGGTTGCTCAGCGAATCCTCGGCGGTCTCTACGGTTAAGTTGTTTCTCGCCACGCGAATGCGCGGAGAATTCCGCTGGGCCGAACCGGCCGGGGAGGGAAAGACTCCAACACCTTCACGCCCGTACTCGCGAGAGCACCGCGCTCGCCCGGCGAAACCACGGACGCTCCCGCCGCCGCAAATATCCCGGCATCGTCGGCTTTTTGTCGAGAATCTTCTTCGCCCACTCCCGCGCCTCGGCTTTTCTGCCTTGCGATTCCAGAAACAGCGCGTAGTGGTAGTACGTCTCGGAGATCGTCGAAATGCGCGTAGCTTCGCGAAAGAGCGCATCAGCTTTCTCCGCCTGCCCCGTCTGCGCGTATGCCCATGCCAGCAACCCTTTAGCGCGATGAAAATCGTAGTCAGGGTCGGACCGCACCGCCCGCTCCAGATCGGGCACGGCCGCCGCGTAATCTTTCAACTCTATTTCCGCAATCCCGCGCCGGTAGAAAGGATCCACATGATCGGTTCGCGAAGAGATCGCTTTGTCGTAAGCTGCGCGCGCCTTCGAAAAATTGCCGTCATCCAGATAGAGCAATCCCAGTTCTTCGTAATTGCCGGCGGAGGGATTATCCAGAATCATTCGTTCCAGTTCGTGAATGCGTCGCCGCCTGGGGAAAACTTGAAACGATCCGCGCAGCAGGCTCGCGTCTGGGATCACTTCCACCACGATGTAGACCAGCGCTCCGATCCACGAGAACAGAATGATCAAGATCCAAAACCAATCGGGCCTGCGCCGGATGAAGTGCACGATCGCCACAATGCGCAGCGCGATCGACCACCACGAAAATGCGAAAAACAGGAACGATCCCATCGTGAAGACGCACTATACACGCAGTACGCCTCGATTCAAAAGATCACCAACGAGTAAGCAAGTAACCGCCTACTGGCATGATTTTTCGAGAAGCTTATTGTCATCCCGAGGGCAGTCGAGGGACCCTGCGTCACAGCCGCACATCTGCTCGATCCCACTTACTTCTTTCCCTGCGGCTTGGTCTCCACCGGGGCCGGCGCCTGTGGTGCCACAGCCGTCAGACTATCCTTCGCCGCCGCCGGCAGTTTATCTGCATTCGCCAACAGCAAACTCACTTGCCACATCTGCGTCGTCGAAAGTGTATTCTCAAATCCCGGCATCCCTGTCATTCGGATTCCTCCCGCCACCTTCCAATAGGTCTCGCCAGGAGAATCGTCCGTCACCCCTTTGCCTTCCATTAGCTTGGGAGGCTTGGGAAACATTCCTTTCGCGATCGCCGTCTGCGGAATCCCCGGCAGCCCGTGGCACACCGCGCAATGATCTTTATAAACCTGTGCCCCTGCCACATACGCTGCTTCGTCCGCCGCGATCGGCGGCGTTTTCGGCATCTCCTTCTCCAGGCGCGCGTGCAGCGCCATGCTGGCGAACGTCTTCTCAAACGGCATGGGAGGCGCTGCCGTTGCCACCGGCGCCATTCCCGTTGCGAAATAACAGAACACCACGACCGGAACCAGAACTGCCCCTAGAATCGCTCCCACCAGAAACTTACCCATCTATGTGTTCTCCTCACAAGTATGAAACTGAGCATTGATACTAACTCAGGCCATACAAATCCATGAAGAGGCAGTCGGGGTGGACGCAGCCTGCTAGGATGAATCCCAGCATTCGTTCCGATACGCTGCCGAGGCCCGAATACCGATGCGAAACCGATGCTTGCGCGCGTTCATCGAAGTGGGATTCATCATCTTCCTCTTCTACTCCAATCTCTTGATGGGAGAATTCGAGCGCTCCGGCGCGGCTCGGAGCCGCGGTCTCGCCTGGGCCATGAGAGACGTCTTCACGTCGGCCAACTTCGTAATCGCGATCATCGCTGCTCTCATCGGCTACGTGCTATTTGAATTTCTCCGCAAGCGGTTGTGAGAGCGGACTCCCGCGCCGTCAACCTCCGGGCACTCTGAGACGAACCTTTGACAAAGGTGTAACTGCCCCCTGACATTTCCCCGGTCTCGCCGCAATATCCTGCCGCCTACGTTGATGTTCGAAGTCCCTGCCTCGAAGCCGCAACGTCATCGCACAAAAATCTGGAGTGTAAAAGCCATGAGCAAAGGAAAACTATCACCGTCCGACCTCACCCCTGACACGGATCAGCCCATTGACGAAGTAAACCGGCAATGGAACCGGGTCATCCGCCGCCGCTCGTTTTTGAAGGGACTCGGCGCAACCGGGGCCGCACTTTCCGCCAGCGCAGTGCTTGGGAGCAAAGCCGCGGCACAAAGCAGCAGTTCGATCAGCCAAGGCGACGCCGCCATTCTGCGCTTCCTGGCGGCCGCCGAAATCATCGAAAGCGATCTCTGGTTGCAGTATCAGGAGTTTCTGGGCACCCAGGACACCGAAGTCTCCACGATCGCAAGCAAGCAGATTCCTGGCTATCCCGCGCAGCCTACCGGCGGCAACACTGCCTTCACCAACGACATCCTGATACTCGATGGCGACATGCCGCAGTACATTCACGACAACACCGAGGACGAGCTGAGTCACGAGACATTCATCAACGCGTATTTAATTTCCAAGGGCTTCGATCCGGTCAGCCTTGACGCATTTCGCAACCTGCCCAGCAGCACCGCGACGGGTGCTAACAACGTAGGGCGCCTCACCAACCTGATGGAACTTACCGTGGACACGAGCTGGTGGACGCGCTACCGCAGCAGTACTGGGAATCCCGACTTGGGCAACACGTTCCCGCAGGCCGTGCCCAGCCTGGCGGTGGGCAAGCACCCGGCCATTCCTCGTACCAATGATGACGTGAACCATCCGAATTTCCTGAAAGCGATCGCGTTCACGGCGGGCTTTCACTTCGGATTTATCGAGCAAGGTGGCAGCAGTCTCTATCCCCAACTCGCGCAGCGCGTCACCAATGTCGAAGTGTTGCGCATCCTGCTCAGCATCGGTCCAGTGGAGACGTCTCACTTCCAGACCTGGCACGACAAAGCTGGCAATGCGACGCCTTTGAATACGGTGGACCCGGTGACCGGTGTGAAAGTCAGTTTCACGAACCTGGCTACTCCCGCGGTCGGGCCGTTGCTCCAAGGGAACTTGATCATGCCCGAGCCCACAGCCTTCCTGAGCCGCGATTTGCCGGCTTGCTCCATCATCCGCCCCACCAACACCGTCGGGGCTGCGATGGGTGCAGTCAAGGGACTTACGAAGGATGGACTCTTCATCGGACAATCGCCCGAGTTTTTCCAGTTCCTCACAGAACTGGCCACGATGGCCGATGCAGCCGAGCGCGGAATGTAACGGTTTCGCAGTCGGATGGGGACCTCTCGGGGGAGAGGACTTCGCGCGACTCGCTAGGCAGGCGCCGTGGCCGAAAACCAGCCGTCACGGCGCCTGCATTTTGACATCATCTTCGCTGTTAGGAGAACTCAAATGTTCGAAGGTTTATTTCAACCCATGCATCTGATGATCATCGCTGGCATCGCTCTTCTAGTCTTTGGCCCGAAGAAACTCCCCGAACTCGGCAAAGGACTCGGCGAAAGCATCCGCGGTTTCAAAGCCGCCATGGCGGTGACGGACACGGCCGAAGAGAAGCGACCCGCCGCCAAGCCGATACAACAAGAACCAGCTGATAGCTGAGAACTGAGAAGCTGAGAACTGAAAGCTGAGAGCTCTGCTAAACTCAGCAGCGGAATGCTGACTCATCTCGAATGCACCCGCTGTGGCGAGCACTATCCGGCCGACCGTCCGCAATCCGTTTGCCCCAAGGATGGCGGTGTTCTCTACGCGCGTTACGATCTTGCCGCAATTAAGCGATCATTCTCCTCCGCCCGTCTAGCCGGACGTGCTGCCACCATGTGGCGCTACGATGCCGTCCTTCCTGCTGCCGATCCGGTTTCGCTCGGTGAAGGATTCACGCCTATGCTCCCCAGCCGCGAATTCCCCAACGTCTACATCAAAGACGAAGGCCTCAATCCCACCGGATCTTTTAAAGCCCGCGGGCTCTCCGCTTGCGTGACCATGGCTCGCCACTTCGGCCTGAAAAAACTTGCTATCCCTTCCGCCGGAAACGCCGCCGGAGCCCTCGCCGCCTACGCCGCCACGGCCGGACTCGAAGCTCACATCTTCATGCCCAAAGACGTTCCCATGGCCAACCGTATCGAGTGCGATTACTACGGAGCGCACGTCACGCTCGTCGACGGCCTCATCAGCGATTGCGCCCGCAAGGTCGCCGAACTGAAGGATTCCGATTCGTGGGAGAAAGACGGATGGTTCGACGTCAGCACCACCAAAGAGCCTTATCGCGTCGAAGGCAAGAAGACCATGGGCTACGAAGTCGCCGAGCAACTCGGCTGGCGCATGCCGCAGGGCATCATCTATCCCACGGGAGGCGGCGTTGGCATGCTGGGCATGTGGAAGGCTTTCGAAGAGATGGAAGCGCTGGGCTGGATCGGCTCCGAGCGCCCCAAGATGATCACCGTGCAATCAGCAGGTTGCGCCCCGATTGTGAAAGCGTGGGATGAGGGTAAGGAATCCGCCGAGATGTGGCCTGATGCCACCACGCTAGCCTCTGGCCTGCGCGTTCCCAAACCTTATGGCGACTACCTGATCCTCGACATATTAAAGAAGAGCAAAGGCGCGGCCGTCGCCGCGACCGATGAAGAAATCGTCGAGGCCACTCGCCACTGGGCCAAGGTTGAAGGCATCTTCGCCGCGCCCGAAGGCGCCGCGTGCTTAGTCGCGTATCGCAAACTCCGCGCCGATAACTTTTTCAAAGCCGAAGACACGGTAGTCCTGTTCAACACGGGCAGCGGCTTGAAATATTTGGATGTTCTCGACGCCAATGTGGCGCGGACGCTCCCGTCCGCAAAGCCGCCCCAGGAGGCGAAACCCGCAGCCCGCCAAATAGGCGGAATCATCGGCCCCTACTGAGTGAGGAGGGAAGGTCAATGTCGGACAAATCATTCCTCGTGCTTCCGACTTTGCGTTCAGCGAACTGAAGCGAGTTGGCGGCGATCCAGCTAAACTGCCTCTTCCGTTGCAGACAGTTGTTGTCATCTACTCCGCACAAGGCATCATTGATAATGGTGGGTTCGAGTATTTCTTCGGGCGAGATTTTGACTTCAGCCCGCCGTACTCCGTCTTCTCGGACGCATATCGGAGAATCGGTGCGATGGAGGCGGCCAGTTGCATAGACAAGGCGGCGGCCTTATTTCCATTTGAAGCAGCGCATTTGTTTAAGGACAAGCGAGAGCAGTTCATGGATGCACTAGACGAATCAAGCGAATTGGTGGAGTTGGGCGACCGAGCCTGCGGGGACGAAACCATTTGGGCGGCGCTTGAAGATTACGCGCGTCGACACTCCGAGTCGTTCCTGCTAACTTGAATGCAAAGTGCTGAGCGCCAGGTGCTGGTTGCTGGATTCCCATGACCGACCGCCTTTACTATCACGACTCCTTCCTCTACAACTTCGATGCCGAAGTTCAGGAACTCCCCGGAACCGAGCGTCCCGCGATAATCCTCGACCGCACCGCGTTCTATCCCACCAGTGGAGGCCAGGTCCACGACACTGGCTGGATCGTCTCCGGCGACCGAAAACTCCGCGTCACCGAAGTGGCCGACACCGAAGACGGGCGAGTCGTTCACTATCTCGAAGCGCCGCTAAAAGATCTGCAGCCCGGAAGCCACGTCCAGGGCGAGATCGACGCCGCCCGTCGCCGCGACCACATGCAGCAGCATTCAGGACAGCATGTTCTCTCCGCCGCCTTCGTCCGGTTGTTCAACATGGCCACGGTTTCTTTCCACATGGCCGACGACTATTGTTCGATCGACCTCGACACGCCCGCGCTCGCGAAGACTCAAATCGAAGAAGCCGAGCGCCTGGCCAACGAAATTATTCTGGAGAATCGCCCGGTGGATATCCGCTTCGTAAGCCGCGATGAAGCCGGGAAACTCGGCCTCCGCAAGCTTCCTCCAACCGAGCGCGACGAACTCCGCCTCATCGATATCCGCGACTTCGATCTCAGCGCCTGCGGCGGCACACACGTCTCGCAAACCGGCCAGATCGGCTCCATCCTCCTGCGCAAAGTTGAAAGAGTCCGCCAGGGATATCGCGTCGAATTTGTCGCCGGCCAGCGCGCCGTGGCTACCGCCCGCCGCGATTTCACAACTCTCACAGACACCGCCGCGCTCTTTTCCGCGCACATCTACGACGTTCCGCAGCAGGCCGCCAAGGCGCTCGAGGAAATCAAATCGCTTCGCAAGCAACGCGAGCAATCGCAGGAAGAACTCGCGGCGGCGCAAGCCGCGGCCATTCTGGCGGAAACTTCCGAATCCGGCGGACGCAAAATGATCCTCCGCACTTTTTCCGATCGCGAAATGAACTCTCTGAAGCTGCTCGCCCAGAAACTAATCCGGCTGGCTCCGAATGTGATCGCGCTGCTCGGCAGCACCGCGCCTCAACCCTCGCTGGTATTCGCGCAATCCGCCGGACAGCCCTACGACATGGGCGCGCTCATGAAACAAATCATGGCAAGATTCGCCGGCCGCGGCGGAGGCAGCAAAGACATGGCCCAAGGCGGCCTGTCCGACGCTTCGGCAGTCGAAGCCACGCTCGCGGAGGCCGCGTCCACCTTCCGCCAGGAGTGACTGCAGCGTCAATGCAGAATAGGCTTGGAGCGGGTGCTACAATTTTCTTGTAAGCGCTCCTTGTCCCAGAGGAGGTGTCCCGTGCCCAGAATTGCACTGGTTTTTTCCGCACTCTTGTTTTTCGCGCTTCCTGTCCTTTCCCAACAAACAACTCCCAACCCGCCGCCGCAGAACCCGTCTTACTCGGCCATTCCCGTGGAAGCGGTGCGCGCGCAGAATCCCGTGAAATCCACGCCAGAATCCCTGGCCCGCGCCAAGAAGTGGTGGACGCTCGATTGCGAGATGTGCCACGGCAAAAACGGTGACGGCAAGGGCGAAACTGCCAAGGACATGAAGCTCACCATCGCCGACTTTACCGATCCGGCGACGCTGAAAGATCACAGTGACGGCGAGATCTTCTACATCATCAAGAATGGCCACAACGATATGCCAGCCGAAGGTCCGCGGGTCAAGACCGAAGAGAATTGGGACCTGGTCAACTACGTGCGCTCGTTGGCGAAAAAGAAAGACGCTGCCGAAAAACCTCAGCAGTAAGAACTCCAGCGGGTGCCCTGCCCTTCTCGCGCATTGTGCGAGAGGGTGGGGAATTTGATTTCAGGAATGACGAACCGGTCGAATTACTGAAGGAAAGAGAAATTCTTGCTGATTTACCCTGCCCGGCGGAATCGTCCCGGCGATTCCTCGTTCCCCTCCGGCAGAAGCCCCACAATGCCGCGCAGGCCTTCCCAGGCGGCCTGATTCAGGGAGGGCTCGGCGCTGACCAACTGGCGAATCATGTCCCAGGCGGCCATATTCAGCGCGCCTTCCGGAGGCAGTCCCATGGCCAGCGATACCGCGCACTGCGGACAAAAACAAATGCGGTTGGCCGACGATTTCTGCCGCGGCCTCACTCCCACCGTCTGGGCAAACATGTAAACCGCGACCGACTTATCGCCTGACTCAATCTCCCGCCTGCACCGTAAACAAGAAATGACTTGCACGTTTCCTCCCCACCTGCGCATGATCCGTCCCTCTACTCTCGCCTACGGAT
Source organism: uncultured Acidobacteriota bacterium (assembly GCA_963719865.1). Classification (GTDB taxonomy): domain Bacteria; phylum Acidobacteriota; class Terriglobia; order Terriglobales; family Acidobacteriaceae; genus Sulfotelmatobacter. The sequence goes on along the minus strand of CAVRDS010000057.1, from coordinate 190,901 downwards.
TCCGCCGGCCACAAGTGGGAAGTAAGATTCCCGGATGAATATCCGGGAAAGGTTTTTGTAGGTAGGGAGATGTTTTGGAGCGAAACGGTTTTTGTCTGGGGACAGCCGCCGTCGGCTGTCCAGCCGCGAAGCGGCGTAAGAATGCCCCGTGAAACATCCCTGCGTCCCAACCCTACGGGGCACTCCCCAGCTTCTGCCGGTTCGCATCCGAACTCGGCGCCTGCACCACCGTGATCGGCGCCTGCAGGGTGAAATTCAAAACTGTCTCCGAAGCCAGCTTGATCTGCTGGCTCTTGGACGCAGCTTGCACGCCGCCGCCAACTCCGGCGCCAGCCGCAGCTCCGATGGCCGCGCCCTTGCCTCCGCCCGCCAGCGCGCCAATGATGCCGCCCACCAACGCCCCTCCGCCGACTTTTTCAGCCGTATTCTTGCCTCGCGCGGCCGTTTCCTTGCGGTACTGATCCGTTTGCAGGCTGTACTTCTGCCCCCCGGTCGTAAGGCTGTCAAGCTGCAGCACGACCACCGATTTTCCCGCAAACTTGCTGGCGCTCTTCACATCAACCAGATGTCCGGTCAGTTCCACTCCCGCCGGCACCGCTTCTTCCCCATCCGAGGTCAGAGGAGCGTTCAACGTTGCATGAAACGTGTCTCCCGTCTGGTTCTTTTCGCTGTCAATTGGATCAATCAGCCGCACCGTGATCTGCGTTCCCTGATCGATGATGAACTTTTTTGGCGCCGGCGGAGGAGGCGGCGCAGCCGCTGCGGCTGGAGCGTTGTCCGAAGGTGGAGGCGTCGTCGCATTGTCGGCCGGCTGATCGTTCGATGCCGTCTGCTGCTGGCTCGTATCCTGCGCATTGGCTGAGTCGTTCCGCGCATGCCTCCGGGCCTTTTTGGTCTTGGTCGGTTTCGGATTCTCCACCGGCGGAGCATTCGCCGCAACGTTGGGAGCTTCCGACGGACTCGGCTTCTGCGACTGTGGCACCATAGCCGAACTATCGCCCACCTGCAGATTGTTGATGACGGTCTTCACGCCCGCCACGGATGCCGCCTGCACTCCGGCCGCATCCCGCTGCGCCTCGTTGTCCACCGTTCCCGACAGCGTCACCACGCCGTTATTGGCCTGCACCGTGAGCTGCTTCGACGACAGCCCTGAATCCTGGCTGAACTTGTTCTGAATGTCGCTCGACATCTTCGCGTCGTCCAGTTTCTTCGCGCAGCCCACTCCCAGAATCAGACTCGCGGTGACAATGCACGAATACACCGGCAGAAAAGTTCTTCTCATAACGCAACTCCTGATGTGGATGATAGGGCGAGTTGCCCCGTCAGATACAGTTTAGATGCTGGAACCCATCTCTGTAGATGTAAATAGGGAAGTGGTTAAAGGTAGCGCCGGCTGTCCCGGGCCTGCCCTGCGCGAAGTCGAAGGGAGCGTCGCGCTGGCGGCGTGCACAGCCCAACAGCTGTGGAGAGGTTTACCGGCAGCCCTGAAATCCGCGCTAGTGGATAAACTTATAATCGACGATCGACGCCGCCAGCACGACGCCGTCCTCGGCTTTCGCCGGATCTTTTGCCCGCATCACCCGTCCCTGGCACACGACGTTGCTGTTCTTCTGTCCGGAAATTTCTTCCGGCATCTCGAACACCATCTCGATCAGCGCGTTCACCGGCAGTTCCTGCGGCCCGTTGAACAGCACTCCACTCTGGCTGATGTTTTCAATGATCCCTTCATACCACGTGCTGGTCTTGTTGACGCGGTAGCGCAGGGGAATGTCGAGCTTCAAGCGGCGCGCACGGGGTACCCAGGACGGTCGCTTCTCGCGCGGATGGCTGCGCTTGATGCCCGTCTCCGGTTTCGCGTGCTCCACGCGCTCGGTCCGGCGCATGGTCTTCCAGTCATATTTGTATTCCGCGGCACACAGCAGGCACACCTGGTAGTAGTCCCCGTCGGTACCACGGCGCGGCCAGGAAAACTCGTGGGAGCAGCGCCCAAGCATAAGCACATCCATGAATTTCTGCGGCATGATGTTTTACTTCCGGGTCACTTGACTCGGGGCTGCCCCATCATCGCTCGCCCTCCCCACTTTGCCTAGGTTACTTTCGTGCAATGCTTGCACTTGCACTGAACCAACTGCAGTAGATGGAAGAGCTTAGCTTTGGAAGCTTTGAGGAATCGGAGGCGTACGCGATCAGGCGTGGTGCCCCATCCTTAGGAGCTTGTTGAAAATATCGTTTACGCAGCGTGTGGATCCTTCTAAGAGCCGCACGCTTTGTTGTTTTGGATTTCGCTCGGCCGCCATCGGCGGCAACCGAGGGTCGGGACCGCTGATTCATGCGCTCTGCGCCCGCAGTTTCGGGATACGGATCAGGTTGAAGACCGCGCAGCTGAACACGAACAACCAATCCACCTTCGCCAGCCCGCGGAGTTTCACCTTCTTCAAAGGCCCAATCTGCTTCAGCCATCCGAACGGCTTCTCCACCAACCATCGTTTGCTTGAACTGATCGCATACCCCGGATGCCGGCTGGTTCGTTCGTCGATCGCGCCGTGTTGCCGGCGTGCTACGTGCGGCGTCACACCCAACTCGCGCACCGTGTCGACGAAGTCGCGCGTGTCATAGGCTTTGTCCGCTCCCGTCGTAATCCGACCGTTTCGCGTTCGGGTCAACTCGTACAACATTAATAAAGCCGCGTCGCGCTCCGCCCTGCCATCCGCCTGCGTGGTCATCGCTGCCGCAATCAACCCATTCCGGTTCTCCACCAAAGTATGCCCCAGATAGCTCAGCTTGGATTCCTGGCCTGCCGACTTCTTATAAAGCCGCGATTCCGGGTCGGTGCGCGAGGCGTGCGTCTGGTTGCGGCGCGACTCACCATGAAAATCTCCTCCGCTCCCCGACCCGCCCTTATCCTTGCGGCGAAAGCTCTTCTGCCCCGCCCAAGCCTCGATCAGCGTCCCGTCCACAGTGAAGTGCTCGTCCGACATCAACCCCGCCGCCTGCTCTTTGACGTGGGCGAAAAACTTCTGCGCCAGATCCTGGTTCAACAGCCGGTCGCGATTCTTGCTGAACACCGCGTGGTTCCACACCGCGTCGTCGATCTCCAAACCGACAAACCAGCGGAACAACAGGTTGTAGTTGAGCTGCTCCATCAGCAGTCGCTCGCTGCGCACCGAATAAAACACCTGCAACAGCAACGCACGCAATAACCGCTCCGGCGCAATCGACGGCCTTCCCACCTCGGAATACAGTCCATCGAAGTCCTTGGACATCTCCGCCAAGACCGCGTCCACCAGCTTCCTCACTCCGCGCAGTGGATGATCCGCTGGTATCCGATCTTCCAACGCCACATAACTGAACATCCCCGTTTGCAGTTGCTGATCGTCTCCTCGCATTCCTGTTTCTTATCACGCATCCGCAGTGGATTGGCAGTGGTTTTTCAACAACCTCCTAGGCGCGGCTTTTGCTCCTAGGGTAGGTGTGTTGACTTTAATCAGCTCCTCTTTCGAGTTGTATATTCCTCTCATGCCTGTCCCCGCCCTCGCCGCCTTCATCCTCGCCGGCGGCCGCAGCACGCGTATGGGCACCGATAAGGCCTTCGTCCTCCTCGACGGACGCACGCTGCTGGCACGAGCCCTCGAGCTCGCCCGCCCCCTTACATCTGATGTCCGTATCGTTGGCGATCCGGCCAAGTTCGCCGCCTTTGCCTCCGTCGTCGAAGATCAATTCCCTGGATGCGGCCCTCTCGCCGGCATCCACGCCGCCCTGCGCTCATCGCAGACTGACCTGAACCTGATCTTCGCCGTCGATATGCCGTTTCTTACAACAGCGCTTCTCCAGTACATGGTCGGGTGCGCGAAGGACTCCGACACCGCCGTGGTCACGGTTCCGCGCACCGCCCAAGGATGGCAACCGTTATGCGCCGTTTACCGCCGCGAATTCGCTTCCATCGCAGAAAAGGCGCTTCATGCAGGGCGCTACAAAATCGACGCGTTATTCGAAGAAGCTGGTGTGCAGGTCATCGGCGAACTCGAGATGCAATCAGCCGGATTTTGTCTCGATCTTTTCTCAAATCTGAATACCCCCGACGATCTGGCCGAAGCCGCCCGTAAGCAGCGCTAATCGGCCAGGGCATGTCCTAACGTGCTGCGATGCGTTCCACATTGGAACTAACATTTTCAGCGAGTTAAGTTGCTCTGTGATCCCACTCATAAGCAGCTGTAAGCCTGGTTACCAGCAGTTCGACCTCAGCTCGATAACTTCGCCAGTAAGACGCAAGTGAATTCGAGGAGGTCTGAATTCATCCCATGAAATGCTTAGTAGCGTTCCTATTTCTGTTCGCTTCCTTTCAATCCTTCGCTAACGTCTCCATCACTACCACGACCTTGCCCAACGGCACGGTCGGGACCGCGTACACGGCGACGATTAACGCGATGGGTGGCTGCACGCCATATCGATGGACCGTTAGCGGAACCTTGCCCGCCGGAATTCAGTTCGTTGCTGGAAGCGTCTCGTTGACCTTGTCGGGGACGCCGACAACCGCGAGCACGTACAAATTCAGCGCAGCGGTAGCTGGCTGCGGAGGCCACCATTCCCAAATCTCTTACACTGTTGTGATCCAGCCCATCCCAGTCCACGCGGTGGATCTGACATGGGGCGCCTCCACATCGCCGAATCTCGCCGGCTATAACATGTATCGCGGCCACGATGGCGTGAACTGGCAGCGCATTAATTCCGGAGGCCTGATCGGCTCGACCTTGTACTGTGATTTGACCGCTGCGAACGGCTCGACCTACTATTACGCGGCCACGGCGGTGAATATTTCGGGAGCTGAGAGCGCCAAGTCCACTTCCATCCAAGTGACGATTCCGTAGCCCGAGGTTTTCCAGCAGCTGCGGACCCGCCACCAACGCGTCCTCGTTCGTGGGAGCGCCCCGGTGCTTATCCGGGCGTCGAATCTTGCCGCAAGTTCGCTCCGCCCATCAACTATGTTGATCGGACGATAGGATGGCTTCCCACGCTTCGCGATTCGAAGCGCGACGACCACAGGCCTCAATCCTGTCCGATCTCGATGATCGAAATCGGGCAACGCGTAAGCCTCTTTCGTCCTACCGCCAAACTGTGCAGTACCTTTAACGTTTTGACGGGTCAAAACGCGCTATGGCGTGTTAGCGTCAGTTGACATTAACTTCCGAGTTGCCTGCTGTTGATCCTTGGTATTATGCTGGCCGCTCGGTTGTCCAGGTTGAAACTCCGAACGAATCAAGAGGAAATCATGTTCAAACTCAGTGCGCTGGCTTTCGCAGTTCTCGTAGCTGGTCTTTTATGCTGTGCACCTGAGGCGCAAGCCCAGGTTTCCGTCGGCATAAACATCGGACCGGCTCCCGTGTGCCCTTACGGGTACTTCGACTATGCCCCATATGACTGTGCTCCCTACGGCTACTATGGGCCCGACTGGTTTGTAGGCGGGGTGTTTCTTGGAGCCGGCCCCTGGTTTCACGGCCCTCACGGCTTTTACGGCCATGTCGACAACCGCTTTGATCCTCATCACGGTTACGCTGGACCTATGCCGGAGCGTGGGGCGGAGCGCTTCAACCACTTCCAGGGAAACGAGGCGCGGGATGGACGAGGCCACGTAGGCGACGCTGGCCATGAAGCGAAGGCTGAACACGCCCTCCCCGGATATCGGGGTGGTGGCCATGCTGCTGGTGGACATGGCGGTGGGCATCACTAGAGCGCGATCCGGTTTAAACCAGAGACGAGATAAGACGCCGGTGGCGTCTTATCTCGCTTGAACTGCACTCCAGAGCTATTGGGACTGGCCTTTTCTAGGCGGCTGCCGCAGATTGACGCCGAACCATCTCATTATCCCCATATCACTCATCGACCCCGGTCGGCCAGTTCTCAACGAGCGTTATGGCCTTGATAACAACAGTTACACTGTTTGTGCCAAAGGCCCGTCTCGCGCATCGGCTTTCTTCAGTGTCCAGAACCGGTTAGCACCCTCATCCGGCTGCCCTTACCTCTTCACTGGTCGACATGGCTATGCCGCTCTTCGCCCCACTGCTCGTAAGACTCCCAGAGCGCAGCACCACTGTCTTTGATTTCCGTCACATTTCAAACCGAAGCGACTCGTGGGCGAAGTATCGCCATATTACTTGCCCAGCGATGACCAATCCGTCAGCAGCACCGGTTGGCCGCCCTTCACGATCGTCGGGTAAACGCTATCGAATCCCTTGTGGTCGGTTGCGCTGTAGTTGAGAATGAGTCGCGGGCCGAGACCAAAGTTCATGTCGTGAATCGACTCGATGGCGCTAATGAACCTTTCCCGCGTCACATCTTTTCCCGCGCGCTTTAACCCCTCGACCACAACCATTGCGTCAACAAACCCTTCGAAGCTCACGAAGCTCGGCGCTTCGCCTTGAGAGTATTTCGTCAAACACTTTCGGTATAGCGCGACCGTAGGATAGTCGATGCGGTCATAGGGCGGCATCACCTGGGTGATAATCGTTCCATCCGCGTCCGCGCCCGCGTCCCTGATGAATTCCTCGGTGCCGACGAAGGACACGGTGAGGAACTGCGGCTTCCAGTTTGACGCGTGCGCCTGCTTGACAATCGCAGCGGCAGCCCCGTACGGCCCCGCGATCACAACCGCCTGCGGATGTGCTGCCATAACCTCTTTCAGGCCCTCAGCGACGTCCACACTACCGCGAGTGAAGGTGCCCAGCCCTACCGGCCCCGCGTTGTGCTTTTGCAGAGCTAGTTTCACTCCATCCAAGACGGCTTTGCCGAAGGGATCATCCTGGTAGATCACTCCGATTTTGCGGATGTTCTGTTCCCAAATCCTGTCCACCTGCTCGCGAGTTTCATCGTAATAAGAGGCGCGAACGTTGATGACCTCATGCTTTAGCGGCTCGTAGAGCATCTGCGCGCCGGTGAACAACCCCACCACGGGGATCTTCTCCTCTTGTGCCAATGGCACGTAGACTTTGGCGGTCGGTGTGCCGACAAAAAAACCGAGCGCGAAGACCCCTTCTTTCATCATGCGCTTGAAGCAGGCCGGAGCTCTGTCGGGATCGTAGCCATCATCGAATGCCTGCAGTTGGATCTTGCGGCCGAATACTCCACCTGCATCGTTGATCAAGTGGAGGTACGCGGAAGCGCCCAGGACCGTCTGTCTGCCCAGGAAATGTGCCGGACCATCCAGCGCCGAGCAGGACCCAATCAGAATGCCATTGTCGGTGACGCCCGGCGTTTCCGCCAGAGCAGCAGAGATCGAGATTACAACTGTGAACAGCAGAAATAGCGCAATGCGCGCAGGAAAACAGACACACCCCGCCCCAAAACGGTTCATCCGCAAACTCCCTCTTCCAAGTATTTCCCCCGCACTGGGCTACTTGCTGCGGTTCCAGTGAAAACGTGCGTGAGATCAGTGGGGCTATTGTGCCACGGAAGGTTGCGTCCCGATATCAAGGCGACTCACCAAAGTCACCTGCGGCTCCGCGCCGGTACCGACCGCGGGGTCGACGCCCAAGGACCAGGGGAACGGTTTCGCGCTAAGGGGGTACCGAAGTAATTTGACCTGGCTTCATTTATGGCGACATCATGCCTTCTAACCCTCCTGAGGGGTTTTGTTTGGTGCTGTCCTACTTTTGTGAATCGGGTTGGTAGTCGGAGGTGAATCTTGAAGTACACGAGTGTCCTAGCCCCGGCGTTAGTTCTGCTAGCCGCAATGTTTGTGTCTGGAATACGGGCCCAGGCTCAGCAAGAGCTTGATCCGACGAACTATCCCCTGACCCCTGCCGTGGCACGCGCCTCGCAACGACCCACTCCCCGCACCGTCAAGCAAGACTCAGCGCACCGCATTCAGCACTCAACTGCAAGGAAGGCCCAGAAGCCTTCGGCTGGGGGTGCCCACAACGGCGCAGCCAAGAGCGTAACCGTCGCAAAATCGCGATAACGCTCATTGATCCTGGGGGAGGAAGAATACATAGATCGGCATGGCGTCGGGTAACCCCAGCCGTCAACTGTTGATAGATCCTGATTACACTCTTTGACCCGCAACCCCATCCCTAGCGGCATCAACGCCCTCCAACATTTCCCCAGGAATTTGATAAGGTAGGAGCGTCGAACCACAAGTTCTCAACCAAGCTCGTGGTTCGGCGCCCGAAGCTGGAAGCCAGAAGCTAGCAGCTGATTTCATGCCGCCCTACATCGAATTCCGCGACGTCTCGAAAGCCTTCGGCGACAACGTCGTGCTCGATCACGTCAGCTTCAACGTTCTTTCGGGCGAGACCGTCTGCATTCTGGGACGCAGCGGTGTGGGAAAGTCCGTCTCCCTGCACCACATCATGGGATTCCTCAAGCCCGACTCCGGCCGCGTGATTGTGGCCGGCGAAGATATCACCGATTACACCGAAGAGCAGCTCGAACTCATCCGCAAGAAAGTCACCATGGTCTTTCAGAATGGAGCGCTCTTCGATTCGCTCACCGTGGGCGAAAACGTGGCGTTTCCTCTGCGGGAAACCAACGAACTCTCGGAAGAGCAGATCTACCAGATCGTCGACGGCCTGCTGCAGATGGTGGGCGTGCAGCAGATGCGAGACCTGCTCCCCTCCGATCTTTCGACCGGGATGAAGCGCTCCGTCGCCATCGCCCGCGCCCTGGCCGCCCGCCCCGAATGCGTTCTTTACGACGAGCCGACCACCATGGTCGATCCGCTGATGGCGCAGTTGCTCGGCGACCTCATCAAGCGCCTGAAAATTCAGCTCAATCTCACCAGCATCGTTGTTACCCACGATATGCGCCTCGCCAAAAAGCTGGCTGACCGCGTCGTATTTCTTTACGAGGCCCGCGCCATTTTCTTCGGTACTTATGCGGAAATGGAAAAAAGTTCAGAGCCCATCATCCAGGAATTTCTGGAGTTGGACGAACTGAAACTGGAAGCGTAGAAAGACAACGGCCCGTGGGCAGTGATCAGCAATCCCAGGAAAGTGGTCAGTGGCTAGTGTTCGCTGACCCGTAAATCCCAAGAATCAAGAATGAAGACCATCAAGACCCCGATCTCTGACCACTGACTTAAAACCCCTGCTCCACCAGATCTTCAATCGTCAACGCACTCTGCGAATCGCTCTTCATCATCTTCTCCACATATTTTGCGATAAGATCGGCTTCCAGGTTCACGGGATCGCCCGCCTTGAGCGAATGGAGGTTCGTCATCTCCACGGTGTGCGGAATGATGGCGATGGTGCAGCGGTTCTTCTCCAGCTTCGCGACGGTCAGGCTGATGCCTTCAATCGAGAGCGATCCTTTGAAGACCGTATATTTTTCGACATCGTCGGGAAGTTCGATGTGCAGCCACCAGTTCCCGGAATCGGCAATGCGGTCGAAGGCAATCAGCTTGCCCACGCCGTCCACGTGCCCCTGGACGATGTGTCCACCGAAGCGCCCATCGGCCTTCATCGGCAATTCCAGATTCACCAGCGCGCCTTCGTGAATGCGCGAGAAGGAAGTTCTGTCCCAGGTCTCGGGCGCCAGATCGGCGCAGAACGATCCCGGCTTGATGTCGAGCGCCGTCAGGCAAACTCCACTCACCGACACGCTGTGTCCCGTGCCCAGTTCCTTGGGTGTATTTTCAGCGGCAATCGTAATGCGCCGGTTCTCGCCGCGCTGCTCAATCCGAGTAATGCGTCCGACTTCTTCCACAATGCCCGTAAACATGGATGCCTCCAGAATGAACTGAACATCTTAATTCACCACGGAGGCACGGAGACGCAGAGAAAACAATTCGGGGAAAAAGACAAGAACGTTGGCGTTGTTTTTCTCCGTGACTCCGTGTCTCCGCGGTGAGTCTTACTCTCCATACGGGTCCCGCAAATATCCTTCCACTGCGAAATCTTCGCCGAAGCGGTGCAATCGCACGCGCTGTACCTGCGCCGCCTGGCCCATGTGGCGGAATCCCGCGCCCGAGGCGAAGGGAATCGATCCCGTCCCCGCCAGAATCTTCGGCGCGTAATACAGAAATACTTTGTCGACCACATTCGCCGCCAGCGCCGCCCAGTTGACCGTGGCTCCGCCTTCGATCATCACGCTCGTTATTTCCAGTTGCCCCAGACGGTGCAAGATCGCCCGCAGATCCAGCAGTCCCTCCGCTTCGAGAATGGGTACCGTCTCGATCCGAATTCCCAGCTGTTCCAGCTGCGTTTTGTTCTGCGGATCGGCGGAGGCGCAAAACACCAGCACATCGTCCCGCCGCCGTGTCGCGACATCCTGCACCAGTCGCGACTCCAGCGGCAGCCGCAGCCGTGAGTCGACAATCACGCGCAGCAATGGACGCCTGCGCTCGCGCCCGCTGCGATCGGTGAGCAGCGGATTGTCGGTGAGAATCGTGCCCACGCCAACCAGCAACGCGTCGTTCTCGTGGCGTAGTTCCTGCACGTGTGCGCGCGCCACTTCGCTGGTGATCCATCCGCCTGCGGGGATGCCTTCCGCCTTGGTCAGCGCCTCGGCGGGCGGCGGAGCGATCTTGCCGTCGAGCGTCATCGCGGCCTTCAGCGTCACCAGCGGCGTTCCGTGGCGAACGTACCGCGCAAATGCTTCGTTCAACCGCCGCGCTGATTCCTCCATGCGTCCGACTTCGACATGAATCCCGGCCGTGCGCAGTTGTTCAAAGCCGCGTCCGCTCACTTTCGGATTCGGATCGGGCATGGAAGCCACCACGCGATGAATGCCGGCAGCGATCAAAGCATCGGTGCAGGGAGGCGTTCGTCCCTGATGAGCATGCGGTTCCAGGTTGATGTAGAGCGTTCCGCCGCGCGCCTTCGCTCCCGCCGCTTCGAGGGCGAGGATTTCGGCGTGCTTCACGTCCGCGTAGGTGTAGGTTGCGCTGCCCACGATGTTGCCTTGAGCATCGACAATCACCGCGCCCACATACGGATTCGGCGACGCGAGCCCGATTCCCGCGCGCGCCAGTTCCAGTGCGCGATGCAGATGCTGTTCGTCAGCAGAGTGAGCAGACATTCAGGAGAATCTACCACCGAAAACACAGAGGCACAGCGGAAAACGGGCTACAGTTCGCGTGGCGGGAAGGCGTCGGCGGGATCGTCCTCCCCTGGCTCTTCAAGCGCGACCGCGCCCGATCTTCCTTGTGGCCTCATTCCGCGGGGCACGGGAACGGATGAAAACGGGTCCTCCGCAGGCTCCGCCGGTGCTTTCGGGCGAAGCAGTCTACGCAAGAACCATAAGGCTAGGGCGAGAATCGCAAGAGCTGTCAGGGCTTCGAGAAAGCTGATCATACAAAGTCTTCTCCGTGCCTCTGCGTGTCTGTGGCGGAGTGTGCGCTCCTATTCAAATAGCGAATCTACGAACTCCTTCGGATCGAACGGCAGCAAATCTCCGGCTTTCTCTCCCACGCCGACATAACGCACCGGCAACCCGAGTTCGCGGCAGATGGCCACCACGACTCCGCCCTTCGCCGTGCCATCAAGCTTGGTCAGGACGATTCCGGTCACGCCCGCCGATTGGGTGAACAGCCGTGCCTGCTGCAGTCCGTTCTGTCCCGTCGTCGCATCCATCACCAGCAATGTTTCATGCGGAGCTCCCGGGATAATCCGCTGTGCGGTCCGCCGCATCTTCTCCAGTTCCGCCATCAGGCTAGCCTTGGTGTGCAAACGTCCGGCAGTGTCGACGACCACATAGTCGGTTTTGCGGGCGATCGCCGCCTGCAGAGCGTCGAACAGGACGGCTGCCGGATCGCCTCCAGCCTTGGTTTTGATCACTTCCGTTCCCGTGCGCTGACCCCAGATTTCCAGCTGCTCGATTGCGGCCGCGCGAAATGTATCCGCGGCGCACAGCAGCACGTTTTTCCCTTGCGCGCGGAAGACTTGCGAGAGCTTACCGATCGTCGTCGTCTTGCCGGTGCCGTTGACTCCCACGACCAGGATGACCTCCGGCGTGCCATCGACCTTATTCACCGGACGCGCATTTGCCGTGTTCAATATCCCCAGCAGCTCTTCTTTCAGGAGGCGCTTGAGTTCCTCGACGTTGCCGATCTGCTTGCGGTCGGCCTTTTCGCGCAGCTTGCCCAGCACTTCCTGCGTGGTGGTCTGTCCGAGATCGGCGGCGATGAGCGTGGCCTCGAGATCGTCGAGGGTATTGCGGTCGATCTCCTTGCCGAACGAAACGACTTCCTCAATGCGCTCGGCGAGATTTTCGCGCGTGCGCGTGACCGCCTGCTTCATGCGGTCTAAAAAGCCAGTTTTCTTTTCTTCCTCAAGGCTGCCAAATAGGGTCTGAATCATAAGAAGCCCAAAGCTTGATTATACGGGGCTCGTGCCCATGTAGCCTCGGGTGCCTTCGTTTGGGGAAGACCCTGCATTGCTGCCAGCCGGAAGACCCCAGGCGGCGCCAACTTCCAAGGATTCGAGCATAACCGCAAGTTATAGCCCTGAAAATCAAGTTTGTGCTTGGCTAAGAGGGGGGCATTTGCTACCATTTCGCGCTTAAGCCGAGCCGGCCTCAATGCGGACGGAAAAGGCAGCAGGCATTGACCGTGCCAAGGAGAGAGACATGGAAACTGCAATTGGAGTGTTTGCTTCGCGGGATAATGCCGAGAAGGCGGTTAAGGAGTTACTGGAGCGGGGTGTACCGGAGGAGTCCGTCGTTTTTTTGACTCGATCTGAAAACGAAGCCAAATCGGTCGCGAAAGGGTTCGGAGCGTTTGTCGGAGGCTTCGCCGGCGGAGCCGCCGGAATGACAACTGGAGTCGTGGCCGCGTCACTGCTTCTTCCCGGGGTCGGGACAGTGTTCGCGTTGGGCTTCGGTGCTGCAGCACTGCTGGGGCTTACCGGCGCAGGGGCCGGTGCAGCGGTCGCTTCGGCGGTTACCAGCGACGCCCATGCGCCAAAGCCGACGACTGGGGAAAAAGGTTCTGACGACATTGCGTTCTTCCGCGAGGTACTCAAAGAAGGACGTTCACTGATCGTGGTTCGAACCGAATCCCAGCCACTTGCGACTTCGGCGTGCGAGGTGCTTGACCGATTGGGACTCGGCATGCAGAACCGCACGCCCGTCAAAATGCAAACGAACACGCGCCACCTCGACGATATTACGGTCCTGGATATCAGCGGAAGGATCACGTTGGGTGAGGGGAATGTCATGCTTCGCGAAATCGTTCGCGAGCTGACGGACAATGGGCACAAGAAGATCGTTCTGAACCTCGGCGAAGTAAATTACGTCGACAGCTCAGGAATGGGAGAACTCGTCAAAACTCATACCACGGTTCGGAACCAGGGCGGGCAGCTTCGGCTGGTCAATCTGAACAAGCGAATCAACGACCTGCTCCAGATGACGAGATTGTCGGCTGTGTTCGATATCGATGCGGACGAGGCCAGTGCAGTCAGTTCTCTGAAAGGTGACACAGCCAAGGCTGTGGCCTGAGCCACAGTATCGCGCTAGATGGAACATCTTTTTCGCCGCCCGGGAGTCCGGGCGGCTTTTTTCATCTGCGGGAACAGGAGGCGTCGCTTGCCGCTAGGGGCGGCTGGCCCACCCAAGTTCGAGCCCTGTGCGAAGATAGAATGTCAGAACCGCTTCTTGCTCATGCCAACTTCGACGCTGCGCCGAGTCTTCAAAGCATTTCAATATCGCGATTTTCGCCTGATGTGGATCGGCGCCTGCGCGTCAAGCATCGGCACGTGGATGCAAATCGTCGCGCAAGGGTGGCTCATTTACCGGCTAAGCCATTCCTCGTTCCTGCTCGGGCTGGACCAATTCCTGGCGGGGATTCCCATTTTCCTGTTCACTCTCATCGGGGGCGTGGTGGCCGACCGCACCGAGCGACGGAAGATTCTCCTGGTCTCGCAGTACATACAAATGGCGAGCGCGGGGATCCTGACTCTGCTCGTGGCTTTTGGCGTGGTGCATATCTGGCAGATCTTATGTCTGTCCTTCGTCTCCGGCTTCGCGCAGGCCTTCGGCGGCCCGGCGTATCAGGCGCTGATTCCCACGCTTGTCGAGCGCGATGACATGCCCAACGCGATTGCCTTGAATTCGATCCAGTTCAACCTGGCGGTGACGGTCGGTCCGGCGCTGGCCGGGATCACCTTGGCCCGGTTCGGAGAGAAGTGGTGTTTCGGGCTGAACGCGCTTTCGTTTATCGCGCCGATTATCTCACTCTCCATTATTTCCGCGCGGTTCATGCCGGAGAGCACCAAGGAGACGATGTTCAACAGCCTCAAGCAGGGAATCCACTTCGTCTGGCGCCATGGCTCAATGGTCGGCTTGATCGTGCTCGCATTCCTGATGACCTTCCTGAGCATGCCGATGCGGACCTACATTCCGGTGTTCGTGAAAGATATTTTTCATCGCGGACCGCAAACCTATGGCAATCTGCTTTCGCTGATGGGGGTGGGCTCGATCTGCGGTTCGCTCGGAGTGGCGAGCCTGGGAAATATTTCCAACAAAGGCCGCTTCGCTCTAACGATGCTGATCCTGTTAGGCGCGGGGATCGCGGGCTTCTCGCTCTCGAAATTTCTGCCGGTCTCTTACTCCATGCTGGTGCTGGTCGGCGCCTCCATGATGGCCGTGTTCGCAACTGTCACCTCGCTGGTCCAGCTGATCGTGACCAACGACATGCGGGGGCGCGTGATGAGCGTCTACAACTTCGCCTTCCGCGGGGGCATGCCAATGGGCAACCTGGTTTCCGGATGGCTCGTGCCCGCCTACACGGCTCCCCTCGTATTGTCCGTGAATGGATTTTTACTGATCCTGGTGGCGCTCTATTTCCTGCTGCTGCAGAGGCGGGTAGCCGCCCTGTGACGCGGATTAGACTCAGTCTGCTTGCGTTTTACGGAGCTTCCCAGTCGACCGAGTAGACGTCTTGCGTACCGGTGTCGTGCAACAAGAGCGGGGAATCGTCGGGAGTGAGAGCCAGCCAGCCTCCGTAGCGGCCCACCGTAATGAAGTTTTTTAAATCGACGACTTGTTCGGCCTTGTGGTCGGCGACGCGGATTCTTACCACCGCATCTTTGCCTCGAAAATCCAGAACATAAACGTACTGGCTGTCGTGCGACCAGTTGAGCCAGCTCAGGGAACCTTGCGCCAGCTCCGACCACTTCTCAGTGTGGAAGTCGAACAGCAGCAAAGTTTTCGAATCGGCGGAAAAGGCGCTGACATAGCGTCCGTCCGGCGACCAGCGGGGAGAGTAGAGGCCGTCGGAACCCGGCAAGCTTGAGATCTGGTGCGTGCCCAAGTCGAGCACGCGAATCGCGGAAGAGGGATCGTTCGATTCTCCGGCGAAAATGATCTTAGTCCCGTCCGGCGACCAGTTTGGATCAAGCTGCTGCGTGTGATCGTCGGGAAGAAGCTCGCGCGGGCTGCCGCCGTCTCTGGAGACCTGATAGATGCGGGCGGGTTTGTCGGCGGCACGCGCGAATTCGAAGAAAATGATCTTGCTGCCGTCTGGCGACCAGCGCGGCAGCACAGGATACATCGGCGGGTAAGTCAACTGTACACGCTCGCTGCCATCTACTTTGCTGCGCCACAGAGCGCCCTCGCGATAGGCGACGTAGGTCACCCATTGTCCGTCTTTGGAGAAGTCGACAAACTCTGCGGAAATGCCGTCGAGAAACGGAGCCAGCTGCGCGGATTTCGCGTCGTAGCGCATCAGCTCGCCGCGATAGGTTTGTCCGATGACGAAGAGTTTACGGCCATCCTTGCTGGGCACCGGAGAAGAAAGAGACAGCGGGCTCGAGGTCAGAGGAACTGGTTGCGGATTGGCTCGAAGGAAAGAACCTTTCTGCGCGGCAGTCCAGATTTGATCGCCTGACTGGAAGACAAAGTATTTTCCGTCAGGCGTCCAGCGCCCGCAGCATTCGTTGGGCGGATTGTGCCAGCCCTCGAACAGACGATGAAGATTATTTCCCGAGGTGGAGACTTCCCACTCGAGCTGCTGGCCAACGGTCCCGGCGGTCTCGGAAGAATCGAAGCGCAAGCGTGAGCCGTCGGGTGACCACGTGATATTGAGAATGTCTCCTTTTACACTGATTAACTTGTGAGCATCGGTGCCGTCGGAGTTGGCGAGAAACAAGTCACCGAGCACGCTGTAGGCGAGCCGCTTGCTGTCAGGCGACCAGGAGGCGGTCTCGGCGATGATGTCGCCGAGCCGGCGCGGCGAGCCTCCCAGGATTTCCAGGCTCCAGAGCGGGCCTTTGGGCGGAGCGCCTTCGCCGTCGATGGCCAGGACTTGCGATCCGTCGGGAGAGAGATCAACGGGAACCATGTTGACCGAAGGCATGATGGAAATCTTTTTGGGCTCGCTGCCCGTGGATGACATTTCCGCAATGCCATGAAAGGCGAAGCTTCCCGCGCGGACTTCGCCCAGGCTCAAATAGATTCTCGCGCCGTCGGTGCCGATGATCGATTTCTGCTGGCCGTCGTGCGTGAGTTGAACGTAGTTGGAAACTCGGGGCGGAGGCGGAGGCTGCAGCAGGAAATATGCGGCGACCGCAATCACGACCGCGGCGACGAAAAGACCGGCGATGATCTTGAATCGTGGACTGCGCGGCTCATTCGAGACGATCGGATAAGCGCCGCTGGCGGGGGAAATCGTGGGATCGGAAAGCGCTTCCAGAGCGAAGGCCAGATCGGAAGCGGAGTGGAAACGCTGCGAAGGATCCTTTTCCAGACAGCGGCGGACGACCCGTTCGACGGCGACGGGAGTGTCGGGAGAGAGCTGCGAGATCGACGGAGGCTCGTCGTTGAGGATGGCGCTGATGGTGTCGGCGGATGTGCCGCGCTCGAACGAGCGCTTGCCCATCACCATCTCATAGAGAATGGCGCCGAAGGCGAAGATGTCGGCGCGATGATCGGTGTGCAGTCCGCGAACCTGCTCGGGCGACATGTAGCCGATGGTTCCCAGCGCCACGCCGGGCAGGGTGATGGTGGCCGACAGGTGCGCCGCGCCTTGCTTGGGCTGAATCACCTTGGCGAGGCCGAAGTCGAGAATCTTGACGCGATCATCTTTGGTGACGAAAAGATTGTCGGGCTTCAGGTCGCGATGGACAACGCTCTTTTCGTGGGCTGCGGCGAGGCCGCGGGCAATCTGCACTCCGTAGCTGATCGCCTTGCGCAGCGGGAGCGGGCCGCGGCGAATGTGCTCGGTGAGCGTCTTGCCTTCGAGCAATTCGGAAACCAGGTAGGGCATGCCCTGATAATTGCCCATCTGGTGGACGGCGAGAATGTTGCGATGATTCAGCGCGGCTGCGGCTTTGGCTTCCTGCTCGAAACGAAGCAGGCGCTCGGGATCGAGAGAGACGAGTTCCGGGAGAACTTTGATAGCGACTTCGCGATCGAGCCGGGTATCGCGAGCCCGGTAGACTTCGCCCATACTGCCGGCGCCGAGAGGCGACAGGATTTCGTATTGACCGAGCTTTGTGCCAGAGAGCAAGGGCATGTGTGCGCGCAATTATAGCGTGATTAGGATTTGGACTTTTGCGCGTTTATTCGGGGCTGCGGGGCCGCGGGCGGGAAGGTCTGGATGACTTCTGGTCATCGGAACCTGGCCGAAGCCGCGGGCGAGACGTCCCCGCGACAGCCGGCGGGACGCCGGCGCTACGACTTGTGCTGCAGCGTGACGTTCTCAGACTCGCGTTCGTTCTAGCGGGGCGGCGCCAGGAGGAGCGGTGGGTGGGGCGGTTTCGGGGACAGAAGTTTTTACCGCTGCATCGGCGACTGGCGGGGCAACGGGACGCTTGAGTGT
Organism: uncultured Acidobacteriota bacterium; assembly: GCA_963719865.1. Lineage (GTDB taxonomy): Bacteria > Acidobacteriota > Terriglobia > Terriglobales > Acidobacteriaceae > Sulfotelmatobacter. The sequence continues at coordinate 173,152 of CAVRDS010000057.1, read as the reverse complement.
GAAGCGCTGGATGCGGATTTCTCCGCGCTCGTACACGGCCAACAGGGCGGCTATCGCGGTCGGATCGAGACGCTTGCCGGCCAGGTTCCTAATGATCTGCAAGGCCTGTTCCGGAGTGTGGGCCTGCTGGTACGGACGGTTGGTGGTCAGCGCGTCGAAGGTATCGGCCACGGCGATGACCCGCGCCAACAACGGAATCTGCTCGCCCTTCAGTCCGTACGGATAACCGCGGCCGTCTAGCGCTTCGTGATGCAACTCGATGCCGGGCAGCATTTCGGCGAGCTGGGTGACCGGACGCAGAATGTTCGCGCCTTTTGTCGTGTGGGTCTTCATGACTTCAAATTCTTCTTCGGTCAGGGCGCCCGGTTTTTTCAGGATGTGATCTTCAATGCCGATTTTGCCGACGTCATGGAGTTGGGCGGAAATCTGCAGTGTTTCCATGAAGTCTGGAGGCAGGTTCATCTCTTTGGCGATGAGCAGGGAATAGCGGGTGACGCGGTCGGAGTGGCCGCGCGTGTAGGGATCTTTTTCGTCGACCGCTCCGGCGAGCATCTGGATGGAGCCCATGAAGAGCGCGCGATTTTCTTCGGCGGCTTTTTTCAGGTCTTCGACGAAGCGTTCCAGTTCCTCAGACATGGTGTTGAAGGTTTGTGCGAGTTCGCCGATTTCTGTACGGCTCCAGAGATGCACGCGTTGCGAAAAATCCCCGCGAGCCAGCGCGCGGCTGGACTGGGTCAGAACCTGAAGGGGATTGGTGATGCGGCGTGCGGCAAAGATACTGACGCCCACGCTCAACAACACAGCCAGAGCGGCGAGCAGGCGGGCGGTGCGCTGCATCTCGTAAACACCGCGATACGCGTCGCGGCGCGGCTTCTGCACCACTACCGCCCAATTCAACGAAGTGACTGGGCTGTAGGTGCCGAGCATCTCCACCGACTCGGAGCCGTTGGTGATGGCGAATTCCCGGGTGGCGGCCAACTGCGCCTTATTGCCGCTATCGACGAAGTTGCGGACGATGTCCAGATTCTTCATCTCCTGTCCGGTGGCAAATTCGGGAGTGGCGGCGGCGACCAGGCGTCCTTGCGAGTCAACCACGTAGGGCGTTAACCCTCCGCCGCTCACCTCGCGAAGGCGGCGGATGAGAAATTGAAGATCGACGACTGAGGCGATCATCCCCAGAAAACGCTGGCCGTATTCGACCGGAGCGCTGACCAGAAATACCGTGCGGGCATTCTTGCCTTCGCCGACGACCAGAGCCTGGCCGTTGTAAACACGACCGTCGCGAGCGGCGGCATAGGCGCGCTCCAGTTCGCGTTGCAGAAATGCGTCCGGGGCGATTCGTCCAGCGGAGATGCCCTTCGCCGCGGAGTTCAGCAGCGTGGCGTAGGCAATTTCATCAGAGGAGGAGACAAAATTTTCCAGGAGGGCCCGGAGTTCGGGAGATTCGATATTTTTCTCGCCGATATCGCCGCCGCTGGCGACCTGAATGGAAGAAGACAGATTGGCCAGCATCATGCGCTGTGAGCGCTCGTGCTGGGAAAGATCATCGGCCAGCGAGCGGGTAACCGTGTTCTGCAGCAGCATTTCGTTGGTCTTGAGGCGATCGCGGTTAATGGCCTCGACCTGCGCCGAGTAAAAATACATCGGGACGATGCTGATGACGAGCAGCACGCCGAGAATGACGTAGAGAATAGGGATGCGGGCGTGATTGGAAGCGCTGTCGGACAAGTCTCTCCCTTCACTCGTCGCAGACGCCGAAGGCGAAGTGGCGGCAGCTTTCAAAGGAATCTATAAAAGTTTAACGGGAAACGGGACGGGCGGAGCGAAAAGGCTCGGGAATCGACATTACCAAAGTACCTGCGGAAACGCACGGCTGGCGCGGGTTTGGCACGGAAAGGTGCTTGGGGAATGAATGCGTGCCCACTGGGTCTGTAATTCTTTCGCCGCTTCGCGGCTGGACAGCCCAGGGCGGATGTCCCCACAAAAGCCAAAGAGAAATCCTTATGCGCCAGTTTCGCTCTTGCCGGTGCGGGTCATTAGTACCTGGATGGCTTCGCGCGGGGATTTGCCGTGGTGAAGGATGGCGTGCATCTGTTCGGTGATGGGCATTTCCACTTTGCGAGCGTGAGCCAGGCCGACCGCGGCGGTGGTGGTGAAGACTCCTTCGGCGACCATGCCGTGCATGCCGGCAATAATTTCGGGAAGCTTTTTACCGCGGCCGAGTTCGACTCCGACGCTGCGATTGCGCGACAGGCCGCCGGTGCAGGTGAGGACCAGATCGCCGAGGCCGGCGAGGCCAGCCATGGTTTCGGGGCGTCCGCCGCAGGCTGTGACCAGCCGCGTCATTTCGGCGAGGCCGCGGGTGATGAGGGCGGCGACGGAGTTGTGTCCAAGGCCGAGACCATCACAAATTCCGGCGGCGATGGCGATTATATTTTTGAGCGCGCCTCCGAGTTCCACGCCGACGACGTCGGAGTTGGTGTAGACACGGAAGCTGGGATCGCTGAACTCCTGCTGGATCGTGCGCAGGAGTGTCTCGTGTTGCGAGGCGATGGTGATGGCGGTGGGATCTCCGCGAGCGACCTCCTGGGCGAAGGATGGGCCGCTGAGGGCTCCGATGGGAAAGTCGGAGTCCCCACCCTCGGCGTTGTCGAGAGCGTCCGCGATCACTTCGCTCATGCGCAGTAACGATCCTTCTTCCAGGCCCTTGGTCGCGCTCACGATCAGCGCATGCTTTGGGATCATGGGCCGCATGCGCTGGAACAGGCCTCGGCAATGCTGCGAGGGCATGACGCTGATAATAATCTCGGCGTTTTCGAGGACCGCTTGAAGATTATTGCTGGCGGTGACCGACTCCGGGATGGGACGGCCGGGCAGAAATTGCTGATTGATTCGTTTTTTGGCGATGGACTCGCAGACCTCGGTTTCATGCGCCCAGAGGCGGACGCGGTGCGTGCCTTTGCGTCCGAGAATGATGGCCAGGCCGGTGCCCCAGGCTCCGGCTCCGATGATCGCGATTTCGCTCATTTGCGTCCTAAGGAAAACTTGGGCTCAGCGCCGGCAAGCAGGCGGCGAATGTTCTGGTGATGGCGGGCGATGATCAGCAGCGCGCTGGCTGCGATGAGTGCGATGACCCAGGGATCGCGGGAGCGATGGAGAAGCCAAACCGAAAGCGGGAAGAGCGCCGCTGTGAAAATTGATCCCAGAGAAATTCGGCGTGAGACCAGCACGGCCATGATGAAGATGATAACCGCGATGCCGACGGCCATTGGGCTGAATCGCAAAAATGCCCCGAGGGCAGTGGCCACGCCCTTGCCGCCGCGGAATCCAAGCCAGAGAGGAAACGTGTGTCCTATTATGGCGAGCAACGCGGAGGCAGCCATGATGCGCTGAATGCGGGGATCGCCGGAGGAGAACGGAGAAAAACTGCCGGCGAGTTGAACGGCGAAAAATCCCTTGGCCGCGTCGAGAAGAAGAGTAAAAGCGCCGAGGGCGGGAGATTTGCGGGAGACGTTGGTGGCGCCGATGTTGCCGCTGCCACTGCGGCGGACATCTTCACCGCGGAAGATTCGGACCAGCAGATAGCCGAAGGGGATGGAGCCCAGCAGGTAGCTGACGGCGACGATGAAGAGCAGGCGGGGCATGGGTTCGATTCAATCGAGGTCTGAGGTGCTGGCCAGTGGCGCGGGCGAGGCGCCCCCGCTCCAGCCGGCGGGACGCCGGCGCTACCGTAACGTGAATTTTGCCAGCTTGGTGTAGGTTGATCCTTTCGGCGAGAGTTGGCTTTGGTAGAGAAAGAACTCGCGGGGGGTCATGGTACCAAATTCGGGCGCGGGCAGCGCGGCCAGTTTTTGTTGCAAGAACTGGAAGGTGCGATTGGGCCGGTCGCTCTTGCCGCGGCGCGGAGAGCCCGAGCTTCTATTGCCCGGGCCGCGGGCGAGGGTCAGATGCGGGCTGAATGCGCGATCCTCTTTTGGGATGCCCAGCGCTGGCATGGTGTCGTCAATGGTGGCGGCTAGAGCTTGGAGTCGAGGGCCGGATTCCATGCCGATCCAAAAGACACGGGCTGCGGTGATGGTCGGAAAGAATCCATAGCCGCAGAAGTGGATCTCGGCGGCCGCAACTTTGACTTCGGCCATCGCCTGCTTGATGCGGTCCAGAGCGGCTTCGGGCTGCTCGCCAATGAACTTCAACGTGACGTGCAACGATTCCGGCTTAGCCCACCGCACGTCGGGAGCGAAGTTGCGAACTCCGTCGACGAAGCGGGTGATGCGCTCGCGGATGGCATCGTCGATGTCGAGAGCGAGGAAGAGGCGCATACGTCAGTACCGAATTGCGAGTACCGAGTAGCGAGCAAATGCGTCCAAGGTTTTCTCGGTACGCGATACTCAGTACTCGGCTCTACATCAGTTTCTTTCTTAACATATCCAGAGCCATGGTGGAGGCGAAGCGGCGGATGCGTTTGCGGTCGCCGGGAAAATTACGCTGGACGACTTCGGTTCCGGAGTCGCTGGCGACGGCGTGGAAGACGAGGCCGACCGGCTTGTCGGCCGTGCCTCCACCGGGTCCGGCGACGCCGGTAATGCCCACTCCGAGAGTGGATTCGCAGCGATAGCGAATGCCTTCTGCGAGGGCGGCGGCAACTTCGCGGCTTACCGCGCCGTGACGAAGAATCATGTCGGCGGGGACTCCGGCGAGTTCGGTTTTCAACTGATTGGAATAGACCACGGCGCCGCCGAGAAAATAACGGGAGCTGCCGCTGACGGAAGTGATGCGCTCGGCCAGGAGCCCTCCGGTGCAGGATTCGGCGACGGCAACGGTGGCGTTGCGCATCTGGAGCCAGTAGCCGACGATCTGCTCGAGAGATTCGCCGTTGCGGGAGTAGACGGCGTCGTCCAACTCGTCTTCGACCAAGCCGGCGACTTCGTCGGCGCGGGCCTGGGCAGCGTCCAGAGTGGTGGCGCGGGTTTTGAAATGGAGCTCGATTTCTCCGGCGCCGGCGAGGATGGTGGTCTCTACATCTTTATAACGCTTGTAGATCGGAGCCACACGAGAGTCGACCGCCGACTCGCCCAGCATCGCAACTTTCAGAGTGCGGGTGAACAGATGAGCGGGCGGAACCTTGGCGCGCAGCCGCTCGCGAACCTCATTTTCGAAGAGCCCCTTCAGTTCGTGCGGAGGTCCGGGCAACAAAATGATGATGTGTTCGCGCCCGTCGAACTCGCCGCTGATCCACTGTCCGGGAGCAGTGCCGTTGGGGTTGGGAAGGACGGACGCACCTTCGAGGACATCCGCCTGCTGGGCATTGTTGGGCGACATCTTCCAGCCGCGTTCGGCGAAGCGTTGCTCGAGGCGCGCGATGAGTTCAGAATCGCGCTTCAGGCCGACTCCGAGAGCCTCGGCAACGGCTTCGCGGGTGAGGTCGTCCTGAGTGGGGCCGAGGCCTCCGCTGAAGATCACGATATCGGAACGAAATAGGCCATGCTGGGCGGCGGCCACCAGGCGGCGGAGATCATCTCCCACAATGCTTTTGAAGATGACATCGACGCCGAGCAGGTTGAGTTGCTCGGTGAGGTAGAGCGAATTGGTGTCCATGCGGTAGGGAGTGAGCATCTCCGAACCCACTGCGATAATTTCAGCGTTCACGTGTTACGAGTTTAAATGAAAAGTGGAATGAAAACCGCAGGGGTTGCGGAGGACGCGGAGGTTTTAGAGAAACTTATTCCGGCAACAGCTTCAGTCCGGAGATATTCCACGAGAGGTGATGGACGGCGCTGTTCGTAGCGAGGATGACGGAGCGGCCAGGAGCGAAGGCTAACCCTACCAGTCCCTGGCCGGAGACTTCCAGCCTGGCCTTGGCGTCAGAAGTGATTTTCACAATGCCGCGAGTTCCGGCCAGGGAGGCCGCAACATAGAGATTTCCCTCGGCGTCGAAGGCCAGACCTTGCGGTCTGCCGAGTCCTTTGTAGAACGTGGTCACCGTTCCATTGGGATCGATTTTGAAGACGCGGTCGTTGGGGCCGGTCACGAACAGATCGCCATGAGGTCCGAACGCCAGGTGGTAGGCGGAGACACTCATTTCGAGAGTGGCAAAGACGAAGGTCTGCTGATCGCGCGAAATTTTGAAGATGGTGCCGTTGCGGTCGCCGACGTAAAGGCCCTGCTCGCGATCAAAGGCGATGCCGGTCGCGATTCCCAGTCCCTCGGCAAAGGTGGTCACCGATCCGTTGGGCGAGACGCGATAGACTGCGCCGTCGAAGCGAGACGAAACATACATCTGCCCCTGCCGGTCGAATGCGAGGGCGGTGGCGTTCATCATCTCGGAGACGAAAGGTTTCACGCCATAGTTGGTATCAATCTTGAAGATGGCAACGGGAACTTTCTGGCCGCGCGATCCGGAAAAGGTGACGTAGATATTGCCTTCGGCGTCGAGCGCGGGATTCGTGACGGGATGAAGATTTTCGGCGACGGTGACGGCAACTTTTACGGGATGGGGATTGCTGACGTGTCCATCGGTGGCAACGACGACGGGCCCGGAAGTCGCGCCCTCGGGCACGCGGGTGACCAAAAAAGAGTCGGAACTGACCACGACGGGAGCCTCGCGGTCGCCGAACTTTACTCTTGGACGCAGCAGTTCCTGAGGACGAAGGCCGGAGCCCGTGATACGGACTTCGCCACCGGCGAGGGCTAGAGCGGGAGCAACCGCTTCGATGCGAGGGGCGCCGTTCACGTTTTTCTTGCCGAGAATGCGATCGGAAAATCCCATGAAGAAATACCGAATACCGTGGAGCGAGTACCGAGAACGAATCCGAACTCCGCACTTGCAACCGGCATTATTTTAGAAAACCCGAGTGGAGCAGAAGTTGCATGACTACGAGAGCATAGATTCCTGCCGCGACGTCGTCGAGCACGATTCCGGCGCCTTCTGGAAGTTTCTCCAGTTGTCGAACGGGAGGGGGCTTGACGATATCGAACGCTCTGAAGAGTATAAAACCAGCGAGAAAAGTTTTCCACGCGAGGGGGACAGCGATGAGGGCGATGAGTTGTCCGGCAACTTCATCGATCACGACGAATTGAGGATCTTCGGTCGCGGAGGAGCGAGCCACATAAGTGGCAGCGGGGATGCCGGTCAGGATAACGACGAGGGCTGTGGCGATGACTGTCGGAGTTCGGGCCGCGAGCGGCAGGGCATGGGCGAGGGCGTACCAGAGCAGCATCGCGGCGGCAGAGCCCCATGTGCCCGGGCCGGGGCGAAGGCGTCCGGTGCCGAAAAAGGTGGCCAGCAGCGTTGCCCAGAGCGGGGCGCGCGGGCGAGACGCCCCCGCGACAGCCGGCGGGGCGTCGGCACTACGGTTGGGTGACTCACCTTCGGCTTTCAAGTTTGGCATGGGAATAGCTAACACCCCTTGCGGTCGACCTAAGTTTCGTCTGAATCGTCGGGATTGTCTTCCCGGATTGATTCTTCCGCGTCGGTCACCGGGGAGGAAATCACGTATTGGCCGCTGGCCCACTTGCCCAGATCGATGAGACGGCAGCGGTCGCTGCAGAAAGGGAAGTCCGAGTCGGTACTGTTGACCGGCTTGTTGCAGATCGGGCAACGGAGTTTAACGGCCTTGCGTGGCATAACGGTCTGTATTGTAGCTGCGGACGAAATGATCGCGATCTACACAATTCTGGCGACCAGGTCGTAGTCGTGGGTTTCAGTGATCTGGCAGCGATAGAACTGGCCCGGTTGCGGCGTGAGTTCTTCGGGAAAATCGTTGATGAAAACTTTGCCGTCGATTTCGGGGGCGTGCATGGGAGTGCGGCCTTCGAGCAGCAACTCGGATTCTTCCGATTCTCCTTCGAGCAGGAAATCGAAATCGCGGCCGACCAGTTTTTTCTTTTTCTTCTTGCTGATCTGGCGCTGGATCGACATCAGGTGCTTGCGGCGGCGTTCGATCTCGCGTGGGGATAGTTTTTTCTCGAGAGCATATGCGCCGGCGCCTTCCTGATCGGAGTAAGAGAATGCGCCCATCCAATCGAACTGGGCTTGGCGCACGAAAATGCAGAGCTCCTCGAACTCTTTTTCAGTCTCGCCGGGGAAGCCGACGATAAAAGAAGTTCGCAACGTGAGGTCGGGGATCGCGCGCCGCATTTTCTCCATCGAGCGCAGAAAGACGTCGGCGCCGCCGCCGCGCTTCATGCGCTTCAGCACGGACGCCGAGGCGTGCTGCAGAGGCACGTCCATGTAGGAGCAGATTTTTTCGTGGGCCGCGATGGTGTCCAGCAGCTTGCCCGTGATTTTGTTGGGATAGGCGTAAAGGAAACGGACCCAGCGCAGATCTTCGATGGCAGCAAGTTTTTCGAGCAGGAGAGCCAAGCCATCTTTGAGGCCGAAATCTTCGCCGTAGCAGGTTGTGTCCTGGCCGATGAGGGTGATCTCGCGGACGCCTGACCGCGCCAGGCGTTCGGCCTCGGCGATGACCGACTCGAAGCGGCGGGAGCGGAATTGTCCGCGAAGCTGCGGAATGATACAGAAGGTGCAGGGGTGATCGCAGCCCTCCGCAATTTTGATGTAGGCCATGTGGCCGGGCGTGGCGAGGATGCGCGGTGTGTCCTCGTCGTAAAGATAGTTGGGAAGGTCGGCGATGGCGCCGTCCCAGTTTTCGCGAGAGAAACGGCCTTGCGCTGCGCGGGCGTCGCCTTCCGGACGCGAGGGCAGAACGACGAAGGGGGAATTGGAAGGAGCGGGGGCAGGCGCGATTCCGGTGGCGGCGAGAATTTTTTCCAACTCGCCCGTGCCGACGACGGCATCGACCTCAGGAATATCTTGGCGGATCTGCTCGCGGAAGCGCTCGACCAGACATCCGGCGACGACCAGTTTTTTTGCCTTGCCGGCGGTTTTGTGGCCCGCCATTTCGAGGATGGTGTTGACCGACTCCTGCTGGGCACTGTCGATGAATGAGCAGGTATTGACCACGATGACGTCGGCGTCTTCGGCGCGGCGTGTGAGTTCGGCCCCGGCGCGGGCCAGCAGGCCCATCATGACTTCGCTATCGACCAGGTTTTTGGGGCAGCCCAGGCTGACGAATCCCACTTTCTGCGGGGCCGCGGAATGCGCCTTCTCCGCAGATTGAGCGAGCTTCGACTCGGGCGAACCGCTGACAGTGAGGTCCTTCACAGGCATGCAATCTTTTTATTTTAGCATTCCATGGAGCCGAAGTTGATCCTGGCGCTCGACGCGGTTCCTCGAACGATTTCTTGCCTGCACTCGGCAAGCGGTGTAGGAGCGGTAGCAGGTATTCAGAAAAGAAACGTTCACAGGTTCAAAAATGGCGTTGTCGTGCTAGGCTAGGGTTTCCGCCGTAACAATTCATTGGAGAAAGCACCTCGCTTCGGAGGGGAAATGTTGGGCAAACGGCTTTGCATTTCAGTGCTGTTATTGGTGACGACGCTGGGAGCGTCGGCGGTGGCGCAGGACGAGAAGAACGAAGTGGGTGGGATGCTGGGGCGAATTTTTGTCAGCGACCAGGGGATCACGGGAGCTACCTACTTCAATCCGACCATCCACTCGGGTAAAGGTCTGACCTTTGATGTGGAGTATGCGCGGCGAATCATCGTGACGCCGATCTACTCGCTATCCGGAGAGGTGTTGTTCGCCTACAACCCCGATGAGGATCTGAATGCCGGGAGCAGCGAAAATGGCGTGGTTCCGGCGGACTACAAGGAACTATTTGTCACGCCGGCGGCGAGAGTGAATCTGTTTCCCACCACAGCGGTTTCGCCCTGGGTGAGTTTCGGAGCTGGATTTGGCCACATCAGCGAAAGCAAAGCGCTGGTTTTTGGTGGGGCCACGAATCCGGGAACGTCGAGCACGAGCGCAGCGATTGAAATGGGAATCGGGCTGGACGTGAAGGTGTTCAAGAAGCTCAGCATTCGAGGCGGGCTGCGCGATTTCTGGGCAGGCGAGCCGGATTTTCCGCTGGCACCGACCGGCAAAACTCGCCAGCATAACTATTTCGTGGGCGGCGGCGCGTTCTGGCGTTTCTGAACCGCCGGTTGCCGGTTCGGTATTCACCGTGGAACAGGTGCTGACGACAATCTCTTAGGCCGCGGAATGACTTTCAAGGCCGGCCTGATCTCATTTCATCCGTGGCAATGATTCAACTCTCCGACATACAGTCCGCGTTGAGCAGGATCCGGGCGGACATCCGTGTGTCCCCATGCCCTCGTTCGGAGGCCTTTTCGGGGCTTACCAAGAATTCCATTTTCCTGAAGCTGGACAATCAGCAGCGCACCGGAGCCTTTAAAGAGCGGGGCGCGTTGAACAAGTTGCTGACGCTCAGCGATGAGGACCGGGGCCGCGGGGTAATTGCCGCATCCGCCGGGAACCACGCGCAGGGTGTGTCGTATCACGCCGGGCGGCACGGAGTGCGGGCGCGGATCGTCATGCCGCTGCCCACGCCGCTGACCAAGGTTTCTGCGACTCGCGCCTATGGAGCCGAGGTGGTTTTGCACGGCGCCAATTACGACGAAGCCTACGAGCAGGCGGTGGAACAGAGCCGGCAAGAGCGGCTGACGCTAATTCATGCGTTCGATGACGATGCCGTCATCGCAGGGCAGGGAACGCTGGGGCTGGAAATTCTGGAGCAGCATCCGGACGTGGAGGTTATCGTGTCTCCGATCGGCGGAGGCGGGCTGATCGGCGGAACCGCTTGCGCGGTGAAAGAGGTGCGTCCGTCGGTGAAAGTGTTTGGAGTGCAGCCGGCGCGCTTGCCCTCGATGAAAGCGGCAGTGGCCGCGGGCAAGCCAGTCACACTGGAATCGGCTAAGACCATTGCCGATGGAATTGCGGTGCGCCGCGCCGGAGATCGCACTCTGCCGCTGGTGCAGAAGTATGTCGACGATATTGTCACGGTGGAAGAGGAAGAGATCGCCAATGCGATCCTGCTCCTGCTGGAGCGAGAAAAGACATTGGCAGAAGGCGCAGGGGCAGCGGCGATGGCCGCGGTTCTAAATCGCAAGCTGCCGCTGCAAGGCAAGCGGGTTGCGGTGCTGGTATGCGGGGGAAACATCGATGTGACGCTGCTGGCGCGCATCATCGAACGCGGCCTGGTCAAGGATGGACGATTGGTGCGTCTGCGGGTACACCTTCCAGACTATCCGGGCGCTTTGCACCGCCTGACCGGAATTCTGGCGGAACATCGGGCGAACATTGTCGAGACCGCCTATGACCGCGCGTATCACGGCGTGAACCTGGGCGACACCGCCATCGACATCACCATGGAAACGCGCGGCCCCGAGCACATTGCCGAACTGCTGAGCGCGCTGGTTGCGGCGGGCTATCCGCACGAGCGAATCCTCTGATCTTTAGTCTGGAGTCTGGCGAGCCCTGCCGGATGATCCTTGGCGGATAATTATTTTCCTTCTTTACCGATGATTCCGGGCGCAGCCATTGCAATCAATGTGGGCCGCGACTTGTTGGTGCGGTCCCGGCTTTGTAACCCTTCATTCACTTGGTAAAACTTTGTAAATCATAGGGTTGCAGCGCTTCTCGCGGGGTAAATTAGAAGGTGGGCGTATGAACGGGAAAGGGACTCGAATGAGGTGGTCGGTCGCGTCGGCTATGGCGCTGGCGGCGCTGTTTCTGCCGGCAATCTCGCAGCCTGCCGCGCAGGCGCAGCAGGCGAGTCAGACGGCGATCGCCAGGCGCATCGGGGCCATCAAGGCGATCAACGGGAACACGCTGACCTTGTCGCTGGATTCCGGTCCGGACGTCACCGCAACGGTCTCGCCGAACGCTCGCATTCTGCGCATTGCGCCGGGAGCCAAGGATCTGAAGGACGCCACGGCGATTCAAGTGCAGGATCTGCAGGTCGGGGATCGAGTTCGAGTACGAGGGCCGGCTTCGGCCGACGGCAACGCCATCGCGGCGCTGGAAGTGATCGTGATGGCGCGCACGGACCTGGAGGCGCGGCGGCAGCAGGAGCAGCAGGATTGGCAAAAGCGAGGCATCGGTGGGCTGGTGAGCAGCGTGGATGCTGCCGCTGGCGCGGTCAAGATCTCGGTTACCGGACTCACCGGGAAGAAGGAGATCGCGATACAGACGTCGAAGAGCACCGTGATCCGCCGGTACGCTCCTGATTCCGTCAAATTCGACGATGCCAAGGCCAGCACGCTGCAGGAGATTCGTCCCGGAGACCAGTTGCGGGCGCGGGGCGAACGCAGCGCCGATGGTTTGGAGATGACGGCCGATGAGATTGTCACGGGCAGCTTCCGGAACGTCGCCGGAACCGTCAATTCTGTGGATGCAAGCGCGGGAACGATCAGCGTTCAGGATTTATTGAGCAAGAAAGCTGTGATCGTGAAAATCACCAGCGAGTCGCAACTGCATCAGCTGCCGCCGGAGATAGCGCAAAGAATCGCGATGCGCTTGAAGGGCGGCATGCCTCCGGGAACCCCGGGCGCGGGAGGGACGGGCTCAGGAGCCTCCGCAGGCAATGGCGGGCAGGGGACGGCAGGCGGCGCGCCAGCGGGCGGTGGGGGAATGACTGGCAGAGGAATGAACGGAGGTGCGCCAGGCGGCATGCGGGCGGGCGGAGGCGCGGATTTTCAGCAGATATTGAATCGCATGCCTACGGTTACGCTGGCCGACCTGCACAAAGGGGACGCAGTGGTGATTGTGGCTACGGAAGGAGTGTCGTCGGCGGCGACTGCGATCACTTTGTTGACCGGAGTCGAACTGATTTTGCGGGCTGCCCCTACTGCCGGGCAGGCCATGATGTTGACGCCGTGGAGCCTGGGTGGCGCTCCGGCCGGAGATTCTCAGTAAGCCCCGATTTCAAATGTGGTCCGAATTCATATCGTTTTGCGAGAAATGGAAATATTAAAGATGAAGGTTAAGAAGTGCGCATATCTAATGGTGATTGCTGTATTCCTGCTTTTATCGTGCGCGCTTTCAGCGGGGCAAAATCCAACCGGGAATTTGCACGGCCAAGTGTCGGATCCCTCGGGCGCGGCCATTTCGGGTGCGAGCGTGGTTCTGACTCCAGCGGCCGGATCGCCGATCACCGGATCGCCGATCGTGGCGCAGAGCAATGCGCAGGGGCTGTATGAGTTCAAGAACGTGCCCGCAGGGAAGTACACGCTGACGGTAGCGGCAACGGGTTTCACACTGTACGAAAATGACAATGTAGCGATCGGCGTACAGGCGTTGCGGCTTGACGTCGCGATGGCGATTAATGTCGAGACGCAGAAGGTGCAGGTCTCGGACACGGCGCCCACGGTGGATGTGAATCCAAATAACAACGCCGGGGCCATTACGATCTCGGGAAAGGAACTGGAGGCGTTGCCGGACGATCCGGACGAACTGCAGTCCGATCTGGAAGCGCTGGCCGGGCCTTCCGCGGGGCCAAATGGCGGCCAAATGTACATTGACGGGTTCACCGCCGGACAGCTTCCGCCCAAGTCGTCGATTCGCGAAATCCGAATCAACCAGAATCCGTTTTCGTCCGAATACGACAAACTGGGCTACGGGCGCATCGAGATCTTCACCAAGCCCGGGACCGACAAATTGCATGGCCAAGTGTTTGCGAGTGGAAATGATTCGTCTTTCAACGCGCCGAATCCGTTCATCTCGACGGTGCCGCCATATTATTCGACCCAGTTGAACGGGAACATTGGCGGGCCGCTCAGCAAGAGCGCGTCGTTTTTCTTCAACATCGACCGGCGCGACATTAACGACGTGTCCGCGATTAATGCGACGGATCCGACGACGGGTGGAACGTTGGCGAGTTCCATAGCGAACCCGCGGCAGCGCACCAATCTGGGGCCGCGCTTCGATTGGGCCATTACGAAAAACAACACGCTCACCGCCCGCTACCAGTATTACCGCGACACCGAAACCGGGAATCTGACCAACCAGTTCAGTCTTCCGACCCAGTCCTATTACACCCAGAGCACGGAAGATACGGTGCAAATCAGTGACACCCAGGTGTTCGGCGCGAAGATCGTGAACGAGACGCGCTTTCAGTACAACCGCGACAACAACCTGCAGAACCCGCAAAACACAACTCCGGCAGTGAGCGTTCTGGGCGAGTTCCTGGGCGGGGGCAATAGTGAAGGAGCGCTCAACGATCTGCAGGATAACTATGAACTGCAGAACTATACGTCGCTGATTCACGGCAATCACACCATGAAGTTCGGGGCGAGGTTCCGGGCGACGCAGGATTCGGATTACTCGACCAGCTTATTCAACGGCACGTTTATTTTTCCGTCGATAACCGCATACCAGATGGCGCAGAGCGAAGTGGATCACGGGCTCACGCCGACGGGCGCGACGCAACTGTCGATCACGACCGGTTCTCCGAACGCCGCCGTCAACTACTACGACGTCGAACCGTACTTTCAGGATGACTGGCGCGTGCGTCCGAACATCACTCTGAGCTACGGGCTTCGCTTCGAGACGCAGAATGCGATCCACGATCACGGCGACTGGGCTCCGCGGCTGGGATTTGCGTGGGGAGTGGGCGGCAGGAACAGCGCTCCGAAAGTGGTGATCCGCGGCGGTTCGGGAATATTCTACGACCGCTTTCAGGTGGACAACCTGCTGCAGGCGGAGCGGGTGAACGGGATCACTCAGACGCAGTATGTAATTCTCAGCCCGACGTGCTTCCCGGGCCTGAACAAGCCGCTGACCACCTCGGTCTTCAACTGCGGCACGCCTCCCACGACGCAATCGACCATATACCAGATCAGTCCCTCGCTGCATGCGCCGTACACGGTGCAGAGCGCGATCAGCGTGGAGCGACAGGTCACGAAGTCGGCAACGCTTACCGTCAATTACCTGAGCTCACGCGGCTTTGACCAGTTCCTCACCATCAACGCGAACGCTCCTTACCCCGGAACACCGTGCTCGCCACCGACTCTTCCGCTGCCCGGGCTTCCGCCGTGCGCTCCGGTGACGGGAGGGAACCTGTATCGCTACGTCTCGGAGGCGAATTTCAAGCAAAACCAGCTCATGGTGATTTCGAACGTGCGCGTGGGTTCGAAGCTGCAGCTGTTCGGTTATTATTCGCTGAACTATGCCAACAGCGACACAGGGGGCGTGACCACATTTCCATCGAACTCGTACGACATCAGTGAGGACTACGGGCGAGGATCGTTCGACATCCGGAACCGGTTATTCCTTGGGGGAAGCATCGGGTTGCCTTACCTGTTTCGCCTGAGTCCGTTCATGGTCGTCAGCTCCGGGGCTCCGTTCAACATCTCGTCTCCCTATGACTTGAATGGAGATTCGCAGTACAACAACCGTCCGAGCCTGATTTCGCATGCGGCTTGTCCGCTGCCGGTGGTGCCGTCGGGGTCGAATTACTGTACGCCGCTGGGAACGTTTGACGCGACCGGAGCTACGGGCCAGCCGTTGCCGATCAACGATGGGACCGGGCCGGGACATTTTGTGGTTAACCTGCGGCTGACCAAGACTATCGGGCTGGGCGGGAAGACCAGCAACGCTGCCGGGCCGGGCGCGGGAGGGCCGGGTGGGCATGGAGGTGGGCGGCACGGGCCGCTGTTCGGGGGTGGCGGGCCGATGACGATGTCGTCGAATTCCGACCGGCGTTACAACCTTACCTTAGGCCTGAATGTTCGCAATGCGTTTAACAATGTGAACGCGGCGAATCCGAGTGCGGTTCTCGGATCAAGGTTTTTCGACATGTCCAATTCTCTCCAGGGCGGGCCGTTTTCGCCGGGCTCGGCAGCCAACCGGCGGATCGATCTGCAGGCAACGTTCAGCTTCTGAGATGAATCTACGGCAAGAAAAAGCTTAACCGCGGAGGCCGCTGGGGATTCGCAAGATCGGGAACCGAGGGTCAGGGGAAACTTCGCCGCTACCCAAAGCCAGCCTTCCTATCGCGAATGGGCCAGCTTCGCGTTATTCTGAAATGTGGGGAGAATTCCTATACAGTCCGAGATCCGAGAGAAGTCGTTACCGCGAACGATCAGCCGGCGTAAGTTCCTGGGGATAGCAGCGGCCGTAGGAGCGGCTGCGGTTGCGGCCGACGGTTTGATCGAGCCCAATCTCCCGAAGGTCGTGCGGCAGGACATCGCACTGCGACGCTGGCCGCAGCGCATGGACGGGTTTACCGTCGCGTTTCTCAGCGATTTCCATTACGATCCTTACTTCTCTGTGCATCCAGTTCATGCCGCGATTGGCATGGTCAACGAACTGCGTCCGGACTTGATTGTTCTGGGCGGGGATTTCGTTTCGGTTCCGTGGTTTGGAAATTTGGCCAAGGGCGCGGCGGCCGCGGAACCCTGCGCACAACTGCTGCGGCAGATGCGGGCTCCGCACGGCCTGTGGGCGGTGATGGGAAATCACGACACTGACACCGACCCGAACCGCGTGACCGGCACGCTGCGGGAGAGCGGCATCCAGGTGTTGCGCAATCAGTCGGTCCCTATTGAGAAAGACGGATCCCGATTCTGGCTGGCAGGCATCGATGATCTGCTGGGACGGACCGCAGATATTTCGGCGACCTTGCACGGCATTCCCTCTGACGAAGCCACCGTCTTGCTGGCGCACGAGCCCGACTATGCGGATCACGCAGCAAATTATCCAGTGGACCTGCAATTGTCGGGACATTCGCATGGCGGGCAAGTTCGGATCCCGCTGCTTCCGCCGCTGTTCCTGCCGGATCTGGCCAAGAAATACTTTTCGGGGCGCTACCAGATCCGCGCGCTTACGCTCTACACCAACCAGGGGCTGGGAACAGTCGAGGTTCCGTTACGGTTGAACTGCCCTCCGGAGATCACGCTACTGACGCTTCGCCGCTCCTAGGCTGGTCCAGGCGAGACGGTCGAAGTTTCTGGAGAACCGCAAGCCACCGTCCGTTGATGTGCAAATCATTTCACAAGCAGGAGATGGGGAACGGCGCGTAAATCCGGCAAAGGATTGCCGCAGAATGACATCAGGGGCGCGCAGATGGCCTCAAATTTGCGCGAGGTCGGTGTGGACACCCTTCACCAAAGGGAAAGAATGGCGCCGCGTCGCATCTGGCCTGCTATTTTATTCTTCGCGATTACTGTTGGCATGCTCGCCGCTAAGACGGCTCCGGCAGATTTCCACTCGGAGAATTTTGCACGCCGCGAGCGTCTGGCGACAAAACGGTTGATACGAGCCTCGCAATTCGTCGGCGTGCCGCACGTCAGCGCGCGCGCCGTTTGCCAGGACGTACAGCCGCCGGAAGCACTGACGACCCCCAATCCTATGTTCGCAGCGGCGGCGTATGGGCGTAGAGTGAAGGTCAGCTTCATTATCGGAACCGATGGCCGTGTGCACAGCCCGTTGATTCTGGAAAGCGCGGGATTGTCCGGGGATCGGGATGTGCTGCAAGTCGTGCGCAGCTGGAGATATCGCCCTGCGACTTGCGATGGCGTGCCCACCGAAATCGAGGGGAAGGTCGAGTTTTCCAGCCGATAGCAGAGGCGGAGGCGCTAGAGCTAGAATTCCCTCAGCAGCGGAGTAATCTGATTCGTGAATAACGACAAAAAACCGAGATCCTCCGGTCCGCCAGCAGATTCTGCGGAGCAGAGCCCGGAGATCGATGAGCTGTACCGCAGGCTGCAATCCGAGATGCGGCGCCCGAAGCCGGGTGCAGATGAAATTGCGGCGGCGATGGAGGCCGCGCAGCGGCTGGCCGCTGAAATGGATGCGGAAGATGCCGCTGACGACGCCGCCGACGATGTGGGGAGAGAGGTTCGGCAGCGGACTTCTACGGGCGTATGCGCGGTCTGCGGACATAACAATCGCAAGGGAACCAAGTTTTGCGGCATGTGCGGAGTTGCGATTGTTGCGGGCGAGGACGCCGGACTTGCAATCTTACCAGCGCAGGAGCCGCGATCTGCTCAGGCGATTGCCCGCCCGAATGCCGCGCATGACGATGAAATCGAGCCATCGCCGCGCGGCAGCGGGAATGAAACCCATCATTACCACCACCACTATCACCATCATTATTTCCCGGAGGCAGAAGGAGGAGTTCCGCGCGCGACTGCCAATGTTGCGCGGGATGTTGCGCGGGATGAGAAGATGCGTCCCAACGCGGCGATGCGCGGGGAGATGAGCCGGGCCGAGGCCGCGGTGCGTCGAGTTACGCAGGAATGGGTGCTGGCCGGCAACACCAAACATCTGGACGACCTGCTCGAACTCTACACCTCCGACGCGCTCGTGCTGCGGTCGAACTGCCCGCCGATCCGGGGGGCGGCCGCGTTGCGCGAGTTTTACTTTGGGGCGCTCGATGCGGGGCTGGGGGAAGTCGAGATGGAGCCCCTGCGCGTCGATGTAGTGGGCGATCTTGCCTATGAGGCGGGGCGTTTCAAGGCGCTGATCCCCAGTGCTACGGGCAAACGCCGGGAAGAGCGCGGCAAGTATTTGTGGGTCTGCGCGCGACAGCACAATGGGGAATGGAAGTTGGCGGCGGATTGCTGGTCGAGTGATCTGACGCTGAGCATGCTGGAGTCGGATATTCCGGCGGGTGCAGTGGTAAAGACGAGCGCGCCGCGCAAGAATGGTTAGGCACGGCCCTCAGGCTCATGGGTGTGATTCTGGTCGCCGACTTTCTGGCTGGAGTGAAGTCGTGCCTTTCCGTTAGTGACGACTGGGGTCGAACTTTTTTTCGTGGCCCAAGTTCTTTTTCCCGGTTGGTTTCTTCCTAGACGACATTTCACCCGCTTCGGCTTGCGGCGGCGGTACGCCCCCGCGACAGCCGGCGGGTCGCCGGCGCTACGACGGGGGCGATCTGTCCACGCGCTATGGGGCTACTCCGAGCTTTTGCAGATCGGCGCGGAGTTGCCCGATATTTTTCATCTGGAGGGTGTGCATTCCCAGTTGGGCGGCGCATTCCAGGTTGAGGGCGCGATCATCGATGAAGCAACATTGCTGGGCGGGAATCTGCGTGAGTTCGAGCGCCAGACGATAGATGTCGCGCTCGGGCTTGCGCAGGCCGACAAAGCAGGAGCTGATGAACAGGCGAAATATTTTTCGCAGACCGAATTGCTCGATGCGGTAATCGTTCAGCTCGCGCGATTCGTTGTTGATCGTCCCCATCAAGTACTTGTTGGAATCCGCCAGGGACTGGGCGAACTGCAACACGTCGGGAAATGGCTGGGAAAGCGCAAACATGGATTCGCGGAATGCGTCGCGGGCGAAAGGCCGCTGTGTGTAAAAAACGGTGCGGTCGAGATATTCGTCGAGCGTAATCTTTCCGCGCTCGAACGGCGAAACCAGCAATTCGTGACGGGCATGGAACTCTTCGGGATCTAGTTGGAATTGTGCGAGGGCCTGGGTGCGTTCCGTATGGTCCCAGGCATTGCTGAGCAGAACCCCGCCGACGTCCCAGAAAATGGCTTGCATAGCTGACAAGGAAATTCCTCCCCACGTGGAATGCTTGGAAAAAGTGTAGATGAAACCGGCTCACGAGGGGGCGAGTTTGGAAGTTTCTTCGATGCGCAACTGCCAGAGCCCGATGATGCCCAGAACCATCAGATTAGGGAACAGCAGCGGCGCCATCGGCGGAGCACCGTAGATAAAATTATCCAAGGCATGAACGGACGGTCCTCGCAGATTGGCGGAAGCGTGCAGCACGAAGCCCCACAATCCCACGACGGCTTCTACCACTAGAATCGTGGCGCAGAGATCGATGAACGGCCGTGTCACGCGCATGAGGAGTGGTATGGCGAGAAAACCCACCGCCATGGCGCTGGCCACGACGGGCACCCACTCCACGGGTCTGAAGAAGCCGTTGCCGGCATGGTCGGCCAGGCTGAAAATAAAATTTCCCACGAATCCGCCCAGGGCGAACAGCAATACCCATTGTGCCCATTCCCGGGTGTCCGGGTCGACCATGCGGTTCATGATGATCAGAAATCCCAGGCCTGTATACGCGAGAGGCGCAGCAAATGGAGCCGAATACGTGAGGCTGCGCAACGTGCGTTCATAGAAGAAATGGCTCTCCAAGTGAAAGATCACTCCCGTGAGCCCAACCAGCACTGCGAGCCATCCGACAAAGTAACCGAGATCCTTCCATACCGCGGGCCAGCGATAACGCACCGCCAACGCAACAATCAGCAGCAGGGGAGCCGTGGCGGAGAAGACCATCGGAATGTATTCGGCTTGATTGCGGAACTGGTTGACCGAGTGCGCGAGGTAAATGTCGAAGGTGAGAAAGCCGACATTCGAGATCGCGAACGCTTCAATCCAGATCTGCGGCCGCGCCCACCAGCGCTCATTTAGCTTTGCCATGCTCTCTCCTGAGCTCGTCTGCCATGGATTGAAGTTCGACGGTCTTTTGCAGCATCGGATAGTTGCCATGCCATTGCACGAAGTCGGCTCCGCCCATAAAGGCGCCGTGCTTACTGGTGCGGCCGTCGTAATGCCAGAGATCGAAATATACGAAATCGATGGGCTGCGAGAACGGCGGCCCGGAAAGTACGCCGTCTTTGCGTAGTCCGGTTACCAGTTCCTGGGCAGAACGAACGCGATCGTTCGTCGTCTGCACGACCTGTTCAGCCTGGCTGTAGACGCGATCGATTAACGCTGGAGCATGGCATTGCGAGCAGACCTGCTTCATCTTGGCTTGCGCCGCGGCGTAGTTTGGACGCTTGTCGGTGATCGCATTCGCCAGGTAATAAGAAAGGCGCTCCGAGGGATCGTGCGTTACTCCAAGCCCGTTGAGCCCGCTCATGTGGCAGGTCGCGCAGGTGGGAACAAACATATCGCGTGTGGTCAAAGTCCTCGGCGGAGCGTCGAGATTCAATAATCGCTCTTGGGCCTGGAACACGACGCCGTGCTTGGATTCTTCGTAAATCTCGATCTGCGAGTGGTCCGGCCCCATATGACATTGGGCGCAGGTGCTGGGCAGGCGGGCGATCCGAACGGAGCTGGTATGCCGTGTGTGGCAGGCGGTGCAGTTGCCGATGGTGCCGTCGCTGTTTGGCTTGCCCACGCTGTGGCACTGCTCGCAGCCGCTGGTTATCGCCGAACCGCCCTCCATCTGTACGAATGGATGTGGCGGACGGCGCGTGCCTCCCGGCTGATAGGTTTCCGAGAAATTCACCTGCTCGGGCGTCAGGCCCTTTTCGCCATAGATCGCCGCCCACGCCGGAGCCGCGTGTCGGCTGTGTAGAAACTGCTGGTAGATGCCCTCATGACAGCTGCGACAATTTCCCGCGGTTAATTTCGTGGAGATTACAAAGCCATGATGATCTTTCTTTTCCTGGCCGGCCGCGGGCTGGTGGCAGTCAAGGCAGTTCACACCCTTACGTGCGTGAGCGCTCATCTCGTACTCATGAACAATGGAGTATTGCGCGCGGGCATGGCACTCAGCGCACTTTCCGGTGGCGCGAACCAGATCCGCGCTGGGCTGTTCGGTTTCAACCCTGGGCCGGGCGCGATTGAGCAGGAATGCCGCCACAATGAGAGCGAAGGCGATGACCATGGCCAGGAAGACGGATCGGAAAGACATGCAAAGCCTCCAGTACGCAAAGCAGTCTATCGCGCCTCTCGCTGAGGATGCAGATAAGTTCCAATGAGGGAATAGAAACGGTCTTCTAAACTGAGATTGGGACGGCAGGTTTAACGGCTGTGGTGGAGGTACCACACTACGACGACGGCTGCGAGGCGAACAGCCACAAGGATCGCCCCGAGGCCAAGGGCCACTCGGAACAGGATCCGCTCGAAGCGATTGAGCTGAGTCTGGAAAGCAACCATAGGAAACTCCGCTTTTGTCGCGATTTCAGGCTACCGCGGACCTTTGCCGGCAGCAGTGCGTACGATCACGTGTTGGTGTGACCTCTCGGGGGAACAGTATCGGTACGGACTGCTCAATGCCAAAATCTCAACGCTTGTAAATCGTGGTGTCGGGGTTATAGTTGCGCCAGTCGAACCAGTAGTCTTTCAGAGCGGGAACGTGGTCGAGGCATTTGCCTTGGGCGGGGCCGGAGGTGGCGCAGCCCAGGAAATTCCATTCGCTGGCGGTGGTCGTGTCGAGCAGAGACCAGGGGTTCGGAGAAGATGCGGGCGGGTTGGGTGCTGGCTGCCCGGGGCGCGGGCGGGATGCCCCCGCGACAGCCGGCGGGACGCCAGCGCTACTTGACGATGGCGCGTCGCTCTCGCCTTTCAGGAAAAATTCGGCGTCCTGGCCATCGATGCGGCTGACGAAGACGCGGAAAGATTTGTGATCGGGTCCAACCACGATCAGAACGGGCGTGCCGTGGACTCGATCCATCACCGGAGATTGCTTGAGCAGCGTCTCCCAGGGATAGGCGCGGCTCGCGCCATCGATTTGCAGTCCCACGACAATGTCGCGGGATTTCAATTCCGTGCCCGGAAAGCTGATGACCACGGGCAACTTGGCGACCTCGGGCTCCCAGTTGCTGTCGTATTCTTTCTTGTATTTCGGGACCTCAGCCAGAACTCTGCCATCGGAGACTTCTGATTTCCACTCGCCAAAGGTGAGCTCGTCGCTGGGCACGAGTTCGAGGGTCGCGCCGCGCAGCGGGCCATAGATGGCCTTGCCGGTGATCTGCTGCCACCAGCTGCCGGTTTCGGTATCGCGCATCAGGAAATTCTCGTTGTTGATGCCCGCCAGATAAAAATGCAGCACCTTGCCCTGCACCGTGCGTGTCCACACCAGACCGGTGTGACAGAGCGTTCAATAAGTGACGGCTATGGGCTCCCCGTTGACCACGTCGTTGAGGACGTGGTGGTAGGCCATCTCGCGGATGGGATAGGCGCGGGCGTCGGCGCCGAAGCGGACGGCGAGGATCATCTCTCCGGCGTCGAGTTTGCTGGCGGCCTCGGATTCAAACTGCGGGCTGTCCACGGGATGAAACATCCACTCGAAGTAGTTCAGCCGCGACATGACGGCGGAGAAGACGACGAGAAGCAGGATTGAGCAGAGAACAATCTTGCGCCGAAGATTGTCGGCCTGCCACAGAACGAGTGTGAAGAGCACACAAACGATTGCGGCGATCAGCGTCCCCCAAGGCGCGTGTTGCCGGAGGTTCATCGCCAGGGCTAAGGCTGAAGCCGTCTGGTGATGGAACGGGCGAATGATGAAGGCGGGAATGAAGAATAGTCCGATGCCCGCCAGCGCCGACACGAGGAAGATGAGCCAGGAGAAAGGGCGACGAGAGCGAGAGGAAGATAAGACCATAATGTGCTCACTCCGCCTAAGCATGCAGCGGGGACATCCACGATTCTACTGAATTATATCCTCTTTGTTTTCAGCGAAGGACGCACCCTGGCGAGCCTTCCGAAGACTGAACTCTTACCCCCGTAACCGTCACTTTCGTTATCTACCGGGAAAAGCCGTGGTTGCTATTCTGGTCGGCGACAAGGGCGGGCTGCGCCGTCGCGCCGTCCCGTGCAGACTTTACGTCCCGCTTGCAAATCCGGTCACGCCAGTTTTGGAAATGGAAAGTCGCTTTCTAGGTTGAGCGTAGGAAGGTGCTCCAAATGTTCTTCAAGTCCTCCACAAGTTGTCGGCACGAAGAGAGCCGCGATTCCAGATCCCATCGTGGGTTCAGTCTTTTGGAACTCATGATTGTTGTCGCGATCACCATGACTGTGATGGCCATCGCACTGCCCAAGTTTTTGACCGCCTATTACACCGTCCGGCTCAAGGCTGCATGCATGGATCTCTCCGGATTAATGCAGAAGGGGCGGATTCAGGCAGCCCGCGAGAATGCCATATTCCAGATTGTTTACACCACCGGCAGCCCGCAGACCGCGTTCGTCGACATGAACGGCGACGGAAACTGGAATAACCCCAAACCCACCATAAATGGTGTGACGCAGACCGAGCCGGGCATTTTCTTCGGGCCGACGATCACGATGGCGACCGGCGCGCCGACTGGTACGGGAGCGCCGCCTGCGTACGTGCTGGTCGGCGACACCTCAGGTACGACTTACAACAATACGACCACACTGGGGTGGTCAACTCGAGGCTTGCCTTGTGCTTATGTGACCGGAGCCTGCGCCACTCCCGCGGGCGGCTATTTTGTTTACTACGTCAAGGACCAGCGCCCGACTGGCACTGGCTGGGGAGCGGTGGTGGTGACCAGAACCGGCCGATCGAAAGTCGTAATTTGGAATGGAGCGTCCTGGCAATGATGCGACCCAGAAAAGAAAATTCGATGTCCCGTCAGCAGGGCGGCATGACTCTGATCGAGTTGATGATTGCCATGCTGGTTCTCGCGGTCGGAATTATCGCATCGATGGGGCTGATTGTCCGGGCGATCAGCGGGGATGGGTGGAGCAAGCAACTGAGCAACTCCACTGTTCTGGCGCAAACGGTGACCGAGAGAATCATGGCCATTCCCGCTACGAATAACACTATCGTGACCATCACCGATTGCGCCAATAACGTTTCCAACGTGAATACGAACCCGGGCGGCGCGGCGCTGCTTTCGACCGGCGAGGTGGATTTCACGCAGTCCGCGGTCACCAACTACCAGATGTACTACACCGACTGCGATACCAACGGACGCCAGGCAACTTACGACATACGCTGGAACGTGCAAGCCATTGCGAACTCCACCAACGTGAAACTGCTGACCGTCTCCTCACGATTGAAAAACGCTGGAACCAGCGCGGTTGTTTTTGCCCCGGAGGCTACGGTCCGGACCATTGTCGGGCAGGGTACATAATCCATGAGACATCTTGGCAATCGTCACAACGCGCAGGGAGCCTCGCTCATCGAGTTGATGGTTGGGCTTGCGATTCTGGGGATAATTACGGCGGGAATTTTCGCACAATTGAACGCCGCCACGCAGCGCATCGCCACCGAGCAGGTCAAAGTCGACAACTTCGACGAAGCTCGCGACTTCGTCGATCAGTTTTTCCGCGACATCAACCAGATTGGATATCCGGACGGGCACGTAGTCGCCAACCTCATTACGCCGAACACCAATGATCCGCGAGTTGCCGTAGGCCTGGTGAAGATCAGTGCTACCTCAATCTGGTTCGAGGGCGATATTAACGGTTCCGGCGTGGTGCAGGAGGTGCAATACCAGATCAACGGCTCGGGAACCTGTCCGCTCTGCCTTCAGCGCAGCGCAGTTGCGAAGCAGCAAGGTGATCCTGAAACCGGTCAGGCGGCAGCCGACTGGGGTACCGAAGTCAACGACCTCAATACCACCACCATATTCACTTACTTCGATGCTAGCGGCAATCAGATCACGGCTCTTCCGGACGACATTGATACCGGCGGCGCGAGCATAGCGAGAGTGAAAACGATCCATATCTCGCTGACCATTCAAAATAACGCGGTCATGGATCCCAAGACCGGCCAGCCGATTCAGACGAGTTTCGAGGGAGAAGTTTCGCTGAACAATTGTTCGCTCGCGGCCACAGGCGTTCCCCCCATGAGCTGCTTCTAAGGAGTAAATCGATGACTCCAAAACCTATGACTTCAAAATCCATAAAAAGCAGGAATTCCGAAAAAGGCTTCGCGTTGTTGATTGCGATCTTCACGCTGCTGCTGCTCACGGCGATTGGGGCCGGCATGGTGGCGATGACCAACACAGACACCAGCATCAGCTCGAATTTCCGGGATGAGCAGTCGGCATACTTTGCGGCCAAGGCCGGTCTCGAAGAGGTGCGCGACCGCTTCCGGAGTGGGGCCAGCAACACGCTGTCGACCAACACCTATTTCACTACCTCAAACCTGCCGGGACAGACCGACGGCGTTCTTTATATCACCAACACCAGCCCTGCCACTTCCGGGGAGACGATCACTCCCTGGGTTACCAACGGCGGCGCCAGCGTTTATCCGGACGACGAAATCTGCAGCGAACTGAGCAACATGGGAACGCCGTGCGGCGGCAGCGGGCCTAGCGGATCCTGGTATCTCACCACTACCGACAGTACTTTCTACGCTCCCACGACGGGGAGCAAGCTGCCCTGGAAATGGGTCCGGATTACGGCCAAGACAAACCTTACTTCCTCGGGCACGTCGACGACGGGCAGTTCGCTGAGCTCGGTCGATGGAAACACGGCCCATGCTAGCTACCGCGTTTGCTGGACCGGCGCACAGGAAGTTGCGATCTCCAACACTACGTACGCGAGTTGCGCCGCGTATCCGGCGACCCCAACGTATTTGCCGGTTTATGTAATCACGGCGCTGGCGCAGACCCCGAGCGGTTCCCGCCGGATGGTGCAGGCGGAGGCGGCGATGACCACGTTCCCCTCGATCCCGGGGCCGCTGGTTTTTGACGGCGCGAACCCGGTGTACAGCCCCCCGAGCTCAAACGCGTTTACGGTGAGCGGAAACAATGCTAGCGCTCCCGGCAACGCGAATGGTCCTGGAGCGAGCTGCCCCACAGGTCAGCCGGCCGAGTACGCGCTTGGTGCTGTCGACACCCTTCCTCTGCCAACCCCCCCAACCCTGCCCCCCTCGGTGAACACCCTTGAGAGCGATGCCAGCAAACGCGCGAACAGTTATACCGGGTTGGGCAACCCCAGCGGCACCACGGGCACGGCAAGTTCTGGCGATGTAACTTCGGCACTCGGCTCACTGGCTACAGTGGGGGGGTTAGAAAACCTGGTGAGTTCGGTAACGCTGGTGGCGGGCAACGAAGGCCACGTTTACGGCACGAATCCCACCATCTCGAATTATGGCAGTGTCGCCAGTCCACAAGTCATTGTTGTTCAAGGGGACCTCAGCGTAAGCGGCGGATTGACCGGTTCGGGCATCCTGCTGGTCACAGGCAACTTAACGATGAGTGGCAATCCCAGTTATGACGGCCTGATTCTGGTGGTCGGCAAGGGCTCCGTTACCAAGAATGGCGGCGGCAGCGGAATTGTCGACGGCTCCATGCTCATAGCCAACCTGTACAACTCGAGTGGAGCCCTCCTGCCGACGACGAGCGCCCCCGGAGTGCCAACCCTCAATTGGAACGGCGGCGGCAACACTACGTGGAACTATGACAGCTGCTGGTCCACGGCGATGAGCACGTCGCTGGCCTGGCGGATCGTGGCGATGCGCGAGATCATCCGCTAACCGCTGGCATTCGAATTGAAGCAACAGCCGGTCGGGGCGGGCTGCCGCAAAATAGGCAGGCGCCTCGACCAGTTTTTTTCTGCAGAATCCCACGCCCCGCGGTTCGCCTCGCGATCCTCATGACCGTCTGGTCGTGGTGCAATTTTAAAGAATGGGCTCATCCCGAAGCCCCGCGTTTTTACGAGCGAGGCGAGGGATCTCGCGAGCAGCGTAGCGCGTGATTCGCGTGAGATCGTTCGCTGCGCCTGAAAGACAGCTCCGCTCAGGATGACGCCATTCAGAATCGAACTGCACCGCTACTGACCATCTCATGACCCTCGTAACCTTGCCCCGGTCACCCCGAGATCCTAGGATTACGGTACGTATGACTCTATCTGCCCTGCTGGTGTGTGTGGACGAGAAGGCGGCGGACGTATTGGGCCGCGTGCTCAAGGAATTGGGAATTCAGGTCGAACTGTGCGCCGATATAGGGCGGGCCGTGATCCGTACGGCGCAAGAGCGCTTTGACGTGGTGATCGTGGACGGGGGGTCGGGCGCCGACGTCATCTCTCTATTGCGGGAGACGCGGCTGTCGCGGAAAAACGACGCCACGCTGGCGGTGGCGATTGTGCCATCGCAGGATGCGATTCGCGAACTGTTTTCGCTGGGCGTCAATTTCGTGCTCTACAAGCCGGTGGCGTATGAGCGCGCGTTGAGCAGCCTGCGGGCGGCGCGGGCGCTGATGCGCAAAGAAAAGCGCAAGGACGCGCGGGCTTCCGTGCATACCCATGCCACCGTGGACTATTTAAACATTCAGCAGGAAAAAGCCACGCTGGTAGACCTGGCGAAGAACGGCATGGCGGTTCGGTTCGGCAAAAAGCTTCCACCCACCAGCAAAGTATATTTTCAGTTCAGGCTTCCGCAGCAAAGCCAGAGCGTGCGACTTTCCGGACAACTGGTCTGGCAGGACTGGAACGGTCGCGGCGGAGTTCAGTTTATGGATGTGCCGAAGGCGTCGCGGCGCTTGCTGGACGAGTTTCTGGGCGCGCATGTGCAGAAAGACATGCAGCAGGAGCGTCCGGATGTGACCGTCGAAATGGAAGAGCCGTTCCCGGTGGCGTCGGCCGGAGCTGGCCATAACCATGACAGCGACAAGACGCACCATGCCTCGCACAGCGTTGCGGTGTTGGAACAAACTGCACTAGAGCAAACCAGGGAAGAATCTAAGGCATCTGCGCTGGCGGAAGTGGAAGCCAACAATCGGCGCGCGCAGACTCGGTATGCCTGCCGCCTGGGTGCCGAAGTGTATCGCACTGGGAAATCTGTCCCCAATCACTGCTGCCTGACCGATCTCAGTTCAGGGGGATGTTATCTGGAAGTCCCGCTGCCGTTTCCACAAAAATCATCGGTCGAGATCGTCGTACGGACTCAGGAGATGAAATTGCGGCTGCGCGGAACAGTGCTGGCATCGCATCCCGGCTTTGGGATGGGCATTGCGTTTGAGTTGAAGACCAAGGAAGAACAGGCCAACGTCAAAAAGTTGACCGAATTCGTGGCTTCGACACAGGCTTAAGAACTCTCACCACAGAGGGCATTGAGGCGCACAGAGCAAAATTCGGCTTCTGGTGCTACTTCACTCCGGAATCTTCGGCTACGGCTTTCTTGAAATAATCTAGCGAGAGACGCAGTCCGGCCTCGAGATCAATCTTCGGCTCCCATCCCAACAACGTGCGCGCTTTGCTGATGTCGGGACGGCGCTGCTTGGGATCATCCTGCGGCAGCGGTTCGTAACGGATATGGCTCTTCGACCCCGTCACTTTCAAGATCATCTGCGCGCATTCGAGGATGGTGAACTCGTTGGGGTTGCCGATGTTGACGGGAAGATGCTCGTCGGATTTGGCGAGCCGCATAAATCCGTCGACCTCATCGCTCACGTAGCAGAAGCTGCGCGTCTGATCGCCATTGCCGTAGACGGTGAGATCTTCTCCGCGAATGGCCTGCTTCATGAAATTGGGCACGACCCGGCCATCGTTGAGCTGCATGCGCGGGCCGTAGGTGTTGAAGATGCGGACGATGTGCGTATCGACCTTGTGGTAGCGGCGGTAGGCGACCGTGGCGGCTTCGGTGAAGCGCTTGGCTTCGTCATAGACAGAGCGTGGGCCGATGGGATTGACGTGTCCCCAATAGGTTTCTTTTTGCGGATGCTCCAGCGGATCGCCATAACACTCGGAAGTTGAAGACACGAAATATTTCGCGCCGTATTTGCGGGCGACCTCGAGAGCATTGAATGTTCCGAGCGAACCGACTTTCAGAGTGGCGATACCATGAGTGTGGTAATCGACGGGGCTGGCGGGACTGGCGAAGTGAAAGACGTAGTCCACTTTGCCCACGTCGAATGGCTCGCAAATATCTTTTTCCACGAATTCGAAGTGCGGCTCCTGGCTGAGGTGGGCCAGGTTAGCGCGGCGGCCAGTGAGCAGATTATCGACGACGACGACACTCCAGCCTTCGGCCAGCAGCGCATCGCAAAGATGCGAGCCCAGGAATCCGGCGCCGCCGGTGACGACCGCGCGACGGGAGGTCATGCTTTCTTGCCGTTCTTGGCGACCGGAGCCTGAACCCCGTCAGGATGCGAGGCGGCGCGGCCGACGCTGTAATAGGTGAATCCCTGCGCGGACATCACTTCCGGATCGTAGAGATTGCGGCCATCGATCACGATGGGATACTTGAGTTCCTGGCGAAGTCGATTGAGATCAAGTGTGGCGAACTCCTCCCACTCGGTGAGTATCAGCAAAGCGTCTGCGCCGTGAGCAGCTTCATAGGAAGAGCCGGCGAAAGCGATCTTATCACCGAGGACTTCGCGGGCGCGCTCCGTGGCGGCGGGATCATAGGCGGTGATTTTGCTGCCTTCCTGCAGCAACGTTTGCACCAGGAAGAGCGCGGGAGATTCGCGAATATCGTCGGTGCCGCCTTTGAAGGCGAGGCCGAGCACGCCTAGCTTCTTACCGCGTAAGGTCCAGAGAGCGTTGTGAACCTTGCGCACGAAACGCTGGCGCTGATCGTCATTGATGCGCATGATTTCATCGAGCAGGCGGAAGTCGTATCCGTTTTCACGCGCGACCGCGCGAAACGCCATCACATCTTTGGGGAAGCAGGATCCGCCGTAGCCGATGCCGGGATTCAGGAATCGGCGGCCGATGCGGGAATCGGTGCCGATGCCGTGCACCACCTGGCTCACGTCTGCGCCTACGGATTCGCAGACCGAGGCGACCGCATTGATGAAGGAAATCTTCATGGCGAGGAACGCGTTCGAGGCGTGCTTGATCAGTTCCGCGCTTTTTGTGCTGGTCACAATGAGGGGCGGCGGAATCGGGGCGCGATCGGGTCCGGGGATGGCGTCCGTGCGCTGATAGTAGCTGCCATCCGTCAGGGGAGCATAGATCTCGCGCATACGCTGGGCGGAACGTTCGCTATCGCAGCCGACGACGATGCGATCGGGAAACAGGAAGTCGGTGACGGCTGTGCCTTCGCGCAGGAACTCGGGATTGGAAGCCACGTCGAAGGAATCGGAATTGGTGCCGTTGCGCAGGATGATTCTGCGTACCCACTCGCTGGTATAGACCGGCACGGTACTTTTCTCGACGATGACCTTGTAGTCGTCGATTCCACCAGAGATTTCGCGAGCGACGGACTCCACATAGGACAAGTCAGCCTCGCCTTTTTCGGTGGGCGGAGTGCCGACGGCGACAAAGATCGCGGCGCTGAGGCGGGCTGCCTCTTTCAAATCGTCCGAAAAAGTCAGCCGGTTTCCGCGATGGCGGCCGAGCAGTTCGGGAAGAAATTTCTCGTGGATGGGAACCTGGCCATTCCGCAGTGCGGCCAATTTCTGCTGGTCGTTGTCGACGAGGATGACCTCGTGCCCTAGATCTGCAAAGCAGGCGCCCGCGACGAGCCCTACATAACCCGAACCTACCACGGCAATGCGCATCATATCCTCAAGGAATTGGAATCATAACATCGGCGGAAACAGGACCTTGCGCCGTCTGGGACTTCGCTAGAAATTCTAAAGCCGGCTTGGCAATCCTGCCTAGAAACTTCGGCGCAGCGCGAAAAAAACTCAAAACGGGAATGGACTTTAGATTGTTGAAAGCCGAGGCCACTGGCCCCATAATGGCAGTACTCTGTATTGCATCGCCTGGGCCTCAATGAATTTCCCTCCAAGGTTGCGGCGGAATCTCCCCGAAGCGACATTATTCGGGCTAAACAAAACGCCGGACGGCACTGCAGATCCCGTTGCGCCGGAACCTGTCAGCGACGTAGACCAAATCGCCAAGAAATTGGCCCCCTTCGCCAGTGGGGACGTAGCGCGGGATCTGGCGCTCGACCTCGTGCTCAACGAAGCTGTCGAGCAGGCGCGAAAGGCGACCGGAGCCACCGGAGCGGCCATTGCGCTGATCCGAGATGGCGAGATGGTTTGCCGGGCGACGACAGGGAAGAACGCGCCCGACCTGGGCGTGCGAGTGGACATGACGTCGGGTCTGCCCGCAGCGTCCCTGATTACGGGAAAAGTTCAACAGTGCAGCGATACCGAGGAGGGTGGGCTGGTAAATGCCGAAGTATGCCGGCGGCTGGGCGTGCGTTCCATGGTGATCGCGCCTCTGGTGAACGCTAGTGGGGCGTTCGGAATCTTGCAGGTCTTTTCCAGCGAGCCTCACGTCTTCGGAGAACACGAGATCGAGACCTTGGAAATCCTGGCGAGAAGAATCGCCGAAAACAAGGCTTCGGTCGGCACCAACGATTCTGCGCCCACGCCGGAACCACCACGTACGGAGTCACCGTCTATGACATCCACGTCTACCCTGTCCGAGCGATTGAAGGTGCTGGAGGAGGCGGAACAAGATCCTACAGCAGGAGATGGATGGCTAGAAGGTTCGGAGTACGGGGTAAACGCCGTGCTTTTTATTTCGGTGATTGTGGCTGCCTTGGCATTAGGCCTGCTGATTGGATGGCATGGAGCTGTGAAGGGAGCGCGAGGCGGATTGCAGAATGACGCGACCAAGACGGCGCCACAAAATGCCGCTCACGGCCGACAGCCGGCTTCTGCCGCCGGTTCCCGGTCGACAGCATCGCGGCCAGCTGCTTCCGCTGAGCCGCCAAGCGGAGGATTGACGATCACGGAAAACGGCAAAGTGATTTATCGGGCGGACCCGTCGGAAGGGGAGCAATCTCCTCCGCAAGCCGCATCTCAAACGCCAGCGACACAATGGATTCATCGCGTGGACCCGGAATATCCCGAAGAAGCCAAGGCACAACGGATCGAGGGCGCGGTTGTTCTGGACGTGCAGGTTCTCAACGACGGCACGGTGGGAAACATAAACGTCGTCAGCGGCGATCCGTTACTGGCGGAGGCGGCGGTGAAGGCCGTGAAGCAGTGGCAGTATCAGTCTTCTGCCTCGGGGGGAGGGGCTGCCGGCAGCCAGATGCAAGTCACGGTCAAGTTTAGTTTGCCGGCCAGTTAGGGCCAACGCCGCTGAGCAGGCCGCGAATGCCGTTACGAACCCGGTAACACGACGAGGGTCGGAGCGGGCAGAGCCGCTGGCGCGTGATACACTCCTTGCACCAAAACTGGTGCTAGCCAACTTGCCGGCCCAGAATTCCTGAGCTCGAGGAATGCATGAAACCAGCCATCGAGACGCCGGGCGGCGTCTCCAGCGATCCATTCAGTAAGACTGTGTGCTGCCTGCGCTGTGAGCATAGGCTGCAGCGCTATCAGTTGATGCGGGCCAGCCTGGCTCCCGGCGCAGGACACGCCATTTTGTCGTGCCCGCGCTGCGGACATGTGGAGTTTCTTTCCGATTCGAGCCCGCTGCTGCAGAATCTGGAACTGGTTGCCGTCGACGCGGGCGACGGCGATTAGGTTGAACGCTTCGAGCGTTTCGCTAGGATCTCGCGGGCAATGGCAACCTGTGCGGCGATTTCGCTGCTCATAGCCTTGGTAAGCCTCAACTCTTTGTCAAACTTCAACGCCGCTGCCTCGCCTTCGTTCCGTATAAGTAACTTCCCCAGTTGGAAGACGGAAAGCCCCCGGGTCCAATAGGTTTTCGTCCCATACCCCCAGTACTCCCGGCAACGGCGGACGAACTCCACGATCCCCACTTCGTGCTGAGTTAGAGAGTCGCGTAGGGCTTGGACGGTGGTCAGCCGGACGCGCCGCGCTCCACGCGCCCAAAGATCGATGCTCTGGTTCGATGCCGCCTGGGACACGTGCACCCCCAGTAGGGCAGCTATCTCTCCGTCGATCTTGGCGATCAGCGGCTCCTGTTCGATGAGAGATTTTAAGGACTCCACGTCCAGTGGTAGGTCCGCGACCTTCGTTTCGACTTGGATGGCGACTGCCCGAGCGTAGTTGGTGGTCTTGTCTCTCAATTCGACGAATTGCGATTCTGCCAGCTCTAGCAGAGCTTTCAGCTGGTAAAACCTCCTACGTACTTCGGGAGGGGAGCTCTCTCCGAGGTCATATGATCCGTGATTCATTTCGGACCAAGCGTGGCTGAGAATAGATGTAACCTGGATTTCAAAAATCACGCCGGCGAACTTCTTGTACTCGCCCAGGGATGTCCGTGCTTCGAGGTGCTCGCAGACATAATTGATCGCAGAGTATCCGAATCTGTCGAGATCGATCCTGCGTTTGTCAGCGGAGTTATCCTTATCGATCCCAAACTCCTGCTCAATAACCTTTGCTACCCGGTCGACCTCGTCCGGGTAGTAAGTTATGACCCTGAGGCCAGCCAGATCGGTGATGTCATCCAGCTTCGTATATTTCTTTTCAGGGTCGAGATACTTTTCCCTAAGTTTTTTCCGGCTTTTGACTCGAGCCTGCACCGATTGGAATGGGACATCTGCGCTCTCAAGGAAGTCCTCGATGAGGTCCTTCGTCTTTGCGCAAAGGGACTTGAGTGTTGGAGACCTACGGTCAAACTCAGCGAGGATGTCCTCAACATCCGTGGCCGCTTTGGGCTTATCCTCGCTCCCATCAAGTCCCATAACGAGATTACGCTCGCTTAGTGAGCTTCACTCCGAACCTAACCCCGGGCATTTCCCTCCGCTGGCCTTGGGCAACTAACCGGACCTCGGTTTCCAATGACCCGACCAAGTCGAGGGTGAACTCTTGGTCGACAGTATTGAATACGCTTGGCACGCCCTGGATAAATGGCTTCACTTCCACGGTCGCCCGAAACGCCCTTTCGGTCTGTGTGTATTCCCCCGAATAGAAGTAGGCATTGTCCCCGCCCATGACCTTTCCATTCTGGAAGAAAACCACGCCGCCGCCGAAAATCCCCACACTACTCCCAAACTCGGCGGTCCAAAATCCTTCCACTGGCATATTTCCTCACCCCTAGAACGGAATATCTTCGTCGGTGATCGGGCCTGCAGGGGCTGCTTCCGGCTCTGGAGTGCGCTGATCGAAATTATTGCCGCCGCCTGCCGATGCGCCGCGAGAGCCGCCTGCATAATCGCCACCACCGCCGCCTTCGCCGCGTCCGCCCAGCAGGATAAGATCGCTGGCCACAACTTCGGTCATATATTTTTTCTGGCCGGTCTGCTTATCGTCCCAGGAGCGGGTTTGCAGCCGGCCTTCGATGTAGACCTTGCCGCCTTTCTTCAAGTATTCGCCGGCAATTTCGGCGAGGCGCTGCCAGAGCACGACGTTGTGCCACTCGGTGCGGTCCTGCCACTCGCCGGCTTTGTCCTTGAAGCGCTCGTTGGTGGCGAGGGTGATCTTGGCCACGGGCGTGCCTTGCGGCGTGTATTTGATTTCGGGATCCTTGCCCAGATTGCCGATCAGTTGAACGCGGTTCAGACTCTTTCCAGCCATGACGGTGCTCCTTTGCAGGGCTTCACTATAACAGAAGGGAAGCAGTGGAGATCGTGGCGCGGGGCACGGAACGGGGCCGCGAGTGTCATCTTGGTCCAGCGCAGCGCGGTCAGGGTTTTACCAGAAATGGATTGCTCTCGCGCTCTTGGCCGATCGTTGTCAGCTCTCCGTGTCCGGGGACCACGACGGTCTCGTCCGGCAGCGCGAGCACGGTGTCGTGCAACGACCGCATGATTTTCTGCGTGGAGCCTCCGGGGAGATCGGTGCGGCCGATCGATCCGGCGAAAAGCGTGTCGCCCGCAATCAGTTTCTTGTCAGCAGCGAAGTAGAGGCAGATGCTGCCCTCGGTGTGTCCGGGCGTGTGCAGAATCTGGGCGGTATGCGATCCGGCGGCGACGGTTTCTCCGGTCGTGATGCTGCGGTCGATTTCCACTTTGCCAGGCGCGGGCATTCCGATCCATGTGGCTTGCACGTCGAGCATCTTGAGTAGCGCATAGTCGTTCTGGTTGAGCAGGATCGGCGCGCCAGTCGCGGCGCGGAGCTTCATCGCTCCGCCGACATGGTCGATGTGGGCGTGGGTGATGACGATCTGCTTGACCTGCAGACTGTGTTTGCGGATCAGCGCGAGAACGTCATCGATGTCGTCGCCGGGATCGATGACCATGGCTTCACGGCTGGCCTCGTCGCCAATGATCGAGCAATTGCATTGCAGCGGGCCGACGGGGAGGATTTCGTGGATCATGAATTCATTTTACGGGGAAATCGTTTGCCACGGATTCTCACGGATTTTCACCGATAGATCAAAACACCTTTTCGTTTGATCCGTGGAAATCCGTGGTGAACCGTAGCCGATGCGCGGGCGGGACGCCCCCGCGACAGCCGGCGAGGACGCCGGCGCTACCACTTCGCGGGCTTTGCAATTGTTCGGACTTGCGTGCTGCGACTCCTGGGTACAAAATACGGGCGGGTCCTTGGGGAGGTTTTCTTGGCAAAATACCGTCAACCTGGATATCAGGACAACGATCGTGAGCCGCGCAGGCAGGAGCCGCGAAAGCCGCCCGCGGAACGCAAGAGCGGTCCACCGAAGTGGGACCATGCACTAGGTCCGCGCCCTGTGAATTTGCCGGGAACACGGGCGGTGTCGCGCTGTGCGCAGTGCGGGACCGTACTGCAGGGGATGACGAGCGACGAGAAATGTCCCAAGTGCGGCTTTGAGCTGCATTCCTGCAAGCAGTGCACATATTTCGATCCGGGAAGTCGGTTTGAGTGCATGCAGCCGGTGAAGGAGCGGATCGCGAAGAAAGATGCGCGGAATGAGTGCACGCTTTACGAAATGCGCGTGACGCGCGAGAAAGAGACTTCCACTCCGGCCAGCCTGCGGCCCAATGATGCGCGGGCGGCTTTCGAGAATCTGTTCAAGAAGTAGATCGCAAAACATCACCACAGGGGACACTGAGGATCACAGAGGAATTCAAGCTTCTCTTACTTGGGGCTGCACTTCTCTTTGCGCCTCGATTCCACTTCACTCGCCAAGAAATTCTTCACCGCTACGGTTTTTGCGTCGGCCGCACCAGAATCTCGCTGATAAAAGACTGCGGTGCTTGCGTGACCAGCGCCACGACCGCGTGGGCGATGTCGTCCGGCTGGAGCATTTTGTTGGGATCCTTGCCCACATGAGGGCTGAGATCCGTGTCGACCGAACCGGGGCAGATCACGGACACGCGAACGTTCTGGGAGCGCAGCTCTTCTGCCACCGAATAGGTCAAACCATTCAATCCCCATTTGGACGCGGCGTATGCAGCGCCGTTGGGGAGCGCATTCTTTCCGGACAGGGACGAGATGTTGATGATGTGCCCTCCGTATTCGCGGATCATGAGCGGCGCAAAGGTGCGAATCGCGTAATACACCCCGCGCAGATTGGTGTTGAGAATCCGGTCCCACTCGTCGGGCGGCAGGTCGTGGAGAGCATGGTTGAAGCCACCGACTCCGGCGTTGTTGACCAGGATGTCGACGCGGCCGAAGGTGCTGTCGACGCGGGCGGCGGCATATTCCAGTTGGCGAAGAATAGTCACGTCGCAGGGGATGACTTCGGTCTTGCCGCCGGCATCGAGGATGGCGTGCGCCGTTTCATCCAGCGTTGACTTGGTGCGGCCGCACAGGACCGCGGTGACTCCGAGACCGGCGAGTTGGCGGGCGATCGCGGCTCCGATGCCGCGGCCGGCGCCGGTGACGACTGCGACCTGACCGGCAAGGGGTGGCGTGGTGTCCATAGCAGAATGCGCTCCTGAACGCAAGTTTTGGAGCGGGTAACCGGAACATCCGCTCCCTGCGGTAGATGCATCTTAGCAATAAACGGGGGCGCGAATGGGAACTTGCTTGCCTTCGGCAAGAGAGGTACTTATAATCCGGCCAGCCGGGAAAAAGGGTCAGCCGCCACAACGCTCCAACCGGGTTACCCTCAGTGTCCCGGTCCCCCTGCCAGGAAGGCCGGCATTCCAAAGCAGGATCCGCAGTGCGGTCCAGGCGGAATGCAGTTGCTGCTGAAACGTAGTAGAGAAGACGATTCCCAGAAAAGATATTTCCCGAGAGTTCAAGGAGCCATACTGATGAAGAAGATTCTGCTTACGGTTGTGCTTGGGGTAACGGTGGTCGCAGTGGGGGAGACGAATCCTGCGCCGCCGGCTCTGGGACAACCGGCCACGCCGTCGGCACAGGGACAAGCCGCCGCGCCAGCGCAGCAACCGGCCGCCTCCCAGGCGCCGGTGATTAAAGACCCCGCCGAATACAACGCCTATGTGGCCGCAGTACAGCAGAAGGATCCGAACGCGAAGATCAGCGGATTAGAGGCCTTTGTGACGCAGTATCCCAACAGCGTCATGAAAAACCAGGCGCTCGAGATATTGCTAGGCACATACCAGCAGGCGGGCAACGTGAAGAAGGCGCTGGAAACCGCGACGAAGCTGGTGGCCGTGCAGCCGTGCTCGGTGCCGGCGCTGTTTTTGCTGACCTATGTGAACCGCGTGACGGCGCAGAGCGGTGATGCCAACGGCAAACAGGAATCGGCGGACGCCGAGAAGTATGGTCAGCAGGGACTGGATTGCCTGCCCAAGTATCAGAAGCCGGAAGGCACAAGCGACGCCGACTTCCAAAAGCAAGTGGCAACCATGAAAGAGAACTTCAATGCCGGAATCGGCTGGGGCGCGCTGCAGGAAAAGAATAATGCGAAAGCGGCCCAGTTCCTGAAAGCGGCGTCCGATTCCAATCCTCCAGATTCCCAAAAAGATTTGGCTCTGCTCTATCCGCTGGCGCTATCGTACCTGCAGCAAACGCCTCCCGACTATCAGAACGGCGTATGGTATGCGGCGCGCGCAGCAGCCGTAGCTCCGGCGGCGGCGGAACCGGGACTTGAGAAGTACGCGCGCTCGCAGTATATGAAGTACCACCAGGGTGACGATGGCTGGGACACCGTCTTGAACGCGGCCAAAGCCGGTGGCCCGCAGGTTCCCATTCCGGCGCCACCCACGCCCGCCGACCAGGCCCATGACATGGTCGCGAAAACACCTCCGGACAAGATGGATTTTGCCACCTGGGAATTTGTGCTGAGCAACGGCAACCAAGCCGATCAGGATACGGTTTGGAATGCCATCAAGGGCAAAGCGGTGCAGATGAATGGCACCGTGATCAGCACCGAGCCCGAGCAGTTCATGATCGCCGGGAGTTCCGACGACATCGACGCGAAAAAGGCGGACATCACTCTGAAATTCGAAGAAAAGGTCCCGGTAAAGATGATTCCGAAAGATGGCGCCAGCTTCGATTTTCAGGGCGAGCCGGCATCGTACACGCCGAACCCATTCATGATGGTCATGGAGAAGGGGCAGTTGCTACGGGCCAAGCCGGCAGCACCGGCTCACAAGACCACCACGCACAAAAAGGCAGCGGCGCAGTAGCAGAGCCCTTTTCAGCAAACAATCGAAGGCAGCCTTCGCGGGCTGCCTTTCGTTTTTGCGCGATGTTTACTGGGAAACGCCCTGAGGCGCAACTGAACGGTAGGGATCCTTCGACTGCGAGCATACTTCCGCTTCGGAAGCATTCTCTTCGCTCAGAATGAGAAAGATGGAGA
The DNA here is from genome assembly GCA_963719865.1 of uncultured Acidobacteriota bacterium. Taxonomy (GTDB): domain Bacteria; phylum Acidobacteriota; class Terriglobia; order Terriglobales; family Acidobacteriaceae; genus Sulfotelmatobacter. The sequence goes on along the minus strand of CAVRDS010000057.1, from coordinate 134,136 downwards.
TTTCAGCGGACGAACTTCTTTTCGAAGGAGACGGGGCGGGCGCTGCGAGGCGGGCGCTTGACGCCGTCGCGCAGCTGGCGGACGTCGATTTTTAGTTCGGCGATCGTCCGGCTCAAAGTATTGCGGTGCATGCCCAATTCGCGCGCGGCGCGGCATTGATTGCCTTTGTTTTCCTGCAGAACCGTCAGAATGAAGCGTTTCTTGAACTCCCGCACCCCCTCAGAATACAGAATGTTGCTGCGATACATTTGCAGGACGAGTGCTTCCAATTGATCTTTCACGATGCGTCTCTTTCTTTCTGGAATTTGTTCAGTGCACCGATTCCGACATCGGTGCCGAGGCAGGACTGCCGTTCGAATGCGGAGAGGCCTGATGAATCAACTGCAGACCCTGATTGAATCGAAGCCTGAGCTCTGCTGGAGCGATCCATATGGCCGCTCGCCCTACCACAAGAAAGTAAGGGGCTAGTTGCGAGTTCTGCAGAAGCTTCGACGTTGGCGTAAACGCTGTCATACCCATCAGGATTACTGCAACCATCAGTCCGCCCTTCAGCAGTCCCAACAAAGCGCCGAGGAAACGGTCAAAACCGCTGAGTCCGGCTTCCTTCATAATCCAGCGGGCTAATCTGGCTGCCAGGCCAAACAAGAGCACGATGGCAAAAAAGATAATCAGGAAACCCAGAATCTCAGCTAACCACGGGTTCTTCAAAAAACTCTCAAGCCACTCCGCCAGGCTGCGATACTTCCAGGCGGCCAGGACGTAACCAACGACCAGGCCGGCCATGGTAAGGGCCTCAGAAAAAAAACCCTGCATGGCGGCCGTGACAACGTTCACAAGCACTACGGCACAAATCATCCAGTCCGCGACAGTCATAATCCGTGCTCGCTGGAAGTACCGAACACTTGGCTAGACATCCAGCTTGCGTCCCGTAAGCTGGAAGTACGCCTCGAGGTATTTCTCGCTGGTACGGCGCGCCACTTCCGGCGGAAGAGCGGGAGCGGGCGGTTGCTTGTTCCAGTGAATTTGCTCGAGGTAATCGCGAACGTACTGCTTATCATACGAATCCTGCGCCCGGCCCGGCTGGTACTTGTCGGCAGGCCAGAAGCGGGAAGAATCGGGAGTCAGGACTTCATCCGCCAGCGTGATGCCCTGGGCGGTACGTCCAAACTCAAACTTGGTATCGGCGATGATGATGCCGCGCTGCCGCGCGTAGGCCGCGGCTTTCTTATAAACCCGCAGCGTCAAATCGCGAAGATGACTGGCCGTTTCTACGCCCACGATCTCGCACATCTGGTCAAACGAAATGTTTTCGTCGTGCCCGGTCGTAGCCTTCGTCGAAGGTGTAAAGATCGGCTCCGGGAATGCGTCGGACTCTTTCAGTCCAGGGGGAAGAGAGATGCCCGAGACTTTTCCGGTCGCCTTGTATTCCTTCCAGGCCGAGCCCGAGATATAACCGCGGACCACGCATTCCACCGGGAACATCTCTGCGCGACGCACGAGCATCGAGCGGCCACGAAGCTGTTCGGCATATTTGCGGGCCGCGGCTGGATAGCGTTCGACATCCGCGGTGATCAGGTGATTGGGGACGATATCCGCCAGGTAATCGAACCAGAACAGCGAGATCTGGTTGAGGACACGGCCTTTATGCGGGATGCCGGTGGCCAGAATGTAGTCGAAGGCGGAGATGCGATCGCTCGCGACGAAGAGCAGTTGCTGGTCGTCGATGTTATAGACGTCGCGCACCTTGCCGCTGGCGTGAAGTTTAAGGTCGGGGAAGTCGGTTTGTATGAGAACGGGATCGAGGAGATCAGAAGTCATGGTGAAATTTTACAGGTTAGAGGCGAGGCGTATTCTAGCTGGTCAGAAAAAAATGTCAACGATTCTGATCACGTGCGAAGAACGATCCCGTTTTCTGTAGCATGGAAAATTGTTGACAGCAAAGCGGATGGCCAAGAAGCGGCCTTGGACGGGGAAAGACGCGGTTTCAAGTTGTGGAAAAGCTGAGGATGGGCGTGGATATCTTGGGTCGAATTAAGAAATCACAGAAGGTGTGCGCATGAGCGAGATACAGCTGCAATTCGCCGGAGTGGAACTCTACTTCGAAGACTTGGAACGAGCTCGAAGATTCTACGTCGAAACCTTGGGCTTGGAGGTCTCAGATGAGCAAGCCGGACATCACGTCAAGTTTGACAGTGCCACCGGATTTATCTGCCTGGAACGAAAAGGGGTGGAATCATATCCGTCAATGGACAAGGCTGTGCTCTTTTTTGAAGTGGCAGATTTGCCCGAGACTTTGCGCGCAATTGGACGCGACAAACTGGTCCAACACGAGTCGAACTGGGCTGTATTACACGACCCAGAGGGACATAACGTCCTTCTACTGCAGAAGTAGGGTCGTTCGTCAGCTATTGAGCCCCGAACCGCACTGACACCAGCTTCGAGACGCCCGGCTCCTGCATGGTCACGCCGTAGAGAACCGGAGCGATGCTCATGGTTTTCTTGCTGTGGGTGATGAGCACAAACTGCGTCTGCACGCTCATCTCCTTGACCAGGTCGGTGAAGCGGCCGACGTTGGCTTCGTCGAGCGGGGCATCGACTTCGTCGAGGATACAGAACGGGCTGGGCGCGTACTGGAAAATGCCGACCAGCAGGGCCAGGGCGGTGAGCGCTTTTTCGCCGCCGGAAAGCAGCAGCACGCTCTGCAGGCGCTTGCCGGGAGGCGAGGCGATCACGTCGATGCCGCTTTCGGCGCTGTTCTCCTCGTCGGTCAACTTCATGAAGCCGTGCCCGCCGCCAAATAGTTTCTTGAACGTTGCCTGGAAATTTTCGTTGATCTTGGCGAAAGCCTCTTCAAATTTCTGGCGCGAGATCTGATCGATCTCTTTAATCGTCGCTGTCGTGTTCTCGATCGAGGAAATCAGGTCCTGGCGCTGCGTTTCGAGGAACGAGTGACGTTCGGCGGTTTCCTTATATTCTTCGAGCGCCATCATGTTGACTGGACCCATCGCTTCGAGCTTGGAGCGCATGTCGCGATACATCTGATCTTCGGCCGCCAACTGGTCGCCCCTGACTGCGGTCAAAGTCGTGTCGGCCAGCAAGGCAGTTCGCTCTATGCCCAGTTCATTCAGACAGGTTTCCGACATGTACTGCGCGTCTGACTGGAGCTTGGCCCCGGCCGCGGATAGGTCCCCACGTCGGTCGCGAGCCTGATCGAGCAACAGGCGGCTGTTGCGCAGCAGTTCGTCGATTTCGGCGAGTCGCGCGCGAAGTTGCTCAGTTTCGAATTGCAACAGGCCCTCGCGAGCCTGCGCTGCGTTGCGTTCGGCTTCCAGATCTGCCGCGCTTTGCGCGAGTTGTTCGTTCTCGGATTCACGTTGCAGCTTCTCGGCAGCGGAGCCCTCGATTTGGGAAGACAAGGTGTGAATGCGCTCTCCCATTTCCGAGAACAGAGATTCGATCCGCTGCAGCACCGACGCGGCTGAGCGGTGACGCTCGGCCAAGGTGGCGACCCGGGCGGCGTGCTGAGAAGTTGTCTGCGCGGATTCTTCCCGCTTCTGCCGTAGAGCCGTCAGCGATTCCTGAGCCGCTGCGAGTTGCTGTTCTAGCTCGGCGCGGCGCAGTTCTACTACTTCGATCTCGGACTGACGGGCACAGAGAATGCCTTCTTGCTCAGCGCGTTCGGCGGCCAGGCGTCCTAGTTCGAGTTGAGAAACGTTGAGACGTTCGCTGACTCGAGACATCTCCGAATCGAGCTGTTGCAGCATATGGCCGGAAGTCATGGCCTGATGTTCGGCTTCGCGTTTTTCCCCATCCAGGCGTTCCAGCAGGGAAGTGAGTTCCTTGATTTCGCGCCCGAGAGTGAGCACTCGTCCCTCTTCATCACGCAGAGCGCGTTCGAGGTCGTCGAGCTGGCGCAAGACTTCGCGCAGCTCGCGCTTCATCGAGAGCGGCCCTTCGGCGCGCTGCTTGCCGCCGGTCACGGTGACGTTGTGGAAGCATTCGCCCGCTTGCGAAAGAAAGAATGCATCCGGATTTTCGAGCGCCAGCCCGCGTGCCACGCCGGATTCCGGAACGATGTATCCGTCGCGCAGCTTGGGCAGAATGACTTCCAGCGATTTCCCAAATCCGTCCAGCACGCGGATGGTGTGTTTGAGCGGCACAATCTGCGCCGCGGGGGGAGCGGAGTGCGCGGCTTCATCCAGCACGAAAGAAAATTTAGCCTGCGAGTCTTCTGGGTGGACGAGGAACGTCGCGCGTCCGTCGACGTCGGTGCGCAGCATGCGCAAGCCTTCGTCGGCGGCGTCCCAGGATTTGACCACGATGTAGTTCAGTTCATCGCGCAGAAAATCTTCGACGACGCGCTCGTAGCGTGGTTCGACTTCGAGGAAGTCGGCCAGCACGCCCACCGGCGCGAGGCCGCCCCGCATCACTCCCGACTGGAACAGGCGGCGCACCGATTCTGTGGAGTATCCGTGTTCGGCGATGACGGCCTCGAGCGAGCCCTTCTTGCCAAGAGCGGTCGCATATTCAGCGCGAAGGACGTCGAGATTCGCCTTGCCTCGCGTTTCGTCGAGCTTCTTGGATTCGATCAGGCGGCGAAGTTGGCTGATCTCTTCCGTGATCCCGCCGACCCGCTGCGTGACGGTTTCGAATTCGAGGGCGAGTTGTCCACGCTGTCCGCCGAAGGTTTCGACTTGAACATTCGCGTTGGTGATCTCGGCCTCGAGACGGCGAGCCTCGCGGTCGGCTCCGGCGAGACGTTCTTCCGCTTGCGCCAGCTGATTGCGAAGGCGAGAAGCGGCGGACACGGTATCGAAAATCGCGACGCGCGACTCTTCCTGCTGGCGCTCGATTTCGGCGAGAGAGGCGGCGGCCGTGGCGGCCTCTTGCTGGCACAAAACGAGGTCGCTCTGTGCGGCGGCAAGATCGGCGGCAGCCGATTCGAGAATCTGGCGATTCGATTCGCGCTCCGATTCCAGCGCCGTCAAGCGGTGCCGGGCCTGCGCCAACTCAGCTTCAGCCGAAGCAGCGCGCACCAGCAACTCGGCGCAGCGCTCTTCGTTGTGGCGGCGGCGCGCGTGGGCGCGGTCAATCTCCAGCGCAATCTGGCTAATGCGGTCGCGATTCTCGCGCAATTCGGCTTCGATGGAATAGCCGCGCTGCGTGCGCTCGTTGTGCTCCGCTTCATGCTGCTGGACTTCTTCAGTCCGATGCTGCATTTCCTCAGCGAGGACGTTAAGTTGGGCGTCAATTTCCGTGCTCTCATGCTCGATCTCGGCGAATTTGCTGGCCAGCACCAGTCGCAGCTTGGCGCGCATCTCGTCGCGCAGGCGAGCATAGCGTTCGGCCTTGGAAGCCTGGCGTTTGAGCGAGTTCATCTGACGCGTGACTTCCTCGAAAATGTCGTTCACGCGGTTCAGGTTCAGCTTGGCATCTTCCAGGCGAGCTTCCGCCAGCCGCTTCTTGGTTTTGAATTTCGTAATGCCAGCCGCCTCTTCGAGAATCGCGCGGCGATCGGTGGGGCGGCTGCTCAGGATCTGGCCAATGCGTCCCTGCTCGATGAGAGCGTAGGACTCGGGGCCAAGCCCGGTGCCCATGAAGAGTTCCTGAATATCGCGGAGGCGGCAAAGTCGGCCGTTCAGCAGGTATTCACTGTCGCCGGAGCGGAACAGGCGCCGTGTGACCACAATTTCTCCGGCATGAAATTGTTGCTGGTTGAATTTGCGCCGGCGAATTTTCAGAACCACGTGCGCAGCGGGCGTGCCGATGGCGGCAGCGCTAGCCGGAGCAACTACGTTGTGCGCGGGGAGCGCGAAAATGGGTTCGTCATCCGGAAACGCGATGGCAATCGTATTGATCTTCGACCGCGGCACCTCGACTTCTTCGGTCTTCCCGGGCTGAGAGTCTTCGACGGCTTGCTCCGTCTCGGCCGCGGCGCGGGCTCGAATGGAGGTTTCATCCCAATCGTCGGCTATGTGGGGCTGAGCCGGCTCGGGCATGTCATCTTGAATGTCAATTTCGGTTGCGGCATTGGCGTCGGCGCCGCCGCAGATTTCCGGATCGATCAGCGTGAGCGAGACTTCGGCCATGCCGGTGGGCTTGCGATCGCGCGTCCCGGCGAAGATGACGTCTTCCATGCGCGCTCCGCGCAGCGTCTTGGCCGACTGCTCGCCGAGCACCCATGAGATGGCGTCGGAGATGTTCGACTTGCCGCAGCCATTGGGGCCAATGATGGCCGCCACACCGTCCCCGTGGAACTTGAGCTCGGTGCGGTCGCAGAACGACTTGAACCCGAGAATCTGAAGTCTCTTCAGTTTGAGCAACGTGAACTCCTTAAGAACAACTGCCAGCTGGCAGTGACCAGCACCAAACCATCCAATTTCGGTTGCCCCATCCTTGTCGGGCCGTTTGCGACAGGGTGGGGATTTTGACTTCGCTTACGGCGCACCGCGTTTATCAAACAGTGTTTACCAGGAAGATTCCTCTTCCGCATTGGATGCCTTCCGCACTCCCGGCCGGACCCAATTTGCGTCTTCTTATCACCCCAGGCTGGACAGGGCGGGCACAAAGTTAAGCTACTGTAACGGTGAAATTGGGGCGGGGTCAAGCAATATAACACTATATATAGTGTGGGGTTAGAAGCGACCGCGTTGTATTGCACAGACATTGCAGCAAATGGACGGCAAACGGGTAGAGAAGGAAACAGAAGGTGGGAGAACCGCGAGAGCAGAACAAGGCTAGCGCAGACGATCAGCCAGTGCAATGGATAAAGCGGAAGATACGTGTGGAGGGGGCACTCTTGCCCGCTGGCTTGCAGCATGACAAGGAAGTGCCCACTCCACAGGCATGATCGATTGTTTACCCGCCGACCTTCTCGAAGAACCTGCAGATGGTTTCGATCCCGCGGTAGAAGTTGGGGATGTGGAACTTCTCGTTGGGAGCGTGCAGGTTGTCGTCGGGCAGACCGAAGCCCATCATCACGCTGGGAATTTTCAGCACGTCCTGGAAGCTGGTCACGATGGGAATCGAACCACCGCTGCGGATGAACACGGTATCTTTCTTGAAGGTGTCGTGCAGCGCAGCAGTCGCCGCTTCGATGTACTTGTTGTCGGTGCTCACCACGCATGCCGGGCATTTGCTCCAGACTTTGATCTTCGTCTCGATGCCTTTGGGCGTGAGCTTCTTCACGTAAGCGGTGAATTTCTTGAGGATGTCGTCGGCGTCCTGATTGGGGACGAGGCGCATGGAAACTTTGGCCTGCGCCTTCGCCGGGATCACAGTCTTAGCGCCTGCGGCGATGAAGCCTCCCGGCATGCCGTGTACTTCGAGTGTCGGTCGCGCCCAGGTCCGATACAGAACGGAATATCCTGGCTCGCCGGTGAGAACCTTCGATCCAACTTCCGTCTTGCGGTAGTGCTCTACATTGAAAGGCAGGCGCTTCCACGCCTTCAATTCGTCCTTGGTTGGGGCCTTTACGCTCTTGTAGAAGCCCGGGATCAGGATTTTGCCCTTGGAGTCTTTCAGCTTGCTGATGATTTCGATCAGGGCGAAGAAGGGATTCGGAGCCACTCCGCCGTAGACGCCGGAATGCAGGTCGGTCTTGGCGCCCACAGCTTCGATCTCGGTATAAACCAGGCCGCGCAGGCCGACACAGAGCGTGGGCAGATTGGGCGCGAAAAGTTCGGTGTCGCAGACCAGCGCGAAATCCGCCTTCAGCTTGGCCTTCTGCTCGCGCAGATATACTTCGATGGCTTCGCCGCCGACTTCTTCTTCGCCCTCAAAAATGATCTTCACGTTCAACGGCAGCTTGCCGCCGCCAGACTGCATGAGGGCTTCGAGCGCCTTCACTTCCATCCAGAGCTGGCCTTTATCGTCGACCGCGCCGCGCGCATAGATGTTGTTGTTGCGCTCGGTGGGCTCGAACGGCGGCGTATGCCATTCGTCCAGCGGCTCGGCGGGCTGAACATCGTAGTGCGCGTAGCAGAGGACGGTGGGCTTGTTCTGGGCGTGCAGCCAATCGGCGTAAATGAGCGGGTGTCCCTTGGTAGGGATGACCTCGACGTTTTCCATGCCGATGCGGCGCAGTTCGTTGGCGACAAAGTCGGCCGCTTTCTGAATATCCGGTTTATGTTCTTCGAGGGTGCTGACGCTGGGAATGCGGAGAAGATCTTTAAGTTCGTTCAGGAAGCGCTGCTGATTACTGCGGGCAAAATCGACGGCAGAAGAGGCCATGATGAATCCTTTCTTTGGTTCGACGATCTGAATCTCGGCGGAAACGCAAGACAGCGAATCGGAAGTCCGAGCAAACGGATCAGTATAACGCGAACGGTGGGACATGGCTTGAACCGAGGCTCTTGGTACTGGGGCACTTTGAATTTTGGATATTTGCAAATCGAGGGTCATCCCGAAAGCCGGCGCTTTTGAGCCGGCTGAGGGATCTCCTCGCCTCTGATTTCGTGGGAGGGAGATCCCTCCCTCCGCCTGAAAAGCGGCTCCGCTCGGGATGACGCCCACTCTGAACAGGGGAAGTACAGGAATCAACGAAATCTTTCTGGAGAGAATGCCGTCAGATCGTGCTCGGGAGCGCGCCCTTCCATGACCGCTGTCATGACTTCCGCGGTGATCGGGGCCAGCAGGATGCCGTCGCGAAAGTGGCCCGTCGCCACATAGTATCCGGGAGTCGCGGTTGCGCCGAGGATTGGAAGCGCGTCGGGGGTTCCGGGACGCAGGCCTGCCCAGTCTTCAAGGATTTTCGCGTCGCGGAGTTTCGGGACTAGTTCGATCGCGGAGCGGTGCAGACGCTGAATGGTCGCCGGATCAGTGCGCTTGTCAAAGCCGGCTTCTTCCACGGTGGCACCGACCAGCAGGCGGCCATCGCTACGCGGGATCAGATACGCCTTCGGCGAACGGATCACGTGCTTCAACAGCGTCCGAGAGGGCATCACCAGGCACAGCATCTGGCCTTTCACGGGTCGCGCGGGGAAGGAATGCGGACCGATCTGTCCCGACCATGCTCCGGCGCAGTTGACTACTTTGTCTGCTCGGAAAGAAGTCTTCGTCGTGCTCACCCCACTGACCTGGCTATCGGACAGATTCACTGCCGTCACGGGATCCGAAGACGAGAAGTCGACGCCGCGCTTCTTCGCCGTTTTCCAGGCCGCGGCAGTAAGGGCGCGCGGATCGACGCTGCGCTCTTTCAGGCATAGAGCGCGACCTGGTATGGACCTGAAGAATTCTTCGACCTGGCGGGAGTCCTCCTTGACGCCCCACTCTTCCCGAAACACTTCTATTTCTGCCTTATCTGAGGTACTCGCTTTTTGGACGGCCAAAGCAGGTTCCAGCTGCTCCAGTTCGCTCAGACTGATCGCGGCTGGCCTCATCAGAGGGCTGGTCAACAGTGGGTTTCCAATATGTTCTTTTGAGAGAAACAGGATCGTTCCTTGATCCCTCAAGTCGACCTTCATTCCCGACTCGACTTCCAACTCATGGGCGAATTCGGGATACATGCGCGCACTCGCCGTCGCCAGCGCTTGCAGTGCAGCCGGAGTTTCGAGTGGGCAATCGACCAGCATGCCGCCCGCAGCGTGCGAGGCTTCGCGTCCGGGTTCTCCGCGTTCCACGACGAGCACCGTTGCGCCGCGCTTGCGCAGAGCGATGGCGAGTGAAAGGCCGATGATGCCGCCGCCGCCGATGATTACGTCCCAGGTCTTCACCCGGCAATTGTAAAAGAGCGGGGCATCATTGTCCGATCAGCCATCGGCGCGCGAGTGCTGGCAGGTGACAGGCGCGGCTGGAAGTGCATAAAATGTCATCCATGAACAAGCGTTTTATCGGTGGGGCGGCCGTGCTCCTGCTCGCGATGGCGAGCGTGGCCGTAGCGCAGAAAGATAAGGACGACATTGGGCCGACGTGCTGGATTTATTTTACCGTGGTGAAAGACGACAACGGGAAACCGATCCGGAACGCAGCCGTGGTCATGCACTCGGTGAATGCAGCCGGCAAGCAGGAACGCGGTGGCATGGAACTGAAAACCAATCCTGACGGCAAGGCGGATTTTGACGGCGTCCCCTACGGTATGCTGCGCGTGCAGGTGCTGGCACCGGGATTTCAAACTTATGGGGAAGATTTTGACATCGAGAGGGATAAGGCCGAGATCACGGTTAAGTTAAAGCGACCGCAGGGGCAGTACTCGGTGTACGACGATCATCCCGCGGAGCCGGCAAAGCAAAATCCACCACCACCACCGCCCGACTCCAAGAAGCCCAATTGAGACGATAACAACATCGGCTGCATCTCTTACGAAACAGAGAGGGATCGTATGGACTACTTACTGAAAACAGAGCCTTCAACCTACTCGTTTGCGGACTTACAGCGCGAGAAGACAACGGTGTGGGATGGCGTTTCGAATCCCGCGGCCTTGAAAAATCTGCGCGGCATGAAGCCGGGCGAGCGCCTGATCATTTATCACACCGGAGATGAGAAGAGTGCCGTGGGAACGGCGTCGGTGATTTCGGTGGATGTTTCGGACGCCAGCAATCCGAAGGTGAAGATCAAGGTCGGGGAAGGGATTGTGAAGCCGGTGACGCTGGCGGAAGCGAAGGCCAACAAGCTGTTTGCGGACTCTCCGCTGGCGCGGCAGGGAAGATTGAGCGTAGTGCCGCTCACCGAGGCGCAGTACAAGTTTCTGACCGGAAAGTGAGTGGCGCGGCAGGAATGGCAAGGCCCCATCCCTCTTCCCGAAATCGGAGGACAAGGATGGGGCAAAGAATTATTGCCGATCTCGGCCAAGTCTCAGGCGCGGGCGTCGCGACGGATCAGAGCCGAATCCAGAAAATATCCGAGGCCGAGCGTGAATGGGATCGCGCCGAAGGCGGCAGCGATCAGGGCGTCGGGTTCCACGCGGGCCACAATGCTGAAGGCGATCATGTAGCCGACGGCTCCGGCGACCAGCAAAATGCCGGCGCGGCGGGATCGAGCCGACTCCGAAAGTTCGGCTTCCATGGGAACGGAGACGCCGCGCTGGATCGCTGCCATTCGCTCTTCCGAACGCAGTTTGCGCACGCGATAATAGGTGTACATTCCGAGAATAGCCGTGGGCATGCCCAGGAACATGATGACTGCTGCGAGACCGGTGAGTCCTTCCATGGTAGTTCTCCTTCCCCGATGCGCTTGGTGCGCCTGCCGGAGCTGCACTTCACTGTCGATGGAAGATACGGAGGCTCTATGCGGAAAGTTTCGTGGGTGTGGCCAACTTATAGACGAAAGGATGCTTCCAAGCAAAGGAACTGTCTGCTTGGCAGCCTCTCGGGTCGGTTTTCTGGAGACAAGATGAAACTTCGATATTTTCAACGGATTCGTGTTGCCTCAAGCTTGGCGCTCTGCGGGCTGATGCTGATCGGCGGCCTCAAGCTATGGGCGCAGGAGACCAAGGAAAAGGTGACAGTCGATGACGTCGACCGCACGTTCATGGTGCGGCTCCCGCACGGGTACGATCCGCAGCGCCATTATCCCGTAGTGATTCTGCTGCATGGCTTGAATCAGGATCCCGATGATATGGAGCGGCTCACGCAATTCGACCAGCTTGCCGACAAGGACGGCATCATCGCCGTCTATCCTTTTGCGTTGCATGGCCGGTGGAACGTTGGCGTGCACGCGGCGGAGCAGCGGCGGCCCATGGGGATGGGGCCGGGTAGGCATGGGCGCTACGGCGGCGGAGGGTATCCCGGTGGCGGAGGCGGCTATCCCGGTGGCGGGGGCTACCCGGGCGGCGGCGGTGGTGGCGGCGGATATCCGGGAGGCGGCCAACAACGTCCCAGGAATCAGCCTGACGATGATGCGAAAAAGCCCGCCAACAACGCCGACGACGTCGCCTTCTTCAATCAGATGCTCGACGAGATGGAGACCAAGTTTTCCGTGGATACCGCCCGCGTCTACGCCGTCGGGCTGTCGGAGGGTGGGTTCATGAGCATGCGGCTGGGCTGCGCTTTAGGAGATCGCATCGCTGCCGTAGGGACGGTCGGCGCGACGATGCCAAAGACCATGATTTGTCTGCCGCAGCGTCCAGTGCCGGTGGTCATGATCAACGGCACTTCGGATCCGGTCGTCCCTTACGGCGGAGGAACCGAAAAGAACATGAGCCTGGCGACCTTGTCCGCCGAAGATAGCGCCAAATCGTGGGCCAAGATCGACCGCTGCCAGGAAAAACCGCAAAAGAGCAAACTGCCGGAGCATGCAAAAGGCGGCATGGAGACGAAAGTCGATACCTACGATGGATGCCAGCAGAATGCGCAAGTCGTCCTGTACAGCATCAAGGGTGCGGGGAATACGTGGCCGAGTGGAGAGCAGTACGAGCCGGAGAACGCAATCGGGAAGACCAGCAACGATCTCGATGGTAATCAAGTGATCTGGAGTTTTCTGGTGACCCGGAAGCTGGCGTCCGAGGATAAAGCGAAATGAAGTTTTCCGGCCTGGTCGGCTCGTCCTCTCTGGTCCGTAAAGTCAAAATCCCCACCCTCTCGCACACTTCGCGGCAAGGGTGGGGCCCCCGGAGGATCTAACGATCTCCGTGACCTCCGAAGGGCGGAGTTAGGCCGGTGTAATCCCCGATGACCTTGGCGTCGTACGGGCCGTTGAGCATATCGAAACCGTCGCCGGCGACGCCGACGGTGCCTTGGCTCCAGATGATATTTTGGTTGGAGTCGATTTCAATGACTTGCATGTTGTACTGGTCGCTGATGAGAACATTCCCGTTCTTCAGCATGACGGCGCGGCTGGGAAGAGGATTCGACACGCTGCCGGCCCGCGCGTTCGTGTAGTAGGTCCAGAGGACATTGCCGCAGGCATCCACGTCGACGATGCGGTTGTTGCCGCCATCGGTGATCAGCGTGTCTCCGTTGGGCAGGCGGCTGGCAAAGGCGGCGGCATTGAGTTCACTGCAAGTAGCGCAGCCGTAGCTCCACACGATCTGCTTCTTGCGAGTCACCTCGATGACGCGGTTGTTGCCTTCATCGGCGATAAGGATATGGCCATTCGCCAGGAGTTCCGCGCTGTTGGGATTATTGAGCTGATTCGGACCGTCGCCAGTAACCCCGGTCTGGCCGTACTGCCAGATAATCTGCTTGCCGAGGTTGACTTCGATAATGCGCGCGTTGCCTTGATCGGTGATCAGGATGTGGTGATTCTTTAGCCATGTGTTCTGCACCGGAGTATTGAGCTCGTCCGGGCCCGAACCGGTGACGCCGGCTTTGCCGTATTTCCAGATAATCGTGCCGCTGGGATCGACCAGCATCACCCGGTTATCGGCGCAGCCGTTGGGGCAAGTGGGCTCGGCGCCGGCGGGTACGCCGGTTCCGGCAACCAGAGTGATCCGGCCAATGCGCTGGGCATCGTTGACGCCCACTACGGAGTGCGGCCCCGCAACGCTCGAGCCATTTCCAAAGGTCCATACGACTTCGTTATTGTCGGGATTCACTTCGATCAGGCGGTTATTGTATTGGTCGGAAATCAGAATGTTTCCTGGCGTATTGAAAGCGTTCCCCTGGGCGTGAAGCTGAAGCACACTCGCGGCGACAAAAACACATGCGCCAGCCCAGATATGCAAGCGAGACAAATTCATGACCAGCCTCCTGTTACGATTCCGCACCCGATCCCACGAAATGAGTTGCGGGGATGAGCTTCTGCGGGACACGCGAGCCACGTGCCGACGCGTGATGAGCCCGAGTGTGGGATGTTGGAACGGGGGAATTGTCAGGACAATGTCAAATGGGTGTCACTTCTGGTCGTGGGGCCTTGGCGGTAAGAAGAGCTTAACCGCGGAGAGCGCAGAGGATTCGCAGAGATCGCTGAGAGAGTTCGGCTGGGGTAAACTGCGCCTCCATTCTCTTCTGGTGCCTGCATCAGACCATTTGTTTGCGCAGTTCGCGGCGAAGAATTTTTCCCGAAGCAGTTTTCGGCACAGCATCGACGAAGTGGACTTCCCGGGGCTGTTTGTAATGGGTGAGGCGATCCGCCACGAAGGCGCACAGTTCTTCTTCCAGTTTGCGGCTATCGACGAATCCGTCGCGTAACGCAACGAAAGCCACGGGGATTTCACCGGCATCGAGGCTGGCCCTGCCCACCACTCCGCATTCCTTGACCGCGGGATGCTCGAGCAGCACCGCTTCGACCTCCGCCGGGGCGACGGCGAAACCTTTGTACTTGATCATTTCTTTGCGGCGATCGACGACGCGGTAGAAACCTTCGCGGTCGCGGGTCACGATGTCGCCCGACCAGTACCAGCCATCGCGTAAAACAGCCGTTGTGGCTTGCGGTTCTTTCCAGTAGCCGAGCATGAATTGTGGGCCGCGCATCACCAACTCACCGGGCTGGCCAGAGGCTGCTTCGGTGAGATCGTCGGGAGTGTCAGCGGGATCGATGTCGGACTGCGAAAGAACGCGGCAATCGGTTTGTGCCAAAGGATGACCGATGGAGTCCGGGCGATACAGCGCGGGATCGAGGAATCCTACATGAGTGACGGGCGAGGCTTCGGTCATCCCGTATCCCTGGCACACCAGAATGTTAGTCAGCGCCGTAAAACGTCGAGGAAGATCTGGAGCCAGCGGCGCCGCGCCCGATTTCACCCAATGCACCTTATGGTCTCGCGGGAACTGTCCCGCTTCGGCAGCCTGGCAGAGTGCATTGATGGCCGGCGGCACCAGCGGCATCATGGTGACAGCTTCGTGCACCATGAGTTCGGTTAGCCGCTGCACGTTGAATCGCGGCATCAACACCAGGGTCGCGCCGAGGACCAGCGCGGGATTGAGCATCACATTCAGACCGTAAATGTGATAGAGAGGCAGACAGCACAGAATCGTGTCGGCGGAGTTGAGGGCGGTGGCATTCGGGCCGAGCAGTTGATAAATGTTGGCGATAAGGTTGTAGTGAGAGAGCATCACGCCCTTGGGCAGGCCGGTCGTGCCGCTTGAGTAGGGAAGCGCTGACAGCGCCAGATCCGAAGGTTGATCGGGCTTCGGAAATACGGTTGACGAGGCCTTCAGCAAGTTGGCGAAGGGCTCTGTGCCCGGAGCCATTTTCCGCGTGGTGTAGACCCGCCGCAGCCTCGGCAATCCCGCCAGGTTGATCCCTTCGAGATTTCCACCGTCCGTAATCAGAAGAACGGCGCCGGAATTTTCGAGCTGATAGCGTACTTCGCGCTCGCGGTACGTGGGATTCAGAAGCGTGGGAATGGCGCCGGCAAGCTGGGTGGCGTGGAACGCGCTGCAGAACTCCCAAGAGTTGGCGAGAAAGATGGCAACGACATCCCCCGGCCTCACGCCTGCACCGATCAAGCCGCGAGCCAGGGATTCGACCGTCTCTCCGTATTCGGCGTAGGTCATCCTGCGATTGCAGGATGAATCGACCAGCGCGGTTTTGTGGGGATTACGGCGGCAAGACGCGAGAACCAGATCGTGCAGAAACAGGTTGTGCGGATCCGCGTACAGCTCCGTGCGCGTCATCATGTCGGGACAGATTGTAAAGGAAACGACGAGAATGTCACGAGCCGGTTAGCTGGCCAGCCTACGCAGAAACTCTTGCTCGTCCATGCGGTACTTGAAAGCTTTGCGGCCATCGATGAAAACGACCGGCACTTCATCGTTGAACTGGCGGCGGAGCTCAGCGTCAGCATCGACGTCAATTTCGCGCCACGTGAAGCTGCCGCGACGCGAGAGCTTCGACAAGCTCTCTTTGACGACTTCGCAAAGATGACATCCCTTGCGAGAGTAAACGACAACGCTGCGCAGCTCTGGCATGCGGCTAGATTCTAGCGTGGGGAAGCAAGATTTTTCCAGAGGTAAAGTTAAAGGTATGCTTGTTGGACCACTCCGCAACTTCGTCTGGGGGAGGCAGTAGAATGGGCAACATGCCAGCCATCCAGCAAAAGCCTCTGACCGGGAAAACCGCCTTGCTGACCGGGGCGGCGCGCCGATTGGGACGAGCGTCGGCACTCGCCTTAGCGCAAGCGGGCGCCGATGTGGCAATTACCTACAGGGATTCGGCCCGCGAAGCACGGGAAACGGTGGTGGACCTCTCCGCCTGCGGAGTTCGCGCGTTCGCCCTGCACTGCGACGTAACCGACGAGGCGAGTGTGCGCGCCATGATGAAGGAGGCTGGCCGAGAGTTAGGCCGAATCGACATCCTGGTAAACAATGCCGCGAACTACGAGACGGCCGAGTTCGAAAAGCTCACAATCCGCCAATGGGACGCGATCTTCGCCTCCAACACGCGTGGGCCATTTCTGGTTAGCCGCGAAGCGCTGAAATGGATGCGGCGCAACCGCGGCAAGAATTCGGGCCCGATCGAGGCAAAGATTATCAACATGGGGTCGTTAGGAGGGCTCAGGCCCTGGGCGACGCACGCTCATTATTGCTCGTCGAAGGCAGCCTTGCACATGCTGACCAAGGTCATGGCCAAGGCGCTCGCGCCGGAGATTGCCGTCAACGCGGTTGCCCCCGGGATGATCGATCTAGGAGAGCGATCCGCCGCCGCGTTCATGCGTAAGATGGCGAAGCAGACCCCGATGCGGCGCAATGGCCGGGCGGAAGAAATTGCCGCAGCGGTTCTGTTCTTTGCTACCGCGCCTCAATTCATCACCGGGCAAATTCTGGCGGTGGATGGCGGTCTGGGCCTGTAGAGCTTACGCTTCCGCGGAAGTGGGATCGATGACCAGCTTCACTTCCGATACCCGGTTGGCCGGGAAGCCGCCCTGGCGCGCATGTTCCCGCACCATCTCTTCGTTGGGCGCGATGTAGACGCAATAAATCTTGTCCTGCGTCACGTAGCTGTGCAGCCATTGGATCTTGGGTCCAAGGTTGTTCAGTACGCTGCAAGACTTTTGCGAAATGGCGATGACTTGTTCCGGCGTCACATCCCCGACGTTGGGAATATCGCGTTCGATGACATATTTCGGCACGTTCTCCTCCGCTGGTGTTTTGGTTAGATACGCCCCAAAGACAATGGGGAAGATTGTAGGACAGGATTCCGGAAATAGCCATTGTCGATGCGGCGAGGTATATTGAGGTCGAATGAAGAAATCCAAAGACAATCGCTCCGGCGCGGCTGCGCCTTCCCGCGTTAAATCCCCCCGAACGCAACTATCGAAATCAGTCCCAAGAATAGCTGTGGCCATTATGGCCGCTGGCAAAGGCACACGGCTCAAATCGCAACTTCCTAAAGTGTTACATGAAGTCGGGGGCAAGCCTCTGCTGGAGCATGTAATCCGCGCGGCTCTGTGTGTAGTCCGGGCGCGAGATATCTTCGCGATTGTGGGACATGAGGCGGAGCGGGTGCGCGAAGCGACGAAGCACACCGGCGTCAATTTTGTGCTGCAAGCTGAACAGCGCGGCACCGGGCATGCGCTGATGGTGGCGCGCGACGTCTTGTCCGGATATGACCACGTCATCGTGCTCTCGGGCGATGCTCCGATGATGACTGCCGAGACCATCGAGAAGCTGCGAGGTTTCCATCTGCAAGAGCAGGCCGCCATGACCCTGTTGAGCGCGGAACTGGAAAACCCGACCGGCTATGGACGCGTGTTACGGAAACGGGCTGGTAGCGCGGAAGTCCAGGCGATCGTGGAAGAGAAGGCAGCAAACCCCGCGCAGAAAAAAATCCGGGAGATCAATTCCGGCTTTTATGTTTTCGCGGTCAAGGATCTCTACGGAAACATCGGGCAACTCTCGACCGACAATGCCCATGCCGAGTACTACCTAACCGACATGGCACAGGTTCTGCGACGGGCGCGGCTGCCAGTCGTGGCGTGGAAGACGGCGAATCCGAGCGAAGTGTTGGGAGGAAATACGCGGGCTGAACTTGCCGATATCGACCAGCAGATGCGGCTGGCGAAGTGCCGTCAGCTGATGGCGGATGGAGTCACGATTTTCTATCCTGCGACTTGCGTGATCGACGCCGATGTGACGATCGCGCCCGACACCGTGATCGAACCGTATGTACAGCTTCTGGGGAAGACGAAGATTGGCAGCGGCTGCCGGGTGCGCTCCTATTGCGTGATCCGCGATTCGGAGATCGGAGATGGAGTCATGGTTCGCCCTGGGTGCGTAATGGAAGACGCAAGAATCGGCGGCGGAGCGATCATCGGACCGTATTCGCATCTGCGACCGGGCAGCGAGATTGGGGAAGGCGCGCACGTCGGTAATTTTGTGGAAACGAAAAAGATCAGGCTGGGTAAGGGATCGAAGGCGAATCATCTCACCTATCTTGGGGACGCTGAGATCGGCGCCGGGGTTAATATTGGCGCGGGAACCATCACATGCAACTATGATGGCGTGCACAAGCACAAGACGGTAATCGACGATGGAGCCTTCATCGGCAGCGACAGCACCTTAGTGGCGCCGGTGCGCATCGGCAAAAGTGCGTATGTGGGAGCTGGCTCCTGCATCACCGACAATGTTCCTGAAGAGTCGCTGGCGATTGGACGCGGGCGGCAGGTCGTGAAAGAAGGCTGGGCGCGAGAGAAAAGACAGAAGAAGTAGCTTGGACACGGGAACCGCCGGCACACGGGAAAGATTCTGTCGCATGAAAAAAGGCCGACTCGCCTGTCGAGTCGGCCTTTAAAGTTGGCGCGAGATCAGTGCGTCACGGCCGCAAACAGGTCCGAGTGCATGAGCGATTGGAACTGCGAATCGTTGGCCTTGAAATGCACTTGAACGTTATCACTGTCGGAATCCACTGTCGTGTTATCGACGGCCACTTTTTCGGCGGGCGTGGCGCTCATCTTCTTGTACAGCATGTAGCCTTTGAGCAGCGATGCCACGGTGCTGGCCGTGGTGGAGTCAGAGGTAACCACCGTCATATCGAAGGTGACGCCGCTGCGAAAATCCATGGCATAGTAGGAGCCGAGCAGACGCTTCTTCACCGAGTCGTAGTCGGCAACCTGGGAAGCCTGCCCCATGGCCGAGTGCACGGCGTTTTGCGTTCCTAGCTGATCGAGGATGCTCCACACCGGGGCAGAGTCCACATCGGTCATCATGTCAGCCATGTTGCCGTTGGTGTCCAGGCCCAGAACTTGGCCGTCGCGCGTATCGAGAGCAACTCGAATCGAGGTAGCGTCGCCGAACAGCAAGGTGCTGTCATCCAGAAAACTCATGATGAAGCCGCCGTCCATAGGATAAAGATCGGAGTTGCCGTATTTCTTGGCCTTGTAATTCTGCAGCTTCATTTTCTTGAGCACGGCTTTCTCATTGAACGGGCCGGCGGCTACGCCTACCGTCTTCACTCCTTGTTTGCCGGTGCGAAACGAGGCGAAGGTCAGAGTGTCCACGTCTTTCTCGGGATCGAGCCCAATGCCTTTCAGCGCCGTTTCAAACTGCTTGATATTGTCGGGCATGAGCTGCTGCTTCAGCGCCATCGCCGTGGGCGAATCCTTCAGAGCGCGATAGTCCACCGAGATCAGTTGCAGCAGGTCTGCTGGGACGCAGGACCGGGCAGAAGAATTCAGCGGCATGGCGTAGGCCATGCTCACCAGCAGCAGCGAAACCAGGCAAATCTTGAAGAGTCTCATAGCGCCTCGAAGTCAAAAATAGTCAACTCGCGCACCCTCGTTAGATGCGTGATTTAGACCTGTCGTTTGTAGATCGCTTCATTCTATTTTACTTGCAGGCCGGTTAAGAGGAACAAAAGGACAAGACCGGTTGACCGGCTAGAGTCCCGGGCAAGGCCCCTACTGCCGGATACGGCGAGTGCGCTGGCGGACCTCTGCCGCAAAGGTCTGGTCCTTCAGGGAAGCCAGGTTGATCTCAACATTGGCGAGAGCCCCGGTGATCGCAGCCTCGGCCAGGGCCAGCGCGGTCGTTAAGTCGGATTTCATGTTGGGGTTGGTGATGGGCTCGAGAGACTTGGCCACTTGCGCGATCTCGTGGGCCTTTTCCGCGACGATTAGAGGCACGGCAGTCGCCTCTCTTAATGCCGCTTCGATTATCGCCTCGCTTGATTTTTCGTCAGCCGCTCCGCGAGCGGATTTGTAGGCTTTCATCACGGAATCGTAGGATGCGGCATCAGCGTCGATGGCCGCCTTCAACTGTTCCCGCAGAGGGGTCAACTGGGCGATCGCCGCGCTGAGTTGCGTCTCGTACTGCAGATAAGCTTTTTTCCCGCGCGACATAGAAGCAACCATCGCGGCCAGCCCCGCTGCCATCGCGGCGGCTGCGGCCGAGGCGCTGCCTCCACCGGGAGTGGCCGTGGGAGCGGCTAATTGCTCCACGAACGGCTCCACTCCGGCGCGCAGGCCGCCGACCGCCATCTTGCCGCCCATGACCGCAGCGAGCCGGTTCTCCAGAATCAGGGATGAATCGAAATTCTCAACTTGTAGGAACCATTCCGCGGCCTGCTCCAGCGCCTTCTTGGGAATCAGTCCGACGATTTCACTGGAGACGGGCATGACGCCATAGCGAGCCGCTTCGCGCTTCACCATCTCGAAAACACGATGGATCGGCGTCTGCTCAAAATCCGTGAGATTCATCGAGACTTGCGCGAGGCCGCGCACCAGAAATCCGGCGCCCTTGACGAAGCGCATGCCACCGCTGGAGAAGCGCACGGCCTTCGCGATCTTCTTCGCGATGTCGACATCGGGAGTGTTGAGAAAAACGTTATAGGCGATGAGAAATTTGCGCGCGCCCACCACGGTTGCGCCCGCCGTCGGATGAACGCGAGCTTCGCCGAAATCGGGGCGCCGCGCGGGATTGGTCGCGATTTCTGCGCGGATGCCTTCAAATTGCCCGCGGCGAATATTCTCCAGCCCCTGCCGTTCGGGAGTTCGGGCGGCGGCTTCATAGAGGTACACGGGAATCTGAAAACGCTTCCATATTTCCTCGCCGACGTGGTTCGCCATGGCGACGCAATCTTCAATGGTCACGCCGTCAATCGGGATGAATGGAACGACGTCGGCCGCTCCCATGCGGGGATGCGCTCCAGTATGAGTGTTGAGATCAATCAGCTCAGCGGCCTTGCCGACGCCACGGATGGCGGCCTCCTGAATGGCCTCGCGCTCACCGACCAAGGTGATGACGCAGCGGTTGTGGTCGGAGTCCATCTCGCGGTCGAGCAGATAGACGCCCGGCATCTTCATGGCGTTGATAATGGCGTCAACTTTGGCCTTGTCGCGGCCTTCGGAGAAATTCGGAACACATTCGACGAGCGTAGACATGACTAGGAAGAATAGCTGGCTCAAGCAAGGGCCGCAACTTGCGCCGACAGGTAGCCGCTTCGTTTAGGACAGTCGCGTGATGCCGGGGAAGCCGTCGAAGTCTGCATCGAAGGTTAAGATTCGGTCGATGCCGTGCTGCTCCATCACGGCCAAATGCACGGCGTCGCGCGCGGACAGCCGCTGGTAGCCGAGGACGATCTGCTTGGCTCGTTCAATGACTGAACGTTCAATGGCGAAGACCTCGTCGACCACGTTGAGAAGCGCGTCGAAAGCGGGTTGGATGTCGTGACGGCGATTGACCAGTGTGTACCGGTGCAGAATTTCCTGGAAAACTTCAGCATCAGTAACCAGACGCTGGCGTTCGCTGACTAATTTTTCCAGCAACCGCTGGGTGTCGGTTTTTTGAGGACTTGGCGAGCCGATCAGATACATCGGGATATTGGAATCGACCAGAATCATGGCTGATGGCCGGAGAGATATCCCCGCTCGATCTCCTCCAACATCGTCTTGATGTCGGATGTCGGCGATTCGTACTTTACCGCGGCACGAATTGCGGCAAGCTTTTTCTCCACGTCGCCCAGCGGTTCTCGGCGGCGAGCGTGCGCCAGCGCCTGTCGCACCCACTCGGCAATCGACATTTGCCGTGAGCGGGCGGCGCGCTGGATTTCCCGATATTCCGGGTCCTGAACAATCACCTGCAATCGCTTAGCCATGCTATGAGTTTATATGACTCATCATGATGAGTCAAGGTGGCCCGGGTACCAAGTCACCGTCGGCGGTCGTGATGGGCGAAAAACTTGCCGACTCCCAGCCGCACTTGCACCGTGTTGATGCCGGGATTCGGCGTGGCCAGTCCGGCGTTGGAGATGTGCATATAGCGCAGTTCAAGGCTGACGTTACGCTTCGCGCCTAAGATGTGCATGCCGACAGCGGCTTGGTCCGTGAAATTTACCGTGTTCGTCCCAGTGGGAACGCTGTGATCGGTGAAGAGCGTGCCCCCGGTCAGTTCAAGATAAGGAGAGAAGCGTCCGTGACGCTGAAAGTTCCACTTCAAGCCGAGCGGGTCGAAGCCCACTCCGTAAGCCGTGTTCGCCGGCTGGAAAACGAGGAAGACCGGAACAGCGTCGACCGCATATTCGAACCTTCCGCGCAGAAAGATGGGGAGGTGTGGACCGGTGAGGATCCATCCGTAGCGCAGTCCCGCGTTGAAGGCGCCGGTGCTGCCGCGGCCGCCGGCGACGGAGTGGCCGCCGCCAGCCCAAATCTGAATTTCATGGCCGCCCTGTTCCGGCCCGGTTTGGGCAAGGCACTGGCAGGCCGCGATCAACAGAACGGGGATGAGGAGCAGGGAAGAGCGCATAGCAACTCGCCTCGGACACGGTAGAGCCTCGAAGCGGAAACCATCACGATACAGGAAGCGGTTGTGGGGCGACAAATGGGACGTGCGGGTGCCGGCGGAAAGCAGGTTCCTCGCTCCGCTCGGAGTGACAACCTTAAAGGTAGTATGCGGCGATTCGATTATGCGGGGCGATTTTCCCGAGGGCGTTCCGACCCAAGCTGCATCAGGTCGCGCGCTACACGCGAGGTGTTATGGCGCGCGACGCCGGCTTCTTCCAGATAATCGCCGAGGACGGGAATCACGCCAAGAGCCTCGATGGCATCCAGGTCGTTGACAATCTGGCAGGCGCCTTCCAGCGCGTATTTTGCCTTCATCTCGTCTGACGCAGGAGTGCGATTGATCAGCGCATAGTCGAAAATCTGTTTTTGAGCGTGCCGGCCCAACGCCCGAATATGGTCGGCCGCTCGTCAGCCCAAGGCTTTCATTGCCCTGCGTCATCAGGTTGCAGATGTACACCTTTGTGGCAGGTGATTCGACAATCGCCTGCGCAATCCCGCGCACCAGCAGATTCGGGATCAGGCTGGTGAACAACGATCCCGGACCGATGGTGATGAGATCGGCGCTGGCAATGGCCTCCAGCGTTTGCTGCATGGGGCCGACATTCGGTGGAACCAGGAACAGTTCGTGGATACGTCCTTTGCTGGCGGTGATCTTGGTTTCGCCGCGTACGCGCGTCCCATCTTCCATCAATGCTTCCAGTTCGATGTTCGAGGTGGTTGCCGGGTAAATGTGGCCGCGGGTGAGAAGGATTTCGGATGAGAGCCGCACGGCTTCGGAAAAGTCCGAAGTCAGGGAAGTCAGCGCCGCGAGAAAAAGGTTGCCGAAGCTGTGTCCCTCCAAGCCTGATCCTTTATCGAAACGATGCCGGAAGAGCTTGGAGAGCAACGCCTCATCTTCGCTGAGGGCGACGATGCAGTTGCGGATGTCGCCCGGCGGGAGCATGTTGAGTTCCTTGCGCAAGCGCCCGCTGGAGCCGCCATCGTCACTGACCGTGACCACTGCGCTGAGATCGCGAATCACCGCTGTCTCGGTGCACGCGGGCACCTCCGCCGGCGTCAGCACGTAGCGTTTGAGCCCCTTAAGCAGCGTGGAAAGGCCGGTGCCTCCGCCAATGGCAACCACGCGAAGGCCGCGCGCCATCGCGGTCTGCTGCAGGGTCGCGAGCTCAGCCGTCTTCGATTCCATCCAGATTTCCCAGCGGGCTAGAGGGAGTCTTCTTCCCCGACCCCGTCGGAGTCGAGCTCGGCTCCGGGATCGGGATAGAGCAATTCGGTGAAACGAGGATCTTCCGCCAGATTCTGGAAGTCGGAGTCATTCCGCGCCTGGAAGCGCAGTTGCGAGTTCAAGTGCAGAGCTTCGTCCAGGCGGCGAAGGGAATCCTCGACGTGACCGGTGAGGCAGTCGAGCGCGGCCAAACCGTAGATCACGTAATCAGCCTTGGCATTCTGCTTGAGCAGTTTGTCTAGATGCTCGCGGGCAGTCACGTAATCGCCGACATTCATCAGCGAGACCGCGTAATCGAAATGCTCTTCGGGCGTTTTGAACTGCGTCGCCGTGGAACGCTCCAGATGCTGGTTGCAGATGCTGAGATGCACCGTGGCGCGATCAACCAGTTCCTTGCTGGGCCCGGCAATTACCTTCTGAAAATGCGGCTTCGCCTTGTCGAACTTGTGCTCCTGCATGGCGCGCAGGCCCGCCTCGTAGCTCTGTAGAGCTTGCGTGTAGCGAGGATCTTCCGTGACCGCCTTCTTGGCGCTAGGTTTCTGAGCCATGTGCAAAACTCTTCCTGTGCTCTTGGTAATGGGGAACTCCTTGCGATCCTGCTTAGAATCCGAGCAGTAAAGTATCACTCAAAGTGAGGGTAGAGGTCCAGTTGACCGACTGAGTACCGAGTACCTGGCAGCGGGTATCGAGGGGCAACCCGCACAGTTTTTCCCGGTACGCGGTACTCGCAACTCGGTACTTCTTCAGTTCATCGTCGCGGCCGACTGTAGATCGATCTGCTTCCAGTCTCCCTTGATGATGCCACTGCGGATTTGCGCCGCGGTCTTGCCCCTCTTATGCTCTTGATAAGAATAATAGAGCTCCTTCAGGCAGGTCGAGCACTGCGCGCCATGCGTGTTCTCAAAGCAACTATGCAGGCTGTTGTGGCCCATCCGGTCGCAATAGCAGTAGCAAGGCTGCTGATGAAGGACATTGGGAATCTTCGCAGCAAGTTCATACGCGTGAGTCTGATAAGCGTTCTGGGCATCCGCGCCCCAGAGATCGGCTTTGGTCAGAATCGGCGGCAACTTCGTTCCTTTCGGCGGAGGGCCGGCATTGTAGGCCGGAACGCCACTTTCTTCCTGCGGCGAAGTCCACTGGGCCGATACACTGAGCGTCACCAGGAATAGAAATGCCAAGGTGAGACTGCGGCGAAGCGTCTGGCTATTCAACAGGCGGTGTGTCATAAAGTTCCCCTGAAAGCACTCTATTCTAACCGGACTACGACGAACTGAACAAAGCCCTGCAAGATGCCCCCGCACGCGGACGGCATACAACTCCCTTCTCTTCGTTGAGGTTCTGTATACAATAGACGGGCATGCCGGAAACAAATTCAGGTGCGGGCGCGGCAGAGGGTACGAGAGCGCCAGCCCGCGAGGTGGCCAGCGCAGTCGCGGTCGCGCCCGTGCGGGTGGGGACCGGTATCGGGGTGTGGTTCCGCGACCTGATTATTTCTCTCGCCATATCCGCGTTCATCATCATCTTCTTCTACCAGCCAGTTAAGGTGGAAGGCACCAGCATGATGCCTTCTCTCGAAGACCAGGAACGAATCTTCGTGAACAAGTTTGTGTATCGTCTGGAACCCATTGAGCGTGGGGATATTGTTGTCTTCCGCTATCCCCGTGATCCTTCCAAGAGCTACATCAAGCGCGTGATTGGAATGGCGGGCGACCGGATTCGGATTGACGGTGGTCAGGTGTACGTGAACGGGCAGGCCTTGGATGAATCCTACGTGCCGCCGGAGTACACCGATTCGCGCTCGTATCCGGAGAGCGTCGTGCCGGCGCAGTCCTATTTCGTGCTGGGCGATCACCGGTCGATGTCGAACGACAGCCGGGATTTCGGATCGGTCAACCAGAGCTTCATCTACGGCAAGGCTGTCTTCGGCTACTGGCCGATGGATAAAGTCGGTCGGGTGCGGTAGGTTGCCTGATCTGGAGAGGACCGACTTATGAGTATGCAAGCTCCGGCGGCAACGAACGTCGCGGTGAACGTGCAGCAGGCCGTTCCATTCTTCATGGTGTCGAATATTGAGGTATCCCTTGGCTATTACGTCGACGGGCTCGGTTTTAAGATGACCAGGCACTGGATCGATGAAGGGAAACTGAAGTGGTGCTGGCTGCAACACGGTGGCGCCGTACTGATGCTGCAAGAGTATCGGAAGGACCGGATCCCTTCAGGAAAACTCGGTGAGGGAGTATCCGTTTGCTTCCAGTGTTCAGATGCCTTGTCGATTTACCACGCGGCGGCGGCTCGCGCAATCAAAGGCAAGCGGCCGTTTGTTGGAAATGCGATGTGGGTCGTAGCGTTTTCTGACCCTGACGGCTACAGGATCGACTTCGAAAGTCCGACCGACGTGCCGGAAGAAACGGAATATGCCGCCCCGTAATTCGCTTATCCACAGATTTTTGCGGTAATGCGCGTTCTTTCCTTTTGTTCTCGCGTCATTCCCTGATAAAATTCATAAAATCCACTCCCCGGAGCGAGAATGCAAGCTATCCTTGCGCTGGAAGACGGCAGAGTCTTCCGAGGCAAAGGCTACGGCGCCAAAGGCGAATGCTACGGCGAAGTCGTTTTTAATACTTCCATCACCGGATACCAGGAAATTTTCACTGACCCTTCCTACTCCGGACAGATCGTCGTTCTGACGAATCCAGAAATCGGAAATTACGGCACCAATCAGGAAGACAACGAAGCCACGCGACCGTGGATCGAGGGCCTGATTGTGCGCGAATTCTCGCGTGTGAGTTCGAACTGGCGCTCGCAGCAGGTGGCCGAAGAGTATCTGGAGCAGTTCAAAGTGCCGGTGCTGTCGGACATCGACACGCGCGCGTTGGTGCGGCATCTGCGTGATCACGGCGTCATGCGCGGTGTCGTCTCGACGCTGGAGAGCGACACGGACAAGCTGGTCGCGAAGGCCCGATCCATTCCGAAGATGGATGGGACTGACCTGGCAAAAGAAGTCAGCACCAAGCGGTCGTACGTTTGGGAAGTGGGCGAACGCTCGCACGAGCCGGTGGCTGTGGTGGGAGTGAAAGACGAGCCGCCGCGATTTCACGTGGTCGCCTACGACTTCGGCATCAAGCAGAACATCCTGCGCAAGCTGCGCGGCGAGGGCTGCAAGGTGACGGTGGTTCCGGCGCAGACTCCTGCGGAAGATGTGCTGGCGCTGAAGCCCGACGGAGTTTTTCTGTCGAACGGCCCTGGAGATCCCGAGCCGTGTACGTACGCGGTCGATTCGATCCGCAGGCTCATGGGGCGGCAGCCGATTTTTGGAATCTGTCTCGGGCATCAACTCACGGGCATTGCGCTGGGTGGAAAGACATTCAAGCTCAAGTTCGGCCACCACGGCGGGAATCATCCGGTGAAGCAGTTGAAGACCGGAAAGATCGAGATCACCGCTCACAACCATAATTTCGCCGTCGATCCGGATTCTCTTGCCGACAGCGAAGTCGAATTAACCCACGTCGACTTGAACGACCAGACGCTGGAGGGCTTGCGCCATCGGAATCTACCGCTGTTCAGCGTGCAATACCACCCGGAAGCCGCGCCCGGTCCGCACGACTCGCATTATCTGTTTAAGGAATTTACGAAGATGATGGAGGAGTGGAAGCGGTGAGAATTTCTTTGTCATCCCGAGCGAAGGAGATCGTTCGCGAAGCAGACGATCTTCGCAGTCGAGGGACCTTGCGTTTTGATTCACGAGCGGCTTTGAAAGGGCGTGCCTTTAAGGCGCGCCGTAGCCTTGAAGGCGCGTCCTTTCAAAACAAGATTGCGCCTAGGAAAACCGAAGTGCCGATCGCCAGAACGAAGAGCAAAACTGCATAAATGCCCAAACGCACTGACATCTCGAAAATCCTCGTCCTCGGCTCCGGGCCCATCGTCATCGGGCAGTCGGCGGAGTTCGATTACTCCGGCACGCAGGCCTGCAAGGCGCTCAAGTCTGAGGGCTACGAAGTGGTGCTGGCGAACTCGAACCCGGCCACCATCATGACCGATCCGGAGTCGGCCGACCGCACTTACATCGAGCCGCTGACACTCGAATATCTGGAAGAGATCATCCGCATCGAGCGCGAAATGTCGCCGGGAGCGGGTTTTGCCGTCCTGCCCACCGTTGGCGGCCAGACTGCGCTGAACCTCGCCATCGAACTATCTGATGGCGGTGTGCTGGAAAAGTACAATGCGACCCTGATCGGCGCCAACGTCGCCGCCATCAAGAAGGCAGAAGACCGGCTGTTCTTCAAAGACGCCATGCAGCGCATCGGCCTCGACGTTCCCAAGTCAGCGCTGGTCAACAACACAAAAGATGGAATCGAGTTCGCCGGCAAAATCGGATTCCCAGTCATCGTACGTCCGTCGTTCACACTCGGCGGCACCGGCGGAGGCATCGCCTACAACCGCGAAGAGCTTGGCGAAGTGCTCGTGCGCGGCCTCGATCTTTCCCCAGTACACGAGGCCCTCATAGAAGAATCTGTGCTGGGATGGAAAGAATTCGAGCTCGAGGTGATGCGCGATACCAAAGACAACGTCATCATCATCTGCTCGATTGAGAACTTCGATCCCATGGGCGTGCACACCGGCGACTCGATCACGGTCGCTCCGGCGCAGACGCTGACTGACCGCGAATACCAGGCGATGCGCGACGCTTCGATCGCGGTGATCCGCGAGATCGGCGTCGATACCGGCGGATCGAATATCCAGTTCGGCGTAAATCCCGAGACCGGGCGCATGGTTGTGATCGAAATGAATCCCCGCGTCTCGCGCTCGTCGGCCTTGGCATCGAAAGCCACCGGATTCCCGATCGCCAAGATCGCAGCCAAGCTTGCGGTCGGCTACACGCTC
This sequence comes from uncultured Acidobacteriota bacterium, assembly GCA_963719865.1. Taxonomy (GTDB): domain Bacteria; phylum Acidobacteriota; class Terriglobia; order Terriglobales; family Acidobacteriaceae; genus Sulfotelmatobacter. The sequence goes on along the minus strand of CAVRDS010000057.1, from coordinate 105,436 downwards.
GACGAAATTCCCAACGACATCACGCGCAAGACTCCGGCGTGCTTCGAGCCAACGCTCGATTACGTCGTAGTAAAAATTCCGAAGTGGCAGTTCGAGAAATTCCCCGGCGCCGACGACACGCTGGGCCCGCAAATGAAGTCGGTCGGCGAGGTTATGGCCATCGGCCGCACTTTTAAAGAAGCGCTGATGAAGGGCATCCGCTCCCTCGATACGGGCAAGAAAGTGGGCGCGGACAAAATCGAGCCGAAGATTCTGACGCAGCGGCTGGTCACGCCGCATCCTGAGCGCCTTGCCTACGTGCGCTACGCCCTTCGCCAGGGACACACGGTCAAGCAGATCGCCAAGATGACCTCGATGGATCCGTGGTTCCTATATCAACTGAAAGAGATCAACGACCAGCAGCTTGAGTTGGAGAAGCATCCGATGGAGTCGATTCCCGCCGAGGTATTGCGCGAGTCGAAGCGTATGGGATTCTCCGACGGACGCCTGGCGCAAGTCTGGCGGCTCGAGACACAAGATAAAGTTCGCCACCTGCGCAAGAAACACGGCATCCTGCCGGTCTACAAGCGCGTCGATACTTGCGCTGCCGAATTCGAAAGCTTCACGCCGTATCTCTACTCGACGTACGAAGACGAAGACGAAGCCGCGCCGACCGACAAAAAGAAAGTCATCATTCTCGGCAGCGGGCCCAACCGCATCGGGCAGGGAATTGAATTCGATTACTGCTGCTGCCACGCTTCGTTCGCGCTGCGCGACGACGGCTACGAGACAATCATGATCAACTGCAATCCTGAGACCGTCTCGACCGACTACGACACCAGCGACCGGCTGTACTTCGAGCCGCTCACCTTCGAAGACGTGTGGGCGATCTACCAGCACGAGACTTCGAAGGGCGCGCCCGTCGGCGTGATCGTGCAGTTCGGCGGGCAGACGCCGCTTAACCTCGCGTTGCCCCTGAAACAAGCGGGCGTCAACATTATCGGCACGTCGCCCGAGTCGATCGATCTCGCGGAAGACCGCAAGCACTTCAACAAGCTGCTCGAAGATCTGCACATCCCGCAGGCTCCGGGCGTGATGGCGACCTCGATCGAAGAGGCTGTCGAAGGCGCGAATCGCATCGGCTATCCCGTGCTGGTGCGGCCTTCGTACGTGCTCGGCGGACGCGCCATGGTCATCGCCTACGACGAGCAGTCGGTCGTCCGCTACATGAAAGATGCGGTCGAGTACTCGCACGACCGCCCGGTGCTGATCGATCACTTTTTGGAAGATGCGATCGAAGTCGACGTAGACGCGCTGTCCGACGGCGGGGACGTCGTTATCGGCGGAATCATGCAGCACATCGAGGAAGCGGGCATCCATTCCGGAGATTCGTCGTGCGTGCTGCCGGCAGTCGACATTCCGCAGCAACTGCTGGAGCGCATGCGCGAATACACGTTTAAGCTTGCCAAGGCGCTCAACGTTGTCGGGCTGATGAACATTCAGTTCGCCATTCCACGCGGAAACGGCAGTTCCGAGGGCGGCAAGGTATACGTGCTGGAAGTGAATCCGCGGGCCTCGCGAACCGTTCCTTTTGTCTCGAAAGCTACGGGCATTCCGATGGCAAAGATTGCGGCGCGACTCATGACGGGCCGCAAACTGCGCGAATTTCTGCCGGAGTTCATTGAGCGGGGCGCCGACCTCGATACTGGAAGCCACTACTACGTGAAGTCTCCGGTATTCCCGTGGAACAAATTCCCCGGCGTCGATACCGTGCTCGGTCCCGAGATGAAGTCAACGGGCGAAGTCATGGGAGTCGCCGACAACTTCGGCGAGGCCTTTGCCAAGGCGCAGCTGGCGGCGGGTCAGAAACTGCCCACGCAGGGCGCCATTTTCATCAGTGTGACTGACCACGACAAGCGCCACGTCGCTCCCGTCGCGCGAAAATTTGTCGACATGGGATTCAAGCTGGTGGCTACTGCAGGCACAGCGGATGTGATCGAATCCGCCGGCATGAATGTGGAGCGCGTCTATAAAGTGAAAGAAGGCCGGCCCAACGTGGTGGACTTCATCAAGGGCCAGCGCATTCAGCTCATCATCAACACGCCCACCGGACTGGAGCCGTGGTTCGATGAAAAAGCGATTCGCCGCGCCGCGGTGATGGCGCGCATCCCGACGATTACCACTCTCGCAGCCGCCCGCGCCGCGGCAGAGGGCATTGCCGCTTTGCAGCGCGGAGAGATCAATGTGAAAGCTCTGCAGCACCTGCATGCGGAACGTACGGTTCGTCGATAGGAGCGGTGGAGGCGAATGGTCGTTCGGAACACCCTGCGATGTTCGTCTTGTGGCTCGAAGATAATAACCCGGACTCAGATTGGCCATCGGGACAGGCAAGATCACAGCTTCCTATGCCCGAAGTGCGGCATATCGATTTCCTACACGCTCGATCTTGACCAGAAAAAGGCTTCCTGGTCATTCCGTGATCCTAAGAACGCCAAGTGGGTCAAATCCGAAAAAGGCGCAATCACGACACTCGCCTTCAGCGACGAAATCCCAGTACCCGAGAATCTGGAGGTGTTTTCTCCTTTTATCGCAACTTTTCATAACTTCGGGGATCGCTTCGAAGAATACAGGAAGGACGAGGGCCTTAGAGTTGCCTTCGTCAAGGACCTCTTCGACTACGGTGAGCGCTGCATGGTCCACTTCGAAAGGGAAAACTGGAAGCTCTTCGATAGGGAGTCTCCCCCAGTTGCGGGAGAGGAACTCACCCCCCGGATACGACTGATCCATCTCTATAATTTCATCACCGCTGGATTCTCGAAATTCACCCTGAACAGGCGAGCGGAGCACGAACGCATTTTCCAACGCCTGACGCTGGCTCGAACTATCGCACCGGACTTATTCTCAGAACTTTCCGAAAGGTACCTAGATACAGGAAGGATACGCAAGCTGTGGATTGAAATTCGTGCGGTCAGGAGGTCATTTATTGAGAGCTACAATCACGTCCAGCCGTTGTTTCAACTTTACTACTGGAGGAAGGAGTCACAGGACCTAAGCGCGTTCAGTCTGTCCGACAAGCGATTTGGTGTCCTGAGACAGCTGTATGTGGACTGCTTCGAGACGCTGTGCCGCTTGTTGGTGGTTGCGATCGGCATTGAAGCGATCATTCACCACAAGGCGCTTGAGATCCCGACCAACAAGGGCCGGGTCACCTTGGACGAGTACGAGCGCTTGAAGAATGCCAATAAGATCGACCATTTAAAACGGTATCCGATTGAGGACCTGTTCGTGCCGTGCCTAGATAGCGACTTTCGAAACGGAATCGGACATAATTCCGCCCACTACGTCCAGGACCGGGACGCCATCGTTCTGTACGACATAAAGAACCCTGGAACTCCTAAGAAAGCGGTTGGATATACAGCATTCTGCGACAAAATGATCCGCCAGGTTTCGGCTTTTGAGCTAGCGGCGATGTATCATCATCAGTTGCATATCTACCTCGGCGGGGCGTTTTCCCGCTCACGGGTAAGATCATCACGGAAATAGCCATGCTGCTACACGGTATTTTTCCTCCCATCACGACGCCGTTCTATCCCGACGGCAATGTCTATTACAAGAAGCTCGAATCGAACGTCGAGCGCTACTCGCGCACGCCCATCGCCGGTATCGTCGTGCTCGGCTCGACCGGCGAGGCGATTATGCTCTCCGACCAGGAGCGGCGGGACGTGTTGAAGTCCGCGCGCGAGGCCGCCGCACCCAGCAAAGTTCTGATCGCGGGAACCGGCGTCGAGTCCGCCATCGAGACTTTGCGTCTGACGGAATACGCCGCCGAACTCGGCTACGACGTGGCCATGGTGCGCACGCCGCACTATTACAAGAAGCAGATGGAACCAGCAAACATGCTTGCGTTTTATCGCACAGTGGCCGACCGCTCGCCCATTCCCGTCATCATCTACAACTTCCCGCAGGCGACGGGCTACGATATTTCCGCCGAACTCGTGATCGAACTGGCGGAGCACCCGAACGTGATTGGCATTAAAGAATCGAGTGGCAACCTTGAAAAGGTGCGCCAGATGGTCGAGCGTACGCGCCATGTCCAACGCAGCGCCACGGTCACGGAAACGTTTGACGCCGTTACGCCCCGCATGATCGCGGCGGCCAACTCCGCGCCGAGCGAGGGTGGGGAACTGGTTCCGGTCGGAGCGCTTTCGGGTGCACAAGACGCGAAGCCGTCGTCTTCCGCCGTTACGGTCATGGGCAAGATGAAGACTCGGCAGAAGGAAGTCGGGTTCCAGGTGATGGTGGGGGCGGCGCATCAATTGCACCCTTCGCTCGACGCGGGCGCGGTGGGTGCGATTCTGGCATTTGCCTGCCCGGCGCCAACCGCCTGCTACGAAATTTATGCCGCATGGAAAGAAGGCGATGCCGAACTGGCCCGCCTCAAGCAGGAGCGCATCGTTAAGTCCGCGCAGCGCGCTGTCGGCGAGTTGGGTATTCCCGGAGTGAAGCACGGCATGGATTTCAATGGCTACTACGGCGGCCCGTCCCGCTTGCCGTTTCTGCCATTGACCGGTGCGCTCAAGGCTGAAATCGAGCAATTGCTCGCCGACGTGAGGAATTAGATGGGGTCGGCGAGGCATAGCGGGCGAGCAGCTATGCTCCCTGCCAGCGCAGTGCAGCGCGAAAAAAACAAAATAGTTCCCCGCTCCTTGTGATCAAGATCACACCAGAGTATACTGTTTTCGAACGAACGTTCGAATGATTGGCGTTCGAGGACTTATGGGGAGTCCCTCCACCGCAACCCGAGTGTCCCGGCCGCACCACGGAGCACTGCCCGAGCCCGAGACCCGCTACGACCGCCGGCTGGCCGAGATCCTTTCCCACGCCACCGAAGTCTTCTGCAAAAAGGGCTACGAAGGCGCTTCTATGCGCGACCTGTCGCGGGAGAGCGGCATGTCGCTGGCGGGCATGTACTATTACTTCGAGTCCAAAGAGCGCCTGCTCTATTTAATTCAGAAGCACACCTTCACCACTATCGTTCAAAGCTTGAAGACGCGCCTGCAAGGAGTGGACGATGCGGAAGAACGCATACGAATTTTCATCCTCAATCACCTGGAATATTTTCTGGCCAACCAGGCGGCCATGAAGGTCCTCTCCCATGAAGATGAGGTCTTGAAAAACGGATTCGGTTCCGAAGTTGCGGCCATTAAGCGGGAATACTACCGAATCTGCGTGGGACTGCTGGACGCCCTGAAGCAGGAACGCAAACTGCACTTTACCACGCGCATTGCCGTGCTCAGCCTGTTTGGGATGATGAACTGGATCTATACCTGGCACAATCCGCGCGTCGATGCCGACGCGGCGACGATGGCGCGCGAGATGGGCGACTTCTTCCTGCGAGGCGTGATGGCCGGCCGGGGAAATGGCAGAAAGCAATGAAGAAAGTTAAACGGGCATGGTACAAGCCCGCGCGATTCTAGAGGTCCACGAGTTTTAGCCCTGAGGTTTGCTCAGGGCGAATATTTGAAGAGAAGGAGTTACTGCAATGGCAACGACAGTGCAGCCCGCAGCCGGGGAGAGCACGAAACAACTCGTCAACTACCGCACGGATGGCGGCGTCGCCATCATCGAAATGTGCGACCCTCCCGCCAACACCTATACCTACGAGATGAACCGCCAGATGGATGACGCGATCCTGAAGGCGCGCATGGACAACGATGTGTACGTCATTCTCCTGACCGGCGCAGGCGACAAGTTCTTTTCCGCGGGCGCGAACATCAAGATGCTTTCCAGCGTTGATCCCACCTTCAAGTATTACTTCTGCCTGCATGCCAACGAGATGCTGCTGCGGCTCGAGCACACGCCGAAGCTGGTGATTGCGGCGATCAATGGACACTGCGTGGGCGGGGGGCTGGAAATCGCCATGGCGGCCGATATTCGCATCGCGCGGCGCGACGCCGGCAAGATCGGCCTGCCCGAGGTGAATCTTGGAGTTCTTCCCGGCACCGGCGGAACGCAGCGCCTCTCGCGCCTGGTGGGCAAGAGCAAGGCGATCGAGCTGATGGTTACTGGCAATACGTTCTCGTTCGAAGAAGCGCAGGAGCTCGGCATTGTGAATGACGTGTTCGAGCGCGAAGGCTTCATGGAGAACATCATGGAGTACGCGAAACAATTCTGCCCGCCCAACAAGGCTTCCAAGGCCGTGGGCCGCATCAAGCGCGCGGTGCAGACGGGCTGGGAGATTCCGATGGAGTCGGCGTTGGCCGTGGAGCGCGAGAACCAGCAGTTGCTCTTCCAGAGCGAAGACGCGAAAGAAGGTCTGGCGGCATACGTGGAAAAACGCCCGGCTGCCTTCAAAGCGAAATAAGCAAGTTGTATGTGGGGACTGCCGCAGCCTGCCCTGAGCGGAGTCGAAGGGGCCGTCCGCCGCGTGAAGCGTGGCTCTCGAACCATAGGTGAAGGATGCTGACTGCTCAGAAAGTGAACGTAAAACCGGGCCGGATGCTGATCTGCGGCGAGTGGGTCGATGGAGCGAAGCACTTCGACACAACCAATCCCGCCACCGGCGAAGTTCTGACTCAAGTTGCCGAAGCTTCCGTGCAGGATGTCGATCGAGCCGTCCAGGCCGCCCGTCAGGCGTTTGAAGATCGTAGCGGTTCCTGGCGTAAGCTCTCTGCCAGCGAACGCGGCCGCCTGATCTGGAAGCTTGCTGATCTGGTCGAGCGCGACGTCGCCGAACTCGCCGAACTGGAAACTCTCGACAACGGCAAGCCCATTTTCGAATCTCGTTACGTTGACATGCCGATGGTGATCGACGTCCTGCGCTACTATGCGGGACTGGCCACGAAAATCCACGGCGAGACTGTCAATACACTCGAGACCGCTTTTACTTACACGTTGCGCGAGCCGGTAGGCGTGGTGGGTTTGATTGTTCCGTGGAATTTTCCTTTGCTGTTGGCTTCGTGGAAGGTGGGTCCCGCGTTGGCTTGCGGCAATACGATCGTGCTCAAGCCGGCCGAGCAGACTCCACTAACCACACTCAAGTTCGGAGAGCTCATCGTCGAGGCTGGCTTTCCGGCAGGCGTAGTCAACATTTTGACCGGCGGGCCGGAGACCGGCAAGGCCATCGTTGCGCATCCTGGAATCGATAAGATTGCTTTTACTGGTTCGACTGCGGTCGGAAAGGAAATCATGCGGGGAGCTGCCGACACTCTCAAGCGCGTCACGCTCGAGCTTGGGGGCAAGTCTCCCAACATTGTTTTCTCCGATGCTGACATCGACGGAGCCGTGAAGGGCGCGATCAACGGCATCTTCTACGGCAAGGGTGAAGTCTGCAACGCCGGTTCGCGGCTCTTCCTCGAAAGCAAGCTGAAGGATGAATTCACCGAGAAGCTGGTTTCGCGCGTGACGAAAATGCGGCCGGCGGATCCTCTCGACCCGAAAACGCGACTGGGAGCGATCGTCAGCCAGGAGCAGATGCAGACAGTTCTGGGCTTCATCGAAGCGGGAAAGAAAGATGGAGCCAAGTTGGTGGCCGGCGGAAAGCGCGTAGCGGTGAACGGCGACAAGGGATTCTTCATCGAGCCGACGATTTTCGGAGACGTGAAAAATGACATGAAGATTGCGCGGGAAGAGATTTTCGGCCCGGTGCTCTCGGTGCTCACGTTCGACGACATCGACCAAGTGATCGAACAGGCCAACAACAATCCGTACGGCCTAGCCGCCGCCGTCTGGACGCGCGACATTAAAAAAGCTCACAGCGTTTCGCGAAGGCTGAAAGCGGGTACCGTTTGGATTAACACCTACGGCTTGATGGACGCGTCTCTGCCGTTTGGCGGATGCAAGAACTCCGGCTTCGGACGCGAACTGGGAGCGCATGCCATAGAGCACTACACGGAATTGAAAACCGTGTGGCTGAATATGGGATGAAGGATCAGCAGGTCACGGAGACCCCTGTGTTCCTCTGTGCCCCCTGTGGTGAAAGAGGGTTGAAATATGCCAGGAAAAGTAGCAAAAATCGGGACCTTCAGTGACTGGATCGGTCTGTTCAACGACTGGCGCAAAGAAATCGGCGTCAATACCGAAGACATCGAAGCCTTCCATTTCGATACGTTGTACGGCGCGATCGATACCGAGGAGATCGAGTTCGGTTCCTACAAGGGCCGTCGCAAGTGGGAGAATCTCCGTCAGATTCCAACGCAGCAGATGCGCGACGCGCTCATGAATATGATTGTCTACCAGGGCGACACGGAATTTGCCAGCGTCGAGCAGCAGCGCAACCTGCTCGATAATGCGCCCACCGATTGGGATCGCCGAGCGATTACCCGCGTGATGATTGAAGAGATGCGCCACGGCTGGCAGATGTGCGCGTTGCTGGTCGACCACTTCGGATACTCCGGCAAGGTGGAAGCGCAGAAGATGCTGGAGCGCCGCGCCTTCGAGAACAAGCGCCTGCTCGGAGCCTTCAACGTCGACGTCGATAACTGGATGGATTTCTTCACCTATACCGATTTCGTGGACCGCGATGGAAAGTTCCAGTTGCAGATGCTGAAGTATTCCGCCTTTGCGCCGCTGGGCCGCTCCATGTCGTACATGCTGCGCGAAGAAGCTTTTCACATGGGCACGGGCAACGACGGCCTGCGGCGCATTGTGGAGGCAAGAGTCATTCCGGCGTGGCTGATCCAGAAGTATCTGAATAAATGGATTTCGAGTTCGTACGATCTGTTCGGCACCGATCATTCTTCGTCGGCGCACTGGGCGTATGTTTGGGGCGTGAAGGGCCGTTACGACGAGCCCAAGAACCATAAGGCTCCGGACCTCGACGATCTGAACGACTACAACCGCAATCTGTATCGCGACGAGGTGGCGGGTCTGATCGAGCGTTTCAATGGATCCCTGAAGCCAGGCGAACCCAAGCTCTATGCGCCTAGTATCAAATTCAATCGCGCCATCGGAAAATGGGCGGGACAAAAGTACCACGCAAAGACCGGCGAACCGCTGGATGACCGCGCGTACGAGGAACACTTGAACGGGTACATGCCTTCGGCGACCGACAAGAAGCTGTTGCTCGATATCATCGGGACCGAGAAGAAGTGGATCGCCGAGAAGACGGGAGCGCGCGATCCGCTGTCAACGATCGGCGAAGTAAGAAAGTCGGCCATCAACCTGTAGCCCATGATCTGTAGCCAATGACGACCGCTCTCACAGACGCCAGGCTTACTCGAATCTCGTGCGAGATCGAGGGTGCCGTAGCGCGCATTGAACTGCGCAACCCGCCTCTCAATGTGATCGACATCGCGATGATGGAAGAACTGGCGCGCTCTCTGGCCGATATGGAAGCGCGCAGCGACCTTTCAGTGATCGTCCTGGGTGGAGCGGGGAAAGCATTCTCCGCCGGCGTGGATGTTGCCGCGCATACTCCCGACAAGGTCGAGGAGATGCTCGCCAAATTCCATGCCGTGATTCGCGCGCTTGTGGCGACTACAAAGGTTACGATCGCATCGGTCCATGGACTTTGTCTGGGCGGCGGAGCGGAACTCGCCATGGTGTGCGACCTCGTATACACCATTGACGACGCGGAGTGGGGATTTCCCGAGATTCGACTCGCATGCTTTCCTCCCGTCGCTTGCACGGCTCTCGCTGCTTTGGTCGGTCAGAAGAGAGCGGCTGAGATGATTCTTACTGGGCGCTCCATTACTGGCCGAGAAGCTGCCGAAATCGGATTGGTAACCCGCGCCGTTGGCGAGAAACAGTTGGATTCCGCCGTGCAGACTGCGACAGCGCAATTACTGCGGCTCAGTCCGGCGGCTCTGCGCGTGGCGAAAAGGGCGTCGTACGCGTGGGATGCCATGCACTTCGACAAAGGTCTGGTTCGCGCCGAGAAGATTTATTTCGACGATCTGATGAAAACTGCCGACGCCCAGGAAGGCATTCGCGCGTTCCTCGAAAAGCGTCCGCCGAAGTGGACCGGGAAGTAAGTTCGCGAATCGATGGATTACGAGATTACTACCGAGGAAGTGAAGGCCAAGCTGGATCGTGGAGACGATTTTCTGTTCCTCGATGTTCGCGAACCCTGGGAGTTTGAAACGGCGCGGATCGAAGGTGCGAAACTGATGCCGATGGGAGATGTGCCGTCGCGAGCGCATCAGGAACTCGATCCCGAGAGCTCGATTGTCGTGATCTGCCATCACGGTGTTCGCTCCATGAACGTGACCGCGTGGCTGCGGCAGCAGGGATTTGAAAAGGCGCAATCGATGCGCGGCGGTATCGACGCGTGGTCACGAAGCGTGGACCCGAAGGTGCCGTTGTACTGAATCGAGCAATGAGCTGTGAGCGATGAGCAAACCAGATTCGCTCACTGCTCATTGCTCACTGCTCATTGCTCGCCATGAAAAAAGAACTCATCGAACTCCGGGTCAACGGCCGCTCGCACGAAGTCGCTATCGAGCCAAGCGCATTGTTGCTCGACATTCTGCGGCAGGAATTGCAGTTGACCGGCTCGAAGCGCGGCTGCGACGACTCTTCTTGCGGCGCTTGCACCGTCTTGATCGATGGCGTCGCCATGATGTCGTGCACCTTGCTTGCTGCAAGCTGTGAAGGGCAGGAGATCACGACCATCGAAGGCATCAGCGAGCACGGCAGCCTGGCCGCGATTCAGAAGGCCTACGGCGATTGGGGAGGCGCGCAGTGCGGATACTGCACGCCCGGCTTCATCATGACGGTGAAGTCGCTGCTGGCCGAGAATCCAGATCCGTCCGAGGCCGACGTGCGCGCCGCGCTCAGCAGCAATCTCTGCCGCTGTACCGGCTATAACCAGATGTACGAGGCGATCCGGGCGGCAATCGCGGCAGAAACAGGCAGCGATAATGGCGGAGGAAGCGGAGCGGGCGCGCCGCGATATGGAAGGTAACAACCGTGACAAAATTCTTCCTCAATAAGCAAGACGGTATGGAGAAAGTCGCTGCGCATCTTGAAGCGATTAAGTCCAAAATGCCGTCGAACATCCGCGAAGCACATGGAGACAGCTCTAAGCACCGTCAAGAGGTGGTTGCCAGTGAACTGTGCGGATGTTTCTATTGCCTGAATGCTTTTGAACCGAAGGACATCGCAGAGTGGGTCGACGACGGGAAGACCGCGCTTTGTCCAAGATGCGGAATCGACTCCGTGATTGGATCGGCGTCCGGTTTTGTGCTTACGAAAGAGTTCTTGAAGGAAATGAATGATTACTGGTTTGGGGAGAGCCCTTCTCGTTGACTGATTTCTCCATCATCGGCAAGCCCACCGCAATGGTCGACGCGGCCGAAAAGACCACCGGGGCCGGCAAGTACACCGACGACCTCAGCGTCCCCGGCATGCTCGTGGGCAAGATTCTGCACTCTCCGTATCCCCATGCGCGCATCAAGCACATCGGCACAAACCGCGCCGAACAACTCGACGGCGTAATCGCAGTAGTCGTCGGCAAAGATGCTCCCAATCCTTATGGCATCCTTCCGGTCGGTCACGATGAGCACGCGCTGGCGCTCGACAAGGTCCGCTATGTCGGCGATAACGTGGCCTGTGTCGTGGCCATTTCAGAGGCGATCGCCGAGAAGTCACTCGAGTTGATCGACGTGGACTACGAAGTCCTGCCCGCCTACTTCGATCCCGAAGAGTCGATGAAGGCCGAGACCGATCTGATCCACGACAACAAGCTGAACAATCTGGAGAAGGATTACCACCACGTCTTCGGAGATCCGGAAAAAGGATTTGCCGATGCGGACCAGGTTGCCGAGGCCCGCTTCATCGCCAACGAGGTCACGCACGCGGCGATGGAACCGCATTCCACGCTGGCCTCATTCGAAATCGATCCGCACACGGGCAAGCCCGGACGGCTGACCGTGTGGTCCTCGACGCAAGTTCCGTACTACCTGCAGCACAAACTATCGCTGGTGCTCGAAATGCCCATGGCGCAGATTCGCGTCATCAAACCGCTCGTGGGCGGAGGCTTCGGCGGAAAGAGTGAAGTGATCCCGCTGGAGATCATCGCTGCCATCGCGGCGCGCAAAGCGCAGGTTCCGGTCAAGATCACCTACACGCGCGAGGAAGTGTTCTGGGCTCATCGCGGGCGTCCTCGCACCATCATCGATTTAAGAACGGGCGTAAAGAACGACGGCCGTATCACTGCCGTCAAGGCCCGCGTGGTGCAGGACGGTGGCGCGTACTGTTCGTACGGCGTGGTTACGATCCTCTATTCAGGCGCGCTTCTCGGCGCCCTCTACGATATCCCCAACATTCAGTACGACGGCTACCGCGTGTTGACCAACAAGCCCGCCTGCGGCGCCATGCGCGGCCATGGCACAGTGAACGTGCGCTTCGCGTTCGAATCGCAACTCGACGAACTGGCGGCGAAGATTGGCATGGATCCCGCCGAGATTCGCCAGCGCAATTTGCTTCAGCCGCCGTGCATCACAGTAAATGGCTTGCGCGTTCAGAGTTACGGCTTACCCGAGTGCATCGAGAAGACGGTCGAGCGTTCCGGATGGCAGGAGCGCAAAGGCAAGCTGCCCAAGGGACGCGGACTCGGCATTGCCTGTAGCCACTATGTCAGCGGCGCGGCCAATTCCATCATTCGTTCCGATATGCCGCACTCCACGGTGAATATCAAGATTGACCGTGACGGCGGAGTCGTCGTGTATACCGGCGCATCAGAAATTGGGCAGGGGTCCGACACGATGACCGCGCAGATTGCGGCTGAGACGCTAGGGTGCTCGCTCGGTCGCATCAGAGTTGTTGCGGCCGACACCGATCTGACGCCCATCGACATCGGTTCGTATTCCAGCCGCGTGACGTTCATGGCCGGGAACGCGACGTTGCGCGCTGCCCAGGAAGTGAAGAAGCTCATCGCCGCAGCGGCGGCCAACAAAATGGGCTGCGCGCCGGAAGAATTGATGTTCCGAGACGAAGTGGTCAGAAGAGGCAATGGCCATGTAGGAACGGGTCATGTGGGGACGGCCGCCCACGGCCATCCGGCCGAGCAAAGCTCGGCACCGACCGTCAGCGGCCACGTAGAAGGCCAAATCCTTCGCGGCTCTCTGCAGCAGAAGCGCAAAGACGAAGGCCCGAAGGAGTCGATGACCTTTGAAGAAGCCGTGGTCGCTGCGATCGATTTTCATGGCGCGCTCACCGGAACTGGCTCCTATGCACCTCCACAGGAGGCTCGCGGCGGCAAGCACAAGGGCGCGGGCGTTGGTCCGTCGCCAGCTTATTCCTACTCTGCGCAGGTCGCTGAGGTGAGCGTCGATGAAGAGACGGGTGAAGTTACGGTCCACAAAGTCTGGGCGGCGCACGACTGCGGCCGCGCTCTGAATCCAGTCTCTGTTGAAGGCCAGATCATCGGCTCGGTCTGGATGGGCATGGGGCAGGCCTTGACAGAAGAGATGGTGTGGAAAGACGGCATGCTGATGAATCCGGGGCTGCTCGAATATCGCAGCCCGTCGTCGGTGGAATCGCCTGATGTCGAGCCGATCATCGTCGAGAGCATCGATCCCGAAGGCCCGTTTGGCGCGAAAGAATGCAGCGAAGGATCGCTGGCAGCGACCATTCCGGCGATTGCGAATGCCATCTACGATGCGGTTGGAGTGCGCCTGCACGAATCGCCCTTCACGCCAGAGAGAGTGCTGGCGGCGTTGCGGACGAAGAACAATGCAAAGGCCTTGAATCTGACGGAGGGTGTTGATCCGACCGCTCCGGCGACCTTTCGCGAGCACGGCGGATCGCTGTCGTTCAAAGGCAAGGGCCCGGAGCGGCACCCGCTCGATCCATCGCGGCGAGACAAGCCTTCGGCCGGCGGAGGTGACGATTGAGCCTTCCGCAATTCAGACTTCTGCGTCCCCGGTCGGTCGAAGAAGCAGTCGCGTACCTTGCGAAGCACGGCGGCAACATCCGAGTGCTCGCGGGCGGAACCGACCTGATTCCTTCCATGCGGCAAAAGCTCTTCGAGCCAGAATATGTGCTGGATTTGCGGGGAGTGAGCGCACTGCGAGGGATCACGCTCCTCGCGGGCGGTGGAGTGGAAATCGGCGCACTAACAACGTTGCGCGCGATCGAGCGCTCCGACTTTCTGCGCCAGCATTATCCGGTGATGACCGAAGCGGCGGCTACCGTGGCCTCGCCTGTCTTGCGCAACATGGGCACCATCGGCGGCAACATTTGTCTCGACACGCGTTGCCTTTGGTACAACCAGTCGCTGACCTGGCGCAAAGGCTGCGGTTTTTGCATCAAGAAAGATGGCGACCTCTGCCACGTAGCGCCAGGAGGCGCCAAGTGCTGGGCCGCGTTTTCGGGAGACACTCCTCCGGCGCTCCTGTGTCTCCATGCGGAAATCGAAATTGCCGGATCGCAGGGCGTTCGACGTATTCCCTTGCACGATTTCTACACCGGATTAGGAGATACCTACCGCAAGCTGCAAACGAATGAACTGGTCACGCGCGTCATTCTTCCCGCATCTTCTGCTGATTATCGCGGCGTCTACCGCAAACTGCGAGTCCGCGGATCGATCGATTACCCGCTGGCCGGAGTTGCCGTGGTGATGAAGCGATCCAACGGCCACGTCGCGGACGTCCGCATCGGTATCACTGCCGTCAATCCCGCACCGCTGCTGGTGAAAGGCGTATCCGAGTTGTTTTCGGGGAACGCGATCGACGAAGCGCTTGCCTCTGCTGCCGGGGATCTTGCCGCCAAAACCGCGAAGCCGCTGACGACTTCCTCCCTGACTCCAGAGTATCGTCGCGAGATGATTCGCGTCTTTACCAAGCGGGCGGTCCTGGCTGCGGCGAGCAACGTCGTCTGATATTCTGCTCACTCGAACTGGCCACTAGCTATTGAACTGGCAACTCATGATCACTGACTGCCACATCCATATCCAGCCGATGGAGATGTTCAAGCCTCACGCGCTGGAACTGATGAAGAAGAAGCGCGCGAATTTCGAGCAGATTGAGGAATTCTGCCGTTCCCCGAAAGCTTTCCTCAAATTCATGGACGCGAGCGGCATCGATCGCGCCATGCTCATCAACTATGTGGCTCCGGAGGTGATCGGTTTCACCAGCGGCGTGAACCGGTTTGTCGCTGATTATGTGAAGGAAGATCCCAAGCGCTTGCTATCGTGCGGCAGCCTGCATCCGCGGCACACGACTAACGTGCTCGCCGACGTCGAACAGATTTTGCGGCTGGGATTACAGATGATCAAGATCCATCCGCCGCACCAGTTGCTGTTCCCCAACGATTATTTGAGTGGCGCCAAAGAGCTGGAGATCATCTATCGGGCGGCGGAAGCCAATGGGGTTCCCGTGATGTTCCACACCGGAACGTCGATTTTTCCCGGCGCGCGCAACAAGTATGGCGATCCGATTTATGTGGATGACGTTGCGGTGGATTTTCCCAAGCTGAAGATCCTGCTGGCGCATGGCGGCCGCCCGCTCTGGATGCACACCGCATTTTTCCTGGTGCGACGGCATCCCAATGTTTATCTGGATATCAGCGGCATCCCGCCAAAAACGTTGCTGAAGTATTTCCCGCGGCTGGAAGAAATTGCGGCGAAGACATTATTCGGTACAGACTGGCCCGGCCCCGGCGTGCCCGACATCAAGATAAATCTCGAAGAGTTCCGCGCCCTCCCGCTGAGCCAGGCGGCGCAAGAGCAGATTCTCAGCAAGACCGCGCTCTCGCTGTGGCCTGCCTGACTTCCGGTCGGTCCGCCGGTTTGGACACTACTATTTGTTTCAGGTATAAGAAAAGGTTGCCCCCGCGCCGCGCTGCTCGCGTGGTTTCGCAACGCTAAGCACTGCGCTCGAGGCGAGAACCGATGTCCGATCTGACTACAACTCATGCTCCCAAGGGACTTGAGGGCGTCGTTGCTACCACTTCCAAAATCTGCTACATCGACGGCGAGCGCGGCGTCCTAGCGTATCGCGGCATCGATATTCACGAATTAGCCGACCATTCGAACTTCGAAGAAACCTGCTACCTGCTCTGGTTCGGCAAGCTTCCCACGCGCCGCGAATTGCGCGAACTGCATGACCGCCTCGCCGAGGAGCGCAAGCTGGACGCTTCCATCATCACCCTGCTGCGCAACGCTCCCCGCCATGCTTTGCCCATGGACGTGCTGCGCACGGCCGTATCGGCCCTGTCGTTCTACGATCCGGAGGAGAAAAATAACGATCGCAAAGCGAATGTCGATAAAGCGATTTGCCTGACTTCGCAGATCGCCATGATCGTGGCAGCCTACGATCGTATTCGCAAAGGGCATCCCGTCGTCGAGCCCGAGCGTTCGCTTTCACATGCGGCCAATTTTCTGCTCATGCTGAATGGCAAGCATCCTACGCCGACGGCCGAGCGCGCTCTCGACATTGCGCTGATCCTTCATGCGGATCACGAATTGAACGCTTCCACCTTTGCCGCGCGCGTGACCGCTGCGACGTTGTCCGATATGCATTCGGCCATCACTTCGGCAATCGGAGCCTTGAAAGGCCCGCTCCACGGTGGCGCCAACGAGGCTGTATTCCACATCCTGGAAGCCATCGATCAGTCAGGTGCCGACCCGATCGACTATGTGAAGGGCATGCTGGCACAGAAGAAAAAAGTTCCCGGCTTCGGACATCGCGTCTATCACACCGAAGATCCGCGCGCCACGCACTTGCGCGTGATGTCCCGCGACCTGGGCCATTCCAGCGGACAAGCCAAGTGGTTCGAGATTTCTCACAAAATTGAAGAGTTCGTAAAGGCCGACAAGAGGCTGAACGCGAATGTGGATTTCTACTCGGCCTCGACCTATCACACGCTGGGAATCGACGTAGACCTGTTCACGCCGATCTTTGCCGTCTCCCGCGTCAGCGGTTGGGCTGCCCACGTGATCGAGCAGCTCGACGACAACCGCCTGATCCGCCCCCGCGCCGAGTATCTCGGCCCTGAGTATCCCAGCCACTACGTCCCGCTAGACCAGCGCGATAGCCAGTAGAGATAGACCATGTGGCGATGGCCGCCCTCGGCCGTCCGGGCAGGGCCAGCCCGGTCGGACCGGGCATCCGTGCCTCAAGGTAGAATAGAAGCGGGGTTCTGCATGCATCGCGTTTATCTCGACAACAACGCCACCACGCCGGTTCTGCCCGAAGTCTTTGAGGCCATGCGCCCGTACTTTGGCGAGCACTTCGGCAACGCCTCGTCCATTCACCATCACGGGCAGGAGACGCGGGCCGCCGTCGAAGACGCCCGCGAATCGGTGGCGGCGTTGCTCGGCTGCAGCGCGTCCGAGATTATTTTTACCAGCGGCGGCACGGAGAGCGACAACCTGGCGATTGCCGGATTGATTACGCCCGGCGATCATGTGATCACCTCGGGCATCGAGCATAGCGCCGTGCTGCAATCCTGCAAGGCTCTGGATAAGCTTCGCTGTGAAGTTACCGTTCTACCCGTCGATGGACGCAGCCTCATCGATCCGGCAGATGTGCGGCGTGCTCTGCGTCCCAAGACGAAGCTGATTTCCGTCATGATGGCGAACAACGAAACCGGAGCTCTGCAGCCCGTCGAAGAGATTGGCAAGGTTGCTGCCGAAGCCGGCGTGTTTTTTCATACTGACGCTGTGCAGGCTGCGGCTAAGGTTGTGATCGACGTCAAGCGAATCGGGTGCCACGCAGTCTCCATCTCGGGCCACAAGATTCACGCGCCGCAAGGTACAGGCGCTCTTTACCTGAAGAAGGGAACTCAGATCCAGCCGCTTCTCCATGGAGGACGCCACGAGCGTTCGCGCCGCGCTGGAACCGAGAATGTCCCTGGAATCGTCGGTCTGGGAAAGGCGGCGAAACTGGCGAAGGAAGCTTTTGACCGTGGTGATGATCGCAAAATGGCCGCAATGCGCGACCGCCTGCAGCAGGGAATTCTCGCCCAGGTCGACGAGGCCGTGGTGAATGGCAACGGCATCGCGCGCGTCCCCAACACGACCAACATTCGCTTCGACTACATTGAAGGCGAGGCGCTGGTGATCGCGCTCGATCTCAAGGGACTCGCCGTTTCCACCGGAGCGGCCTGCTCTTCCGGCGCGATCGAGCCTTCACATGTGCTGATCGCAATGGGCCTGCGTTCCGATCAGGCGCGAGCCAGCATTCGCTTCAGCCTGGGCAAGCAGACAACCGAAGAAGACATCGATTTCGCGCTTTCGCTTGTACCCGAAACGGTAGCGCGCCTGCGGGAACTGTCGCCGGCATACAAGAAGGAAGCCGTGAAATCTTAAGGCCTGACTGAATCTATGAACCCAGTGCAAGTTATGCGCACGACGACAGCAACAGGCGGGCACTCGACGATGACACCCAAATTCAATGCGGCTCTCACGGCAGGGTTCTGGTTTGCGGTCGGCTTCATTACGCATGTCGTGCTGATGTATTTTCATCGTCACCCGTAGTCGAACGACGGAGTTTTTGATAGGGATTGAACTGATGTCTACTGAACAGACCATTGCGGTAGCCATGTCGGGCGGTGTGGATTCTTCCACCGTCGCGGCCATGCTCCGCGCCGACGGCCACAACGTGATCGGCCTGACCATGCAGCTCTGGAATCAGCGCCGCCTCGCCGGACGCGAAGGCATGCCCGAGTCTGTCCAGGGACGCTGCTGCTCGCTCGACGATGTCTACGATGCCCGGCGAGTCGCCCAGCAAATCGGCATCCCGTATTACGTGGTCAATCACGAGGAGCGCTTCGAGCGCGACGTCATCCGCCCGTTCGTGGAAGAATATCTTTCGGGGCGCACGCCGATCCCTTGCAGCCTCTGCAACAATCACTTGAAGTTTGATCAACTACTCATTGTGGCCCAGCAGATTGGCGCCGAGCGCGTCGCTACAGGCCACTATGCCCGAGTAAGCTTCGACGAAGCTCGCGGTCGCTGGCTGCTCAAGCGTCCCGCCGATCATAGCAAGGATCAGACTTACTTCCTCTTTGGCCTGACGCAGGACCAACTCAGCCGTACGCTATTTCCGCTGGGCGACATGACCAAGCCCGAGGTCCGCGAACTGGCCCGCAAGCACGGACTCGCGTTGGCCGAAAAGCCCGACTCGCAGGAAATCTGCTTTGTCCCCGGCGGCGATTACAAGCGTTTCATCGACGCCTACCTCGCCGAGCAGGGCGAGTCTCTGCCCGACACCACCGGAGAACTCGTCACTACCAGCGGCGAGGTGATCGGCGAGCACACCGGCATCCACAACTTCACGGTCGGCCAGCGCAAGGGGCTTGGAGTTGCTACAGGATCGCCGCTCTACGTGATCCAGATCAGCGGCGCCGATAAGCAGGTTGTCGTCGGCGGCGACGAGCATCTGTACTCGAAGACTCTCCGGGCGCGCCGTGTGAACTTGATCTCGGTGGATGATCTGCAGGAACCGATGCGCGTGGTCGTGAAGATTCGCCATCGCCACGAGCCCGCGCCGGCAGTGATGGAGAGAGCAGGAGAAGAAATGCTGGTTACGTTCGATCAGCCGCAGCGAGCCATTACGCCAGGCCAGGCCGCAGTGTTCTACGACGGGGACGTCGTGGTCGGTGGCGGCTGGATCTCCTGAACACGCACCCGCGATCCTTGTTTACCGGCCGCTCCGTAATGATTCCAGAAACGTCGTGCCAGTCTTCTTCAACTTTTGTTCCAGTCGCGCCGTGCAGTCGCATCTGTCGCAGGCCCACGGTTTCGTGCCGTTCTCGTCCTCGCACTTCCGCCGGTCATGCGCGTCCTGCACTCGTGTGAGATCGAAGTATTCTTCCCAGTGCGAACGCTCTTCCTGCAGCGGGGTCGGGCAGTAGCAGATTTCGACCCACCTCGCCGTCTGATCCACACACAGGCGAGCGTCCTGCATGTTGCGCATGTATTCGCCTTCGGCGACGGACCCTTGTCCCAGAGTTTCGTTTTCGATTGCTTTCAGCAGGTCGCCTTCGCGACCCGGTTTTACCCGGGCTCGAACGAGATAACGCATAACTGTTTGACGTTAATAAGGCCGAGCGAGATGCACTCATTTGGGTTGAGCTTTGCGGGCAGATCGTTCTGGACCCACCGGTGGCACGCTCGCCCCCGCTTTCCAAAATCACGAACTGAAAATCAAAATCCCCGCCCCTTTCGGCTACGCTCAGGGCAGGCTCTGTCGGCCAAAACGCGAAGAAGGACGGGGGTACACGCGAACCTACTACGTCAGATGAACATCTCGTCTTGGGGGACGGGACGCCGCTCCTCGCGGCTGCCACCATTGCGCCGGTTGCGGCCGCCGAACAGGAACTCCAATCCCACGGTGATCCCCTGCATCAGCCCGGAGAGCTGGCGTACTGGCGAGACTACGGTCTTCTGCACCATATCCGACGTTTGTTCCACGCGATCCATAGTGCGGGTCAGCAACTCGTCGCCGCGAATGATTTGCAGGCGAGCGCGATCCATTGCGTCCGTCACGGTTGCGTCTACACGCTCTACCTGCGACCGGATCACAGTGGTCGCGCCCTCAAGATTCTCGACAATCACTTCGAGCTTGGGGCGCATTTCGGTCAGCATCTGCTGGGCCTGCTCCACCGTGGGCATCACTTTGGTTTTCACTTCGGCGGCAAGAGCTTCCATGCGCTCGCCGCTCTTGCGCATCGTGAAATACATCGCCATCAGAACTCCGGCCTGCAGCAACACCGCAATTCCCGTCAGCGCAATGAAGACCGTCAGTTTGTCCATAGTCGATCCTCCCAGAACATTTCCTGACTCGCGCACGGAGGGAGCGGCCGGCGCGATCTCAATTACTTGGAGCTGCCGGTCTCGGTGGTGGCTTCGTGATAGGCCTGGCGTCCCGCTTCATAAGCCGCGCGAAACTGTTCCTTCTGCTGGCCCACTACTTCGCGGCCCTTGTCGGCCCACTGATTGGCCTGCTCGCGCGCTTCCCGCGCACGATTGCGAACATACTCGCGGCCTTCATCGGCACGCGCGCGCAATGCGTCCCGCGTCTCGCTGCCCGAACGCGGCGCGTACAGCACTCCCGCCAGTGCTCCCAGCCCAAGCCCCGCCAGAAACCATACAAAACTATTGCCGTCACGATCGGACATATCAATTCCTCCAGACTAAAGCGTCTATCTCGGATGGTACATCCTCTTTGGGGCAAATACAATTACAGCCGACTCTGTACAGTCCGGCCGGGAAATGCCTACGGTCAACCATAGCGGAGGAAGAGAAGACAAAAGTTCGAGAGCACGCAGCACACGTATCCCTGCGAAGCCCGGCGAAAGCGAAGATATGCAAATGGAACGGGATCGTCTTACTTTTTAGCGGGCAATCCCGTAGGCGTGTTCGCGGGTGCTGGTTGAGTCTTAACCGGCTGCGACTTCAATCCCTGCAACACTGAGCCCGGACCGCCCCGCTTGCTGGCATAAACCGTCAGGGTGATCGACGTGATCATGAAGGCCACCGCCGACCAGGTCGTGGCCCGGGACAGCGCGTTGGCCGCTCCCCGTGGACCGAAAGCTGTCTGGCTGCCCTGTCCGCCGAAGGCCGCGGAGATGTCGCCACTCTGCCCGCTCTGCAATAAGACGACGATGATGATGAAGAAACAAACCAGGATATGCACGGCGGTGACGAAATAGATCATTTTTATATTTTCCTGACGATGTTCGCTTTATTGGCGCCTAAGGGGCAAATTATGGTGCGGAAGGGGGGATTTGAACCCCCACGCCTTTCGGCGCCACCCCCTCAAGATGGTGTGTCTGCCAGTTCCACCACTTCCGCACAGGGATGAACTTTGAGCTCTTAGCAGCAATTTATTATAGCAAAGGACGCCTGCTTCACCCTCCGAGCAACGATGCCGAACCTCCTGAAATACGTAAGGCCGGTCCCGTAAGACCGGCCTTCGTGCAGCGTTAGTTTCGTGCGCGTCGCAAACATCAGTCCCCAGATGGCAACAGCATCTCCTCCGGGCCCAGATCGATGTTAACCGGCGTGTGTGGGCAATTGCCCAGGATCGGCTGGCAGGCCGCGTCCGGACCTTTTTCCGGCCGAGTCTGCTCCCGATGTCCCATAAATTGCTCGGACTCCGTTGATCCGGTCAGGGCCATCGTCGATGACAGGCCTCCGCTGATCACCTGCTGCACGCGGTCGAAGTAACCGGTACCCACGAAGCGCTGGTGCTTTACCGCCTCGTAGCCATACTCTGTCTCGCGGCTGAATTCCTTCTCTTGCAGACGCGAGTAGGCTGTCATGCCTGCCAATTTGTAGCCGCGGGCAAGTTCAAACATGCTTAGATTCAGCGCGTGGAATCCGGCCAGGGTGACAAACTGGAACTTGTAACCCATGCGCGCCAGTTCCGGCTGGAACTGCGCGATGGTCGCCTCGTCGATATTTTTTCTCCAGTTGAAGCTGGGCGAGCAGTTGTAGGCCAGCATCTTTTCCGGATAGCGCTCGTGAATGGCGTCGGCGAATTGCTGCGCTTCCTTCAGATCGGGATGAGATGTCTCGCACCAGATCAGATCGGCATAGGGAGCGTACGCCAGGCCGCGTGCAATGGCCGACCGGATCCCGCCGCGAATGCGGAAGAATCCCTCGGGCGTTCGCTCGCCGGTGCAAAAGGCGCGATCACGCTCGTCGATGTCGCTGGTCAGCAAGTTGGCGCTGTCCGCATCAGTGCGAGCCATGATCAACGTCGGCACGCCCATCGTATCGGCCGCCAGCCGTGCCGCAACCAGCTTCTGAATCGCCTCGGGCGTCGGCACCAGAACCTTGCCGCCAAGATGGCCGCACTTCTTCGCCGACGACAGTTGATCCTCGAAGTGAACGCACGCCGCGCCCGCTTCAATCATCCCCTTCATCAACTCAAAAGCGTTCAGCGTGCCGCCGAACCCGGCTTCCGCATCGGCGACCAGCGGAGCGAACCACGTCTGCCCGGGAGCGACTTTTCCTTCCACGTGATGAATCTGATCCGCGCGCTGCAGCGCGTTGTTGATGCGCCGGCAAAGATTCGGCACGCTGTCCGCTGGATACAAGCTCTGATCCGGATACATGGTGCCCGCATTGTTGGCGTCGGCTGCGACTTGCCAGCCGCTGACATAGACCGCCTTCAGCCCCGCCTGCACCTGCTGCACTGCCTGGTTGCCGCTCATCGCACCCAGCGCCGGCACGTAAGGCTCGTTGTGCAGAAGTTCCCACAAGCGCTCCGCGCCCAGGCGCGCCAGCGTGTGCTCGATATGAATCGAGCCTCGCAGCCGCAGCACATCGTCGGCCGTGTAAGGGCGCTCGATGCCGTTCCAGCGCTGGTTCTTCTTCCAGTCCTGTTCCAGCGCGGCCTGGGCCAGCCTATATTGCGATGCGCGCTCCCGCTCGCTCATCACCTGTTCGATCCCGTGGGTTGAAGTTTGCTTGCTGTTTCCATTTTTGTGGGCCGACATTGCTTTTTCTCCTGAAATTCCTGAAATTGTTCGCAGGGTGAGTAGTGGACTAAACCGGGTTGAATTCTCCATTGGCGATCATGGCTTCGCTGATTTCGCGGGCTCGGCGGAAACGATCTCGTTCTTCCGGATCCGAGTTCGCCGGAAGCTCACGCAGCAGCCGTTCGAGTTCTTCATCGAAAAGGCGCGTGATGAACTCCGGCGTATGCTTCACCGCTTTTCCATCCTCATCCTGAATGGCAACGAGATCGCGATGCAGTACGCGCTGCGCGATCATCAGGCGGTAGATGCGGTCCGTCGCCAGATCCTCCATGTAGCCATCGAGGAGGCTGGCGCCACTGCCGCTGAGCACGCCGTGCCGGTAACGGATCACGGTCCGCACGGCCGCGCGCGTGCCCTTCACGGTGCGCGCCCCAACTCCCTCCGGCCTCGGTCGCAGGTCGGGATAGCGGCTCGCGTTCTTCGGGCGTGCCTGCAACTGGTTGGGATAGGGAAATTGCGCCACCGCAATCGCATTCTGGTCGGGATGGCCTGTCCATGCTCCGTCCATCAGGCAATCCGCTTCGTTCTTCTTGTCCTTTTCGAGAATGTTGAGGGCTCGGGCATTTAACTCCTCGTCTTCGCGGCTCGGATACAGTGCGGTCATTCCCCCAATCGCCAGGATTCCTCGATGATGGCAAATCTCCGGCATCAGCTCGCGCAGGTTCTGAAAAAATGGCACGTTGTAGGGAATCGTGTTGCGGTCGGGCAACACCCAATCCGGATCATCGAGATTGAAGTGGATCAGGCTGGCCATGTAATCCCACCGTCCCAGGTTCAGGCCGATGATGTGTTCGCGCAGGTGATAAGCGAATTCCTCCATCTGAAACGCCATCGGATGCGACTCCACCAGCGCCATGCACTTGATGTAGTTGTGCGGCAGGCCGCGTTGCTTTGCCAGCGTCTGGAACAGATCGCGCCACCACAGCGCCTCTTCCGCCGATTCGGATTTTGGAATGTAGATGCACAGCGGATGTTTCAGCGCCGCCGGATCCATTTGATAAAAAATCCGGGCCACGTCGAACAGCGATGCCGAGACCAGTTCACCCGCAACCAGCCCAGCCTGGCTCAAGTGCAGCCCCCGCGGCCGGGTGAAGATCACGGTGCCGCTCGGCTGGATGGTAACCGTGCGATCGCGCTTCTTGTCGTAGTAAGAGAGTTCGCCACGCAAGCAGGCCAGAATATTCACCACGCCCGTCTGGTGGTGCGACCACTCGTTCACACACGAGTCTTCCAGATCGAGCATCACGCCGGGCGCTCCCGAGTTCAGCATCTTGACGCACAGTTCGGCGTCATCGGCCGGACCGGTCATCTGGTTGCGCTGATCCTGGCACCATTCCGGAAGTGTGATCCGCCAGCCGTTACGCACGGTGTCGGAAGGGAAGCAGTGCGCCGGTTTGGCGCCCTCGAGCGATCGCTGCAAGACCTCGATGCGCTTGTAAGCCAGCTCCTGCTGCCGGGCCGTAAACGCGCGGTGTAGCGGAAGCAGAAAATCCATGAATCCCTCGGGAAGATCGTGCCCAGCATCGAAGTTCGTCGGGGCAGTGCTCACCGGATTGACCAGTTCGTTGGTTTCCGGTGCGGCGGTTGCGGTCGGCGTCATGCAAAAAGCTCCTGGATTCGAAATTTGGTGTGTTCGTAATGCTGAACATACATTCGTAATACTGGCGGATCGTAAGATACTTGAAATTCCCGGTCAAGCCTGTTGTTCAATATGCGGAACATACATTCATTTTGTTGTCCAGGTACAGGTTTTGCTACCATAACGATTTGGCTATGCCTCACCCTGACGACTCGCCCTCGGTTGCGGTAGAACGCGCTCTCGGTATGCTCGAAGTCATTGCCCTCGAGCCCGAGGGCTTGAGCAATGCCGAGATCAGCCGCAAGCTGAAGATTCCAAAGAGTTCCGCCAGCTATATCCTGCGCACGCTGGAGAAGCAGAATTACCTGAACCGCGATCCGGAAAGCGGCAAGTACCGTGTCGGACTCAAGATCCTGAGCCTGAGCCGAGGCGCCCTGAGCGGGATCGATGTGCGTGAGGTTGCACTGCCGATCATGCGGCACCTGATGGAAAAAACTCATCTCACCTGCCACCTGGCGATCCTCGACGGACCGGAGGCGGTCTACATCGAGAAGATCGAGCCCCAGGGATTTATCCGCATGGATACGTGGGTGGGCCGGCGCATGCGCGTTCATGCCACCAGCGTAGGCAAGGCCTTGGTCGCGCATATTCCGCAGGATCGCCTTGAAAAGATTCTGGCGGAGGGCGCCATGGAGAAGCGCACTCCCAAGACCATCACAACCGTTGCCCGCCTGCTCAAAGAGCTGGAAAAAGTACGGGCGCAGGGCTACGCGGTCGACGACGAAGAAAACAATCTGGGAGCGCGCTGCGTGGGCGCTCCGATCTTCGACCAGCACGGCGCCATCGAAGCCAGCCTGGGCCTGAGCGGCACGATTCACGAGGTCAACGCGCACACGATGCCGCGCATCCTCGAAGCCTTGAAAGATGCAGCCCGCCACATCTCGATGCAATTGGGATATCGTGCTCCGCAGCGCCGCGGCAGCATGGCGTAGCGCACCAGATTCTTGTCATGGCCGACGACACTTCTACACAGCGCATCGTTCAGTATTACGAAGAAGCGGACGAAGCCTCCCGCCTGCACAGTGGGTGGTTTCAGCTCGAGCAGGCACGCACAAGGGAACTGATTCTTCGCCACCTGCCTCCCGCTCCAGCGACAATCGTCGACGCCGGTGGAGGCGGGGGCGCATATGCCTGCTGGCTGGCCGCGCTCGGCTATCAGGTGCACCTGATCGATCCCGTAGCGAAGCACGTGGAACAAGCGCGGCAGGCCTCGGCGGGGCAGCCGGAACATCCGCTGGCCTCTGCGGAAATCGGAGATGCGCGGGCTTTGCCGCACGCCGATCAATCCGCCGACGCGGTCTTGCTGCTGGGACCGCTCTATCATCTCGTCGAGCAATCCGACCGCCTGGCTTGTCTGCACGAGGCGCATCGCGTTCTGCGTCCCGGCGGATTCCTATGGGGCGCCGCGATCAGTCACTTCGCGTCGCTGTTCGATTCGCTCGCGCACGGATTCTTTGACGATCCGGATTTTGCGCCCATTGTTGAGCGTGACCTGGAGAATGGCCAGCACCGCAACCCCACTGGGAATCCGATTTATTTCACCGACGCATTTCTGCATCGCCCCGGAGAATTGTCGCGTGAATTGCTGGCTGCGGGATTTCAGGTGGTGGCGATAGCCCCCATCGAAGGTCCAGGCTGGCTTGCGCGGGATTTCGAACGCTTGTGGAATGATCCCATACAGCGCGAACGCCTGCTGGCGGCAATCCGCAAAGTAGAGCGTGAATCTTCCATCCTCGGCGCCACTTCGCACATCATGGCCATTGGACGCAAATAGAGTGGCGCCGGCGTTTCTCCGGCGGTCGCGGCGGCTGTGCGCTCCCACGCAGGCCGCCTGATCTTTCGTTCCGCTGCGGCGAATCCCCGGTATTCACGCAGCGTTAACAGCATGATGCTGGTATGTCAGTTCTGCCACCGTCGGATTCACCAGCCGCAGCATGTCGTCCCACGGCATGCGAACCAGTTCGCGATGCGTGCCCGCGCTGAAGGTAATCTCTTCGTTCTCCGCCAGCTTCACGTCCGCATAAACGGACATGTCATAGAGATTGCCGAAGGGCGGCATCGCGCCGGTTTCACAATCCGGAAAAGCATCTTTGAATTCACTTTCCGAAGCCAGTTCGACGGTCTGCGCGCCGGTCAAGGTTTTCAGCCGGTCAAGATCGACATGGAACGATGCGGGAACCACCGCCATCGCCAGGATCCCGTCGATCTTCACGATCACGGTCTTGGCCAGTTCTTTGCCGGATACGTGCGCCAGGGCGGCCACTCCCTGCGCGGTGTAGGCCAGCGAGTGCGAGATCACTAAATATTTGATGTGATGGGAGTCGAGAAACTTACGAAGCTTTGACAGCGTCATACGACCTCCTCGTGGGGGGTGGAAGAAAGTTGAGGGGCCACTTACGCGGTTTTGCTGAAATAACTGTAAGTCGAGTTTGGGGCGATTGCTGTGCGCGTGATCACGGTGCCACTGTCATCCTGAGCGGAGGACGTGGGCCGCGAAGCGGCCCACGTCCGGAGTCGAAGGATCCTACCTGAAGCAGTAACTTTGGGGAGAAACCCGCGAACGAATTCCTACGCGGTTCAAGCGAAGCAGGGAATAGCGATCCTTCGACTGCGTGCTCGTCCGCCTTCGCGGACGACCACTTTGCTCAGGATGACAAAAATCGGCGGGGGTTCAATATTTCACGATTTTCGCGAACGATGCCGGATCAAGCGACGCTCCGCCCACAAGCGCGCCGTCAATTTCTTCCTGCGCCATGAGCGACGAAACATTGTCGGGCTTGACCGACCCTCCATAAAGAATGCGCAGGTTCGCAGCGAATTCTTCGCCAAAAATTTCGGTGGCTTCCTTACGGATCACCGCATGCGCCTCGGCGGCTAGTTCCGGCGTCGCCGTCTTGCCGGTGCCGATCGCCCACACCGGCTCGTAGGCCACTACCAGCTTGACCGCCTTCTTCGCCGAAATCGCATGGAAGGCGCGCACGCACTGCCGCCGCAGAACGTCATCGGTCATGCCGGCTTCGCGTTCCTCCAGCACTTCACCTACGCAGCAGATCGGCGTGAACCCCGCTTCGAGCGCGGTCTTCAGCCGCAGGTTGACCGTGTCGTCGGTCTCGCCAAAATACTGCCGCCGCTCTGAGTGCCCGATGATCACGTGCTTCACGCCCCACGCGAGCAGTTGCGCCACCGAAGTCTCTCCGGTAAATGCTCCTTCCTCTTTCCAGTGGACGTTCTGTGCTCCGATCGCCACGTTCGACGCTTTGGCCGCCTCCATCGCCGCGGGCAAGTCCAAAAACGGAGGGCACACGACAATTTCGTCCCGCGTGTGTCCCGATACCAGCGGCAGAAAGTCGCGGAAGAAATCGCGCGTCTGGTCGGGAGTTTTGTACATCTTCCAGTTAGCGGCCATTACTTTTTTTCGCATGAGTCAGCCTTTCGTATGAATTCGCCCGCTTCTGTCTTCCTGGTGGAAGAATATTTCCTGCATTAAACTTATCTGGCCAGTCGTCTCAGCACCAATGCGCCCCGATTTCTCAGACCGCCCGACAGCCGACCCTTACAATCTGGATCGCTTTGTCCATGCCCAATCCTCTGTGTTCGAGCACGTGCTCCAAGAATTGCGCGCTGGAATGAAGATGGGGCATTGGATGTGGTTCATCTTTCCGCAAATCAGGGGCTTGGGACGAAGCCCGATCTCGATCGAATTCGCGATCGCCTCGCGTCAGGAGGCCAGCGCTTATCTGCACCACCCTATCCTTGGCCCGCGGCTGAAAGAATGTACGCAGCTGGTTCTCCAAGTAGAAGGTCGCTCGGTCGAAGGGATCTTTGGATCTCCGGACGATCTCAAGTTCCGGTCGTCGATGACTCTGTTTGCCCAGGTCTCCCCGGACGATGACATCTTTCTAAGAGCGCTACAAAAGTACTTCGGAGGAGTGTCCGATCAACTAACACTCGACCGGCTCTAGCGTCACTTCTTCTCCGTCAGCGCCTCGACTCCCGGCAGCTTCTGTCCTTCCAGAAACTCCAGCGACGCGCCGCCGCCGGTCGAGATGTGCGTGATCTTGTCCGCAACATTCGCCGCCTTCACCGCCGCCACCGAATCTCCGCCGCCGACAATCGAGATTGCGCCGGCATTCTCGGCCACCGCATGAGCGATCTTGAATGTTCCACGCGAAAATCCCGGAACCTCGAACACGCCCATCGGCCCGTTCCATACAATCGTCCGCGCCGTCGAAATTTCCTCCGAGAACAACTCAATCGTTTTGGGCCCAATGTCGAGCGCCATCTTGTCCGCTGGAATCGGCTGCCCCTCGCCAATCTGCTGGACAACCGCATTCGCCTCCGGCTTCAACGCAACCACATGATCGACCGGCAATAGAAATTTCATATTCCGCTTCTTGGCGTCGGCCAGCAGTTGCTTCGCCAGGCCTACCTTGTCGGCTTCGAGCAGGGACTTGCCGATTTCCTGTCCCTGTGCCTTGAGGAAGGTGTAGGCCATGCCTCCGCCGATGATCAGCACGTTTACCTTGTCCATTAAATTCCGGATGACGCCGATCTTGTCGCCGACCTTGGCCCCGCCGAGGATGGCAACGAACGGCTCCTCCGGATCCGCCAGCGCCTTGCCCAGATACTTCAGCTCTTTTTCCATCAGCAGCCCGGCGGCGCACTGCTTCATAAATTTGGTGATGCCGGCGGTCGAGGCATGAGCGCGGTGCGCCGAGCCGAACGCATCGTTCACGTAATACTCGGCCAGGTTCGCCAGCTGGCGCGCGAATTTCTCGTCGTTGGCTTCCTCTTCCGCATGAAAGCGCAAGTTCTCGAGCAACAGCGTCTGACCCTTCTCGAGTTGAGTCGCGACCTCTTCCGCCTCCGGCCCGACACACTCCGGGCAGAAGCCGACATTTTCGCCGCGGGCCAATTCCTTATCGAGCAGCATGCGCAAGCGCTCGGCCACCGGCTTGAGGCTCATCTTCGGATTCGGTTTGCCCTTGGGACGGCCCAGGTGCGAGGCCAGAATCAGCCGCGCTCCATGCCGCAGCGCATACTCAATCGTGGGCAGAGTTTCGCGGATGCGGGTATCGTCCATGACCCGGCCATCTTCGAGCGGCACATTGAAATCGACGCGCATGAACACGCGGTTGCCATTGAGCGGCAGATCACGAATGGAAAGCTTGGACATGGCTGGAGTCCTCTTTTAGATGTGGAAAGTAGCGCCGCCGTCCCGGCGGCTGTCGCGGGGGCGTCTCGCCCCCGCATGCGAGGGCAAGATGCCCTCGCGACAGCCGGCAAGATGCCGGCGCTACGGAATTACAGGCCCTTGCTTGCGATGTAGTGGATCAGGTCGCGCACGCGGCAGGAGTATCCCCACTCGTTGTCGTACCAGGAGATCACCTTCACGCAGTTGCCGCCGACCACCATGGTGCAGGGAGAATCGACGATCGAAGAACGCGAGTCGCCCTTATAGTCGGACGACACCAGTTCGTGCTCTTCATATCCGAGATATCCCTTCAGCGGTCCGGATTCGGACGCCTTCTTCAGCGCCGCATTCACTTCTTCCTTGGTCGTCTTCTTCTCCACCCATACCACGAAGTCGACTACCGAAACGTTGGGCGTGGGCACGCGCATGGAGAATCCGTCGATCTTGCCGCCGAGTTCCGGAATCACCAGCTTCAGCGCTTTCGCCGCCCCGGTTGAAGTCGGAATCATGTTGAGTGCGGCCGCACGCGCGCGCCGCAGATCCTTATGCGGGAAGTCGAGAATCACCTGGTCGTTGGTATAGGAGTGAATCGTCGTCATGGTGCCGCAGACGATCTTGAATTCATCCTGGATGACCTTCGCGACCGGCGCCAGGCAGTTCGTGGTGCAGGACGCGTTCGAAATCACGTGATGCTTCGCCGCGTCATACTTCGCATGATTGACGCCCAGCACGACCGTGACGTCTTCATTCTTCGCCGGAGCCGAGATGATGACTTTCTTCACCGGCCCGCGCAGATGCTTCTTGGCCTCGTTGGCGTCGGTAAAGCGTCCGGTCGACTCGATCACCACTTGGGCGCCCACCGACTCCCAGGGCAGCGCCGCCGGATCCTTTTCCTTGAATACCTTTATTGTCTTGCCATCGACCGTGATGCTGTCCGCGCCCGCCGACACCTGGTTCGGCAGGTTGCCCAGCACCGAGTCATATTTCAGCAGGTGGGCCAGCGTTTTCGGATCCGTCAGATCGTTGACCGCGACGAACTCCAGGTTGGGGTCTTTCAGAGAAGCGCGCAGCACATTGCGGCCGATTCGTCCGAAGCCGTTAATCCCTACTTTGATTGCCATGGTTCCTCCGTAGATTTATGAAGGGCACAAACAGATGTCGTTTACGGTTGAGTAGTAAACCACTGATGTTAGCAGGGAAGGGGAATCGCCGTAAACGAGCGCAGGATTACTTTTGGCCCACTTCCGTCCCAATCACGGAATGGAGTATGTGGGATCACTGACTTCGCCGGTGGGGGCTGGCACGCCTTCTTCACGCTCTGTTCTTCCTTGTCCCACAACGAAACGTGGGTGCCTCCTTCCTTGCGTTTCGATTTGGTTGCGTCGACGGAAGGCTGGGCCAGCCCCCCAAAACAACGCAGAAGAGGCCGGCCATCCGCCGACACCATGACTGATGCCTTCACATTCATGCATTCCAGATTTTAAAGATGGCGAGTGCGGGGCCGATGAACTATAGCCGCCGCACAATCCAGCGACTAACGACGATCTCCCCTCTGCCATCGAGAGATGATCTTCGTCACCGATCCATCACTAGTAGCTACGTAAAGTCCTCCCGCGTAATCAACGGCAATCCTTACGTTCGAGACGGCTGATGGGCCGCCCGTATAGAGCGTGTCCAATGATGTCCCCTTCGCGTTCAGCTTCACAATCTGGAAAGCATCTGCCGTGCCCAGGAGCACATAGGTATTCCCGAGGAGGTCTACGGCAACGTCGTACCCAAGTTCCGCAGCGGCGCCGCCTAGATAGCTGGAGTAGACGAGTGATTTACCTTTTGGATTCAAGGCTGCAACAAAACCGTTTTCTCCCCCTCCTCCAAAGGTCGGCTGGACGGATTTCTTAGTCGTTGGGAAACCCGCTTCGGTGTGACCTGTCACGTAGGCATTCCCCAGAAGGTCTACCGCGATGCCTTGGGCGGCTCCAGAACCTTCACAACCCGCAATCGGAGAACAGACCTCTCCTCCCAGGTAGGTGCTGTACACGAATGAACTTCCCGCTCTGTCGAGTTTCACTACGAACGCCTCGAAGCTATCTGTCGGTCCGGCTGGCCAGTTTGGTTCAAAGGAGTCGTGCGTTGTCGTAAAATCTACGTTGGTCACACCAGCAACATAAGCCTGACCCAATATATCCACCGCGATTCGTCTGGGAATAACGTCGAAGGTGCCGAGATAATCGCTGTAGAGAAGAGAACTGCCGGTAGCATTGAATTTGGCCACGAATCCGCAGAACTCGCTGCAAAATGTGTTGTCGTTAATTGAATTAGGAGTGATGGGGAACCCGCCAGTTGTGAGGCCAGTTACATAGGCGTTGCCCTGCAGGTCGACGGAGATGTCATACCCGTAATCAATATAATCTCCTCCCAGATACGTCGCGTAAATAACCTTGCCGTGGCCGTCAAGCTTGAGAACGAACGGGCCTCCGCCCGACATCCCTGGATTGGGCTGAAATGAATTTGCAGTTGTGGGTAGGCCAGCGCCAGCGACACCCGTGACATACGCGTTGCCATTCCAATCTACGGCTATTCCATATCCCACAGAAAAGCTCGCACCCACGTAAGTTGAGTAGACCAATGTCCCTGCGCAATTTACCTTCGCCACGAATACGCCGGGAGTCAAAGCCGGATTCGCGCCAGAGCCTGTCACATAAGCGTTTCCGAACCGATCGACCGCTATAGCGTTCAGAGACACCCCATCGAGATGCGCCGAGTACGCAATGCTGCCAACCCCTGCAGCGCTGCCCGAAGTGATAAACACACAGATGCACAGAAATGAGAGAAGGGAGATTCTCATAATGCTCCTTTAATGCTCCTTGGGGGAGAGTTTTTGATCAGCTTTCGAAGGGTCCAACAACGCGACTCAGTTGCTCACCACTGGGGGGAAGAGTGAACGCCCACAGCTTACACCGAAGGACTCACCAAGAAAAGTGTCGAGTCACGTTTTCTCCCATTTCGTGCAATCCTTAAACCCCAACCTGTCGATCGTGTACTCCGTACATTGATAGCCCGGACGCTTCTGCTTGGTTTCCTCGCCAGTGGCAACGGTCTGAGGCTGATCGTGCAGCGCTTCTGATGTAACCACCGGCGATGTTGGCACAGACGCCCGCAAACCAACCCACCGCAGTTAAGAGAACGGCCCAGAGAATGAACCCAAGCGCGGTAGTGTCATAAGCGCTCACCGTGGCGTCCCATGAGCGCAAAAAAAGATTCCAAAGATGGTGAAGCCACATTTCGTGGAGATTATAAAGCTAGACGATCACTGGTTTGTTGAGCCTCGATGATTGGCGAAAAACCTGATTGCGCTCATCTTCCGAGCAGTTTCAAACGCTTCAGGTGTGAAGGGAACCGAAAGAAGTCGAAATTTGAGTGCTAAGGACTTGTTCTCAACAGTTATCATTGTGAAGCATATGGGGAACGACCCGGCTTGGATCTTCTACCGCCATGACGGACCCGTTGAGGCAGATGTCATGCCGCGACTAGTCGCGGAGTTCCCGGCATTTCGACCCGCGTGGGACAAGCACCTAGAATACTCGGAAGGCAAACCTGCGGGATACTACAACGACATTACCCAATTTGTTTATTTTGTCGTTAGAGACCTGTATCCGAGCGAAAAAATCAAAGAAGTGCAGCGCGCGCTTGACGTGATGGAGGATTTGCTCAAGAACGGCAGTAATGCAGTTCGAGAGTTGGTTGTGGTCGGATTTCTTGAAGACCTTCAAAATCTCGCGTCAGGGCAGGCGTTCGGAAAAGAAGCATTCATCCAGTTCCTTGGGCCCAAGTCGCGTGAGGCATGGGATGAACTTGAGAGACTTTGGAGCGGTGAGGGCAATGTTCGCTGAAGTGGCTTCCGCAGAGCAGGAGTCATTCACAGGTGGCGAAACATCCCTATTTCACTCTTTGACCCGCTTTCTGCCCCCTCCCAACCTGTGACTCCAGTCACAAACTCCAGCGACCCTTGTCACTGCCCCAAACCGCCTCTCCTTTTGTAATGAAAGAGCGGAGATGCGATGCTGAACGGCATCCTTTCCGCATACTCCCCGCAAATCACGAGGCTGGCGATGGTTAACGATGACGTTGTGAAGTGTCCGCTGTGCGGCGGCTTTACCCATATCGAGAATCCGGCACTGGTCGAAGCCCTGAAAAATCCACGGTTGCGCGAGCAGGTCGAAAAATACATTACCGAACTACTGAAATCTCCAGTCGAGGAACTGAGCACGGTCGGAGCCACTCAGTCCGGCAGCGATTTCCAGAAAGACGTTCACACCTGGAATCCCTGCGTTCCCATGTGGCGCCGGAGTCCGAAAGAGTAAGTCGTGGTCAAGACGATCGCTGGCAATCGAAGAACGTAGCAACCGGTCTGCGCCAGGGAGAGAAGAGAGAAGAGGGAATTCAATTCATGAAACCCAAAAAGATCCTGATACTCGGTGCCGCAGGCAGAGACTTCCACAATTTCAATGTCGTATTTCGCGGAGATGCGGACTACAACGTCGTCGGTTTCACCGCGACTCAAATTCCCGGCATTGCCGGCCGGCGTTATCCCACCGAACTGGCTGGCCCGCTCTATCCCGCCGGCATCCCGATTTTTGAAGAGCAAGATCTTGAACGGTTAATCAAAGAGCACGACATCGATGCGGTCGTGTTCTCCTACAGCGACATTTCCTACCACAATCTGATGCACGTGGCCTCGCGCGCCGTGGCCGCCGGAGCCGATTTCTGGCTGTTGAGTTCCGAACGCACGCAGCTTGAGGCATCCGTGCCCGTGATCTCCGTTTGCGCCGTGCGCACCGGTTGCGGCAAGAGCCCGATCGGACGCTTCGTGACTTCCGAATTGCGCCGCCAGGGATGGAATCCGGTCGTGGTTCGCCATCCCATGCCCTACGGGGATCTCGCCGCCCAGGCGGTCCAGCGCTTCGCTACGCTCGATGATCTCGATACCCAGCAGTGCACCATCGAAGAGCGCGAAGAATATGAGCCCCATCTGCGCGAGGGAATCGTGGTCTACGCCGGAGTCGACTACGGCCGCATTCTTCGCCAGGCCGAAAAAGAAGCTGGCATCATTCTTTGGGATGGAGGCAACAACGATACCCCGTTCTACCGCTCCGACCTGGAGATCGTGGTCGCCGATCCGCACCGTGCGGGCCACGAACTCGCCTACTATCCTGCCGAGGTGAATCTTCGCCGCGCCAGTGTCGTCGTGATCAACAAAGTGGACACGGCCGCACCCCAGGACGTCGAAACAGTCCGCAACAATATCCGCGCCCTGAATCCCAAGGCGAAGATCGTCGAAATGGCCTGCCGGGTCGCGGTTTCCGAGCCCGAACTGATTCGCGGACGGAAAGTTCTGGTCGTCGAAGACGGCCCCACGCTGACTCACGGCGAAATGCCCTACGGCGCCGGAGTGGTGGCTGCGCGGCAGTGTGCAGCGGCGGAACTGATCGATCCTCGTCCCTATGCCGTCGGCTCCATTCGTTCGACCTATGAACACTATCCCCATCTCACCAGCCTGCTCCCGGCAATGGGCTACAGCGCCATGCAACGGCATGAACTGGAAGAGACCATCAATCGCGTGCCCTCGGATCTCGTGCTGGTCGCAACGCCGATCAACCTGGGCCACTTGATCAAACTGAACAAACCCAGTCTGCGTGTCACCTACGAAGTGGAAGATCTTACTCATCCCGGACTCGCCGAAGTATTGACCAACTTCACGCGCACTCGCGCGGGAGTGGAGGCCTAGGCGACGAATCTACACTCACCACAAACAGTGACCGGGATCACTGCTCGGGAAACGACCTCCGCATATACCCAAGGGTATGGATTCTCTATAGCGGCCGAAGCTTGCTCCGCAAGGAGTTACGCCATGCCTACCGTCCCGCAAGTTGCCCGTCTATCCCTCAAAAAGATCCTGGTTCCCACCGATTTTTCAACCGCGTCCCGGGCTGCGCTGCCCTTTGCCCGAGCGCTGGCGGACATC
Source organism: uncultured Acidobacteriota bacterium (assembly GCA_963719865.1). Taxonomy (GTDB): domain Bacteria; phylum Acidobacteriota; class Terriglobia; order Terriglobales; family Acidobacteriaceae; genus Sulfotelmatobacter. Next base: position 69,163 of record CAVRDS010000057.1, on the reverse strand, counting down.
TATGGATCCACGATCTTGGTGGCCCATTCCATCGCCCCGCAAGCGCTTCACCCGGCTGTCACCGACCGTTTCCTCGGCGAGGACGATCAAGCCTGGCACGCCGCCAGGCACCAACTCGACGAATTCATGCGAGACCGCCTCTTCGCTGCGCTACCATGCAGTACGTTGCTTGATCGCGGCGATGTGGCCGAGGTGATCCCGGCCATAATTCACGAGCATGAAATCGATCTGGTCGTGCTAGGCACGCACGGACGCCATGGGATGGGCAAACTCATTCTTGGCTCTGAGGCCGAAAAGATTTATCGCACCGCAACCTGCCCCGTGCTCACCATTGGACCGAAAGTCCAGCATGCCGAACACTGGCAATTGCGGCGCATTCTGTGCCCGCTCGATGTGGCGGAAGATCCTGAGCCGGTTCTGCACTATGCGCTTTCGCTGGCGGAAGAAAATCAGGCTGAATTCATCGTGCTGCAAGCCGTGCCTCTGGTTCCCTGGCAGCACCGGCCTTCGGTGGAGCAGCGTTGTTGGCGCGCCATCGAGGGGCTGATTCCGGATCACGCAAAAGACTGGTGCACACCGCAGATCGTGGTTCGCTGGGAGCATCCCGCGGAAGCGATCGTGCGCGAGGCCCAGGAGCGCGAGGCCGACCTGATTGTGATGAGCGTGCACAAGTCGCGCGTCGCATCGTGGTCGTCGCATCTGCCCTGGCCGGTGGCTTCCGAAGTCGTCAGCCGGGCTGTGTGCCCGGTGCTGACCATAAGAGTTTAAGTTTCATGCGCCGCAGGTCGCTGCCTCAAAGGTTGGGCAGCATCCGGCGCCAGAATTTACGGAGGAAATCATGTTGATCAGCAAGCAGCAGGCCCTCGATTATCACAATGGGGCCCGTCCGGGAAAAATTGAAGTCACACCCACCAAGCCCTGCCGCACGCAGCGCGATCTCAGCCTCGCCTACACTCCTGGGGTCGCCGTGCCCTGTCTGGAAATTCAGAAAAATCCCCAGGACGCCTATAAATACACCGGCCGTGGAAACCTGGTTGCCGTGCTGAGCAATGGAACCGCCGTGCTCGGCCTGGGAGATATCGGCGCCCTTGCCGGCAAGCCCGTCATGGAAGGCAAGGCAGTGCTGTTCAAGCGCTTTGCCGATGTCGATGTGTTCGACATCGAGGTCAACTCGCACGATCCCGAAGAGATCATTAAGCTCTGCCAGTTGCTCGAGCCGACCTTTGGCGGCATCAATCTCGAAGACATCAAAGCGCCCGACTGCTTCCAGATCGAAGAAGAACTGCGCAAGACCATGAAGATCCCCGTCTTCCACGACGACCAGCATGGCACCGCCATCATTTCCGGCGCCGCTTTGTTGAATGCCCTGGAAGTAGTGGGAAAAGATATCCGCCGCGTGCGCGTGGTTTTTAACGGAGCCGGAGCCGCCGGTATTGCCTGCGCCGAGCATTATGTCCGCCTGGGAGTGAAGCGCGAGAACATCCTTCTTTGCGACACCAAAGGCGTCGTCTACCAGGGCCGCAAAGACGGAATGAATAAGTACAAAGAGCGCTTTGCGCAGGAAACGGCACTACGGACGCTGGCCGAAGCTGTGGCCGGCGCCGACGTTTTTGCCGGACTTTCCGTCAAAGGTGCGCTTACGCAGGATATGGTGAAGTCTATGGCGCCCGATCCCATTGTTTTCGCCATGGCCAACCCCGATCCCGAAATTACCTACGACGACGCCAAGGCCGCTCGCCCTGACGTCATCATCGCCACCGGCCGCTCCGACTATCCGAACCAGGTCAACAACGTTCTCGGCTTCCCGTTCATCTTCCGTGGAGCGCTCGACGTCCGTGCCACTGCCATCAATGAAGAGATGAAGCTCGCCGCAACGCGTGCCCTGGCCAATCTGGCCAAAGAAGATGTTCCCGACTCCGTTTGCCGCGCTTATGGCGTTCCGCGCCTGCAGTTCGGCCGCGAATATCTCATCCCCAAGCCATTTGATCCGCGGGTGCTGATGTGGGAGGCCTCGGCCGTCGCCGAAGCCGCCATGCGCACCGGAGTCGCGCAGGAGCCCATCGATCTCGATACCTATCGCGCACAGCTCGAAAAGAGATTGGGCAAGGCCTATGAAGTCTCCCGCACCATGATCCACAAAGCGCAGGCCAATCCCAAACAGGTCGTATTCCCGGAAGGAGATAACGAAAAGATCCTGCGCGCCTGCCACACACTGGTGGAAGAGGAGATCGGACATCCGATCCTGCTGGGCGATGCCGCCAAGATTCAGGCCCGCGCCCGTGAGTACGGCGTGAATCTCGAGGGCATGAAGATCGTTGATCCCGCCGCCTTTGACCGTCGCGAACAGTACGCTCAGGAGTTGTTCCGCCTACGCCAGCGCCGTGGCGTCACCCTGCACGAAGCAGAGACCCTGCTCAACGATCGCAACGTCTTCGGATCTCTGATGGTTCACATGGGCGATGCCGACGCGCTCGTTTCCGGCGTCACCCAGCATTTCCCCGACACCATTCGGCCCGCACTGCAGATCGTGCGCATGCGCGAAGGCCTGCACCGCGTCTCGGGCTGTTATGCGGTCATCACCCGCAAGGGGGAAGTCTTTTTCCTCGCCGATACCAGCGTTAACATCGAGCCCACGGCCGAAGACCTGGTCGAGATCGCGCTCTGCACGGCGCATATGGCGCGGCGCTTCGATCTCGTGCCGCGAGTTGCCATGCTGTCGTTCTCCAGCTTCGGCGGCGTCGATCACCCGATCTGCACCAAGATTCGCAAGGCAGTCGAGATGATCAAGTACGCCGATCCGACCCTGATCGTCGACGGCGAAATCATGGCCGACGAAGCGCTGTCGCCGGAAACGATCGAGGAACTGTATCCCTTCAGTTCCCTGAAAGGCGGAGCCAACGTTCTTATCTTCCCGGATCTGGCCTCGGCCAACATTGCCTGCAAGTTTGCGGCAAAGGTCAGCGGCGGCGAGCTAATCGGCCCCATCCTGATGGGAATGAGCCGTCCCGTCCACGTGCTGCAGCGCGCCGCGACCGCTGAAGACGTAGTCAACGTGGCGGCCATTGCCGTGGTCGACGCGCAGGAAAACGACACCTACACGCATCCCCAAGGTCACGTGTCCGTCGAACCAGAACTGATCGGAGAGGATTAAGCTGGGAGTAGCAAGGTTTCAGAGTTTCAAGGTTTCGAAGGTTTCAAGGACAAGGCTATAAGGTCTTTGAAACATTGAAACCTTGAAGCTTTGAAACCTGCTGTAAGAGGAGGATTCATGTCGACGCTCTGGAAGTCCCGGTACGCGCAGCGCACCCTGGGAGTCAAGAGTTCCGCGATTCGTGAGCTTCTGAAAGTCACGCAGAAGCCGGAAATCATTTCGTTCGGCGGCGGCCTTCCCGCCCCGGATGTCTTTCCGGTGAAGCGCTTCGAAGAAGCTTGCCACAAAGTCCTCTCCGAGCATGGTGCCGAGGCCCTGCAGTACGGTATGACCGAAGGCTATCAACCCCTCCGCGAAATGATTGCCCGCAACATCGCCCGCTACGGCATCGTGGCCAGCGTCGAGAACGTTCTCATTACCTCCGGCTCCCAGCAGGCTCTGGATCTGATCGGCAAGATGCTCATTAATCGCGGTGACCGTGTGCTCGTCGAAGCGCCCACTTATCTGGGTGCGTTGCAGGCCTTCAACGTGTATGGAGCGCAGTACGTTTCCGTACCCGTCGACGACGATGGCCTGCTCACCGAACAGCTTGATTCCAGCCTCCGCGCCGGTCCGAAATTCATGTACGTTCTTCCGAATTTTCAGAACCCCGCAGGCGTTACCCTCTCCGAAGGACGCCGCCATCAGCTCATTCTTCTAGCCGACAAATACGGCATTCCGATCGTCGAAGACGATCCCTATGGGCAGCTTCGCTACGAAGGCGAGCACATCGCCCCGCTAGTCGTGCTCGATCGCGAAAACCTGTGCCGCGATAACGGATTCACTCTCGGCAACGTCATCTACCTGAGCACCTTCTCGAAAACGCTTGCCCCCGGAATTCGCCTGGCATGGATCGTTGCCCCCGAAGACGTGATCAGCAAACTGGTGCAACTCAAGCAGGCGGCCGACCTGCACACTTCCACCTTCAATCAGTACGTTGCCTACGAGGTTGCTCGCGACGGCTTCCTCGACCAGCACGTCAAACTGATCCGCCAGGTGTACCGCGAGCGCCGCGACGCCATGCTCCACGCTCTGCACCAGTACTTCCCGCCGGAGGTTACGTGGACCCATCCTAAGGGAGGTCTATTCCTTTGGGTCACGATGCCCGAGGGCACCGACTCGCAAGCGCTGTTCCGCGCCGCGCTCGCCGAAGAAGTTGCGTTTGTGCCCGGCGACAGCTTCTACGCCAACAACGGTCACGAAGGCGGCCGCCACATGCGCCTCAACTTTTCTCATTCCCAGCCGGAGCAGATTCAGGAAGGCATCCGCCGTCTCTCCGTCGCAGTGAAAATGCAACTGCGCTCGCCTCATGTGAGTCAATAGGCGCCGGTGGAAGTGTCGGCGATTTCCTACCCGGCCGGCCTTGTCGCCTATCGGCGATTCCCGGTATCTGATTGCAAACATGCATAACTACAGGGATGACCATGATCACTGTACAAATTTGGGAAAAAGGGTGAAATGGAGGCGGTGGAGTTTCTGTCTCCATCGGAAAGAGGGATTGTGAACTCCAGCACGAGCAGTCTGCCAGCCGCCGAGATGTGCGCCCAAATCAAGAAGTTTGGTTATGCGGTATCCCAGAGGATTCGAATTTATGGGGAAGAATTCGAGGTCTTGTCCGACCCGTTTCCCAGCGATGGCGGCATTGCGATCGAAGTGCGCTCCCGGCACACAGCCCAGGCGCGCCTTCTACAACTCCCCGCCACGGTTATCGGTCGAGTAAACACCAAAGCTTCGCGAGCAGCCTAAGTTTATCGCGATGTGAGCACGATCACATTTTCCGGTGACGCAGGGCACCGCCCGCCCGCGCATTTCCAGCCAAACTGAATCGCAAGATGTCCTGATCTGGTCTGATCTAGTCTGGTTCGGTCCGGCGACGCGATCTCATCCGCGGAGGTGTTCTATGACGACCACCATTCTCACCATCATCATTGCCGTTCTCGTGCTGGCAGTAGGCCTGTTCGTATTGCGAGCCGCTCCCAGCGTGCGAGCCTACGCCCGCTTCAAAGGGAAGCGGCTGGTCACCTGCCCGGAGACGAACCGGGCCGCGGCCGTCGACGTTGCGGCTGGAGAAGCCGCCATCGGCGCGTTCCTCAACGAGCCAACCCTTCGTCTCGTAGAATGCTCGCGCTGGCCGGAGCGCCAGGGCTGCGGTCAGGATTGCCTCAAGCAGGTTGAGATCGATCCGGAGAATTGCCTGGTCTGGAATATCGTCGCGAAATGGTACGAAGGGAAGAATTGCGTCTTCTGCCACAAGCCGATCGGGCTCCATCACCTAGATCACGCCCCGGCTCTGCTCGGTCCCGACTTCAAAACCGCGGAGTGGAAGGACGTTCGTCCCGAGCAACTGCCGGACATCTTCGCGACGCATCAACCGGTTTGCTGGAATTGCCACGTCGCGGAAAGCTTTCGAAGGCTGCATCCGGAACTGGTCACCGATCGTCCGCTCGAACCGAAGCGCATGATGTAGTCCCAGCTGCTCCCGAGCGAATTCATTTGCTCAGGTCAGCCGGTTCATGGATGGCGGTGCAATACGTGCGTCGCAATATCGGGCCAGTATTCACGGAAGGTGTTGGTAAGAGCGTCGCGGCCCACTGCCCATCCAAATTTCACGGCCAGCGCGCCTACGGTGCGGTCCGACTTCGGATAGTACGCCGTTGAAATGCCTTGCGAGATCGCCCGCCCGAATATTTCCGAGGCATTGAACGTGTTATGACCCTGATAGTTCGGCGTGATCAGGATTCGGGTCGCCGCATAAATGCCGCGCTTGAAGAATTCACCTTCCCCTTTGGCGTAGTAACGCTCGTCCTCGTGGAGCAGCGTGGGCAACGCCCAGATCACCAGATAATTTCCATCCGTCTTGTCGAGAAGCCCTCGCCAGTAGTATTCACCATAGGCCGGAAGCCCGTTCTCTCCCAGCGAAGGATGGGCCTCGGTCCAAAACGCCAGCCCCGATGTGATCCCGACAAACACAAACGAGGAATAATCGAAACTGTTTTTCGTCGCGATAATAAAAGCTTGCTTCGACGTCGGCGGCGGAGGCAGTGCCCCGGCGCTCACCGCTCGGAAGTTGGGCATGACTCCCAGGATCCGCTTCGGCTGCTGTTTCGAGAGCGGGACCGGTTGACCTTGTCCGTTCGCCGTCGGCGGCGTGGTCTTCTGTTCCTGGATCGACGGCTGCGGCGGCGCTGGAGTGGTCTGTTGTGCCGCTGACGGGGCCTCAGGCAATGGCTTTTCCTGGGCCCTGGAGATCACTGCTTGCCCCACGAACACCGCTGTCGTCAGAATGATTCCTGCAATCCTGTCCAAAATTTCTGCTCCTTTTAAGGTGTTGGTACGAGCGAATGAGCGAGTTCGACCTGTCTGGTTTCGGGAGAAACCCATGCCGCTGGAGCTGCTTGCGATTTATGCGAAAGCTTGCGGTGCACGTCAGGCCAGAATTCCTTCACTAAGATTGTGACGGTATCTAGGCTCACCTGCGTTCCCCAAACGCTGCCGGTGTTCTTCAATGTCCGGTCGGAGGGAACAAACAAATGCGGGTTCGTCGGCGTGCTGATATAGGTGCTCTTCGGATGATAGCTGTAGGTTGAGATCCCCGCCGCCACCGCACTTCCAAAAATTTCCGAGTAATTGAACTGCGCGTGGCCAGAGTCGCTGCGCGTCACAAAGATCCGGCTCACCGCGTACCCCGAACGACTGGTGAAGCTGCCTCGTCCGGATTGGTAAAAACGGGGATCCTGGTTCAGAACGGAAGGAAAGACGGCGCCCACCATGAAGTTTTCGACGGTGCTATCACCCATGGTCGCCCCGTAGCGCTTGGCATAGCCCACCCAGCCCTGCCCGTAGCCAGGTTCGCTGTTATCCGCCTGGCTGATGGTGGCCAGTAGCCCCCACCATGGGTACTCCACATAATCGAAGGTGCCTAAGGCCACCACTTTGAACTTGTCCTTGGCGCTCATCGGGGGAAGCTTGCCCGCACCCTGCAGCGTCAGAAAATTCGGCAGCGTGTAGAAGAGCCGGTCGTTCGAAGTGCCCGCCACTTTCCCTTGGCCGCTCGGTTGCTCCGGCGTTTGATCTTTGTTTTTGTTCTTGTCCTCGCCCGCAGGAGGTTGCGCTGAAGGTGTTGTTTTGCCTGCGCCCGAGTCCTGGGCCTGAGCCTGCGTCGAGGAATCGGGATTTGCAGGAGGGGTTGCGCTCTGCTGTCCGGCGGACAATAACGAAAATGCGCTCGCGAGCGCGAAATAAGCGACAATCCTCACGCCGAACTTAATCGACACGCATCTCCCCCAACGAACGTTAGCTTTTTTCGTAGTTTGTTTACTGTCCATTCTATCAACCGCCATTGGATGCACTGCCCGGATAAGCGTTTTTTTACATTCATTTACACAAACTTCCGTTAGGCCCAAGAAAAAGGCGGCCCGCATCCCGGGCCGCCTTCTTCGCCGTTTGCTTCGAATCGCTAGAAGTGGAATCCTATTTCCGCCGTAAGCGTTCGCGGGCTCACATAATGCGTTCCGCTGAAGGTAGAGAGGAAGTTGTAGAGAGCGTATTTGTTGGTGATGTTGATCGCCGTGAGCTGCAAGCTGACTTTGTATTTGTCGCCGTGGAACAGGTTGTCATGCCCAATGGCCACATCGAACAAGTTTCGCTGTGCAATTCGCGGAGGATTCTTATCGTCGTTTTCTGTGTTCGGCGCCGGCACATTCAACAACGTCGAGCCGAACTCTGAGACCGGGCACGGATTGGGTAGAGACTGAGTGGGCGTGGCTCGCAGCGATCCACAGTATAGTCCCGATTCGAATTCCTGATCCGCAGTCAAAGGAACTCCGAACGAGTCGGTCATCGCAATCGCCGGAGCGCCCGTCGAATCGGTCGTTGTCTGCGCGCAGTTTCCGCCGTAACAAGGTGTCTGCCCCGCAACCAGGCCACTGTCATACCGCCAATTGAAGCCCAGCCACGGCCCGCGTTTCCAGGGTTGGTACTGGAAGTGCGTCGTCATATTGAACTTCTCGTCGTGATCGATGCGGAACGGCGTGGAGCCGGACGCCAGTACGGTCGAAGGTACCGCTCCTGCTCCACCAATCTGGGGCGTAAAGAAGCGCGCCGCCACGCTCGAAAACACCGCCAGGGCTGAGAATCCATGGAAATTCGGTACGCTTACACGTCCCGCGTATCCCGGAATCTTCGATCGGTCCCATTCGATGGGAAACGTGATGGGCGTATTCCCCAGCACGCTGAAATCGTACGCGCTATGCGTATATTTCCAGATGTACTCGCCAGAGAAGACTAAATACTTCCCGAAAGCCTGCTCCAATCCTACGTGAAACTCATTGCGCCAGCCGGGAGCCAACGGTGTTGGCTGACCTGTTTCAAAGCACCCCAGCAGTGGGTTTAGTACAGAGTTATTGCAACCAACGCTGGCCAGCACCAGGTTTTCATTAAACGGAGTCTCCAACGTCCGTGCGTACGAAACGCGCAGCACGGTATTGGTTGGCTTGATGTTGTAAGCGATCCCGAGGCGAGGCTCGCCCTCCTTATGAGTGGTAAGACCGTTGTAGAAATCGCCCCGTACTCCCAGATTGAAAACCCAGTTTCCCTTGGTGATGTTGTCTTCCACGTAAAGCGCCAACTCCTTCACGTCGGTGTGGCCATTGAACGGGTATAGACTCCCGCCGCCGGGTTGGGTCAGGTCATACGGGAACAACGCCGTGCAAGGCGCATCAATAGCCGTATGGGTCGCCGTGTCGTAACAGGGATTCCCATTGGCATCACTGAGTGACGGTAAAAATGTAGGATCCACGATGCCGAGTTTGTCATTCTCATTCAGGAACGTCTGCTCATACACGGCGCCGACCTTCACGTTGTGAATCCCTTTTACGTACGACAACTCCGACCGCAGTCCCGCATTGGTTAACGTCCGGTCCTGCCCCACTGTTTCCCGCTGCAGGTTAGTTGGTCCCAAGTCTGCGAACGGATTGCCGCTAGGGTAGTAATTAAAGTGATCCCGGCGTACAAACGCTCCCAGCGTAAACACGGATGTCGAACTCATCAGCCGTGTCCACGACGGCGCGATGTTGTAGGTTTGAATCTGGGAACGCTGATCGCTTGGGCCCACAGGAATTCCGTTGGGACCAAGCCCACCATTGTTTACCACGACGCCGTTCCACGGAGTAGCGTTCTGTGAATCATAGGTATTCGGCGTCTGGAACCAGGACCGCGTATACCCCAAGTTGACGTGAATCGAGTCCGCGGTGGAGAGCTGGTAATCCGCGCGGTCGAACAGGTTTTCTTCGTTTCCCTTGTCGTGCATCACCACGAATTCCGGTGGATCGAGAAACCGCCCGCTATTTAAGCCGCTCGCCGAAATGAAATTTCCCCAACTCTTGCCTCCATAGGCAAGATTGAAATCCACGTTGGATGTTCCGAACGAACCATAGGAAGTGGTCAGCACCCCATGCGGGGTCGTGACGCCCTGCCCAGACTGCGTTGTCACGTTGATGACGACGCTCGTCTTGTCGCCGTATTCGGCGGGCGGCGCACCCGAGATCACTTCCATCGACTGGATCGCATCCAGCGGAATCTGGTTGGAGAACACCTTGCTCTGCTGATCCGTAATGGGTTGACCATCGACGGAAAACGAATTCTCGGCATGGTCCCCCAACCCGTGAAACAGGCCATTGGAATCGGCGGAGATTCCCGGCGTTGCCAGCGTTACCAGCGAACTTACCGATGACGACTGACTTTCCAGCGGCAGCTTGTCGAAGAGATTCTTGTCTACATCGGTATGAAACGTCGGGTCATTTTCGATCAAGTCTCCAGCCTCCGCCGCCACTGTCACGGACGTCGTTGACCCGGTGATCTGCAGCTTCACCGAAACGGTCACTGGAACCGAAGACCGTGGTTCCACGTCTTGAACGTAGGATGCGAATCCCTCCGCGGTTACGGTAAGGTGATAGGGGTTAAAGGGAACGTTGGTGAACTCGAACTTGCCCGAACTGTCCGTCAAAGCGGACCGATCGAAGCCGCTGACAGGGTTCTGAATTTCCACTTTAGCCTTCGGCACGACTGCCCCTGTGGGATCTGCGACAGTCCCGCCAATGGCTCCCGAATTACTGACGGATTGGGCCCAGACCGAGCCGCTTAGAAACGTGACAGCAAAAATGGCGATAAAGCGCCACGTATGAGAAGTAGGCATTTACATCCTCCTGAAAAGTAGAGAATCGTCGGCGTCCTGCGCCGGAACTTCACTGATTTGTGGGATTCCCTACAGGACAGGAGGACCGCGAATCCCGGCGTCAGAAAAACTCAGCCGGGACTTCGCCACGACATCATCTTCTTGCAGCGCCCCAACCGTGGCTAGAATCGGGGCAGCATGGGCGGAACTGATCGTGGGGCTGGCGCTGTGGGCCACCACGCAGATGGAACAGGCTGCGGCTTCGGTCTGCGTGGAGTGAGTATGAACGGACTCCGCCGCCGCCATCCATAACATCAGGGATAGGCACAGCCAAGCCGGCCATCGTACCCAGTTTCGCATTTTGAACCGCGACTCTTTCGAAAGCAAAATTGCTGAAAACCACTCCCCACTAAATTTCAGCAACGTTCCCGCTTCGGGATTAGACTCTCCACAGCTTAAAACGGTTATCCACTACAACGCAACCAGCGGCAAGTTACTATAGAAAGGTTGCTCATCCTGTCCCAAAGTGTTTTCGCAGTCGGGACGACAGAAATTCGCCCGGCTCGTCGCTCGAAACTGTACTTATAATCCATCGCGAGGAAACCATGTCCGAACCCAGTTACGAAGAACTCAAAGCCAAACTCGCTCAGCTCGAAAAGGAAGTCGAAACCAAAAAACGCAGCGGCGATCTCATCTTCAAAGTCGGAGAGAAGGGCGGCGTCAGCGTGTATGGCCTCGGCCGTTTTCCCGTTACTCTCTACTACGAGCAGTGGAACCGCCTGCTCGGCGCGGCCAACGAAATCAAGCAATTCATGGAAGAAAACAAGTCCCGCCTCAAGCTCAAAGAACAGGGCTGAGCGAGCGCGCATTCGATCTCATCACGTCTTTGCGCACCCCACGGGGTGGGCTGAGATGATATCGACGGCCAACAAATTCTCTATTCAAAGCTGATTTATCTGCGGGAGGGCATGGCAGCGTTTTGCCGGGCACGAATCCGCCGGCACTTGCCGTCCTACCGGGAGTAACTGCCTAGAAACTGAGAACGGGGGTCCCATTACTCCCGTTTCGGTTTATAATTTGTAGATTGTGCCCAAGTACTCCATCGTAGTTCCGCTCCATAATGAGCAAGAGAATGTCACTGACCTTTACGACCGTCTGAAAGCGGTCATGGAGGCCCACGGCGAAAGCTTCGAAATCGTTTTAGTGGACGACGGTTCGAGCGATCACACCTTCGCCATGCTGCGCGAAATCGCCGCTGTCGACAGCCGCGTGACCGTCGTCAAGCTGCGCCGCAACTTCGGCCAGACCGCCGGTCTCGCGGCCGGTTTTGACCACGCCCGCGGCGAATACATCATCGCCATGGACGGCGATCTGCAGCACGATCCCAACGACATCCCCTTGTTCCTGGAAAAGATTGCCGCGGGCTACGACATCGTCAGCGGATGGCGCAAAGTCCGCGTCGACAATTTCTGGATGCGCCGGATCCCTTCGCGCATCGCCAACTGGATGATGGCCAAGATCAGCGGCGTCAATATCCACGACTTCGGCACCACCTTCAAGGCCTATCGCCGTGACATCCTCGAGCAGGTGCCGCTCTACGGCGAACTGCATCGCTTCATTCCCGCGCTGGCCTCATGGCATGGCGCCACCATCTGCGAAGTGCCCATCCGCAACGTCAACCGCGAACGCGGCGTTTCGCACTACGGGATCACCCGGACCTTCCGCGTCTTCTTCGATCTGCTGACTATCCGTTTCCTGCTGCGCTATCTCTCGCGTCCGCTGCATTTCTTTGGCAGCTTCGGCATGATGAGCATCTTCGGAGGCAGCGCCATTGTTGCCTGGTTGGGCGCCGAGAAATTCCTTCGCCATGTGCCGGTTATGGCTGAGCACGGCCCGCTCATGATGGCCGCCTTAGGGTTGTTGCTCGGCGGATTGAACCTGCTCGCGATCGGCCTGCTCGGCGAAATGCAAGTCCGCCACTACCACGAGCCCAGCCGCCGAGCCCCCTACTCCGTCGACCGCGTCCTGCGCTCGCAGAACGAAGAGCACAGCGTCTCGGACTAACTAGCAGCTGAATTTGTCATCCCGAATAAAATTTGTCATCCCGAGCGAAGAAGATCGTCCGCGAAGCGGACGATCTTCTTCGCAGTCGAGGGACCTTGGGTCAGGGGTTTTCGCCCGAGCAAGCGCAAAGTGCCTCCACGCGTCTATCGATCAGCTTCGCTGATCGATTTCCATGGTCGGGATGACAGGTTTTCTCAACCCCACTTCGCCGCCGGCTTCCCGTCGCGCACCCACTGAATGAAGTCCGTCGTCGGAGGCACGCCGCCCAGTTCCCGCAGCCGCGTCGCATTCTGACCACGATGGTAGTGGCTGTGCATGGCAGCCTGCATCAGCGCATGGCGCACGCTGACTTTCAGCGGAGGTTTGAACCAGGGAATTTCCAGCGTTTCGTCCAACTGTTTTTCAATCGCCGCATGCACAATGGCGATCATCTGCGCATGGCCTTGCCGCGCATATTGCTTCATGTCCGCCATGCTCGGGAAGTCTTCGACCTTCTTGAACTCAAACTGTGCGGCTCTCGTGCCCGCGATCCACACATAGGCATACTGCACCTGATGAATATGCAGCAGCCGCCCCCGGATCGCTTTGTCGGCCAGCGCCGGCGGGTGCGCCTCGAACGCCCGCCAGTGCTCGGCGTCGGCCCATTCCTGATGCGCGTAAAGCTCGTCCAGACAGGAAGTCACTCTCCCTCCGTGATTGGCTACCAGACGCGGCAGATATCGTCCGCCGGCTTGACCATCGCTTGCCCCGGTTTGCACGAGAATGCCTCCTTGAACTGGGGCATGTTCACCACAACTCCGTTGATGCGATACGTCGCAGGAGAGTGCGGATCCGTCAGCGCGCGCAGCCGCAAGTCTTCGGGCCGCTCGTTGGCGCAGTCCCATTGTGCGAACCCCACGAAAAAGCGCTGCTCCGGAGTCAGACCGTCGATCGGCTCCAGATGTTTGTCTTTCGTAGCGTCCTTCCACGCCATGTACGCCAAAATCTCGCCGCCCAGGTCGGCCACGTTTTCCCCCAGCGTCAGCTTGCCGTTAACGTGGACATCATCCACTGCCACGTAGCTGGAATATTGGTCATCCACGCACTTGGTGCGCGCATCGAATTTTTCGCGATCTTCCTTCGTCCACCAATCCTTCAGATTGCCCTTGGCATCGAACTGGCTGCCTTCGTCGTCGAAGCCGTGCGTGAGTTCGTGGCCGATGGTCCCGCCGGTGTCGCCATAATTCGGCGCAGCATCCATTTTCGGATCGTAGACGGGGGGCTGCAGCACGCCCGCCGGAAAGTTGATGTCGTTCATCTGCGGATTGTAGTAAGCGTCCACCGTGGGCGCGGAAATGTCCCACTCGCCGTGATCCACCGGCTTGCCGATTTTGTTGATGTCGCGGCGGCTCTCGAACCGGTGCGCGCGCTCCACGTTGCCGGCGAAATCGTCGCGCACAATATTCACCGAGCTGTAGTCCCGCCATTTATCGGGATATCCAATCTTGTTGCGGATTCCCGCCAGCTTGGTCAGCGCCTGCTGCTTGGTCTCCGGACTCATCCAGTCCAGCGCGCGGATGCGCTGCCCCATGGCATCCTCGATCCGCTGCACCATTTCGAGCGTGCTCTGCTTGAGCTCTGGAGAGAAAACTTTCGCCACATACACCTGTCCCAGCGCCTCGCCTAGATCGTAGTCCACGTACTGCACGCAGCGCTTCCAGCGCGGCTGCATCTCTTTTGCCCCGCGCAGATACTTGCGGTAGAACTCGAAGTTTTCCTCCACGAATGGAGTCGAAAGATACGGAGAAGAAGTGTCCGCCACGTGGAAGCGCAGATACGTCTTCCAGTTCTCGACCGGCTCGCTTCCCAGCAGCGAGTTCAATTCCTTCATGAAGTCAGGAGAATCGACGTTCAGGATGGAAATTTCCGGATACTTCATCTCGCGGTAATACGCAGCCCAGTCAAAGTTGGGCGCTAGCTGGCTTAGGTCGGCAACCTTCATCTTGTGAACCAGCTTGTGCGGATCGCGCCGGTCCACCCGCGACATGGAAGCCTTGGCCATCGCCGTTTCCAGACGCATCACCGTATCGGCGTCTTGCTTCGCCGCCGCCGGGCTTTCGCCGATCAGCTGAAAAACTTTCTGCACATGATCGAGATAGCGCGCGCGCGTCTCTTTCGATTTGGCGTCATCCTTCAGGTAGTAATCGCGGTCGGGCATGCCCAGGCCGCCTTGATCCACGTCGGCGATTTGTTGTTCGGAGTTGTCGGGATCCTGGCTCGATCCCGTCGCAAATAGCATCGAACTGCTGTAGGAATAACCCGCGTATGTAAGCTGCAGGCGCGCCAGCACGGGAGTGAGTTCTTTGGTCGACCGGATCCCCGCGATGGCATCCAATTCCGGCTGAATGCCCGCCGCGCCTCGCTTTTCGACCGCCGCCTCGTCCATGCAAGCGGCGTAGAAGTTGCCAATCTTCTGCGTCACCGCATTCCGCTGCGGATCCGGCTTGGCCGCCTCTTCCAGCATCCCGCGCAGAAAGGTCAGGTTGTCCTGATAAAGCTTGGCATACACGGACCAACTCGTCTGGTCCGGCGGAATGGGGTTCTTTGCCTGCCATCCCCCGCACGAAAACTTGTAGAGATTCACGCAGGGATCCACCGTCCGGTCCATCGACGAGACGTCAAGACTCGGGCTGTACGGCAGCGCCGGTCCCGAAGATTGTTGCGCGGATGCCGCCTGGATCATCAGCAGCGATAGACTCAAAGCAAGAACAGAGAGAAGGTAAGGCCAGTTACGCGACATGTTTGCACCTGCGAAATAAAGGAAATGCTAGGGCACGCCATCCTACTCGACGCTTCCACACTCCTTCAAGCGCACTGAAGGCCCGCGCACTCCGGGCGTATAATGTGCCGTTTGCCGCTTTCATAAGTTTTCCCGCCGGAGTCTTGAACTATGGAGAAAGTCATCCAGCACGAATTACAACTCGCCCGCCGCATGTCGCGGCTCGGCACCGAAACCGCCTTTGAGGTTCTGAACAAAGCCCGCGCCCTCGAACGGCAAGGCAAGAGCATCATCCATCTGGAAATCGGTGAGCCCGATTTCGATACGCCCTCGAATGTGATCGCGGCCGGCGCCGACGCCATGCGCAAAGGTTGGACGCACTACGGTCCCTCGGCCGGTTTGCCCGACCTTCGCCAGGCTCTTGCCGAATACGTCAGCCGCACCCGCGGCGTGAAAGTTTCCAGCGACGAAGTAGTTGTTGTCCCCGGTGGCAAGCCGATTATTTTCTTTACCATTCTGTCGCTCATTGATGAAGGGGATGAGGTCATCTATCCGAATCCTGGATTCCCCATCTACGAATCGATGATCAATTACGTCGGTGGCCGCGCCGTCCCCATCCAACTGCGCGAAGAGCGCGATTTCTCGCTCGACGTCAACGAACTCGCAGCGCTGATCAACGACCGCACGAAACTAATCATCATCAATTCGCCCCAAAATCCTACCGGCGGAGTGCTCCAGCGCCGCGACATTGAGCAGATTGCGCGCGCCATCGGGGATCGCAACATCATGATCTTGTCGGACGAAATCTACAGCCGCCTGCTCTTCGACGGAGGCCAGCATTTCTCCATCATGTCGGTGCCGGGCATGCAGGAGCGCACTATCCTGCTCGACGGTTTTTCGAAGACTTATGCCATGACCGGATGGCGCATGGGCTACGGCGTGATGCGTCCCGACCTGGCCGCGCACATGACCCGTCTGATGACCAATTCGAATTCCTGCACCGCCAGCTTCACTCAAGTCGCCGGGATCGAAGCCATCCGCGGCGATCAGAGTTCGGTCGATCACATGCGCGACGAGTTCCAGCGCCGCCGCGACGTCTTCGTCGCCGGACTGAACAAGATCAAGGGCTTCTCCTGCCGCATGCCCAAAGGCGCCTTCTACGTCTTCCCCAATATCACTAAGACTGGATGGAAGTCGAAACCGCTAGCCGACGCGCTGTTAGAGCAAGCGGGAGTGGCTGCACTTTCCGGCACGGCCTTCGGAGAATTCGGCGAAGGCTACCTGCGCTTCAGCGTAGCCAACTCGCTAGAGAACCTGCAGCAGGCGCTGGACCGCCTGGATCAATGGACGAAGAAAAATTTCTGACGCCAAGTACTGGAATTTCTCTGCGCTCTCAGCGCAGAAGTTCTCAGCGTTCTCTGCGTTTTAAGATTTTTGCGGAAGTCACTTACTGTGTGGCGCGGGCACCCTTGCCCGCGAAATGCCGACAGCGTATCGAAACGCTGGTTGGTCACTTCTGCGTTGACGTTCTTGCTCAATCCAATGCTGCAGGAGGAGATGGATAATTTCGCGGGCAGGAGTGCCCGGGCCACAAACACCACACACCTTGGCTCACCGCCCTCTGTGATCCTAATCACGGCTGCCTGCCCCAGCCTCCAAGTAGCCTCTCTACAACAAGCTGTGTACGCCTGCGGTTCGGCGGGAAGGGGAGACTATGGCCCTCACAGATTCCTCCAGCGGAAAGCTCATCCGCGACTATTCCATTCCAGAATTGACGGACGCTGCTAACCTGATGCGCGGCTACGACTTGGTCGCGCTCCATGCGGCCGGTTCCGGCCACGCCGGCGGCACGCTCTCCATCATGGATATCGCCGCCGCGCTCTATCTCAAGGTTGCCAACCTCGATCCGCAGAATCCCAACTGGCCCGACCGCGACCGCATCATCTGGTCCACGGGGCACAAAGCTCCTAGCCTTTATCTCGGTTTAGCCTTTGCCGGTTTCTATCCCGTCGACGACGTGGTCACGCTGCGCAAGCTCGGTTCGCCTTTCCAGGGACATCCGCATTGGCTGAAGCTGCCCGGCGTCGAAGTCTCGACGGGATCGCTCGGCCAGGGACTCAGCATTGCTGTAGGAATGGCATTGGCCGCGCGGCTCGATAAAAAGCACCCCAAGATTTTCTGCATCATGGGCGACGGCGAGCAGCAGGAAGGTCAGGTCTGGGAAGCCGCCATGGAAGCCGGTCACTACGAGCTCGACAATTTAGTCGCCATCATCGACTGCAATCGCCTGCAGATCGATGGCCCGGTCGACGAAGTCATGGAAGTCGAGCCGCTCGCCGCGAAATACGCCAGCTTCGGATGGGATGTAATGCGTATCGACGGCCACGATATGACCCAGATTGTCGACGCACTCGGACAGTCCAAGTCCATCAAGGGCCGGCCCGTCATGATCCTCGCCGACACCGTCAAAGGCAAAGGCGTCAGCTTCATGGAAGATCAGGCTGGATGGCACGGCAAAGCTCCTAATTACGACGAGCTGATGCAAGGCCTCAAAGAACTCGGCCTCCTCGATCGGATCCCCGTCCCTCATCTGCTCGACAAGGCGAAACGCTATCAGGAAGAAGTCGACAGCAAACTCGCCTCCCGCATGCCGAAGTTCACGCACGACTATTGGTGGAATGCGGGCGAGTCGATGAAAGTGAAGATGGAGCCCACGCGCAAGGGCTTCGGTCAATCGCTGGCGGCGAACGGCGACGATGAGCGTGTAGTTTGTCTCGGTCTCGACATTTCCGGATCGATCACGATCAGCGATTTTTACGCGGGCAAGCCTAACCGCAAAGAGCGCTGGATCAGCATGGGCATCGCCGAACAATCCGCCACATCTGCCGCCGCCGGACTCGCCCGGGAAGGGAAGCTTCCAGTCTTCGGAACATACGCGACCTTCGCCGCCGCCCGCAATCTCGACCAGATCCGCACCTCAGTCTGCTACGGGAACTTCAACGTCATGATCGCCGGCGCCCACGGTGGTGTTTCTGTCGGTCCCGACGGCGCCACGCATCAGGCGCTCGAGGATCTCTTCGCCGTGCAGGGCTTGCCCAATATGTCAGTCGTCGTTCCCTGTGACTCGGTCGAGACTCGCAAGGCCACAGATTATCTGCTGCTGCAGCACCAGGGGCCGAAGTACATCCGCTTCGCGCGCGAGGCCACTCCCATTGTCAGCGATGAAAAAACTCCCTTCGTGTTTGGCAAAGCGAATGTGATTCGCCTGCGCGGCGAAGGGCCCAGTTTCCTCAATGCCTTTGAAACCGTACTGGCCTCTTCCTACCAGAACGAAGACGAAGATCTCAGCATCCTTGCCTGCGGACCCATGGTGCCAGAAGCCATGCGCGCCGCTTACATTTTGAAAAAAGAATTCGGATACGAAACTCGCGTGTTGAACCTGCACACGTTGAAGCCCATCGATGCCGAAGCCATCATTCGAGCGGCGAAGGAGACCGGAGTCATCGTCACGGCCGAAGAGCACCAGATCGGGGCGCTGGCGTGGCGGGTCAGCGGCATCATCACCGAGAGTGAACAGCTTTATGGCTTGCCCGTAATCACCGGCGCAATCGGCGTGAAAGATCGCTTTGGGGACTCGGGCGCTCCCTGGGAACTGATCAAGGAATTCGAAGTCAGCGCCGAACACATCGCCCATCGTGCGTTGCAGTTGATGGCAGTCAAGAAGAGCCGCGCTGTCGAGCGGCACGACGCCGCAACGCTAACGGCAGTCCGCTAGATCGAATGTGTGGAGCGGGCATGTGTGGAGCGGGTACTCTTGCCTGCTGGTTTTGTGCTCCTGCAGGCAAGCGGGCAGGAGTGCCCGCTCCACACTAGTCTTGTTGGCCAATCGTTACGCCGGTCACAACCGCCCGGTTCCTCCCGTCACTCGGCAGCCGTGTCAAAGTCCCCCTATAATGCAGCTAGAACCCAGGAACCGCTCTCGCAAAGCTGCGTCAGAATGAAAAAGAAGCATCGTTCCAGCGCGCTTGCTGCATCTTATGAGCCAATTGACACTGTACTGGCCCTGCTGAACAATTAAATATTCGGGGATGTCTGCAATCGTGGTTTTTGCTTCCTGAGGAGGAAGAGTGTATGGCCGAAGGCGAAGATCTACAGATCGAATCTCAGTCGAATGCCGGCAAGTGGATTCTGTTAGTTCTGGCACTGCTGGTCGTGGCCGGCTTCGGTTACTCCACCTACATGACGCATTCGGCCGTCAAGCAATTGAAGGCGGACCTGGGTAGCAGCGAGGCCGAAGTAAAAGAGCTGCAGAATCGCATGCAGGCCGCTGAAGCCGGAGAAGAAACCCTGGCCAAGCAAGCCGGCATGACCAAGAAAGAACTCGCGCAGCGCACTGCCGAGTTACAGGCAGAACAAAAAGCCGCCGCCGCTCGCCTCGAGAAGGAACAGAAGGCTTCGATCAGCGCCGTGAGCGGCGACATCGCCGGAGTCAAGACGGATGTCGGTGGAGTGAAGACCGATGTGGCCTCGACCAGGGCCGATCTGGAAGCCACCAAAGCCAAGCTGCAAAGCACCATCGGCGATCTCGGTGTGCAGAGCGGGCTCATCGCCAACACGCGCTCCGATCTCGAAGTCCTCAAACACAGAGGCGACCGCAACTATTACGAATTCACCCTGTTGCGCGGGGCCAAGCCGCAGCCCGTTTCCACAGTCAGCCTGCAATTGAAGAAGGCCGATCCCAAGCACGGCAAGTTCACGCTGAACGTGACTTCCGACGACAGGACGATCGAGAAGAAAGATCGCAACGTCTCCGAACCGATCCAGTTCTACTCCGGCCGCGATCACATGCTGTTTGAACTGGTGGTATGGACGGTCGACAAGAAAAAGATCACGGGATATTTGAGCACTCCCAAGAGCGCTCCGGTTCCGGTCACGGCCCACGGGACCACGGGTAGCGGGAATTGAACGGAGCCTTTTTCCCGGGCGTACACGTGTTGTTGCAAATCGTGCTGCGCACGGGTGTGATCTACCTGCTGGTCTTGATCGGCGTGCGTTTAAGCGGCAAGCGTGAGGTCGGGCAAATGACTCCCTTCGACCTTACGCTGCTGCTCCTGCTGTCAAACTCCGTACAGAATGCGATGACCGGGCCTGACACCTCGCTGGCGGGCGGCGCGGTTGCGGCTGCCACGTTGCTGGTCTTCAATTATCTGGTTGCGGATGTTTCCGGAGGCAGCCGGCGCTTCCGGAAACTGGTCCAGGGCCAGCCTTCACTGTTGGTGCACGACGGCAAAGTCATCGAATCGCATATGGAAAAAGAGCGCGTCAGCATGGACGAACTTCATCGCGCCTTGCGCGAGCATGGCATTCAAAGCGTCGACCAAGTCGCGCTTTCCGTGCTCGAAGTCGACGGATCCATTTCCTGTTTGAAGTACGACGAGATCAAGCCCGACGCCAGCACCCACTTGGCGCGCCGCAGGTTCATCCAGAAGAAGCAGTAGTTGCGTTAGAGAGCGCCCGTACATCCGGCAGGTCGCGGAGTTGGCGCGGGAACGGACGACGCAACTGCGCCGGCAAGTCGCCCAACTGCTTGATGGAATGGCTGGTCCCATCAGGATCGGTAATGGTCCCGCTGAAGAAACCGGGCGTGGCCCGATCTCGCTGGGTCGAATTTCCGACAGCAATCACGACGCTCACACTTCGATGATGCACATCGAAGCCAGCCTCAACGCACACAGGAAAGTTTCTCCCCTGATCCGCGGACGGATTCCCAGTCTGGTCCCCGCAGTCGTTCACCTTCCAGTGGATGGGGGCGCCTTCGGATTCGTAGTCGAGAAAAAACGCGAGGCTCACTCTCGGTAGGCGCGCGTCTATTTTGGATGCTTGGATTTTCTTGGCGTTCGCGATCGTGGATTGCTCCACCTTGTCGGCAGGAGGCGATTGCGCCCACAGGCAAGTCGCGAGCAGCAGCAGGAGATAAAGAAGGGTTCGTCGCGATCCTCGTGACATACCTTTCATGGACACCAGCTTCGTGCGAACGGTCATTGCACCGTCGCCATGAACTTCACGCAGACCGGCGATCCTACGTCCAGTTTTTGCCCAGTCGGCGTGAGGCGTCCGGTTTGCTGGTCGATGCGAAAGATGACAATGTTGTCCGACTTCTGATTCGCGGCCAGCAGAAAATTTCCGGTCGGATCGATGTCGAAGCTGCGCGGAATCTTGCCTTGGGTGGGGGTGTTGTCGATTTGTGTCAGCCTCCCGTTTTGCGAATCGATGGCGAAAACCGTAATGCTGTCATGGCGGCGGTTCGAAGCGTACAGAAACTTGCCGGAGGGCGCGATGCGAATCTCCGCGGCATCGCTGCCGCCGGTGAAACCTTTGGGTAGCGTGGAAATGGTTTGCCGGCGGAGCAGCGCACCCGTCCTCGGATCGAAAGAAAATACCGTGACTGTAGACGCCAGTTCCGCGATCACGTAAGCAAACTTTCCCGACGGATCGAATATCAAATGGCGCGGGCCCGCGCCCGCGTCAAACTTCACGATAAGCGAGTCGTTCGGAGTGAGCGTCCCGTTCGCGCTGTCGAACTTGTACACGAACAATTCGTCGAGGCCGAGATCATCGACGAAGGCGAAGTGGTTGTCGGGTGACAGGTCAATGGAATGCGCGTGCGGCGCTTCCTGTCGCTCCGGATTGGCGCCGTGGCCGGTGCGCCGCGGCACGAAGTCGGTGGCCTCGCCCAGTTTGCCGTCTTCAAGAACCGGGAAGACCGCAACGCTGTCGCCGACATAATTCGCAACCAGAACGAATTTGCCGGATTTGTCGACGATGATGTAACAGGGGTCGATGCCGCGCGAGCGTACTTCATTCAGGAGAGTCAGCCTTCCGGTCGGGCGATCCACGGAGAATGCGCTCACCCCGCCGCTGTTCGTCCCCTGGTAGTTTTCCATTTCGTTGACGGCATACAAAAACTGTCCGCCGGGAGAGAGCGCGACAAACGAAGGATTCGTGGTTTCAGCGGCGAGTCCGAGCGGCGTGCCTTGGCCGGTGGCCGCGTCGAACCGGTATGCATAGATGCCTTTGCTCGAATTGCCGTTCCCGGTATAAGTGCCGACGTAGAAAAGAGACTTGCCTGGCTGAGCGAAAACCGCCGGTGCGGCGAAGATAGTGCACAGCGCGAGAACTAGAGATGCGATCTTCAGAGAATTACGGGAGGAGGTCATGCCGTCCATAGAAACCCATTTTGACGAATTCATGCAAGTCGGTTCGTGGCAAACAGCTGGAGCGCCGGGCGGCAGAGTGCAGAGGTCCTTCGGCCCGCACACTACTGCGAGTCTTCAGGATGACAGATCGCGAACGCACGCGGAGCTTGATCACCTGGTCCACCGATGCTCGATCACTTGGTCAAGGCCAGCGCTTCCGTCTGGTTGTAGGCCCAGATAATGGCGCTCACGGACTTGCGCTGGTTGAAGGCATCGAGCGTCATCGGGAAAGGTACGATGATCGTCCGCGAAACCGTTTGCCCGACCTCGAGCCGAACCTCCGGCGCAAGCGCGGGCAGCGCGCCATTCTTCAGCGCGGGGAAAGCCTGGAAGTATCGGTCGAAATCGACGGCGGATACGGCGTCGGCAGTGGAATCTCCACTGGCGGTTTTGACCGATCCCTGCAGGCTGCGGACATACAGAGCCTTGTCGCTGTTGTTCTGCAAGGTGAAAGTCAGAGCGGCCAGAGTGGAATTCTGCCCGGGAATTTCCACGGCGACCACGTTGTCGAGCGTGCCCCCGCCCTGCGGTTTGGCGCGCTTCAGGACCGACGCAATCAAGACGACCACCAGCACGGCCGCGATCGCGATGAGGACAATTTTCGCCGGCGGAAGATTCTTTTTCGCGGTCCCGTACTCTTCGCCAATGTTGATGGTGGGGCCGGCCGGGGGCGGTGGTGGAGTTTGCGGCGGAGGGGCTGGAGTTTGATCGGGCATAAGTGTGTGCCGTGCCGGAGCGTGCGTGAGAACCGGTGCCGTCCCTACGGCACTCGCGTCAATTTCCCCACTGCACCCGGCATTTCCGTGCCGGGCTTTCATATACCGCCGCTACGCGGCTACGGTTCGGCGGCGCTTCTTCCGCTGTGTTCCCGAGAATCCGGTTCTCGCACGCTGTGGCAGTCCCGATTCTACGCTCGCACGTGCGCCCGATGCGACTGGCACGCTCATTCTCCGGTGCCCTGTTCTAAAGCAGAACCGGGAATTTCTGCGAGCACTTCCAGCTCGCGGTCGCCGCTCGTCCACATTTGTTCGCGCACGGCTCTGGGCAGGATGACGCATCCGTGCGAGGCGCTGCCGGGATGCTCTTTGGAATCGCCGTGCATGAGAAATCCGCTGCGACCGAAGGTTTCGGTGGCGGCCGCCGGATTCAGTTTCAGGACGTAGGGCCCGTGATCGGCGGTATCGGCGGGCGGGCCTGCGATCGTCCAGTCACCCTCAGGGATGGGCCCGACGTCGCACACGTTCTGCATCACTGGATTGTTCTTGCCGGCTCCCGCGCCGGAATATCCGGTGGCGACGGGCTTGCCGTCCTGCTGTAGCTCTCCGGACTTCTGCGCGTACGTCCAGGCGAAGGCATCGAGGGCGATGACGGCCGTTTGCCGATCGAACGTTGGGCGCGTTGGCTGTGCTTCGGGGCACGCTGGAGCTGGGTGCACGGGATTCATTTTTTTCATATCACTTCCGCTAAAATCTTTATTTGGTTGCAGTTAGGTGGCGCAGGCTGGTTGTTTGAGCCGCAAAATCTTGATTCTAAGGATGTTATGCGTAAAATATTCCGGAATAAGGAGTTAGGGGGGATTTCCTGGACCGCTGCGGTTTCGACGTTAGTCGCGTGATTGGCGCGCATGAGGCCAGTTTGCGCGTTCCGATTTCGCAGGGTAAAGGTTGTTCGTCACAACGATTCGGATGGGGGCTGTGGAAAAGGGAACGGCTTGGCCAGCAGAACCGTGGGAGTTCGAATGTCAACGAGCGTAATGGGGATGTTTCGCCAACTGATTCGACTTCAATGAGAATCGCGCGAGCAAGCTATTTGGTAGCTACCAGAACGATCTCCAACTGCAACTCGCTATTCACATTTACCGAGTGCGGCTGTGACCTTCTACTGGGCGGGTTCCGGAAGTCAACGATTGGGTTGGAATCATCGTCTAGCCCTACGTCGGTGCTGGACCGGATCGTATAAACGCCCGGCGTGTTGAACTGAAATCTCTTTGTCAGTTCAAAGGCAATGATGAGCGGTTTTGTTGAGAGATCGTGACTCTCCGCCGGGAACCGCGGACCACCGACAGTTCGACAGCCATAGTGCAGGTCTTCCCATCCCACTTTCGGCGTAATGCCTAATGTCCAGTGACTGGTAAACCGACAAATTGGAAAACCGAAGCAAGACTTGTTGAGGACTAGGCAAGGCTCAAGGTACTTGTTAGGCGCACTGCTAGAGAACACGAGTTCGAGTGGAATTACTTCTCCCAATTGAAATCGATTCGAGCCTGTGCCCGAGCGCAGCTCCACGTTCACGTCCTTTGCGGTCTGCGCTTTCAAGGATATTGCGCTGATGGCAAGGAATGATGCAAGCAGCCAGTCACGCCGGAAGTCATTCTTCATGTTGTTATAGACACCGAGCAATGCATTCCGAGACGTAGAACGATTGAGGGATTGAGGTAACCAGGCCATTTCACAAGCGTGCGCCGTTTGTTCGCCCCGGAACCGGGTCAATGAGCGCTTCTATGGCGATGTTTCAACAACCATCCTAGATGCGCAAGGCGATGGATCCTGACCAACGTAGGCTGTGCAGAGAGCTAGGGAGCTGAACAGGTAGACTGTTCTGTGATCGAACTCCGAGAGCACTTCCGTGACATTTTCTGGTTAATATGGTGCGCATGCGAGCGGTACCGCGAGCGCATGCAAGAACAAGGAGACTCATGTCATAAGGCTGCCCCAAGCACGACGATTGCCTTCAATACACTGCCCGAGAACAGTGCCGATGCTGCAGCCCGATGGTTGCGTAACTGACGTTATCGGGGCCATAGCGCTCAAAATCCGCCCAGCGCATTTTGAGCGCTATCCGGATATTACGACGGCTAGCCATTTGAGTCCCCGCCATCTCCCCACTTTCATTGACTTGCCCTTTAGTGCGATGTAAGATTCGCGCCGATTGATTGGTCGAACATCTCGCACCACTCAGCACTGAGCAGCGACGGGTACATGCATTCCGTGCGCTGGGATGCAAGCGCAATTCAACTGATACCCTCGACAGGAACATCGTTGTAGAGTTGCGATGTTCGCTCGGTCAACACGCGCCAGAGGTATCGCATGCGACGCAGATCGTTCCTGAAAGGCGCCGGGGTCGTCACCGTGACGGTTGTGGGTGGCGCAGTCTGGCGCGCTTACGATCAGGGCGTCTTCAGTGTCGGGCAAGGTCCTGCATATGAACCCTGGAAAGACTGGCGCACCCAACCGAGTGACGGCCCCCTGGAGTTGGTGCGAGCCGCGATTTTAGCGGCAAGCCCGCACAACACGCAGCCTTGGCTCTTTAAAGTAGCGGGTTCCACAATCGAGCTGTACATCGACCCCGGGAGGAACGTTGGGGCGCTCGATCCGTATCTGCGGGAAGAGCACATCGGCATGGGATGTGCTTTGGAAAACCTGCTACTGGCGGCGGCAGCCAATGGCTATCAGGCCCAGGTGACATTGTTTCCGGGAAAGCTGGCACCAATACCGTCCGATCCCACACCGCAAATTCTGGCTCGTGTTGATCTTTCCGCTGGGAATCGCGATCAAAACGAACTCTATCGCGCAATCCCTCATCGTCATACGAATCGCGGACCCTACAATCCACACAAACCGCTCTCGCCCGACTTTCTTGACGCCTTGAGCCGCCTACCCACCGATCAGCCCGATATCAAACTCTTTCTCTTCACCGCAGACGCCGATCGAACGAAGATCGCAGAGATCAGCTCGGCGGCGAATACTGAGCTCTATTCCGACCCTGCGGTTGAGGCGGGCAGTGACCGATGGATTCGAATCAACTGGAGCCAGGTTCAGAAACGTCGCGATGGACTTACAGTGGATGCCTTTGGACTGCCCCCGGTCGGTACGGCGGTCGCCAAGATGATGCCTTTGTGGATGCTGAAATGGGCAGGATCGCACAGCGAAGAAAATGGTTACCAGAATCTGATGTTGAGCGCACCCTTGATTGGGATCATCGCAGCGCAAGACCGCTATGATCGCAAAAACTGCGCAGCCACGGGCCGTATCTGGCAACGAGCGCACCTGTTGGCCACGGCTCGCGGCTTGGCCTGCCGCCCATGCAACGAAGCAGTTGAGATGATCGACCACGAGAAGGCCCTCGCTCGCCCGGCCAGGCGCGCAGGGCTTTTGGCGGAGCTGCTCGGAGACGCCTCTTGGCAGCCTAATTTCCTCTTTTATATGGGCTATCCGACATTGCCCGCACGGGCGAGCCCGCGCCGCTCGATTGAGACCGCGGTGATCGACCTTGGACAGCCCGCGTCTCGGTAGGCCGCAACAGCCAAGAACCCAAGACCCGTCAACCAGAATGAAGGCGCGGGGCCGGCTACAACGTTGAATACAGCAGCTAGGGAATCGCCACTTGGATTGAGGCTGACCCGGCGCTTTCGTGCCCGGAGATATCGACGGTTGTCACAGAATAGTAGTACGTGGTGCTACTGGCGACGCTGGAATCACTGTAGAGCGTGGGAGCAACGAGGCTCGCGTTCATCTTTTTCCAGGTCGTTCCGTCTGGACTGCGATAGACGTTATAGCCGGTCACGTCGATTGTCGTGGAAGCATTCCAACGCAGGTCCACTAAGTGGTTGGCGGCGGATTGGATCGCGATTTGGTAGGACGCACTTGCGACGTGCCCTCCGCAGCCTGTCGCTGAAACTGTGAAGGAAGAGGAGGCTGCGGTAGTGGGAGTGCCGGAGAAGTTGAGGGAAGTTGTGGTGGTCGACGGCTGCGCGGTGATGCCGACGGGCAGAGATCCGGAAGCGATCGACCAGGAATAAGGAGTGCAGCCGCCGCTGGCCTGGATGGCCGCGGAATACGCGGTGTTGACCGTGCCGTTGGGCACGACCGGGGTGGTGATATTCACTGCGGACGAAGAAGATGACGAGGATTGGACGACAACGTTGTAGGAAACGCGGGAAACGTGCCCTTGGCAGCCTGTTGCCAAGATGGTGAAGGAATAGGTAGCGGCGGTGGTCGGGGTTCCGTAGAGATCCAGAGACGTTGTTCTGCTCGACGGCATCATGGTGATGCCGGGGGGCAGGGATCCAGAGACGATTGCCCAGGAATAGGGGGTGCAGCCATTCTTGGTCTGGATCACGGCGGAATACGCGGTGTTGACCGCGCCGTTGGGCAAGCTGGTGGTGGTGATCGTAATGTTCGCAAAGCCTTGCGAAGCGAACAGGACGAGTAGAAGGGAAAGTAGGGGGAGCCTCATTTCTCCATGCTGGCGCTGCTGCAGGATTGTTGAAAAGATTACGGAGGTAGCAACACCTTTCGTGTTTGCATTCGGAGATGTTTGAATGCTTCCTTCGTCATTTACGATGCACCATGTCTCTACGCTGGGAGCCGTTGGTGAGTGTGTGGGTGGGGAAGTGCAAATGCTTGCATCTTGACTTTATCGGCTCTGACCGATTTGCGGGATCTTACTTTGACGCCAGCTCCACGCCTCACGGCTTCGTGCGCGCCATGATGGCAGCATTACCACCATTGATTCCGCGGGCTCGATGGGCACAACTATTAAATGGCATCAGCACGGCGCGGGGCGGTCACGGGATACTACCATGACGCGAACTCCGTGGCACACAGCTTTGTGGGGAGCACGTAAGAGTCTCGCGGAGCACGCGGTTCACTCGCGGAACCGCGTGCTCCGGCGGCGTGAAAATATAAAAGATGATTGCCACTGCCTCTCTTGGGCCCGTTCTGTCGGGGAACTGAAGGGGTCGCCAGGAGTATGTAATACGCTCTGAAAGGCTGCCTGCCAAACTGCATCCAAGAAGGCGCTGGACCAATTTTTGGGGCGACTGGGGATTAACAAGACCAGGGATTATCAAAAGGAGGCAACGTGGAGTTTGTCATGTTTGAAGACGTGGACGGCATGGAAGTCTTTGTGAATCCTGAACGGGTGATGTGGGTCAGAGAATATCCCAACCACACGACAGTCATCAGTTGCGGACACGAGGACAAGTTTACGGTTCGGCTGGCTCCGGCTCATGCCGTTGCCGCGCTGGGCAAGTCGGTTCGCTAAAATGGGCGGTTGCGTTCAAGAGCCTTCAATGAGCGCTATGGGGATTTTGCAACAGTCATCCCTTCCATCGGCGCTGATTACTCATGTAATGCTGCAGGCACATTGGAATATGTCTACAGTGTGAAGCATGGGACCCGTAGCAGACAGAATTGTCGTTGTTTTCATTTTGGGTGGACTTGCCGCGTGGGTAGCTTGGGGATGGCGCACTTGGACGCGGCGACGCCCAGAACAGTTGAGCGTGGGTATGAAATGTTCCCTGGCTGGATTCGTCTTAGCTTCTGTTTCTGCCGCACTCGAGATTGGTTCAGGGACGTACGCGCAGTTCAGAAGCCTTCCCTTTGAGGACCCAGTTCTTCTTCGTATCTATAGGTGGGGGTTCCTCTTGGCATTCTTGGGTTTAGTGACCGGACTATTCGGAATCGGGAAAAAGACACCGCTTCGATGGAAAGCGCCAGCCCTGTCGACCGTTCTGTTACTCCTATGGATAGGGCAAGTGATGGGCGAGTGGCGTTACCGCCAGCCCGCTGCGTTCGTTCACGTTTCACAACTGATGAGAACACATAGCGCACATAGACTCGACTCTTTTAGGATTCCCCGGATTCCCCGGCCTTGGGAAGGTCTTTCAAATAGTTCAAGCGAAAAATTCGCAAAAAGTTCTTAAACTCTTCTGCATTCCAGAGCGAATCTGGTTCGTCGGGCCGGAGATGTCCGGCGGCGCGCAGAGCTTTTATCAGCAAGGTCTGGCGATAAGCCTGCTTGGCGAGACCGCGAATCAAATCGTCCTTGTCCTTATCGCTTGTCATAGCCCTCTTGATTATAGGCCCGACCCGAAGCGGGGGCGCGAGCGTCGTACTCGGTGGGTTCGGATTACCAGGCGTGCTTCATGGCTTTGGCGAATTTGTCGGGGGGCAGGGTGTTCAGCACGTCGTCTTTGGTGAGCCAGGCGCGGCGGGCTTGCAGGATTCCGTAGCGGATTTTTTCCATGTGGGAGATGTGGTGGGAGTCGGTGTTGATGACGATCTTCACGCCGTGCTGCTTGGCCTGGCGGAGATTGGCGTCGTTGAGGTCGAGGCGGTCGGGATAGGCGTTCAGTTCCATCGCGACTTTATGCTGCGCGCCCGCGGTGAGGACGGCATGCATGTCGAAGGCGTAGGAATCGCGGCGCAGCTGGATGCGCCCGGTGGGATGTCCGATGATCGAGGTGTTGGGATTGGAGATCGCTTTGAGCAGGCGCTCGGTCATCTTTGTGGACTCCTGATTGAAGACCGAGTGGACGCTGGCGATGACGAGGTCCATTTGGGCGAGGACGTCATCGGAGAGATCGAGGTCTCCGTCGGCGAGGATATCGACTTCGATGCCGGCGAAGATTGTGATTCCGTCGATCTGCTTGCCGACGTCGTGGATGCGCTTGATGTGTTCAGCGGCGCGCTTGTCGTCGAGTCCGTTGGCGAAGGCGAGATTCTTGGAGTGATCGGTGATGGCCATGTATTTGTAACCGCGCTCTTTCGCGGCCTCGGCCATTTCCGCGATCGTGTTGCGGCCATCGGTCTCGACGGTGTGCATGTGGACGTCGCCCTGCAAATCTTTTTGCGTAATCAGGCGGGGCAGGGAATGCGACTGGGCGAGATCGATCTCGCCGAGGTTCTCGCGCATCTCGGGGGGGATGTAGTCGAGCTTGAGCTTGGCGTAGATTTCTTCTTCGGTTTTTCCCGCTGCCGGTTTTTGGGTGTCCAAAAATGACAGGCTGTATTCGTTGAGCGTGTATCCCATCTTGAGCGCGCGCTGGCGGAGGGCTACGTTGTGGGCTTTCGATCCGGTGAAATACTGCATGGCCGCGCCGAAGGATTCGGGCGGAAGCAGGCGCACGTCGACCTGCAGGCCGCTGCGCAGGTGGAAACTGATTTTGTTGTCGCCGCTGGCGATGATGTCCATGAGCGGGGGATATTGCGCGACGTAGGCGATGGCCTTCTGGCGTCCTGCTTCGGTGGCGCAGGCCTTGCCGGTGACTAGGATGTCGAGATCGCCGACGGTTTCGCGGCCGCGGCGCAGCGATCCGGCGGGCGTGATCTTGTCGATGCCCGGAAACTTTTCGATGTAGGCGGTCAGCTTTTCGCACTCGATTTCGGCGGCGTCGATCAGATAGCGGCCGCCGATGCGGCGAAAGTCCTCGATGGCCTTGAGCAGCTTGGCTTCGTGCTTCTCGCCCATGCGGGGAAGTTCGCGGATTTTTCCTTCGCGGGCTAGTTTCTCGACGCCGTCCACGTCGCTTACTTTGTAGGCGCTCCAGATCAGGGCGATGGTCTTGGGGCCGAGTCCCTGGATTTTCAGAAGCTGGAGCATCGACGGGTGATATTTGTCGAGCAGGTCGGATTGCACCGTGAGCTTGCCGGTGTTGAACAGTTCCTGCAGATTCGCCAGCATGCCTTTGCCGATGCCGGAAATGGCGAGCACCTGCTTGGGATCGGCGATGATGTCTTTGATCTGGTGCGAGTGATTTTCGATGGCCTGCGCCGCGTTGCGGTAGGAACGGATGCGGAAGGAATCCTGCCCGTCGATCTCGAGCAGGTCGGCGGTCTCGTAGAGGATGTTGGCGATGGCCTTGTTGTCCATGGGGAAGAAACAAGGTTAAATCAGATCAGCGGAGAGAGCCAGCTTAGTCGGCGGCATTGCTCGCGGCGGACCTGAAACATTTTAACCGCAGAGTACGCTGAGGAATTCGCGCAGAGATCGCCGAGAAGTTCGATGGGCGGGAGAGAGCCAGAGCGAGTCGGGGGCATTCTGCGCGGTGGACCTGAAAGATCTTAACCGCAGAGTGCGCTGAGGAATTCTCGCAGAGATCGCTGAGAACTTCTGGGGCAAAAGGCAAACTGAGCGGGTACTCGGCAAACCGGGTAGCCTTAATCACGCGAGGGCATACGCCAATCGCGGCGAAAACGCCAGGAGCCGCCTGGCAACACATTGACGATGATCTCCCGTCGATGCATGCGGAGATCGTAGTGCAAGGTCTGCGGCCCGCAAAGTTGTGGCCGGCCTCGGGCGGGAATCGGGAATGTCGGCTAAGAAGCTTTCGTTACGTTCGCTGCCTGCGGACCTTTCTGACCCTCGGTGATCTCGAACTCCACTTGATCACCCTCCTGCAGGCTCTTGTATCCCTCAGAGCTGATTGCACTGTAGTGAACAAACACGTCCGGTCCATCATTGCGCCCGATGAACCCGTACCCTTTGGCGTTGTTGAACCACTTCACAGTTCCTTTCAAACGTTCCACTGAACCCCCTTCTTTCCGACACGCCCTGTTTTGGGGGGACAAAGACGTGCCCGCAATCACCCAATGAGATGCATTTTGGAGCCGGAGGGTTAGGCTGTCAAGATGGGGAAAAACCCTAGAACCAGGTAGAGACGGGCAGAGTGTTTAGGTTAGCTTTCGGCCAACCAAATTGTTATTTCCGTCGTATGGACAGGCCAGAAAGCGCGCCCTGGCCGCGTACGGGTGACGTGATCGAACCATAGGACGGACGAGATGGTCTTGGCGTCGCGGATGGTGCCTTTCAGGATCATCTTGACCACGGTGGGCAAGGGAAGCATGCGTTTGTGGATGACCTCGTCGGCTTCGGGCTCGGCCTCGCCGGCGCTGAGGCAGGTGGCGAGATAGACGGCCATAGTTTCGGCGACGAAGCCGGGGCTGGCGTAGAACTTGAGAATCCGGCGCCAGCGCGCGGCGCGGTAGCCGGTCTCTTCGATCAATTCGCGCCGCGCAGCCTGGAGCTCCTGTTCGCCGGGATCGATGCGTCCGGCGGGCAGTTCCCAAAGATAATCTCCGGCCGCGTGACGGTACTGACGTTCGAGAAGAACGCGAGGGATCGTGCCGGAATCATCCACGGCCAGAATCACAATGGAGCCGGAATGCTGGATGAGATCGCGGCGCACCTTGATGCCACCGGGCTCGACGATGTGATCGGTCGTCACCGAAAAGACCGGGCCTTGATAGACGGTGCGGGAGGAGACGAGGCGGGCGCGGGAACGCTTGCGGTTGGTTGGTTTGCCATGAGCAGGCGACTTAGGCATGGAAACAATATAAAGCACGGCTTCGAATCTCGGCGTTGGGGCTTCGCATGGGGAGCAGGAGGCTTCTGTTATGCTGCCGGGCATGGCGGGGCCGGGCATTACGATCGTCGGGGCAGGGAATCTGGCGCGTGCACTCTCGGCGTCATTGCGGGACGCAGGATACAAAATTGAGGGAGTGATCGCTCGCTCTCGTGGTGCATCGTTGAGGAAGGCCCAGAAACTGGCCAAAGAAACCGGGAGCCGCGCATCGGTTATACCGGTGGAGACGCTGGGCGACGTGGTCTGGTTTTGCGTGCCCGACGCCGAGATCGCTCACGCCGCGCGAGCCCTGGCGGAAAGAATCGACTGGGCGGGGAAAGTTGCACTCCATTCCAGCGGAGCGTTGAGCAGCGACGAATTAAGCGGCTTGCGGCTGCGAGGCGCGGCAGTGGCTTCGGTGCATCCGCTTATGACATTTGTGCGTGATGCGCGACCATCTCTTGCGGGAGTCCCGTTTGCGATCGAGGGCGATGGAGTTGCCGTGAAGGTCGCGCGCCGCATCGTGAACGACCTGGGCGGTCACAGTTACGCGATTCGCAAGACCGACAAAGCCGCGTATCACGCCTGGGGCACGTTTGCTTCGCCGTTGTTAACCGCGCTGCTCGCCACGACGGAGCGGGTGGCTTCGGTAGCCGGAGTCAAACCAAGGGAAGCGCGACGTCGAATGATTCCTATCCTACGGCAGACGCTGGCGAACTATTCCGCCCTGGACGCGGCGGGCGCGTTTAGTGGGCCGATCGTCCGCGGCGATGTCGACAC
Source organism: uncultured Acidobacteriota bacterium (assembly GCA_963719865.1). Classification (GTDB taxonomy): domain Bacteria; phylum Acidobacteriota; class Terriglobia; order Terriglobales; family Acidobacteriaceae; genus Sulfotelmatobacter. The sequence goes on along the minus strand of CAVRDS010000057.1, from coordinate 35,818 downwards.
CGTGAAGCGGCATCTGCGGGTTTTGGGCGGAGTTCCGGCGGCACGCGAAGTTTATTTGGCCCTGGCGCGGGCAGCCTTGCGCTACCTGCCTGCGAGGAAGAAGTCGAAACTAGAGAATGCCCTGCGATCAGCCCGCAGAGGTTAGCTCGACCATCTCATCTTTATCCACGGACGGGGTTCGGCGAAGGGCCAGGACGAGCAATCCCAACACCACAAATGGAAACGCAGCGGCGGTGCGGAGAGGCAGCGCAAAAATCAGGTTGGAATAGAACTGCTGATGAGTCAGCAGCGGACGCATCGCGATAAGACCAATCGACGCGATCCACGGCCATAGGAGAATTCCAAGTCCCACCGCCAGAAGCGCCTTGCGAATCCAAGTGGATGACAATTTGCGCCACCGGCAAGCTAACCAGAAGATGCCGGGCAGAAGAATGACGTGGTCGTATAGGGCTTGGCCGGGAAGCAGCGTGATCGTCGTGATGGAGAGCAAGAGAGTTATGGTCAACCAGAATTGCATGGAGTTAACGGCGGCCGTCCGATTGCTCCAAGCCAGCACGCCAGCGACGACAACCAAGACCGTGATCATGGTCAATGACAGCGGCCCGCTTACGCCTGGCCCCAAAGGTTGGGCGAAGACTTCGCTGACCAGTGGAGGCCTGGCATAGCGGTGGTATCGGAGAACGACCTGCGTCCAGGATGAAATCCAGTGCGGCCAAACGATCGTGGCGGCTGCCACCAGGGCGAGCATTGTCGCGAACAAACCCACGCAGAAGCGGCTGCGTCTGCGCCAGTCGGCTAAACTCCAGAGAAGAAGATAGAAGATCGCGAGCGCGGTCATCTGGGGTTTGATGGTGGTCAGGGCCAGGAGAATCCCGGCGAGGAACAGGCGTCCGCGCTGGAGGGCAAGCAGCGAAGCCGCCAGTAGAAATCCCACCAGCAAGCCCAACTGCCCGGCATACAAACCTTCAAGCACAGGATAGCTGAACACGGTCAGCAAGATTGCAGTTGCCAGCCATGGCCAACTGACGGACCACGACAGAGCCCGAAGCCACAAAGGGACGCTGATCGCAGTGAGCGCGGCTAGCAGCAAGACGACTACGACGCGCACAACGGCGAAAGGCAATTCAGAGGCGGGCCAGAACAGAAGATTCGTGAAGGCGGGATAGGCGAAGGTCCGATAGTCCGCCAGAGGATCGGTGGGACTCAGCGGGTCGAGCTGTCGGCCGAACAGGCCCTTCTGGATTTCACGAGTCATTTGCGCGCTATAGGGATCGCGGCCCTGCTGCACCCACTCTCTTGAGGTAAGCCACACCGGGTAGAAGTCGTTGCCGAAAGCATAGCCGCCGGCCAGATTCTTGGCCGTGCTGACTTGCAGGACGCGCGGCATGAATAGCCCGAGGTGGTAGTACAGCATTGCCGCCGCCCCCGCCATGGCGAAGCACAGGGCGAGAGCGGCAAAGCCAGAGCGATTTCGCAAGTTGGATGCGGACATCGCAAAAGAAAAGATTAGTCAGCGAATTAGAGCATGGCGCCGCAATTCAGGCAAAACTGTCGGGATGAAGAGTAACAATAACCACAAAGGACACGAAGTATCACGAAGGAAGCCTGGCAGATGAATCCTTCGTGTCCTGTGAACAATACCGATTCCGGTTCGACGGTAGGGCGGCCGAACTTGGCTCGCGAGTGCTCTCCACATGAGATATCCGAATCGCGCCAGCCTAGCTCGAGGTAAAGAGATGCCCCATCTTTTCTTTTTTGGTTTTCAGATATTCTTCGGCGTGCGGGCTCGGCGTCACTTCGCAAGGCACACGTTCCACCACCTTCACCCCCGCACCCTCCAGGGCCGCAACCTTATCAGGGTTATTGGAGAGCAGACGGACACGGGTTACGCCAAGCGACTTCAGAATTCCGGCCGGGAGGGTGAAATCGCGGTAGTCGTTCCTAAAGCCCAGGCGCTGGTTCGCTTCCACGGTATCGAGTCCGGCATCTTGCAGTTCGTAGGCTTGCAGCTTGGCCATCAGGCCGATGCCCCGGCCTTCCTGCTGTTCGTAGATCAGGATGCCCGCGCCCTCCTCGGCGATCATGGACAACGATAGTTCGAGTTGCTGGCGGCAATCGCAGCGCAGGGAATGGAAAACGTCCCCGGTCAGGCATTGGGAATGCACGCGCACCAGCGGTGGCGCGGACTTCACGTCTCCCATGACCAAGGCAACCGCTTCTTCAACGCGAGGATTGCCATTGGTAGGGCTCTCGCCGCGGAATCCGTAGATGCGGAACTTGCCCCAGCGGGTAGGGAAGTCGGCCGAGGCGATCTGTTTTACTTCGTCTTCACTCACTCCTTCATTATAGCGGTTGGTAGCAGATACCGAAGAGCGCTCGTTTCGCTCGCGGGGCAGACGAATGCGTCCGCCCCTACACGGTCATTGCAGGCAGCGTCCGTACGTATATGTGTCGCAGTTCTTTCAGCCTCGAGCGCGGAAGGGGAAAATGGCGTCCTGTTTGGAAGGGATGGGCGCGCCGTTGCGCGTAGCCGGACGGAAGCGCCAGTTCTCGAGCGCGGCCAGGCACTTGTTGTCGATGTCCGGGCCGAGACTCTGCAAAACGGTCTTGCGAACGATTTCTCCACGCTCGTCGATTGTGATTTCGATGACTTCATTTCCAGCTGTGTCGGGCAGTTGCCAGGGATAGACCGCAGGATCGGAAGTGGCGACGGGCAAGGCGGGACGGATCTCGTCTCCATAGAGTTGGCCGCGGTTCAACGTTCCATAGGGAAGTCCGGCCTGAGCGCCGTGGCCCAAAGCGGACAGCGTTTGAGTCTTGGAATTATCGGCCTCTTCGGCGCGAGCGACCGGCATTTCCGGAGCGCGCAGTTTCGGCGATTGCGGGGAAGCTTTCCACGTCAGCTTCTGGCCTAACCGCTGGTGACGATAACGCTCGGTTGCGAGATCGGAAGAACTGTGCGAGCTGTCATCGGGAGATTTGTTGGACCAGTAGAGGCGCGTGACCGAGGTGCCGTTCTGTCCCAGCGCGACAGATGCCGGATTCAGCCGCATCGGTTCTGGAGCATGCAGAAGCCAGGCAAGAAGCATGGCATGGACGCCGCAGGAAATGATGAGGACCTGGCGCTGCCGCCGCGCCGTGGCGGGATTCAGTTGCGAAAACATGGTGTGACGCTTTCCCCAGGGCCGTCCGAGTAGATCTAATGCTACGTTAGACGCATGGCGGGGGATTTCGTCAAGACGAAATTTGGCTGTGATAAGGAGGGTTCAGAGTTTTTCAGCGTAAGACAGCAGCCAAAGCCGACCCTTTTTCTTGGGGCAGATGCGGCATGCCTGAAGGCATGCCCGATACGAAGCTCAGCTGCCGGATACGAATCTTAACTTCCGATACGAACCTTCGCTTCCGGCATGAACACTTCCGTCACGAACTCTCACTACGCCTGCGGATAGGAAGTGCGGGAATCAATCTGGTGAGGATTCCGGAACGCTGATAAAATAATCAAGCACACCAACCAACCTGCACACGGGGCTATAGCTCAGCTGGGAGAGCGCATCGTTCGCAACGATGAGGTCGTCGGTTCGATCCCGACTAGCTCCACCAATCTTCTCAGTTACTTGCCGACTTTTTCTGCCGTGTTCGATCATGGAAAAACTCGTTTTATTGGACCGTAATGGACCGTGAATTGGACCGTGCATCCGGCGTCGCATCTTTGGCAAATTCTGCCAACTGTTCAAGTGCTCGGCGTTGCGCGGCAGGAACACTCTGAGCGTAAATATCCATTGTGGTTGAAACGCGCGCATGGCGCATTTGGAATTGGACACTCTTGCAATCGGCACCAGCCTGCACCAACCAAGTCGCATGAGATGTGCGCAGGCAACGCCAGTTCACAAATGACAGCCCAAGTCTGCGAGCAGCCGGTTGAATGTGCCTCTTCAAAATGTTCTGGTCGTTCATGGGCCTGCCACTTTGCACGCTCTGGAAAACCAGATCATCCGGCCCCGCTGACTTTACCGCTCGATAGTGGCGAGTGCCCGTTCCTGCTCGCACATCCACGGTTACAGTCTTCAATCTGTGGATGCGCGTAGTCACAGCGGGAGCAACGCCAATCGTCGCCGCAGACGCGCTTGTTTTGGGAGTTGACCAGTCGCCACGGCTGAACCGTTCCTCAACCGTGATGCTGTCGGCATGGATGCAGCGCCACTTCAGGCCGATCAGTTCACTGACTCGCAACCCGGTCCACACGCTCACATAGAGCATTGTGGCGTAAGGTTCGGGGACGAGTTCGACCAGTTCATGGAATTGCTCTGGTGTGATGGTTGGTTTGGGCTGCCGTGCTCGCTTGTCCAGTGGCAGCCGCAATCCTTCCATCGGGTTCTTGATCAGATAGTCCACATCGACCGCGGCGCGGAGGATGGAACTCAATGCGTCCCTGATTTTCGAGATTGTGGGATGCGACACCTTGCCCGCCATGCCCGAGAAATACTGCTGTATCGTGAGCCGCGTAAGGTCGCGCAGACAGAGACGCGAGAATCTTGGCTCCAGGTACTTCGAGAGCACGCCACGGTAAGAATGCTGCGTGCTGCTCGAAAGCAGCGGTAGGTACGTCGGGTTGTAGGTGCCAGTCACAAAGTCAGCGAAGTTCATCGCCGAGCCGGTGAGAACCAAACCCTGATTCACAGGCCGCAATTTCTCTTCGGCGATCTTTTGCACTTCCCGCAACGGCATGTCTGCCAGAGCGAGTTTGATGCGTTGACGTTTTCGGCTGCCTGCTAGGTTGGTATCCCAAACACGCAACCACCAGAATTGACCTTCCTTAAATGGTTTTGGACTCTGAAATCTCCTTCGCGCCATGGCTTCGTGATCTCCATGGCTCGCCGGAGGAGTTGCCTCGCCGTGCACATTAGCACGGATCGGGACAACCACGGGCTGTGAATTCGTTGCCACTTCAGATTCCGATGTGTTTTCGTCGGCGCGCTATCTTGGTCCGCGTGCTGAGTAATGCGTGCAAGAACAATTCACGAATTGCTCAGGCCCGATCTCCACTTCGCCCCTGCAGTGCGCACGCAGCGGGCACGGATACCAGCCGAGCAAGGTGGGGTTGACGTGCCGTTGTGGCGATGTGCCCCGGCAGTGACGGCATTTGATATGACCGCAATTTGCGCACGGGCGCTGCCTGATTGGCACCCACGGCGCGCGGGGTTGTTCTGGCGCACTCAGTCCGGCTTGCCGGAGAATCTTACGAACCCATGACGGCCTGCGTCCGGTAGCTCTAGCCAGTTCTTGCACGGTGTATCGAGCGCCTTCTTTGGCGCAGTCGCACACGAATTTAACTGCGTAATTAGTCTCCCGCTCCCTGTCGAGCTTGCATTGCTTGCAGCGAGCGCGGGGCACTTCGGGATTCTCCCGGTGATAGCGCTCGTGACTGGCTTGCAATTGTTGTTGTTCCGGCAATCCAAGGATGCTCATTGATGGCTCACTCTTCCCACGGCAGGGGTACTTCCGGTGGAACGTAAAAACGAACGACGCGATTACTCCCCCTGATCTTTGTCTGTTTTTTCTCCCGACGCCAACCGGCGTGAATCAGGCAATCGCGGACTGAAAGCTGATCGGCACGACTGGCAGCACCCACCGGTTTGGCGAGCGCGTGCAGAAGAATGTCCGCGATAAGCACCCGCTCCCGATTGCTATCGAAAGGTTCGAGAGCCGTCTTGATTCCGTTCTCCCAAGACTCACGCTGTTGCGGATTCCGGCACCAGGCGAGAATGCTTTCATCGTTAGGCCCGCCCTGGTAGCGGCTTTCTTGTTCCTCGGCAAGCGCCGTTCTGAATTCCGCGAAATCATCCCACCACGGTTCTCCCGCGTTGTAGAGCGCATAGGCTTCTGCCCAGAGCTGATCCCGATCTGCGCGAAGTTTATCGAGATCGATCCGACCACAGGTCACGGGCCAATAGCGACGTGCGCCGGAAGGATCGGTGAGAGGAACGGCATCATTGGTGGTCGCAGCAAACACGCAACTGCGGGGAACCCATTGCGCGCGCCGTTCATAGGGCGCACGAAAGTTATCAGCGCAGGCGGTGAGGAAAGCTTTCCGCTCTAGCTCCGAGCGCCGAGACACGAACTCGCCCAACTCGATAACCCAGCGCCCGTGAAGTTCGATCCGGCTGTCCTTTGATCCCAGATCAGAAAGGTGATCGGTGAACCACTGCGGACTCGCCAGTATCTGCAGCGCCGTGCTTTTGCCGATTCCCTGCGGGCCTTCGAGCAGCAGCACGTGGTCGGCCTTGCACCCCGGTCGCATGATTCTCGCTATCGCCGAAATCATCCAGCGTTGGCCGATGGCGGAAGTAAGCGGGGACGGCTCTGCACCCAGATAGGTTGATAGCCAATCCAACAGGCGCGGCTTCTTATCCCAGATCAAACTGGCGAGATACTCGCGCACAGGATGAAACCGAAGTTCTTTGGCAACGATCTGAATCGTTTCTGCCGCCGTTTTTGAATTAACCAAAATTCCATGTTCTTGCAGCCAGCAGGCCGCGTGACCGTCATCTTCGTCCGTCCAGTTCCTGCCGGAAACCGATTGCGGCCACGGTGCCGGAAGTCGTGTGACGGTGTAGAGGGAGAATTCATTGAAGCCCAGCACACCCCGCCATTCTGGCGCTTGCCGGAGCATGAGAACAGCGTTGGCCAGCAACGCCTTCGGCTTGCCGTTTTCACCAACGATGAGCGGTTGATATTCAAATTTGTTGCACAAGTCCCGCCAGTGCTTCCCAGCGCAAGCATCGTGAAAGCAGAAAAAGACCGGGCCAGAGGGATAATCGAAGATTGCCGCATCTTTGTGCGTGGGATCGAAAGGGCATGCGCTCAACACGAACTTGATGCCGGTTTCAGTTTCACCCCGGTACGGATCTTCCGTTGCGGCAATGCTCAGGCCGAACTTCTCCAGCAGATCCCGAACGAAACCGGCTTTGCTTCCTGCCATCGGTGCCGATTGCTTTTTCTTTTCCGGCAATGTTTCGTTGCCCTGCTCCGGTCTTAGCTCGCAGTTCTTCAAGCGTTCATAAAGCGCACGCACGTCCCGAGCGCGAAGGTCAGCGGGACTACCAGCAAGCAGAGCGCCCGTGATCGTGGTATAGCGCCCCGCGTCATACATCTCCACGCGGGTGCCATCGGAGAATTCACGCTCAATGCCCGCCGCTTTCTCCGGCAACTTCCCCAGCGCATAAACGTGTAGGCCGTCACCGCTGGGTGAGACTTCGGTGTAGCTGTCCAAGGCTGCGATGATTTCACTCGCCCACGGGGCAATTTCGCCGGTTTTCGCATTGCGCACATGATCGAAATCAATGAACACGATCCCAGAACCCTGCAGGGCAAAACCCAGGCCGTCATAAGGGAAAGAACCGTTGCGGCCAGTCAGACCGGCCAGCGCCGTGGCAAAGCTCGCCCAGGTTCCGGGTTTAGTCGAAGAACCTTTGCGCCGCTTGCTGACCATATACGGAACTTTCGTGGGTTTGCCGTTTGCGTCAGGCTCACGCTTCCAGTAGAGCCAGTGGGGCAGTTCCCGCATTGCGACGGGGATCGAGTTGGGATTCAACGGGATCACGGGCACGCGCGGATTTTCTTGCGGTGAGCGCGGGTCTGCGTTATGTTTGTCTGGCATAGTCTTTAGTCCAGAGCCGGAAATCCAGAGCGCCCGACAGGTTGCGAAAGGATTTCCGGTTCTTCTCTTTTTTGGCTGGAGTGCCAGCTCCAGCAGATTCAAATCACGTGTTCTGCGCGGCCTTTCTGTATTGCCGGGAGAAGCGCAGCAGATTCAGCCGCAACCGTTCCACCTTTTCGGCGGCAATCAACAAAACTTCTTCCGGCTCTGCCAAGGGTTCCTGCCAAGAGCCATCTCGTAAGCGCGGATACGCCAAGCGCAACCGCTCGACAATGAACTCCAGGGAATCAACCGACTGCTCCAGGATGGAAACCGGTGCCAGCGCTGCATCTGATTGCGTATGCACAATTTCAGAGTATTGGGAGCGCTCAGGACCGTCCAGCGGAAAGCGAAGGGAATTACGTTTCAGTCAATGTTCATGCGTGTGTAACCCGTATGTAAGTACACAGGTTACACAGCTTTTTTTATAACATTTCGCCAAGCATTCTGGCGCAGAGCGTGAATTCTTCCCCGCCATTTGCTGATTTGCCAAGCCTCAAACCATTTTTCGGGGCAGCCCTCATCCCGCCAATACTTTGGAGTTGGAAATCGATGCTGCATGTGGTCACAGCGCTTGCAGAATTCCTTGAGTGGTACTTCTCGGGGAGTCTCCCGGATGCGGGCGTAGACACGTTCCGTCTTCTGATCGTGGCGGGGCTGCTTGCGCTTGGGCGCAGGTTTCGGCGCGGGATCAGGTTCCACGGGCAAGCGCAGTTCCGCCAGCATGCGATTCCGGCGCGCTTCCACTTTCGGATCAGGTGCTTCAGATTCATCGGGCGGAGTCCACTTGGTACCCAGAAAGCGAGCTTCAGATTCCGACATTGCGACCCCCTAACGGGCGCGGAGTGGGGATAACAGGTTAGGCCGCTACCCCCGCAGTCCGCTGTGAAAAGCGCCGGATGGCCGTCCGGCAATGCATATTATAAATGCGCTCGGCACGCACGAATCGCGGGAAATTGCGACTTCGGAGTGCAACGCTGGCACGGCTCACTTACAAAGAAGATTAGATAACCGCCATTCGTCTATTGCTAACGTATCCAGCCGACCAGCGGTACACATTTTTATAAACCCAGCATAAACCGCGCTGGAGAATCTAGGCACACAGGTGAGCCGGGTAACATCATCGCAGTCGGCCAGAGCGGAGTTCCGCCTGAGCGCGCGCGCAAGGACGTTGCACAGGGAGAGAAGCTTTGCAGGACAATCCGTGCTGGGTAACAACAAACCACCTTACCGTAACATCCTCGGTAATATTGCTAAGTGGTTGTGTTTGTATTCGGTAGCATCAGTAACATTAAACATACACACACACATGGGGATTATAGTATTTAAGCTTACGCATAGGTACGCGGGTACGCACGTATACGCGCGCGTAAATGTTAGGAAATGGGGGTTACAAGCTTACCGTTGTTACCGGCGGTTCCGGTTCGTGCTCGGGGCGCTGCAAGAACCTGCTCATCGTGCACAGCGACTTAATAATGGTCGTATCTACCTCGATGGTTCGTCACAGCGCACTTACGACGTGTGCCCAGTACATAAACCTGGTGTGCCGACCGGCAACCTATGGTCACTTAGACCGGGAGCATCAGAATTTCCGTGACTCTGTGGTTTACTTATGGTAAGTTGCAGTTACAGAGCACCAGCCATGTCAGAACCTGCTTCTGCTGTCGCCGTAAAGAAGTACCGCAAAGTTCCCTCGCCCCTGATGGCTCAGATGGAGCGCGCGCTCGCTGCGCGCAATCGGGCGGTTGCTGATCCCTTGCTGACCACGAAAGAATGCTGCGCGCTGTTGCGCTGCTCCTGGTCTCACCTCCGTCAGTTGATAAAAGCCGGAGTCTTGCCCATTTGGCGGCCACACCCGCGCGCTCATATTCGTTTGCGTCAATCAGCCGTGCTCGGCTACATCAGCGGAAATTTCATCGTCATCGGGGGGAAGCAATGAGCCGTCCGTGCGCAGTCTGCATCAGCCCGAAACGTGAAGAGATTGATTCGTTGCTGGTCTCTGGCACCACGAACAAAGCCGTTGCTGAATCAACGGGGCTCAGCGTTGGGCAGCTTTCCAGGCACAAGAGACGGTGTTTGGCCGTCACTCTGCCGTCCATCGCAGACCAAGTGATCACGTGGTCCGACAGAGCGGAAACATTATGGGCTTTGTCTGCGCAGAATGGCGATCAGCGGGCTATGGTTGCAGCTTTGCAAACTGGCCTGAAGTCGCTGGAATTCCAGATCAAGCGCCAAGAGGAGCAATCCGAAGAACCGCCGGATTCCTCTAATTTGCCCGCGAACTTTAGGGATTGGCCTGCGTGGGCGTGCACTGTGGTGCGGAAATATTTGGATTCGGTTATTGAAAATGTTGAGATGCCCCGGTCTAGCTGGACTCGCCCGCCAGAGGAACCGGAAAGGAGAGTGATCGCACGTGTGCCCTTGCTTCCCCATCGCAATTGAACTGCCGCTGCAGGCTCTTGAAGAAAAGGCGAGCGCAGCAAGCGCCGACTACAACCGGCAGATTGCGCGGCTGAAATCGCTTATCGCCGATTTTGACAGGGTGCGCCTGACTGCGAGCGCACAAGTCTATGCGCTGCTTCGGGGCGAAGTCGAACAGCAAGAATTGATCGTGGCCAATGCAGAGCAGGCCAATGCCAAGGCAGAGCGTGAATTAGCCAACGCGCGGCTTGAGCACGACCGCCAACAGGCCGAAGCACGCAAGGAAGAACGCAGGAAAGTTTTGCAAACTGAGCTAGAGATTCACGAGACGCGGCTTAACGAGTATCACGCGCTGCATCGCTCGCTGCCTGAGCGAATCGAACTTGAACGCCAAGCGCATAGTGCACTGCTGGCGGAACTGGCGTCACTTTAGAGGAGAACAGATGGAAAATGACTTCGACTTTCTGAGCACCATCGGCGTGGACTGGCCGCAACCCACGATTGCCGTGGAACTCCCGGCGCTTCCCGTGTTGGAAGATCCCTTGGCGTGTCTGCAGCCATCCAGCCACGCTGCAGACGCGCTTATCCGGGAACTTATGCGCGATGATCTGATCGCGGCTGTCACCGGCACGAGTCCGAGTGAGCTTAGGGACCTTGCAAACCAGGATCAGCTTCTTAAGCGTGCTGAATTCGTTAACGCTTCTTTGCAGAGTGTCGAAGAAGTCAGCAATTTGATTAGTTGCGGTTTGAGCAAAAGCACGGCTGAGTTTGCGGCTTCAACCCCGCCCACCAGACCAGGCCAGATCCCGACTAGGCCGACTCCTTTGCAACCGGTGCGCATTCCCCGAACGGGAAAGCACCGTGCGGCGCTGGAAAAGATGCTTACCCAAGTATTTCCTGTAACAGGTTATAGCCGGAGTGTCCGCGATGCATGGGATGCGGTTGTGAACAGTATGGAAGATTTCGTTGTTCGCGCGGTAGCCAACTGCGCTTAAAAAGATTGGAGACAAAATGACTTTTCCAAGTGGATCGGGAAGTGGCACAAACAACATGGGTCCGTTTCTCGTGAGCAACACAGCGTCAGTTTCCGACGATACGGCTGCAGACCTGGGAATTGGCCCCACTAATACAGGTCGAACGATCAGCGCCACGCAGACCGCGCTGTCGGCCACGGTCGCAGCTCGAAACACGCAGCAAGGTGTTGCAGCGATCAGCAACACAGCATCTATTTCGATAGCCGGTGTCCCGGCTGGACAGCTTGCGGTGAATCGCTGGCAGTGATTTCAGTACCAAGGTTGTATCGCTTGACTAATGTGCATTTGTCAAATCTGGCATCCAAAAGGCGGAGTTCAAACTTGGATTCCGCCCAATGGATTTTATAAGTTCTTTCACAAGTTGCTCCACCTCACTCCATCAACCTGCGGGCGGCAGAAAAGTTAGCTTTGAGGATGGAGCTTTTGCGATAGCTGGCTAACTTTATTCCGTCTTCTTTGTCCACCGTTTGACATGCCGTTCCGGTTCGGTCGCTAAGGAACAGTGGCAGAGGTTTCGACGAGTTCTTGGCGGTAACCCGGATCGTCCCTTCGGTGGACGAACCTCCGACATCCGAATGGGGGTAGTCGTTTCAGTCCGACTGCCCCCGATTTTCTTGGGGATTGCAGACGGGCATCCAAACCAGGCGTGCCGCTCCTTTTTTATTAAAAAGCTCTGGTCAGGCGCTGATTTGAGCGTGCTCACAGCGTAAGGCAGGGAACATGTTCACCGCCAACAAATCTACGGCTCTATCGGGCTGGAAATCGCGGGAATCGCCACTCTAGCGTCTTTGCTGGGTATGTCTGCGCAGTCACGCTTCTGCGTCCGCCATCGTTCGCGCAACCTGCACAGCAGACCAGGCCGCACCCCGTGCCGTGAGAATCCCACGCTGATTCAATCCCTCTGCGATCTGGCGCAAGCTAGTTGCACCCTTTGTACGCAAATCGGTAATGACGGGAAGCAGATCAGCCGCACGGCGCTGTGCTTTCTCACCCCGAACCTGCGCGGAAGCTCTGGCACCCTTGCGATAGATCAGGCGAGCATTGCCACGATCACCGCCAAGTACCACGCCTTTGCGTTTAGCAGCTGCTAGAGCGAGCTTTGTGCGTGCGCTGATCATTTCTGCTTCGTGCTCTGCCACGCTCGCCAGAATGTGAACCGTGAGCCGATTGGCTTGCGGGAAATCACACGCGGTGAATTCGACATTGGATTCCATAAGATTCGAGACAAAGGCAACGTTGCGCGCCAAACGATCTAGCTTTGCAATGATCAGCGTTGCGCCGTGGACTCTGCATTGTGCCAGCGCAGCCGCAAGCTGTGGGCGGTGATTACCTTTGCGGGTGCCGTGCTCCACCTCGGTAAACTCAGCAACTAGTTCGCCGTGAACACTAGCGAGGTACACCGCTACGGATTCTCGCTGCGCGTCCAAACCCAAGCCGGACAAGCCCTGCCGTTTGGTACTCACACGGTAATATGCGATGAACTTTTGCATGCGGGGCGTCATTTTATATGCCTTTCCATATCCGATACATTTACTGCATCGAACGTTGCAGCAACTGTAACAGGCTTTGCAGGCTTGTCAAGCGGAGATTTTCAACACTCGAACACAGCGCCCGGTCGGATGATCCCCTGCCATACGCTTCCGGTGCGCCGTCTAACACGTCACAGCGGTTCCGGTACTCTCATGGCTTGCCCGTCGGAGCGTCGGCTCAGCCCGCCATTGCCCAGACTGCTACCCGGTCACCCCTGGTGAGCGCCGGTTTGCCTGATGCGACAGACGCGCCCGTTTCCCAACGGTGCATCCGACTTACTCACTCATTTATAGCACCCATGTGCCTGTGGAGAACCATGAAAGGACAGCATGTAACATGATGTAACGTCACTTAGTTAGTCGAACTTCCATAGTGCTCCCGGATCAATAGGAAAGAATAGGATTTCCCCGCTGCAAACGGGGGTCACGTGTCTTTTGATATGGTTATGTTTTTTAGAAAGTAAACCTACTAAATCCCGCCTGAGCTATGCATCCCTGGTCATGTCACACTTATGCCGTCTTCAACTACGCCTTTACGTCGGCAGATGATACGCTTCCAGTTCTTTTATCCTCTGCTCATCCCATGCCGTTTTCAGTTCTTTAGCTTTGAGCGCGTCCAGTTCCTTCTTCAACAGGTCTCCCAGGTCTCCCCAAGGGCGCATCCGGGCAATCCCAAGCACAATCGGAGTGGTCAGCCCATACTCTTTGCAGGCTGCGTCCTGGAACAAGTTCCAGTCGGCATCGATGAACTTCAGTCGCACCGCGCGCAGTTCCGCGCGGATTTGCTGTCGGAGCTTCTTTTGTTCTGGGGTTAGTTTCGTTCTCATCTCCCTCTCCTATTGATGCGATCCAGTACCCAGCGCGGCAAAGCCATTGCGCACACCGGCATCCTACTGTCCGGTTGGTTGGGGTTTCGTGACCCGTTGCCGTTGGACACGATTCCAAGCAGCAGACCATCGGCAGTAACCACAGGCGAGCCTGACATTCCGGACTCGATACGTTCCACCAGCAACGCCACGCTGCTGTAGGGTATGTCGAACCCGAAGCGGGTCACGCTCCCTGCGATCCATTCCCGTTTGTGGGTGTAGATGAAAACCGGTTCAACCTGCTCCGGCTCGATCCAGCGATAGTTGAGCGGAACCGGTTCGACCGACCCGCGCCACTCCTCAAAGCGGTCGGCGTCATCGGGGAACTCTTGGTTGTCCAACTCTCCCAGCGCGGCGATATCAGCAACCGGATCGCAGGCGTCAACGCCCACGCGGAACTTCACGCCGCTGGGGGTTTCAATCTCGGTCGGATAAACCTCTCCCAAAGCCATCACGCCGGTGCCGCGCCAAGGGATGCAGTGAGTAGCCGACAAGATGAAAGCGCCGGGGGCGAGTACGCCCCTGCCTCCCCGCTCAACCAACTGCACCGTTGCCTGTTCGACCCGCGTACGGTTTTCGTCGCTCAAAGCATCCGGCATGCTGATTCTCCTAACTTGGCTTTCTGATCTCCAATACGAACGCTTCCATTGCGCGTCCGAGTCTATCCTGCTCGGCCTGCGATAGCGGTTGAGATTGCCACCGGCCAATCACTTCCCCCGACTTTTTGCGAATCTCACAAATCAGGCGGTTCTCGTGGAAATACTCCTCTAAGCACCCAAATTCCGAATCCGGGCACTCGTCCAGGAAAGCAACAAAATCGTCAAAGCTGTCGAACTCTCTTGGGGATGGCATGGTTTCCTCCGGTTCCGTTGTCACCCTGGCTCATGTGGGCGAGCATCAGCGCAAAGCTGTCACACTGCGCGCCAACTTGCCGGGGCGGCTTTCCCCACGAGTTCGTGCCGTTGCACAATACGATCAGCGCAAACTCGACGAACTAAGATTTTTTGGGGATTGCTACGGGAGAAGAGAACCGGAAAACAACGTCGGCTGTTTCGGTCCTTCAGAGATTACGCACCCGCCGTCTTCTCTTATTTCGACGGGGCGCGGGCGATGCTGGGGATTCTAGCGCGCACGAATGGGCGGTTTCAAGCAGAGATTTGCGCCTTTTTTCAATGGTTTAGGGAATCTGTCGAGTTAAGAGTCACTGCGCCGCCGCAACCAAGAGCGTATGATGCGCTCGTACTCTGATCCGCTCGCCCGGACCGTACTGGGTCGCTGCTTCCGGCAGCATCACTAAGCAGCATCACTAAGAGGGAGCAGTGTGGAATACCACGATGAGCTGAACCAAGTGAGGCAGGACGAAGCAGCAAACTTACAACCGAAACCGTTTCGGCCACGGCGTGAGATTTCCGCAGATGCTCGCTACATTGTCACACACCTTTGGATTATCTTTGTCGTGTTGCCTTTCGTTCTGGCAATCCTCTACAAAATTCTTAGGTAAGAGCATTTAGAAGGGGCTGTGGCTCCCTGCAGGCGCGGTGGCTGTCCCAAATGCGAAACGGCTTCTGCTAGAAAGCATTCTTTCCATTTCGATCCGGATGTGCTCAAATACTATGCGCTGGCTGCAATGCTTCACTTCTCAGCTATGGAAATCCCAAAGACCAATCGCTTCTATCAAGGAACTGAGCCAGATAATGTCACTCCTGAACAGCAAGTGAGGACGATGACTGACATTCAGTTGGTTCAGGTCGCAAAACGGGAGAGCTGCCGAGAAGCGGCAGACGCTGAACTTGCACGGCGAGCCACAAATTCACAGTCCGCGCAAACAAAGCGACAGAGCGAACCATCCGACGACGCGAGACATATTGCTGCTTGCACTCAGGAAGCCGCACAACAAGCCGCGTCTCGGATCATTAAGCACATGTGGGTTATCTTTGTGTTGATCCCGTTCGTGATCGGCATCCTCATCGAATTGCTTCGCTAAACGAGTCTCCTACACTGTGCCGACAGCCCTTGATTCGCTGTAGATGAGGGAAAATGGGCGAGCTTGTAGCGCTTGGGCTTCTTGTCATTTCTGAGCATGACATTCTCCATCGTTCCAGACAAAACCGTTTTTCTCGCAGTAGGATTGTGTATGCCACGAACGAGCCTCCGCCTCACGGTGGCTTACTGATTCCTCGTTCAAAGCAGCCTTTTCTTGTAACTTGATGTTGAATTCGCGGACGACGCGCGCCACAAAATCTCTGATCTCTTTCTCGGGCGGTACACCCTGATACTGATCAACGAGTTCCGGTCCGTCCTTATAAGCAGCAAGCGCTTTAACGAGATCGAAGTTGTATTGCACCAACAGTTCGCGCAGGTGTTGTGCAGCCCTTTGGGGAGAAAGGGGTCGCACATTGAATTCGGTTCCAACATTGAGGACGATAGACAGCAAATCTGGATCAAGGTGATAGGTTTCACTGGCCACCTTCACAGCCTGATCCGAGTCGGCAAACGGTGCAGCGGTGGACCGCTTAGTCTGGGTGGCGTCAATCGTGGCACTACCTGAGTCGTTAAGGGGAACGGGTTGCGGAATTGGCAAGTCCCGCAAATCCTTACCATAAACACTCAAACCGATAGAGTCCTCGTCCCAGATAAGGTTGCCTTTGGGAGTGAAGTGCAGCGCGAAGGACTTGACTTCATCAGGAGGATATTCGACGCACTGTTCTCCCTCGTACTTGATGCACTTCTTGTCCGAGCCTTTCAGCGTGATTATTGAATACGACCAAGGTTTCCCTCCGCCAACCGCCTGCTTAACTTGGTCCTTGGTCATCCCCTCGATTACCGTGTGCTCTTTGATGCAGCGTTTTATCTCTCCGTCCCATTCGCTTTTGGGCATCTTGGTGTATGCCTCATCGGCATTCTTCACGTGATAGGTTCTGGTCCATTCATCGGAGGAAAAACCCCCACTAGCACGCCTGAACCCACCAATTACGACGTAAATAAAACCTATGCCAAGAGAAATTAGAAGGGAGATTAGAAACACCGAGAGGACTACCTTCCAAGTCGTCGAAAATATCTCGCTAAATTTCGTCATTTGGATGCGCTTTCTTGTCGTTTGCGCAACCGGGGGTAGGAATGGAATAGAACGAGCGATTATACGCCGCTACATCTCAGGATGCCCCGCTTTTTGCGAATTGCGGCCATGACGGGGCGTTTGGTGATATCGGGTGGAACTGATCCATTAGACGGGAAATTGTGAGGCAACTCCCAGCGAGCCGGTTTGAATTGGACCGTAATGGACCGTACCCGGCAGCTAAGTGTAAGCAGGGAAGAGAGATAATTCGGCGGACGCCATCGTTCGCAACGATGAGGTCGTCGGTTCGAGCCCGACTAGGTCTCTGACCGCATAATCTGGTTTCTTCTGTAACCGAACTTCAAGCGTGCCTTTTTGCGGGTAAAGCGCCAGTCGATGGTGACCCGATTCCGATTCATTCTCCGACCCCAGGCCCTGGCTTCCCGCTGCAGATCGCCCAGCGATGGGATTCTGCGCCGTCCCAGGCACTGCCGGGAGAACAGGCTGATTTCGATTTCCGCCTGATTCAGCCAGCTTCCGTGCTTCGGTGTGTAGTGTACCCGGAACCGGTCCCACAGCCAGCCTCCCGCCTTCTCGCCGTACCGCTCCACCACGGCCTTACGGGTGTGCGAACTCAGATTGTCCATGACCAGATGAATGGTGTCGGCCGCCGGATAATGTTCCGCGATCTCCAGCAGATAATCGGCAAACTCGGGCGAGGAACGGTCCGGAGTCACGCGCGGATAATGCCGTCCCGCCTTGGGCTCCACTCCGCAAAATGCGTTGGCCGTGCCGCGGCGTTCGTACTCGCAGTCGCGCCGCAGAACTTGTCCCGGATGCATGGGTCGGCAGGGGCGGAGATCGGCATGCAGGACCACCGGCTTCTCATCGATACACACCACCGGTTCCCGCTCCGAGAGCGGCTTCTCATATAAGGCCAGCACGTCTTCCATGCACCGCAGATACTCCGCGTCCAGTTCCGCCACGCACCACATTTTTTTCCCGCCACGGCTTCAGGTCATGACTCTGGAGCAGGATGCGGATCGTTTCCCGGCCCACCCGCCGCGTCAACCTCCGCTTCACCGCTTCCTGAGCGATAGTCGCACACTCCACCGCGCCGTGCCTTGCGGCGGCGGGCTGCACACCATCGCGATGATGCGCTGACTCTGGCCCGCGTCCAGCACTCGTTGCTGGCCCGGACGCGGCTTTTCGTACAGGGCCGACTCCAGTCCTTCCTCCTCGTAGCGCCGGGCAATGGCCCGCACCGTCTTGGAGGCTACACCCACATGGCGGGCTACCTGCCCGGCCGTCTGCCCCTGGCCGAGTTCCCGCAGGATCACAGCCCGCCGCAGCACCCGCGCCGATTTCCACCCCTTGTTCAACATGGCGGCGATCTGTTTACGATCCTTCTTGGTTAGCTGGACATGCACCCGATGATAGGCTCGCATGCCTGCACTATGCCGCTCTTTTGCTCCTTCCACGAGTATCTACAGATATACATCTCCATACGGTCATAGACCTAGCTCCACCAAACTCTCGGGAGGAAACTGATCCACTATCTAGGTTAGGGGTATCCGGCTAATTTCCGGTGAAGAACTCTGTCATACCGGGAGCTGTCGCAGACATACCGGGGAAATTATCCATGCCTGAGCCGGTAAAGATCAGCCGCAACGTGCTCTGATGTTGGTAGAGAGTCTGGGATTGATAACCCTTCTTGGCCTGCGGGCTGATGATCACGGTGGCGACGTGGCCTCCGCCGTTTTCGACGTCCGAGTCCTCTGACTCATCAAACGTTATGATCAGAAGTCCGCTGCTTTGGAACGCTGAACTGGCCAGCAACGGCGCGATATTCGATTGCAGCCAGGAGTCGGCCTGGGCGAGGGTGCCGTCGTGAGCGTCAT
Source organism: uncultured Acidobacteriota bacterium (assembly GCA_963719865.1). Taxonomy (GTDB): domain Bacteria; phylum Acidobacteriota; class Terriglobia; order Terriglobales; family Acidobacteriaceae; genus Sulfotelmatobacter. Next base: position 17,316 of record CAVRDS010000057.1, on the reverse strand, counting down.
CATTCGCATTGGGTGCGATGAAGGAATACTGCGGCAGAGCGTTATTGGCCAGGTCGGTGGCGAATCGAGTAAAGGGCACGATGTTAGCGGCCTGCGCGCTGCTTTCTTGTATGTCCGAAAGATCGGCAAAGGGATTGTGCTGCCGCAAATAGCCTCCCGCGTCGCCGCCCAGATACCCAGGAGAAGGAAGCGACTCGAGATAGGCCTTCCACGACTTGCCCGCCTTGACCAGTTCGCGGACTACATTGTCGTCGGTAATCGAGCCTGCGAAGTTGTCGTTATTGCTTTCCATGAGGCCGGTTGTGAGCACGAAATAATTTGGAAGGGAAGGGTGCGTGTTGGCAAAGTATTGCGCCGCCAGCCCGTACTGGGAGATGAGGCTATTCAGATAGGGCATAGACGAACTGCCCACCACATCGGAATAGCTGTGATTTTCCTCGACCAGCAAAACGATGTGACTGAAAGTGGGCTGCTTTGGGTCGACTGTTGTTGGGGCGGACGAACTGGAGCCCCCACAGGCCCACTCCAGCATTGCCAAAGTGCATAAGGCTAACAACGCTCCCACACACTTCAAGAGTTGCGGGAATGTCTGCCGACGTTCGGGCGGATTTTTCACCGCGGTTTAGGATGTCGGAAAGCGGTTAGAGTTTGCAGGGAGTTTGCTACTGGCTCGGCTTTTTCTGGGCATTCTGGGCTAAGTCCAGGCCAAACTGCGGCTTCTCGTACGTTCCTCGGATGTACACGGGCACGACCTCTCCCTTTTTCTTCTTCTTGAAAATGGGATCGAGGACTTTCAGCAGCAGCGATTTGAAGCCGGTTTCGGCTTCCTGCAGATCAGAAAATGGGATCGAGGATGATATGATCTTCTGTGAAATTTCTTAGGCTTGATCTTCGCCGCTACATCTGTGATCGAATCGCTCCCGCCGGTCTCTAGTCCTTTCCTATCGCTCGTGTCTTGAGCCAGTCATCTCCGGCTCACCTCAATCTCATTGTCAGTGGGCTGCGTAAAACTGTGCCATCCGTACGCGCAAGGTTCGGACCACTGCGAACTCAAAATCGAAATTCAGGAGGGACATCCATGAAACTGCTTGTGATTGGTTCGGGCATGATGGGCTCGGCGGCCGCGTTTGATATGGCGCGCACGCCGCAAGTGAATTCCGTAACTCTGGCCGACAGCGACTCCAAGCGCGCCCGCGACGTGGCGGCCCGGGTCAATCGTATCGTTGGAGAAAAGAAAGTCAAGGCCGTCGCGCTCGAGGCCAGCAATGAGAAGGCGGCGGCCAAAGTGATGGCCGGCCACGATGCGGCGCTCTCGGCGGTGCCGTATTTCCTGAACCTGGGATTGGCGCGCGCGGCCGTCGAGGCGCGCTGCCACTTTGCCGATCTGGGCGGAAACAACACTGTTGTGCGGCAGGAACTGGCGCTTTCGAAAAAGGCCGAGAAGCGCGGCGTAGCCCTGGCTCCCGACTGCGGGCTTTCGCCGGGGATGGCGTCGATCCTCGGCGGTGAATTGGTGCGGCGTTTAGGCGGAAGCGCCGACGCACTGCGCCTTTATGTCGGCGGCTTGCCGGCACGACCTACGCCACCGTTTCATTATCAGCTGGTTTTCTCCGTGGAAGGTCTGATCAACGAGTATGTGGAACCGGCGCGCATCTTGCGCAAAGGGAAATTGACCACTATCGATCCGTTGACCGAGCCGGAAGATTTCCACATTGCCGGCTTCTCGCCGCTGGTGGCCTTTCATACCTCCGGCGGAACTTCGACCTTGCCGGAAACTTTTGAAGGCCGGGTCGGTGAGTGCTTCGAGAAAACCCTGCGGTATCCCGGGCACTACGATCTGCTGTGCGAACTCAAAGAACTGGGATTGTTTTCGAGCGAGAAAATGAAGTTCGGCAACGCTGAAATTTCGCCGCGGGCCATGATGTCGAAAATCTTTCAAGGTAAGTTTGCTTCGAAGGGGCCCGACGTCTGCATCATGCGGCTCGAGGCGCATGAGTCCGTGAATCGAGCGGGCGTGCGCGGATTGCTCGGCGGGCGGCTGAAAGGACGCGTGGCTTCGTTCACCATGGTGGATTCCTACGATGCGAAGACCGATATGAGTGCGATGATGCGCACCACGGCTTTCCCGGCTTCGATCGTCGTGCAAATGCTGGCTTCCGGAGCCATCAACAAGCGAGGCGGAGTGCTGCAGGAAACCGACGTGCCGGCTGACCTGTTCCTCGAGGAGATCGAGAAGCGGGGAATCAAGATTGACTATGCGATCGAGTGAGATCGAACCGGCGTGTTTCTGGTCAGTAGGGGCAGAGGAATCTGTGATGTTACTAAAGTAACCAGGGCTGGTTGGTGCCCCAGAGTGATGGGGCAGACGGCGAACCATGCTGATTCTTGCGTGCCGCAGACGGCGCTGTCGCTAGCCAAGGTCTTCCTCTCGCCACACGTGTGCCCGATTTGCACAGTACTTACCCAACATATTTGTGCAAAGGTATGCAGTCTCTGATAGCATGATCGCCATCACAGCCCACATCCTCTGCGTTATGTGAGGATTGGGCGTCCGGTAATGGCACCGAAACTGCACAAATGCGGTTGCGTGTCTTTCGACCAGTCCCCCCAAAAATCTGGTCGTTAAAGGTAGGGTAGAAGTTGTCGAGTCAACCGGAAGAAGTGAGTCCTGTAACGGTCCTGCGGCGCCGTCGGACCCATCGCCATCGCCGAAATCGCCGCCTTCGTCGCGTCCTTCTGCTGGCGATTTGCGGGCTGCTAACCGTGGGATTCGCCTCCGTCGCCCTGCGCCATCTGAGCCCGTCGCTATTCCGCGCTGGTCGCAATCCTGAAGCGAACGGCAGGGCAGCCGAAGCGCGCAATGTCTTGCAGCTCACGCAGCAGGAATCGTTACGCCAGATGGAGAACCGTCCGGTGTATCCCTATTCGGTGATACCCGGCGGCGTGCGCGATGCGCGCGAATTGAAGTGGGCCACGGAACACGATCCGGTGGTCGCCGAGCATTACGCGGGATTCGATTACAGGCGCGCCCACGTGGTGAAGGTGGTGCTGGCGCGCGAGGTATATATTTCTTACCGCATCGGCAGCCGGCTTTACTGGACGCGGCATCCCATTCGCCTCAAGAAGGGCGAGACGTTGCTCACCGACGGCAGCCTGACGGCGCGCACCCGCTGCGGCAATCGCGTGGAAGAAACTCCGCAGCAAGCGACTTCGACTTTCGAGCCTCCGGCAGCCAAGTTTGATGAGCCGATGCTCCCGGCTATAGGCACCTCGACCGCCGCGCTTCCCGCTCCCCTGCAAACTGCGCTGGCGAACCGTCCCGCGGATTTCGGACCGCTGAGTTTTTATGATCCGCTCGAGGGTGGAAACTGGGTCCCGATCGCCCCGCCGCCGCTGCCGATGCCGGTGCAGAATGTTTGCGGCATTGGCACGAAGAAACCGAAGTCGGGCGAAGCGGATCTATTTCCTGCGGAGACAAGCAGCGGAAAGAATAAGAAGAAGATCAATCCGTGCGAGACGGGCGGGGAAGTCCCTGAGCCCGCAACCTGGCTGCTGATGATCTCGGGACTCGCCCTTGTTTATTGGAAAGCTCGACACCGGCTTGCCCGGAATGTAGTCGCCTGAGCTAACTCGAAGGTCTCGAGTCTCTCTCTTCTCAGCTTTCCTCATCACCGGCAGTCTTCATTGCGCTTCGCGCGCAACCCCGGACGAATGCATCCGGGGCTACACAATCTCCCGCCTGTTCGCCTTGCGCAGGTGTGGCTGATTCCGATAGCCTTCAGACTTTGTTCCTCGGGAGGCGTTCGGCGCGGCTGGTTCTTCGGCAGCTTTTCATTTTGCTGCTTCCATCATTGTTTCTTTTGCTGCCGAGCCTAGCAGTTCAAGCCATCCGGCTCCATGTGGATTTGACCGATGCGCCGCGGAACATCTATCACGCGCACTTGCAGATTCCCGTGCACTCCGGTCCGGTGTCGCTGGTGTTCCCCAAGTGGATTCCGGGCAATCATCGACCCAGCGGTCCCATCGGCGGGCTGACGGGCATTCACATGGAATCTGCCGGGCATCCTATCGCCTGGCAGCGGGACCCGGTGGAGATGTATGAGTTTCATCTGAACCTGCCGCCCGGTGCGGAAACTCTGGACGTTTCATTGGACGCGATCACCACCGAAGACAGCGCGGGAGGCGGCGGCCCGGCAGCTTCGTCCAATCTGCTGGATCTGAACTGGAATGCGGTCTTGCTCTATCCGAAAGGGACGCGTTCTGACGATGTGACGTTTGATCCCTCGATCACGCTGCCGGCGGGATGGAAATTTGGAACCGCGCTGCCCGGAGCACACCTTAGCGGCGACGAAGTGGAATTTGCTCCCGTGTCGTTGACCACGCTGATCGATTCGCCACTGATTGCCGGGACGCACTATCGCCAGATCGAGCTCACCAAGCCGGGGGAAACTCCGGTTCATGTGATGGACCTGGTCGCCGATGACGAGGCGGATCTGGCGATGACGCCGAAAGAATTTGCGGCCTATCAGAAGCTGGTCGCGGAAACCGGGGCGCTGTTCGGAGCGCGGCATTACCGGCAATATCACTTCCTGCTCACCTTGAGCGATCAGGTCGGCGGGCACGGGCTGGAGCACCATGAATCGAACGACAGCGCAGCCGCGGAGCGCATGCTGATCGATCCCGACTTGGGCATGCTCTACGCCGATCTGCTTCCGCACGAGTTCACGCATTCGTGGAACGGAAAATACCGCCGTCCCATAGGGCTGGCGACTGCCAATTATCAGGAGCCGATGATCGGCGATCTGCTCTGGGTCTATGAGGGGCTGACGGATTATCTGGGCAACGTACTGGCGGCGCGCAGCGGACTGTTGACCGATGAGCAGTATCGCGAGGCACTGGCGGAGACTGCGGCCATGCTCGATCACCGCACCGGCCGCACCTGGCGGCCGCTGGAAGATACCGCGATCTCGGTGCAGACGCTGCGCACCCTCTACTCGCGGGAATGGGCGAACTGGCGGAGGAGTCTTGATTATTATCCCGAGGGGCAGCTGATCTGGCTGGAAGTGGATTCGATCATCCGGCAGCAGACTCACGGTCAGCGCTCGCTCAACGATTTCTGCCGGCGCTTTCATGGCGGAGAAAGCGGTCCGCCGAAGGTTGTGCCCTACGACTTCGACGATGTAGTGCGCACGTTGAATGAGGTCGCGCCGTACGATTGGGCGCGACTGCTCAGCGAGCGTGTGAATGCCGTGACCACGCATGCTCCGCTGGGCGGGATCGAGCGCGGCGGCTGGAAACTGGTCTACAACGAACAGCCCAACGTTTTTGAAAAGGAGATCGAGAAGCTTTCCAAGTCTGCCGACTTCTCGTACTCACTAGGCTTCAGCGTGGGCAAGGACGGCAAGATCGGGGATGTCATTGTGGGATCGCCCGCGCACCAGGCAGGCGTGGGACCGGGCATGACGCTTATCGCGGTGAATGGACGCAAATGGACGCCCAACGTTTTGCATGAGGCAGTCAAGGCCGCAAAGGGAAGCGATCAGTCCATCGAACTGCTGGTGGAAAACGCGAAATTCTTCGAAACTTTCTCGATCGCCCATCACGATGGCGATCAGAATCCGCATCTGGAGCGAGTTTCTGATCAGCCGGACATTTTGGGAGAAATCCTGAAGCCGCTGACGCGATAGTCCGCGCTAGGAGAACCTGAAGTTCTAATACCAACGTAAGTTCCTGCCTCTGCGAACGCTGCTAGAATTCGGCTTAGAGCCACCCAAAAATCACCCGGGCGCAGGTTTTCATGCACAAAATTGGGCGAATTACCGCGAGACGGCTGCTTGCCGGCCTGCTCTGTGCTGGACTGACCAGTCTTATGGCGGTCGCCCAGGTGTCGGTTCGCTCCGTCAAAGTATTGGGGAGCAAAGATGTGGTTGAGATTGAAGTGGAGGCGAGCGAGCGCATCATTCCGCAGACCCAGATCCTGAGCGGGCCGGACCGGCTGGTGGTCGATTTTCCCAACTCTGTTCCCGGCGATCAGGTGCGCAGCCAGTCGGTGGAGCGCGGAGAAGTTAAAGATGTGCGGGTAGGGCTGTTTCAGAAGAAGCCTCCGGTCACGCGTGTGGTGCTCGATCTGACCGCAGCGCAGTCGTACCAGGTTTTTCCCAATGGCCGCACCGTCATTATCAAAGTGACAGGTAGCGGAGCAGGTGCATCGGCGGAAGATGCGCAGCCGGCGAGACGTCCGGGCCTGGTGGTGGCGAACTACACAATCAGCTCAGAACCGCTGAGCATTGCCAGCTCACCGCAACCGCCGCTGCAGGTGTCTTATGAGCATGGATTGCTCAGCATCTCGGCTAATAAGGCCACTCTTTCAGAAGTTCTGTATGCCGTGCAGCAAAAGACGGGAGCGGAGATTTCGATTCCTGCGGGAGCCGAGCAGGATAGAGTAGTTGCGGCGATCGAGCCCGCGCCGGCTCCTGAAGTTCTGGCGCACCTGCTGAATGGCTCGCGCTTCAATTTCCTGATTATCAATTCGGCCAGCGATCCGCGCCAACTGGACAAGGTGATTCTGACGCCGCGTGTCGATATGAACTTCACACCAACGCTTCAGACTCAGGCGCAAGCGAACGACACTACCGACGACGATTCCTCTTACAATCCGCCACCGAACAACTTCGTTCCTCCGCCCGTGCCAGGTGGGCCGGGCCAGCCTGTGCCCGATATCAAGCCGCCCGCCGAAGAAAACGCCCCGCAGTAGCACAATTAACGTTCAGAAAATTAAAGATTGATTCTCGCCGCTACGGAGGGGTGATTAGTCGCACCGGGACAGGGGAGTTGCCGGGTATGGGCGTGCCGACATTTCCGCCGTTTCCATTGCTGCATCCTGAGACATTCAACACGGTTACATTGACGTTGCCCTTGCCATCCACCGCGTTGATGAACACCTGCAGGAAGCCCACAAACGTCACATCGGTTGTACCAGACGCGTTGATGCTTTGCGTATCGTCGTAAATAGGAAGGGCAACAATGGAGGAGCTGCTGGTGATTGGTGTTCCGGCGGTGAAGCCGGCGCTGATCAGCGGACTGCTGCTTCCTGCAAGAATCTGGAACGGATAGACGCTGGGATCACCGAAAGTCGTGTCGTACTTCAAATAGTCCTGGCCGGTGGATGTCGTTAGATCTCCATTATTGGCTTGATTGGTCAGGCACTGTATTCCATCGCTGGTTAGAGGGTTCGGGTTCACGCTGAGATCCACCACATTAGCGTTCTGTACGCCGCACTGATAGTTTGTGGGCTGATCACAGCCAGTGATGGCCTGTTCGTACGCTTCCGCCCCGGAGCAAGAGGGAACCGCGGTTGGCGTGCCGGCGACCCGCCCGGGAACATAGAGCAGGTTGGGCGGCCCCACCATATACCCACTGCCGTTGTTGAAGTTGGCTTGCGGCTGGATGGGTAGACCGCTACTCTGCCGGAACACGCAGCTGCCCCCATTCTTCCGGCAGTCGGCGTTGAGCCAAAAAGTTTCTCCAATCACGCCGTTCGCGCCTGTGCCTTCGAGGGAGATCCCCTTGTCGGTGATCGATCCGTCGATTACGTTCACCAGAGTGTGGCAGCCGGTTCCGGTGCAGTAAGGGGTGGGAACGCCCTTCAGCGGATTTCGATTCGGAACGACCCAGGGTTTCACGCACATCGGCTGCACCGGGATGATGGTTCCCGAGCTCTCATTTCCGACTGTTCCTGACGGGTTATAGGCTTCGGCGGTCGCCGTGGCGCTGACGCTGTTTGCGGTGTTGCCCCAGATGCGCGAAAAGAATGTGGGCAGCCCGGCGCGAGTGACTTTGACCGTCACCAACGGATTGACTCCGAAAGCGGTGGCAGACAAGGTCTGGCAATCGGCGTTGGAAATGATCGAGCCGACGCTTCCCGTTCCCGCCGAGTAGGAGACGTTGATCGTTCCCGGGACTGCGCTGGACACCGTATTCTGCCCGACCACGGCTTGCGCGGCCAGCGTTGCCATTCCGCCGGGGCCGCAGATTTGTCCCCAATCTCCCGTTGAATTGCTGGGATCTCCCGTGATGCCGGAGACCGCGAGAACTCTGGCAGCGGCGAGCGCAGCGGCATCGGCGGAGCGCTGCGCCTCCTCTCTGTCCAAATACAGAGTAACTATATCAATGGAGAGCGCCGCCATGGCGACGATCGCCACCATGGCCACCGCGACCAGTACCATGGTGACGCCGCGCTCTGGGTTATGAGCCGCGAGTGATTTCGAGATTGCCGGCTTTTTCATAGACGCTCAGTTCTCATTCATGGCGACGGCGACGCCTGCTATCTGTGCCGGCAGTATCGTGCTGGCTCCGAGCAGGGAGGCGGCCCGTCCGAACCGCCAGGGATAGAAATATTGAATGCTCACGCAGGTGCCGATGAGGGTGGTCTGTCCATTCGGAGTTTGTGCCGCGCAGCTCACAGTGGGCAGGCCGGCCCCCGTGGGCGGAAAAAAGTAGCCGCGGTTAATGGTGATGGTCAGCCCGATGGCAGGACAGCCGTTTCCACTGGCGGTGAATGTCCAGGTTAAACCTGCTGGTGAGCCGCTGGCGGCAACGCCGCAATCGTTCAGATTGCTCGCGAGCAGACCGTTATCGACGGTCTGAAATGCATCCATCACCGATTGCGGAAGCGCCGATGAGGGCTGCAGCAAATCGTTCACAGGATCAGCGGCGGCGGCGCGCGCGGCATCCCGCGCAATGTTGGTCAATCGTTGCTTCAAGGTAAACGCGCTGCTGAAATCGAAGATGCCCACTACGAAAACCACGAGCAACGGCAGCGCCACGGCGAATTCCACGATCTGAGCTGCCCGCTCGCCGCGCAGCAACGGCATACAGAGGTTCAGCCATCCACCGAAAGCGGGCTTGCGGGGCATTAATTCGTCGGGCATGGGATCTCCGGTCATTGGTTCTCCAGGCGAACCTGCGCCGTCGCGTTCAGCCAGATTTGATGATTGTTCAGCGTGGTGAAAGGCAGCCAGAACTGGAACGGATATTGAAAGGATACCGAGACTCCGCAAAGACCGTTGGTTCCTCCGCCGGGGTTGGTCATTTGAATGGGAGCTTGCACGCAAAAAGCGTTGGGGTTGCCCCCGGAAGAGCAACCCGCCCCTGAGGATCCACCGCAGGCCAGGAAACTGGGAGGCGGAACCGGAACCCGAACCTGTGCGGGATCGAGCCGGGACGCCACCAACGCGGCTTGCGCCGCATTGGCGGCATTGGTGGTGCTTGTCGGAACGCCGGTGCACGTAGCGCAATAGGGAATCGCGCCGGCCCGCGCTCCCTCCTGGGCGGCGCGGGTAATGGCTCCGTAGATGCTGAAAGCCTGGCCAAACCAGAAAATTCCCAGCAGGATCATGAACATCAGCGGCAGCACGGCCGCAGCTTCGGCGATTTCGGCGCCACGAGTTTCGTAGGTGAGTCTGCGCAGGGCGTTCCGGAAGTATTTCATAAGCCCTCTCCCCACAGACTCCTAATGCCGTAGAACACGATCGTCAGGGCCAATGCAACCCCGTAGGGGATTTTAAGCGAATCGGGATTGTCGAGGGAGACGCGCGATCCGGGCAACCGGAAGGTCACCAGCGAAATCAAAATGTGGCCGATATTGCGCAGGCTCTGCAGCACTCGTCCTTTGTAGATAATCAGCGCGACAGCCATTAGCCCGGCGACGAAGACCGACAGCAGCAGCAGATTCATTAGCCGGTTTGGGCCCAGAAACGCGCCCAGCGCGCCCGCGAGTTTCCAGTCACCAGCTCCGAGGCTGCGCACCAGCACAAACGGCAGCAGGAGTCCCAAGCCCACCAGCGCGCCGAGCAGGGAAGTCTTGAGTCCGGGCCAGCCGGACAAAAAAGTGTTAGCGGCAACTCCCAGCGCGAATGCGGGAACTGTAAGCCAGTTCGGAATACGGCGGCTACGCCAATCTGTCCAACCCGCGACGGCGGCGAGAAGCACTGCCCCGGCCACGATGACGAGCTTCAAGCGTGCCTCCGTCGCCTGCGGGCGGATCGCGACTGTGGAGCGCCGGCCTTGATTGGGAAAGCGGTCATTGTTATGAGTGAGGAATTCGCCAGCGGAAAGCGCTGTCTGAGTTCGGAAAATTGCGCGCCGTTGCCCCCGCAAAGCGGCCTCTTGGGCGGATTCTCACACAGGGGGAAGGGGAAGTCAACGAATCCCAAGGGCAGGCCGAATCGGGTGCGGACGGAAGCACTCTGTCATCCCCAGCGAAGACGACCAGTCCTGACCGGGAAAACCGGTACTGCAATTCGAGGCGTGAAGTTTCTCGGAGACACCGCCGCACACAATCCGCTCGTTAATGTTGATGTGGAGGAGATACTGCCCCAGATGCCCTTCCTAGTCGTTGCTTACAAGGAGTTGGCGACACGCCTGTAATCGTGAGCTCTCCTTTACGCTCCCCAACCGGCCGTGATATCCTCATAACTGTCACATAGACAATCGATTAAGAACAGGAGTGCACCAGTTTAGTGTTAGCCAGAGAGCAAAAGAAATCCCTCATTGACCAGTACGGCACGCATGCCAGCGACACCGGCAGCCCAGAAGTCCAGATCGCGCTGCTTAGCGAACGGATTGGCCAGTTGACGGAGCACTTCAAGACGCACCAGAAAGACCACGGTTCGCGCCGCGGGCTTCTCATGCTGGTCAGCAAGCGCCGCAGCTTGCTCGACTACCTCAAGAAATACGATACCGAGCGCTACAAGACCGTCATCACCAAACTCGGCATCCGCAAGTAGGATTGGCAAAGTTTCAAGGTGGCAACGTTTCAAGGTTTCAAAGTAAACCCTGAAACTTTGAAACCTTCGAAACTTTGGAACTTGCTTTTCTGAGCACCGTCTCTGGTGAGACGGAAGGCATCGAGGAAATCTCCACACGTGCGTTTTTCAAGCGCTGTCGATCCATTCCATAGTTTGAGATCGGGCGAGGTGTCTCCAGCATCCGCTGGAACTCGCACCCTTCGAAAACCGCGAAGGGCAGGCTATCCGCCCGCTCATCGCTCTTCATTCGTTGCTCATGACTCTCGGCTCACCGCTCCGAGCACTCCGAAGGAAAATTCATGAAACCAGAACCAACAGTAGTCACCGTCAGCCTCGCCGGCGGCAAAACCATTTCGTTTGAAACCGGAAAATTAGCCAAGCAGGCCCACGGATCGGCCGTGGTCCGGATCGGCGAGAACGTGGTTCTCGCCACTGCCACCGCCAACGCCGACCCGCGCGAAGGCATCGACTTTTTCCCGCTCACCGTGGATTACCGCGAGTACACCTACGCCGGCGGACGTTTCCCCGGAGGCTTCATCAAGCGCGAAGGCCGCATGAGCGAGCGCGAAGTGCTCACTAGCCGCCAGATCGATCGGCCGATCCGTCCCTTATTTGCCGAAGGATTCAAGTGCGAGACGCAGGTGATCGCGTTCGTGCTTTCCGCCGACACTAATAATGATCCGGATGTAGCCGGCATCAATGGCGCATCGGCCGCGCTGCACGTTTCCGACATTCCGTTCCTGGGCCCGCTCGGCGCGGTGCGCGTCGGATTGGTCGACGGACAGTTCGTGGTCAATCCCACGTACAACGAGATGCGCGAAAGCCTGCTCAACATCATGGTCGTGGGCACGTCCGAAGGCATCGTGATGATCGAGTCGGGCGCCAAGGAAGTGAAAGAAGAGACGGTCGTCGACGCCATCGAGTTCGGGCATACCGAGATCAAGAAGATTTGCGCCGCCATCAACGATCTGCGCGACAAGGCAGGGAAGCCGAAGCGCAAGGTTGAGCCTCCGCAGTTTGACGACGCGTATTACAACGATCTGCGAGGCAAGGTTGGCACGGAGCTGACCGACGCGCTCGACACCAAGAAGCATCCCAAGGCCGAGAGCTACACGCTGGTCAAGGAAATCAAGAAGAAGCTGGCTGCAGCCCTGCCGGAAGACGACGAAGAAGCCAAGCAGAAACTCAATCACTATTACGAGACGCTGCGCGAGCGCATCTTCCGTGAGGCGGTCATCAATCAGAAGAAGCGTCCGGATGGACGCGCCTTCGACGAAATCCGCGAGATCTGGATTGAAGCCGGAGTTCTGCCGCGCACCCACGGCAGCGCCATCTTCACCCGCGGCGAAACGCAGGCGCTGGTCACGACTACGCTCGGCACCAGCGACGACATGCAACGCCTGGAAGGCTTCGAAGGCGAAGCCAAAAAACGCTTCATGCTGCACTATAACTTCCCGCCGTTTTCGGTTGGAGAAGTGGCATTTATGCGTGGAGCCGGGCGGCGCGAAATCGGGCACGGGGCTTTGGCGGAGCGGTCGATCTCGGCCGTGCTGCCCACCGAGGAAAAGTGGCCTTATGCCATGCGCGTGGTTTCCGACATTCTGGAGTCGAACGGATCGTCGTCAATGGCGACGGTTTGCGGAGCTTCGCTTGCGCTGATGGATGCGGGCGTTCCACTCAAGGCTCCGGTGGCCGGCGTGGCGATGGGACTGGTGAAGGAAGGCGAAGAGTACGCCATTCTCACCGACATTGCGGGCGCGGAAGATCACTACGGCGACATGGATTTCAAAGTTGCGGGAACGCGCGATGGAATCACGGCGCTGCAGATGGACATCAAGGTCGGCGGCATCACGGCACAGATCATGCGCGAGGCGCTGGCGCAGGCGCAGCGCGGGCGGATGCACATCCTGGGCAAGATGGAGGAAGTGATCTCCAGCGGGCGCGAGAAGATTTCCGATTACGCGCCGCGCTTCTACACCGTGCAGATTCCGACCGACAAGATTCGCGACCTGATCGGGCCGGGCGGGAAGATGATCCGGTCGATTGTCGAGCAGACGGGAGTCAAGATCGACGTGGAAGATTCCGGGCTGGTCAAGGTTGCGTCGAGCGATCAGGCGTCGGCGGCCAAGGCGCTGCAGATCATCGGCGACATCACGGCGACGGCCGAGGTTGGGAAGACTTATCTCGGGAAAGTCACGCGGCTGGCGGATTTCGGCGCGTTCGTAGAAATCATTCCGGGCACGGAAGGATTGCTGCACATCAGTGAAGTCGCCGAGCACCGGATTGCCGACGTTCGCGACGAACTGAAAGAAGGCGATCAGGTGCTGGTGAAAGTACTGGCGGTGGAAGGCAACCGCATCCGGCTCTCGCGCAAAGCGATTCTGAAAGAGCAGCGTGCGAAGATGGGTGGCGGGGAAGCTCCTGCCCCGGTGGCTCCGGTGGGCGAAGGCCAACCTGCGCCGGCGGGGACGCTGGTGATTGAAGGCGGCGGCGACTTTCCGGAGGAATCCGACGAGCCAAACTTCAACCGCGAAGGCGCACCGCATGTAGGCGGAGGCGAACGTCCGCAGGGCGGCGATCGTGGAGATCGCGGCGGCCGTGGAGGCCGTCCCGGCGGCGGTGGTGGTGGACGTGGCCGCGGGCGCGGTGGACGTCACGGTGGAGGCGGTGGTGGCCGTGGAGGCCGTCCCGGCGGTGGCGGCGGAGGCCGGCACTAAAACCTTTCGCCACGGATCTACACCGATTTACACCGATAGAAGATAAAGAGGACCGCATGGATTGCGGTCCTTTTTCTTTGCATGTTTAGGGACGCCGGATGCGAACGTCAAGTGCGTGAACCACTAAGGGCACGAAGGTACACGAAGGATTTCGTTTTCTTCAGTTTTGGCCGCGCGTTTCCCCACTTTCGTTGGCTCGGAGTCCTGCGGAAATTTCGACATGCATTTCTTGCTCGCTGGGCGAAAACTATTCCCATTGAATATCAATCATTGGTGGCGATGCACATCGTCTCGACTACAGCATCTCCTGTAGCCGCCCGGAAGACATCGCTGACTTGCGCACGTGGTCATTCCCGAGAAGTGCAGCTAAACTGTGCGGTTGCAATGCGTGGGCAGGACATGAGAAATACACTGCGGCTTCATGGCAAACCGGTTGCTAGGTAGTCCGGAAGAGCCGCATGGGCTCCTGGAGGATTTGTGAAAAAGATTCAGTCTCTCTCGTTTCTCGCCACCCTGGCGATCGCCATTGGAATGATCTCCTGGGGCAGCGTGCTTCAAGCCCAGAACACTCCGTCAACGTCGGCTCCGGATCAGACGACGCCGCAGACGCAGCCCCCGTCGCCCGAGATGCCGCCGGCATCGCAACAGACGCCTAGCGCGCAGACGCCTAGCGCGGAGACGCCTAGTTCACAGCAGCAGCCGTCCTCGCAGTCACCGGACGCCACGGCTCCGCAGTCGGGCTCCAAGAGTTCGGATTCGGGTGCATCCGCAACCGCTACTGACACGCAGACCTTCTCCGGCACAGTCGTGAAGCAGGGTGACAAGTATATGCTGAAAGACGACTCCGGCAAGATGTATGACATCGATCATCAGACCGACGTGGCCAAGTTCGACGGCAAGCGGGTACGTGTGCAGGGCACGCTCGATGCGAATGGCAAGATTTTAGTGAAGTAAGTCCGCAAAAGTTTGTTTCTCTAGTTTGTTTCTCTGGAGAAAGGCACCGAAAGGCACCGGGCAAACTGCTCCGTGCCAACGGTGCCAGGCTTTTTTGGGGCCGTCCAGCTCGATCGGTGATATGGCGACGCGGCCTCCCTCCCACGCCATTTTCCAATCATTGCGATAAGAAATTTCTATTGGACGCAGTGCAGGGCTCAATTTACTTTCGCCCATTAACCCAAATTCGATAGTGTGCGGGATTAGTGTGCGACTCGAATACAAGGAGCCCTCAACAATGATCAACGGAGCAGAGAGACGCTCTCTGCAGGGATGGTTGGCATGTGCCGGAAGCAGATTGTTTCTGGCCTTGGTGCTGGTGATGGGACTGGCCGCGTGGGGCCGGGCCGACGACGGCGCCAAGCCCGATCCGGCGGGAACGGCTACGGGCGACAAGAATTCCGCCGTCGATGCCGCGGGCAATCCTTTTGTCGTCCCCGAACCCACCGACAAGAACGCGCCCGACTACGCCAAGAATAAAAAAGCTTTCGACGACTACCAGGCGCAGGCGGCGAAGGAGCCGCTGGCGGCCAAGCTGGCCGACAGCGTGGGCCACGTGCGGGTTGCGACCAACTTTGCCTGGACCCTGAATACAGGATACCTGGTGCTGTTCATGCAGGCGGGCTTCGCGCTGCTGACGTGCGGCCTGGTGCGAAAGAAAAATGCTGCGCACTTGATGATGCTGAATTTCGCGGCCTATGTGTTTGCTTTTCTGGCGTATTACGCCGTGGGATATGCCTTCCAGTTCGGCGCGGTCGCTATCAACGCAGCGCCGGCGAACCTGGGCGGAGTTCCGACGCTGAATAGATTTCTGATTGGCAGCGGCCAGTGGGGATTCGTGGGCGGCAAAGGATTCTTCCTGGTGGGTCCGGCCTACGACGCTGGTAGCAATTGCCTGGCGCTGTTCGAAGTGGTGTTCATGGAGACGGCCGGCTACATCATCGTCGGCGCGATCTGCGAGCGGATTTCTTTCTGGGCGTTTCTGCTGTGCGAACTGTTTGTTGGCGCAATCCTGTATCCGATTTCGGGTTGCTGGGCATGGGGCGGAGGATGGCTGTCGCAACTGGGATCGAGCATGAATCTGGGCCACGGCTACGTCGATTTCGCCGGCTCGACGGTGGTGCATGCGGTGGGCGGGTTCTGCGCGATGGCGCTGGCCATTGTGCTGGGGCCGCGCTTTGGCAAGTTTGGGCCGGGAGGGAAGGTTCGAGTCTTCCCGGCGCACAACGTGGTGTATGTGGTGACGGGCACGTTTATTCTGCTGTTTGGGTGGATGGGATTTAATCCCGGATCGACGCTGGGCGCGACCGACCTGCGCATCTCGGTGGTCGCGGTGAATACGAACCTGGCGGCGGTGGCGGGATCGGCAGTCGCGATGCTGATCTGGTACGCACTGTTCGGCAAGCCCGACATCACGATGGCGTGCAACGGGATGCTGGCCGGGCTGGTGGCAATCACGGGGCCGTGCGCGTTCGTGTCTCCGACGTCGGCGGTGATTATTGGGATATTGGCAGGCTCGCTGGTGTGCGGCGGCGTGCTGTTCAACGAGCGCGTGTTGCGGATTGACGATCCCTGCGGCGCGATTTCGGTGCACGGATATTGTGGGTGGCTGGGTGGCGTTTGCGTCGGCATCTTTGCCGATGGCACGTACGGCGCGGGATGGAACGGCGTAGGCGCGGCGAGTTATCTGGGGCGCGCGGGGCAGGGCGTGACCGGATTGATCCATGGCGACAGCCGACAGTTCCTGGTTCAACTGATGGGAGCGACGATTTACGCCGCGTGGGCCTTTGGAGCGACCTTTGTCGTGTTCTCGCTGGTGAATAAGTTTAAGAGCATGCGCGTTCCGCAGGAGTCGGAAGAGATCGGGCTGGACGTTCCGGAATTTGGAATGCCCGGGTATCCGGAGGATCCGGTGGTGACGACTTCGTACTGATAGAAAAGTCGCGAGTCCCGAGTACCGAGTTGCGAGCGAAAAATACCCACCGCCGATGATGCGCATGAATGCGGAATATTGGATCGAGAAGTTGAAGCTGGAAGCGCATCCGGAGGGCGGATATTTCCGACAGACTTACAAGTCGGATCTGCTGATTGAGCGCGGGGCCCTGCCCGGATTCGCTGGGGCGCGGGCGGCTTCGACGGCGATCTACTTTCTGCTCGAAGGTAAGAACTTCTCCGCATATCACCGGCTGCGGTCCGACGAGGTGTGGCACTTCTACGCCGGATCGCCGCTGGTCGTGCATGTGATCGAGCCTGCGGGATCGTATTCTTCGACTCTGCTGGGAAGCGATCCAGAGGCTGGACAGACGTTTCAGGCCGTGGTGCGGGCGGGGTGCTGGTTCGCCTCGCACGTGGCAGACTGGGAGTCGTGGGCGCTGGTCGGGTGCACGGTGGCTCCGGGATTCGAGTTTGCGGATTTCGAGATGGGGAAGCGCGAGGAGTTGAGCGCGCAGTATCCGCAGCATCGGGAGATTATTGAGCGCTTGACGCGGGAGGAATAACAGTGCCGCGGCCTTACTTTCGTGCGCCAGGGCCAAGGAACACGCGTTTGGTCAACGCGGCTGAGGCCTGGTTGCGACATATCGTTGGGCTGTGCCTAACTGCGGGAGAGGTCGGCAGCTTCGTGCGGGCCGGCGAGGTCAAATAAGCCAACCGCCAGCAGGAGAAACGACAACCACCAGAGGAAATACCCAATCTGGAGCGCGAAGTCAAGCCGTCGGGTCACCTCCCGAACGTACCCATGTCCATTGACCAAGAATGCCACGGCGGCGATCCACGCGAACGTTCGCTTTGAATGAGCT
>CAVRDS010000056.1:0-82568 GCA_963719865.1 uncultured Acidobacteriota bacterium | reverse complement strand
CTATGTCCTGTCTTCGTTCCGGTTGGTCTTGCTCATGCGTTGTCGAAGGGATGTCATGGAAAGCTCCTTTGCGAAAAGGAATGTGCTGCAAGCAGCCACTCCATGCTTTCGCAGGGGAGCTCTCAGAGGAAGGCAGGAGCCAGAATCGACAGCGCGGCGCTTTTGCGTTGAACCACTGGCCCTACGCGAATACCGGATAAGCGGTTTAGTCCAAGTCGATAAATGTTCAGCTGAACATTTCTTCGTTGTTGGTCGCACACGCGACCTCCGCGAGATGTTCGCCCGCTTGCGGCAATGTCTCCAAAATCGTTTCCGTGTCGCCAGCGTCGCCCGTAGCCACCGTCACCGCCACCACCGCTCCCGTCTCCAGATCCACCGCATGCTCAGCCTTGTAAGCAAGGTGCGTGCGCCCATCTTTCATCTTGGTGATTCCCGCCTCCGGATCGTGCGGATTCACCCAATCGTCGTTCGATCCCTTCTTCGCCCGCTTGCGGTCCAGCTTCGCCAACTGCTCCCTGGTCGGCGTCGCGATTCCCGACTCCTCGGCCAGCCGCCGCAGAAACTCCTCGTAACCTTCGCCCGTGTCGCGCCGCACAATCGAGCGCATGGCCGCGTTCGCCTCCAGCGTCGTGGCGTCGACACCAATCGTCTTGCCCTTCAACAATCCTTTCTCCGCCAGCAACTCTAGCACCCAGCCGAACACTGCCTCATGCGTCTCCACGTCGATCAACCGCCGCGTCCGCGAAATCGTCGAATGATCCGGCGGTTGCTCGCTCAACTCCAACTCCAGAAACCGCCGCAGCGCCAGCGAATCCGCCGCCCGCCACGCAATCCCACGCTCCCCGTCGATGCCTTCGAAATAGCCGATCAGCAGCAAGCGAAAGTACCGCCCCGGCGTCAACGACGAGCAGACCCATCGTCTCCGCATAGAATCGCGCACACTCGCCTTCGACGAACTCGTCGAACCCCCGCTCGGCCAACAACTGGTTCAGACGCTCATAAAACGGATGCCCCGCAGTTCGTGGCAACTCCGTGTGCGCCACCCAGAACTCAGTCTGCTCTCGCCGCTCCTTGATTCTTTTCCCCATTGCCATGACCGCAGTGTACGAACCAACGCTGTGGATTCGTTCAACTTTCTTCCACCCGCGCATCCAGACTTTCACCACGGACTGCTAGACGTTGAAAATAGATCCGCGCTTCAGCGCCTGACGGCTGCTCTTGGCTTGCAAGAGACTTTTTCCGCAGCGTATAAAGCCCACGCCATTTCGTTGAGGTAGGCCGCGAGATGCGGCAATAATATACTTGGCAAAGTGAATTGCGGGAGAAGTCACACATCCTTGTCCGCATCGCTATTCTCGTCGTATCCGCTACCTTCTCCGTGGCGGTAGGGCAGGATCGTCGGGGCTGGCGCAGAAGCACGATGGTAAATCCCGCCTGATGCGGCTGCATGTCGCCGTATCTTCCTGGTCCTCCATTTCTCTTCTAGGTAGGCCAACAAGAGAATCATCCCAATAACAATTAGCCCGAACATTCCGGCAGTCATTTGCTCGCCTTCCTTTCCGCTTCCGTTTTCGCTTCTCTTGTTCTTCCCGCTTTAGCAGTTCTTCCTTCGATACCGTGAGCTTATTTTGTCAACTATTATTATCGCCCAAGATACTTGGGGCTGACCCGACGCCCCGATCAACCGCAGTCGGATATTCCCTACCTACCCCGCCGGTTTTCCACAGGGGAATTTTTCTCCTTGTGACGAACGACCTTTACCGAACATAGGAAAACGACCAGACTGGGAGCATGTTCACGCCCTCCCACGCGAGTCCGAGCGAGACGTACACTTTCACAGCAAGGCGCCTCTGTGCGCGGCTTTGCACAGAAAGGCACCTCTGATGCGTAGTTGTTGTCCAGGCAATCGGGTTTTTGTGCAGGGGTCTTTGGCCCCGATGCTTGAAAAGACTATTCTTCATGGGTCCAAGAATAGACTCTTGGCCCTGCGGAGGAGTGTGAGATGGATATATCAGACATCGTTAATTGGGGAACTCTCGCTATATGGTTTGTCAGCCTCGCTCTGTACATTCTTCGCCTCGCAACGGGAGAACTCACTATGCACCCTTTGCTAAAGCGAATACTATCCTCCAACGTTGTGCTCGGGGTGATTATCGCCCTAGGTCTAACTATGTCCTGCATAACGCTGTACCCGAAAGCGGCACGTCAGTTCGGATGGCAGTCTACTACCGTGACGATTTCTGCATATGACGCAAATGTTAACAATCCGCTCAAGATCGTTTCCGGCCAGACATTTGAGGACGCTGATGTGCCTTTGGATGGCTACAGTTACAACGACTGCACTTTCATTAACAGTTGTTTGTTGTACAAGGGTGGGGCGTATCAGTTGCAGAATGCGACGTTTAAGAGTCATTGGAAGGTGTGCGTAGAGAGTGGACCGCTAGCGAATTATCAAGCCCTGACTTTTGCTTTGGATTTAGCTGGTTCTGCGAAGCGAATGAGTAAAACCATCATTGCCCCCCATTCTCCATAGGTTGTCTAAACGCATGTGCTAGGCCAAAACACAGGGTCAATGGCGGGTGGCCCCAGGCTTTTGATTTCACCTGGCGCTGCCAACACAAAGGGGTGCCCCTTTTTTCGCGTGCTTTTCGCGAAGGGTGGGCGGCAGTGTGAGCGCTTCATGAGGTTCTGCGCCTCACCCGCACTTGCAAAGCTGCCCCACACTGGCGCCACCGGACAGCAAATCAAATCGATGGATCGCCACCCCGTCCGGATCCCTACCCGCCCCTACCCGTTTTCCACAGGCAGAGTTTCCGCCTTGTGACGAACGACCTTTACCGAACATAGGGAAACGACCAGACTGGGAACATGTTCACGCCGCCCTCCCACGAGAGTCCAAGCGAGACGTACCCTTTAACAGCAAGGTGCCTCTGTGCGGTCTGTGCGCGCTCTAAGTCCTTATTCTGGAAGGTAATTATCCCTTGACGGTATGTATATATTCTGCTATCGTGTTTGTAGGTAATCGTTATGAACCGCAAACCGAAAATGCAGAGATACCCGTTAAAAGCCTTCCAAGCACAGTTTCCCGATGATGCCGCCTGTCTCGAATGGCTCAAGAACCATCTGTATCCCGATGGCATTTATTGCAAAAACTGTGAACAGATCACAAAGCATTACCGCATCGTGAGCCGCCCGTCGTATTGCTGCGAACACTGCGGCAACCATGTGCATCCGACCGCTGGCACGATCTTCCACAAGTCGCCCACGCCACTGACGACTTGGTTTTATGCCATGTACCTCATGTCCGCTACCCGTTGCGGAATCTCCGCGAAGCAGATCGAGCGCGAAACGGGTGTCACCTACAAAACCGCATGGCGCATGTTCAAGCAGATTCGCTCCATGCTGACCGACGAAAAAAATGGGCCGATTGGAGGATTTGGGCGAAGAGTGGAAATGGACGAAACGTACTATGGGAGCAGGGCAGAGGGAACACGCGGGCGCGGCACCACTAAGACTCCCGTCGTGGGCATGGTTCAGCGCAAGGGCCAAGTTCGCGCTTTCGTCGCCGCCGATGTGAAGGCCGACACTTTGAGAGGGCTCATTAAAGAGCATGTGCTGCCAAATACGATGGTTTTCACGGATGACTTCCGCTCTTACAACGGAATCGGCGCTCGCGGATACACGCATCGGAGAATCAACCACAGCGAGAAGGTCTATGTTGCGGGAGACGTTCACACGAATACCATCGAAGGATTTTGGAGCCTCGTAAAACGGGGAATCGGCGGCGTTTATCACAGCGTTGGCCGTCACTATCTTCAAACCTATTTCAATGAGTACAGCTTTCGTTACAATCGGCGGTTCGATGTGCAGCCCATGTTCACTAGCTTTTTGCAGCAGATCGAAAAACGAGATGCTGTCATTCGCAGTGCTGCCCCAGTGGCCGAGCCATTCTGACTGGGTTTCAGTCGTTACGAGCGCACGCGGTCCGCGACGACGCCTTTCTTTTGCGCCGGAAGCGCGGCCACGGTAATATGCCAATCATGAGCCCAGAAGAACAGCGTGAGCAAAAAGGGAAGATTTTACTAGAGTACCAAGAGGCCCAAGACGAGATCGCCGCATTAGAGGTTAAGGCAAAGCGGATCGGCGTCGAGATTAGTAAGTTCGGGTACTGGATGCAACATTCTCCAGCCACCCACATCTATCGCCGCGAGCAGGAGCAATATGGACTGAAAATTGAGTTCACGCCTCTTGAGACAATGCAAGCAATCAAAGACTGGGAACTTCACTTTGAACTAGCCGATAAACTCCGGCAAGCCCGTAGCCGATTGGCTGATTTAGAAGAGCAAAAGAAACGGCTGCGCCTTCCATAACACCTGAAAATCAGGCCCCTGAGTTTGTGCACTTCTTGTTCCGCAGAAGTGGCTCGAACGGGTGATTGACGCGGGTTTCAGCGTGGGCTAGAGTGTTCGCGCGTTTTCCATTCCCCCGCTGGAGATTCTTCCGCAACGCGCCCGTGGAGGGGCATGTCATGAAAGGCGTACCGAAGTTCCTGCTAGCTTGGCTTCTTCTCTCACTCCCCGCATTCGCGCAGCAGCATCGTCCGCTCGTGTTCATCAGCAGCGACGTGAGCATCTCCACCTCGGCCACGGGCTTCGCTTTCGGCCCAGTCGCCACGGCGGGCGCGTCCGTTTCGAAAGACGACAAGACGACCGAGGTGGCGCACGAACTGATGAAGTCGTGCCCCGAAATTTCGCTGACGCTGAGCGATGCGGCCCCCGACTATGTGCTGCTCGTGCACCATCAACCAGGCTACTGGAATGCGGTGAACGAACTCATGGTGCTGATGCCCGATAAATCGGTGCTCTTCGCCACGGGCAACAAGCGGAACTCGCGCACCGTGAAGGACTCGTGCAAAGCCATCATGGCGGACTGGCAGAAGCGCCGCCCGCACGCGGACGACGCGGCGTGGTGGAAGTCCGCGCAGCCGAAGAAGGATGCGGCACGATGACGACGAAGGAAGATAGCGAACTGTTCGGGAAGTTGAAGCGAAAATGGCGCTGATCGAAGCCGCCCTGCGAGCAGCATGACCTACCAAGCAACACGTCATTTAAGACACTACCGTGTCCGCAGTGAGTGGTGGAAAGAAACAGCAACAAATTAGCGCTGGCCTAGCCTTTCTTGCGGCTGGCCTTTTTTATGTCCTTGAAGAATTGATCTTCAGTGGGAACGGGAATTTTCAAGCCTTTTGCGGTCGTCTGCGCTTTACTGCCTTCAAATGCTGAATCCAGAACCGTCGTTGCGCCCACTTTCTTTCTCTCGGCTTCCGTCTCTGCTTTTCTCATTTCAATCAACTCCGGGTGATTGAGTACCTCTTGTATCTTATACATGGGAACGACGGCTGCGACCCCCACATTCAATGCTTCAGCCAACTCCGGATCGGTGCCTTCGGGAACGATCCAGTGTCCGATCATTGAACCCAAGAGATACGATGAACCTCCGCCGTACAGCCTCCCAAACCTGCCAATCGGCGGTCTACCGACTTCTTGGGTGAGCGGCGTGCTTACAGTGTGCCGGACAAATACCGGGCACCCGCTGAGGCCGCCGAACGATTTCGTTTCGATGAGATAAGCGTCAATAAGACCGATCGCTCCGAATTCGATCTTCTCATCGGGCATCA
Organism: uncultured Acidobacteriota bacterium; assembly: GCA_963719865.1. Lineage (GTDB taxonomy): Bacteria > Acidobacteriota > Terriglobia > Terriglobales > Acidobacteriaceae > Sulfotelmatobacter. Next base: position 76,891 of record CAVRDS010000056.1, on the reverse strand, counting down.
TGAAGATGTTCCCAGTCCGCACCACAGGCTGATTCTTCGCGGTCTCTGTGACTCTCGTAAACAGCCCTGCCACGTAGACTTCATCTCCGATTCCGATCTCATACTCTGAAATCAGCTCGGGAGTGGCGAAGAGAGAATCCGAAATGGTTGCAGCGTCGATGTTGAGTTCGTCCGGCGGCGTGAATGGAGCCACGGCACTATCTACAGTCGCGCTCTCCGTCGGGTGATACCACCATCTGATCTCGTTGGCCTCGAAGATTACGGTGCGGCCTTTGCGGTTGTTGAATCTGATAACGCAATCGCTGCCATCCAGCTTTTCAGCAACATGCTTCGCCGTCACCATGTAGATGAAATGTGTCTTGAACTTTACGCCACCGCGAATCTCGCTCTCTTCGTTGATCCTGACGAGGAACACGGTCCCGCCGTACTTGATACGGGAGCCTTCCCGGATGCCAACGAAGCCAACGCAACGTTTCACGGTGTCGGAAATACGCATGAGAATGCCTTTGGGCTGCGAGAGATAGTACAGCGGCTCCCCGCCCATTCTGTCGTCAATGAGTCTAGATTTTTCCATACATACCGTCAAGGGATAATTACCTTCTGGAATATTTTACCTGTAACTCCTTTTGATGCAAGGATCTGGCCGCACCCCAGTCGATCCATTCACTCCAAGTTATTTAAAATTAATAGTTTAGCGAAAGTGATCGAAAAAAAATCTGAAAGAACCGGGTCCCGACAGGCACTCGGCGAAGGCTCTAAGAAGGGAATTGTTCTGCGATCAACCAACCGCAATCCGACGGGCCCGCAGCGCCGCAGGAATAGCACTTCAGACCGGCAGCTGCTCCTGCATCCAGCCCGGCGCTTCCAGCTTAGGCTCGGTCGTCAGATCCATGACCAGGCGTTCCAGCACCATGCGCTTGCTCACGGGATTGGAGCGCAGGGCCAGGTCGGCCTTGGCTACAAGGCGAATGGCGCGGGTCAGTTCGCGGCGGTTCTTGTAGCGGCGGGCCTGCTTGATGATGTCGTCGGCGGCGAAGGGAGGCACGCGGAATCCCTGCCACAGCGCGGCCCACAGCATGCGCTGGTCGCGAACATTGCGCTCGAGAATCACCAGCATCTGGCGGAAGGTTTTCGCCAGCATGTAGATGTGTCCGATGGCGGCCTCTTCGCCTTCACCGGAAAGCAGGATCGCGTCGAGGATTTCGAGGGCGCGCACGCGGTCTTTGGCGGAAATCGCGTCGGTCAGTTCGTAGAGCGAGCGCTGCTTGGCGGCCAGCACCATGGTCTCGACGTCGCCCAGGGTGATGCGCTTCTTTTCGCCGACGTAGAGAATCAGCTTCTCCAGTTCGTTGGAGATCATCATCATGTCGCCGCCGAGAGCATCGACCAGTTCTCGGGAGCCATCGGCTTCGATCTTGACAGCACGGCTGACGCAGTAATCCGTAATCCAGCGGACGGCCTCGCCCTCTTCCACCCGCGCCAGTTCGACGATGCCGCAATAGTGGCCCATGGTTTCGCGGATGCGCTGGTAGCGTTCTTTATCCTGCATCTCCATGCGGCGAACGTCGGCGGGAATGCTGATGTGGTCGGCGACAAACACGACGAGCGCGTCGGGATTGGGATTCTTGCAGTACTCCTCGATGGCGGCCAACTTCTCCTCGTTCGAACCGCGGCCGAAAAGGTTTTTCACGCCTCGTACGAAGAAAACCTGAAAGGGAGCCATCAGCGAGGGCGTGCGGGCGCGATCGAGAATCTCCACCAGATCGGTTTCGGACAAATCAAATTCGAAGAGACTGAAGTCGCGCAGATCAGCCGGAACCAAGTGCTCAAGGATGGCATCGCGAAAACGCTTGCGGAAGAAAGCCTCGTCGCCGACGAAGACGTAAGCCGCGCGCAGCTGGCGCGACTCCAACTCGCTGACAAAGCGCTCGGCTTGGGCGAAGGCTCGCATAGGTTTCCGGCTACCGTTCACCACAGAGGGCACAAAGGTTCACAGGGGAAATGTGTGCTCCGTACTCTCGGTGGTTAACGTAGGATTCACGTTCTCGACTTTAGCATTGAGCCTGCAGTTCGCATAGTACTGGCCTGATCAGCCGGTTGCAGCGGCCCCAGTACTGCCGGTGCACCCTTTCAAAATCCGGGATGCACCGTCCCACAGGATCACAGCTTAGACAGATAATCGACGACTTCCGGGGAGGTCCAGTCCACCGGGCCCAGGAATTTTCTCCGCATCACGCCCTGCCGGTCGATGACGTAGGTTTCGGGCCATCCGCCGTTCCGTACATGGTAGCAATTTTCTGTTCCGGGTCGCGGATGGTCAAGAAATTGACGCCGCGTTGCTTGAGGAAGCGATGGTAGGCATCGCCATCCACGTCAATGCTCACACCCAGCACGGTTATACCCCGAGCCCGCAAACGATCCTGCATGCGCATCAGCGACGGCAACTCTTCCTCGCACGGCGGACACCATGTCGCCCAGAAATTGAGGACCAGAACCTGGCCCCGAAACTGGGCAAGGGTGACGTTGCGATCGGAATCCCGCAGACTGAAATCCTTGGCGGGCGATCCAACGCGCGGCGGCCTCGACCCGCTATAACAACCAACGGCGAGCAGTATCATCGACAACGCCAGAGCCAGCCGCTTCACGATCTAAAATCCCTCAAGGACGTTCGAAACCAGGGTTCGCGCAAAGTCCTGCGAGAGGCGCCGGAAGGCCGGCGAATCCTCTTCGAAGAAGCTCTGCAGGTCTTGCGACAGTTCATATTGCTCGCGAAACAGATACGCCGGATTCTGATAAAGCACCTTGCCGTCTCGGCCGACCAGTTCAACTTTCATGCTCACCACGACGAGGACGCTCGCCGCCCGGCCCGTTGCGGTGTCATAAGTCAGCGGAGAGGCTGCCGTGGAGAGCACGGTGCCGCGTAGAGTGGCATCGGCGTCCGCCGAATCGCTGATGATGCGGTAACGGGTGCGCGTCGTGAACTCCTGCACCACCGCCGCGGTCAGCATCTGCTCGATGCGATAGGTGAGGGTTTCGTTCTTGAAAGCGGGAATGGCAATGGTTTTGACGTTCTCGGGAAGTTGGGCCGCGTGTCCGGCGGTGTGATAACCGCATCCGGCGCTCACCAGGAGCGCAAGCAGCGCCACCGCAAACTTGCTCATTGAATCTTTCCCGTGGGGCGGGTCGCAGTCATGCTCTCGGCGCAGTCCACGGCCGTCAGGGCCGAGATGCGAAGATTATCGACCGCAGCCCACAACCAGACGCCATTCGAATGCACCGGATCAGTCTTCAAAGACAGCTGGATATCCGGTTGCCCGGCGGAACTAACGTTGCTGGGCGACTCTTCCTCGGGCGAGGGGATGGCAACGTGATCGCCGGCCAGCGCCTGTGACATCGCCGCAACGTCGACGGCATTTTCCATCTCGACAAAAACCGACAACGCATGCCCGTGAAAAATCGGCGCCTGCAGCAACATCAGGGAAGGCTCGGGAGCATCGCTGCCGGCAATCTTGCGATAGTGGCGGAGAATGCGCGCCTCCACCGAATCGAGCGCGGGCTCGGACTTCTGCCCGTAGCGCGCCACCATGTTGAAAGCTACCTGGGCATCGAACACATCTTTCGGCAAGGGTTGAAACGAGAGCAAATTTACCGTCTGCTGGTGGAGTTCATCCATGCCGCGTTGCCCATGTTCGGATGCCGGCTCGTAAACCGTTGTCACCACGCTGCGGGTCGTCCCTATTTTTCGCAACCGCAACAGCAACAGCGCCAGGGTCACCGCAACCGGATGGGCCGTCACACAAGGGCCGGGCTGCAGTTCGGGAGGAGCAACCTGTCCTCGTTCGCGTTCGACCCACAGCGAGCGCACGCTAGCACCCGCTTCATTTTCCAGAGCGGCCGAGAGATCGATAATCGCGCTGCCCGCGTCGCGAGCGTCTCTCCAGCTGCGCCGGGTACTGTCCTGGTCGGACGCGAAGAACGTAAAATCTACGTTCTCAAACTGTTCCGCGCGCACTCGCTGAATGAAAGTGATCTCGTCGCCCATGGCCTCGAGCTGGCCCAGGGCTTCGTCGTCATCGAGCAGGCGAATATCGGCGGCTGGAAAATTCCGCTCGTTCAGCATCTCGGCGATCTCTTTGCCCTTCAGCGAGCCGGCGCCAACAATAGCCGCGCGATACAGCTTGCCGCGTGCAGCAAGGGATTGTGGAGCATTCGCCACTTTAATGGACTCGCTCATTGTGCCTGCGGCGCCTCCTTGTAGGAGGGAGGGGGCGGATCGGGGCGGCGGCGGAAGATCCACTGCAATCGCCAGAACACGCCGGAAACCATGTAGAGAAGGGCGATGGCAAACAGCATCCTGCGGGAGAAGAAGAAGATCAGCCCGAACAATGCTGCCAGAAGCACGATCAGGCGGAAGGGATGCTGCGACCGGAAATCAATATCTTTGAAGCTATAAAAACGCCAAGTGCTGACCATGAGATAACCCACAGTCGTCACCATCGCGGCCCAGGGAAGCGCGGTATAGGCAGACACCAGCGGGTCGCCGGCAAAGAAGTGCACCACTGCGGCGATAACGCCCGCACCCGCTGGAATGGGCATGCCGACAAAGTACTTCTTCCCTGGACGCCCGGGGTTCGAGGGCTGGGGGTTCGCCGTGATGTTGAAGCGAGCCAGGCGGCTGGCTCCGGCGATCAGGAAAAGGAAGCTGGCAATCGCGCCGAGTTGAGTCAGCTTGAGAGTCCAGTTCCCTTCTTTCAGCAGAACTTCAGGCATCAGGCGAAAGCCCCAGGTCCAGGCGAGCATCGCGGGAGCGACACCGAACGTGATTGCGTCGGCTAAAGAATCCAGCTCTCGGCCAAAGTCGCTGCTGGTTCCGGTCATGCGGGCGATACGTCCATCGAGGCCGTCGAAAAGAACGGCGAATCCAATCGCCTTGGCCGCGTTGTCCAGATGCCAGAAATCGATGGCGCTGGCGTGCATCACCTCGAGAATCGCGTAGTAGCCCAGCGCCATATTGGCGGTGGTAAACAGCGACGGGAGGATGTACATCCCCTTATTGATCCGGCGTCGCGGTTTAGGGACCGGCTGATCCATCAATGGGCCCTTTCTTTCACCGAGGCACCGGCACCAGCCAATGCACCTTGCGGCTGCAGATACGCCAGCACGCTGGCGCCGCCCTTGACCCGATCGCCGACTTTCACGGTAACCCGCGCCGAGGCATCGCACAGCACATCCACCCGCGATCCAAATTTGATCAGCCCGACGCGTTGGCCGCGCTCCAGGCGATCTCCCAACTTGGGATGGAACACGATGCGCCGCGCCAGCAAGCCGGCAATCTGCTTGAAGACGACCTGCTGGCCATCGCCCTCGACGGTAACGATGTTCTGCTCGTTCTGCTCGGCCGAAGTCGCATTCATCGCATTGAGAAATTTGCCGCGCTGATAACGGATTTCGCGGACCCCTCCGGCAATGGGAGAGCGGTTCACATGCACGTCAAAGACGCTCAGAAAAATGCTGATCCGGAGCTGTTTCTTGCCTCCGGACGTCACGGGGGCAACGTCGGTCACTTTGCCATCCCCCGGAGATACGACCGCGCCGGGGTCATCCGGAATTGCCCGCTCGGGATCACGAAAGAACCACAGGAAAAAAATTGCGAGGAGCACCGGGACAATCGCCCAGGCACCGCTGGTCAGCCACGCGAGCAAGAGAGCGACCGCGATCAGAGGCAGCGCGTAGAAGTAACCGTCACGAACCATGGGGATGTTTAATTATATCTTCCGGCAGATGTCCCAATGCGGGGGACACGTAAGTATAAATAAAAAAAGGCGCTTCAAAGCGCCTTCCGTGAGGTAAGTTGCTCCCATGGCGGTCGAGCCGCCCGGGAGCTGGCCAGATCAAGATTTATGCTACGTTGACGCCGTACTGTTGCCGGTACTCGCGCTCGATTGATTCCATTTGATCTTTGAGGCGCAGTTTGAGCTTCTTCAGCCGGACTTCTTCCAGCTTCTCGTCTTCGCTGAGGTAGCGTTTTTGGGTGAGTGTTTCAAGACGTTGCGCGTACTGCGTGTGCTCCTGAGCCAGTCTGCGAAATTCTTCATGACTGGTCAGGAGTTCGTCTTTCGAAGTCAGCATCCAGCAGACCTCCAAAACCTGATATGGGCTCAAATTAACACAGGCTTAACATTGCGGGCAATGCCAAAAAAATGGTGCAAATATACTTGCCAAAGTAGCGCAGTCTCACTATGAGAACGATCTAGCGGACGGCCAGGCGGTACAAAATGGCGTCTTCGGGGGGATCGAAGTAGTAGGACTTGCGCCGACCGTTAAGTTTGAATCCCGCCCTTTCGTAGAAAGCGCGCGCCTCGTGGTTGGACTCGCGTACCTCAAGAAACACTGATTCACTGTTTGTTTCGCGCGCGGCCAGCAGCAACGCGTCCAGGAGATGCTTGCCAATTCCTCTCCGGCGAACGGCGGGAGAGACTACTATGTTTTCCAACTCGCATTCGGGAATCAAAAAACGCGTGATCAGGAATCCGAGCAAGCCTTTCTGAAGCGCGGAGGGATTGGAAACTTCGAGCGCCGCTTCCGCTACGATGGCCAGCCGATGCACCTTCGCCGCCGGCGAGAGCAAGTCTCTGTATTGCAGTTCGGTCCACTGAGCGGCGGCCGCCGACGTGCGTGCCAAGCTCAACATCGAAGGAATATCGTCAGCAGTAGCCTTGCGAATCTTCACGAAGACGAACTCGGTTTTGCAAAGATCTCCGCGTCGGTGCGGCGGATGTAATTCGCTTCCAACTTTTCAGGAGTGACGGTTTCGCCGGCCTGCAGCTTTTTCCATCCTCGAAGCGCAATCCTCTCAGCCGTGATGCCATCCATCCTCTCTACCGCGATTCCCGCAAGGCGAGCCGCCTCGGCCAGGCTCGCGACCGTAGTGGCTACAACCGACCCGCTCGCCGAAGACAGGAACTCATCCTTGGTGAGTACTCGTTCCCGGCAAACCTGCGCCGATTGTGCGGCCACATCGTATTCGCCGGCATAAACTTCGCCGCGGCCCGCATCGAGCGCGGCCACGACCTTCCCTTCGCGATGGCTCGCCAGTGCGATGACTTCGAGAAGCGACACCGGCACGATGGGCTTGTGCAGAATCTCCGCCAGCGCCTTGATCGCCGCCAACCCGACGCGCAGACCGGTAAACGATCCCGGGCCGGAAACAACGATGAAGGCGCCCAGGTCAGCCTTGCTTAATCCATGCTTCGCCAGGAGAGCCGCAATCTGCGGCACGAGTTGGGCGGAGAAAGTTCCGCCCGCCAGGGGAACCTCTTCGATAACCTGCACTCCGTTTGCCTCGGATCCCTCATCCGCGCGCACCTCACTCGCGCGCACCAGCGCGACACTGCCGTGCTTGCCCGAGGTGTCGGTAACGAGAAGAAGCATCTTGGGATGTATCCGTGTGAATCAGTGAAAATCCGTGGCTGGTTCGCGTTATGCCTGCACCAACTCCAGCAGCACGCCGCCGGTGCTTGCGGGATGCACGAAGACATACTGGTGCCCGCCTGCGCCGGTCTTGATCTCTTCTGAGACCAGCCTCACGCCGTCCTTTTTCAGGCGCTCAACCACAGCAGGCAAGTCCGGAACCTTCAGGCAGACGTGATGCAAGCCTTCGCCGCGTTTGGCGAGGAACTTGGCGATCGTGGAAGTCTCCGATGTCGGCTCCAGTAGCTCCAGACGGCTTTCTCCTACGGGCACCATCACCAGGCGAACTTGCTCGTGCTCGACCGTCTCTTCCGGAGAGACGCTCAGCCCCAGCTTCACGTAAATGGACTTCGCGGCCGCCAGCGATTTCACTGCAATGCCGAGGTGGTCGATCTGCAACATATTGGGTGATCCTAAGCTTCTTTAGCGGACTTCGTCCGCCTCCGGACGAAGGCGTCCGGGGCTGCATGTGCCTTCACTACTACTTGTTCCTTACTTTCGCTGCAAGTTCTTCCACCAGCGTATATGGATCGCGCTTGTGCTCGGCTACTTCCGCCGCCAGCCGCGTCAGATTCCCGTCTCCGAGTTGCGCGCGCGCCTTCTCGAGCATGGTATCGCGCAGCATCTCTATCAGCCGCTCCTGCCAGTTTTCCACATTCTTCTTCAGGGCGCGATTTTCTTTTTGCAGATAGCTCTCATACTCCGCGACCGCCGCGGCCAACTCCTGCACTCCCGTTCCTTCGCTGGCGACGGTCTTCACAATCGGAGGCGTCCAGCCATCGTTTCGCGTGGCCAGCGATTGCAGCGCGCGAATCTCGCGTTCTACGCGCTCGGCACCTTCGCGATCGCTCTTGTTGATCACGAAGATGTCGGCGATCTCCATGATACCGGCCTTGATGGTCTGCACGTCGTCGCCCATGCCCGGCACGAGAATCACAACCGTGATGTCCGCCAGCCGCACAATATCGATTTCATCCTGTCCGACACCGACGGTTTCGATCAGAATGACATCGCGCCCGGAAGCGTCCAGAACACTGGTGACGTCGGCGGTGGTGCGGGCCAAGCCGCCCAGCGATCCGCGCGTTGCCATGCTGCGAATGTAGATTCCGGGATCGGCGAAGTGATCCTGCATGCGGATGCGGTCGCCGAGGATCGCGCCCCCGGTGTAGGGGCTGGTAGGATCGACCGCGACGATACCGACGGTGTAATTTTCGTCGGGTGCCCCATCCAAGCCGCGCTCTTTGCGGCTTGAGTGGGGATTTCTTGTCTTTCGATATAGCTTGGCGAGTTGATCAACGAGCGTGCTCTTCCCTGCTCCGGGCGCGCCAGTGAGCCCAAGAATGCGGGCGTTGCCGGTATGCGGGAACAGAGCCTTGAGCAGGTCCGACCATCCCGGCGCGCGATTTTCGACAGTCGAGATGGCGCGCGCCAACGCCCGGGCATCGCCGGAGCGCAGGGAATCAATCTGCACCTGGATATCGGAATTCGAGGCAGTGTTCAAACGATCAGTGTAAAGCAGGAGGACAGGAAACTGGAATCCACGGTTGTTTCAGTTGTCATCCGGAGCAGCGCCCTCTGCGTTAATCTTTCAACAACTGCCGCGCAATCACGAGCCGCTGGATCTCGCTGGTCCCCTCGCCGATCGTGCACAGCTTCACGTCGCGATAGAATTTCTCGGCGGGATAATCTTTGATGAACCCATACCCGCCGTGGATCTGCACGCCCTCGTTGGCGCACCGAACCGCAACCTCGCTGGCGTAAAGCTTCGCCATCGAGGATTCCTGCGTCGTCTTCATGCCAGCATCCTTCATGGACGCGGCGCGCATGGTGAGCAGCATGGCCGCATCAATCTCGGTGGCCATATCGGCCAGCTTCCACTGGATCGCCTGAAAATCGCTGATGGCCTTGCCGAACTGGCGCCGCTGTTTGGAATATTTCAGAGCCGACTCATAGGCTCCTTCCGCCATGCCGAGCGATAGAGCCGCAATCGATATGCGGCCCCCGTCAAGCACGCGCATGGCATCCGGGAAGCCCTGCCCTTCGCCTCCCAGCAGATTCTCGGCAGGAATTGCGCAGTCTTCGAAGATGAGCTCCGCCGTATCGCTGGCCCGTAGTCCGAGTTTGTTTTCTTTTTTCCCGGGCCGGAATCCCTTGGTATCTTTCTCGACCACAAACGCGGAAATGCCATGCGTGTGGGCTGTACGATCGGTTACCGCGAGAACCACGACCACGTCCGCATAATGCCCGTTGGTGCAAAAAGTCTTGGTGCCGTTGAGCACCCAGTTGTTGCCCTTGCGTACGGCGGTCATGCGCGCGCTGCCCGCATCCGAGCCGGAGGAGGGCTCGGTCAGACCCCAGGCGCCGATGAATTCGCCGGTCGCCAGCTTGCTCACGTACTTCTTTTTTTGCGCCTCGTTGCCCGCGAGAAAAATGTGATTCGAGCAGAGCGACGTATGCGCCGCGACGATGATGCCCACCGATCCATCGATGCGCGAGAGTTCCTCAATCGCAGTGACGTACTCCACATAGCCCATGCCCGCCCCGCCGTATTCCGGCGGGAAGACGACTCCCAGCAGTCCCATCTTGCCCAGTTCTTTGATGGTCGCCAGCGGAAACTCGCCGGCTTCGTCCCACTCCATTACGTGCGGCTTGATCTCGCGCTCGGCAAACTCGCGCACACTCTTCTTCAGTTGCAACTGCTCTTCATTCAGTAGGAAATCCACAGTTCCTCCAGCACACGCGGGCACTGCTGTCAGGCAGCTCCGGTCAAATTCAATGGGCTTCAACGGCCCCGAATTTCGATTAGAACATAGCGCTGGAAGAGGATGAAGTTACTGCCGGCAAAGAAAGGAGAAGGACGGAAGCAACCGCATGAACACTGGCGATTCTGCGTTTTTCCTGCTGCCACCCAACCGACCGGATGGTTTGCCCGGTTGGCCTGCAACGCTGTTCTGCAACCAGCGACCGAGATCCACTGCGAATTATACGCCCACGTTCAGGCTTGCGAAGCAATGCCGGCGGGCGCCAGGAACGCCTGGAAAACTTCGTTGGAAAACAATCGACCACGGCTCGTCAGGCGAATGCAATCGCCGGATTGCTGTAACAGTCCATCGCGCACGAGTTCTGCGATCGCGGGACGCAGGCTGTCGAGCGCGGGCTTACCGAAGATTCCAGCGATGTCCCGCAGATCGACTCCCCGCTTCAAACGCAATCCGAGAAAGAAACTTTCTTCCAGCGCGCTCGCTCGGGAGACCGTTGTTCTGATCAAGGGCGAGGCCGCCGCATACTTTTCCAACGCGTCCGCCGTGGCCAGGCGCACAGCGTCGAACGCTGGATCAGTGGAGAGCAGCATGGAATGCGCATCCACGCCGAAGCCGAGATACGGTTGCCGTGTCCAGTACTTCAGATTGTGCCGCGATTCGAAACCCGAGCGCGCAAAATTGGAAATTTCGTACTGCGCAATCCCTGCCGCTTCGAGCGTCTCGCATGCGGCGGTATAAAAATCTGCGACCGCGTCGTCGTCGGGCACGAAATGAGCGTGATAGCGGGTCCCGCCCGCGATCAACTCGCGTCCCAGCCGCGAATCTTCATCCACTTCCAGCATGTAGACGCTCACGTGCGGCGCGCCGGTCGCAATCGTTGCGGCCAGCGACTCGTTCCAACTCTCCGGCGTCTGATGCGGCAATCCCGCGATTAAATCGATATTGATGTTTGCAATCCCAGCCGACCGCAGGCGGGATATATCATTCAAAACCTTGTCGCGCTTGTGCAGCCGTCCGACCGCCGCCGCCTCGACATCCACGAACGACTGCACTCCGAGGCTTACGCGATTCACTCCGCAAGCCAGCAAAGTTTCCAGCACATCGGGCGCCAACGTTCCCGGCGCGCACTCCACGGTAATCTCCGCATCGGGGCGCACCGAAAAATGTGCGCGCACGGCATCGAACATTCTGCGCAGTTGCCCCGCTCCCAGTATGGTGGGCGTTCCGCCGCCCAGATAAATCGAATCCACTTCCGGCTCGATGCGGCCGCCTATCTCCGCAGCGGTGTTCCGCGCATTCTCAATATCGCTGCAAACCCGATCCACATAGCGGTCGAATACGGACCGCGAAAACACGCCGGAAGCGAAGTTGCAATAGCTGCACTTGGTCTTACAAAACGGCACTGAGATGTAGATCCCCAGACTCACTCGTCTATTATCCCATCGCAAACGTTTTCCATCCTTCCGCGTGTTCCAGCCATCTATTTGAGGTACCCTGTTGGCAGGCGCTAGCAGCGCCTGTCCGCCCGTTCGTCCCAGCCGGTACCCGAGAAGCGATGGCCCAGGAAGAAGAAGTATTAGGCAAAGCGTATGACAGCCGACTGATGCGGCGGCTGCTCACCTACCTGCGTCCCTATCGCTGGCAGGTGACGATCGCTATTGCCTCGATTGTTTTGAAATCTTTTGCGGACGTGCTGGGGCCGTATCTGGTGAAAGTCGCCGTCGACCGTTATCTCGCACCGGCTTCCGGAGCGGCCTCAGGCCTATGGAGTTGGCTAAGCCCGTCGCCGCTGCGCGGCATCGCCCAGATCTCCGGAATTTATTTTGGTCTGCTGATCTTCGCGTTTGTTCTGGAATTCCTGCAGACCTACTTCATGCAGTGGACCGGACAGAAAATCATGTTCGACCTGCGCAGCCAGATTTTCCGCCACCTGCAGCGCATGCACGTCGCTTTCTACGATAAAAATCCGGTCGGCCGCCTGGTCACGCGCGTGACCACCGACGTGGATGCGCTGAACGAGATGTTCACCTCGGGCGTGGTCTCGATCTTCGAAGACCTATTCGTGCTGACCGGGATTCTGGGCATCATGCTGTGCATGAACTGGAAGCTGGCGTTGATCACCTTTGCCGTGCTGCCGTTCATCGTGGTCGCGACGAAAATTTTCCGCGATAAGGTGCGCGATTCCTACCGGCGGATTCGCACGGCCATCGCCCGCATCAATTCTTACCTGCAAGAGCACGTCAGCGGGATGGTCGTGCTGCAGCTTTTCAACCGCGAACGGCGGGCCTACAGGCGGTTTTCCGACATCAACCGCAGCCACATGGACGCGTACAAGGACGCGATCCTGGCCTATGCGCTCTACTATCCCGTAGTTGATTTCTTCTCGGCGGTTGCCATTGCTTGCGTGATCTGGTGGGGCGGGCAGGACGTTATTCGGAAGATCTCGGTTACGACCGTGGAATTGACGCGCCAACCGCACCTCACCCTACACCTGGTTTCGATTACGGCATCGCTGGGCGTGCTGATTGCGTTCACGCAATACGCCATGCGCTTTTTCCGTCCGATCATGGATTTCAGCGAGAAATACAACATCCTGCAATCGGCGATGGCGGCCAGCGAGCGCATTTTCAAACTGCTAGACACTCCCGTCGACATTGTTACGCCAGCCGTGACGAAAAAGCCGCAAGGCCCCGGACGCATCGAGTTTGATCACGTCTGGTTCGCATATCGGGATATTGCCGAGGAATCCAAAACAGCCGAGCGCGGCAAGGATCATGTGCGGACGGCCGCCCCGGCCGTCCGGCGGAGCAAAGCTCCGCGGCTGCTCGCTCGGGCAATGGCCATGGCGAATCTGCTCAGCCGGATTGGGTTCTCCGCGACGTCAGCTTCGCCATCGAGCCCGGAGAAACCGCAGCCGTCGTCGGTCACACTGGCGCCGGCAAAACAACCATGATCTCGCTGTTGCTGCGTTTCTACGACGTGCAGAAAGGCGCGATCCGCATCGACGGCGTCGACGTCAAAGAGATGGACTTAGGAGATCTGCGCAGCCGGTTCGGCGTCGTCCTGCAGGATCCATTTCTCTTTACCGGCACAATCGGCGGCAACATCCGCCTGGGCACCGAGCGCATCCAGGATGCGCACGTGCAGCAGGCCGCCGAAGATGTAAATCTCGCCGAGTTCATCCGCGCGTTGCCGAAGGGCTTCGACGAGGAAGTCCGCGAGCGCGGATCGACGCTTTCTACCGGTCAAAAGCAGCTGATCTCGTTCGCCCGCGCGCTGGCGCACGAGCCGAAAATCCTGATCCTCGATGAAGCTACTTCGAGTGTGGATACCGAAACTGAATTCAAAGTGCGCGACGCCCTCGCCCACATGGTCGAAGGACGCACGTCGCTGATCATCGCCCACCGGCTCTCGACCATCCAGCGCGCCGACAAGATCATCGTCATGCACAAAGGCCAGCTGCGGGAGATGGGCACCCACCAGGAACTGCTGGCCCAGCGCGGCATCTACTACAAGCTCTACCAGCTGCAATACAAAGATCAGGAGATCGGGGATGTGACGCGGGCGCTCTCGCCGGCGGGTGCCGGGGAGTCGACGGTCAGCGCCGATGATTAGAACTCATCGGGATTTTGATTTGCACGGGTGAGCTGGCTACGGAAAAAGCAGGCTGCATCGTTGCTCCATGAACGCGGGCGAGGGCGCCCGCGCCACACGAAGCTGTCCCTTACAATGTCTGCGTGCTCATTCTGATCTCGGCGGGCGAGGCTTCCGGTGAAATGTATGGCGCGCAGCTGATTGAGGCTTTGCGCCGCGCAGCCACCACGAAAAATGTGGGGACAGTCGCCCCCGACTGTCCGGCCGAGCATGTCTCGGCTACTGCCGCTGCCGGCAAAAGCCCCGCGGAGCTTCGCTCCGCCGGACAGCCGATGGCGGCTGTCCCCACACAAAACCAGCTTGCTTTTTTCGGGATCGGCGGAGATCGCATGCGCGCCGCCGGATGCGACACCGTGGTCGACGCCAAAGACCTTGCCGTTGTCGGGATCACTGAGATCCTCAGCCATCTGCCAAAAATCCTTAGACTCTACCGGCACTTGATTGAAGAGGCCGACCGCCGCAAACCTGATCTCGCCATCGTCATCGACTCCCCGGCGTTCAACTGGCGAGTCGCCCGGCAGATGAAGAAACGCGGCATCCCCACGGTGTATTATGTCGCGCCGCAGTTCTGGGCGTGGCGCCAGGGACGCGTCCGCCTGATCCGCGACTACATCGATAAGGCGCTGGTCATCTTCCCCTTCGAAGAAAAGTTCTACCGCGACCGCGGAGTCGACGCGACGTTCGTCGGCCATCCATTGGCGGAACTGCCGGCTCCGGCCATCAGCCGCGCCGACTACGCGCAGGAATTCCATCTCGATCCCGCCAACCCCTGGATCACCCTGATGCCCGGAAGCCGGGTCAAAGAAGTGCGCATGAACCTGCCGACAATTCTGGACTCGGCAGCGCTTCTCGGATCAGGCTACGAATACGTGCTTCCCGTCGCTCCCACGCTCGACCGCAGTTTTCTCTCAAGCTTGGTCGGCGCGCACCTGATCGGCGAACAAAAGATAACGCTGGTGCCGGACGCCTTGCCTGCCCTTTATCATTCGCGCGCCGGAATCGTTGCCAGCGGCACGGCGACGGTGGAGGCGGCCATGATGAACACTCCGTTCGTCATGGTTTACCGCGTCTCCGCCCTGACTTATCTGATGGGCAAACCGCGAGTGAAGGTTCCCCGCTTTGCGATGGTCAATCTGATCGCCGAAGAGGAAATCGTTCCAGAACTCGTGCAACAAGACTTCACCGCGAAAAACGTAGTTGCGCGGTTGCAAGAAATCCTGCCCGACGGTTCTGCCCGGGACCGCATGCTGGAAGGCCTGGCCCGCGTAAAGACCATCCTGCGTGCCCCACAAGCAGGAAACGCGGACCAGCATCCGGCCGACCGTGCCGCGGAGATCATTCTTGCGCTGGGCGACCTCAGCGCATCTAAGAGTCAGTAGTAGTACTAAAGTGTTCTGCGAATTCGCACGAGGTGCGGTAATTTTAGCGAAGGTCTAAGACCAATTCTGCATAACGTCACGATCCGGATTTACCGGCTGACGCGAAATAAAACGGCCGTCACCAAACTAGCAAGAGGAGTACTCCTGGTAGGAAGCGCACACACACGGAACTGCCGACGGAAACCTGCCAAGGGCCGGTTCAAGTTGTTTGGCGACGGTTTGCCCGGGGCTGGCTCTGCGGCGTGGCGCGTGGCGCTGTCAGTCCTCGTGCTGATAATCGTCGCGGCTCCGGGACAATCTCAACAGACTCCTGCTGTGGCGCCGAGTGGGACGGGCGCAATGACGCCCCAAACGGCAACTCCTCAAGCTTTGGCGACGACGCCCAAACCAGGGACCATCCGCGGCACAGTCGCCGACCAAGACGGAGCCGTCATCACGAATGCCAAGATTGTTTTGGAGAGGGCAGGATCTCCTCCCACGGAATCCGTATCGGACAACGATGGGAATTTCAACTTTGCCGGCGTCCCGCCCGGGCCCTTCAAACTTTCTTTCACTTCGCCCGGATTCGCGACCCAGCAGACGTCAGGCGTGTTACAGCCCGGAGAAGACTATGTGACTCCTCAGATCCAACTCGTGGTGGCCACCACAGTTGAGGTTGAGGTCCACGAGACGCAGCAAGAGGTTGCCGAAGAGCAGGTTCATGTGGAGGAGAAACAGCGCTTGTTCGGCGTCATTCCGAACTTCTACGTCACCTACGTTCCGAACGCGGCTCCACTCAACCCCAAACAGAAATTTCAACTGGCGTGGAAATCGGTAATCGACCCGGTCTCATTCGGACTCGCCGCCGCCACTGCCGGAATCGAGCAGGCCGACAACGCCTTCAGCGGCTACGGCCAGGGCGCGCAAGGTTATGCCAAGCGCTTGGGCGCAAGTTACGCCGACGGTTTTTCCGGAACGTTCATTGGCGGCGCGATCCTGCCGAGTCTTCTGAAACAGGATCCGCGATATTTTTATAAAGGGACGGGCACTCGCAAATCGCGGTTCCTTTACGCTATCGCCAATGCGGTCATCTGCAAAGGCGACAACGGACGGTGGCAGCCGAATTACTCCAATATGCTGGGCACCCTGGCTGCGGGCGGCATTTCGAATCTTTACTACCCTGCTGCGAGCCGCGGCGTTGGGCTCACCTTTGAGAATGCGGCGATCGGCATAGGGGGATCGGCGGCCGTCGGCGTCTTTCAGGAATTTTTCTCCCGCAAGTTCACGCCGCATGCTCCCGACCCATCCGCGGCGCAGAATTAGGTCAGGGGGAGCTCTGGCCTGGAGCTCAATCTGTTTCGAAAACGAGCGAGTAAACGCGGGGTCAGGGAGCCTCGGGATCTCCGGTCCTTGTGCCCCGACATCTTTTACGTCAGAATCTTCATCATAGGAAATGGGTTATCATTTCCTGGAGACCCTCCCGAATGTGGATCGACCGGCGGCGCGGCTTGGGCGTCATTAAGAGCGTTCTGACTTTATTCCTTTTAGTCTTATCGGCTCTGCCTCTCTGGGGCGCGGAAAAAGCCCGCCTGCGCGTCGACGACTATCAGATTGAGGCCACGCTCCAACCGCATCTCCACCAGATCACGGCCAAGGCTAAAGTGAAATTCACTGCCCTCCAGGATCTGAGCGTCGCCATCTTTGAATTGAATAACGATCTACGGGTCACCAAGGTCACCGACGAAAAGAATCAGCCGCTCTCGGCCGAGCGCGTTACCCAGGACTCCACGGTGCGGGTTCCGCTGCCGTCCGGACTGGCGAAAGACGCTTCGACGACCCTGACCTTCGAGTATGAAGGAACGCTGGAAAACGCCGACAACAGCCCGGTGCCCGGCCTAAGCCTGGCCTATATCGGAGACGACACCAGCTATCTTCTTTATGCCGGCCGCTGGTTTCCGGTGAACGGCTTTGGCCTGAACCGCTTCACGTCGACGATCAGCGTGAACGTGCCAGCGCACATGCTGGTCATCGGCAGCGGCAAAGCTAGCGTCTCGAATGTTGCTCCTCCCAAGAAAGCGGCTGAGAGCGTTCTGCCCACCAAGACGTTTACCTTCGTCTCCGACAAATCCAGTTTTCCGGGCACGATCGTTGCCGGAGTCTTTCAGGAGTACAAAAGCGACGAAGCCGGCATGGACCTGCACGTCTTCTTCAAGCCGAATCATCAGAGCGTCGCCCCCGCGTATACGACGACCGCGGTGCAAGAGTTCACGTACTTCATCACCCTCTACGGGTTGCCACCTTCGCAGAGACTGAACCTGGTCGAACTGCCCGGCGATACGCTTCCCTACGTGTGGGCTCCGGAAATCGCGGGACTGGCGAGTCCCTCGATAACCGACAAGACCAACTATCGCCTGCTGGCCAACGCCATCGCACACCAGTGGTGGGGCGTTTCAGTGAGTCCTGCGACCAGGGACGACTGGTGGCTCAGCGACGGCTTCTCGCGCTATTCCGAAGCTATGTATGTGGAAAACGCCGCCGGCGCCGCCGGCCTGGAAGAGGCGATAAAAGATATGTCAGTCGGCGCGCTCGCCTACGACACCGTGCCGCTTTCCAGTGCCAGCAAGCTTGACACTTTCTCCACGGAATTCCAGTCGCTCACCACCGACAAGGGAGCGATGATTTTGCACATGCTGCGCTGGGTGATGGGAGAGGACAAGTACAACAAAACCATGCGCGAATTTGCGGCGGAATATGCCGGAAAATCCGCCAACACGGATGATTTTCGCGAAGTCGCCGAAAAAATATACGGCAGTCAGCTGACCTGGTTCTTTTCTCAGTGGCTCGACTCGACGGGCGCTCCCGAATTCAAACTGAAGTACACCACGTATCGGTTAGGAGGCGCCGCCGCCGTGCAATCGCCGAAGGACGAAAAGATTCCCGGCTTTCGCGTAACCGGCGAGATTTCGCAGGACCTCGATCTGTTCCGCATGCCGGTGGACCTCAGAATCGATACGGACGGAAAAACGGAGAATGAGCGGATCGAAGTCGTGGGTACGAACTCGCCTTTTTCGGTCGAGACCTTCGGGCGGCCGCGCCGCATCTCGATCGATCCCGACCACCACGTCCTGACTAACTCCAGCGACGTGAAGTTGCGCTCCGCCATCCTTCGCGGACAAGCCATCCAGCAGCAGGGAGACCTTTCAGCCGCACTGACTGAATACAACAAGGCACTCGATCTAAACAAGAACAGTTCGCTCGCCCACTACCGCATCGCCGAAGTGTTCTTTCTGCAGCGAAACTATCAATCTTCGGCGAACGCCTACCGCTCGTCCATAAACGGCGATGGCGATCCCCGCTGGACCGAGGTTTGGAGCCGCATCCAGCTGGGCAAGATCTTCGACATTACCGGCCAGCGCGAACGCGCCGTAAACGAATATCGCCAGGCTCTCCAGACCAACGACAACACCTTCGGCGCGCTCGAGGAAGCACGCAAGTACATGCAAAAGCCATACGAACGGCCGAAGCAGAAGTCTCAGTAATGACTAATGTTGTCCTCGGGCGGGCCATGCACGAGGCTTTGAAGGTAAAGGGGGGGACACGGGGGAAGAAACCCACTGCTCGGCCTCCTCGAGCGACTGAAATATCTCGAAACATCTCTCTGTGCGCAGAATCTTGTGCATGCGGGCGGCATGGGCCTGGACAGCGTTTCCCACCACGAACGCTCGCTTGGACTCGTCTGAGAAGGGGTCAACCTCGTCAGCCAACCGGAGAAATTCGGCCGCGCTGAGGTCAAGTTTCTCGACAGCCCTGAGGTCGGTGATTTCGGAAAAGAGAGGCTGGAACGCCGGATTTTCCCGTAATCGCGCCGCATATCGTTCAATGTCTCTAACGGTCACCGTTTTTCCGAAACGGACTACAACCAGCTTTTGCTTCGAATCGACATTAAACGTCGCAAACGAGCGAGGTTCGTCTCCGGGCGAAGTTTGACTGTGCGCCAATGCCAGACCTCCGTCGCGCTGAGTGCTTCCACGGGTAACATCGACCGGGGCACCGCGAAACTTGACCCTATTCCCTGTTTTATTGATCTGTCGCCGTCTTTTCCTATGACCGGCTAACTTTTTGACCCGACTGGGATCTAGCAGCCCGTGGCAGAAGTGATTTGCTCACCCCGCAACGGACAGCAGCAAAATTGTGACTTGCACCGGGTACTCAGGCGTCCTCAGGTTCGGAAGGGCGATCCTTTCTTCGGCTTGCGCCAGCAGTGCCATCCACAGCCGCAAAGAAGCCAGCATCGCCTCGGCCGAGTAACCCTGCCAGCCGCGCGGTGTGCCTTTCCCCAATAACTGCCGCATCACCAGCGAGAGATTCAGCGCACCCACATGAATCAGCACCCGCTTGCGAACATTTTCCCGTCCCCGGAGGTACACGCGCCGCATCCCGCCAGTCTCATAGGCGTGTGCGAAGCTGCGTTCCAGCAACTCTCCGCGACGGCGGAGCAATTGTTTTCCGTGCTCGCCGTGAATGCGCCGCCGATTGCTGTACACCGCCTGCTGCGCTTCCGGCTTGTCTTGCCATCGCCGTCGTCCCCGATCCGGTTCCGAGATATACGTTCGTACTTCCGCTTCCCCGAGCGCCACCAGCGTGTCGTTGCTGTGATACCCCTTGTCCGCCACCGCTTCCACCGGCCCTTCCGCCTGCACGCGCTCACCGACTTCTTCGTTGTTGGTCGCACACGCGACCTCCGCGAGATGTTCGCCCGCTTGCGGCAATGTCTCCAAAATCGTTTCCGTGTCGCCAGCGTCGCCCGTAGCCACCGTCACCGCCACCACCGCTCCCGTCTCCAGATCCACCGCATGCTCAGCCTTGTAAGCAAGGTGCGTGCGCCCATCTTTCATCTTGGTGATTCCCGCCTCCGGATCGTGCGGATTCACCCAATCGTCGTTCGATCCCTTCTTCGCCCGCTTGCGGTCCAGCTTCGCCAACTGCTCCCTGGTCGGCGTCGCGATTCCCGACTCCTCGGCCAGCCGCCGCAGAAACTCCTCGTAACCTTCGCCCGTGTCGCGCCGCACAATCGAGCGCATGGCCGCGTTCGCCTCCAGCGTCGTGGCGTCGACACCAATCGTCTTGCCCTTCAACAATCCTTTCTCCGCCAGCAACTCTAGCACCCAGCCGAACACTGCCTCATGCGTCTCCACGTCGATCAACCGCCGCGTCCGCGAAATCGTCGAATGATCCGGCGGTTGCTCGCTCAACTCCAACTCCAGAAACCGCCGCAGCGCCAGCGAATCCGCCGCCCGCCACGCAATCCCACGCTCCCCGTCGATGCCTTCGAAATAGCCGATCAGCAGCAAGCGAAAGTACCGCCCCGGCGTCAACGACGGCCGACCCATCGTCTCCGCATAGAATCGCGCACACTCGCCTTCGACGAACTCGTCGAACCCCCGCTCGGCCAACAACTGGTTCAGACGCTCATAAAACGGATGCCCCGCAGTTCGTGGCAACTCCGTGTGCGCCACCCAGAACTCAGTCTGCTCTCGCCGCTCCTTGATTCTTTTCCCCATTGCCATGACCGCAGTGTACGAACCAACGCTGTGGATTCGTTCAACTTTCTTCCACCCGCGCATCCAGACTTTCACCACGGACTGCTAGAACCACAAGCCAACGGGGAACTTTCGTGAGCCCGGCGGCGTATCACCGATCAGATGGTTGGGCGGGATTGAGACCCCTCGCCTGAACGTTACCCGGGGCCCCCACGCTCCTCCCGGAGGTGTGGGGGCATGATTTTCAAACGCGTCTTTCCTCCTCCGCCTGGTGTGAACGCCTCTCCGCTTTCGTTACAATCCCGATGTGTCTGAAACCTCTCGTCTCGAACGTGTGCTGGCGCAACTCCGCCTGTACGAGCATCCCTTGCTGATCTTTTCCGCGCGCACTAAGGGCGACGGCGTCGAAGTGATCATCCATTTCAAGGACGAGGGCATTCCGGTACACACTTACTATTTCGACCTGCATCCCCGCGATCTCGACAATCCCCAGTTCGAATGGAGCTTTCAGCGACAGCTCTACGACGCGCTTCATGATTACTTCGTTGAGATGTTCATCCGCACACCGCAAGATCGAGCCGACCGGCAAAAGAAGGGCAATTGAACGAACTGCGCCGCATCATCGAGCAGGAAATCCGCGAGCACGGCCCGATTCCCTTTTCACGCTACATGGATCTGTGCCTCTATCATCCTGAGCTCGGCTACTACTCGCGCCATGCGGGGCAATTCGGCAAAGCGGGAGACTTCTATACGTCGAGCGACGTGCATGCTGTCTTCGGGCGCCTGCTGGCGCGGCAATTCGATGAGATGTGGCGAGTGCTGGGCGCACCTCGAACGATCGTGTTGCGAGAGCTCGGTTCGGGACGCGGGCTGTTCGCGCAGGATGTGCTGGACTGGTCGGAAAAGAAATTTCCGGAATTCTTCCGCGCGCTGCGCTACGAACTCGTCGAACAGTCGCCGGCACTGCGTGATCGGATAGAAGCCACTTTGGCTCAACATCTCGAAAACGGGAAAGCAATACTGGCTTCGGCCGCCGAAGCCACGACCCTTGCGGCTCCCCATGGCGCGACTGAGGTCGCGCTCTTCCCACACATTGTTTTCGCGAACGAATTCTTCGATGCGATTCCGGTTGAGGTTCTCAGTTCGAAAGGCACGCTGCGGATCGAAGCTCGCGAGGGGCGATTGGTGGAAACCTGGGTTCCATCTTCGCCGGAGGAACTGGAATTTCTCGATTCCTATTCGGTTCATCCTGAAGAAGACGAGCGGGTTGAGGTCCCGCTGCAGACGCAAGAAATCATGTCGAGCGCGGCTCAGTTGGATCGTGGGTTCGTGATCGTTGTAGATTACGGCTACACGCGTGAAGAGCAGCTAGCGGGCCGGCATCGCGGAACCCTGAAGGCGATCCGTCAACATGCAGTGAGCGCGAATCCCTACGAAGCTCCAGGAGAGCAAGACATTACGGCTGACGTGAACTTCACGGCGCTGGCGGCAGCGGCGAAAAAGCGCGGCCTGAAGGCGCAGAAGCTGGTTACGCAGTCCCAATTCCTCATGGGGATTGGCGAGGCCAATCAGTTTGCGGATGCGTTCGAGGATTGCCGCCTGCCGCAGGAGCGAGCGAAAGTGGCTCTGCAGTTGAAGCATCTGGTCACACCTGCAGGGATGGGCGAGAGCTTTCATGTGCTGGTCGCCGGTAAGGGAGTGGACCCCGAGAAAACCGCGAACCTTGCCGGGCTAAATTTCGGGCGACGCGATCTGCCGAGCCACAGGGGGCACAGAGAAAAACTGAGGGATTCCAGGTCGTTTTGCGCCCGCTTCACAATTCTATACAGAGAATTGGGACAACCTCGGCAACGGGCTGGGGTTCCCATTGGATAGAAGTCGCATCAGCCGATGTCGTGGCAAGGAGGAAGTCATGAGCCGGTCTGCTGTTGGCATACTGTTGCTGAATTTTCTAGCGTTTCAACTGTGGGCGCTCCCAAAGACTCAGGCAGGATCCAGTGCGGACAACAACTCCGGCCCAGGCGCACGCCGTGCTGTTATTTACGTCATGCCGAATGCGGTGACGAATCCGGGGCCGGGAGACAATTCACAAGTCGTTGTAGACTCGTCGCATAACGGGAAGGAACCGCAGGTTGCGAAAATTTATCAGGAATTGCAGCGGCGTAAGGAATGCCAGCCGTTCGCGGAAAATATAATGAAGGAGAAAGCGGATTACTTTCTTCTCCTGCAGCATGGAGGGGGCAAGGGTAATCGCTGGGCTCTCTCCGATAAGAACGGTAATGTGATCGCGTCGGGCGACTCGTTTCTGCTCGGCGACTCGGTAAAGGCCGCGTGCCTGGCGATCGGCAAGGATTGGCAGCGGCTCGACGGAGCAACTGGAAAATAAGCTGGGGCTGCTTCACGGCTGTGTAGCCGATGGCCTCCCACATGCGATCAGGCCGACGCTTTTTCTTTTACTTCGGGATATTCGTAAACACCGCGGCCGGATTTGCGGCCGAGCCGTCCAGATTTTACGTACTGCACCAGCAGCGGCGCGGGACGATATTTCTCTCCCAACGATTTGTGCAGATATTCCAGGATGCTAAGCCGTGTGTCGAGCCCGACCAGATCGACGAGTTCAAACGGGCCCATGGGATGATTCAGGCCAAGCTTCAGCGCCTTGTCGATATCCGCGGCGGAGGCAATTCCCTCCTGCAGCATGTAGAACGCTTCGTTGCCGATCATGGCGTTGATGCGACTAGTGATGAAGCCGGGCGATTCCTTGATCACGACGACTTCTTTCCCCATGCGATTGCCGACTTCTACTGCGGTAGCCAGCGTGTCGTCGTCAGTCTCGAGCGCACGCACGATTTCAAGCAGCTTCATCTTGTGCACGGGATTGAAGAAGTGCATGCCGACACATTTCTTCGCGCGGTAAGTGACGCTCGCAATTTCGGTGACACTCAGCGATGAGGTATTCGATGCGAGGATGGTTGCGGGACGGCAGATTTTGTCGAGCAGGGTGAAGATCTCGATCTTCGACTCCATCTCCTCGGGAACGGCTTCGATGACCAAATCCGCTTCGCGCGCGGCTTCCTCGACCGAACCGGCGTACTCCAACCGCCGAAATGCGGAGTCGGCATCGGGAGCGGTCACCTTGCCCAGTTCCACCGCCTTATCGAGATTGGCGCGGATTTCGCTCTCCGCTTTGCGCAAGGTGCCAGGCAACAGATCTTCGAGAATGGTGCGGTAACGGCCGAGCGCGGCCGCGTGGGCGATGCCGCGTCCCATGGTGCCGGCGCCGATGACCGCAATCGTCTGGACTGGCGCCACCTATTTCTCCACCTTTTCCAGATCAGCGATCGCAGCACTGACTTGCGTGGCCGCGCCGCGCAGCGATTCGGCCAGGCGCTTGCGCTCCTCCGGGCTCATGGCAGGGATATAAATGCAAATGCGGCGCAGGGTCGCCGTCATGTCTTCCACATAATTCATCGCGCGAATGAGTTCACCAGTTGCTACTACCATGAGGCTCCTCTTTCTCGAACGCTTTTCTTAACCAGGTCGACCAGCTTTCGGCTCATCCGAACCGGAACATCTATTCTGGACGCGCCGCCGAGTTTAGTAAAGAGAGCCTGCATTTTCGAACTTCTGGACCACGAAGGAAACGAAGTTGCACGAAGGAAAGGCGGCGATCTGTTTATTCACAACGAGTTAACTATGCGGGCATATAATCGCAATCAATTCTTTTTATGGGGCATTCGACGGGCCGCGGGAATCGAATAGATATGGCAGACAATGTTCTGAAACGCTACATTTTTGCGAGCGACTTCGACCAGACGCTCACCTTCAACGATTCCGGATACGTGCTGGCGGAACTGGTCGGCATCCCGACGGAGGAGTTCGAGCGAAAATCGAAGGGGATGGCCAAGATCAATCTGGTGCAGCAGGGAGCCGAACTCGCGTATCTTCTGCTACACGATCCGGAGTTTCATTCAAAGGTCCGCAAAGAGCATCTGCGCGAGGTGGGCAAGCGGATCCGGCTGAAGAGCGATATCAAGCTTTTGTATCATTTGCTCGAGTCGGGGATAGACGGCCACCAATTTGATTTCTATGTGCTTTCGGCCGCGCCGGTAGAGATCGTCCGGTCGGCGCTGGAGGATATTGTTCCTTCCGATCATATCTACGGAACCGAATTTCGCTACAAGCCCACAGGAGAGATTGACACGATTGTGCGCGCGACGGCCGGATACGGCAAAGTTGCGGTTCTCGACCATCTCCTTCTGCAGCAAGTTGCCGGTCCGGACCACGTCGTTTACACCGGCGACGGCAGTTCCGACATTCATGTCATGCTGCACATCAACTCGCGCGATGGGCTGACCATCGCAGTGTCGGAGTCTCGCGATGTTTCGCAGGTCGCGAAGCGCACGGTGTTGAGCACCAGCGCGCTGGCCGTGCTGGCGCCGATTCTCGAAGAAGTGGCGGGATGGGAGCGATACCGGATTCGCAGCTTCTTCGAGGCCAACGGCATGCTGATCCAGGAGTGGGAGCGGGTAAGGACAGACTGGCTCACGGTGCGCCCCGCCGCGGAGCCAACCCCTACGGAAAGCGTGACAGCGAGCTCGAAACTGGAGACCGCGAACTCCTGATACGGTGATCATGCTGCGCGATAAGAATCTGATTCCGCTGTCTCATCAGCACCAGCACGCGCTGGCGTTGTGCGTGCGGATTGAGCGGGCGTCTCCCATTGCCGACGCCGATCTAGCGGCGTGGCAAGCGGAAATCGCGCAGCTTTTTCAGAGTGAAATCCAATTTCACTTTGCGGCGGAAGAAGAAGTGCTGTTTCCCGCTGCGCGCAGCTTCGCGGAACTCGTTCCACTGGTGGAAGAGTTGCCGTCGGATCACGCGTGGTTACGCGGGCAATTCGCGCGGGCGGCAACGGAAACGATGACGCCCGAGAACGTCCGGGCCCTGGCAGAGCGACTGTCGGCGCACATTCGCAAAGAAGAGCGCCAGCTTTTCGAGGGCCTGCAGGAACGGATGAGCGTTGAGGAGATGGCGAGCACCGGGCAAAAGCTGGATGAAGCTCTCCAAGATTCGCGGCAGACATGTGTTCGTCCCACGGAGGCAACTCGCCTGAAATCGGCGCGCTAGCTCACCTCGTCGGCCATGAGACTGTGAATCCTTCGGAACGTAGCCGCAGATTCTCTTCCCATATAACGGTCTAGCACGGTTGGATCGGTTTGCCGCAGATCTACGACCACCAGACCATCGAGGACATCGGAGAATTTGCGATCCACATTGAAGCCGACCAGCCTGCCCCCAATCTTGGCGTATTGCCGCAAGAGAATCGGCAGACCTTTGCCGTCCGATTCAATATCGGTGATCGGCTGAGATAGCTCGTCAATGTCGCGCAGGGCGCGGCACATGCTACGGCAATCCCAACGCCGCAGTAGACTGGTGCGGAAGGGACGCCTCGGCTCGACCATGGCCGAGAGATCATCGCGATGCATGCGAGCCTCAAAGAACCGGTAGATCATCTCGCGCGACGCTTTGTTGTAGTCGTTGCTGATGCTGACCGCACCGAAGAGCACCGCCGCTTCCGGACGTAAGGCTGCGAGGCGGGCAATCCCCTTCCACAACAGGAGCAAGGGAGCATATTGCCGCTGATACTCAGGACGCACGAACGATCGTCCCAGTTCGAGTGCCGGACCGAGCTTTTCGAAGAGCCGCTCGTCGTAGCGGAACAGGGTGCTGGTATAAAGTCCGGAGATACCGCACTCCTTCAAGATCTCGGCCGTGCTTCCTGCGCGATATGCTCCGACAAGTTCTCGCCTCGCCGAATTCCAGAGCAGGACGTGCCAGTAGTACTGGTCGAAGGAGTCGAGATCGCGGCTCCTGCCTGTGCCCTCGCCGGCCTGGCGAAAAGTCAATTCCCGCAGCCGTCCTACTTCCAGCAGTGCGTGCGGGATGTCGGCCGCCGTCGCAACATAAACGGACAGATCGCCACTCTCCGCCAACCGGGTACAGGGCGGCAGCTTTGCAATTTCGTCCGCCAGTGTCTCCGATGGAACAGCGTCAGCGATCGGTTCCTGAATCTTCGCGGGAAAGATGGAGCGCGGTGTGAGAGGCCGCGATCTCTCCGCCCGGGTGCGGCGAGCCAGTAGATGAGTGCGCCAGCGCAGGTACTCAGTGGCCTCACGATCGTTGTCCATGCTGAGGATCGCATCGGGCGAGAGTGCGCTGCCCACGCGGACTTCGACGGCCTTACCCGCTTGCTGCAAGAATTCTTGCAGCAAGAACGCGCTGCGCAGTTTGGGATGGATCATCCCCAGAATCTGAAATCCGAAGTTGTTGTGCCCGCAGAAATACACGGGCAACGCCAGGGCGCCCGTACGCCGAATCAAACGCACCGCCGTATTGTTCCATCCGGGATCGGCAATTTGTGTCACCGGCATCTGCCAGTGTGGGGCCTCACTCGCGGGGAACATCGCAAGCATGCCCCCTTGTTGTAACCACGCCACGGCTTCGCGAAGGGCTTTGCGATTTCCATCGAGGGAACGGTCGGCTTGAAACGGATCTACAAAGATGCACGAGCGCTGGAGTTCAGGAATGTCGCTGAACAGAAAGTGAGTGAGAATCTTCACGTCGGGACGAACTTGCGTCAGGAGCGTGGAAAGAATCGCTCCATCGAGCACTCCGTGAGGATTGTTAGCCACCACCACGACCGGACCACGAAGCGGAATGCGCGCGCGGTCCGCCGCCTCGATACCAGTGCGGATGCGCATCTCGGCGAGCAGGCTCTCCAGACGAAATCCTTCCGAGGATTGCTGCACGCGCCGGTAAAGATTTCGCGCCCTGGCTCCCGGAGTTAACTTTGCGGCCAGAGCTGGAAAATCAGAGATTCGCGGCGGTCCTTGGGCATCAGTCCCAGGCGTGTGCCACTGGTCGGATCGCATTCTCTAGGGATACCGCAACCGCATTGCGGGCAAATGAAGCGCAAGTTAATGGCTGATGAAATGAGAGCTGGGGACACTCGATAGTAACCAGCATGGGTAACCTGCAATTTTGCGCTGCCTAACGATCTTGCTAGGTCTCGAGGCGGTAACGCGTTTCGGCCAGCCCGTAAAGCCGGCGCCAGACCAGGCGATTGATGGTAACCACGGTGGCCGCCATCATGATGGTCGCCGCCAGCAAGAGTTGGAAATTGCCGCTGTCGGTGGCCTGGCTAATAGTGGCTCCGAGGCCTACCGTGGTGTAGATCTGGCCTTTGAAATGAAAATATTCGGCGACGATGCTGGCGTTCCATGCGCCGCCGGAAGCGGTCACCAGTCCGGTCACCAGATAAGGAAAGATTCCTGGCAGGATCAGCTTCTTCCAGCGTTCGATTTTTGTAAATCGGAACACCGAGCAGGCTTCCTTCAAGTCTGTCGGGATCGCGATCGCACCGGCAATGACGTTGAACAGGATGTACCATTGCGTTCCCAATAACAGCAGCATAATTGATCCGACGCCGAGCCCGCCCCCAACGCGAATCAGCAGCAATAGAACCACCGGGAAGAGCGCGGTGGCGGGAACCGAAGCGGCAATCTGCGCGAGTGGCTGAGCGATGCGGGCGAGGCGCGGGTTGAAGCCAATCATCACGCCAGCGGGAATCGTCCACAGTGATCCGAGCAGCAAGGCAACATTGACGCGCAGGAAAGTGGCCAGCAAACCCAGCGCGGCCTCATGCACCTCGGCTTTCTGCAGGCCGCTGAGCAGCATAACGACGCGAACGATTCCGTAGCTCGTGGCTGCGAGGAACAAAATAGCCAGGGCACGTGTAAGCCAGACCCTCCACAGGCTCGATTGCTCTTCCTCTGCGGACAAGCGTTCTCGCGAGAAATACATCATCAAGCGTTCGCTGAGCGGCTGCACAGTTTTATCGCGAAGCTTGTTCAGGCCGCGGGACTGGCGGAACAGATCGAGCACCCACGACTGGGGACAGTTCGCGCTTTCCACCTGCTCGACTTTGAATCTTTCTGCCCACGCAATCACCGGCCGCCAGATGAACTGATCGAGCAGGACAATCACTGCGATCATGGTAGCAACACCCCAGAGAATAGAAGCGGTGTCGCCCGCGCTGGCCGCGGTTTGCAGATAGGATCCAAGGCCAGGCAAGCGGAAATCGCGCGAGCCGAGCACGAACATTTCACAGGCCATCAGGAAGAACCATCCCCCGGCCACCGACATCATGGAATTCCACACCAGCCCGATCGCGGCGAATGGCAATTCCACCTGGATGAAGCGCTGCCACCAACTGAAGCGATAAACTTTGGCCGCTTCCCGCATCTCGTTAGGGATGCTTTTCAGCGAGGCGTAGAAGCTGAAGGCCATATTCCACACCTGGCCAGTAAAGATCAGCAGAATCGCTCCGGCCTCGACACCCAGTTGCCGTCCGGGAAACAGCGCCACCATCGCCAGCATCACGCCCGGCAGAAAGCTAAGCACCGGAATGGATTGCAAGACGTCGAGCAGCGGAATCATGAAGCGCTCGGCGCGCTTGTTGTAGGCAGCGATGTATCCATAGACCAGCGTGAATGCGAGGCTGAACACATAGGCAATCGTGATGCGCAGTAGCGAATATCCCGCGTAAGCGGGCAGCGCCCACGGACTGCGGGAGATTTCCACTTCAGCAGTGATAGGCCCGAGCCACGCGCGGCCGACGATCAGGACCGCATAGAACAATGCGATCGCCGCGGCAAACATCAGAACATCAGGCAGGTAGGAAATCTCGAAGGCGGGTAATTGCGTCCAGATCCGGTACGCCGAGAATCCCCGCATGCTGATGGTCTTTTTCATGATCGCGACTTTCAAATTGCGGTTCGGCTCAGGACTTCGCCGCCGGGTTCGGCGAGTCAGCCGAAGGAACCGGAGCGGTCGGCGGCTCAGCTTGTGTCAGACGTCCGCTGGCCCGGTCGTAATCGAAGATCTCAGCATAGCGTCCCCAGTTCAGGGCGGTCTCAAACTGGCGCTGCACTTCGTCTTCAGCGAAATGCTCGTCGAGGATATCGTGGAAAAATTCATCCGCGATCGCATGATCGGACTTGCGTTTCAGGATGCTGTCGATCTGCTTCAAGATCATGACGTGCTCGAGGGCCGCGTTGCGGAACAAAATCTTGCGCTGCTGAATGTCGGCGTCGGCGAACGCAATGCCCTGCGGCGTGATCTGCACGTCCCCTTCTTTGAGCCATGCAAAGCCCAGAAGCACGCAGGCTTCCAGAATCGGCAACAGGTCTTCGACGTCCATCACCAGTTCTTCCGAGAGGCGGAACAGATCCTCGCGACCGCCCCGATCGCGCAGTAATTCCGCGAGTCCGGCAATACCGCCGACGCGGGCATGTGGCAGCATCTGATATCGTGCGGTGCGAATGGGCGCTTCCTGCTTCTTGCGTGCGTCCGGAGTCAGGCCTGCGGCGGGAAGAATCATCTCCGCCGTAGTCTCCGCATCGGGCAAGGCGTGCTCGACCTCGGGCTCAGTCATCACCTTGTAGATGTAGTCGACCAGTTCGACAAAACGCGGCGACTTCCGTTCGCGTGGATGCTTCAGGCGGATCGTGAAATCGGAGCGAATGCGCGCTGGATTCCTGCCCAGCACCATCACCCGATCGGCCAGCATCACCGCCTCTTCAATATTGTGCGTGACTACGAAAATGGCGCTGGTGGGCATCTTTTTGTTCAGCCAAAGTTCCAGCAATTCACCGCGCAGGTTTTCGGCGGTGAGAACATCGAGCGCGGAAAAAGGCTCGTCCATGAATAAGACTTCAGGCTCTACGACCAGGGCGCGGGCAAATCCCACCCTCTGCTTCATGCCGCCGGAAAGTTCTTTCGGATACGCCGTCTCGAAACCGTCAAGGCCGACAGTATCGAGGGCGCGCAGCGCGCGCTTGCGGCGTTCAACCGCTTCCACTCCCTTGGCTTCGAGAGGCGCTTCCACATTTTCAAGAACCGTGAGCCACGGGAATAAAGCGAAGCTCTGAAAGACGATGGCCACGTTCGGCGTTTGTCCATCCAGCGGCTTGCCATGCCACAAAAGCGTGCCGGAACTCGGTTCCGAAAGGCCGGTCAGAATGCGCAGCAACGTGGACTTGCCGCAACCCGAGGGACCGAGCAGAGCAATGATCTTTCCCGGTTCGATCACGAGATTGGTCGAACCCACGACCTGGATGCGGGTGCCGTCCGCTTGCGGATATGACTTCTCGACCGCAACGGCTTCGATGATGGCTTCACTCACGCTCAGCTCCCGTATCTTCTATACACGATCTGCCGACAAAAACGCGCCGCTTTAACATACGGTTCACAATTGCGGGGAACGCCCCTGCCTCAAGCGACAGCCTTAAGCAAAGAAAGTCAGATTGGCTTGGGACGTGACCGGCGTTGGAAGGCGATCGCTCAACTCCGCCAAATGGGCCAGCTTCGCGGCGAGATCACTGTTCAATTGATCTTCACGGAATCGCCAGCGCCAGTTGCCGCCATCCACGCTGGGAGTATTCATGCGGGCCTCGCTGCCCAAGCCGAGGATATCCTGCAACGGAGTGATGCTGAGAGTCGCGGGGGAGCAAAGGGCGGACCGGACGAAGGCCCAATGAATGCCGTCTTGGCAACGCCCCACATAGGCCTCGGCATTTCGCTTTTCGTGTTCGGCGGCGCCCGAATTCCACCAGCCGGCTACGGTATCGTTGTCGTGGGTTCCCGTGTAGATGACTTTGCCCTGAGCGCGATGCGGAAGGTACATGTGCGCGCCTTCATCACCGAAACCGAACTGCAACACGGACATGCCCGGAATCTGTAACCGGTCTCGCAGGGCGTGCACTTCAGGAGTGATATAACCAAGATCCTCGGCAAAAAACGGCAAGCCGCCCAGCGCCTCGCGAAGCTTGACAAACAGATCATCGCGCGGACCGTCGACCCAGCGGCCATTCACGGCCGTAGGATCGCTGGCCGGAATTTCCCAGAACTGATCGAAGCCGCGAAAGTGATCGAGCCGGATGTAATCGCAGTTTTGCGTGGCCCAGCGCAGCCGCTGGATCCACCACTGGTACCCGCGTTCCTTCATCACATCCCAGCGGTACAGGGGATTTCCCCAACGTTGTCCGGTCTTGCTGAAGAAATCGGGAGGAACCCCGGCGACGACTTCGGGCTGAAGATCCTTGTCCAAGCGAAACAGTTCGGAATGCGTCCACACGTCGGCGCTGTCGTGGTTCACGAAGATAGCGACATCGCCCACAATACGAATGGCGCGCTCGGCACAGTAGCGCCGTAGCGCTCGCCATTGTTCGAAAAACGCGAACTGCACCGCACTGCGCACGCGGACATCGTCAGAGAGTTCAGCCCGAGCGCCAGCTAGCGCATCCGGCTCGCGGTGCGCGAGTGCCTGCGGCCAGCGATTCCAGGGATCGAGCTTGTGCCGCGCCCGCAGCGCGTCGAATAAAACGAAATCATCCAGCCACCAGGCATTCTTGGCTCGAAAGGATTCGAACCTGCCGGAAGCCTCGGGCGAAGCCGTTCGCAAAAAGCTTCGCGCCGCCTCAAACAACAGCGGCATCTTCTGAGTAAAGATTTTGTCGTATTCCACCGGGCCATCAGGAGAAGGAAGTCCATCGAGCTTTGCGCGGTCGATCCAGCCGTGCTCGGCCAGGCGCTCCAGGCTGATCAGCAAGGGATTCCCGGCAAATGCCGAAGTGGAAGAGTATGGGGAATTTCCGTAGCCGAGCGGACCCAGCGGTAACACTTGCCAGACGCCCTGGCGGGCAGAGGCGAGAAAGTCTACGAACTTGTACGCGGCGGGTCCAAAATCGCCAACGCCGCCGCGCGAAGGCAGAGAGGTCGGGTGTAACAAGATGCCAGCCGCGCGGGAGAAGGACATGTCAGCGCCGCTACATTCCTGATTCGCTGCCGGTGCGGCCCAAGGCCTTCAGTTCTTCTTCGTTCCGCTTGATCTTGCCCGACCTCGTCATTTCGTCGAGAAGGTTCGAGACAAACAACGAGAAACGTTCCTGTTGCTTGACTTGCAGCAGCGAATCGCGAATCTGGTCGCGTTTCGCGGCGAAGTCCGCTTCCGAGGGCGGCTCACTTTCCACCAATTGCAGCACAGAGGCGTTGCCGCCGTTATTGATGGGGCCGCTGATCTCTCCCGGCTTCATGGTGAACGCCACCGAAGCCTGCCCTGACATCGAGCCCACATCGGGCACCTGGCCATCGGGCAGCACGAGGTCGCTGGTTTTCATGGTGGCGCCCAGTTCCTTGGCAGCGCGCTTCAGATCGTGCTCGGCCTTGGCGCGGTCGGAAAGCTCCTGCGCCTTTTGCGTTAACAAAATATTCGATCGCTCGTTCTTGAATTCGTCTTCCAGGCGGCTTCGAATCTCTTCAAACGTCGGAGTCGCCGGAGGCTTGATGGCAAGCAACTGAAACACGACGATTCCATCGGATGCGGAGGCCACGTCCGGCGGAGATTTCTCCTGCGCAGTGAAAACGGCATCCATGAACTGAGGAGCCTGTCCCAAGCCGGGGAGCGTATCGCGGCGCGAAAAGAAGTCCGACGTGATCACAGGAACGCCCTGCACGGCGGCCGCCGCATCGAGGCCTTGCGTTCGAGCCTGCGCCAGCAGAGTTTCCGCTTTCTTCTGCGCCATTTGCTGCGCCTTCTGATGCTTCAGGATCGGCTCAATCTCGCTCTTGACCTCGTCCAGCGGCTTGTTGTGCGCGTCCTGCTTGTCGTCCACGCGAATAATGTGGAAACCATAGCTGCTCTTCACCAGATCGCTGATCTGACCCTTGGGCAGCGAGAACGCGACTTTTTCAAATTCGGGGACGGTCTGGCCTCTGCCGATCCAGCCCAGTGATCCACCCTGCTTTGCGCTGCCCGGATCCTCCGAATATTTCCTGGCTAAGTCTTCCAGCTTGGCGCCGTTCTTGAGTTGCTTCAGTAAATCGGCGGCGCGTTGCTGGGCCTCAGCCACACCCTTTTCGTCGACTTTGCCGTCGGGTCCGGGAAGCGGCGTCTTGATCAAAATGTGGCTGACTTTCACTTGCTCGGGGACGCGATACTGATCGCGGTGATTATCGTAATAGGCTCGCAGATCATCTTGCGTGACTTGCACATCGGCCTCAGCCTTCGCCGAATCGATCATCGCATACTTGACCTTGCGCTTCTCTGGAATGGAGTTGGCGTAGCTCGCCTTGTGGCTCTCGTAATAAGCCTTCAATTCTTCGTCCGTGGGATGAAGTCCCTTCTTGAGGTCGTCCTGCTTCAAATAGGCGTAATCAAACTTCACCTTTGTATTTTGTTTAACGAACTCTTCGTGAATTCGCGCGTCGCTCACACCGGCGCTGCTGGCAATGAGCGCCTGCAACTTGGTCAGAAGAATGTCGTGGCCGACGGATTCTTCAAACTTGGTAGTGGTCAGGTTGTAGCGCTGCAGCAAGTCCTCGTATTCCTGCTGGCCGATGAAGTTGCCCCCAGGGAAGAAAGTCGCCCCGTAACGGCCGTGCTGCAGTTCGTCGCGCACTTCGGCGGGAGTGACGCGCAAACCCATGCGTCCGGCCTCGGCGATCAGCGCCTGGCGCGTGATCAACTGCTCGGCAGCGCGTTGGGCGAAGAAGGGCAGCAGCATGCTCATATTGGCCCCGCCCTGCGGCATCTGCTGTTGCAGCATCTGCCGGGCGGTTTCGCGCACTTCGTCGGCTGTGATATCGTCGCCGGCTACTTTGGCCACGACTCCCTTGCCCGGCGTGCCGGTCAACTCAGAACCTAATCCGCCAGGAACAAACGCGATGACCATAGCGGCACAAATGAGCAAGAGCAGGCCTCCAAGAACAAACTTCTTGAACGGCCCCTCGGTTTGCAGAAATCGGATCATGTTCTTGTCACTCCAGAGTAGTCAGGCGAATTTTCCATTATAAACTACCGGATGTGGCGCTCTCTCCCCTTGCCGGTCGCGGATGACTTGCGCAAATCTTCGCTCGCTCGCCCGACTCTCCTACGCCGGGACGGCCCAGCCCACCTCAGTGAAAAAATGCGCTATTGAAACGAATTAATAGAAGTGTTATCCATTCTGGCGGAGCATTTTTCCAAACGCTGTCGCTGTCGATCCGAGACCCCCGCCTCGCATAGGAGCAACATGAGCTTACGGAATCGTCTGACTCCCGGTTTTCTTCTGTTGACTTTATTGTTTGTAACTTCATCTCTCGTCGCCCAGGAGAAAAGTCCTTCCACCGCACAGGGCAAGCACCCGACCGAAAGCAGGTTAGCTCTGCACGAGGGCTGGACCTTGCAGACCTCGGCCAAAGTCGAAGCCAAGGGAGAGGCCATTTCGACGCCGCAGTTTTCTCCCAAGAGCTGGCACGAAGTAACAGTGCCGACGACCGTCGTTGCCGCGATGGTCAAGGATAAGACCCTTCCTGACCCGTTTTTCGCGATGAATCTCCGCCAGTTTCCCGGCGTCAATTATCCAATCGGGGGGAATTTTTCAAACATCGCCATGGCGCCCGACAGCCCCTATGCCCTCTCGTGGTGGTACCGCAGGCAATTCGTGCTCCCGGCCAGTTACAAGGGCAAAACAGTTTGGCTAAAGTTTGACGGCATCAACTATCGCGCGAACATTTGGCTGAACGGCAAACAGATCGCGAATTCAGACGACGTGGCCGGCGCGTGGCGCACCTACGAGTTCAATGTCAGCGAGACCGCGAAGCCGGGCGCGGAAAATGTTCTGGCGGTGCAGGTCTACGCTCCCACCGAGCACGATCTCGCGATCACGTTTGTCGATTGGAATCCCGCGCCCCCCGACAAAAACATGGGATTGTGGCGCGACGTTTATCTCACCGATAGCGGGCCCGTTGCCCTACGCTACCCCACCGTGGTCTCGAAATTAAATTCCCCTGCGAATGACAGCGCGCAACTCACCGTCACTGCTCAAGTCAAGAATGGCACGAATCACCCGGTCAAAGGCAAACTCCAGGGCGAAATCGAGGACGTAAAATTCGAGCAAGACGTAGAACTCGCTGCCAACGAAGCGAAAGACGTCACGTTTACTCCGGACAAGTTCAGCCAGCTTGTCTTCGCGAATCCACGATTGTGGTGGCCGGCGCAGATGGGCACTCCAAATCTCTACAAGCTCAAAATGGAATTCGACGTGGATGGAGCCATCAGTGACCACTCCACCACCGAGTTCGGCATTCGCGAAATTACTTCGGACTTCAATGCAGTGGGCGGGCGAGCTTTCCACATCAACGGCAAGAACATCCTGATCCGCGGCGCCGGCTGGACTCCCGACATGCTGCAACGCGAAACCTCCCAGCGTCTCCAAGACGAGTTCCGCTATGTCCAGGACATGGGCCTCAATACCGTCCGTCTCGAAGGCAAGCTTGAGACGCCGGAATTTTACGAACTGGCCGACCACAAGGGAATTCTCGTGATGGCGGGATGGTGCTGCTGCGATTTCTGGGAACGCTGGCCGCGCTGGAAGCCGCAGGATTTTGAAATCGCCAAACAGTCGTTGCGCGATCAGATCTACAGGCTACGCAGCCATCCCAGCCTGGTGATGTGGCTGAATGGCAGCGACAATCCGCCTCCACCGGATGTCGAACAAATGTATCTCGATATCGAAAAAGATCTATTCTGGCCCAACCCGGTCGTCTCGTCGGCGACGGGAAAGAAGACCAGCGTCACTGGCGACAGTGGCATGAAAATGAGTGGCCCCTATGAATATGTCGCGCCCAGCTACTGGGAGGTCGACACGCCGGAAGGTCAGCCCGGCCGTAAGCTCTGTAATCCCGGCGGCTGCGGTGGCGGCTACGGATTCGATAGCGAAACCAGCATGGGACCGGCGGTTCCCCCCGTGGAGAGCATTCGCGCCATGGTTGGCAAAGATCACCTGTGGCCGATTGATGATGTGTGGAACTACCACGCAGGCGGCGGGGAATTTAAGACCATCGGCGTGTTCAGCGAGGCGCTCGCCAACCGCTATGGCAAGTCTGACAACGTAGAAGACTTCGCCATCAAGTCGCAGATGCAGACCTACGAAGGCGTGCGCGCCATGTACGAGGCCTATAGCCGCAACAAATATGAGGCCACCGGAGTGATCCAGTGGATGCTCAACAACGCCTGGCCCTCTATGATCTGGCATCTCTACGACTACTACTTGCGTCCGGGAGGAGGATATTTTGGCGCCAAGCGCGCAATGGAACCGCTGCACCCGATCTATGGCTACGACGACCACTCCATCTGGGTGGTCAGCAGCCAGTACACAGACGCGAAGGGACTGAATCTCACCACGAAAATTTACGACCTCGACATGACCGAGAAGTTCACGCAGGAGAATACGGTGGACACCGGAGCTGACAGCACCGCAAAAATCTTCGCCCTGCCCGACATTTCCGGTCTGAGTCCCACGTATTTCCTGGTCCTGCGTCTGGAAGATTCGGCCGGCAAGCTGGTCGGTTCGAATTTCTACTGGCTGTCGACCAAGCCCGAGACGCTCGACTGGGCGAAGACGACCTGGTGGATGACTCCGACTGCGTCCTACGCTGACTTCACCGCCATCTCACAGCTCCCGAAGGTCAAGCTGAAGGTTACGGACCGCACCGAGCGCGAAGGCGAAGAAGAAATCACACACGTCACCCTGCAGAACCCGAGCAAGAGTCTCGCCTTCTTCGTTCGCTTGAAAGTTGACAAGGGCGCCAAGGGAGAAGAAATTCTTCCGGTCGTTTGGGAAGACAACTATGTTTCTTTACTTCCGGGCGAGAGGCGCGAGGTCACCGCAACCTATCACGCCGGCGAACTGGGAGCGGCGAAAGTCACCGTGGAAGTTAGCGGCTGGAACGTGGAGTGAGAACGATTGGATAATTGTGGAATTGAGAAATTGGGTAATTGAACCCTGCAGGCATCGGTGTGACGCGGCAGGTCTTAGATTACCCAATTACAAAATTTCCCAATTACTCAATTTTCCTCAGGTGGCAGTTCGAAATTGATCAGATTGCCGCGAAAGCCCTTGGTACGAATCGCGCCGAACAAAATTCCCGCCGCCATCCAGATGGAACCCACGATCATGGCGGGCCGGCTGAGATTGAGCCACAATCCAAGACAGATCAGGAAACCGAAAACGGGCGGTATGAGATAGCCTAATTTCTTCTCTTCCGAGCGCACATAGTAGCGGAGCAGCGCCGCGACATTGACCCCCATGAAGGCAATGAGAGCTCCAAAATTCAACATCTCGGCGCCCAGTCCGTACGCTGCACCGCCGTTGAGGATCTGCGCGAGATTGTTCCTGCTCAGAATCGCGACGGACGGGTTCGCTTGAAAGCTGGCAACGCCTTCCAGGACGAAAGCTCCAAGGATGGCGACTACTCCTACAAAAATGACGCTGTTCAGCGGCACACGGCTCTTCTCGTCGATGGCGCCGAAGAAAGATTTCGGCAGCGCGTTGCTCCGTCCCATGCCATAGAGCAACCGCGCCGCGCCCGTCTGCGAGCCGAATCCAGAGCCGAAGTTTGCCAGAAGCAAAGTAAAGCCGACCACCGGGAACAGCGGCTTCCAGGCGCGGCCAGCAACGTAAGAATAGGCGGTGTTGATGTCGGGAAAGGCTTCGCGGGCCGGCCAGATCAGTTGCGCAACGTATACCTCTACCGCGGAAAGAATTCCAATGACCAGGCACGTGAGCACGGTCGCCAAGAGAATGTTCCGCCTGGGATTCTCGGCTTCTTCAGATAGCGTAGAGATTCCATCGAAACCGATATAGGTCAGGACTGCAATCGAAGTACAGCCGAAGAGGTTGCCCCAGGAAAACGTGTGCGGATCGTAAAAAGGCGTCAGGTACGAGATGGTTCCCTGCGGCGCGCCAAAGATGTAGCGCGCGCCGGCAATAAAGATTGCAACCACCACCACTCCCATCAACATGGCCATGACCGTGTTAATCCTTGCCGAGGTCTTGATGCCACGGATGTTGAGCAGAGTGAAAACAAGTGCAAAGAAGATTTTCCATATCCAGGAGGGAACGCCCGGAGCAAATTGATGCGCCTGGCCCGCGCACCACACAGTACAAATGAGCGGGTTGAGCATGTAGTCCATGACCATGCTCCAGCCGGTCACGAACCCAACGGCGGGGTTAACTTCCTGAGCCACGTAGGTGAAAGCGGAACCGGCGCTGGGATAGGCGCGCGCCATCCGGCCGTAACTGATGCCGGTGAACAGCATCGCCACCATGGCGATAAGAATCGCAGTCACCACATGTCCGTGGCCCCGGTCGCTCAGCACCCCAAATACCGACATCGGAGCGACCGGCTGGATCACGATGATTCCGTACAGGATCAGGTCCGAGAGCGTGAGCGTTCGGCGGAGGCGTGCCGCGGATGGAGCGGTAGTCGAGGTTTCCATGAGAACGGCTATTGGATTATGGAACGCGGGAAAATGTCAATGTTAAAACGTTTCTGTAGGTCCGGGCGAATCAACGGCGACTACTTCGCCTGGCCGTAGTCGAACCAGTATCCCCGCTGCTCGTTGCCCGACATGTGCCGCGTGTTGTATTCGAGTAGATAGTTGACGTGCTCATCGTCGAGCGGGAACGATTTCTTCGGCGTGTAGGGATACTCGCCCATGCTCAGGAACGGCAGCGGCGCCACGTAGTTGCCTTCGGCGGCGTAGAAGTCCATATCTTTTTCATATCCATTGGCGGCAAAGAAATAATCGCGCACCCATCCCTTGGGCGGCGCCGGAAGATCCGCAGGATTGAATTCCAGCCGCACGACGTCTCCCGATCCGAAGACAACCAGCTTGTCGTCGGTGGCCGTGAGCAAGGGCAGAACATCGCCGTAGCGCGTGTAGGTGCCTTTCGGCCGGGTGTAGGGCCCGGTCGGGCTGGTCTTCTCGTAAATGTATTTCACATTGCCCGGCGGCGTGCCCTCGATCTTGAACGGAAACCCGTGGAATTCGAGATCGGCGCTTGTCAGCGGCACCGGAGTCACACGCGGCGCATGCGACTGGCCTTCGGTGAACTGCCGTGTGTGGTCCACCAGAATGCTGTCCCAATAAATCTGCAGATTGGTCGTGATGCGGATTTTTTTCGTTCCAGTCGGAAGTTTCCCCGTCAGATCGACCGTAATAGTCCGCGGACCACCGGCAGGAAAACCCATATCGTCGACCGCGCGCTTCCATTTTTTATCCGCGCCCAGCGCCTCGACGTACGGAGCGATCGCCTCGATTTTCGCCTGCGAAGCCGCATACATGCTGTTCGCCGAGAAGTATTCGATCTCGCCATGCATTAACAGCCAGAGTGGCTCTCCGTGATAAGCCTCGCCCAGATCGAGCGTAAGCGCGTGCGGCTGGGCGAAGCCGAGAAACTTCGTGAGCGCAAAGTCGCCGATATAGCGATGCGCGAGTAAATCAGGCAGCACATCGTGGCCATGATCGTCCCACGCGCCCTCGGGCGGTTGCGCGTTGTGGCTCACCACCACTTTGAATGGGGGATACGGCGGGTTTGATGCGAAATACTCGTTGGGATACACGTCAAGATCCGCCGGATGATCGACCGCCAGAAGCCGCACCTGATCGAGGTAGACAGCTTCCTCCAGAGGCTCCATGAAGCGGAAGCTGAACTTCCCGTTGTTTTCATGAACCGAGTCGCGGTTGAGCTTGATGTATTCCACCGGGCGCGGGATGTCGCGCTGCCCGGGGCCAATCCAATGTCCGACGACGCCCGCGCCCAGCATGTCGGCGACAAATTCGTAGTGCTCGCCATTCCACACGAAAAGCGTGGGACAGGAACTGCCGCGGCGATCAATCTCCAGAAGATTCTGCTGCTTGTCGCCGGCAACATGAATCTCGTCCTGCAACACACCGGTGGGCCAGAGCATGCGCACGATGTCAGCTTCTTTCGCGTCGCCGAGGCCGACAGTCAAGTAAGGCGAGTTCTGACCGAGATATCCGTTCGATCCGTAGATCTCAAACTTCTGCCGGTTGCCGCCGGAGAAGACTTCCACCTTGGTCCCGATGGCGGATTTATTGTCGTTCAATCCCTTGAGCGCGAGGCGCATCCAGTGATTCTGATTGCCGCCCGGATTTGGCAGAACAACGTTGCGCAAAAGCACGGCGGGGCCGTGATTCTGCGTGATCAGCAGATCGGTCGCGCCGTCGTTGTCGTAGTCTCCAGTGATGATGGCGCGCGGCTCTTTCAGTTGAATCTTGTCGAGGCCGACGTCGGCAGTGACGTCTTTGAAGCCGTCGGGGCCGAGATTGCGGAAGAGGCGGATCTCGCCTTTGCCATCCTTCGTTTCACCGACCGCAACCAGATCAACCCAGCCGTCGTTATCGTAGTCGAATGCGGCAACGCCGTAGGCGCGAACCCAGTTGGTGTCGGGGAGTTTTACTTGGTCGAAGGTCTTGCCGTGATTGTTCCGCCAGAGAGTGATGCCGGGAGGTCCATCGTGCGTAAACGCCAGGTCCATCCAGCCATCGTGATCGAAATCGAGCACTGAGACGCCAACAGCCTGAGCGGGCATGGGCGCCGACCAAAGCTTGCGGGGTAAGAACCGTCCTTCTCGCGGGTTCTCAAATATCGTTGGACCGTGATTGGTGACGATCAGATCGATGGCGCGATCGTTGTTGTAATCCGAGCCCACCGAGCTGAAGGCACCGGAACTACCCGCAAGACCGGTCACATCGGCAACGGAAGTAAACGTTCCATTCCCGTTATTGCGCCACATTTCATTAAGGCCCTTGCCGATTCCGCTAGGAGGCCCCAATATAAGCGCTAGGTCGATCGTCGCGTAAAGATCCAAATCACCGTCGTGATCGTAATCAATGAAAGTAAGGCCGTCGGCGCCCTCGGCTTTGGCAAGGCCCGCTACCTCGGTCACATCCTTGAACGTTCCATTTTTTTCATTGTGCAGCAGCAGAACGCCCTTGGCAGAACTCACCGCCAAATCCGTGAATCCATCGTTGTCATAGTCGCCCGCGGTACAACTTAGTCCGTGCACGGTCGGATCGAGTCCTGCTTGCTTGGTGACGTCCTGAAATTTTCCGTTCCCTAGGTTATGGTAGAGCGCTATCCCGCCTTGGGCGTCATTATTCGCCAAGAAAACGTCGGTTCTTCCATCATTGTCGTAGTCCAGGAAACATGCGCCTGCGCCGGGCTCAAAAGAGGATCCTTCCCTTTGCGCTACGGGTTGAGATTGCGACGAAATCCCAGCCTCCTTCGACACATCCACAAACTGCACCTTGATCTGCGGTGGCGGCTTCAACACCGCCTGCGGCGATTCGACCGCGCGCGAGTACTGTCCCTGCTCGCCATACGTGAGGCTCATCGGAGCGCCAAGCTTCTTCTGCGTGATGTACTGGAATCTCTTTAGGTGCTCGCGCGCGTCATTTACGTCGGAGGACTGCTGGTAGGCGCGCGACAGTCCAAACTCCGCCGACGCGTGCAGCGGATTGATTTTCAGCGCGTGATCGAACGAATCGATGGCCTGCGGAAACTGCTTGGCTTGCGCGTAGGCGGTGCCGAGAAAGTACCAGGTGTCGGCATCGTTCGGGTCGATGGCAATCACCTTCTGGAACGCATCAATCGAGGCCGGCGCGTCGCCCATGTTTTTCGCCAGCAATCCCAAGCTGTACCACGCGTTTGGACTCTTCGGATCCTGTTTCAGCGAATCTTCCAGCGCGGCTCTGGCGTCATCGACCTTCTGCAAATTCAGATAGGCCACGCCCTCGTTCAGGCGTGCGATGGTGAACTTGGGATCGGCAGCGGCTGCCTGCTGAAACTCTTTCAATCCCTTTTCGAAGAGCTGCTGGTTCATGTAAGCGCATCCCAGATTATTCAAGCGGGCGGCGTCGATGGAATTGGGTTGTGAATCGGGATTGGCGATTCCGAAGGCGTCGAGCAGCGTAGCTAAAAGAGCAACTGAGATTCTCAGATTCATTTCTCTAAAGATTTAAACACAGCGGGCACAGAGGAACACAGGGGAAAACATGGTTCTGTCATGTCATCCTGATCTTGTCATCCTGTGCGGAGTTTGCTCGCGCACAGCGAGCAAACGGAGTCGAAGGATCCCTACCCTGCAGCGTGCGCCTTGAGCGATAGCGATCCTTCGATTTCATCAGGATGACATGCACAGAACTACTTCGCTGCCGAAAAGACATGCGGCGCGGAATACGCGCGATGACTGACGACACCCTTCCCTTCCTCCACCATTATCGTCTGTCCGGCATCAACATTGGCAAGCTTGTCCACGTGCCCGCTTGGCCACTGGATCTCAATCTTGTCGGCTTTGCTGTGTGCGCCCAGCCCGAACGTCAGGACCAGTTCACTTTGCGACAGGTAACTCGATCCGGAACGCAGCATCTTCCATTGTTTATCACCGGCGGCGCTGACCCGTGCCACCGCGCCAATGCCGTCCCGATTCGATTTTGTGCCAACCAGTTTGATGCGCAGGCTGCGATTCGTTCCGCCCTCGTTGTGAAACAAATACGCGGGCCCGCCGTTTGTGGTGAGCAGAATGTCGAGAAAGCCATCGTTATCGATGTCTCCGTAAGCCGTGGATCGCGCCACCTTTGGCGCGGCAAACGACTTCCCCATCTGTTCCGTTACCTCGGTGAACTTTCCGCCGCCCAGGTTGCGGAACAGGTGCGGAGGCTCGGCGTAGCTCACACGCTTCTGCACCCGCTCGATTTCATTTTCGATGTGGCCGTCGGCAACAAAAATATCGGGCCAGCCGTCATTGTCATAATCGAAGAAGAAGCATCCGAAGCCGAGAGTGACGAGCGTGTCCCGGCCGATCTCCGACTGCGGCGCTTCATCCACGAACAAACCGTTCCCCTCGTTGTGGTAGAGAGAGACCATCTGGTTGGCGAAGTTGCTGATCAGCACGCTCGGATGTCCGCTGCGATCGTAGTCGGCGGCGTCGCTGCCCATGCCCGCGCGCGCCACTCCGTCCTCGCTGAAGCCAATGCCGGCAGCCACGCCACGCTCTTCGAACGTTCCATTTCCTTTGTTCAGGTATAACTTGTTGGGCTGAGTATCGTTGGCGATCAGAATGTCAGGCCAGCCATCGTCGTTGTAATCGAGAATCGTAATGCCCAGACTCTTTGAAGTCGGATCGCCCAATCCGGCTTTCTGCGTGGCGTCTTCGAACTTGCCGTTGCCCAGGTTGTGCCACAGCCGGACGGACGTGCCTTTGTACGATTCCGGAGTGCAATACGACTTGTGCGCTCCATCGAGCGTGCAATAAAGGTCGCCTTGCTCGCTCCACTGCACATAGTTTGCGATTACAAGATCCAGTTTGCCGTCGCGATCGTAATCCACCCAGGCCGCACCCGTGGAAAATTCGCTCGGCCCCCACATGCCCGCTGACTTGGTGACGTCGGTGAACGTGCCGTTGCCGTTGTTGTGAAAAAGGTGGCTCTGGCCCAGCGCCGTGACAAAGATGTCGTCAAAGCCGTCGTTGTCGTAGTCGCCGACGGCAACTCCGAAGCCAAACATCGGAATGGCAAGCCCAGCGCGGCGAGTCACATCCGTGAAAGTTCCGTTCTGATTATTGTGATAAAGCTTCAGCGTGGTCGCGCCACCATGAGGATGCCCAGGAAAATCGTCCCCGTTGATCAGAAGGATGTCGGGATAACCATCGTTGTCGTAGTCGATGAAAGCGCAACCCGGCCCCATGGTTTCAGGCAGCCACTTTTTCCCGAACGCGCCGTTGTTGTGGGTGAAATGAATGCCCGCCAAAGAAGTGACGTCGCGGAAATGAATCTGCTGGGCAGTGCTCTTCCCCGACAGAAACAACAAACACAGAGGCACAGAGGCACAGAGAAGAACAGAGAAAAAAGATTTGCGCTTTTCTCCGTGACTCGATGACTCCGTGGTGAAAGCTTTGCCGGGAACGTTCATTTATCTGGAAGCCCCGGCGGCGGCTGTCGACGCGGGCCGGGCTCTGCCCGACTGGACAGCCGAGGCGACTGTCCCCACATGACCTGTAGGAATACTCGCTAGCGGGACGGAAACGTGTTCATGCACCGCCTGCCGTTCGTTATTGTCTTCGGGATGTAGTTGACGGTAGGGCCCGGTTATCGCCTGCGCCGATTCGTCGGCCTTGAAGCGCATGTACCGCTCCTGATGTTCTTTGGCCAGCTTCTCATTTCCCAAGCCGCTGTAGCACAGCATGAG
Source organism: uncultured Acidobacteriota bacterium (assembly GCA_963719865.1). Lineage (GTDB taxonomy): Bacteria > Acidobacteriota > Terriglobia > Terriglobales > Acidobacteriaceae > Sulfotelmatobacter. The sequence continues at coordinate 31,946 of CAVRDS010000056.1, read as the reverse complement.
GTTGTAGTGCGCCTGCAAGTCTTCCGGATCGATGGCCAGAACTCCCTGCAGCGTTTTCACGGCTTCGTCGTATTTGCGCTGCAAGAACAGCACACGCCCCAGATCGTTCAAGGCCACGCGATCTCGCGGATACTGCGCCAGCACAATTCGCAAGCGAGAAGCCGCGCCCTCATAGTTGCCGTCCGAACGCAGAACTTTCGCGTAAAGAAAATTCGCCCGGGCCAGCGTAGGAGATAGAGCGAGAGCCTTTTGCAGTACGGCGCGGGCACGCTCCATATCGCCCTCCGCCACGGCGCAGCGGCCGAGATTGACCCACCCATCCGGATTATTCGGATCCGCCTCGGTCACTTTTTCGAAGGCAGCCGCCGCACCCTTCAGGTCGCCTTGCAGAAACAATCCGATCCCGTAGTCGTTCCAGCGCTGCCATTCGTCCTTTCGAACCATCGTCTTGGGCTGCGGCTCCGGCGCGTTCCGGGCAATCACTGGAAGCGTAACTTCATCCTCGGCCATCGTGACGATCGGCAGGTCTGGAATTTTTTCTTCCTTCGCCGAAACGCCCTTCAATGATGCTGTGAACACTGTTGGACGATCGTCGTAGTTGGGAGAAACCGCATTCGGTTTCGTCGGGTCGGGCTCGCCGGCAAATGACTCGTGCGTTTCGTACCACGAAAATTTCCGGTAGCAGAGCCGCGCATGCAGCGTGATCTTGCTGCCGGCGTTCTCCGGAATCAACATGCGGTAGTGCACCGTGTCAGCGGCGCCCGGCGGAATCAGTCTGACGTAGACTACCGCTCGTGTGGCCCACGCGTTCCGCTTGTTGATGGGATTGCCGTGGGCATCGATCTGCAATGATCGGTAGAAGTGCGCGCCTTTTTCTACCGGACCGTGGCCGTTGTCCTCGACCATGCCGCTCCAGAAGATGATCTGGCCCTTGTCGTCGGTCCCTTTCAGTTCGAGCCAGGTATCGTAGGCATCAACCGTCCCTCCGGGGAAAAAGTGTCCTACCTTTTTCGTCCGCACCACCACATCCACGCGGACAGTGTCGCCGCGCCGCAACGGCGGCTGCACTCGATTCAAAGGAGCCGTAACCGGAGTAGCTTCCCCCGCATTTCCGCCCGTGATCTTACTCTCAGCCTCCTCTCCCACCGCAAAGGTCGTCGACAAGTCGGACTGCGTGGTTGCGCCAGGCTTGAGCCGAGCCTGCGCCGGCGATAGCGCGAAGATGTCCACCGTGAGCGCGCCATTTTTCAGGAAGTCCTCTGTCAGCTTCAATTGCGCCGCGTCTTCGTTGGCAGTCGGAACGGCCGTGTTGGCCGCGGGGAAGCGATGCGAGTGCACGAAGCCATTGATATTCCCCGCGTCCTTCGACGCCGCGGGGGGCATGTGGCAATCGGCGCACTGCTGCGGCTTCGGCGGATAGTAGAACGACCGCGCTCCCTGCCCCGACACTCCGCTGGCCTGCCAGTTGTCATACTCATTGAATCCGCGGAACCAGCGATAATTGTTCACCGGAACATCCAGATGAACTTTGTGGCACGTCGAGCAGAACTCCGCCGTCTGGTCGCGCATGAAGGGTTTCAGGAACACACGCCGGTGTGGCTCCGGATTTAAGCGGATCACAAAATCATGCAATGCCCGCGCTACCGGATTCTTCGTAGCCGCCAGTTCATGCAGCTTCGGATACTCAAGATAAAAATCGCCCTGCCCCATCGTGCTCTTCACCTTGGCGATGGAGTGGCACATCATGCAGCCCAGTCCGGCTTGCGCCTCCGGACGATGCACGATCTGGTTGATGGGCGTGTCCATTAATCCGGCGTACAGCACCGCGGGATCGTGGCATCCGCCGCACCATTTCGAAGGCTTGGTCCCCACCGTGTCTTGCATATACTCGACCGCCTTGCGATACCATTGATTGTTGAACGAAGAAAAATGGTGCGCCGAGCTGAACCACTGGTTGTAGATGTCTTCGTGGCAGCGCTTGCAGGAATCGGACTCCATGAAAAACTTACTCGGGATTTTCTGCCCGCCGTAAACCTGCGCTGAGCTCGGGAAAAACGGACCATCCGGACCATCGCCCTCGCCATTCATATTCTCGGGCGGCATGGTGGGATTCTCGATGCGATTGCGCGTCTGCCAGGAGTTGCGCACATAGCGCGCCGCGTAGCCGACGCCAGCCAGCACAACCAGACAGAGCACAGCTCTCAGTGCGCCAGCCGTTCCGGTTGAACCCAGCACGCTGGAGTCGCTCGTCCCGCGTCTGCCCAGCCAATCCGCGGCGAGCAGGCCAACGCCCGCCAGTGAAATCACAATATGGAAATAGAGCTTGTTCCACTCCGAACGCGGCGTTCCTGTCTTGATCAGGATGAGTCCCAGAACCGCTCCCGCCGCAATCAGCAACCACCCGGCCCGCGTAAAAAAACCGCCAGAGCGCAGCAAACGGATCAGGGCCGGAATCAGCAGAAGGACAGCTAGCACGCCTCCGAAGGCGTGCAGCAGGACCACGACAGCGTACAAAATATTGGGCTGAGGAAAGGCGTAGAGATAGCCGGCCGAGACCGTGAGAAAGGCGACCAGCCACGCCAAAAATCGAACGGTGATTCCCCTGGAAGCAGGCATCGCTTGCATGTTGTACTGAGCCGAAAGATGTGCGTTCTGTGAGCGGCCCCACAGAGAGCCGAAACCACGAGGATACAAAGGTATACAGCCCGGATTGCGGTGGAAATAATGCAAAAGTACTATTCGACTGCGAATGCGCTCCGGGCATGATTAGCCGCCCCATCTACCGGATCCAACCCCTCATTCTATGGGCGGCGCCTTCCATGCCTTGCAGCCCCTTTCCAGCGCGCCGGCGATCGCCAAGACCTGCTCCTCTTCCCACGGTCGCCCGACGATCTGCACGCCAATAGGTAGGCCTTCTGCGGAACGGCTGACGGGCACGACCGCCGCAGGATTTCCTAGCAAATTGAACCACTCCGTATAGCTCCAGGCATCCAGGTAGTGCACAGTCTTCCCTTCGATCGTCCAACTGCGCTCGCCATGCCGAAACGCCGCAATCGCCGCTGCCGGACACAACAAAATCGGGTACTTCTGCATCTGCGCCAGAAAGTCGGCGCGGAGTGTATCACGCCGAATCCATGCATCGAGAAGCGCGTCGCCCGAGAGCTCAGGTTCAGCCTCGGACCATTCCAAGAATTGCTTCAAGATCGGACTCCGGTCGCTCTCGCGCCCCTTAAACATCGGGCCAATCAGCATCCCGCCAACTTTAACGAAAAATTTCTTCCACAGGGTCCGCGCTTCCTCAAGGCCCGTGGGACGAAACGGCTCAACTTCGAATCCGGCTCGGCGCAGAGCTTCCGCAGCGCTTCGAACCGCGTCGCGAATTTCTGCGGTAACGGGCGTGCGGCCATCATCTTCGAAGTAGCCAACCCTCAGGCGCTTCACGCCCGCTTCGTTTGGCCAGCGAACCGGCACGGGCGCCGCGCACGCATCGCCATCGTCGGGACCCTGCATCACCTCGAAGAGCAATTTCAAATCGTTGACCGTCCGCGCCATCGGACCAACCACTCCGATTAGTGCAAAAGGTCCGCCGGATGGCGGAAAGTGGCGGCTGGAAGGAATGCGCCCCGGAGTGGGCTTCAGCCCGCAAATGCCGCTGAAATGCGCGGGAACTCGAATCGATCCGCCGCCGTCGCTGCCCACGCCACCCGCGGACATTCCCGCGGCGATAGCCGCCGCCTCGCCTCCGCTGGAACCGCCGGGCGTGCGCTCCACATCCCACGGACTGTTCGTTCGGCCGTAAAGCAAGTTGTCCGTCTCCCATGCCATCAGGATTTCCGGCGTGTTGGTCACGCCGAGCACAATTGCACCCGCGTTCCGGAGCCGCGCAACCAGCGGCGCATCCTGCGCAGCAACGACTCCCGCACGAAGCCGCGTTCCCGCCTCGCACTTCATGCCAGCCACTTCGATTGAACTCTTGATGCTGATGGGCACGCCGTGCAGGGGACCAAAGGCCCTCCCGCTCGTGACAGCAGCATCGGCGTCGCGCGCTTCCCGACGCACCCGCTCGGCATCAACCTCGACGAACGCGTTCAGTCTCGGATTCAGCCGTTCGATTTTCTCGAGATGAGCTTCAGCAACTTCGACCGCAGAAACTTTTTTCTCGCGGATGTGCTGCGCCAGAGTTACGGCAGGAAGGAATGTAAGATCGCGCACTCAACTCTCCAGAACAAAAGCGGAGTCTAGCACGCTCATCGGCCCTGCACGGAGTTTGCCCGCTTCTTCATGGCTCGATCCAGCGCCAACTTCTCTTCTGCGCTCAGCCAACGGTACGTTCCCTTCGCCAGTGTTCCCAGTTGCAGCGGCCCGATCGACATTCGCAGCAACCGCAGCACTTCAACTCCAAGGCTGGCCAGCATGCGCCGAATCTGGCGATTCTTGCCTTCATCGAGAATAATCTCCAGCCAACAATTCTTCTCTCCCGAACGCAGCAGGCGGCATTCCTTCACCGTGAGAATCTGGCCATCGATGTTGACTCCCTTCAACATTGCCGCAACCAGGCCGTCGCTCGCGATGGTTGCGATCTGCGCGTGATACGTCTTCTCCAAATGCGTTTCCGGAGCGGCCACGCGCGCGCCCCACTCGGAATCGTTGGTCAGCAGCAGCAATCCTTCACTCGCCTTATCAAGGCGGCCTACCGGCGCAACCCACGGCAGAGATTCGCCACTGCTAGCCAGCACCGAATACACCGTCTCGCGTCCCTTTTCATCGGATGCGGTCGTGACCAGGCCGCGCGGCTTGTTCATCATGAGATAGATCTTTTTCTCCAGCGTAGCCTCGTGCTCGTCGACCACAACGCGGTCAGAACCGAGCCGCACCGGTTTTTCGGGATCGCGCTGCACGCTGCCGTTGAGCCGCACTCGTCCTGCGCGAACCAGTTCCGCGGCTTGCGAGCGTGAGCAATATCCCAGCTTCGAAAGTGCGCGAGCCAAGCCAATGCGCCGGACTTTTCCCTTGAGCGGCAACCGTTCATGCTAATCGATACCGTCGCCGCGCTGCACGCGCACGAGCGATGCATTGCTTGGTACCATGGGAGCAATCAGCCGGCAGCGCTTGCATCGCCGCGACTGCGCATATTGGAAAGGACAAGTTGATGGCTCACCAACATCCTCCCCGATTCCTCAAGATTGTCGACGACGCCCGAACCCGCATCCGCGAGACCAATGTCGACGAAGTAAAGAAGAGACTGGATCGCGGCGACAAGTTCCTGCTTGTCGACGTCCGCGAGGAAAGCGAATTTGCGAAAGATCATCTGCCCGGTGCGGTTCACCTGGGCAAAGGCGTCATTGAGCGCGACATCGAAGCCCGCGTCCCGCAGATCGACACCGAGATGGTTCTTTATTGCGGCGGCGGCTTCCGCTCCGCTTTAGCGGCTGACAATTTGCAGAAAATGGGATATACCAAGGTGATCTCGATGGATGGCGGAGTTCGTGGCTGGCGCGAAAAAGGTTATCCGCTCACCAAAGAGTAATGGAGCACCGAAGCGGCCTAAACACCCTGTGAATCTTGAACCGCAAGCGAATTCCGCTGTGGGAACGTCTGCGCCGGGCGCCATCAACGGCCGCATCTTCTTCTGGTCGCTCACCTCGGCGCTGGCCGGTTTCCTTTTCGGTTTCGACACCGTCGTCATTTCCGGCGCGGAAAAAACCATACAGACCTTATGGGGACTGAGCCCCGGCCTGCATGGCATCGCCATGGCTTCGGCGCTCTATGGGACCATTGCCGGATCGCTGCTCGGAGGCTGGCCGGCCGATCGCTTTGGACGCAAGGCCACCCTGCTCTGGATTGGCGTTCTGTATTTTGCGGGCGCCGTCGGCTCCGGCCTGGCTCCCGGCGTCATTACATTCATAGCCGCCCGCGTGATTGGTGGGTTGGGCATCGGCATTTCCACGGTCGTTGCCCCCATGTACATTTCTGAAATCGCGCCTCCCAAGCACCGTGGACGCCTCGCCGGCATGTTCCAATTCAATATTGTCTTCGGCATCCTGGTCGCTTATGTCTCGAACGAACTGCTCTCCGGCATTGGGCCCAATGCCTGGCGCTGGATGCTGGGCGTCGCCGCATTTCCATCGTTGCTCTACGCGATTTTTTGTTTTGGCCTTCCGGAAAGCCCGCGCTGGCTGCTGAGCCGGAAAGGCGATCGCAAGGCCGCGTTGGACGTGCTGCAGAGGGCTCAACCCGAAGCTTCCCCAGCCGATATTGCCGCCGAAGCCGACGAGATTGCCGCCGCTTCCTCAGGAGAAGTTTCTTCGGGACATTTCTGGACGAAGCGCCTCACCCGGCCCATCCTGCTTGCGATCCTGATCGCCTTCTTCAACCAGATGTCGGGCATTAACGCCATTCTTTATTTCGCTCCCCGCATTTTTGAACTGACCGGTCTCGGGGCCAGGGCTGCCTTGCTGCAATCCATCGGCATCGGCGTGACCAATCTGGTTTTTACCTTCGTTGGACTTTGGCTCATCGATCGACTCGGCCGCCGCACGCTGCTCTACATCGGCTCATTCGGATACATCGCGTCCCTCGGCCTCGTTGCCTGGGCATTTTTCACCCAACATTTTTCGATCGTGCCGGCATGCATCTTCGGCTTTATCGCCGCGCACGCGGTTGGTCAGGGAGCCGTCATCTGGGTTTTCATCTCCGAGATTTTTCCCAACCGCCATCGTGCGGAAGGACAAACACTCGGCAGTTCTACTCACTGGATCTTTGCCGCCCTGCTCACGACGTTCTTCCCCAAAATGGTCGCCGCCTTCCCTCCCGGATACGTCTTTTCGTTCTTTACCGGCATGATGGTGCTGCAGCTCATCTGGGTGAAGACCATGGTTCCCGAAACCAAGGGAGTTCCGCTGGAACAAATCCAGAAGCAACTCGGCATCGAATAAAATTCGCGGCCTTCTTCGCCCTAAACTTTTTGGCGAGCCGGCGCTGCCTACTTCACTTGTCCCACAATCAAGCTGCTGGGCCCGGGCAGGTTAATGCGGCTTACCTCGGAGAATCCCGCGGGCTTCATCCATTGCGTGTATTCCGGTTCGCTGTAAGCCGCACCCGACTCAGTGCCGACGAGCATGTTCAGTGAAAACAACGCTGCGTGCTGCGGCCCGGCCTTGTCAGGATTGAGGATGAAGTCTTGCACCACAAGGCGTCCGTTCGGAGCCAGCGCCTGGCGGGCACGGCGGAAGATGTCTCGATTCTGATCCTCGGAAAACATGTGGCAGATCGCGTTTAGCAGAATGAGGTCGTAGCCGCGGCCAAATTCGCCTTGCAGCATGTCTCCAGCGCGCACGCTGACTTGCGACGACACTCCGGCCCGATCGATATATTCCGTGGTCAGCGGCACGACCTCTGCAACATCGAGGATTTCGCACCGCACATCCGGAGCAGCCTTGGCGAACGCGATGGAATAGGCGCCAGAGCCGCCGCCCAGGTCGAGAACCCGTCGTACTCCAGCCGTGCCCACAGCCTTCACCAGAAGCGGTGCGCGATCTTTGGCATTGCGCTGCATGCCGGCAATGAAGTTGCGCGTCCACTCCGGGGAACTGGCGCGATCCATCGGGACGCGAGTGCCCATCCGCACCGCGTCAGTCAGAGTGCTCCAGGGATGCCAGATGTTCGCGGTATGCAGCAGGCCGTTGCGATGATTGTCTTTGGAGCCTTGCACAAAGAAGCGCGCCGACTCAGGCGTGTTCCTGTAATCGTCGCCGCTCTTCGAGAGCAATCCGAGAGCGACGAGGGCGTTCAGCAGCATGCTCACCGCACGGGCATTGGCGTGGACTCTCGTCCCAATCTGTTCGGCGTTGGCTCCTTCCCCGACGGCCGTAAACACATCAAGTTCGAGTGCGGTAAGAATGCACCGGCTAGGCATAAACCCACGGATCATCTGCTCGATCCGGTCGGGCAGCATCCCGGCTTTGTCACGGGCAGCCATCGCAGCGCGAAATTTTTCTCCGTGCTCGATCGACATGGCTTTCATCGCCGGGGCATCATTCCATACCAACCGCTCGACCTGTTTGCCCCCGCCAACATGAGTGTCCAGGATTTCGCCCACATCCGATGGCCGCACGCGCCGGTACCAAACTCCCGCCGGATAGGCAACCATCACCGGACCTTCGTCGCACAGCCCCATGCAGCCGCAGGTGGTGAGTTGCACTTCGTGGCCCAGGCCGCGCGCCTGCGTCTCGCGATCCAGCGCGTCGAGCACGGCGAACGATCCGCTGGCCGGACAGGATGCGACGCCCTCTGGCTTTTGTTGCGTGCAGACGAAGAGGTGAAAACGAAACGGTTCCATAGCGATCTCCGAATTCTTCATTGATGATGATGACGTTTGATAGTAACGCCGGACGGAAAGTACCGATGTGACGACTCTCACAATTTCAGGAATACGGTTTTTCTTATCTGGGGTGGTCCATTGCCGGCGGGATTCTTGGCCTGCTACCGCAGGAAATGAATCTTCTTGGCTAAGAATTGAATCTGGTGCAGGAAGAGCGGGAGGCGCAGCACAATGGGCGCGGTTCCAACCTTAATTGGTGTTGTCGTAGTCGTAATGTCGCTGGCAACATTCCTTTGGAAGAAACGGAGTAGGGATCAACGGTCGTTGATGGAGCAACATGCGATCGCTGCCGAAGAGCTCCATTCCTTGTTAGGCTCACATCGGGATGTCGCCCTGTTTGACGTCCGCCAGCCGCTCGATCTGTTAGCTCATTCTGAGATTATCCCGGGCGCTCGAAGAATCCCCCCAGCGGACGTGTTGGCGTCGCCGAGCCTGATCCCTAAGGATAAAGAGGCGATCGTTTACTGTACGTGTCCGGGGGATAAAACTAGCCGCGCCGTCTTACGTCGGGCCTTGGACATGCATATCTCCAAGGTTAAATTCCTCAAAGGCGGCTTGGAAGCTTGGAAAGCGAAGGGCTATCCGGTCGAGCCATACCGGGAGGTTTTCCATCTTTATACACCCAAGCTTGTTCAACACTGAACTCTGCGGTACGTGGTCTACACGTTCGGCGGGCGGATCGAGCAAGCAAGAAAAGAGCTGAGTTCCAATGACATCTCACGAATTACCGGTGAAAGTGGCGATCAATTCCTGGCGGCTCGTCGTGGAGAGAGCCGACAAAATGTTTTCAGGACTGACTGAAGACCAACTCCTCGGTGCAGTGGCACCGGGAAAGAACCGTGTCATTTATCTGTGGGGACATCTGATTGCCGTTCACGACCGAATGTTTTCGATTCTGGGCCTGGGATCGCGGCTGCACCCGGAGCTGGATGCCGTTTTCATAGACAATCCCGACAAAGCGGTAGCAGAAATACTTTCGGCAGGACAGTTGAAACAATATTGGAATGAAGTGAACGAGAAATTACTCGCGCAGTTTCAGAGTCTCTCCGCAGATGAATGGTTGCTGCAGCACCGCGCCATGTCCGAGGAAGACTATGCCAAGGACCCGACCCGGAACCGATTGGCCGTCTTGCTGAGTCGAACGAACCACCTGTCTTACCATCTAGGACAGGTCATGTTGACTCGAGAATAGCGAGTCCGACGGATGGTTGGCGTAACGCGACTAGGCCGAACCCTGAACGGTTGAACCGTTTTAAAGTCCAAGATCGCCCAGTCCCGGATGATCATCAGAACGACGCCCGAGCGCCCAGTGATACTTGCGCTCCGTCGCCTTGATTGGCAGATCGTTGATGGAAGCGAGCCTCAAGCGCATCAGGCCGTTCTCGTCGAACTCCCAGTTCTCATTGCCGTACGAGCGAAACCAATTTCCAGCGTCATCGCGCCATTCATAGGCAAAGCGCGCAGCGATACGGTTTCCCTCGAAGGCCCAGAGCTCTTTGATCAACCGATAATCCAGCTCTTTGGTCCATTTGTGTCGGAGAAACGTGACGATTTCCTGCCTTCCGTTCACAAATTCCGATCGGTTCCTCCAGCGTGAGTCAATCGTGTAGGCGAGGGACACCTTTTCCGGATCCCGAGTGTTCCATGCGTCTTCTGCTAGTCGAACCTTTTGTATCGCCGTTTCATGTGAAAAGGGCGGCAACGGAGGACGCTGGAGTACGGCCTGTGGGGCTGACATTCCATTTCTCCTTGAAGCTAGCTAGTACACACAACCCGATGTAGCACGCGGCACTCTTTCCTAACTGGCACGCGCCATTCCGTCCAGTTCCCGCATCACATCCGCATCAATCTTTAACTCCGCTGCCGCGACATTCTCTTCGAGATGTTTCACCTTCGATGTGCCAGGGATCGGCAGCATGACGGGAGACCGCGCCAGCAGCCACGCCAGGGCGATCTGCGATGGGGTCGCTTTCCAACGAGCTGCGATACGACTGACCGGGCTGTCTGCGCCGGACACACGACCGGCCGCCAGCGGGAACCAAGGAATAAAGCCCATCCCCTCTTTTTCGCAATACTCCAGAACATCTTCCGATCCGCGGTCGAACAGGCTGTAACGATTCTGCACGCTGACAATCGGAACGATGGTTCGCGCGTGCCGAATCTGCTTGACGCTTACCTCCGACAAACCGATGTCCTTGATTTTTCCGTGCGCCCGCAAGTGCCTCAGGGTTCCAAGTTGGTCCTCCACTGGTACCTTGGGATCGATTCGATGCAACTGATAAAGGTCAATTCGTTCGATGCGCAACCGGCGCAGGCTGGCTTCGCACGCGGCTCTCAGGTGTTCTGGCCGTCCGTCTTCAACCCATTGGTTGGGACCAGGCCGGGCAAACCCGCCTTTGGTGGCGATCACCAGGCCTGCCGGATAGGGATGCAGCGCTTCCGCGATAATTTCTTCACTCACGCCGGGACCATACGAGTCCGCGGTGTCGATAAAATTAACTCCTAATTCCACCGCCCGCCGCAAGACTCGGATGGCCTCAGCCCGATCTGCGGGCTCGCCCCAGACTCCATTCCCCGTAATTCGCATCGCGCCGAATCCCAGGCGGGTTACACGAAGTTCGCCTCCAATTCGGAACTCGCCGGATCTTTTAGCCGGCGCCTGGCTTCGTTGAACCGTGATTGTTTGATTGCGCATAAACTCCTTCTGGCATCAAATTCTCCACTCGCGAACTTTACTTTCTTTGGAGTTAGGCAATGGCTGCGGCGTTGCAAGAAATGTTCCTCCGTTTGCCTCTTTGCTCCCTCGGTCGCCCGTGCGAGCCCCCAGATCTTCCATCTCGCGGTGAACCCCAGAAACCGGAATGACAGAATCTGAGCAGGTGTCAGAATTCTGCCACTTGAACGAGTGACCTACTCTGGGGCTTTGTGCGTCAGGCGTCGCAGGATAAATTCCTGCGCGAGATTCGCGGCCGCCCGCTGTCCTGTGCCGATCAGGAAGTTCCCCAGGAACAGTCCGACGCCGCGATTGGAGGCCGGATAGTAAGCATTCGAGATGGCAGCCGAGCCCAGATCGCCGCCAATCGTCGAGTAGTTCGGCTGCCACCGCCCGTTATCTCCCCTGCACACGAAGGGGCTTCTAAGAGCATAGAAAATACGAGACTTCGTTGTCCCCGTACCCTTATAGAAGTAGCGGGGGTCCTGGTGCAGGAGCGATGGCAGGATGGCGCCACCGATCATGATGTCGGTGAAGCCGTTGGCATAGACAGCGCCGTAACGCTCACCGAAGCCGCCCCAGCCCTGGGGATAGTTGGGGTGGTTACCGGCCTGTTCGGCCGCAGCGGCGACACCTACTCCAACGAAAGTTATCGGATCGAAGCTGACTTTGGCGGCGAGTTGGAACTTTAATTTGGCCGTCAGCGGCGCCGCATCTTGATCGTAGGCAACGTAGAAATTTGGGATAAAGCCGAGAATGCGCTGCTTCTCCTCGAGCTTGACTTCCTCAGTGGCAACCTCCACGGCCGAATAACCTACGGTCACCGAGGTCACTGCCATTGCGATCTGGAGCCTGGGCACCGGCAGGATGACGTATTGGCCCGGTTTGAGCGCAATGTCCGGTGATGTCCACTCTGCAAATCCCTGGGCGCCGATCTTGACGTGATAGGTCTGAGGCTCGATACCGTGGAACTCAAAAAACCCTCTGTCATTCGACACAACCGTGCGAGGAGTCTGGCGAGTAGCGCTCTCGAGAGTGACGGTAGCGCCCGGAATGGCATCGTCATTTACATCGACTATAGTTCCGACAATGACTCCGGGCTGCGGCACGGGCGCATCAGGGACCAGCGGCATTTGCTCCTGAGCGTTGGAATTCCTTGAACCACAAAGGCATAGCAATACCGCCAAGAACAACCATGCCTTCCTGTCGACGATGGAAATGTTTTGAAGCATGACTCTCCCCATGACAAGAAAGTCAAAGCATCTAACATGCCAAAATCAGTCGTCTGGGTGCTCCCAGCCAAGCCCCTCACTCCAATGAAGATAAGAGAGGATCATGAGATGCGGGTGGCGATGACTGTCGAGACGTCCTTTCGACATGTGTCAATCGTCGACACGCCTAAACGCTTGGCCGCCCACTCGAATAAGCTACGGTGCAGGCTCACCACCGTTCTTAAGCTGCAGTGCTGCGTCCACCGTCGCTTCGTCGCCTGCGATTGCTTAAATTTGGGCGGACTGAATCCCTCGACGATCTTGCAACATCCTAGTAATGATGAACGCGTAATGATGAAGGCCAACGCTAGAAAATTGCTAGTGGTGGAATCCGATGCTGCTCTCAGGGAGCAAATCGTCGCCGTGCTGCGCGATGCGGGATATCTGGTCTCGACCGACTACCAGCAAGGAATGAACGCAGTCGTCGCCTTCGATCCCGATGCCGTGGTCCTGGGCGCGGATCCGCCGCAGCTCGATTGCTGTGACCTTCTTTCCGAAATCAAGGGTTCCGAGCAGACTCAACATATTCGCGTTGTGATGCTCTCGCCGGGAGGATCCGCCGAGCGTACTCGGGGCCTTGATCTTGGCGCCGACGATGTACTGTCACTGCCCTTCGACTCCCACGAATTGTTATCGCGGGTGCGTTCCCAACTACAAGACAAATCCGTTGCGGACGGATTTCGCGAGCGGTTGCGTTCTGCCGAGGAGAATCGAAACGCTGCCCAGCAGGTAGTGACCGCGGTCAACGAGGAACGCCGGACGCTCCGGGTGGGCGGGCTGGCAGCCATTGCCGTGCTTGCGATCGCGGCGACAGTCTTCTTTTTTTCGTATCGCCGCAACCAACAACAGAATACCCGCGTCTACGCCGCGATCACGCGATTGCAAGCCGGGATGCTAACTGAAAAGCAGTTGATGGATAGCTCGCGCCGGGGTCTTGAGGCTAGCGAACACGGTCCATCCCTGGCGGGTGACCCACAAAAAGTGCAGCTTCAGAAAAAGAGCGAAGATCTGCGGTCGCAGATTGCAGCCAGCAAAGACGAGAACACGTCGGCTTTGCAAAATCAGTTAACCGCAGTGGAAACCCGTCTGCAAAAGCTCGAGACCGAGGGCAAGGTAGCGCAAACGATCATTCGATCCTATGAGCCAAGCGTCTGCCTTATCCATATTGTGCTGGCCTTCCGGGAGCACACCACCGGATTGAGATTGCACTACGCGGAGATGACCAGCAATGGCGTCCCGAAGACCGATGAACATGACAACCCGCTGCTGAGCCTCACTGGGAGCGGACCGGAAGTACACCTGGATGTTTTTGGTACGGGATTTCTCGCCTCCAGCTCGGGACAAATCCTCACCAATCATCACGTGGCCGAACCCTGGTGGCAGAACGATGATTTGAAGGAGATGCTCGATCAAGGGCTTGAACCGGTGGCCGTAGAGATGAGTGCGTATTTCCCGGGCGTTCCGCACGGCATTGCCATCAGTACCGAAAAGATTTCCTCTACTGCTGACGTTGCGGTTCTAAAAGCAGATGTTTCACAACTCGGAATCAAACAGATAGCCCTTGCCGATGGCCGCCGATCGGCAGTCAGCGGCGGTCCCGTCGTGCTGCTTGGATATCCCACCGCGCTGGACGCAATTCTGGCTCGAGCGGGAGCGGAGACCCTCCAGTCCATTGCGGCTGCATCCAAAGGCGACTCAAAACAGGTGATGGAAGAACTGGCGCGCCGTCACCTGATCAGACCGGTCACCACTCAGGGGCACATCGGGGACGTCCTGCCTGACAAGATCGTCTATGACGCCCAAACCACCTCGGGCGGCTCAGGCGGCCCGCTTTTCAATGATGAGGGCAAAGTGATCGGAATCAATTTTGCCATGGTGCGCGAGTTCGGCGGCTCGAACTTCGCCATTCCGGTCGGTTACGGGAAGTCGCTTCTGAAGCCATAGACCCGCGCTGCATAGAGTCAAAGCCCAAACGTAGGCGGCGAAACATATTGCGCAACGACCGGATCACGAGTTCCTATTTTTTTTCGCTGCTGTCCCTTCACCTCATGCGCCGGAGATCTGCGTCCCTCTTGTCTCGATTGACGATGGTGCGCGACCGCTCACATGCTGGCGATGATACTACCCGCGACGATCATCACAACGCTGCTTGGAGACAAACCTTACTGACCTTGACAGTCTTGGGAATTGGGAAACTGGTGTGGACGGCCTGGACACACTAAACTGGCCGGTGATTGACTGATCTGTTAATCTGTGGGGTCAAGACTTGTTACTTTTGTTGCATTATGGTTTACCTAGCTCGTCTTGACGGAACCTTGTGGCAAGAATGTCCAATAATCAGGGCACCATGAAAGACGCCCATTCGACAGACGGAACTGGAAACCATATTCCAAGTTTCGCCGAACGAATCAATCGGCTCGCCAAGAAGCGCCGAGAACTGATCCGCCCAGTCCAGGAGCATCCGCGCGATTACGTGCTGTTGCCGATCCGTGACCTGGCAGGCAAGCTTGGCACCGATCCGGCCACCGTGTTGCGCATTGTGCGCGGGTTGGGATTTAGCAGCTATCGAGATTTCAAGGTCTATTTACACGAACTGTCGATCGCGAGCGCGACGTCTCTGGAAGTCATGCGCAGCGATACGGCCGACGGGTCCAGTATCCTCTCGCACGCGCACAAAGCACTGGAACAGGATGTCCGCAATATCCATGCGCTGCGCAACACCCTCGACATGAAGCGCGTCGCCGACCTGGCCAGGAGAATCCACCGCGCCCGCCGCATCCTCATTCTCGGGGGCGATCTGGCCATCAGTCTGGTGGACTTTCTGGAATACCGGTTGACTCTGCTTGGTTTCCCCGCGAGTGCCGCAATCACACCGGGGCATGCGGCGAGCGCCGCGCGTAACTGTGGCAAGAAGGATCTCGTCATCGCCATCAGCTTTCGCCGCGGACTGCGGCAGACGGTTGAAGGATTGCAGCAGGCCCATGCCAATGGCGCTTACTGCGTGGGCATTACCGATACCTTCATTTCTCCGATTGCGCGCTTTGCCGATGAGTGTTTTCTGACCCCGGTGGAAGCGCACCTCAGCAATTCCTACACGGTGCCGATGAGTTTCCTGAACATTTTGCTAACGGTATGCGCCCATCAGCACCGCGCCCGCACTGTCCGCATCCTGAAAAAGGCGGATCAGGAACAGCGCCACGGCTTCCGCTGGTACGTGGAGTAGAGCTTGTCCCAGACACCAGCACATGCCCCGTGCACACTCGCTCTGTGAGCAGCTCAACAGCTCCCTTATTGCGCCGAAGAGTGGGTCTCTCCCGGCCTGATCTTTTCCAGTACCGAAAAGCTGATCTTTGCGATAGAAACAAATGTTGCATTTTATGAAATTGGTTCTTGACAGAGGCGATGATCTATTTGTATACAGACGTGTTCAGACGGCTAGCGGATTCTGCGTCCAGCGGGCTTGCGGTAAGGCGTTATCTGGCAAGGCTCGATCACGTAATCAAAGAGGGGAGCATCCATGCAAAGATTCTCGAAATTGGCCATCTTCCTGGGGATGAGTGCATGCGCAACGTTGGCGTGGGGACAGGCCACAACTTCACTTCGGGGCACGGTAACGGACGCTTCTGGCTCGGCAATTCGCGGGGCCCAGGTGACGGTGGTCAATGCCAGCACGAATTTCACTCGTACCACCGAGACCGGCAATGACGGAACCTACGTGCTCCCGGAGTTGCTCCCGGGCGCTTATAACGTCGCCATCGAGGCGAAAGGCTTTAGCCGGCACGAGGAGAAGGGTGTGTCTCTGCGGGTGGAATTGCCTGCGACTTTGAACGTGCAAATGAAGGTTGGTTCGATCTTAGAGACGGTTGTGGTCACGGCCGAGGCGCCGATGCTCAACACCACCGATGCCACCATGGGCCAAACCATGGAGACCAACGCCATCGAGAACCTGCCGCTGCCGGCCGAGAACAACGTGCTCCTGCTTAGCCTGCAGCCGGGTGTCGCGTTCAACGGCGAGAACATTCTGCAGGACGATTACGATACGCGAGCGGGCATGGTCAACGGCGAGCGCAGCGACCAAAACAACATCTCGCTCGATGGCGTCAGCAACAATAACGAGTTTGCCGGCTATGCCTTCAACGGGATCTTGCCGACCACTCCGTTTTCGGTCGAAGAGTTCCGTGTGACCACATCCAACTACGGCGCGAGCGAAGGGCGTTCTTCCGGAGCCCAGATTGCCCTGGTCACCAAAGGCGGCACCAACAAGTTTCACGGTTCCCTTTATGAGTTCAATCGCAACGGCGCCGGCGAGGCGAACGACTTTTTCATCAAAGGCAGCCAAATTGCCGCCGGCCTGCCGAATCGTCCCACTCAGCTGGTGTGGAACAACTATGGAGGAACCATCGGGGGCCCGATCCTGAAGGACCGGTTGTTCTTCTTTTTCAACTACGAAGGCCACCGGCAGAATGTGGGGCAGAGCGTCGAACGCGCCGTTCCCAGCCCTCTGCTGCAGGACGGAATCATTCAGTACCAGTGCGCCACGCCGTCAGCATGTACCGGCACAAGCGTTACCGGAGCCAGCGGAAAAAGCTATCCGGTTCAACCGGGCAATTACGCGCTGGGCCCCACCCAGCTTGCGGCGATGGATCCGACGGGCGTAGGCCCCAGCCAGGGGGCCCTCGCTTACTTTGCTACTTATCCGACAGCGAACGATCCCAACTACGGCGACGCACCGAATTTTGCGGGATACCGGTTTGCCGCGCCGACGACGACGCGCGAGAATTGGTACATTGGCCGCCTCGATTACAAGATCACACAAAACGGAAACCACACACTTTTCTTCCGCGGAACCGGCGTGGATCAGCATGACGTTCCGACGATCGGAGCTCCGTTCCTTCCCGGAAGGCCGCCTGAGAGTGCTGTCGTAAATCTCTCGAAGGGATTTGTCGGCGGCTATACCAGCCTGTGGGGACCGCACCTGGTCAACAACATCCGATATGGCTTCACCCGCGAAAGTCTCAGCAACACCGGCACGTCCAACCAGGCGTGGGTCCAGATGCGCGATCTGGACCAAGGCATCACCTACGCCTATGGCGACACTGCCCCGGTGCACAATATCGTCGACAATGTCGATTGGACTAAGGGGACGCACAGCTTCCAGTTCGGAATCAATTTTCTGCTCTCGCGGCTCAACACCTACAACTACGGACAGAACTTCAGCGATGCCCTTACCAATGCCGACTGGACCACCCAGGGAGCATTGGCGAATGTGAACGACTTTCTCAATCCTGCGTGCAATGCGCAGTTCCCTGGGTCCACGAGCTGCACAACGGCGGACAACTTCCCTGCGGTCAGCACTGGCTTCCAGCACCCCTACGACTTTCCTTTGGCGGCTTTGATGGGAATTGAGAGCGAGGTGGATGGCGTCTTTAACTACAAGATTGGGGCGAGCAGCGGGGCGGAGATTGGTCAAAATCAACCGATTGTCCGGCACTGGGCGGTCAATAACTACAACTTCTTTTTCCAGGATACGTGGAAGGCGCGCCGCAATCTCTCCATCACCTACGGCCTGAATTACCAGCTTATGACGCCGATGACGGAGACTGCCGGACAGGAAGTCACGCCCACGGTGAATATGGGCACGTGGTTCAATGAGCGGCAGGCAGGGATGTACAAAGGGGTTCCGACCAATAAGATCAACGGAGCAAACCTCATCGGCTTCGGCCCAGCGGGTTCGCCGTACGGCAAGCCCGGGGTATATAGCGCACAGACCAAGAATTTTGCCCCGCGCCTGGGCATCGCCTGGACGCCGCATTCGGATTCGGGATGGTTGAACAAACTGTTTGGCGACGACAAGACCTCGATTCGAGCCGGAGCAGGCATGTACTATCAGAACTTCGGTCCGGAACTGGCCCAGTTCTACAGTTCCTCGGGCGAGTATGGCGTTTCGACCACGGCGACCAACCCTGCGCACCAGTTATCGCTGAACAATGCACCTCGAATCGGCAGCAGTTTGTCGGATATGAACGTCATCCCGCTGCAATTGCTGTCACAGTTTGGCGTGCAGCCTCCTGCCAGCATCAGCTTTCCCCAGACCCCTCCGGCGGGCTCCCTTGCCATCACGCAGGGCATTGACCAGTCGCTCAAGACACCGTACTCGTATGCGTTGGATTTGTCGGTTCAGCGACAGTTACCAGGAAAGATGACGCTGGATGTGGCTTACGTCGGACACTTTGCTCATCGGTTGATGGTGCTCGACGATGTAGCCGAGCCCACGAACCTGGTCGATCCACAATCCGGGATCAGCTACTACCAGGCAGCCAGGCAGTTGTCTACCTTGTGGCGGCAGAACACCCCGGAGACCGGCATAAGCGCGTCGACCATTGGGCCGACGGCCCAGTACTGGCAAAACATGTTGAAACCGCAGTCCTCCTACACGTTGTGCTCGACGGGCAACTCAACCCCCAGCCTGATGGCGGCCGTGTACGACGTTTTCGGGCCCGGTTGCTACGATCTTTACAATGAGACGTCCGCGATCTACGACATTGACACTGCGGCCTTCCCGGCCGCTCCTGCCACTGGCTTGTTCAGCTACTACGACAGCCAGTATTCGTCACTTTGGGACTGGCGGTCGATTGCCTGGTCGAACTACAACGCGCTGCAAGTCAGCCTGAACAAACAGTTGTCGCATGGAGCGATGTTCGGTCTGAACTACACCTATTCGAAGGCGCTGGATGTGGAATCCACATCGGAGCGCGGCGTTCACTACCTGACCGACAGCGTGATCAACGCGTGGAGCCCGGGGCAAATGTACGGTCCGGGTGACGCCGATCTGCGGCATCAGATCAACGGCTACTGGCTTGTCACATTGCCCTTCGGCCGCGGAAGAGCCCTGGCCAGCAACCCCAATGGATTGGTCGATGCGGTTATCGGTGGCTGGCGGCTGGGCGGTACGACTCGCTGGACGTCCGGCTTCCCGGTCAGCGTCTTCCAAAACTATGTGTGGCCCACCAATTGGGACGAGATGGGCTGGTCGGACCTGACCGGGGCGCCGATTCCGCAGGGAACGACCATCGGCAATGGAACGGTCAATCAAACTACCGGGGTAATCAGCGGTAATGGAATTCCGAATGGGACTCCGAACATCTTCAAGAATCCCACGCAGGCGAGTCTGGGATTTGGTTATGCGTATCCTGGCGAAAGCGGCTCGAAAAACCCGATTCGCGGCGACGGGTATGTGGCAACCGACATGAACCTGTCGAAGCAGTGGAAGATTCCGCACACCGAGAGCCACTCCTTCGAGCTGCGTTGGAGCGCGTTCAACGTCTTTAACAATACGAAGTTTGACGCGTTCTCGATGCAGGACGAGGTGGCTGTGCCCACGACGTTCGGCAACTACACTTCCACGCTAACTAATCCGCGCCGAATGGAGTTCGCAGGAATCTATCGCTTCTGATTCGGAGAGTGGACTAAGGCAGTAGGTAGGTGGATTGCGACTGATTGCTGATGATCTCCAGAACTTGCAAGGTGGTGACGGCGCACTTGTCGTCACCACACAACCTGTATCCTCTTCGTAATATCAGAAGGGAGCCCGAAAGTTGTCGCTCAGACGCCACGCTTGCAGTCGCTTCATCCACATCTTCCTTTTCCTGACTGCTTCTGCAGTCACCTTTGCCGCCAGTCCCGCTGCTCCAACCGCTGATTGGGTCGTCATCGTCCCAGTGGCCAACATGTACTCCTCGGCAACTGCAGACACGGATGTCGTTTCCCAGGCGATCCTGGGCAGCCATGTTGCGGTGCTTGAGAAGCGCCATAAGTGGGTCAAGATTCGCACGGACGATCAATACACCGGCTGGATGCCACTTCGAGATCTGCGCAAGTCGAGCGCGCCATACGCCGCGCCGGGACACACCGTCCAGGTGGAGAGCCTGTTTGCCAATCTCTATCGAGAAACCGACGTTACTCAGTATCAGCCCGCGATTACTCTTCCTTTTGAAACGCAGCTCGAAGCGATTGATGCCGCGCCCGGCAATAACGCGCGCTGGCTCCAGGTGCGTCTGCCCGACCAACGGATGGCATGGATTCAGCGCGGCGACTTTGTTCGCGACCCCAAACCACTGACCATCGACCAATCCATCGCGCTGGCCAAGCGCTTCCTGGGACTTCCTTATCTGTGGGGCGGACGATCGAGTTACGGATACGACTGCTCCGGATTCACCCAGATGCTGGTCCGCAGTCGAGGCATCAACATGCCGCGAGACGCCGATTTGCAGGCGGCCTGGGACGGAATGGAAGTGATCGAGCGAAAAGATTTGAAGGCCGGAGACCTGCTGTTTTTCGGCTCCAGTCCCGACAAGATCACGCACACCGCCATGTATATCGGCGATGGGGAGATCATCCACGCCACCACCCACGGACAACCCGTCATACAGATCAGCCGCTTGGACGACCAGCCTTGGACACGCATTCTGGTCGCTTGCAGGAGAGTGAAATGAACCGCAGAGCATGGCTCAAGGCCACCGGGGCCTTGGGCGCGGGAGCGATTTGGGGGAACTTGCAAACATTTCCCATGCGGGCTGCCGAATCTTCGGGGTGCGTCTGGGAAACAAGCATCACGCGGCTCAAGTTGCGCCACACCTGGACGACCACCATGTCATCCAGCGAGTATCGCGACACGATCCAAGTTCATCTCACTAGCGATGGAGTGAGTGGTGTGGGAGAAGGCGCACCCATCGTTCGCTATCACGAAAATGCCGAAGATGGGAAAAAGGCGATTGCAGCCATCGCTCCTTTTCTGCACACAGCCAATCCGTGGCACTCCGAGAAGCTGATGGCCGAAGTCTCGCGACAGATGCCGAACCAGTTTGCGGCGCAAGCGGCGCTCGATATCGCACTGATGGATTGGGTTGGAAAAAAATTGAATGTCCCGTTGTACAAGTTGCTGGGACTAGATCCCACCGACACTCCGATCACGACATTCTCCATCGGCATCGATACCCCGGAAAACACGCGGCAGAAGGTGCAGGAGGCGGAGCCGTTCCCCGTTCTCAAGATCAAAGTTGGCCTGACTACCGATGAAGCCAGCATCGCCGCAGTGCGCAGCGTAACCAAGAAGCCGCTGCGCGTGGATGCCAACGAGGGCTGGACGAATAAAGAGGAAGCCGTCCGCAAGATCAACTGGCTGGAATCGCAAGGCGTGGAGTTCGTCGAACAACCGATGCCTGCCGAGATGATCGAAGAGACGCGCTGGGTGCGCAGCCATGTGCACCTGCCGATCATCGCCGACGAGGCCGCCGTCAACGCTCGCGCGATACCGAAGCTGGTGAACGCCTACGATGGCGTGAATGTCAAGCTCGACAAGTGTGGCGGGATCCAGCAAGCCCTTCGCATGATCTATGTGGCCAAATCTTTAGGGATGAAGACCATGCTGGGCTGCATGGTTTCCAGTTCCGTGAGTGTTACGGCGGCAGCACATCTGTCGCCGCTCGTAGACTATGCCGATCTCGACGGGAACCTGCTCGTCGCGAACGATCCCTACCGAGGCGTCACTGTACAAAAGGGCAAGCTGGTCCTGCCCGACGGCTCGGGTCTCGGAGTTGAATCAATTTAACGAAAGCACCTCCGGCGCGAGGGGCGCGGGCCAGGCTGGAGCCGGAACTCGACCGCCTGAGCAATGTCCTCAAGACTTTCCATGAGCAGTTCGGCACGCGCGCTGAGGAACGGTCTCTGGCACTCGCAAAGTCCGATACCCACGCCTCCGGCTATTTTCTAGATGTCACACGAGCTCACCAGGCTCGTTTTCGAAAATTCGTCGCACGGTCTTCTGGCTCAAATGCTCAGAGCTTTGAAATCTCAATGACCGAATAGTGGCCGAGCAAATACAAGCTTGGCGAATTTCACTCTGACCCCCGCACTTCCCCCCGAACCGGCAAGGATTCGTCAATAACGAACTTGGCGAACTTCAGAACATCGGCTGTGGATTCGTAAGGGAGGCGCTTGGCAGTCGCCAGCTTGGCAACTCCGTGGACCATCGACCATGCGAGTAGTGCAAACCGACGGAGGTCTCCGGAGGGCAATCGGCCTTCATCCTGGCAGCTTTTGACCAGGCCCGCCAACGTGCCGAACGCCTGTTCTGCAGCTTCGCGAGAATCAGGAGTCTTGTGCTTGGAAACTGCGGCGTCGAACATGACGGTGAAGTGCTCGGGCCTACGTAGAGCAAATTCCACATACGCCAGGCCGGCGTGCTTCAGCCGACCAACACTGCTCCGCTGGTGTCTAACAGCATCCAGCATGGCTGCATTCAGTTCCCGGAATCCTTGGGCCGCCACTCCCGCCAGAAGATCTTCCCGATCCGGAAAGTGTCGATAAGGCGCGTTGTGGGAAACGCCTGCCCGTCGTGCTACTTCCCGCAAGGTGAAGCCGGCTGGCCCGACTTCGGCGATCAACTGAATCGCCGCTTCCAATAAAGCCTCGCGCAAATGCCCGTGATGATACGGCTTTGGTCTTCGCATGGCGTGCGACGATTATACCGCCCAGTGTTGACACGAGCAACATTTCGCTCGTCCAGTGCAGTGGTGGCCCTAGCTCCCAGGGCAATAAACTTTTCTTGCAACTATGTTGACATGCGCAACATCTGAACCATAGAATGTTGACACACGCAACATCCATCGATCTTAACCAAAACAGGAGAAGTTATGGCTTCGCTCTTCAGACTCAGTAACCTTCTGGTGCTGCCCCTCTGGGCCCTCATGATTCTGGCGCCCCGCTGGCGATGGACGACACGAATCATGCAGTCGGCGTTGGTGAGTGCGGCACCCGCAATCCTGTACGCCGCGCTCGTGCTACCGCGCCTGGGCGAAATCTGGCCTGCCGTTTCTCGGCCGACCCTCAACGAAGTGGTGGCGCTCCTGGGCTCGCCTGCAGGCGCAACCATCGCTTGGGTGCACTTTCTCGCCTTTGACCTGTTCGTCGGGCGTTGGATTTATCTCGATAGCCGGGAACGCCGGGTCAGCGCATGGTTCGTGGCGCCCGTGCTGTTCCTCACGCTGATGCTAGTGCCTGCAGGGTTCCTGCTGTATCTGGTTGTTCGCTCTGCCGCGGTGTCCCCAGTCCCGGGGAAGGCCGCTCTTCAAAGTGCGCCGTAAACAAGTTGCGAAAGGAGGAAGAAACCATGAAATCACTCGCCGGTACAACCCAAACCATTCCTCGCAGAGGAGAGCGATTGCGGCACCTGCTGCAGCGCGCAATGGCGGCCAACCGACCGCTCACCATCATGGGCGGCACCATGCTGGTCACCTTCCTCGCGACCCTCGTTGGCATATTCGTTGATCACCGTGTGATTACGGGCGCGGCCGCGTGGCTCAAGCCCGCCAAGTTTGCCATCTCAGTCAGCGTTTATTGTTTCACTTTCGTCTGGCTGCTCGGCTTTGTCGAAGGTCATCGTCGCCTCGTTCGTTTAGTGGCTAATGTCACGGTAGCCAGCTTGATCGCCGAGATGATGGTGATCATCACCCAGGCGGCTCGCGGAACAACCAGTCACTTCAACCTGGCGACTCCTTTGAATTCGTTCCTCTGGTTCACGATGGGTGCATTCATCGTACTCGTTTGGACCATGAATCTACTGCTCGCAATCATGCTTCTTCGGCAGCGGATGCCGGATCAGGCTTTCGCATGGTCGCTGCGCCTGGGAGTGCTCATCTCGTCGGTCGGCATGGCGGCAGCATTTTTCATGGTTACACCTACCCCGGAGCAGGCGGCCGCAATCGCCAGCGGTCATGGTCCGCACATCGTCGGGGCACACAGCGTTGGCGTCCAAGACGGCGGCCCGGGCCTGCCCATTCTCGGCTGGAGCACGGTAGGAGGAGACCTGAGAGTCGCGCACTTCGTCGGACTACACGCACTGCAGGTTTTGCCTCTCTTTGGCTGGCTCTTGACACGACGAAGAAGCGTCTTCGCGCTCTTGACCACGAGTGATCGTCTGGCTTTGGTCTGCACCTGTGGCTTCGGTTACATGGGCTTGGTCTTGCTGCTCACTTGGCAAGCTCTGCGCGGTCAATCCGTGCTCCATCCTGATGCCCGGACGACCGCTGCGGCAGGTGCACTATTGGCGGCCATCGCCACTTCAATATTCATCATCGTCGCACGTGTCTTCAGCAGGAACAGAAGAAGACGCGTGCTGGCGTCTGCAATCCAGATCTTGTCCCACGAGGAGGACGTATGAAAAACACACTTTCCATGCGGCTGCTTGCTATATTGCTACTCCCGGCTGGTTGCTTCGGGCAGGATGCTGCGAAACCACTTCCAGATGCTCCTTCTTATCGGGCCGCCCACGGAATGACTGAGGGTGATTCCTCGATCGGCCAGGAGGCGGTGGACCCGCCGGCGGCACCCGGGACATCTGATGTCAGTCTCGCCCAACCGGTGCCACCACCAAGGGCCGGGTTCGGCTTCGGCTACAAGTTTCATTACTATTTGACGGAGACCTACTTCAATCCCAGCGCACTGACTGCGCCCGCTTTTCGTGCTGGCCTTCAGATGGCGAACCCTCCCGGCAAGGGTGCGACCCAATATCCTCCGGAATGGAGGCAGGGCGCCGCGGCTTTGGGAAGAAACTACGGAGATGCGTTCGCCGAACGTGTCAGCTTTCAGACTGCGAGATTTGTGACTGGTGCTATTACGCGGGAAGATCCACGGTACACACCCTCCAGCAGTCACAACGTCCTCTCCAGGAGCCTCCACGCGCTGAGTTTCACCTTTGTGGATCGCTCGGATTCTGGACATCCCATGCCGGCGCTTTCGAACTTTGTAGGAGCCGCCGCGGGCGGATTCGTTGGCAATGCTTACCTTCCGCCCGGTTTCAACAATGTTACCCACGCGGGACAACGCGCCACGCTTCGTTTCGGATTTGCCGTGGGCGGGAATCTGTTTCGCGAATTCGCGCCCCAGATGCCCGGGCCGCTGCGTAACTTCATTATGTTGACTGCCCGCTGACCCAATGAAAGCTGAAGTCGCATTTGCAAAACCTACTAAGAAGGAGAATTTAAATGAACCACAGAAACCTTTTCATCCAGCGCTGCCTGGGCCGCGCGGTGCTGTCAGCGGCGTCATTCATCCTGATGATTGGATTCTGGCAGCCGGCTGAGGCGCAGTCTGCCGCCGCCGCAACCTTGACCGTTCATGTTACGGGGGCACGCAACGCCAAAGGGCAGATTCGGGCCGCGCTGTTCCAGGGTGCCAGGGGCTTTCCCAACGATGCATCGCAGGCCATTCAGACCCAAGCGGCCGACATCGATCCTCAAACCTTAACTGCGCAGATTGTGTTCACAAACCTTCACGACGGTGTCTACGCGGTATCGGTCTTCCATGACGAGAATAGGAACCAGAAGCTTGACAAGAATTTCATGGGAATACCCAAGGAAGGCTACGGCGCTTCCAATAATCCGAAAAAAAAGATGGGTCCGCCCAGCTTTGAAGAAACGAAATTCCAGTTGAACGGAACGGATCAGTCATTAGAAATCAAGCTGATCTATTGAAGCGGTGAGTTGGAGAGATCCACTTCTACAAGGAGAATTCATCCGCGCATTTGTTACTGGAAGCGCGGAGCTCTGTTCCTTCAACTCTGGGAACGCCATGCGTAAGGCCTGTCAGCAGGAACCGCGACAGTTTCCAGAAACTTTCGCGATATCCGTTGGCCGAAAGAAAACTAAAGTACGGGATCAAAGGCGCGGTGCCGGAGATGAGCATACACCGTCGTCATATCGACGTCGCTGGTGCGCTGGTCGGCACGATTGCCCTCTGATCAAACCGATGCCTCCGCCGCTCGCCCGTAAAGAGCCGCAACCCTCCGTGCGCGCATTGCCAGTTCTTGCCGTAACGTTTCCGGCGACAATACCTCTATATCGCTGTCGAAGCCGAGCAGCAAGCCGGCGGCGTGCTGCACGCTTTCGATCCAGATGGTCGCACTACGCCGTCCTTCGAGGTCAGGCTTTGCGGCTCGGATTGCCTCCGCTGCGTCCGCGCCTAGCCGGCTTATGCGCGACATCGCCGTATCATAGACGCGAACAGTCGCTCGTTCGCGCCGCAAGCTGGCCTCAAAGCGCAACACCTCTTGTTGCCAGACCTGAGCAAGGTGAAAATTCCGTCGCTGAACCTTTCGTTGTGGGAGCACCCGAATGCTATGAATGCTCTCAACGCGATAGATGGCATATCGCTTCCGGCTGCGGGCCACCATGTACCACGCGCCCGCCTTCAACGCCAGGCCAAGCGGTTCGACAACACGCGGTTTCCTCCCGCGCCAGCTTTCGTAATCGATGGCGACTGCCTGGTCAGCCCAGAGGGCGCTGGCGAGTGTCCTCAGGCAAGGCGGCGGCGGCGGACGCTGATACCACTCCGCCGGGTCGAGATGAAAACGCTCACTCGCTCGCACAGCACGCTCACGCCCCAAAGCCGGTAGGGCCGCGAAGACCTTCAAACGCGCGGCCTCCGCGGCTACCTCGAATCCTAGCGCGGAGGCTGCGACACCCACCTGCGAGAATGGCAGTGCTCCCGCCTCCTCGCCCGAGAGTCCGGTCAGCTTGGTCTGATAGCCGCCCACCAGCCGAAACCCACCGGAACGGCCGCGATCGGTGAAGATCGGCACTCCACAACGTTCAAGCGCTTCGATATCCCGATAAATGGTCCGTTCTGAGACCTCGAGCTGTTCCGCTAGCTCGCCCGCCGTGGTGCGGGCGCGAAGCTGGAGCGTCATCAGGATAGACAGCAGGCGGTCAGCTCTCATCCCCAAATTATCTCTGAAAATATGACAGTAGATGTCAGATTTTATGCGTTATCGTCTCCTCGATGAAGAAGCTGGCGCAAGCTCTTAACCCCAATGAGTCGGCCATGCCATTGACTCGGCGCTCTTTTCTTGCAGGTGCAGCTGCCATGTCACTTGCCGGGACACTACCTGTGTTCGGTACCGATGGAAAAGCGTCCGAGGATAGCGTCTTCGAGTTGCGTCAATACACTCTCTACGGAGGCCGCCGCGATACCCTGATCTCGCTTTTTCAGAAGAACTTCATCGAGTCACAAGAGGTTGTAGGCGCGCACATCATCGGCACGTTCCGCGATCTCGACGACCCTGATCGCTTCGTTTGGATTCGCGGGTTCCGGGATATGGCGGCGCGCCAGCAAGCACTGCAGGCGTTCTACGGCGGCAGCCCGGCGTGGAATGCTCACAAGAAGGAAGCCAACGCCACGATGGTCGATTCCGATAATGTCCTGCTCCTTCGCGCTCTCTCGTCCGAACCGGAATTCTCCAGGAGCCCGATAGACACCCCCACGTCCAATGCTCTCTACGGCGTAACGATCTATTACATCGGTGGTGTGGACATGACACAATTCACGCAGTTTTTCGAGCGCATCATTCTTCCGCATGTGCAAGGTTTAGGCGCACACCCCATCGCGATGCTGGCGACGAATGAAGTTCCCAACAATTTCCCGCGCCTTCCAGTCCGGGAACACGATCGTGTCTTTCTGTGGATCGCGCGGTGGCCCAGCGAAGCGGATTACGAAGTTTTTTCCGCACAGATGCGCGGATGGAGCGGCTGGCGGGATACGGCTCCTGAGGCCATCCTTCCCGCGGTCATGCGCAAACCGGAGCAGTTGCGCTTGAAACCGACGATGCGTTCGAAACTGCAGTAGGGCTCGACTATGCGATTTAGCCTCGATCACTGTTTCGCTTTCGCCTCGCTGTTGGGAGCCGCCATTTTTGTCATGATGACGCCGATAATTCTACGTTCACAACCGGAAGCCAACGCGCAATCGGTCGAAGTTTCCGCCGAACATGGTTTCGACTTTCTCATAGGGAGTTGGACGGTGCATCATCGTCGACTCAAGCACCGTCTGGCGCACAGCACAGAATGGGAGACATTCTCCGGCACGTGTAAAACATGGCGGTTGATGGACGGGCAGGGCGATGTCGACGATAATGTACTGCACGTACCGTCAGGAACCTACAGCGCGGTCACACTGCGTTCGTTCGATCCAGTGACCGGATCGTGGTCTATCTGGTGGCTGGACAGTCGGCATCCGCATGAGCTTGATCCCCCGGTTGCGGGCACTTTCCATGACGGAATCGGCACCTTCCTGGGCAAAGACACCTTCGGTGGCCAGCCCATCGTTGTACGCTACATCTGGTCTGACATCACCCCGAGTTCCGCAAAATGGCAGCAGGCATTTTCTGACGACGGCGGAAAGACGTGGGAAACGAACTGGATTATGGAGTTCCGCCGACTTGATTCAATCAACCATTGATCGAACCGTCCTGACTGTGGCGGCGCCCACATGTTCGCTTCCGAGCGATTGCGCCGAGGCCCGTACAAGAGCAGAGCACTCGCCTTGTAGTTGTGACTCGACAAACAGTTTCAGATAGGTAGTCGCACTCTAATCTTCGAGGATCACTTGTTTCGTATAGATGTGGACAATCTGCAGTCTTACTTTGATTTCGACCCTAAGCACTGGCGGGCAGGACCTGATTGCCCGCGAGCACTGGGCAGTCAACTACTCATATTGTCAACTGTATTGACATAGTGGCGATTTGTCAATACACTTGACGATATGAACCAGAGAGCTAGGTTACTGGAGGAGCTGATCTGGGAGCTGAGACGTCTCTTTCGCGAACTCACCGTGGCAGCTGATCGGGAGCTCCAAGACCTCGGGATTCAGGCCGGCGATCGCGCATTGCTCGAATTCTTGGCCAGAGAAACACAACCCATTTCGCTTTCTGATTTGGCTAGGAAATACTCCGTGAGCCGTCAACACATTCATCAGAGCCTTCGCCGCCTGCCCGATCCCGGATGGGTGAACGAAATTCCCGATTCGGCCGACAACAGAACTGTCCTACTGCGCTTGAGCGGAAAAGGACAGGCCCAGTGGCAAGAGATTCGAACCCTGGACCGCGCGTTTTTGACGAGACTCGTGGCAAGGCTTTCGAAGAAGCGTTTGACGGCAGCCACGGCGCTGCTGAAGGAGCTTCGACAGGAAGTGTCCCAGGGAGGGAGTCATGAAGGAGAGTAGTAAAGAAGGGCACGTAAGCGGAAAACATAGCCGGTTGCTACCGCCGCGAGTCCTGCTGATCAGCTTGCTGGCACAAAGCCCGCTCATCGTCTGGTCCTGGCCGTTCAGACCGAGAGTGGTTCCAGTGCTTGTGGGCGTGGTATTGCTGGCTGGGGGCGTGGCCCTGAATCTCTGGGCGGATCGACTGTTTCACAAGAAAGGAATCGGAGTGTGCCCCTTCAGTGCAGTGTCTTGCCTGCTAACGGAAGGACCCTATCGGTTCACGCGCAATCCGATGTACCTTGGCATGCTCCTGGTATGCGCAGCCGTGCCTTTCATTACTGGCCTCTATCTGAACCTTTGGGCTGCAGCGGTATTAGCTATCTGGCTGCACATTGGGTTTGTGCTCCCGGAAGAAGAATTTCTGCGCCAGCGGCTGGGGATGGAGTACGTCTTCTATGCGAGCGCCAACCCACGGTGGTTGGGATTGCCCGGCCCCATTTTGCGAGAACTGCCGCAAGAACAAAAAGTGTACGAGTTGAGCCACCCAAAATAGGCAGGCCTGGAATTCTTCGGCTGGGCTTTCTGGAGAGCAGAAAGCCCGCCTGTGATTCGTGATTTAATTCCGAATTGAAATAGGCCACCCCTCCACCGCGCACTTCCAGGCGGCGTGGGAATTCACGCGAGTGTATCCATTTCCGTTCCGCTTTCGTCTTGTGAATGGAGCCCGAATACAGGGTCTCCAGGGAGGATGGGAGCTATGGAAACGATTCGCTCAAAAGGCAATCTTCAGAACTTGATACCTATCGCGGTAGTGGTTGTAGGAGGGTGCGAGCCGTGCGCCGAAAAGATGGTAACGCAGGCGCTGGCGCAAGGGAGCTCATGGCAGGATGTTGATGAGACGCTGCGCATCCTGGCCCACATGCAGCGACAGCCGTGTGTCATCCAGGCGCTGGGAGCCGATACGGTCGCGCGGATGGAAAAACCACTGGCAGCAGGCCGCGGAACATTGGAGCGGGAGAAGGTGGGCCAGGCTGTGGTTGGCGGTTGCGGATGCGGTTAAGACGTTACTCGTCTTGCGGCTTCGGCTCACAAATGAGGACGCCGCGCTCGTCGCGTTCGAACTCGCAGGCGTCGTTTAAGGCGGCCTGCAGTTGCCGGCGAGCGCGGTGCAGCCGCATCTTGACCGTGGTCAGGGGCAATTGCAGCAGCTTCGCAATCTCCTTCGAGGTTAGTCCGTCGCCATCGTGTAATAGAAGGACCGCCTTGTGAGCGTCGGACAACTTGGCGACGTACTGCTGAACACACGAGCTCATTTCTTCCTGCTGGAGCACCGTAAGCGGCGACGGCTGTGCCCGGTCGGCGATAGGCAATTCCTCGACCGGCTCGTCCACGTGCCGTTCTGCGCCTTTCGCACGCTGCCGCATGCGGTCGATGCTCACATGCGTCGCAATCTGGTAGAGCCAGCTCTCCAGTGCAGTAGGATCTCTCAGCGTGTCTCGGTGCCGGTGTGCACGAATGAAGGCTTCTTGGACCAAGTCCTCGGCCTCGGTCGCATCCCGAATCAGATAACAGATATATCGCGTTAGTGCGCTGCGGTAGGGCTGAAATTCATTTGGAGAAGGCGCAACTGTTGCCATAGCGCCAGTCTACCGCCGGAGTGCTGCGCTAAACAGCGGAAATTGTTTCCTACCGGCGCCGCCTTCATTGGCCACTACGAGACGAGCTTCGCGCTGAATCGAGCCAGGTTTGTCGGATCATCGAAACTATGAACAAGGTGGATCGACATGACACAGATGTATCGGTTCATCCACATCGCTTTGGTGGGCGGGAGTTCCACCTTGGAGGCGCCGAAATCGGACACGCACCTCTTGACTGGACGCAGCTCTCGTCGCGACTCCTTTTCCCACACCCGATACCAGTCGTCAGGCTCTCTCTCTAGCCGAGACGGCGTAAAAGGCTGATGGACGCGTTTCGACTTCCTCGCTACCGCAGTGTGGACACTGGACCTTACCTTCTTCGTATTCGACGGGCCTCAAAGTCTTCGAGAAGGGCAACTCGCAAGCGCGGCAGAAGAATTCGTAGTGGGGCACATAAAACGTCCCCGGCATTGCCGTGTCAACGTTTTAGTCCGGTCGCCCCTGCCCTTCAACCTGCCCCGAACTACTCGAAAACGACGACCGCAACATTCTTTGACAAGGTGTATAGAAAAAGCTTGCGCTAGCCTATCCGCGAACCTACAAGGCTCGTCTCAGCACGTAGATGACCCAAGGAGGTATCCTCGTTTCGTTCACCCACGAGTATGGCTCGTCACCTTCGGCCAGCGGCCTGAACTTGGAAATCGTCTTCAGACCTGCCGCTCGGTACACGTCTTGGTAGCATTCATCTGTGCAAAGGATGTCTTCCACCGGTCTTTTGTCCTCGTGGTCCTTCACCACAATGCGCACAACATCGCCGCTGCGTGCGGCTGCGTTCATCGGGAAGTTTTTGGTCGTAAACGAGGCCCATTCACGCGTGTAAATTTACGGAGACGAGACGACGTTGACGAGCG
>CAVRDS010000055.1:0-376254 GCA_963719865.1 uncultured Acidobacteriota bacterium | reverse complement strand
GGCTGAGTTCGACGATCGAGCCCAAGCCCAACTGGTAGCGGCTGCTGGCGAGGCTCAAGCTCAAATCCGCCTCCTTCGACAACTCAGCAGCGACGCCCACCCGCTGGAATGCCGTATTTGCCGATAGCCATGCCGTGCGCACGTCGCGCACCACGCTGTCTCGCAAGTCTCGAGTATTCTCGGCGGAGGCTTTTGCGCGGTAGTTGGCTTCGGAAGACTGCGCGGTGTACAGGAAGCCGTTAAAAATCGGGATGCTCATATTCACGCCGATGGCCCCGTACCAACTCGAAATGAAATAGTTGGGAAAGCATCCACCGAAACAGTCCGGTCGCACCGGAGATCCTCCAGCCATGCCCAGGGCGCTGATCGTCGGCAAGAGCTGATCACGCTGAGCGCGGCGGAACTTTTCCGAAGCCTGCTGATCGTAGGTAAGCGCCTGTAGGTCTGGCCTCTGCTTCAACGCGGTGCTGACGAGCACGTCCACATCCGGCGGGGGCGAAGGCAGTTGGGCTTCCTCCTCGGTGAGTTCGTAGCTCACTTGCTGGTCGAAGCCGAGGACGGCCGTGAGAGCCGCAATGGTTGAATTCACATTGTTTTCTGCGTCGAGTTGCAGCAGCTTGGCCTGCGATAGGTTTACCTCGGCGAATGCCAGGTCGAGAGTCGATTTCAGCTTGCTCTTAGTCAATTCGTCCACCTGGTGCTGCACCGATTGGCGAGTGGACACAGTCTGTTGCGCCACTTTGAGTAAAGCCTGAGCTTGCAGGGCGTTATAAAAGGCCTGATCCGTAGCCAAAACGATATCTTCTACCGTGGCCAGCGCGTTCGCGTTTTGCGCCTTCTCCAACAATTTCGAAGAGGACACTAAATTGAACGTGCGTCCGAAGTCGGTCAGAAGTTGGTTGAGAGTTACGCCTGCGCGGGCGTGCTCGAGCAGCCGCGGGGCATTGAGGGCTCCGGCACTGATGCGGCTACCCTCATTCGCGTCTACTGCCGTCACCGTGCCGTTGAAGGTCGGGAGTTCAGCCGATCTGGTCTCGCGATAGACCTGATGCTGGGCCAGGGCGAGCAGACGTCCCACGCTGATCCGCGGATTGTTCTTCAGCGCAAGCTGTTCCGCCTCGGTACGGGTCAACCTCATCGTGCCGCTCGGGGGTTGAATCGCCTGCCCCGGTTTCTGGTCAGGATATAACGTCGACTGAGCCCCAGCGGCACCGGGAAGGAGCACGACTTGCGCCTCGACCGTGGACGGAATACGTGCTGGCGCAGATGTCGATTGTGGCTGCGGGGCCGAAGGTAAGGCGGGCGCTATCTCCGAGATCTGCGCCCCTCTAAGCTGCGGCGGGAGCATCCACACTGCCATCAGAAGTGCACAAAATGAAAATGTATAAGTCCTCGTCATCGGCTTGCCTCTTCCGTTCTATACGGCTGTCTCCGTCGCACCCTCGGTCGCCGGTGGCTGATTCTTTTTCCCATAGACCAGCAGATAAGCGGCCGGGACGATGAAAATCGTGAGCAGGACCGACGAGGTCAAGCCTCCGATGATGGCCTTGGCCATGGGAGCATATTGTTCCGCGCCCGTGCCTAATTTCAGCGCCATCGGAATCATGCCGATGATGGTGGCCAACGAGGTCATCAGAATCGGACGCAGGCGAACGCGGCACGCCGTAATCACCGCGTCGGAGGGCGACAATCCTTGCTTCTCCAGATTGTGTGCAAAGTCCACGATCAGGATGCTGTTGGAATCAGCGATGCCCACCAGCATCAGCACTCCCATCAGCGACATCACGTTCAAGGTCGCCCCTGTGAGCGGCAGGATGATCAACACTCCAACAAATCCCATGGGAATCGCCAGCATGATCAGGAACGGATCGATGAACGACTTGAATTGAGCGGTCAGAATCAGAAACAGCAGAATGAAGGAGATGATAAATCCGAAGGCGAAGCTCTTGAACGATTGATCCATGCCGTTGACCATGCCGCGCAAGTTGATACGCACGTTTCCGGGCACTTTCGCCTTGTCGATGATGTCGCGAATCTTGGTGGTCACGCGTTGCAGGTCTTCTCCCTTGGGCGTGACGTAAATATCGATGGTTCGCTGAATCTGATAGTGATCGATTTCAGTCGGCGTCTCGATCTGCTTTACATTCACCACATTGTTGAGAACCGTAGTCGGCCGACCCTCCACGGAGCAGTTCCACGAAGGTTGTAAAGTTCCCAGGCGGACCGACCCAGAGGGGCCACAGTTCATGCCGTCTTCTTTGCCCGGATCGCGCAGAGGAATCTGTCCCAGGTCGGTCGCATTGTGAATGGCCGACTGACCGTGCTCGAAGTACTGCACGGTCAGGTAGTAGTCGTTGCCGGTCTTGCGATCGACCCAGTAATTCGGGGCAATCATGTAATTCGAGTTCAGGGCGGTGATCACGTTATCGACGACATCTTTCTGCGTAAGGCCCATCTCCCCGGCATGCACGCGATCCACATCCAGCCGCAGGGCCGGGTAGTTAATGTCTTGCGGTATGTAGATCTGACCCACCCCGTGGATTTCACGGATTCGGCCGGCCAGGTTCTGCGCGATCCCATAAATCTGATGCAGATCCGGGCTGCTGACCTGCACATCGATGGGCGCGGGCATGCCCGTGTTCAAAATGGCATCGACCATCGAACCGCTGGAGAGGAAGGTGCGAATGTCGGGATACTGACTCGCCATTTTCTGCTGCACTCGATCCATGTATTCAAAACTGCTGACCTTGTGCGACTGGTTCAATTGCACTTGCACTGTGGCCGTATACGGACCCGTGTTGGTGGTGTACAAGGAAGAAAAATCCGGGACGACGCCAGTGTTGGAGACGATTCTCTTCAGGTCCTTGCCGCCGACAGTATTGCGGATCAGGTCTTCGACCTTGGCGACGTATTCGTCCGTCACCTCGATGCGAGTGCCGGTAGGAACTTTCAGATTGATGGTGAACTGGCCCGCATCGGTCTTGGGGAAGAACGCCAATCCGAGTAATGGGTAGATCCCCAGGCTGGCCACAAAGACACCGCTCAGGATGATCACCGTCAGCCCCGGACGCTGCACGGCGCGCCGCACCCAATATTCGTAGTAGTCCAGAATCTTGTTGAACGTCTCGTTGAAGCGCGCGTTGAAGCGATCCATCCACGATGCCTTGCTAGGTTCAGGGGATCCAACTTCGTACTCTTTGTGCTCGTGGCCGGCCGCATGGGGCACGGCTTTCAAGAAGCGCGACGTGAAAAGAGGAATCACTGTCATCGCGACGACGTAAGACGCCAACAAAGACAAGCAGAAAGCCATCGCCAGTGCCGAGAACAGATACTTGGCCACCCCGTAAAGAAATACGACCGGAAAGAAGTCGACCACATCGACCAGCGTGGCGGCCAGCACGGCCAGATTCACCTCCGATCCGCCGACCTCGGCTGCCACCATGGGCGCGGCTCCCATTTCAAGGTGGCGATAAATGTTTTCCAGCGAGATCACCGAGTTGTCGATCACGCGCGAGAAGGCCAGCGCCATGCCTCCCAAGATCATCGTGTTGACGGTGCCGCCCAACAGGGCCAGCACCACGAACGCGGCCAGGGCCGACAGAGGAATGGACAGCAGCACTGCTGAAGTGGCGCGAAAACTGCCCAGGAAGATCAGGATCATCAGGCTGGTCAGAATCAGTCCGAGGAATCCTTCGTGCAGCACCGTATCGATGGCTTCCTTCACATACACCGACTGATCGAACACGATGCTGGTGCGCATCTGCTGGGGAATGTCGTAAAGATGCTTGATAAGCTGGCGAACTCCATCGACCACGGCGATGGTGTTGGTATCGCCGCCCTGTTTCATGATCGGGATGTAAGCGGACTTCTGCCCATCGATACGAACGATGTTGTACTGAATCTGGTGGGAATCTTCCGCTTTTCCTACATCGCTTACCGTGACCCAGGAATGTCCGTCGACCTTGAGCGGTATCCGGTTCAACTGCTCCATGTTGTCGACCAGGCTGTTGGAGTAAACGAAATAATCGTAGGGCCCCATCTTCACGTCGCCGGCGGGCAAGATGAGATTGGATTGGTTGACGGCGTGTACTACATCCATCAAGCTGAGCTGTCGTGACGACAACTTGTATGGATCCACGTAGACCATGATCTGACGGTAGATTCCACCGAACACACCCGGAATGGAAGAACCGGGCACGACGGCAATCTGGTTGCGAATCTGAAACTGGGCGTAGTCGTGAAGTTGGGTCTCGTTGAGGCCTTCGCCTTTCACCGTGACCAGGGCGACCGGCAAGCTGGAAGCATCGAACTTCAGAACCACGGGCGGCAGGGTTCCGGGAGGTAATCGCTTCAAATCGGCCAAAGCCAAGTTGGAAAGCTCGCTGACGTCGGTGTCGGGACTGGTGCCGGGCTGAAAATAGACTTTGATGATGCTGACACCCAGCAGCGATCTGGATTCCATGTGATCGACACCCGCAGCCAAGGTGAAAAAGCGCTCCAGCGGGTCGGTGATATCAAACTCCACGTCCTCGGGCGGCATGCCCGTATAAAACGTTGCCACTACCGCTTCCGGCAGATTGATCGGAGGAAATAGATCGACCGGCATGCGCGCCAGGCTGGTCACACCAATGACCAGGAGCGCCAGGCAGAGGACGATAATGAAATACGGATTGCGAATTGAAAACCCTGGCATAAGATCTACCTAATCTCCGTCGTCTCGAACTTTTTGGCCGGGAACCCTACTGCTGCGAATCCTCGTGGTTGTACGCCGGGACCTCGACCATCTGGGTGTGAACCTTTTCGCCGGGCTTCAGACCGGCGCGATCGCTAACCACGACCTGTTCCCCTTGGGTTAATCCGGAAACGATTTCCGCGTCACTGCTGGTTTGTATGCCGATTTGCACTTGACGCTGCTCGACCGTTCCCTCCGCTGTGACGACAAAGACGGAGGTCTTGTCCCCTTCATGGTTCAAGGCCTGAACCGGAATCGCCGGGATGTCCGCCTTCTGATCAAACCGCAGGTCAGCTTCGGCGTACACGCCGGGCAGCAAAATCCGCTGAGGATTGGGAACATCCACCTCGGTGTGCATGGTGCGGGTATCCGATCTCACGTCGACGGAGAATCGCGCCACTTTCCCGGGAAAGGTCCGGTTCATGGCGGGCACGCGAACATTTACCGGATCGCCGATGCGGATGTAACGCACGTAACTCTCGGGAACGGGAATGACCAGGCGAAACAAATCGTCCTCGGAGAGCTTGACCAGCGGCATCGCCTGCGTGCTGGAACCGGTTCCGGCCTGCATCAGGGTTCCGAGGTTCGCATAGCGTTCCGTGACTACGCCGGAAAACGGAGCGGTGATTTTCGAATAATCAAAGAGGCTTTGATCGTGAGCCAGCTTCGCCTTGGCTGCGGCGAGCTGACTATGGGCAGCATCCAAGGCTGCCTGACCCGCATCTACCTGCGACGCGGACGCCAGATCTTTACCCTGGGCGTCATCGACTTCCTGCTGGGCAACAATGCCGGGCTGAGTTTCGAAAACTCCGTTCAGGCGTGTGTATTCCAGATGCAGGGCCTTGTACTGCGCCTGATAACGGGCCAGTTCGTGCTCGGCGCGCACCACTTGATTGGTGGCATTCTTGATCTCCGCCTGATCTTCATCGAGCTGGGCTTCCAGTTCAGGAATTTCCAGAACGGCCATGACCTGGCCCGTCTTCACCCTGCTGCCGTAGTCGACGTTGAGCTTTTTCACGTAGCCTGATTCCTTGGCATACACATCAATTTCCTGGAAGGGCACCAACTCCGACGACAACGTGATCTCTCGTCCCAGAGATTTCGTAGCCACCCTGGTGACTCCCACGGTCACCGCCGGCTCGCTGGCCTGCACATTTTTTTCTCCGCTTCCGGAACAGGACGAGAGAGCGACGGCGATGAAAATTGCGCCGGCCGCGAGAGCGCACAGCTTGATCCTTCTACCAGTGGTACGGCCTTTCCTGGCATTCGGTCTACTTCCACTTTGAGTCATCGCTTATCCGTGACCAGCTTTCCCTGGCTGTTTGCCAGCAATCTTGGGACCCGACTACTTGATGGTCTTGATCAGTTCGCTGAGCTTTGCAATCGAGAAGGAGTTCGACCGGCAAAATTCGATCACCTTTTGCTCGGATTGTTCGAGCGCGTTGGCGACATCGGGTATCGCAGGCGCAACCTCGAACGGTACGTTCAGAATTCCATGGCGGTCGCCATGCAGCAGGGCTCCGGGGCGGACTTCCATTCCGCCGATCTCGATAGTTGCGCCCACGTCGAATATGTGGGCGTAGGCATGCGACACGAGAACGCTTCCCGCAAATAACTGGATTCCCGCGGCGCGGACAGCTGGCAACTCGCGGACGGCTCCGTTAGTGACGTATCCGATGCAACCCAACGCCTTGAGAATGGAAGCATGAACGTCTCCCACAAAAGCTCCGCGGCCGCACGGCGAGTCCATGTCTTGCAAAACCAGAATGCGGGGCGCGGGCACATCTCGGAAGCTATTCCAGAAGTCGGTGCGATCGCGATAGGTGCCTCCCTTGATGGGCGGCTCGCCACTCAGGAGGCGTGCCGTAACGGCGTAGCCCACCATCGGGGGAGCGTCCTCGAACATGCAACGAACCGAGGCGTTCGTGAAGCCGGTATTGCGCAGCCGGACATTAAAGGTCTCAACCGCATTGGCAACCATGCAGGTATCGAATTGGCGAAGAGCATCTAGCTGCTCTTCGGTTAACCGCAAGGCAACGCTCATGTATTCCCCTTCGGATGTGCTCAGTATCTACCGAAAGCTTGTTTTTTTTGACCCCGGAATTGCTGGATGCGCCCACATTGTCAATGGTTTCAATGACAATGAGCATTCGCATCGAACGTTCAGGAAAATGAGCTGAATCCAAACCACGGACGGCTCAAAGGATGACAAAGCTATGAGAACGAAGAGAAAATCGGAGGTGGACGGTAGTAAAGGATGCTGGCAAAAGAACGGTTGGGAATTGCAGATCCGATAGACGGGACACGTGCGGGACGGGCTGGAGTCTGCAAGGGCACACAATCGATTGTGGGAGGAATCCAGTTCGCGGCGTCCTTGGTAAGACGCTGCCTGCACGGCGGTTGTGAGGAACAGCTGTGCGAGGTCTTAACGGCCGAAGTCGAAGTACTTTGGGCTGAACCATAGCGGGTCGTAAGGCTTATCGCCAGCGCAAAGATGGCGGTCAAAATCACGAGCGCACACCAGCGCGCGCATCCGCCACTCTTTCGATCGGTTAGGCTCAACATTCCTTGGCTTTTCAACGCTCCGCTTTTAACATAGCGGTTTGGCAGCACGGAAGCAAGATGCAACAAGGTGAC
The DNA here is from genome assembly GCA_963719865.1 of uncultured Acidobacteriota bacterium. Taxonomy (GTDB): domain Bacteria; phylum Acidobacteriota; class Terriglobia; order Terriglobales; family Acidobacteriaceae; genus Sulfotelmatobacter. The sequence goes on along the minus strand of CAVRDS010000055.1, from coordinate 368,885 downwards.
GTTAGTACCGAGCACAACACGTTGGAGTGCGTTGCCCTCAAGGTGGTTGTATCGCGCTGAGGATAATTGCCCTATCAGCGTATTTCCCTTCGGTAACCGCCAGGTTTTTACACTGCGATATCGCGGGTGCACATAAGTAACCTTTCTGGCTGCGCCGCTCTAGTACTTTCGCATGACATCCATCTATACTTCTCTGGTTCGAGCGACTTGAAAACGAGCACAGCCAACCAAACCCGCAGTACAATCATCCTTCAGCGCAGGGATATGTCGACTCATTGCCATACCCGAAGAGGCAGAGCCGGAATCCGCTGGGTCCACGGATTTCTGGGAGTAGCCGTACTATTTGCCTTGCTGGTGGCTCGCAATGTACCGCCGCAATTTCCCAGCGCCGCCAACTCTGCTTCATCCACCCATGCCGTTTCCAGTCACGATCAGAGACCCCGTTTCAACTGTGACGCGACTAAGTGGAGCCTGCCCACAAGCAGTTTTCAACCTCTCCAGTCTGCGGGAACGTCCCGCCAAATAGCGCCCGAATCTCAGTTGTTCTCGAGCCTGCAAGCCACGGGCATTCACTACAACCGGCCGCCTCCCATCGTCTAGCTCCTGCGAAATGATTCGCTGAGGGAGGATTCCTCCTGCGACGAGTCGTTGGCTTTGTCCATGCTCGGAGGCTGCGCCCATGACTGGCTCTGCTGCGCCAAGATGTCCATTACCCGTGATTGATCGTTCGCCACAACGCGAATCCCTGGGCATCCTTCGGGTTTCCCTGGGGGTCGGCCTGATTTCGCTCCTGGCGACGGAATTCATGCATTTCCTTCTTGTCCCCTATCTCGGGCGCCGCTGGGAACGGCTGTCGGCGGAAGGCTCTTCCGCCGCGCTGGTTGCTCTGCTGACGTTCAAGCTCATGCAGATTGCCAACCACCGGCGGGAAGCGGCTCTGCTGCGGATGCAGGTCATCTCGGAGATGAACCACCACATCCGGGACGCGCTGGCGGTGATTTCGCTTTCTATCGAGTCGCTTGAGAACCGGCAATGCATCGGAGTGATTTCGCAAAGCGTTGACCATATTGAATGGGCGCTGCGCGAGATTCTGCTGCGAAACAAGCCGTTGCCGGAAAACAGGCAGCCAGCGTATTTTCCATCGCCAGCCGGAACGAAAAAAAACGCGCGAGGTGAGAATGCCGTCCATTCCCGGTAAGAATTCGGCAAGCAGATTTTCGTCGTCCGGCCTCCAGTCTTTACCTCGGACCGCGGCGGAGGAGAACCGGGCGCATTTCGTAAGACGCAGTTGTCGTGCTGTGGAGAACGTTGATTTCAATCCCCAACGAGGAGACCGCCTGTGAGCACGATTCGAGTCCTTTGTGTCGAAAATCAGCCCCAGTATCTTGACATTCTGCAATCCATGCTGAAAGCAACCGGATATCAAGTCGTGCCGGCAACCACCGGAGCAGAGGCTCTGATTCTTTTCGCACAAGAACCCCTGCAAGGGGTTCTGCTCGAATACGACTTGCCGGACGTGACCGGCAGCGTGGTGCGGTCGGAGATGAAGCGGATCAAGCCGGATATTCCGGTTCTCCTCTTTTCCGGAGTAGGGAACCAGACTCCCTTCCTGCTCCGCTTTTTCGATTCTTATCTTCGTAATAGTGAGAAACCAGATTGGGCTTATTCAGATCTAGATAGTTAGGAAAAAGGACATGACGCCATCAGAAATGGAACAACTCAGAAAGAAGCTGGAAAATCTGCGGCAGGAGTCGATGCAATTCCTTGATCGGCTCAAGAATGAGAGCCGTTCCCTCGACGCCGACGGCACCCAGGACAGCGCCGACCGCTGTGTCGTGAACCTGTCCAAAGAATCTTTGTTCGAACAGAGCAGCCAGAGAAGAACCATTCTGCGTCTGATCGAGGCAGCGCTGCAGCGAATGAAGAAGGGTTCCTTCGGTGTTTGCGTGGCGTGCAGCGATGAGATCCAGGCACGCAGGCTGCAGGCTGTGCCGTGGACACAATTTTGCCTATCATGCCAGGAAGAACTGGAAGATGAAGTAGGAGCCAGCGTGGCGGCCCGAACTTCTCAGCCCCTCGGCTCGAATTGGAGACGGGCAGGATAAGCAGGATTTTCTGATTTGACCACTGACCGCGGAAGTAGGCTACGCTGGCAATGGTTTATCGGGTGCATGACAATGTGGAATTCGGCCGGGGCTACCTCGTTCGCGTCGGAAGCATCCAATGGTTATATATTCGGAGCTCTCAATAAGCCGGCGAGAAGCGAGCGCTATCGGAGGTGAGGCATGAGGAGACTGGTTCTCATCGTGCTGCTGTTGTCGGCAGGATCGTTTGCGCAGGATGCAATTCCTGCCGGAACGATCCTGCCGCTTCAATTGAACTCTTCGCTCAAGGGCGGCAAGCTGCGGCCCGGGCAAACGGTCAGCGCACGGCTGATGCAGGATGTGCCGCTGCCCGCGAACCGCAAGATTCCCGCCGGGGCAAAACTTCTCGGCCACGTAATCCCCAGCGAAAGTCCGAGCCCGGACGAAATCCAGGTCTCGTTGCGCTTCGACACCTTGTTGATCGGGAAACGGCGGATTCCGATGGTGACAAATCTCCGGGCCCTGGCCACCATGATGGACGTTGCGGATGCACAGGTACCGGAGTCTGGCCCAGACCGGGCCACTTCGGAAAATAGCTGGATTACCGATCAGATCGGAGGCGAGGTGAACTATCACGGAGCCAGAGTCTATAGTGGTTCCTCGGTGGTCGGCGCTTCCGTCGCGGATGGCGTTCTGGTTCGACCCGCTTCTAGTCCCGGCACTCCATGTCGGGGGATGCTTTATGACAATGACGCGCCGCAGGCTCTCTGGGTGTTCTCTTCCGATGCCTGCGGCCTTTACGATCTGCCCGATCTGACCTTGGTGAATGCGGGACGAAGTGAGCCGGTCGGCCAGATCACGTTGCGCGCCGCCAAAGGTAAGCTCAACGTACCCTCGGGAAGCGGCATGCTGTTGCGGGTGAATCCCAACCGAGGATCCTCCTCCAACTAGCCACTCGCGCGGGTCCGAGGCCGCCAAATCTGAGCCGGCTGCAGTCCGAACGCCTGATCGACATCAATGAGCAGACCTGGAAGATCCCATCTCTGAAACGGTTGGAGTCGGAACTGCAAGACCCCGGCCGCTGACATCCAGGGCCAAAGACACTGCAAACCCACGAAGGCTGTGACAAAAGTCATAGCCACAGCTTGCGACTGCCACTAGTCTGCTTTCGAGAGCGTGTGGAGGTACTTGCGCTCGCAGGAGGCAGGACGATGAGCATCAGCACAACAGAGACCGTAGGACAGATTGCAGCGGAAGCGCCCGCCACGACGCGGGAGTTCGAGAAGTTGGGAATTGATTATTGCTGTGGCGGAAGCCGCACGCTCGCACAGGCGTGCGCCGAAGCGAAGATTAGTGTAGATGAGGTGCTGGCGCGCCTGGCAAAGAGCGCTTCCATGGTTTTCCCGCCCGGTGAGCAAAATTGGAACAGTCAAGCACTCGCGGACTTGATTCATCACATTGAATCCACGCACCACGTTTTCGTACGCTCCGAGTGCGCGCGAATCAAGGCGCTCGCGGCCAAGGTAGCGTCGGTGCACGGCAAGAACCATCCCGAGTTGCTCGCCGTACAAGAGCAGTTCTCCGCTCTGGCCGAAGAACTCGGCGTGCATCTCATGAAGGAAGAGCAGGTTCTCTTCCCCTACGTGCAGCGCATGGAAGAAAGTGCATTGGCAGGGGAACCCGTACCCCCGGCCATGTTCGGGACGGTCGCGAATCCGATTCGAATGATGATGCAGGAACACGACGGAGCGGGAGACATCCTGCGATCCCTGCGTTCTATCACGAACGAATACAAGGTCCCTGGCGATGCCTGCATCAGCTACCGAACATTGTTCGATGCACTGAAGGGATTCGAGACAGACCTGCACCAACACCTTCACCTGGAAAACAACGTTCTGTTTCCGCGCGCAGCCGCGATGGAGGCGGGTTCAAGCCTGCCCTAAATGCTGCGCAATTGCCTCAACTGAAACCCTCTAACCTCAAGGAGGCTCCATGCGTTGTCGAGGGTTCTATGCTACTGCGTTACTTCTTTTTACGTCGTGCTCATTCTCACCATCCACCTATGCTGCCGACACGGCCTCGCAATGTGTGGACTGCCACAGCAAAATCACGCCCAATATCGTTTCCGACTGGAAGCTGAGCAAGCACAGCCAGGTTGAAGTTTCCTGCGTGACGTGCCACGGCGATCAGCACCAGTCCGCCAGTGACGTCTCGAAGGTGAAGATTCCGACTCCGGAAACCTGCGCCCAATGCCACCAGACCCAGGTCGAACAGTACCGGCACGGCAAACACTCCAAGGCGTGGGCAGCTATGATGGCGATGCCCACCATTCACTGGCAGCCGATGGCCATGATCGAAGGGCAAAAAGGCTGCGGCGGATGCCACAAGATCGGAGAGAAGCCGGTCGCAGAGGTTGCCAAGTTGTGCCAGCAAGGCAGTGAGTTTGGCGCTGCAGCCTGCGACTCCTGCCACACTCGCCACACCTTCTCATTGGAAGAGGCGAAGTCTCCACAAGCCTGCGAAACCTGCCATATGGGATTCGACCATCCTCAGTGGGAGATGTTTTCGTCCTCAAAGCACGGCGTTCGCTCGGACTTAAAGCAACGCGGCATTCTGCCCGCTGGAGCCGCCGCTCCGACTTGCCAGACGTGCCACATGCAGAATGGCGATCACGGCGTAAGGACCGCCTGGGGATTTCTCGGAGTTCGCCTGCCGCTACCGGAAGACAAGCAGTGGGCCGACGATCGTACTGTCGTCCTGCAAGCGCTGGGTGTGCTTGATCCAGACCGAAAGCCCACCGCGCTGGTCGGCACGGTGCAGGCTGCCGATGTGGCCCGCCTCACACAAGAAGACTGGCAGCAGGAACGCGACAAGATGCTAAAGACTTGTAATCAATGTCACTCCGGAAACTTCGCGAAAGAACAACTGCAGGCCGGCGACGACATGATCAAGAACGCCGATCACCTGATGGCGGAAGCTATACGGATCGTCGCGGCTCTCTACAAGGACGGCGTCCTGCCGCAGCCGAAGAACTACGCGTATCCGTTCCCCAACCTGCTGACTTTTCACGATGCCCCTACCGTGATCGAGCAGAAGCTTTTTGTAATGTATCTCGAGCACCGCATGCGAACTTTTCAAGGCACGTTCCACGGCAGTCCCGACTATGCGCTTTGGTATGGGTGGAGCGAAATGCAGCGGGATCTAACTGAGATCAAGGAGCTCTCCGCCGAGATGCGCCGCACGCATACGACGGCGAAGGCAACAAAATAGGACGGATCATTCACCGCTGGTGATCGCCCGTGCTCCGCGTGCGGCGGCGAGCCCTCCCGGCCACCAGTTCCAATCGCCCGCCACGCGAAGCAGCGCGGGTCCAATCACAATGCGAACGAGGGTTGCATCAATTAATACGGCTACAGCCAGAGTAAATCCGAGCATTTTAATCACCAGAAAATTGCCAAAGGTGAATGCGGCAAATACGACAATCATGATCGCAGCGGCGCTGGTAATCAGTCCTGCGGTTCTGGCCAGACCTTCGGGGATTGCCTCCAATTCACTCATCCCGCTTCGTCTCGCCTCGAGGACTCGCGCGACCAGAAACACTTCATAATCCATGCTCAGTCCGAAAACGATGGCGAAGGCAACGACGGGCACAATGGGAAATACGCTGGCAGTTCCCTCGGGAACTCCGAAGAAGCGAATACCATGCCCATCCTGGAACACGAGAACCAATGCTCCGAAGGAGGCCGCGACTGAAAGCAGGTTCAGAGCAATGGCCTTCACTGCGGCGAATAGCGACCGGAACCCGCCAAGCAGCGCCACGAGCGTGCCGCCCACGACCAGCGCGATTACCGAAAAAAACCGCTCCCTGACAATCGTCTGATAATCCGCCGTTAGAGCCGCGATGCCCCCAATGCGTAGCGTGGCGCCGGGTACTCCGGTGAGAGCAACCGCGCCCGTGTTCCGCAGTTCCCGCACCCAAGTGACCTGATCGTTCACAGAAACCGAAGTCGCAGGAAGCACTTCGATCAGCGCCGCGCGCCCGTCGCGACTCAGAAACGTTCGATGCGTATCGCGCGGGAGGTTGCCGAGGCTGGACCGGTCACTTTCCGCGATCGTGGTAAGGGAGATCACACGTTCGGAACGAGGGTCGCTGGCGAGCCGCTTGCTGAAACGATCCAGTGCGTTCCAGCCCGCGTCCGTTTGCGCAATGGAATCCGTTGGAAGTTCGAGAATGACGCGCAACGAGTACACCATGCCAACCCGATCCATTTTTTCAAGAGTGTGAAGCGCGCGAACCGATTCCGCTTGTGATGGCAGCCAATCTCCTCTGGGAACGTTGGTATCGAGCCGCGCGGCTTGCGAGGCGAGCAGAAGCAAGGGGACACCTGCCAGAAAGATGGCAAGCCAAGGATGGGCGACAATCACCTTCCCCCATCGCCTCCAGCGGCTTTCCGTGCGTGCTGCCCGATCCTCATCCCAACTTGCAATTAAGGGCACCCGACCGGCGTTGATTCGCGGACCGAGAACCCCCAGAAGTGCAGGAACGAGGGTATTCGCCAGCAGCACGCTCGTTCCCGCCACCAGCACTCCCGCCAGCCCGATGGAACGGATTTCGCTGATGGGGACGGTCAAGAGGGCTAGAAATCCGATGGCCACCGTGGACGCTGAAATCAGGAGTGTACGACCCGCCTGACGTGCCGCGATGGCGGAGGCTTTGAGTCCGTTTGGCTCGGCGGCAATTGCTTCCCGGAACCGGCTAACCATGAGGAGTGCATAGTCAATTCCCAAGCCCAGGCCAAGCATCGTGGACAAATTCTGAACCAGGATGGACAAGTGCCAATGCAGGGCCAGGAATCCTGCAATCGCCATAGCGCTCGCGATGGCAAGCTGGCCAATGGCTACAGGAATCAAGGCTGCCACCAGGCTGCCGAAAGCCACCAGCAGAAGTACAAGCGTGGCCGGAATCGCGAGAGTTTCGGCGTGGTTCACATCGTCGGCGCTGGCTTTCCGAATGTCGAAATTAAGCGGCGTCTCTCCCGTCAGTTCGAGCTTTATCGCCGGATAGCGGCCTCGCAATTGGTTTTGAAGAGAGCTCTCCAGTTCGTGAAGCTTGGGGACGAGTGATTCCACGGGCCCCTCGGTCGAGGCGAGTCCCACCAGAATAAAAGTTCCTCCTGCCTTGCCCAGGAAGATGGGATCGCGAAAATCGAGATGCGAAACAACTCCGGATACTCCGGGTTCCGCTTGCAACTCCTTTTCAATGGTTGCGAGCGCTTGCTCGCCTTCCGCCGAATCGACCGGGGGGAGCCCTTGAATTACAAGGACCACTCGGTCAACGAACGGGGAGCGAAAGCGATTAGCCAGTTCCTCCGGGACGTTTCCCGCTTCGCTGCCTCCGATGCGGGTTGCGGTCTCCAGATGGCGTTCGGCATGAAAGGAAAATGGCAGGAGCGCAAGGACGGCGGCCAGGACTACCCCGGCCAGCCAGAAATGGCGCACGCGCATGAAATTCATGGTGTCACGCGAAATCGGGTGGTGGGCTGGTTCTTCATCACCTGGTTGTCGTAATTCGGAATCCTAGAGGATTGGCGGAAAGATCAGCAACACGGAAGTGGCCCACTACTCAAAATCGTTACCCTTAAGGAGATTCTCATCCCGCGCCGAGGCCAGTTTCGTATTACTTTATTGTGTGCTATTGGATATACGATTTTCAGGAGGATCATTGCGCAAACTCGCGTTGCTCGGGCTGTTTGCCGCCCTTCAACTTGGTGCCGCAGATCCCCGCATCGGCTCCTGGACGCTCATTTCAGCGCAGTCTTCCCTGTATCCTCCCGACAAACTCTCCATCACACGTCTACACGATGAAGTGCACGTGGTGATTTCTGGCAACACCCACCTCGATTTTACGGCGAAGTTGAACGGCCACGAAGCGCCCGTACCCGGCAATCCGGCATTTAATCAAATCGAATTGCGGAGAATCGATAAGCATCAAGTCGAAATCAAACAGAAAAAAGAGGGAGCGCTGGTGGCGACCATTCGTGACAAGTTGTCGCGGGATGGTAACGAGTTAACGAGTACGACTTCGCAGAGCGGCCGCTCCGACAAGATCACGGTGTGGAAGCGGACCGGGGGAAAGAAGTCGGCCACTGACTTGTTCGCTGGTGAGTGGACCGAGGATCTGAGCAAGACGCGATTGCGGCAAGGGTTGGCGCTCAAGATCGAGGCGGACGGAAAGGACGGGGTTCGCTTCTCGGGTGACTTCAGCTACACCGCCCGCTTTGACGGTAAGGAATACGATCTGAAAAACTCCGGCAATGATACTGTGACCCTCCAGCTCGTCGACGCTCACACGGTCGATTCAATTTACCGGCGGGACGATCAGATCACTCAAAAGGATCGCTGGGTGGTTTCCGCCGACGGAACAGAGATGACGATGACTACGTCAGGCACGTTGGAAAGCGGTCAGCAAGTAAAAGAGACCCTGGTATTTCGGACACAGTAACTACCGCTGTGCCACGTCCGCCGCCCCTGCAGGTGCGCCGCCGATCGGCAAGTTACCCACCGCGTTGAACTCACGAGGCGCAACCGAGATGATTCCCTTGCGGTGCATGAATTTCAGGATTCCGTTGACGGTATCTTCGAGAGACGGATCCGGCCTGCCCCATGCGGAAGCATCCCGCGCCGCCTGATAGCAGGAACTGTCGTAGCGTTTGAACTCCATCGATGAAATGTTGTCCACCGAGTTCACCAGAAAGTCCAGCAGCGGAAAGAGTAAATCTTCTTTTCTGCATCTGCGGATCAGCTCCGGAACGAAGTCGGGAAGGCTGAACACTTCAAATTGCCGGCCAGTCGCTTTTGTAATGAGTCCGGTAATATCCAGCATGTTCGCGTAGTCGTCCCTCACCACGTGATACGTCTTATTCTCCGTGCCGGGAGTCGTGGAAATCGCAACGATATTGTTCGCTGTGATGTCTGCGGGGACGAAACTGACCTGGTTCAGAGCATCGACTCCAATGCCGTGGTTCACCATGAACGCCACTAAACGCACGGCGATGTCGAAGTTATTGCCACCGCCGGAAATGGAGGGACTCACCAGAGCGGGCCGGAAGATTCGCGCATTCAGCCCGTGGCGGCGCGCGTCCATCACTACTTGCTCCGATACCCACTTGGATTGGCTGTATCCAAAATCGAGAAGCTCCATATTCTCGTTGAAGTCGGTCTCGTACAGGACTTTCTTAACCGCCCAGCCAAAGATGAAGGTAGTCGAGACGTAATTGAAGCTCTTGGCCCGTCCATCGAACGCCAGTCTCAAGACCTCATTCGTCCCCAGCACGTTGGCGTCACGCATCCGGTCGTAGTTGAGCAGGTAATTTACGGTTGCGCCGTTATGGAACACCGTATCGATTTCATGCGCGAGAAAATCCCAGTCCTCCCGCGTCAATGCCAGCCCCTTTTGGCCAAGGTCTCCGCAAACGGGCGTCACGCGAGTCTCGAACATATCCATGAGTTCTGCCGGGAGAGGCCCCATTGATTCCATCGCCGCTCTCAGTCTTTGCCTGCCCTGATGCTCGTCGGAAGACCGGACGAGAACGTGAATCTTCGCACGTGTTTGTTCCAACAGACTTTTCACGAGGAATGGTCCGATGAAGCCGGTACCGCCGGTGAGTAGGACATTATCGAGGACGGGTGTTTGGGGCAAGGCCGCAGGCGCCGGAGGCTCGAAGATGAGCTTCCTATCGTTCCTCATCATTTGCACTTCCGCTGTGCGCTGCTCCTCCCGGAAAGCCGCCAGGGACTGGCGGAGCGGCACCAGGGCTTCTTCGGGAGCACGCTCCAACTGTTCGGCCAGTTGAAACAGTTCGGCTACGCTGACCCGCTGAATTAGACCGACATCCACCTGTCTCGCCAGAACGTCGGCATTTTTATTCTTCAGGAGTTCCTTGATCTCGTGCATGAACACAACCAGATCCAGCGAGTCCAGCCCGGCTTCGATGAGGTTGTACGATTCTGTGCCCGTCAGGTTGTAACGGGCCTTCAATACGTCGAAAGGCGATTGGCTAACAGAATCGGAGGTTGACGCAGCATCCTTTTCGCGCGAAAACTCCGAGAGCACGGTAAATTGACCCTGCAGCCACATGTGCTTAGCTTTGTGGCGCATGATCTTGCCCGAACTGGTTCTCGGGATGGCACGAGGCGCGATAAAAGAGATCAGCGCCACTTCTACGTTGAGGTAATTCCGGACAGCGGCTGCAATCTTCAGCGCATCGGGAAGTGCTTTTGGATTTTTCACCTCGGCGACGATCGCCAGCGCCGGCTCGCTGTCTTCATTAATCTGAAACGCGGCAACGCAGTTCGTCCGGATCAGGCCGGACGCCTTTTCCACTACTCCTTCGATATCCTGCGGGTAATAGTTTTGCCCGCGGATGATAATCATGTCCTTGATGCGACCGCATACGAAGAGTTCGCCTTCGTGCAGGAAACCCATATCGCCGGTGCGAAGGTAGCCGTCGTCATAAGGACTGTCGTCCACCAGCCGGGCGTGAAACAACTTCAGGGTTAATTCCGGATTGTTCCAGAAACCCGGGCACTTACTCCCGCCAGCGATCCAAATCTCGCCAATTCGACCCGGCTCCAGAGCAACGTGCTTCTCGGGATCCACGATCTTTACGGTGAGGCCGGGGAGCGGAGTTCCGCAGCTGACAATCTGAGTGGCCGCGCCGATTTCAGAAACCTCCGTGGTCATGCGGGCCTTCCCCAGTGCGACAGCGTTCTTGTTGACCGAAATAATGTTGCGGCCACCGAGCGACACCGCGAGAGTATTCTCCGCCAGTCCGTAGGCGACAAAGAAGCTCTCCGACTTGAGTCCATAGGACTGAAAGGCCTGCAGGAACCGTTTATACGTGTCCGGCTTGACGGGTTCCGCAGCAACCATCAGCAACCGGAGCGAGCTCAGATCGCAACTCTCCAAGCTCTCCTTCGAAACCCTCCCAGCTCGCAAGCAATAGTCGTAGGCGAAATTTGGCGCCGCCGAGGCGCTCGCCTCATAAGTCTTGATTGCGTCGAACCACAGGGTTGGGCGCTGGATGAAATCCGTGGGAGCGAAGCCGTAGGTCGTACCGCCTGTGAGCGCGGGATAAAGGTAGCACCCAATCAACCCCATATCGTGATACTGCGGCAGCCAGGAGACCACCACCGGAGCGTGATGGTCGATCACGAGAGGGCAGTTGTGCAATATGTTCTCGTGCGTGACCATCACGCCTTTGGGATCTCGAGTCGATCCCGACGTGTACTGAAGAAACAGAATCTTCGAGGCGCCATTGAAAGTTTCGTCCGAAACCTTATCCACGAAGTCTTCCGTGACCACCCAACGAAGACTGGAAATGTAGTCGACGTCGACTCCGCACGCCGAGACTCCGCTTCTGGCAAGATTTGTCTTCAGGGATCCGAGGTAGTCTTTGCTGGTTAGAATGCCGGCCGCCTGGCAGTCCTTCGCGATGTGGACCATTTTGTAAAGCGAGCTCTGGAAACCACGAGAACTGGGGGGATAGACAGGCACTGGAATCAGCCCCGCGCGCACGCAGCCAAAAAACGCGCATATCATTTCGAGGCCCGGGGGATAGGCGAGCAGAAGGCGGTCCTGCGAGGCGAAACCATGCTCCTTGCGCAAATGTCCGGCGATCACCTTCGTCCGGTGGAGAAACGACTCGTAAGAGTAGCCCCCGATCGGATTGCCGTTCACGTCGATGTACGAATAGAGAACTTTGTGCGGGTGCTGCTCCCCTAGACTATCCAGCTTGCCCAAAATCGAAGCTATCATAAGGTTCGGATCGATCTCATGGCGGTGGCACCGCCATTCGTTAACCTCCTACGTTGAAGACTCGGTGAAAAGAAAACAAAAGTCTGGCTGTCCCCTTTGCCGAGGGCAGAACGACTTCGAAAATAGAAGCCCACCCATTCCTCAGACCATGCGTCTCTCGGTCCGGTGAAGGCGAACCCCGCCCCCCGGCGTTGGATCGCCCGACTTAAAGCGTCTTGGTTCAATAGCACTGAGCCGTTGATGTTAACAGAGATTTAAAAGGCTGTGAACTAAGAAGCAGCGCCACCCCTCGTTACCTTCGAGGCATGTACTGGCTCGAGTGATTCGGAAATGCCCTTGATCTTCTTTAAGTTTTAGCGCTAACATCGTTTTCTAACGCAGCGCAGAGCGGTGTGAGTGGAATAAAAATCCGCCGCTGGCCTACTTGACCTTAGGTAAACAGGGCCGGGAAGCGGGCCGACCTAAGATCGTTGTGTCCGTGGCAACCTGAGATGAGGCAATTATCAGTCTGAACCCGGAAATTGATGATCTCGTGCCGTCGGAGGCCTCGCTGCGGCACTCCGTGGTAGACCCGGCGTATGCGTCTTCTTTCCCAAAAGTCTTGCGCCGCCGCCTCGACGATTTCTTTTCCGACGGGAATATCTCTCCCAAAGCCGACCGTACCATGTGGATCAAGATCGCGGTGGGGCTGGGAGTGCTGGCGGGCAGTTGGATTGCTCTTTACGCCCTCAAGCCGGATTCATGGAAATTTGTTGGCCTCTACCTTATAAATGCCATCGCGCAGACATTCCTTCTGCTGAACATCGCGCACGACAGCAACCACAACGCTATCTCGTCGGTACGGTCTGTAAACAAAGCCCTGAACTATGTTTTCGATGTCTGTGGAATCAGTTCATACATGTGGCGGATCCTCCATCATCGAGGTCATCACTCCTGCATCAATCTCCACGGAGAGGACGACGCGCTTACGGGACGCGGCATCCTTCGGTTTACGCCTCACGAACCCCGCGCGCCTCTGCAGCGGTTCCAGCACATCTATGCGCTGTTGCTTTACGCGGTGTTTTCTCTCGACTATGTGTTCGTGAGGGATTTTGAGTGCTTTTTCTTCCCCTCCCACGACTATCTGAAAAACACGAAGCATCCGGCGCGGGAATACTTCATCCTCTTTGCAGGCAAAGGATTCTACCTCACGTACATGCTCGTCTTGCCGGTCGTGCTACTCGGGAAATCGCCCCTACTGGTCGGCTTGTCTTTCGTGCTTGCCCATTTGATCATCGGCCTGAGCGTAGCCCTCGTATTCCAGACCACGCACTGTGTTGACGGCACCTACTTTCCCTTGAGCCGCAGCGAGTTTGACAACGGGATCTATCATATTTTCGCGACCACGGCCGACTACGCGACAACTAGGCCGCTGGTCGGTTGGCTTACTGGCGGACTCAACCACCATATCGTGCATCATCTGTGCCCTTTTGTGTGCCACACCCACTATGCTTCGCTGACCCGGATTGTGAAGGAGACCGCCGAGGAATTTGGTGTTCCCTACCGGCAACATCCCACAATGCGTAGAGCAATCAAACGTCATCTGCTACTCTTGAAGCAATTGGGAAACGCGGATCAATTTTCGAGTACTTAAATTTACACAGATGACCAGACTATCCACTCAGGCAGACCACGTAGGATTTCCGGCAGTTGTTCATACGCGCATGGATAGCGAGGCGTGAGCTTGGCGCAAAGCGTACCCGCCGTCTCCCGATCCCGCTCTTTCCTGGATTCGCGCGCGATGGCCCAAAATCCTGTTCGGGTTCTCACGAAGTACACCCAACTCCATGGCAGCACCTTCCGGTTCTATTTTGGCGGCGTCAAAGAGGCCATTGTCACTACCGATCCGGTCGTCATTCAGCACGTGCTGAAGACGAATTCGGAGAACTACCACAAGTCCGAAATCCAAAAGAAGCGGATGGGCCATTTCCTGGGCAAAGGTCTTCTCACCACTGAGGGAGAAGCCTGGCGCACACAACGGCGCCTCATCCAGTCGGGTTTTGAGCGCAAGCAACTCGAAGTTTTGTCATCCATCATGCAGGACTCCCTCACCGACTCTCTGCGGGATTTCGACCGACAGGCCCGCATCGGCCCCGTCGATATCTACCCGCTCATGATGAAGATTACGTTCGCGATGGTGGGCAAGTCTCTGTTTGGCGCCCGCTTGAAAGAGAAAGACATTGACCTCATCAGCCTGGCCATCTCGACCGTCCAGGAATTCATGGTTCGCCAAACCATCCAGCCCTACCTGAATCCCTGGTTTGCGGTCTCGGGTGAGTTGAGCAAGCACTGGGACCTGCGAAACCGCGCCTTCGGCGTTCTGCGCGAGTACCTCCAGCGGCGCCGCAAGGAAGCCCCGGGCCACGATCTACTGCAGATCCTGATGGATGCCCGCTATAGCGACGGCCATGGGATGAGCGACGACCTGGTCCTCAGCGAGAGCATGCAACTGCTGGTCGCCGGCCATGAAACGTCGTCGAATGCTTTGTCCTGGCTTCTCTACTTGTTGAGCACTCGTCCGGATGGTGTCGACATGGTGCGGCAGGAGTTCGATTCGGTGCTGGGTGAGCGGCCTCTGAGTTACACCGACGTTCCCAAGTTCGAGTTTACGACTCGGGTCATACTGGAGGCGCTCCGCCTTTATCCGCCGTTTTGGATGGTCGACCGCATGGCGCTCGCAGACGACCGTGCAGGAGATGTCGACATCCCCAAGGGATCGACGGTCGTTGTGTTCATTTACGGCACACATCACTCTCCGCAGTACTGGGAGCAGCCAGAGAGTTTTGACCCGGAACGCTTCGCCAAAGCGAAGGAGAAACTGCAAACTCCTTTCTCTCACTTGCCTTTCGGGGCAGGGCCAAGAGGCTGTATCGGCGGCAACTACGCAGTGCTGCAGATGCTCATGATTCTGAGTGTTCTGCTCAGAAAATATGATTTCAGTCTGGTTCCCGGCCAGACCATCGAGGCCCGGCCGATGGTGATCTTGCGGCCGGAACACGGAATCCGCATGACCTTCACCGAAGCTGTCCCACGCAGTGTCGGCAGGCTGTCCGATTGTTCAGCGTGATACGCACGCGGCCGCCCTGTAGCCGAAAATGAGTGATTATATGGCGCTTTTGCTTGGCCGCACGAGGCATTGGCGTGGTAATCGAGTACTCGTCATGGAAGTGCGAATGAAAATACATCGCTTCCAGCTGCAATGGCGAAATACTGCTTCCCATTGATTGCGTAAGCCATCGGAGAGGCGTGGATCAACTGACCAACATGGAAGTGCCATAAAGGCTTGCCGGTGCGTCCATTGAGGATTACGAAATTATGAGCATCGTCTCCATAGGCCACCAGGTCCGCCGCGGTTGACATCACGCCTCCCCAACCCTTATTCCTGCCGATCTGGAGATCGCGCCAGGCAAAATCGCGCGTATCCAGATCGAAGGCATTGATGTACCCCTTGCCCTCCTCATCCGCGGCCCGAATTCCGCTGGCGTAATAGTTTCTCCCCTGTTCGAAAGGTTTGGTATTCGACTGGATGATGGCACATGCTTCATACGAGCGGAAGTAGAACATGTGGATGGCCGGGTCGTAGCTGGGCGAGTACCAGTTCGTGGCTCCGCCATTTGCCGGACAAACGCGAACTCCGTTCTGGTCAGGTGTGAGCCCCGTGAGAAGCGGACGGCCGTTCTCATCGAGGCCCTTGGCCCAGTTCAGAGTGTCCATGAAGGATTTGGCGAACAGGAATTTCCCATTCGTCCGGTCCAGGACGTAGAGGAAACCGTTGCGGTTCGCGGTCACAATCAACTTGCGCGGCTTGCCTTTGAATCTTGCATTCACGATCACCGGCGTTTGCACGGCATCGTAGTCATACAAATCATGAGGGCTGAACTGGAAATACCATCTCAGCGTGCCGGTATCAGGATCGAGCGCCAGCAGGGAGCAGGTATACAGGTCCTCACCGGGGCGGACGCTACCGTCGTAGTCGGGAGCAGGATTGCCGGTACCCCAGTACAGCGTATTGAGTTCCGGGTCGTAGGTGCCGGGCATCCACGTCGTTCCTCCGCCATGCAGGTAGCTATCTCCCGGCCAACTCTCGCTTCCCTTCTCGCCGGGGCCGGGTATGGTCCAAAAGCGCCATTTCTCCTCGCCCGTTTCCGCATCGAATGCGGCCAAAAAGCCGCGCACGCCGTCATCGCCACCAGAAATTCCGACGATGACTTTGTCTTTCACGATCAAGGGTACGCTGGTCGCACCGTAGTTCTTGTTTCCGGTCGCGTAGGGCACATCCCAAATCAGGTGCCCGGAGCGCGCATCGAGACACAGCAGATGTGCGTTGTCGGTTTCCATGTAAACGCGGGTGCCGAGGATGGCGACTCCGCGATTGTGATGCTGGCCGGGATCGTCAACCAGACCTTGGGAGATGGCGCGAACGTGATGCCACAGCGCCTTGCCCGTCTTCGCGTCGAGCGCGTACGCGTCGTTTGCGCTCGTCACGAACATAATGCCGGCTACCACCACGGGGGTGACTTCTAGAGGGCTGACCGCTCGAAGATGAAATACCCACTGCGCCTGGAGTCGACTGACGTTGCCAGGTGTGATCTGCGTCAAGTCGCTGTGGCGGGCTCCGGTGTAATCCCCATTGTAGGAAACCCAGTTGTCTGTGACACGTTTCTTGAGCAAGTCGCTAGGCTGAACGTTGATCAGGCCGTTGCTATCGTCCGGAGTCGTGGCGTGCTTGCCGGCAGAGTGCGCTTCGGCCTTTGCGGTTTGTGCGTACGCTAAGCCTGCGCACATTGTCAGCAGGCAAAAGACCGTTAAGCTACGGAAGATACGGCTGCCAGATCGCACAGGGATCGGTTGCAGTTTGGTTATGGTGAGCGTTGCCGTCCGTGCCCGGCGAGTCATCGACCTTCCACCTTATCGGAGCGCGAATTCCTGCTGGCAACAATTAGAAAACTCACAATGTCGTTCAATTCTTTCAGCGTAAGACGCGTGCCATAGTCGCGCGGCATCAGCGAATGCGCAGAATAATGCACGTCGGTGACGTCATCCCGCGCCAGCAAATGATAGCGTCCGTCTTCGGTCTGCAGGGCCAACGTGAAGTTGTCTTCATTGCGCAGTACCCCGGTTAGATTCTGGCCAGCCCTGGTCTTCACCGTCACGACTTGCGATGAGGGCACGAGTGGAGTGTCGGGAGTCGTGATCGCATGCAGGATCTCATCAGCGTTGCGGTTGCGGGCGTGGGCGTAGGAGGTCAGATTCCTCGCGATAAATCCGCCCTTCCCATTGATCAAATGACACTTGGCGCATTCTGCTTTGCCAAAATAAAGAGTGCGGCCTGCCTCGACATCTCCCGTAATCGCGGTCGTCGCTGAGGCGTTCTCCGACGCACCGTTATTTTTGAGCCTGATCAGGAACTGCACGACGGCGTGGATGTTGGCGTCGCCGATCTGTGCGAAGGGCGGCATCCCACCTTTGGTCCCATCGTGCACAATGCGAAAAAGCTGTGATTCGGAGAGATTGATCGTGTTTGAAGCAGAAACCAGAGCCGGAGCCTTGTCCCCGCCCCTGGCATCGGCGCCGTGACAGCCTGCGCAATACTCCATGAACCGCTGCGCGCCCTGGACGGCATCGCCGTCTTGCGCACGGGCATCCAGAGATACGCAGCCGAAAAGGAACATCACCGCAAAGGCCAACAGCGTCTTAATCCAGCGAGGCCACATTCGTGTCTAACCCCTCCTCACAGCAGGGTGCCGCCTAACAGGAACTTGCCGCACTTGAGGAAACTACGGGCACAGGCAGTCGGTACATGATAAACGGAATGGGTCCCGGGAGCCGGGGTGTTTTAAAATGTTTTGCGCGTGGGCGGCAGTTAGGGTAATTGCCGCATCTATTTTAAGTGTGTGGGATACTTAGACGTTCCGCGCGGAGCGTGCCTATGCGTACCTCTATTCTGCTCGGCCTTTCCCTTTGTATTGCCTTCACCAGCTCCCCGGCAGTCCCTCAGGACTCGGCATCGGTAGGCGGGGTTCGGACCCGGATTGAAGGCATTGAAATTCCTTCCATCCCCAACGCCCCATTCACAGCCAGAGTTTTCGTTACGTGGAATGAGCCGCTGGTAGGCGGGGGGACGGTATCGCGGAAATACTACACGCTCGTGGCTCGCGATTCGCAAGGGCGCGTGCGCCGCGAAACTCGTGAATTCATTCCCGCCGATTCGAACGCAGAGCCGCCTATGCGCAGTTTCACCATCCTGGATCCGGTCTCGGCCACACGCACCATGTGCACCAAGGCCACTATGAATTGCGCCACTTCGGCCTTCTATGCGCAGACGCCTATGGGAGCAGCTGACAGTGCACGTTCGGACTCCGGAAATGTTACGCGGGAAAACCTTGGGCAGCAGACGATGAACGATTTGCCCGTGGTGGGAATGCGCGAGACGGAATCGAACGTCACGGGCTCGGGCGGCTCCAGCCGCGTCGCCGTCGCTCACACGGATTTCTGGTATTCCCCCGACCTCCGCATGGATCTCTCCGTACTCCGCAGCAATCCGCAGTTAGGGGAAATGACCCTCAAGGTCACGAATCTGGTGCGGGGAGAGCCCGACGCATCATGGTTCTCTGTCCCTTCTGGATACCAAGTAAAGAGCGCAGCGACGAAGTAGCCGGTGGCGGGTAGAGTTCGAACCCCAAGAGTTCGGATCGAAGTATTCGCGCAATAGAATCTCCGGCAGAGGATGTATGTTCCTGATCTGATTTATCTCCGACCGACTCTAAGTCGCGTTTTCATCTTCATTGACAAGCGCATTCCCATCGCAACCTAACTGAGCACAACGCAGGCGGAGCCCGGCTTCCAGGCTAGTGCAAGTCCACTTGTGAGACATTGTTCAGACATCGAACTGTTACGGATGCAGCGACAGTGATGCCACCGAGTTCTTCGACTCGTCGGAGGCCAGTGATAGGTCGAAATCCGGTGGAGCAGCTTCGAGGGTAGGTACGAAAGGCGCAGACAGCCGTGGCTGGAGGCTATAGAGGGCGCCGACATTAACGCGAGGATTGTGAGCAATGTTGATGGCGGCAGTGGCCGTGTCTTCCGGCGCAGTTCCTGAGTCGCCATTCCTCCGCGCATTGGCAAACAGAGTGGCGCAGCTCGTGGAGGTTGACGAACTGGAGTTGATGCAGGCGGACAGAATATTCGCGAGCGTATGAATCTTGGCCTGAGGAACCTTGCTTTCCGGCCGCGAGGGCAGAGCGGAATTGGCGAATCCTGTGGTGAGGCTGGCAAGGTCGCCGGCATTGGCGATGCCGGTCGCAGGGACGGGCGTTGCGGGAGTCGCGATATGAGTCGCGTCCGTGGCAATGCCAGCCATGGCATAGGCCGCCGCCACCGTTGTTACCTCGTTCACGAAGACAAAAGGAGCGGCAGCGTCGAAGTTCCCGTTTTCCGGGCACCTACCAAGAGAGGCCATCATGCCAATGGCAGAGTTCGGCCCATCATCACCGCTGTTGCCGCCGCGAGCATAGAGATAAACCTGATGTCCCGCCGTGCAGGTGTAGTCGCCGGCGATGGAGAAGCCACCGTATGCGCCACTCAGCACGTAGTGACCGATGGAATCGGCCGGGTTGCCAGTGGCGGAAGTTAGCAGCGAAACCGACCGGTCGCCATAGGCGCCGGAGTTGACTTGGAGTAGATAGACCCTCGCCCCAGCCACGGCACGGGATTGTCCACCATTCACCACACCCTGATATGGCCCGGAAGGAGATACGGCAGAGTAGGTGTTGTCGGAACCGAGGGACTCGGAGTATTGGGCACCCGGGTCGGTGACGATCCCTCCGGAACCGCCGGATCCACCTGAGCCTCCGGATCCACCCGAAGTGCCGCCTGAGGTACCGCCCGAGGTGCCACCGGAAGTGCCACCAGACGTACCGCCCGAAGTACCGCCTGAGGTGCCACCGGAACCACCTCCGGAACCGCCGACGCCGCTCGTACCGACGAACCCGCCTCCGGTGTGCGTTCCGCACCCGCTCAGGCAAAAGCTGACCACAATGACCGATGAAACCAGGTAGCCAAGGTGACGCATCGCATCCCCCTTGAACGCTTTCAACGCTACTATAACAACCGATGCGCGGATAAGTTCAGCGGGTTGCATCAGGGATGGGCATGAGCGCATTGAATTGGCCGACTTTAGCTGTTGTCCTGCCTATCACTCCTGGGAAGGAACGCCAGCAGACGATCTGTTCTTAGTTTTGAAGGATGTGATGTCAAAGGCGGGGATTCCAAGCCAGTGGGGCATGAATTCGATGTGCCGCGTTACGAGGGTCGGAACTGGCCGAAGGGCAAAAGAGAAAGCTGAAGCACCCAGTCTAGAGGGAGAGAATCGATCAAGAAAGTCAAGGATTCGGTTCTGTTCAGGAATTCCCCGCTCGGAACTGTTGCAAAAACCGGATCACGAGGAATGGTACGAAGATAGCCGAAACGATGCCAAAATAGGTGTGCGCCAGAATCTCTTCGTTGACGCGCGATTGCAGGTTCGACATGTCTAAGGCGAGGGTGTGACTTACCGCGCTCTGTAAAAGAAGACTGAGCCCACCCACGACCAGAAGCGGCAGTGAGCCGAGACAGGCTGCCGCCAGCAATCCCGGCTTGGCCGCTTGCATACAGGTCACCCGGACGTAGAGGCCGCTATCGACCAAGAGCGTGAGCACCATCATGATCGCCATGAGCTGGCCATGCTGCCAGGCATTTACGATCATGCGCGGAAACGATACGGGAAAGATGACTAGCAGCAGCCCAAAAACCAGAGAGAGTATCGCAATGGTCTCCGCGGCATCCGCGAGCCGCACCGCTACGATGCGCTGCTGCGTCTTGGCCAGCGAGGGGGCCGGCGCGCTCACTGACTCACCGCCTTGGCCAGACGATCCAAAAGGACTTCCGTGACAGCAGCTACGCTGAACACCATGAGAGCCAGATTGCGGGAGTCCCGCCACGCACGCATCGGATGCCAATCCGACCCGCACTGCTGGCGGCAGTAGGTTTCAACCCACACCGCCGCCGACATGATTCCGCACAGGGCCAGGACGATCGAAGCCAGCGCGATCGTGTGCGGCACGAACTGCGACTGCAGAAGGTCCCAGATCACGGAGCACGTCAGGATCAGACTGAGCAGCCCTAATTCTCCCCGCCGGAAAAGCTGCCGGGGACTGAACTGAACTGCCTTGCCGTGCTGATGAACCCAGGTATGGGAGATCGCCCACGGCAACACAACCGCGGGGATCAGGTACAGTGCAATCCACATCAGCCACTTGAATGAATTCCAACCCGCCATGCTTTTGTCCGGTCCGGGCCTCAAGAAGTACGCCCAAAATAGTAATCTAGCGTTGCCGCAAACGGGGATCAAGTTACCTACGACTTAGCACCTTAAACCAATGAATCCCCGGGACTACGTGCGCTTTCGAGCCGTGGGCGAGGTCAGTAGAGCGTAGACCAGAAACCAGGTAGTCTTATAGATCCAGGTAGTCTTATAGATCAAAGAGCTTATCCATTGGAACGCGTGGGCGTTGTAGAAACGCTCGCCTTGCGCTTGAATCGCAATGAGGCGCCGCTGAAATACGAGAATCCGGCGAGGGAGCCCCCAGCAAAGACCGACGCGACGATTGTGGCGGTCAAGGAACTGTATCTCTCTAAATGCCAATTCGCCAAATCCCAGAAAGTGAGGGGCCAAACGATGATGACGTATAAACCAACAAGAGTCATGAGGGCAACGAAGCCCACTAAGAGCGCCATGAGGCCCGCGGAAAAACTGGCATAGAAGAGCATATTGCCCCGCGAACTGCCGGAAGCCGCCGGACGCGATGCGCGGGCGGCTCGCTTTTGCTGGACTAGCGGAGACAATTGCCCTCCCAACCAAGTTTGCCCATAGGGCGGCTTCGATTAGAGGATAAAGAGAGAAAAGAGACGATCCAAGTTACGAAAGGGCCAGCCAAAATCGGATGACGAGAACCGTGCCCCGCCAGAGAAGGTTCGGCGCTCAGGCGAGAATTCCGGCAAGCCAGGCCGCCCTGTTCGACAGAACTTGTTCGCGTCCGATTACTGCGGCGTGAAGTTCTGGTGGTAGCTGAGATTGACGACGTCCTGGAACATGGGCGTGCCCGGAGGCAAGTTCGCCGGATTCAGGAACAATGTGTCGAACGAGTAATTTCGGGTCGGGGGGCTGTAGACGACGGTGCAACATTTGAAAACGCCGGTGTTGTATTCCGAGTAGTACATACTCACCAGCGATCCGTTATAGAACAACTGCTGGCCGCCCCAGTTCTCGAGGTAGCGCAAGAAGTTGTGGATGCCGCCGTCGGTGCCAAAGTCTTGGGCCGCGCCCCAGTTCGGCTGCGGGAAGGGGATGTTCTTGCCGGCGGCTACGGCCATGCGGTAGTAACTCGTTGTGGCTGGGCGATTGCCGAGAGCGGTAGGATTCGCCAAGCTGTTACCGTCGTTCCAGTTGTTGGAAAGCACACTGACGGTATCGGCGATGATGGCTGCGGCGGAATGCGGCGTCGTGTTGCTTCCCCCGCCCCACATGGGATCCGACGGGCCACTATTGTAGTTGCCCTGCACGTAAACTGGATTTTCCGAGGTTACCGTGAATCCGCCTTGTCCATTGTCAGGCCGAACCGGCAGGTAGCTTACGCCGCCATTCATTCCTCCGCCCACGAGTTTCAGGACGTGCCGCGCACCCGAGACGGCATTACTCAATCCCGTGGTGGCGCAGTTCGTAGTCAAGTACGGATTTGGAGGGGCGGTATTGGTGTTGACGCCGAAACCGTACCCGATATTTTGGCCGCCCCAGTTGTCGAGCCTGCCGTTCTGATCCGCATCTTCTGGGGAATACAGGTAATAGGTCGCCGGCTCCAGCGCGCCGTCGGGCGTTGTCGAACCTAAAGACTGGCCGGAGTTCACGACATCCTCGAGACCCGATTCCCCGCTGATTACGTTGGCAGGAGTTTGTCCGCCGTTGGAAGGATTGGGATCGGGAAGCATGCCGCGATGGTCCGAGAAATAGAGAATGTAACCGTTCTGACTGGTAAAGTTCACCAGGTTCCCGGCATCGTTCCCGGTGGTGTAAGGAGCCTGATGGGCCAGCCATAAGGCGAGATTGCCCACATTGATCTCAACCGCGTTCATGATGCCGTTGACGGCACAGCCGTTGGCGGCGTCTCGCATTTCGCCTTCGCGCGTGTCGTAGAAGTTGATGGGATAAAACGCGTTCGGATTGCCAATCGGAGAATTCGCGCCCGGGTTCATCTGCTGCAGAATGATGATGGCGTTCGGGTTGTAGGGATCGGTGCCGGGACCGCTGGGTGGCAGATTATATTGCCGGCTGAAACTCCAACTCAGCCAATCGCGCGTAATACCGTGCCAGGCTCCCGCATTGTCAGAATACTCAATACGCATCCACGCGCCCTGGCCATTGTTTGGAATGCCGCCGGTGGTGAGTTCTCCTAAGAGAGGATAAGAACCCCAACCGCCATAGCCGACCGGGGCAACCCAATTGTTTATACCTACGGATGCCATGCCAAAGAATTCGGCGCCATTGACGGGAGCCCCGGCCGTGGTTTTGGTGCCCGCGGCTGCCGGGATCGGATAACTTCCGTTGGCAACGAATTGCACATCGTCCGCGTCGAGGGCGCCGACGCCACGCTCGGGATGCAAATCAGCCACGGTGTCGGCGAGCAGGACGCGAATCTGCGCCTTGTTGTACAAGCGCGAACTGCCCAGCGAGCCGGTAGGAGATTCACCGGGCTGCGGCTTGCGCACGATGGCGATCGGGTCGGTGCAGGGCGGCGGATTGCTGGTGCAACTGTTTTGTACAAACGGCAGCTGCATATTGGTGGCGCCCGTCAACGAATTCACCAGGAATCCGTTGAAGGTCCCCGAAGAAAGGCTGGAAAAATTGTTGTTGGCGGTGCCCGCAATACCAGGATAACCGCCGCTCCAGCTGGCGTCGCCGGGAACTGTGGCAGATCCCGGAAGAGCCACGCAGTTCGCTCCGGATGGTGGAAAGACCAGGGCGCAGCCGGCGCTTGCCTTGGGAACAAAGATCGTTCCACCGTATGCCGCGGCGGTGGAGAAGCCGTTTTCCAGGCGATCGGTAACGATTTGCTGGAAGGCGGCGATCTTATCGTTGAAAACCAGATCGGCACCACTTGCCAGAAACAGATTGCCGTTGGTGTGCACGCGCCCCCCGAAGCCGAAATTCGGTCCGGCGAAGTAGCTGCAGTCATAGCCGCAGAACACCCCGAATTGAAACACGGGAATGAGCGCGACTTCGACCTTACGAGTCATATTCACGGATGCGCCGGTTGGACGGGTGGCGATCACCTGCATCGACATCGGGATGATTTCGGCATCGAGTCCCTGGTTTGCGCCCGCGCTCACCGTGTCCCAGTTGCTGACCGGATTTCCGTTGGCGTCGAGAGGATAGGTAATGGTCTCGACGTAGTTCATTCCCTGGACCATGGACTGAGTGGGAGGGAAGTTGATCAAGTTCTGAATCTGGGCGTTCGTCGGGCTCATGGACTGGGTGTAGAGCTGGGACAGGTCGGCCGTGAGTTTCTCCATGCCCGACTCCGCGCCGTAGTAGGCCAGGTTGGATTCCAGGTCGTTTCCGCCCATGCGGGATTCGTTGGTCACCATAAACAGAATTCCCGCAGCTACGCCCGAGAGCAGCACTAGGATGATGAGTGCCGCGATCAGCGTAAAACCCTGACGATTCTTTTTCCCGTGTCCCATGAGTGGTCTCCTGCTCAAAAAAGCCATTACTGATAGCGATTGCGAAACGCCATATTGCGAGCGCTTACCGAGGTGGCCAGGTACATGCTCTGCGACGACTTATTTCCGTAATTGAGCATGCTTTGTCCCATGACCACAATGTTGATCTTTTGAATCAAGTTCGGGGACTCGCCTACGCCGAGCGGATTGGGCTGATTCGCATCGAGGGCGGCATTCTGGGAGTTGTAGTTGTCGTACGCGAATTGCAGGTTGATGATGTCGTCGGCAACTGGTACGGGGTCGAGCCCGTTGACTTGGCGCATGAGGCGGGGCGTCTCGCCATTCGCCGGAACCGTAATGTAGTAAGTGACCGCAAAGAGGCGATAGGCAACCGTATTTGCCCCGGCTGAGATGGCTGCGATGTTGTTCTGCGCGGCGCTGTTCTGATTTATGTTAAGCGCATCCTGATCCGCAAACGTGATGCCCCCGGGATTGATGTCGGTAACCTCGCCGACCGCCGTGCCTAGGCTGTTGCTCAACATGATCAGATCACCCACTTGAATTCCACCGGCTGCGGTTACGAGCGGCGGGGCCGGCACATAAGCAACATCCGGGGTAAGAGTGACGGCTCCGCCGTTCCCGGGCGTCGGGAAGGTGACGTCGTACTCCCAGAGCGGAAAGTTGTAGTCGGCATAGATGACGGTAATGCTGTCGTTGATTATCGGCGGCGGCGCCGCGGCAATGACCGCGTCAGATTCCACTCCATTGCTGAAGCCGGGAATGATGCCGTACATGTAATTATTGGTGGGATAGTTATAGGCGGGGACGTGGCACGTCCCACTCTGATCGCAGCCATACTTGGAAGCAGTCGCGCCGCCCCCGCTGGGCAACTGGATTCCGCCGGAAGGCAGACCGGCGCCCGCCATGCTGATGTCTTTGACCATCAAGTCAACGGCGGCGCGCATGTTCTGTTGCGTCTCGGCCCGCTGCGTCACCAGCATGGTGGAGTTCAAGCCGGTTTTGAACAGGCTGGCCATGGCCCCCATTACGAGCAGGCCCAGACCCAGGGCAACGATCAGTTCCATGATTGTGAAACCCCGTCGCGGATGTTGTTGGCGTCTCGTCATATTTCTGTCTCGTTTAACGAAAGGAGGAGATCAAAGCGTTCACGCTATAACTACGGGCAACCGGGAAAGCGTTGGTGTAACTCACCGTCACCGTGATCTGTTTCAAGTTAGGATTGATGGAACCGTCAGCTTCGAGGACAGGCGTGATTTCAATATCGCGGGTGAAATTGGCCAGACTCATGGGCACATCGTCCGCGGTTCCAAGAATGCCATCGGGGCCAGGCATAGTGATGCATTCCGCCCCGGCTGGACACACTCCAGAGGCGGGGAACGGCACATCATCCGCCGTGTTCACCAGGCCATCGGGTCCGGCCGACCACAGTGGAGTAGGGCCGCTGGTAAAGATTCCACCGCTGGCGATGTTGCCGATCTGCGCGAAGGTGACCTGCTGGGTGTTGCGCGCGGTGAAAATGCTTTCCATCGCCTCCAGCGCCTTCTGCCGCGCGATCAGATTCTCTTGCGCGTTATGCGTGGTTCCGACGGCGGTGGCCAAGGCCGCGACTACCGTGAGAATGCCGATCATCAAGATGACGATGGCGATCATCACCTCTATCAGGGTGAAGCCGCTCCGGCCGGTGCTGCGAGGTTTGCGGCGCATCATTGTTGCACCCACGTATTTCCGCCTTGGCTATAGAGCCGCCAACCCCGGATTCTCCCGGTTGTGCCGAACACGCTGAGGGCCCGAGAACTGTACAAATCGCCAGGACGCGTCAGATATACGACACCGCTGTTGTAATTTCCCTGCAAGTCTTGCGAAGAACCGTCAGGCATGAACATGATGTAGTTCTGGCTGCCCGCACCCATGCCCTGGTCGAAGTCAATGGCCGTACCCCCACTGCCCAAGCCGTCAGGAGCGGCCGCAGGAAATCCACCTTGCGTCGCAAATTGGATATCGATCGGCAGGGTGTAAGTGGCGACCGTTACTGGGGCCGGCGAAACCGGCACGCCAACTCCCCAGTACTGCACGGTGATGGTTCCGGGAGCGGTGAACTGGATGATGTAGCGCTTGCTCTGGGTAATGGACTGGCTTCGATACGTGCGGATTACCGATAATGTCGTGTCGTAGGCGGCGTCCACATGATTCTGTTTAAACAGCGGCATCAACGCCACGAGGGTGACGCCCGTCATGATCAACCCGATGGCCAGAGCGATCATCATCTCCAGCAAAGAGAACCCACGATTTCTCCTCAAAGTCATAGTTTGCGCTCTCGGGCAGAAGTACAACAATTTCGGGATGTTTAACCTCTCGGGGGGGGGGTATGACACCACGAGGACGTTTAGGTCCACGCTGTTGAATCGTACCCACTGCCTTGGACAACGTCAAAGCACTTCCGTCCAAGCACTACATCGTACTAATATCACTTGTCAGCGCGTGGTTTAGATTACGAGGGTCACCTGACGTCACCACTCAAAAGGCACGTTGTATTCGCAGGCGGCAGCATTATCAGATATCTGGTCGCAGGAGCGTCCTGCATATTCGCAGATGTAAGAGGTAGAGCAAGGTTCTCTCGCTGTTCGCACCGGCTTTTCCTGGGGCAGTCGACGCCGGAAGCCGGCAAATGTCGGCCGGGCCAGCGACTGGCTACTCACCACGGAGTAGGTCCTCTGACGGCATCGGCGTTTGTGCTAATCATCAGGGAAGCTGAGAGGTGCGCTGCGGCAAGCAGGTGGAGAGCTTTCTGGGATTAGTGCCGGCAGACTTTCCAACACACGGGACAAGGCAGCATTAGGAATGAGAGTACGAAGGCCAAATCAGGCTTGGGCGCCGGCTGCGGCGCGGCTTGCCATCGCAGCCGGGATCGCGCGCTGATTGCGTAACGCTTCGTGGAATTCGTCGGTGGCGAGCGTATCTCCGTAAAACAATTGCAGGAGCGGATCGTCGCTGTTTTCCGGCAACGGGCTTGTCCGCGCTGGTTCCGCTTCCAATCCGTCGGGCTGCACCAGCAGTTCGGGCAGCAAAGTACGGTTCTGGGTGAGCACGCCCAGGAATTTCTCCACGGCGGAGCGATGTTCGGAAGTAGCTTGCACGAACTCCACGCCCATCCCTTTGTCAGGATGCATCACCCGGACCACGCCTTGAGCCCGGACTTCAATGCTGGCGGCCCGCATCGACAGGGTCACGCGTGTCGCAACCGGAAACGGCGACGAGATCTCCAGATAACATGCGCCCAAACTCAGGTCGGAAAGTTGGCAGCGAATTGGTGGATCGTCCTGTTCGGCATCGGGCGAGTTCTGCTTGAGCCACTCCCGCAACTTGAGCGTTGCTTCCAGAGAGGTCTGCAGAAAGCGCAAGCCCGCTTGTTTGCTGGAGCCTTCCCAGGCAAACTCGGCGGAAAGGTCCAGGGGACGACTGGTACCCGGCAAGGTAAACGAAACGTGCCAGCGGCCAGCCGGACGGCGGCCTCTGGGAAGGCTGACGGCCATGCCACCTTCGCTGACGTCCACGGTGTTCACCCTCATACTGCCGCCGAGATCGGGACTCTGCATGCTAACGGGGATTTGAACTGCGACCCGCGCATTCCGGCGACGCTCGCTTTTCATGAGGGCGCGAGCGGCCCGGAAGCTCGACTTGGCTCGCTCACTCGAGACCGGCTTATAAAGGACGAAGTGCGCGCCCAGTCCGAAAGCTGCTTTTAGACCAACGACGGGTTCGACAATAGCGACGGCAACCGCCAGTTTGTTGCAGGGAGCGCTGCGGGCACTGCGCAGCACATCCGAGGCTCCTTCAGCCTCACAATCAACAATGATGGCTTCGAATCTCTGGCGCGTCAGCTTACGCAGTGCGGCCTCAGAATCGGGGCACAATTCGAGGTCGATGTCGAGGTCGCCAAGGATACGGCGCAACACCCGCACGATCTTTTCATCCGAGCACAAGACTAATGATTTCAGAGACATGGGTCGCACATTTCAAGTTAGCTGCCAGGAATTCGCCCGACGAAAGAATCCGCTGTCATAAGCACCGATTCTGGAGAATAACTTCCTACTTGCACTCTATGTCCATTCCGGGAGGTGATCAACTTCTGTCCGCGATGCGCGGTTACGCCGGTAATCCCGAAAACTGGGCTATTCGGGGTACTCCGCAACCGTGTTAACTGACTGAGTAACATGGGTTCAGAAGCAGGTGTCTCGTGAGTTAACATTTAGCTGGCGCTATCGAGCCAGATTCCAGGCTAAGTACTGTCCCTACAGTGGGATAGTCGGTTACGGACTCCCACGCGCGAAGAGATTTTCATTGACTTTTCGATTAAATCGACCGTAAGATACTGAGTCTCCGATCAGCTCTGCTGTGCTTGAGGAGTTTCCGGCCTATTTTTGTGTGCAGGGCGTTTCGATAAGTGAATCTCGAAGGAGATTCGGAGAATCCTATATTTAAGTGGGAGTAGCGGTTTCATTCCTGTGAGTGGAAAGGCATTCTTTCATGGCCAAACGACGCGGAAATCCGAACTGGGGGAAGCCTGAGCCGATCGGGCCGATCACCCCGACCATCACCGAATTCGAACAGGTTGTGCGCGAGTACAAGCTTTCGCCCGACCAGTATCTGCGGTCAACTCGCTTGCGCGAGTGGGCCCGTCGCAACAAGAACTCGAAGTATATCCCCGAGCCGCTCTTGGAAGCTTGGGGCTTTGAAATCGAGTCCACACTATAAAAAGCCAGTTGTGGCAAAGGTTTAAGGGTCGCTCTTTGGAGCGGCCCTTTGCATTTAGAGCAAACCCGGCGGCACCATTGGGCCACCGCGCTGGCAGAGCAGCAGCGTCGATGCGCAACCGGTCTGAAAATCCGCAACCGACGCTTTGGAGCCTGTATGATTTCTTTCTGAGATTGCGAACTTCCCGTGCTTAACGTCCTCGAAATCCCGGCGGGAGAATTGTTCGCGCTGCTGGCAGCGATTGGCTTCGCGGCAGGCTTGAATCTTTACGCAACCGTGGCGGTTCTTGGATTGCTGGCGCGATTCGGTCATTTGCCACTTCCTCCCGGCCTGCAGTTGCTGGAATCGTGGCCGGTTATCGCCGCAGCATTAGTCCTGTTCGCCATCGAGTTTTTTGCCGACAAGATTCCCGCCTTCGATCTCATCTGGAACGCACTGCACACTTTTATCCGCGTTCCGGTTGCAGGATTGCTGGCCTACCGCGCCACTAGTCAACTGTCTCCCGAACACCAGTTGCTCGCGACCCTCCTGGGAGCCGCGATCGCGCTGGTCGCGCATAGTGGAAAGACGGCTGCGCGGGCCGCGGTGACACCATCTCCTGAGCCCTTTTCGAATATCACGCTGAGCGTGGGTGAGGATGTTCTCGCCATTGGACTGACGTGGCTGGCTACGCGGCACCCGTACGTGGCGGGCGCGCTCGCGACCGTTTTCGTGGTAATCATCGTGGCTTTGACCCGGCTCGTGCTGCGTGCAATGCATGCGTTGTTTCGTGGGGCGGAGCAAGAACTGGCTGGATAGCTGGCGGCGAGCGGGCCAGAGTAGCGCCAGCAACGCGCCGAAGGGACGCCAGAGATCGCGTTTGAAGTTCCTCAATACGTCGGGCAATCTACCAAATCGCCCAGTAGAGGATTACGGTGATCGCCGAGAGCACGGCCAACTGCAGCCTCCAATCAAAAACGCCTCGGAAGGGTTCTCGCTTTCCTTTCCAGCTTATTGTCAGTTTCTCCAACTTGGCCGGATCTGTCTTCCTGGTAAATGACGACACAAAGAACAGGGTTGCAACTCCGGCGAGGCTTCCCCACAAACCACGGTACGTGTAATTGAGCGTCAGCTTGGTGTGAAGCCAGGGAAACAAAATAGATCCCCTTGCGACTCCAAGCAACTGATCGGTCACAAAGATGGAAGCCAGAATACATCCCACCCCTACCGACGCTAGAGCTCCCATGGCCGTCACGCGCTTGCTGACAATGCCGAAGATGATGGCGGGAGCAACCGGCATGATCAGGTAGATGGAGACAGTTTGAAGATATTTGTACAGGCCGTCGGGAG
The DNA here is from genome assembly GCA_963719865.1 of uncultured Acidobacteriota bacterium. Classification (GTDB taxonomy): domain Bacteria; phylum Acidobacteriota; class Terriglobia; order Terriglobales; family Acidobacteriaceae; genus Sulfotelmatobacter. The sequence goes on along the minus strand of CAVRDS010000055.1, from coordinate 338,090 downwards.
TTCGATACACAGCGTAAGCGGCCATAATGCCGAGCAAAGTTGAGATTACGATTACGACGCGACCCAGCAATACCTGGGCGCGTTCGCTGGTGGCCGGACGAAAATGCAGAATGAAATCCCGCACCGTGAGCGTTGAAACCGAGTTCATCACAGACAGAGTGGAGGAAATCAATGATGCCAGGAGCGCGGCAAGGACCAGTCCTCGAACTCCCGTCGGTAGAAGTTCGTTGAGCAGAGTAACGAATGTGGTCTTGCTCTCTCTTCCGGGAAAAAGCGCGAGCGCGATAACGCCGGGAAGAGCAAAGATGAAAACCGGGAGGAACTTCAAGACAATGGTGAACATCCCGCCCCAGCGAGCCTGGTCGATATTCCGGGCGCCCAAGACCCTTTGCACATTCACCTGATCCACTCCCCAGTAAAAAATGCCGCCGTAGAATGCGGAAAGAATTACTCCCAGGAAGGGATAATTCGGATCGTCGTAAGGCTTGGCGATGTGTACAGCATGGGGAACCCGCGCGGCGAGCGCGTGCCATCCTCCGACTTTATGCAGGCCTGTGAGAGCCATCAAACCACAGCCGAGGATGATGATGCCGGTCTGGATAGAATCGGTGTAAGCAATGGCGGTAAATCCGCCGATGATGGTTACGCAGGCAGCGACGGCCCCCATGATCCATACCACGGTCATCACGTCCCAACCGATCAACCCTCGTAGCACAAGAGCACCGGCATAAAGATGGAACGCCATTTTGGTGGTGATGGAGATGACCAGCATCAGTCCGGAGAAGAATGCGCGAGCCGCCGGATGGTAGCGGGTCTCTAGAAACTCGGGAGTGGTAAATACTCGATTACGAATGTAGAAGGGATAAAGAAAAGCCGCCGCGAAGCCAACGCAGATGCAAGTGGTAAGCTCGACCGTACCCGCCGCCAAGCCGTAGCGGTAGGAATCGCCAGAAAGCCCGACCAGATGTTCGGCGCCTATGTTCGTGGCGAACAACGACGCGCCCACTAAAGGCCAGGACAGGCTTCGATCGGCGAGAAAAAAATGAGCGCTGTCGAGCGAAGACTTCTTGCGGACGGCTAAATAGAGACCCAGAAAAACGCTGAACCCTAATACAACCAGACAGACACACCAGTCGATCCAGTGAAGAGAGAAGGACATTCCGAGACCCGTGTTTCCTTTCCTGGATTCTCTGCCGATTGCAGCATTCCCTGGGACTAGCGGCTTTGTCCCCGAGAGGCAAGTATCCTACACGAACGCTGCGCATTCTCAGTCATTCGTCCGTATTACGGAACTCAGTTTTATGGAAGTGTCAACGATTGGGTTCCGGGTTACTTGTCGGGGTCCGGGCTCTGGCGCTCGTCTAGCATTTCTCTGGCGAGTTTTTGAGCCACGTCTTCATCCCGTTCAGGTTGCGCACTCAGTTTTGAGGCCAACGCGTCTTGCTCGGCCGCCGCCTGCTTGAGTTTCAGTTCCTGATACAAGCGGCTCAAACGGTAATGCTCCTCCGCGGATTCCGGTCGCAGTTGCACGCAAATCTCGAGCGAATGACGCGCCTCCGCATTTTGTCCGGTCCACACGAGAGCACGCCCCAGGAAACAATTGGCAACGGGGTCCTTCGGAGCCAGCACAATGGCGGAGCGGAGCCGTCGGATCGCAGCCCGAGCGCTGGGTTGGTCCCCGGCGAGATAAGCTTTTCGAAAAAGTAAAGCGCCGCACCAAGTAACTGAAATGGAACTGCGCGGATGAGTCTCGGCACGACCACAGATCGAATCCATCGCCGGTGGAGAAGGGCCGGCTGGACTTTCGGCCTGGGTAGCGCCCAGGTAACTCAGCGCGCGTTCCGAATCGCTATCGAGCTGGGCGGCACGCAAAAAAGCAGAGACGCTTTCGTCGTATTTTTCTGTAAGGTACTCAGCCATCCCCAACCCTACGTAAGCCCGAGCTGAATTCGGGAACAAGTTGGCTGCTTGCTCGAACACCTCGGTTGCGGGCTCGTAAGCGTGATATTTCACCAAGGCAGCGCCGAGGGTTAAGCGATAGCGCTCTTCCTTCGGCGCCAGGGTAACGGCATTCTGATGGCTGCGGAGAGCGGCTGCAGAATCCCCGCGCCGTTCCTCAACGTCTGCCGCCAGATCTTCCACCTCCGCGGAATCCTGTTCGCGGCGAAGCTGATCCAAAGTGGACTCCGCCTTTTCAAACTGGCTTGCGGAATATTGCTCTACGGCGAGGTTGTAAAGGAGGGTTGGGTCGACAGGGTTGGAGATTTCGACGGCATCCTGAAATTCCTGAGCAGCGCTCTCGTGTTGATCAGCGGAGGCGAGGATCTCCGCCGCGTGAACTCGAAGATCGAATCGTTGATCATCGGGCAGATTCAACGTGCGGAGAGTTTGGAGAGTCGTAGCGAAATCCTGATGCGTGGCCAGTTGGGCGTGAAGCAACAGCAGACCTGTCTTGGGGGTCGGATTTTCCGCAAACAAGGGAGCAACATCTCGTGCGCAGGAGCTCCAGTCTCCTGCATCGGCCTCCGTCAGCGAAGCGAGCAGCCGCAATTGTGAATCCGCAGGCATTACCGCCAGAGCGCTTTCCATGTCATGGGCTGCAGCGCTTTTGTCCCCTAGGCCAGAATGGATCGAAGCCGCCAGCCGGTAATTACGCACGAGCACCGCAGGATCGCTCGGCTTGGCGATCAGCCGCAGGTGGACAAGAGCTTCTTTGTATTTGTGCTCTCCAGCCAGCACCAGAGTCAATTGCGTGCGCAGTTCGTTCGCTTGCGGATGGCGACGAACGGCTTGGGAAAACACCTGCTCAGCCTGGTTGAGCGACCCGGTGCTGACGTAGAAGTTGCCGAGAGCGAGGGCTGCCGCAGGCGACTCCGGATGACGGCGAAGTGCTTCGCGAAACTCCCGTTCCGCCTGGCTCAGTTCGCTGCTCCCCGCATAAATGCTGGCAAGGAGTAACCTCGCATCAAGGTCCCCTGGATGTGCCTCGAGCGCTTGCAGAAGAATCCTCTCCGCCTCACCAGTCTGACCAGCTTCTACCAACTTGCGGGCCTGTTCTTCTACCGAGAGCTTCCCCGCTTCTGCAGGCCCACCTCCGACCGCGGCCGCTTGTGAGACCGCAACGACGATTAAAGTGGCAAGAAAAAGAAGCCACGTGGTGCGGGTTGCACTTTCTGGGTTCATGTTGCCGGCAATGATTGTACAACGTCATCCCGTATAACGGACGGTCATCCGTACAATTAAAGGGTTGACGGTCGAAAGTGGATTTTTGTAGCATGAGCGCGCTTCGGTTCACCGCCATCGTTCACTGCGCAATCCGAGAGTCGCGGCTTGCGCACGCATTGAGCCTGACGATCGACGTCTGACCGTCAATTCTCAGAAATCATTTGGGATTCGAGGAACCATACATGGGCAGGAAGGGTATCTCCAGGCGTGATTGTCTGACATTATTTGGAGCGGGCGCCGCAGCAGCAATTACCCCGGCCTTCGGGCAGGCCAGCAAAACGTCATCCAAAGAGTCGGCGCCGGAGCCGAAACTCCAGGACGGCAAGGTCGCGACGCAGAGCGAAATGGAGGAATTGAAAGAACTGGCGGCGCAACGCTCGTTCGCTCCAACTCCCGTGCAATCGAGACCGGAATATGACGCGGCCGGCGCATTGAGCGGGGGACAGGAAATGCAACTCCGGGACGGATGGGAGTTGCTAGGAGCCAATGACAATGACCCTCCGGGTCAATATGCATCAGGGAGGTCGTGGAATCAGACCTCGATGCCGCGGCCGGTTCAGTATGCCCTGATGGAGGCGGGCGCAGTTCCAAATCTCTGGTACGGAGAAAATTTCAAAAAGCTGCAGTGGATCCAGCAACGGGATTGGTATCTACGTCGCAGGTTTGTGATCCCGGAGGCATGGCGCGACTCGACGATCCGCCTGAGATTCGACGGGCTGGACTATTTGGGCATGGTATGGCTCGATGGGGAATATCTTGGCGGACATGAAGGCGCGTACGGAGGGCCGACCTTCGATATCAGCGCCAGAGTCGCTCCTGGAAAAGAGCATGAGTTACTGGTGAGATTAGTGCATGAACCTCATGATCTGCTGCCCAACTATGAGAGTTCCAGCGAGAATCGCAACCCAAGAGTTGTGAAGCCCGACGCGCAGGATGCAGAGAGCTACCAGTGGGGGAATCGCTATCGAACCATGGGGATCTATCAGCCCATACGGCTGGTAGCCACTGGGCAAGCTTATATGGAAGCGCCGTTTGTGCGCAGCGATGCGATTGGGCAAGGCACGGCTTCGTTATGGGCCCAAGCGATGTTGACCAATTCTGGAACTTTGTTTGAGGGTCTCATCGATGCCCGGATTGTCGAGCAATCTACGCAGCAAATCGTGTGGCAGGAGAAGTCGCGGCAGAAGGTTCCCAACGGAAACTCATTTTGGGAGCAGGAGGTCGAACTTAGCAACGCCAAGTTGTGGTGGCCGAGTGGAATGGGCGAGCAACCGCTCTATCGGCTGGAATTGAGACTCTTCAAAGATGATAGGCAACTTGATTTCATTACCAGCAGGTTCGGCATCCGCACGCTGGAGTTGAAACGAAATCCTGTACGCCCTGACAGCCCCCGCGCAACTCCGGCTGACCGGACTCTCGAAGACGAAGCCTACAAATATTTGTGGGTGGTCAATGGGCGGCCCTTTTATGCGAAGGGCGCATGCTGGATGACCAGCGACGATGTTTTGCTGCTTTCACAAGAACGCGAAGAGTGGATGGTTCGCGCGGCGAAACACAGCGGCTTCAACATGCTCCGACTGAACGGTGGAACCTCAATCTTTGAGACGGAGCAGTTTTATAACCTGTGCGACGAAAACGGCATTCTCGTTTGGCAGGAGGTGCCACTCAATTGGGCCGATACACCCGGAACTACGCAACTGGCGGTCTGGCGAGAACAGTTGACGCAGAGCGTGCTGCGCTTCCGGCAACATCCATCGACCGCTATCTATGTGGGAGGAAATGAATTTGATCCCTTCGCGGATGGGATCGAGCCGCTGCTGGGACTGGTCCGCGAGATTTTTGCTGCCTACGACAGCAGCCGGGCGTTCCGCATGAATTCACCGTGCGGCGGCGATTATCATGCTTATGATCCTCAGGAAATCTATACTGCCGACGAGAATTGGTATCACAAGATCTATGATCGAGGGCATAACTTCATCTCCGAGTGGTCGTTCAGCAGTTTCGCCAATCTCTCGTTGCTGAAGCGCATTATTCCTCCCGCAGAACTCGCTCTCAAACCCGTGGGTTATGACGTTGAAAACTTCAAGCACCGGTATCCCACGATTCGGGACCGCAGCGCTGAACTGTGGTACACCTTCATCAAAAGCTGGCAGCGAGCATCGTGGTATGACGACTTCGGAAAAGCAGATCTGGAAGATCTCATTGAATGCAGTCAGATGGGATACGAGCACAACATTGCGTGCGTGCTCGAGCATTGGCGCGCCCAGTTTCCTTACACTGGAGGCGAAGCGCTATGGACCTACAATTCTCTGGGGCCAATCTGCAATAGCTGGCATGTGATCGATTGGTGCGGCCAGCCGCAAATTCCTTATTATGGTGCCAAGCGGGCGAATGAGACGATTCACGTTATGGCGGACACTGGCTTTTTCTCGTGGGGACCGGGCGATACGTTTAAGGCTTCCGTTTTTGCCCTGAACGATTCCACTCAAAGCGTGCAAGGCGCCCGCATTCGGGCCCGTATTTTCGACCAGGCACTGCAAGTCGTGCACGAAGACGAATGGGCGGCCGAGCTTCCTCCGAATGGTTGCGCGAGTGAATCCCATGAGATGCAGTGGCCGATACCGGCCAGCACGCCTGAGGGATATTTGTTTCTTGAGCTGAGCCTTCGCGATGCGCAGGGAGTTCTCGTCTCTCAGAGAGTATATTGGTTACGCATCTTACATATGCTCGCCGCCCCGGATGCTCGCAAGCGATGGCAAGCGGCGCCGGTGCTCGAGCCACTCACGCAGACTGGACCGTGGCTGAAGCCACAGGTGGCGGCACTTTCCACTTCCCTGCGAGGAGCCGCGAAATTTGAGCCTCGATCCGCGAAGGAAGCCGAATTGAGTGTAACCTTAACCAATACTGGCAAATTGCCTGCTTATCCGGTGCGAGTTCAGCTTGAACCAGACATCTACTCCGTACTTTGGAGTGACAATTATTTCTGGATGGCACCGGGCGAAACCGCGACGCTTCAAGGCACAGTGCGGCTGGATATGGCGGGTTTGGACCCAATCACAAAACCGCGGATTGCAAGCCGCGCCGATCTTCTGCTACGAGTATCCGCTTGGAATGCCCCGGTCATCGAGTTGCGACCTTGATACACACTCGAAAGAAAGTTCGCCTCGTATCGGGAGCCGTTCTGCGAAACATCCTTTTCGAATTGAGCCAAACTTAAGCATGGAGCCGCAATGAGATTCGTACATTTCTGCATCGCAGTATTGTTAGCCGGGTCATGTTCCGCCCAGGATCTGCAAGGAAGTTGGCAAGCTTACGTGCAGGAGCATGGCTTGCCCGTGCGTTATGAGCTGCGTATTTCAAGGTCGAATCGCGGTACCACCGCGACCCTTGACGCTCCGGAGAATTTCGTATTCGACAACGCGGTCGAGACGATTTCACTGGAAAATTCCGCGGTGCACTTTCACGCTGGGTTAGTCTCCTACGATGGATCGTTGTCGGCCGACTCGCAGACCATCCAGGGAACGTGGTCCGTTGGCTCCGATAAGCAAGCGGTGAACTGGCAACGTTTGTCATCTTCTCAGGTTGGAAAGATTGAATCGGTTGCGACCCAGCTCAACCATCTAGCGTACCTGCCAGCTGAGAAGTGGAAGATTCACCCGGGCGACATTCCCCACGGCGAATCAATCGATCTTGACGACAGTTCGTGGAATGAAGTGGGACCGGGTACGACCGCTCCCTATGACGCAGTGTGGTATCGCCGTTGGATCGAGATTCCCAAGAATCTGAACGGGTACGATTTGACCGGCGCCAGGATTTGGTTCGACTTCCAGTACGACGCCAATGGGCCAGTCACAGAAATCCTCTATTTCAACGGGCGAAGAATCGCCATGGGCGACGAACTGGAGCCCGTTGTGCTTTTCGACAGTGCGCACGTGGGCGATCGGGTTCTGGTCGCGGTGAAACTGCTCCGATCGGTCGATCAGAAACATTTTCAGGGCGCACGGTTGCACATTGAGTATCCGGGCACTCGGCCTGATCCAACCAAATTGTTTCAGGAGATGGGAGCAGTTTCGATTCTCGCTCCATTCTCTTCGGCTTCGCAAAGGTTGAAGGCGGGCCTTGCGGAGTCCGCCGATGCGGTTGATCTCAACGCGCTAGGAAAGGCAGACCAACCGGCTTTCGACAAATCACTGACTAGCGCAACGGCAGCGCTCGATCCGCTCAAGGCTGACTTGCAGAAATCTTCTATCTGGTTGGTCGGCAATGCACACATCGACGCTGCATGGCTCTGGCCATGGACAGAAACCGTGGACGTCGTACGGCGAACGTTCGGTACTACGTTGCAACTGATGGACGAGTATCCGCAGGCAACATATGCGCAGTCTGCGGCAGCCTACAGCGAGTGGATGGTTCAGAAATATCCGTCACTCTATCAGCAGATTCTGGAGCGCGTGAAACAAGGACGCTGGGAGATGGTGGGGGGGATGTGGGTGGAACCTGATCTCAACATGCCGGATGGTGAATCGCTCGTGCGGCAATTACTTGTCGGAAAGCGCTATTTCAAGGACAAGTTCGGCGTCGATGTGAGAATCGGATGGAACCCGGATTCGTTTGGGTACAACTGGCAATTGCCGCAGATCTACAAGAAGTCTGGCATCGATTATTTCGTTACGCAGAAGATGGCGTGGAATGACAGCAATCAGCTGCCGCTGAAGATCTTCTGGTGGCAATCTCCAGATGGCAGCCGTGTTCTTACTTATTTCCCCCACGACTACGTAAACGAAATCGAACCGCTGCGGATGGCGAGGGACCTCGCTACCAGCGAAGCGCTCAATCCGGGTGCACACGAAATGATGCACCTTTTTGGCATCGGCGATCATGGAGGCGGCATGACACGCGCCATGCTCGACAGCGGCATGCGCTGGTCGAATCCAGATGCGATCTTCCCGAAAACAAGTTTCAGCGTGGCTCAGGGATTCTTTTCCGATATCGAAGGGAAAGCGGATACCGAACACGCCCCTGTGTGGAACTACAAGACACTGGCGGCCGGCAACTCGACCTTGCCGGTTCCCCCAGCAGGAAAGTTTGGCCTACCGGTCTGGAACGACGAGCTGTATTTTGAATATCACCGAGGTGTTTTCACAACCCAGGCCCAACACAAGCGGAACATGCGGGAAAGTGAAGAGCGGATGCTCAACGCCGAAAAGCTCGCGTCCTTGGCGTGGCTCTCCGGCGACGCTTATCCGAACACGGAGCTGACAGAAGCGTGGAAAAAAGTTTTGTTCAATCAATTCCACGATCTGGCGGCGGGCTCAGGCATCGGTGTGATTTATCGCGACGCTCAGCGCGACTACGATTCCGTTCGCCTGGTCACCGAGCAGGTGTCTTCCGAAGCTTCGCGCACACTGGAACAACAGATCGACACCCGTTCCCATGATGGCGGAGTTCCCGTGCTGGTCATGAACCCCCTGGCATGGGATAGAACAGATCTCGTGACCGCCGATGTGCAGTTACCGGCGTCTCCCAATGGACCGATCGCGGTCGTGAATTCCGAAGGTAAGCCGCAGACATTTCAAGTGCTTTCCAGAAACCCGGCTCTCAACACTTACCAACTTCTAATCGAAGCGAACGATGTGCCTTCGCTCGGCTATCGCATGTTTCAGGTTATTCCTGGAGAACGCACTGCTGGAACGGATTTGAAGGCCAATGGACTGACGCTGGAAAACGCAGCTCTGCGGCTCAGCGTCGATTCAAAAACCGGCTGCATCAGCAGCCTCTACGACAAGCGATCGAAATTCGAGTTCATTGCCTCCAACGGTTGTGGCAACGAACTCATCGCCTTCAAGGACACTCCTAAAGATTACGATGCCTGGAATATCGACAGTGATTTCGAGCAGCAGTTCACGAAACTCGATGCGGCCGATTCTGTAAAGCTGATTGAACAAGGCCCCTTGCGCGCGACGATTCGAGTCGTGCGCACATGGCAACATTCGAAGTTCGTGCAAGATATTTCCCTCTACGCTGGGTTGGATCGAGTGGACATCCATAACGAATTTGATTGGCATGAGAGCCACATTTTGCTGAAGGCGGCCTTTCCGTTAGCCGCGTCCAGTGGCGAAGCTACTTATGAGATTCCTTATGGCGCGATCGAACGGCCAACCACGCGCAACAACCGATTCGAGGCCGCCAAATTCGAGGTTCCCGCACTACGCTGGGCGGATCTCGGCGATGGAAATCATGGGCTGAGTCTGATCAACGAATCCAAGTATGGATACGACGGGAAGGGCAATGTATTGCGGCTTTCGCTTTTGCGCGCTCCGACCTGGCCTGATCCGGAAGCCGACCGCGGACATCACAGTTTCAGCTACTCCCTTTACCCGCACGCCGGCGACTGGAAGCAGGCGTTGACAGTGCGGCGCGGCTACGAGTTCAACTACAGGTTGACCGCCATGCAAGTGCAATCGCACTCCGGAACTTTGCTGCCCGTGCACTCTTTTGTGGGAATCAAACAAGACAACGTCGTACTCACGGCCCTGAAAAAAGCCGAGGATAGTGACGCGCTCTTACTTCGCGTCTATGAATGGGCGGGGAAATCGGGAAACGTTCAAATTACGGTTCCAAAGGGAGCCACGGCGGCACATCTCACGAATCTAATGGAAGAATCCGAAGGCGGTGCAATGGCGGTCACGCCATCGAGCGAAGTTACATTCCCTGTACATCCTTATGAGATTGTGTCGGTCCGCGTGGACTACGGAAAGAAGTCGCATGGGCAGCAGGACGGCGTCTATCGGTCGAGCGAAATACTTCCGCAGAAAGAGACCCGGTGATCAAGATCTGATGACTTGAGCTACTGGCGGGGCTCTTCGATGGTGAGGATCCGGTCCACTTCAATGTTCCGAAGTTGCTGTTTGATGCCGCTCGGCCAGCGGATCGACAATTCCCTGATTCGTCGGTTAGATCCGAGACCGAAATGTACACGGCTGTCACTGGAACAAGCGTACCCCACTGCCGTGCTTACTTGATTCCACTGGGTGTTTCCGTCTTCCGTTGTGATTTGGATCTGAGCGCCAATCGCCATACGATTACTCTTCGTGCCCACAAGGTTCAACAGTATCCAGTGATTGTCGTTCTTGGTGATGTTACGAAACAGCTTGACCGGACCACCCAAAACCGTAACAACCATGTCGATTCGCCCATCGTTATCAAAATCTCCGAAAGCGACTCCACGATGGGCAGCTTCCAGTTGGAAATCGGCACCAGCCGCCCTACTTACATCTTCAAATCTTCCATTCCGCATATTGCGGAAGATCGAATTGGGTTCGGTATAGTGCCGGTTCGGATAAAGGGCGCTGATGTTATCGACCACGTTGGATCGTGCGACGAAAAGATCTTTCCATCCATCGTTGTCAAGATCAAAAATGCCATTGCTCCAGCCGGACATGTTCGCCGTCGCGAGAGCCAGGCCGGCCATCGCGGTCGAGTCGGAGAAATTGTCGGCTCCACGGTTCAGGTAAAGCGGGAAGGTTTCATGCTCGATTGCCGTGTGCCAGATGTCGGGCCGTCCATCATTATTAATGTCGCGGAAATCTGATCCCATTCCAGAAAGCGCTTTACCCGACGCACTGTACGCTACACCCGCTTCCATCCCGATCTCTTCAAACTTCTTCCCGCCGATATTGTGGAACAGGAAATTAGGAGTAGTATCGTTGGCCACAAAAGCGTCGAGAAATCCATCACCATCGAAGTCGCTGAACGAAACGCTCATGCCCTTTCCGAACTTCGCGGCAATTCCGGTTTCTTCGGAGACATCAGTGAATGTTCCGTCTCCATTGTTCCGGTAGAGCGTGTTGTGCAGCGGGGCGTAATACTTGGGATGGCAATATCCCCGCGCCGTACCGTTGAGCAGGCACATAGGATCTTTGTTGACTTCCCAATGGCAGTAGTTGACCACAAAGAGATCCAGCAATCCGTCATTGTTGTAGTCGAACCAACCCGCGCCGACAGACCACATTTTAAAACCGTTGAGCAGGCCTCCGCTCACACCAGCCTGGGCGGCGACATCGGTGAACGTTCTGTCTCTGTTGTTATGGAAGAGTTGGTTGCCGGTAACGTTGGCGACAAAAATATCCGGCCTTCCATCATTGTCGTAGTCTCCCACGGCGATGCCCATGCCGTAGCCGCTGCCCGCAACGCCGGCTTTCTCCGTCACATCTGTAAACGTGCCGTCGCGGTTATTGTGGAAGAGGCGATTCCAGTACAGTGGGGACTCTTTTACCAACGAAGGGATCGCGGCGCCGTTTACCAGGTAGATATCAAGATACCCATCACCGTCATAATCCAGCAGCGCGACACCCGCCACCATCGTCTCCGGCTGATTCTTGTTGGGGGTCGCGGAGTTCGCTGTGATAAAGCTGACGCCGCTTTTCGCTGCTATTTCCTCAAATTGGATATTCCCGGTGGACTTGGCTGTTTTTTCTGGAGCTGTCTGAAGGGCAAAGAAACCTGGGTGCTTCAGACAAGCCATGGTTGCGGCAGCAGCGCCCTTATGAATGAACCATCTTCTATCCATGGATATGATCGCGGAACAAGAGAGATTGGAAACTATCGGACCGGCAGCTTCAGCGTATCAATCTCATATGGTTTTATGTGGAGACTTTCCTGTTTTCCCGTAGGCAACTCCTCCTCAAGCAAGTTGGCTTCGCTGAAACGGCTCTCCTGTCCAAAGAAGTTTATCCTGCCTGCCGCAGTATTGCCTTGAATTTCGAAAGCGCGCACAACGATTGAATCTCCTATATCGGCCTTCTTTATGGCGGAGAGCACAACATTGTCGGCATCGAACGACAAGAAGGATCTCGACGGCGGCAAAGGGCTTTCTGCTATCGTGTTTGCGGCGGTCACCGGAATCAGCGGCGCGCTGAACGCCATCCCCGATCGCCAGGACTTCCCTGCTGTCCAATCGCCGCGACCGGAGGTGAACGAATACCGAAAGACGTAAGTGCCCGCCGGCGGCCGCACATCTTGGATCGTCTGACCATTTCGCACGGTCGTCACCGGGCTGAAGCGAGTGCCCCGCAACATATCGGCTGTGATCGCCGTGTCACTCACCTCGATTAGGTTGTGATCGGCGCTGAGGGTGAACCCCCAGTCGCTATTGCCCGCAAAAACCCAGTCCTGAATCTGTCGCCAGCCGCTCCAAATCTCCCGCGACACTTCGTCTTCCCAGTGCGGGCCGGCATTAGGCATGAAATCAGACTTGGCGGCAGTTCCGAAGGGTATGCCGTTGCGGACTTGCGCATCGTGCTGAAGGACCGGGAATATCTGTTCGATACTCATGGAGCGGCCAGGCGTCCATTCAACCGTGTTCTCGATATCTATCTTCTTTATTCCTCTGTACAGCCTTAGCTGCTGGATCACGGGAATTCCGCCCAGATTTCCCTTGATGCGCAGAACCGTTTGAATCGGGCCGTTTTCCTCGATTGCAATGTCGTCCACGGAATTCGTAAGGGTCCGGCCAGTTCGTAGGATTATGTTTTGATCGTCGCCGCCACGCTCCTCAGCTGCGACGATCTCGATCCCTTTGCTCACCGCTCGCTTCAGATCTTTATCGAATACCTCGATCCGTCCTGTAGCGCGTTCCACGGAGACGCGGTAATACTTGTTTTCCAGGACCTCCGAACCGAGAGCATCGTTTGCCTGTAGCGCATCCTCGTCAGTCTCTAACTGTACGTCGCAGCCGTTCAAAAACGTCTGGGGCTCGGCGGGAACTAAGTAATAGGTTCTGTAGCCCACCGAAGGCACTTCGCGGGCGATGAACGACAAGTCCAAAGACCGGGAGCTTCCATCGCTGTATTGCTCTATCTGGAATGGGATGGATGTCCCGTTCTCATCCAACAAGCGCATTCCTTTCTTGTAGTCATCGATCGCTCCAGTCTCCACTTCGCCGAACAAGGTCAGGTGGGTCCGGACGATATCGTCTCGCGTCCAGCTCAGCGGGTTGAATACCACGATTGGTGTACTTCTTTGAAATGGATTCCGCGCCCGTTCCGCAATGTTGCGCAATGAATCTCGCAGAATTTGGCCAGCGCCCAGCGACGCAACCTGCGCATACTCCAGCTTGCGTTGGTCTCCGATTTCCCCACCCTGGCCGTCATTGTTGTGATCCAGAGACTGCAGATTTTTCTTCCACAACGACTCGAACGCTTTGTCAGGGTAGGGCGCATACCCTAGCACATAATTGATAGCAGCAAATTTTTCAGCATTCACGAGGGTATCGGTGGCCGTCGTCGCCGGAAGCCAAAGTGGAAGCAGGGAGGTCGTCAGATTCGCCCACGATGAAGGGATCTCTCCGGACACAGCGGGAATTTCGGAGCTTGCCGCTGCGTCTTGAAAGAATTCACGGGCAGTTGCGAGTTGAAAATGAATGGGAGCAAGATGCTGGTTCAGCGCCGCAATATTTCCAATCAGCTTGGCGGAGGGTGCATACAGATCGGTGCCCCATCCCATGTACACGGGACTCTTTGTTGTAGCCTCCACCGCGTTGATATCCCGCACAATCGTTTGCAACTGATCTCTGTCCAAATCGAGGTGCAGCCCCAGTCCTACGCCCCACCCATATCCATTAATAGTGTTCCAGACCAGTACCGCTGAACCGTCCGGAGCCTTCCAGTGAAACAAAGACAAATCCCGCGGCCCCATCCGCGTCATCAGCATGAAGGGTGTGGCGGACTTACTCAGGATCTGCGGATACTGCCTCGTGAAGCCAGGAATATCCGTGAGTTGCGCAACCGTCGGGTCGACGCCAAACGTTTCGCGTGCGTAACGTTTGCCATAGATCAGATTGCGTACCAGCGCCTCTCCGCGCGTCTGATTCTGATAAATGCCTGCCCAAAGAGGTGCAACTTCGATCCGACCGTCCTTTACGAGCCGCTTGAAGTGATCGACCTCCTTGGTGCCTTGATGGCTCTCCACGAAGTTTGACACGAAGACTTCGCTTTCAATGACGTAGCGATATTGCGGGTTCTGCTCGGCCAATTGAATCGCTTTGCTTATGATGAAATTCCCGCGACTGAGGCATTCCTCCTGTGTGCACGCCCAGGAGAGATCCAGGTGGGAAAAGGGGACAACGTAGACCTGAGGGTTATCGGTCTTCGGTTGCTGCCCTGAAGACTGCGCCGGCCAGCATGCCAGCAACAGCACAAGTCCGCTTAAGCATATGGTGCTGGTAAGCAGAGTCTTCGGCATGACTGTCGCACTAATGAACGGCCGGGAGGATCAGTGGTAAATCATCCAGCCGATAGATTGAGGAGCGGGAAACACCATGAGAGACCTCCCGCTCCCCTCATTTTTTAGAACGTGTAGCGCAGCGCAAACTGAATCTCGCGCTGGTTGTCCGGCAGCGTGCCAGTAATCTGCGCACCGCCATTGTTGTTGGGATTACGGCCGGGCAATCCAAACTGCGGATGGTTAAATAAGTTAAAAAATTCGGCGCGGAACTGAACCACATGCCGCTCCGTGATACGGAAGTTCTTCGCCGCGTTGAAGTCGAAGTTGACCTGGTCGGGTCCGACGAGGGTACCGTCCTTTGCATTTCCGAACATGTGGGCGTTTGTTTGTCCGGGGGCCAGAGCTGGAATTGCAAAAGCGGCAGGATTGTAAAAACACTGCAGGCTCTGATGTCCTGGGCTGTTTGTACAGCCATCCGCGATTTGATCTGGTATATCAAACGAAAAGTCATACGGATTGTGAATCGTATCGGGCATCGCAGCCGTACCTGTATTCGTTGGATCGAACGATAGGAACGGTGTGTAATGCTCGCCGCTGCGAATGGTCGTAATTCCGCCGACCTGCCAGCCACCCGCCACTATATCTTCGAAAGCATTCATAGTTCCGCCGAAAGCCTTTCCTCTGCCGAAGGGAAGCTCATAGGTATAGCTGATGGAGAGCCGGTGGCGAAAATCAGGATCGATATTTCCTCTCTGTGCGCCGGGATCGGCGGCATTTTGTGTGTTTCCGGTGTGTGCGCCTTGCCAGCTTCCTATGTTGTGCGACCACGTGTACGCGGTGAGGAGACTGAAGCCGTTCGAAAACCGTTTCTCCAGTTTCGATTCCAGCCCGTTAAAGAAGATGTCAAAGTTCGGGTAATCGATCGGATTGATTACCTGCAGGTTCGGCAACACGCTGAAGTATGGCCGGCCCATGTTGCCGGTAGGATCGCTGAAGTTTGTGTCCAGCGGCTGCGTAGGCTGGTTCAAGTTGCTGTCTTCGTTACTCCAAATCCCGGTCGCTCGCGTGCCGACATAGCCCACGCTCAACATCCAGCTCTGTGCGAGCTCCCGCTGCCCCGTCAGGTTCCATTCGAGGACACGCGGCGCCTTGCGCACCGGGCCTGTAGTCTTGACTTGTCCGGACGGGTTTGCCGGGTCACTGGTTGGCAGCACGGCCGGAAAGCCGGAATCGATCATTGTCGCAAGACTGGGGATCGTGGTGTCTGGAGTGTTCTGCTGGAAATACTGGAGGCTAGGGGGATTCTCCCCGATATCGTTGAACTGATTTCCTTCCGGCGCGTAGAAGATGCCAAACGCGCTGCTGACGACAGTTTTACGGTCGCCGAACGGGGACCAGGCAAAACCAATGCGCGGACCAAAATCCTTCTTGTCGTATCCCACTCCGGCATTTGATTTTGCGTTAGGACCAAAGTTCAGATCGACAACGTTCGTCTTTAGATTGAAATTACCCACTTGACCGCCAATCGGAGAGAAAATGTCGTAGCGGAAACCAAGATTGACCGTGAGTTTGCTACTCAGCCGGTAGTCATCCTGGATGAACTCCCCGAGCTCAAAGAATCGGGTGTGATCTTTGTATGCCAAACCATCCTGCTCCCGATAAACCGGCAAACCCAACAACAGATCCGGCAATCCATAGCTCGCATTGCCATTGCAGGTGGGGCACAAATTCACGGTAAATTGCCCGCTAAAAGAGAATTGCCCGAACGCGTTCGCCGATTGATAGAAATTACGCTGGTACCGCCGGTAGCTGGCTCCCAGCTTGATGGTGTGTTTTCCCCGAACCCAGCTGAGCGAGTCCGCGACCTCATAGGTGTTATCCGCCGAAAGCTCAGGGATCCAGCTGGAGTTGCCCAAGTTATTGAAGCCGTTAATTCCGATGTTCGCGAGGCCCGAGGTCTCTACGTTGCCCCGGTTGGCGTTAGGAATGCCAACCTGGTCGGAAATATTCTGCCCGAAGTCAACCGGCGTGGAATGGACTCCGTACCGAATGAACGCGAAGCGGAGATCGTTCAGCAGATTGTTCCGGAAGGTACGCGTAGCGCACTCGATGGATCCGTGACGGTGCCCGAGATGGTTCCGCGATCGATCTGACCTTGAAGCAGGCTGGCAGCGAACAATACCGCCGTGAAACACATCGCCAGACGAAGTGTGCTCTTATTTGCAGTCATAGCTCTCCCCAATCGCAGCGTGGCGTTCAGTCAAAGCGCTTAGACGCTGGCCCGTTTGCCAAAACGGCGCCATGCTACAAGAAGCTTTTGTCCAGCGTCAAGCAAAAAAGGGAATGCTATCCGTATAACGGAATACCGGGGGATTATGGCAAAGAGGGATTTCCAGTCACGGATCGCCGGTAAGGGGAACGCGCCTCAGGTGCCAGCGCGCTCGGCGATAACATTCGCGACAAGGCTGATGCCGAATTCCGTATTTCTTCCTGCACTTGCGCCAGTTTAGGCTCCATGCGGGTCGCCGGACCGGACACGCTCAGACCTGCGATCACCCTTCCACCCTGATCGAAGATTGGGGACGCCACACACACTACTCCATTGACATTTTCTTCCATATCCAGCGCAACCGCTCTTTCACGTACCGAAGCCAGATGCTCCAAAAAATGCTTCTGTTGGGTGATGGTCTTCGGCGTTCTCCGAATCATAGGATTGTGTTCGAGGATGGCTTGGACTTCGCTCTCCGGGAGAAATGCCAGCATGGCCTTGCCCAAAGAGGTGCAATGAACCGGGTTGCGCTCGCCAGGTACGGCAGCGATCCGTAAAGCGCTTGGACTCTGCAGGACGTCGATGTACACCACTTGCCCGTCCTCGAGAATGCCTAGATTGATGGTCTCGCCAAAACGAAGAAGAAGGCTCTGCATGACGCCTTTCGCAATCGACTGCAATCGGCGAAAGTGAACCGCTGGCCCGGTCAGTTCAAAAAACTTGTGGGCCAACTGGTAGTGAGATTTAAATTCGTCCTTCTCGACATATCCCAGTTTCTCCAGAGAATATAGAATCCGGTGCACGGTCGTTCGGGCGAACGGAACAGCGCGAGCAAGATCGGCAAAAGCAACCGATTTCCGCGTAGCACCCACCTCTACAAAGTGTTCCAATACCGCAAAGATCTTGCCCATCACTTCGATGTAATTCTTGTCGGCCTGTACGCGCACCGGCTTCATCGGTCTTTTCTTGTGCACACTAAACTCCTCGTTATCGCGGCAGGCGGCCACCTCAGCTGGAAGATTTCACTTCGCGGAGAGTCGGCCCCGATTCCATGCTCGAAGCCACCTCTCTTGTCCGCCCGTTCTTTTGTGGCTCGCACTCGGTATTATATCCGTCCTCCGGAACAACTTCATCGACCTATCATCGGCGCGTCCGTTTTTCGTAACAAGATTTGATCGTAGATGCTGAAGCTCGCGGCGTTTATTGGAAAGCCCTCGTGGCCGGGGATGAGCTGAAAACCTCCATCCCTAATATTCCGTATGACGGACCTCGTGTTCTATTATTGACTTATTCTATTCAGCCCGATATGATCCCGACCCGGAGATGGCAGCCGCGCACAATTTGCTGCGAAACGCATCTGTGGCTGGATGTGGGCGATATTCAACCATACTCTTGACCCAATAACCTTATAAATGCACACATGGGGAATACGGTGACGAAGAGCAGGTTACGAGCAAAGCTGCAAGCCGGAGCGTTTGTAAGAGTAGTTGGCATCAACCGCGTTACCGAACCGTGGCTCACTGAGGTTGCGGGCCAACTGGGATTCGATGTGGTTTGGTTTGATATGGAACACCGGGCACACGGATACGAAGTGATCGATCGGCTATCACTCGCGTGCCGGTCCACCGGCGTGGACCTGATGGTGCGCATTCGTAAGACCGGCTACACAAGTGCGATGCGCGCTTTGGAGTTCGGCGCAAATGGAATCATGGTGCCGCACTGCTGCGATCCGGAGGAAGCCCGGCAATGGGTGGAATGGACAAGATTTCCTCCGCAGGGCAAACGCGGGTTCGACAGCGCTGGCGCGGACGCGAATTACACGCTTTCCAATTCGTTGGAGTTTCTAAAACAGCGAAATCAGGAGACGTTTCTTGCTCTTCAGATCGAAGATCGAGAGGCGGTTGATTGTGTGGAGGCGATAGCCGCAGTGGAAGGTGTGGATCTCCTGTTCGTCGGACCCGCCGACTTGAGCATCAGCTACGGGGTGCCACTACAACGGGAGCATCCGCTGATCCAGGGTGCATTGGACAGGGTGGCGAATGCCTCAGCAAAAGCGGGTAAGTGGTGGGGCACGGTGACGGAAACACCGGAAGCAGCCCAAAAGGAACTTGATCGCGGAGCGCGGATGGTAACGTGCGCCGACGATCACTTTCTGCTCGTTCGAGGCTTACAGGATGCCTACCGCAAGTTTGAGTCAATCGGCATTCGCTAGAGGGATTTTCCCCGCGTCGCGATCCAGAGAAAATACAAATCTGTCCCGCGGCAGACGTCATCGAATGCGCGAGCGCAGGCGTCTTTTGCGGTGCGACGAGCGAAATCAAGCAATGCTCTCCAGGAATCAAGAGCCTCTGTGGTGGCGCCCCTGACAGAAAAGAGAAATCTCTTGGCACAAACGAACATTCCGGATGGAACCACGGCGAGGACCCCCCCGCGGCGAGCGGTGGTAACCGGGGCGGCAAATGGATTAGGCCTTGCTATCGCCAAACGACTCTCGGTCGACGGAGCATTTGTATTGTTGGTCGATAGTGACAGCACGGTTTTATCGAGGGTCACAGAAAACGGTTTCACAGCCGAAAGAACTTTCGCTCTGGTCAAGGACTTGTCCGAGCCAGATGCGGCCCCGGTCGTATTCGAGCGGGCCGCAAGCACGATTGGACTCGTCGACACCTTGATCAACAACGCGGCCTGGAGTTTTCACAAGGCGATGCAGGAAGTGACGGTTTCCGAATTCGACCGAGTGGTAAGCATTAATCAGCGAGCGCCGTTTTTCCTGGCGCAAGCGATGTTGAAACAGATCTCCCAAGCCACGGTTCGACCTTGCGATCCTGTAATCATAAACATCGGTTCCGTGAATGCGCTCGCCGGGAACGCCAATCTGGTGCCATACGCCGGAACAAAAGGCGCACTAACAGCGATGACTCGCGCGATGGCAGTTGAAATGAGCCCATGGGGAATCCGGGTAAACGCAATCTGCCCGGCAGCGATTGAGACGTATGTGACAAAGAACTTGATTGCCGCTGGGGTGATCGATCCACAGCAACTGTTTGAGAAGTACATCGAAAAGCGGTTCGCCAGTTGCGAGGAGATAGCCGAACTGGTTGCATACTTATGCAGTGATTCAGCCACTTATGTCAACGGAGCTAACTGGGTAATTGACGGGGGATATCTCGCTCAATGAGTAGTCTATGAAGCGACGATTCGGGTCAGCAACATAGAGCAGGAGCGTGTTCGAGCGCCATGAAGACACCTTATATTGTACTGACGATCCCTATTCTGATCTTTCTGCTAGGCTCCGTCAGTGCACAACAGACACCCAGCGGCAACCTGGCTCTCAGCGCTCGAGCAACTGCCTCCAGCATGGCCGAGGGTAGCAAACCAGAAAATCTAATCGATGGCGATATTGCGCATACGCAGTGGACTGCGAAGGATGGAACAAATCCCGCCGACACCTGGGCCGAATTGACCTGGCCGAGTGCCGTGCGCTTTCAAGAAGTGGTTATTCGTCAGGACGGCGATCCAAAGTTGACTCGCGTTGATCTCGAAGTCTGCGATGCAGTGGGTCAATGCCGTTTGCTCCAATCCATCGGCGATTCGCAGCACGGGCTTCCCCGTTTGATTCTGGCCCAGTTCCCCGCTCAAAATGCGAGCTGTCTTCGCCTCACCAATTTTGCCGGGCACGTCAGCATCAACGAGGTAGAAGTTTATGACAGAAACGATCCGCCTGTAATTGAAATGGGATCCGATCTTTTGAATCACATTTTCGGTATCCTGACTGACGGATTCGGAACAAGGCCTTTTGCGAATACAGCTGTGCTGGTTCAAGGTACAGTTGGCGGGAAGACCTGGCAGACATCCGCGACGACCAACACAGATGGCATGTTTCAGGTTGAGATGCCTGTCGGCTTGACAGGAACTGTAACCGCCGTCGCACAAATCGCCGGCGGTCTTTCCGCAAAGCGGATTGTGCAGGCCGGTGATCTAACTCCCGGGCTTAGCCTGCCTGACGAGACTACCACTCAGGTCAGCCTAAGGGGAGAATGGCGTTTCAAGCCCGATCCGGAACCCGACTTTTTTCAGACCAAGTATTCCGACAGTGATTGGAATGAGATTAAAGTTCCGTCGCACTGGACGATGGAGGGATTCGACACCACAAGCGGGAACGGCGGTTATCGCAGGCAGGTGCAGATCCCCGCAAGTTTCCGCGGGCGCCGCATCAAACTGTTTTTCGAAGGTGTGTATAGCGGAGCAGAGGTGTGGCTCAATGGCACGCGAGTCGGATCGCACGAGGGTGGTTTCGCTCCGTTCGAGCTCGACATCACAGATGCCGCGCACATTGGAGCAGATAATCTTCTGGCAGTGCGGGTCCGTGAGGATACGCTCTCGTCGCATTTGGATGATATGAGTCATTATGCGAACTTCCCTCTTGCGGGCATATTCCGTCCAGTGCGGATGTTCAGCCTGCCCGAAACTCATATTCGACGCCTTCACGTACAGACAATATTTGACCCGAGTTACAAGAACGCTACTCTTGCTGTAGATTTGTCCATCGAAAATGAGTCCGGGCATCGGATGAATTCCATTCCTCTGAGTTTTTCTCTTGAAGATCCAAACGGCCACGTCGCCGCTCTTGAGAATGACCATCTCGACATTGCACTTGAGCCCTGGTCACGTTTCGAAAAGCATTTCGAATTTAAGGTATCGCGCCCTGATCATTGGGAAGCCGAGCATCCCCGGCTCTATACCCTGAGTGCAAAACTATCGGCCGCAGGGGCGAATGAAGAAGTGTCGCGGCGCGTGGGCTTTCGTCAGGTAGAGATTCGCGGAACTCAATTCTTAATCAACGGCGTCCCGGTGAAACTGCGTGGAACTGGATATTTCGAGGCCGCTCCTCTCACCGGGCGCGTGGTTTCCCCAGACGTCCTTCGACATGATCTCGAAATGCTAAAAGAAGCCAATCTCGATGCTTTCCGAACCGAGGTGATTCTTCCGTTGGAGAATCTCTACGACGACGCGGACGAGATGGGGTTTTATGTCGAAGCTGAAAGTCCTTTTTGCTGGGTCGATGAAAGTTCGGACCTGCGCTATCTACCAACGTTTGTGCAACGCACCGCGGAAATGCTAGACCGCGATCGCTCCCATCCGAGCGTCATTATCTGGTCGATCGGGAACGAAAGCTCGTGGGGACCGGATTTCGAAGCGGCCCACCGGTTCGTGAAGATGCAGGACCCGACTCGGCCTGCCAGCGCAGGCCAAAGTGCCACTCTTGAACTGGATACCATGCACAATCCGATCACGCTCGCCCGGATGAAGGAACGCGAGAACGTGACTGTACCCATCCTCTGGGATGAGAGTTTTTGTATTTTTCAGGGTCGTCTCTGGGGAGATACGCGGGAGACATGGCTCGATCCCGGCGATCGTGATTACTACATAGATCCTCTAATCGATGTTTGGGACGCGGTGCAAACCAGCAAGAATGTGCAAGGAAGCATGATTTGGGCCTGGGTGGATGACATATTTCTGGTGCCCGGCCGCGACTCCGAATATGGCCGCGGAGGAATCGGGAGACCGGACCATCCGCTAGACGGAACCTACCACATGCCGGGACGCGGGATTGTTGGCGACGCTCCGTGGGGATTGGTCGATGGATGGCGCCGCAAGAAACCGGAGTTCTGGCACATCAAGATGCTCATGTCTCCCGTTCATTTGCAGGATCGCGACTTGCCCCAGTGGAAGCCCGGTCAGCCTGCGACTTTCACGGTCGACAATCGTTATGAATTTACCGATCTTTCCGAGTTGAGCCTCGAGTGGAGTCTTGGCAATCAGCACGGAATTATTCACCCGGATTTGGCCCCACATGCCTCGAGACAAATCTCCGTCCCAGTTGGAGCGCAAACCAAGCTCGGAGATATTTTGTCGTTGCGCTTCGTCGATCGTGATGGACAGCTGGTAGTCCCGCACCGGATGCGATTGGGAATAGCCGTTCCGGTCTCCGAACCCCCAGCTAAGACAGGACCATTGCGCTATTTGCACGAGAACTTCTGGCTGGGAGGAACGATGGAACGCTTCCTCGGGGATAATTTTGAGATCGCCTTTGACGGCGCAAACGGACGCATTCGCCGCGCACTCGTCAATCGTCACTCTGTCCTATATGAGACTCCAAAGCTTCATGTTCTGCCGATCGAGGCCACTCTCAACGAGTTTCCTATATACGAAACATGGAGGATCATCAAGCCCCTGGAGATTCGTGCCATCGGCGACGATTATGAGGTGATTGAAACCGGCGCTTATCGTGACTTTGCCGGCGAATTACGATTTCGAGTCACTCCTCAAGGAAGCCTGAAGGTGAGTTATGACTTCACTTACACCGGAACTGATATACGTGCGCGTGAGGTCGGACTGCAGTTCGGGGTCCCTCTTTGGTGTGACAAACTGCAATGGCGGCGCCTTGGCGAATGGACTGTTTACCCAGACGACCACATCGGCCGTAACGACGGAACGGCGATGGCGCACGCGTCAGCCCCTCAGCCGGTTCCCCCAACCCAGCCGTTCGCTTTAGACGACACTCCACTCGGTACGAATGATTTTCGCAGTACGAAACGAAATTTCGTTTTCGCCTCACTTGTAGATAAGGAAGGATATGGCATCGGTATAGAAGCTGTTGGAACGCAGCACGTGCGCGCATCAGTCGCTGGTGACGTTATCGAAGTCAACGTCAACGACTGGTTTGGAGGTGTCGCGGCGACGGCATGGGGTGAGTGGTGGCAAAACTATGGACAAGGGCGCGAGTTGCGTCCAGACGACCCAAATGAAGGAGTTTCGCATAATAAGGTGAGTGGAGCTGCGCAACTTTATTTGCTAAGCCCGCAAACTTCGGCGCAATGGCTGCAGCGAATGCATTCGATCACAGCTCAGGCGAACTGATCGCTTCTCGATGAACCGTTTATGACTACTACGCGGCGCACATTCTTGAAAACGGCTGGTGTTGGTGCGATGGCAATGGCGGACGCCGTGTCGTTGCCGGCCGTAACTCGGCTGCGAGATTCATCCCCCAATGTGTCGGATCGCCCTGTCCAGGTTTGGTGTACGGATGACGATCAGAAAATGACTCTCGCCCCGCATTTGCTGTCGAGCGAAAAGCCGACTCCGTTCGCTGATTCCATTGTCATCGAAGAGAATAAAGAGTTTCAGACAATCCTGGGTTTCGGCGCCGCATTCACCGACGGCTCTTGTTTCTTGTTCAATCAACTCTCTCCTGCGGTTCGCGAAGAATTGTTCCACCATTTATTTCACCGGTCAGAAATGGGGTTGAACGTTTGCCGTACGTGCATCGGTTCGTCCGACCACTCCGCTTCACTTTACAGTTTTGATGAAGGCGAACCGGACCCCGACTTGAAGCGCTTCTCCATTGGCCATGACCGTTCCTATATCCTTCCGATTCTGCGGCAGGCGAGAAGCGTAAATCCGGATCTGTTCTTGTTCTCATCTCCCTGGAGTCCAGCGGGATGGATGAAAGATAACGGTTCCATGCTCGGCGGTTGCATGCGGCACACCTACATGCCAGCGTACGCGAATTATTTCGTCAAGTTTCTTCAGGACTACGAAAGCGAAGGCGTCCCCATCCAAGCCATCACCGTGCAAAATGAAGTGGACGCCGACCAGCAGGGATTGATGCCCGCGTGCTTCTGGCCGCAGGAGTATGAGACTGACTTCGTCATCGAGCATCTGGGCCCAGCGTTCGAACGACGTGGATTAAAGACACAGATTTGGATCATTGATCACAATTACAACCTATGGGGCCGAGCCATCGCGGAATTTGAGACTCCGGGGGTGCTGAAGTATGCGAAATCCGTTGCCTGGCACGGCTACTCGGGCAGCCCGGAATGGATGATGCGGGTGCAAGACGCATTTCCTCAGGTCTCGATGCACTGGACCGAAGGGAGCCCCGATCATGATGATCCGGACTACCTGAAGTGTTGGGCATTGTGGTCGCAGAAATTCAGCCAGATCTTGCGCAATGGCTGCCGCTCCATCACTGGGTGGTGTTTGGCAACGGATGAGTATGGCAAACCGAACATCGGTCCTTACCCGCTAGGAGGATTACTGACCATCGATTCCAAATCGAAGGACATTTACCACAGCGGGCAGTTCTGGGCGATGGAACATTGCGCGCGCTTCATCCAGCGCGGCGCCGTCCGCGTGGATTCCCAAAGCCCGGCAAAGGATCTAGCACATTGTGCCTTCCGTAATCCCGATGGATCGCTGGTTGTCATAATCACGAATTCCGCAGGCCCCAGAGTTTGTGAGCTGCGCTTGCAGGATGGACAAACCAGAATCTCGTTGACCGGAAATTCCATTGTGACGCTCAAGTATTCGCGCGGGACGCCCGCGTAGATATCGATCAAAAGTGTATTGACAGTTACGGACAGCAATCTATGCTTACGCGGAGTAATCGAACCAGGTTGACCCGGAGAAACTTTGTCGGGCTTCCTGCGGCTGAGCTAATCTCCTCGCCTGAGGTGGCAGCCTGTGCCCAAGTTCCAAGCGGCCCAGCGACCGGAACCATCCCTCAGCCAGCTGGATACCTAAACGTATGGGTAACCGACAAGAAGCGCCGGCTCGCCGCGGTGTCCCCGGTTAAGTGGGGCGCGGCAGCGGATAACCCATCCAGTAGTTCGATCGTTATTCGACCGGAAAAGAAAGCACAGGAGATTCTCGGATTCGGGGCTGCATTCACCGATGCGGCCTGTTACTTGTTCCACCAACTCCAATCGGAGGCACGAAACCGCTTATTCCATACCCTGTTCGCCCAATCTGAGATGAACCTCAATGTCTGCAGGATTTGCATGGGCTCCTCGGATTGTTCCACGGCCGTCTTCAGTTACGATGACGGGGGCGTTGACCCGGACCTGAAGCGCTTCTCGATTGCCCGCGACCATGAATATTTGTTGCCCATCCTTCGTGAGGCTCGCTCTTTGAACCCAGACCTCTTTCTCTTCGCGTCACCCTGGAGTCCACCGGGATGGATGAAGTCCAATGGTTCGATGCTCGGAGGATGTATGCGGCATACCTACATGCCATCCTATGCTGATTATTTCCTGAAATTCATCAAGGCCTACGAGGCTGCAGGCGTACCGGTGCAGGCGGTAACGGTGCAGAACGAAGTCGATGCCGACCAGGACGGCACCATGCCGGCTTGTGCGTGGCCGCAAGATTACGAAGCCGATTTTGTCACCATGCACCTCGGTCCGCTGTTTCAGCGCGCCGGCATCTCTACAAAGATCTGGATCATCGACCATAACTACAACCTATGGGGCCGCGCGATCGCGGAACTGGAGACTCCAGATGTTCACAAATACGCCAATGCGATTGCCTGGCACGGTTATGACGGCGAGCCGGAATGGATTCACCGAGTGCAAGACGCGTTTCCTGACGCAGAAATGCATTGGACTGAGGGCGGACCAAACTATCTCGCGCCGGACTATCTGACCAATTGGACAAAATGGGGTGAAACATTTTGTCGGATTCTGCGAAGGTGTTGCCGGTCCATCACCGTGTGGAGTCTTATCTCCGATGAACACGGCAGGCCCTATGTTGGCAGCGGGGCTTCCGGGGTCGGAGGCGCTATGCTGATCCACTCAAAGACTCAAGAGATCTCGTGCAGCGGAATGCTTTGGGCACTGGGACACTTTTCGCGATTTGTGCGTACGGGAGCAAAGCGCGTTGATTCACAGAGTGCAAATAACAATCTGCAACATTGTGCGTTTCAGAATTCAGACGGAACGTGCGTCGTCGTGATTTCGAATCCGGGTTCGGAGCAACGTTGTCAGATTCGATTTGCGGACAGAGCCGCGGAGGTGCTGCTTGCAGAAGACTCACTTACAACATTGGTTTGTCAGAATCCAGATCGTGGTTAAGTGGACGGGCCATCTCTAAGAGGTTGTTGAAAAACCACTGCCAATCCACTGCGGATGCGTGATAAGAAACAGGAATGCGAGGAGACGATCAGCAACTGCAAACGGGGATGTTCAGTTATGTGGCGTTGGAAGATCGGATACCAGCGGATCATCCACTGCGCGGAGTGAGGAAGCTGGTGGACGCGGTCTTGGCGGAGATGTCCAAGGACTTCGATGGACTGTATTCCGAGGTGGGAAGGCCGTCGATTGCGCCGGAGCGGTTATTGCGTGCGTTGCTGTTGCAGGTGTTTTATTCGGTGCGCAGCGAGCGACTGCTGATGGAGCAGCTCAACTACAACCTGTTGTTCCGCTGGTTTGTCGGTTTGGAGATCGACGACGCGGTGTGGAACCACGCGGTGTTCAGCAAGAATCGCGACCGGCTGTTGAACCAGGATCTGGCGCAGAAGTTTTTCGCCCACGTCAAAGAGCAGGCGGCGGGGTTGATGTCGGACGAGCACTTCACTGTGGACGGGACGCTGATCGAGGCTTGGGCGGGGCAGAAGAGCTTTCGCCGCAAGGATAAGGGCGGGTCGGGGAGCGGAGGAGATTTTCATGGTGAGTCGCGCCGCAACCAGACGCACGCCTCGCGCACCGACCCGGAATCGCGGCTTTATAAGAAGTCGGCAGGCCAGGAATCCAAGCTGAGCTATCTGGGGCATACTTTGGTGGAGAACCGGAATGGGTTGATTGCGGCAGCGATGACCACGCAGGCGGATGGCAGGGCGGAGCGCGACGCGGCTTTATTAATGTTGTACGAGTTGACCCGAACGCGAAGCGGTCGGATTACGACGGGAGCGGACAAAGCCTATGACACGCGCGACTTCGTCGACACGGTGCGCGAGTTGGGTGTGACGCCGCACGTAGCACGCCGGCAACACGGCGCGATCGACGAACGAACCAGCCGGCATCCGGGGTATGCGATCAGTTCAAGCAAACGATGGTTGGTGGAGAAGCCGTTCGGATGGCTGAAGCAGATTGGGCCTTTGAAGAAGGTGAAACTCCGCGGGCTGGCGAAGGTGGATTGGTTGTTCGTGTTCAGCTGCGCGGTCTTCAACCTGATCCGTATCCCGAAACTGCGGGCGCAGAGCGCATGAATCAGCGGTCCCGACCCTCGGTTGCCGCCGATGGCGGCCGAGCGAAATCCAAAACAACAAAGCGTGCGGCTCTTAGAAGGATCCACACGCTGCGTAAACGATATTTTCAACAAGCTCCTAAGCCAAATGGGACTCACGATATAACTTTCATGGACTTCGCATCTTCCAAAAGAAATGATTGTTACCTCTCTAAAGTTTCCGAGAGAATTGGCCGCTCGCAATCTTGCAGCCTTTTGGTGATGCTGGCTCTCGCTTTTCTTGCGCCTGGATCGACCCGTGGTGGAAGTCAACCATTGATAAATGGCGGTTTCGAAGCCATCGTGCCCGCCGAATCCTGGGAGATTGAGACTCCCAATCCTAAAGATTTTTCCCTCACTCTGGACAAAGCCGATGTCATCGAGGGGTCTCAGTCGTTACTGGTTGCTGCGGATCGTCCAGCCGGAGTCACGCTGCGTCAGGAAGTATTTCTACCGATTGGAACGATGTGGCGCCTTACGGGATGGGTGAAATCCGCTGCCACGACCTCGGTTGCTTCGGCTCCAACTCCGGGGATCGGTGTCGAGGCACAAGTCGGCGATCAAGGTTTTGGTCAAGCTCCATTGAATTCCGGAAAATGGCAGCAAGAGACAGTGCTGTTTCGTGTTCCGTCTCCCGGCCGAATCACCGTCGCCCTGAGCGCTCTTCGGGATCAGGCAGGCAGGGTATGGTTTGACGATGTTCGTCTGACACGCGTGCCGGAGCCGTTGGAAAAGCAGTCGGTCACGATACGCAGTACCCGCCTGGGCAAGCGCCCAATTGACTTGAAGCAAGGCGGCCAGTTTATAGAACTTCTATGCAACTTGATACCGTCGATGATCGCACAGCAAGTGGATTCCACCAGCTTTGAGGAGGAACCTCCCTGGAATCCAACTTACAAACGCGAAATTGATAGGCCATACCGGCCCTGGTATCCGGACGGCTCCGTGCACACCGCGAAATACTCGTTCGACACTAACAATCCCTTTAACGGCAAGCGCTCGCAAAAAATTGAATTGCCTCTGGCGAATACGTGGGCCGGCATTTCGCAAGACGGCTTTTACCTGGAAGGTGGTCACTCTTACCGTCTGAAGCTGCATCTGCGCGGTGACGCAAACGTCAGAGTTCGCGCCTCATTGCACGGGGACGGACGCATGATCGCATCCCCAGTTTCGCTTGGCCGTGGCAGCCCGGAGTGGCGAGGAGCAGAGGCCTTGCTCACTGCTGGGCGCAGCGCTCAGAATGCTACGCTCACCATCGAATTTGAGGGGCCGGGTACGCTTTGGCTGGACCGGATCTACCTGATCGATGCGAACGCGGTACTCGGTCTCTGGCGTCCAGACATAGTCAAGGCGCTCAAGGCGATGAATCCGGGCATCGTCCGTTTTGGCGGCACTACGGTGGAATCTTTTGAGTGGGAGCAAACGATCGGAAATTGGGATGCGCGTCCGCCAATTCCGGACAATCCCTGGGGCGGCCTGCAGGAGAATTTTGTCGGCCTCGAAGAGTTTATTCAGCTCGTTCAGTACATCGGTGCTGAGCCGCTGATCTGTCTGCGATGGACTGGCAAAACTCCGGAGGATGCCGCTCATGAGGTTGAATACTTCAACGGCACCTCAGACACCAGATGGGGCAGCATGAGGGCCAAAAACGGCCATCGGGAACCGTACCATGTCAAGTTTTGGCAAATTGGGAACGAAGTGAGCGGACCGGAATATGACGCATCGCTCAAGGCATTCGGTGAAGCCATGCGTCGTGTCGATCCATCGATCAGGATTTTATCCTCCCTTCCAAGTCCGGATACGTTGCGCATGGCTGACGGGGAACTCGATTATCTGAGTCCACATCACTACTCGGTAGGTGACTTGAACGATACTGAAGACGATCTTAAGCGCCTACAAACTGAGATCAATCATGATGATAAAGGAAAAGAGGTTCGCGTAGCCGTCACAGAATGGAATGTCACGGGCGGAGAATTTGGACTGAAGCGCGGAATGCTATTGACGCTGGGAAATGCACTAAGCCTTGCGCGGTATCAGAATTTGTTGCATCGCTATAGCGACCTCGTAGAAATTGCAAACCGTTCGAATCTCGTGGACAGCTTTGGTTCCGGCGCGATTCAGTCGGGACCAGGATGGCTGTACTTCACACCAACTTATTACTCTCAGAGTCTTTATCAAAGGGCAGCCGGGTCTTTCTCTCTGAAGATTGATCGGGACACTTCGCTGTCCCCTTATCTGCAAGAACCAGACCTGGACGCAACCCTCAGTCCAGACGGACAAATACTCCGAATCTATGCCGTTAATTCGACTCCGGATTCCCGTAGAGTTGAATTCCACCTGGATAGACAACTGGGGAATGTTTATGCCGGCCGAGTCTCCATACTCAAAGATCTCAGCCTCAATTTCGATTCGGAAGCGATGAATTCCCGCGACCAACCCGGCCATGTTGGCGTGGACGTCCAACAGGCCCATATTCACGGAAGAGTGTTCGAGTGGGAGTTCGTGCCGTTCAGCGTGACTCTTCTGGAACTGAATATAGCTCCAACCAAGCTCACCTCTCACAATTGAGCGAAAAGCATGAGCCGAAAGGAGTTTGCATTCCAGTACATTACCGAATCCAATCAGCCCGCGACCTTAGTCAGGAAAGGCTCGGATTGCCCCACTATCTTGCGAAAAGAGCGGGTGATGGTGGCGTATCGTCGTCCTACCGTTGCCTGACAGCCGAGGTCAAGCCGTCCCGAGAGACGTGCAGCGCGAGTCCACAAGACTCACGGATCCGCAACTCCGGTTGCAATTTTCGCACCGCCGCTTTACTTGTACTTCCGGCAATCCTCTCAATGAGTAACTCTGCAGCCTCGCTGCCCACCTGATGTTTTGGTAACTCCACCGTCGTCAACTTGGGGTGAAATACTCCGAGCCAGGGATAATCATCGAAACTCACAAGCCTGAAGTCCTGTGGGCAACTCAATCCCATCTCCTCTGCGGCCCGCAGTAATCCTATCGTCATCAAATGGTTGGCAACGTAAATGCCATCTGGCCGATGCGAGAGCAGTGCGTTGCCGGCACGAAATCCAGAGTCCATCCGGTAATCACCTTCAACTACTAACTCCTTTTCAAACGACAGTCCTTGAGATTCCAACGCATCACGGAATCCCCGCCAGCGGGCCAGCGCGTTACTTACCTTCAGTGGGCCGCTGATGAGACCAATCCGCCGGCAACCTGCTCGCGCGAGATGACAGACGGCATCATACGCGCCCTGATAGTCGTCAGAAATTATGGCGTCCTTCGTTAACTTCGGATAAGTTCGCATCACAAGAACGAATGGGATGTCTACTTCCTTGATCATTTGACGGAGTGCCGGGCGGAAATCTCCTGCTGCCTTCGTCAGCAAAATGCCATCGACACGCTTCGACAGCAATAACTCGATCTGCTTCTCCTCCTGGTCCAGGCTATCGTCGCTGTTACACAGTAAAAGGTTGTAGCCGCGCTTTCTAGCGGCATCTTCTGCTCCACGCACTACCATAGGAAAGAAGGGATTCGCGATGTCGGGAACGATCATTCCGATCGTGAGCGTGCGCTGCTTCGCGAGACTCCGCGCAATCAGGTTCGGCCTGTAATTCAGCTTTCGGATAGCCTCTTCCACCCGGTCGCGCAGCTTTTTGCCGACATGGCTTTTTTGATTGACGACGGCTGAAACCGTAAATACCGAGACTTTCGATTCGCGCGCCACATCATAAATACTGGCAGCTTTGGTTCCTTTGGAGCGACTGTATCGTATGCGAGGCATATATTGTTACATTTCTAAATTACCACAGGGCCTGCCCTTCGTCTCTCGCCTTTGGGACCGGTGCGACTTAGTCGCTCTTCTCGCACCCAAATCGCTTGGAGCCTCAGAAGAACATCCAATTCAACCCCACGAACATCAGACCTACGGCCGCCGCATAACATGCCGGGTGAGAATACCACGGCTGGCTCATCTCCTCTTCCGGGAGCCTTGTTCTTTCATAGATCAGGCCCTTCAGCTTCCCCGGATCAGGCGGCTCCGTCAAGAAGGTGGCAAGCAGGATGGCGAGGATGCCGGCAATTAATCCCCAGACCGCCATGTAGACATTAGCCGCCATGGGCGAGGTGAACGAGATGACGTGAAGCCGGTAAAGCACACACTCGAGGATTGCTCCCGAGAGGCCGCCCATCATGCTGAGAAAGCCAGCCGTCGCCGAAGGTCGTTTCCACAACATCCCAGCCAGGAACGCGACGAAGAAAGGAGAAATGAAGAGAATGCCGATCAACTGCATGTAATCCATCAGATTATTGAAGTTGAGGACAATGTACGACGAGGCGCAAGCAATGACCGTGCCGACCACGGTACTCATTCGTCCAACGGCCAGGTAGTGAAGATCAGGCATATCTTTCTTGAGGTATGTCTGGTAAATGTCATAGGTCACCACGGTGTTGAATGCCGTAATGTTACCAGCCATGCCCGACATAAAACTGGCGAGCAAAGCCGTAATCCCAAGGCCGAGCATTCCTTTGCCGTAGAACATGCTCATCATCACTGGGAGGGCGAGATTGTAATCGTGCTTCACTATTTCCGGCGCCATCACCAACGCGAGCATCCCCTGAACGGTCACAATTGCCGGAAATAACATTTTGGGTACGGCGGCGACTAGCGGGGTCTTGCGGGCCGACGCCAGATTTTTCGCGGCCATCGCCCTCTGCACTAGAAGAAAATCCGTACACCAGTACGCCGGGGATGAGCATAATCCCAGCCCTAACACGATGACCCACCAGGGCGTTCCCAACGGGTCCGATGGTGCGCCCATCCCTTTCCATGTATGCGTGTATCCCTCCGGAAGCTGAGACATAAGACTGTGCCATCCTCCCACGTGGTGCAGTCCGAGAAATGTCAGAGGAAGAAAGCCGAGCACAATGAGAAAGAATTGAAGGAACTCGTTATAGATAGAGGAGGACAGTCCGCCCCAGAAGATGAAGATCAGCACTACGCCAGCGGCAAGCAGCACGCTCTCGGTGAAGGGCCAGCCGATCATGCTCTTGAATATCAAGGCAAAGGCGAACATATCAATGCCGGCCATCAGAACCGTAACGATCGCAAAACTGATCGCGTTGAGAAGATGGGCGCGCTCGTCATAGCGAAGGCGCAGGTACTCGGGCACGCTTCGTATCCCATTCGAGTAGTAGTAGCGAATCATGAAAAGGCCGAGAAAAATCATAGAAGGAATCGCCCCCACCCAATACCAGTGGTTAGTGCGCATTCCATACTTCGCTCCATTTGCTGTGTGGCCGAGAACCTCCAGGGCGCCCAGATTGGCTGACATGAACGCGATTCCGGTGATCCAGTGAGAAAAGGATTTTTCAGACAGGAGAAAATCGGAGGAGGTCTTCATCCGACCTTTCAATCTGAATCCAATCGCCAACACTGCCACAAAATAGGCAACGATGATCGCCACATCGAGCGGATTCAGTTTGACCAGCATGCTTTCGTTCCCCAATTTCAGGCCGGAGCGCAGCATCATCATGCGGACGGCAGGCACGCAAATTGCTGGCCGACTCTTGTCGCGGCGAAATTAGCGAACAACTCTCGCATCGTAGGTGAAGAGTGTCAAGCGGATACGGAATGCATGCCGCATCCTCAGAATGCGATATCATGATCTGCCATATGAGGCGCCAGGCTGATCGACAATCGGATCGCGGTTTAGTGATTTCGCATGCCTGCCGGATGCCGATTGACACTGCTTCTTCTGAACAAAAACAGACGGCTACACTATGGGTGAGTTTGCCAATCAGGTAATCGTTATCACCGGAGGCGGATCAGGTATTGGAAGAGCATGTGCGGATCTCTTTGGTCAAGAACAAGCCACGGTGGTAGTACTGGATTGGAACGAGAAGGCTGCCCAGAGCACGGTGTCTGAGATCGAACGCAGAGGCGGCTTGGGCCTTGCTATCAAAGCGGATGTCGGCAACTCGCAGCAGGTGAAGGCCGCAATCGCAAAGACGGTTGAGCGCTTTGGCAAAATCGACATTCTGTTCGCAAACGCCGCCATCCAGGTGATCGAATCGATCGACTCGACTACCGACGAGCAATGGGAGCAGGTCACCTCCGCAAACCTCAAAGGAACCTTCGTCTGCTGCCGCGAAGTGGTCCCGATTATGCGGCGCCAGAAATCCGGGTGCATCGTCATCGCATCCTCCGGGCACGCCTTCCAGAGCTACACGGGATATGCGGCGTACGCTTCCAGCAAAGGCGGCCAACTCGCCATGATGCGTGCCATTGCCATTGACTGTGCGGCGGACGGAATCCGCGTTAATTGCATTATTCCAGGAGCCACCGAAACAGAGTTGCTTCGCGCCCACTTTCACAACAACCCGGAAGAGGAACAGCGGTTACTCTCGAAAATTCCCATGGGTCGGTTGGCCAGTCCGGATGATATTGCTCGCGGAGTCCGGATGCTTGCCTCCAGAGATGCGGCATACATCACCGGAACTTCGCTAGTCGTCGATGGCGGCCTTTTGGCCCAAGGCTAACGCAGTGGCATCATTTCCGTTCGACTTAATATTGTCTTGACATCATCCAGAGGAGATCATGAAAGATCCAAATAAACCGCATCTTCGGAGTGAGATTTGGTTTAACGACCCCAAGGACCCCGGCGAAACCGCCATCTACATCGAACGTTTCAGCAACTATGGCATCACCCGCGAAGAATTGCAGTCGTCCCGGCCGATTATTGGGATCGCGCAGAGCGGAAGCGATGTCGTGCCCTGCAATCGTATTCACCTGGCGCTAGCAGAGCGGGTTAAGGCCGGAATCCGGGATGCGGGCGGAGTTCCGATGGAGTTTCCAACTCATCCCTTGCAGGAGAGCTGCCGCCGTCCGACCGCCGCTCTGGATCGCAACCTTGCCTACCTTGGCCTGGTAGAGATGTTGGCCGGCTATCCGTTTGACGGAGCGGTCATCACGACCGGGTGTGATAAGACCACCCCCTCCGGCCTGATGGCCGCGGCGACTGTAAATCTGCCCGCGATCGTGCTGTCGGGCGGTCCGATGCTGGACAGTTATGTTAATGGCAAGTTAGCGGGAACCGGCATGGTTCTGTGGGAGGCCAGACGACAGCTGGCTGCAGGCGCGATCACGAACGAGCAACTGGTGGACAGGGTTGTGGAAGGGATACCGAGCGCGGGTCACTGCAACACGATGGGAACGGCGCTTTCGATGAACTCTCTGGCAGAGGCGTTGGGTATGTCCCTCCCCGGCTGCGGAACCATTCCCGCGCCTTACGCGGAACGCGCCCAGATGGCCTACCGGACTGGCCAACGCATTGTCGAGATGGTGAGGGAAGATCTAACGCCGAGCCGCATCCTGACGCGGGAGGCATTTGAAAATGCCATCGTCGTAAATTCCGCGATCGGCGGATCTACAAACTGTCCGCCCCACATCATCGCTATCGCCCGTCACATGGGAGTCGATCTATCCGTGAAGGATTGGGAAACAGTGGGACACCACATTCACCTACTGGTGAACCTGCAGCCGGCCGGCGAATATCTGGGCGAAGCATACCATCGTGCCGGTGGAGTGCCCGCGGTAATCGGCGAGCTGATGCAGGCGGGAAAAATCGCTGAGAACGCACTTACGGTTACCGGTCACTCCGTTGGGGAGAATTGCAAAGCGAGCCGGAGCCGCGACACACGAGTGATCCGTACTTATGCTCACCCACTGAAAGAAAATGCTGGCCAGATTGTCGTCAGCGGGAACCTTTTCAATTCCGCTCTGGTGAAAACCTCCGTCATCAGCGAGGAGTTTCGCAAGCGCTATTTATCGGAACCAGGCAACGAGGATACTTTCGTGGCTCGAGCCATTGTGTTTGATTCTCCGGAGGATTATCGGGCGCGTATCGAGGATGCGTCTTTGCAGGTGGATGAAAGTTGCATCCTGGTTGTCCGTAACTCCGGTCCAATCGGTTATCCCGGCTCGGCGGAAGTGGTGAACATGACTCCGCCTGGATATCTGCTGCAGCGGGGAGTTCGCATGCTGCCCTGTATGGGCGACGGCCGGCAGAGCGGCACGTCCGATAGTCCATCGATCTTGAACATTTCGCCGGAAGCGGCTGTCGGAGGCAATCTGGCGATTCTCGAGACGGGAGACAAGATCCGCGTTTCACTCAGCGAACGGAAAGTCGACGCTCTGCTCGAAGACGCGGAGATTGCGCGCCGCCGAACGCTCTTCAAACCCAATTACCCCAAGAGCAATTCGCCTTGGGAGGAATTCTATCGAGAACACACCGGCCAGCTTGAGACGGGCGCCTGCCTGGAATTTGCGACCAATTACCACGATCTTCGCAAAGTCGTCCCAAGGCATTCTCATTGACGCTAGCGCATTCGGTTTCGAAAACGCTAAAGGCGCATCTTCTGTAATCGTTTGAAGCGGCCGGGGCAGATTCAAAATCAGCGATCCAAATGAATCTGAATTCTCGCGGGACGGGCTCTGAAGCGAAGCGTTCCTTCAGCATCCGTGGTCAACCGTTTGCCGTCGGAGAGATCGTATTGCCGGCGCGGCCGAAGACCACGAACCGTAAAGTTACGCGCACTAGACCCTGGAACGGAAATAGACACGCGGTCCGCGGAATATTTGACTTGAAGCGCGCCGAGCTGGATTTCAAACTTCGAAGCCCCGAACGGAGCGATTGTTACCTCACGCATGCCGAGGTGCACACCATATCGCATCTCGCGCAACACGATGCTCACGATGTCCGGATACTCATGATAGTAGCTGTTGTGCGCGGGCATTCCGTCCGCATCGTATCTTTCGGGCATCCACACCTCGTGTAGCAGATCCGACTCGATGCGATCGAGCAATGCGTCAAATGTGGAATGGTCGCCGAGGCGGACGCGAGCGGCCATATCCAACCACCAGATGCGCGCCATCGCAGTGTCGGAGTCGCCATCATTCGCGCCGTAGCAGTCCTCTTTCTCGTAGCGCCGCTCCGAGACCCACGTTCCGCGCAGGCCCGGATGCGTATGGGGCCCTGCATCCAATCGATGCAGTAATCGCTCCGCGTCAGCCCCGCCCGGAATCCCAAAAGCCAGCGCGGCGAAGTTGCCGTCGTAGTCCACTTTGTCGCGACTGCTGCCGTCCGGGTTTTTCTGCGTGATGAAGTGATCTTCGCTCCAAAGCTCGTTCTGGATCCCGGCGATCAACTCTCGGCGGAGCGTGCTATAACGCTGCGCGCTCTGATTATCGCCACAGAATTCGGCAATTTCCGTCATACGATCCAGAAGATAAACTGCAGCAACATTCGTATCCAGGGTGTACCCATCGCGGCGGAAAACATCGATGAAAAGTGGCCCGTCCGCACGCAGCAACTTGTGGGATGGATCGTATTTTGCCAGAACCCAGTCCGTCGCCAGACGCAGGTGCGGGTAGTGGGTGCGCAGCCATGCCTCATCACCGCTCCCTGCGGCATATTCCGATGCCGCGATCACCCAAAAGATGTTCGGACCCGTTTGGCTCGATTTTGCGATAGAAACATAGGTAGCGGCACCCGCTTCGAAGTGGTGCGGCATCTGACCGTCCGGCCGAAGGTCGCGCTCGCTGCG
Source organism: uncultured Acidobacteriota bacterium (assembly GCA_963719865.1). Taxonomy (GTDB): domain Bacteria; phylum Acidobacteriota; class Terriglobia; order Terriglobales; family Acidobacteriaceae; genus Sulfotelmatobacter. The sequence goes on along the minus strand of CAVRDS010000055.1, from coordinate 300,700 downwards.
CTCCAGTATTCTTCGCGCTTCCTTCTGCAAAAGGCGATCGCCCGAGTAGCTAAGAGCGGTGACGGTCGACCATGCATCAGGATCGAAAAAATTGAAAGCATCTCCGTACGGTCGATCGGGAAAGGCCAGCGTAGGGTACGCGCTGCCCAGTTCGGTGTACGATCCCAACACTCCAGCCGCGCTCCCGTAAACAGCGGTGAAGTACGCTATGGAGTCGCGCCGCGCCTTTTCATCGCCACCGATGAAATTGTCGGAATGGTGCGCCGGAAAAGGAAGATCGTTGGCATACATCGTAAATTCAATGGTCCGTCGGGGTACTGCACGTGCCGGCGACCAGCGGATCTCGCGGGGAGATGTCCAAACGTCAACCGGTGACTGTGATGGTTGCGGCCTCAGTTCGAGGCCGCTTTCGGAGTTTCCCGCGCCCGATACGAGCACAGTTTCCCCGACAGCGCTGGCTGGATTGGGTTCAATCGCAACCGAACCGTTTTGACGGTCGATGGTGTAGAAAAACCGCAGCGGATCGTGGGAGGTGAATTGCTGGTTTTGTCCCGCAATGTACTGCACGACGCCGCGATCAAAAAGTCCGAGCAAGAACCATTGCTGAAGTGCGATGCGGACCGCTCTCGGCTTCGTGGCTGAGGGCGACGCCGAGAAAATCGATCGAATGTGGACGCAACGATCTGCTGCGCCCATCGACAGGGTCATTTCAGTCGGACTTCGGAATTTCGCGTTGTACGATCTCCAACGCAAGCGAACCGTAATCCGGTCTGGCTTGCGCTCGAGTAGTTCCATCTGAGTCTGCGGGCTCTCCGCGCCATCTGTGTCATCGATTCGAATGCCTCGCGGCGCAAGCAAGTTATTTGTGAAAGTTCGTTTCCCGCTGTGGTCTGCAGATAGCCGTACGATCGCGTGATCCGCACGATCGAAGACTAGTTCCAGATAGTCGTTTGTCAGAGTAACCCGATCCGCGGTTTCGCTCCACGAAACCTGATGGACTGAAAATGTTTGCGCGGCGGCAAAGCCGTTCATCATGGATATGCCAATTGCGAGATGAGCGACCGTCGCCCCGAGGACAACACTAGGAAGGCGTAATTTCATGATTGGCTGCGCCGAAAGCCTTCATCCACTGCGCCGGCAATATTCCGAAATCCACTCCTGCAACTATGGCCATCCAACACTCTCCTTGCCGAGGCCGATCCATAGCTATCGCTGTGAATTTGTGAAAGACAAACTTTTCGTGTGCGATCGTAGCCGGTGTTCTAGGGCGCGGGTGTAGACCTTGTGTAGTCTGGCTTGGGTGGCGAACAGACTGAGTCAAACCACCGGCTGATGTATACCTGAGCGTGGGCCTCTCCGCAGAAGTGCCGGGCGCTGGGCGCGCTGGCCGCTTTTGAGTTCCATTTGAACACCGCGAGGTCCATGTCATTGCATTGAATGACAAACCAGTGGACTGGGTTCGTTTCCACTCTTCCGCAAATCTCGCATCTGAATTCTTGAATCGATGTCATAGGTCTTTATCGTGAGCAGGCGCAATCCTCGCTTCATCCGGTTCAGCACGAACAGCGATTGCAAATACGGTGTTTCCTGCGGAAGCGAAACCGTGTTCAATCCTTATCCAGGTATTCGTCGGGAACGTCGTCCTCCAGCACTTCGTGCGTCTGGACTTCCCTTTCGTCGGCGTCATCGGCATCTTCGACGCCTCTGACTGCGTCTGCCTCGAAGGCGTTCCCTTCGTCGAGCAACTCGTCGACGCTTTCCGAGTCTGCACCCTCGACGTTGGACAATCCCTGCAGATCGCCCGATTGCCTTCCCGATGGAGCGGACGCACGTTTAAATCCTGGCAGCAGGGTATCGACGGTCTCGTCTTTTGCCCGGCCCCGTTTCGTGGAGGCGCGGTCGGCCTTAGAAGCGGCTGTTTTAGCGATGATCTTCTTACTGGACGCAGCCTTCTTCTTAGCCTGCTTTTTCTTTGCAGGGCGCTTGGAAGTTCCCCGCTTCCTCGCCGGCTTCTTGGGCCCCGTCACTTTCTTTCGGTCAGTTGTCATTTTTTTCTTAGCTTTCTTTTTGGCGGCCATAGGCCGCAGTCTACCACCGCCGTGGGACGCAAGTCTTGGGGCGATTAACCGGCACTTGCTTTAAACTTTCCCTTACCTTAGTGGAGGCTCCATTGTCCCCGATTGCTAGAATCTCTCCCGCGCTGAAGAAACGCGCCGCGCAAATCAAGGTGCTGCTCATGGATGTTGACGGTACGATGACGGACGGCAGCGTCACCCTGCTTTCGCAAGCCGATGGCACCGCCCTCGAAATAAAAACCTTCGATGCGCATGATGGCCAGGGGCTCACCTTGGCGCACACAGCGGGCCTACGCACGGGTTGCATCACGGGCCGCGAAAGCGCGGCACTGCTGCGTCGCGCCCGTGAAATGAAGATGGAGTTCATTTATATGAAGCAGTCTTTGAAGATGCCGGCCTTTGAAGAGATCCTCAAAACAGCGGGCGTCTCCGATTCTGCGGTCGCCTATGTCGGTGACGATCTTCCCGACATTCCGCTCATGCTCCGGGCCGGCCTTGCCGTTGCTGTCGGAGACGCAGTCCCGGAAGTCAAACACGCTGCTCACTATTCGACCAGAGCGCTCGCAGGCCACGGCGCGATTCGTGAAACGGTTGAACTGATTCTCAAAGCCAAAGGCGTGTGGGAAGCGATGATCGATAAGGCTCACGCATGACGGCACTCACTGCGGTGGCACACCTGCGGTCGACGACGGAATATCGAGCTCACGAACCGGCCGATCCATTTCACCCGCACGGGTCGGCGCCTCCAGGCCATCGGTTAGCAGAAAACCCTTCAGCGCAATTGAACTTGCCCAAAGGTTGTCGAGGGCGGTGATGTAATCCGCCTGGAGTTGGAACAGAGTCCGCTGCGCGATCAGCACTTGAGGGTAGGCAGCGGCCATCCCGCTATAGTTTTTCAAGTACAGTTCGTAAGCTTTCCGCGCACGCGGAATCATCCGGTCACGGTACCTTTCCACTGCCGTGCGTGACGTCGCGTAGTTCTGCAGCAGTGCAGCGGCGCGTTCGCGCAGTACGAGTTGGACGCGTTGCACTTCCTGCTGCGCGCGTTCGAGATCTGCCCGAGCCGCTCCGACGCCGCCCTGATTGCGATTGAAAAGAGGAATTTGAACACCGACCTCCGCGAATCCCTGCAGCCCGATCTTGCGGTTCGTGATCGCCTCAAGTTCCAGATTCTTCTCCAGACCGCCGCGAAGTTGCAGGTTGGGTATGGGTTCACGCTTGGCGCGAGCCATCGAAGCCTCTGCTTTCATCACTCCCAATTGTGCAATCTTCACCGCCGGACTCTCTTCGAGCATCGCTTTCATCCACTGATCGGGATCGCCTTCGGGCGTATCCTCCAGATTGCCCGCCAGACGTGTAAGTGGCATTTCCGGCTTGCCCACCGTTGCCGCTAATTCCCGCCAGCGCCGGATCTGGTTCTGCTCAGCGGCCACCACAGCCAATTCGGCCTGCTCCTCTTCCACTTCCGCCTCTAAGATGTCCGGTTGGTCAGCTTGGCCAACATTGCCCAATTGGCGCGAAGTTCCGACAACATCTTCCGCCAACTTCGCGAGCTTCTGCCTTAGATCCACCATCTCTTGCGCAGCCAAGGCCTGGTAGTACGACATTCGCACGCTATTGGTGACGCGAAGGCGCTGCTCCTCCGCCTCAGCTTCGGCCTGCTTTTTCTGTTGCTCGAAGATGTTGCGGTTCAGGCCGAGTTTGCCGCCAAGGACGATGTCCTGACTGACGAAGAAGCCTTGCTCGCCTCCGCCCTGGATTCCGCCTCGTATCTGCTCTCCCTGATAGCCAACTGTAGGATTCGGATAGAGTCCGCTTTGCAGTTTGCGAGCGGTGGCAGCATGGACTTCGGCATTAGCCTGGGCAAGGGTTGGATTGTTACTGAGAGCGATTCGCTCCAACTCAGCCAAGGTTAATCCGGACGGCGGTGCAGCAGCATCCCCCGGCGATGCAGGCGTTGACACGCCCGGTCTCGGAAGACTCTGGGCCGATCCGAACGGTGAGGTCACCAGAATGGTGAACACAATAGCTGCGATCATGCTAAGCGCTGCCGGAAGATGTTGTGACTTCATTGCGTGCTCCTTCAAATGAATTGCACCCAGCTATCCGCGGTGCTGGTGCTGCATTTCCGGCATGGTTTGCGGTTTACCATTCTGCCGTGCGCGCAAAACCATCACCTTGTCGTACATCTCGGGTGGAAGCACGCGCAGGAACGTCATCATCCCCTGCATGAATCCACTCCAACCGGGACGAAGTCCGTAGTTCTCCGGCTTCTCTACCATCTTGTCCATCGCCATCGCCGGCCCCTCCATGAAAGCGTCTTGCGGAAATCCGGGAACCGAACTGGCATCTTTGGCTACATCCGGTACGGTCATTTGCATGCCCTCGTGCTGCGCCCCGGACATAGAGCCGTGCTCCGTCCCCGAGACGTTGCTCATGGACTGCTGGACCTGTTGGACCGAGAGTGGGCCATCGGCGATGGTTTGGTCGCGAGTGGAGCCCATTCCCATGCCACGTCCCAGACTTGGACCCTTGTCTTCGGAAGTTGCATGCCCCCCCCGCAACATGCCCATGCCCTCTTCCATGCCCAAGCCCATCGGCATACCGCGGCCGTTGCGAGTCATCGGCCCCACCACCGACGACATTTGGTTCATCATGTGGTGCGGCAGATGACAGTGGATCATCCAATCGCCAGGATTATTGGCGACAAACTCAACATCCCGGGATTGCGCAACTCCCACCAGCACGGTGTTTGCCGGGCCCCACGTTGATTGCGGCTGCCGGCCTGCCTCTGTGCCGGTAACGACGAAAGTGTGCCCATGCACATGAATGGGGTGATGGTCCATGCCCAGGTTGATGAAGCGCAGCCGGACACGATCATTCAGGCGAACAATCAGCGGAGTAGTGGCCGGACCCGACTTGCCGTTGAGGGTCAGCCAGTTGAACTCCATATTCATGGAATTGGGCACGGGATTGTTCGGGAGGACCGCGAACTCCTGCAGGATGATGGCGAAGTCTTTGTCCACAGGAGGATCGTAGTTTTCTTTCGGTTGCATGATGAAGGCGCCAATCATCCCCATCATTTCCTGCATCGCCATGTGCGAGTGGTAGAAGAACGTCCCCGCCTGATGCAGCGTGAATTCGTATACGAAACGACCGCCCGGCGGGATCGGGTCCTGACTGCTCCCCGGTGCTCCATCCATGGCCATGGGGATTTCAAATCCGTGCCAATGCATCGACGTGGGCTCCGGGAGATGGTTGTCGAGGATGATCCGAACTCGATCGCCCTGAGTGATTTGAATGGTTGGACCCGGGGCGCTGCCGTTATATCCCCAGAGATTGACGACCTTGCCGGGAATCAGTTCCTGGGTGACCGGCTCTGCGATGAGATGAAACTCTTTCGCTCCGTCGACCATGCGCCAGGGAAGTTGCGGGACGTCGGGAGTCTCCACTGAAACAATCGCCTCGCCGTGCCGAGTCCGGTGGTGCGCCGCGCCCATGCCGTTTCTCGGCTTTTGCGCGGTCTCGGCCAGCAGATGAGGCGTGGCCGCAAAGCCGGCGCCCAGACCAAAAACATTCCTCAGAAAATCACGTCTGTTCTTCATCAAGTCTCCTCCGGATCGGACAGACTCACCCTGTCCCGAAGCGTTAAAGGCAATTGGATCAAACGAAGACGCAGAGCCAACCCCATTGACATTGAGATCCCTGCTGCGGCTACACGAGGAAAACCAGAAGGAAGAAACTCAGATACGAAGAATGCTGAAAGATGTCATGCACGCCGTGCGCCGGGCGGGTGGGCCGCCATCCGAGCGCCAAACAATCCCGATATCGGGCGACATGAACTTGGCCGGAGCATCCAGGGTCACGATGCCGGTCTGCCGTGTCCTGACTTGAGCAGTAGCCTTCCTCGAGAGGTTCAGACGCTCCAGCCCATCGCAACTCGATGGGCACGACAGCGGCATTACCGCGTCAACATCCGCATGATTCATCATGGCGGAGTGGTGGTGCATCATTCTGGACATCGGATCCGAAGCGTGACTGCAGTGCTGCCGAGTCTCCGCCTGGGAGCGGCGTTCGCACATGAGAGCGCACAGGCCGGACGGACTCAAAATCCCGGCAACCAGAACGCTCAGAAGCAATATCGAAGTCGGTGTTCTCAGAGCCACTTTGGAAACTCTACCTTGCCCCATGCGCAACGTGCAAACTTGAATGAACGATTTCTACTATTGAATCTTTTTTCGCTCCGAGACCATCTTTTGATCGACATCGAGTTCATTTGCCTTAAATGAGGGACCGGACTTAGGATATTTTCCCTCGGCAGGCCCACGGAAATTTGAGTTCAGGAGGCACCCTTGAGATCCAGCTGCGGATACCGCCGCATTTTCCTGGCCGGAGCCCTGATCTGTGGAGCGACAACGGTGCTCGCGCAGACCGACACTACTCCCGGTGCGAGCACGCCTGGCCAGGCTATACCCGGAACCGGCGGAGTGAGCCCGTACGCGGGCAGTGTGCCGACCAAACTTATTCCCGGCGTATTGCCGCTTTCCTTGCAGGACGCGATCAAGCGGGGATTGAGACAGAATCTGGGACTGCTGCTTTCGCGCGCGGACACCCGACTGGCCCGTGGACAGCGTTGGGAACAGCTGAGCGCCCTTCTGCCGCACGTAACCGCGTCTCCTTACTGGGCGGATTCGAAGCTCAACATCGATGAATTGGGCTTTTCCGGCCTCGCCAGCATCTTCCATCTCTCACCGTCGGTCGGCCCTTATTCCTACTTCGACGCTCGTGCCGCTGTGACCCAAACCCTTTTTGATTGGAAGTCCATCAGCGCTACTCGAGCTGCGAGCCAGAGTGTGAAATCGGCCGACTATACGTTTCAGGACGCCCATGATCTCGTGGTGCTGGCCGTCGGCTATACCTATTTGCAGGCCATCGCCGACGAGGCCCGCATTGAGACAGAAGCAGCTCAGGTCAAGTCGGCCCAGGCTCTCTACGATCAGGCCACGGATCAGGTGAAAGCCGGCACTTCGCCCGATATAGACGGCTTGCGTACCAAAGTCGAGTTGCAGACCCGCCAGCAGGAATTGATTCAGGCGAAGAACGATTTCGCCATCCAGAAGCTGACTGTGGCGCGAGTGATTGGCCTCAATCCCGGGCAGGAATTCGAGTTGACTGACAAGTCTCCCTATCAGCCTTTCGAGGCCGTCACCGTGGATGAAGCTCTGAAACGCGCATACGCGTCGCGCTCGGATTATCGCGCGGCGACCAGCGACCTGCGCGCGGCGGAACTTTCTCGGAAAGCCGCGAAGGCGGGATATTTCCCGTCCCTTTCCTTCGGTGCGGATTATGGAGCAGGCGGGATCAACCCCTCCAATGCGACGCAGATCTACGACGTACGAGGAACCCTGTCGATTCCGATTTTTACGGGCGGCAGCGTTCACGGCGACCTGCAACAGGCCGACGCGAAACTCGAGCAGAGCCGCGACCGACTCGACAACCTGCGGGCACAAATTGAGTCCGACGCGCGCACGGCGCTGCTGAATCTGCAATCGTCGTCAGATCGAGTAAACGTGGCTCGCAGCAACATCGATTTAGCGGAGCAGACGCTCGTGCAATCCACCGATCGTTTCAGCGCGGGCGTCACGGACAGCGTTGAAGTGGTCCAGTCGCAAGAGTCAGTCGCGGCTGCGCACGAGCAATACATATCGAGTCTCTACAACTACAATTTGGCGAAAATTTCCTTGATCCGCGCCCTGGGCATTGCCGAAGAGGGCGTCAAGGAATATTTCCAAGGAAGATAAACATGGCGGAAGAGCACCCATCGCGTGCAGTGCCTGATACGGACAATGAATCCCCGATCGATCCGTCGACCCCGCCGGAGCGGGATTATAAGCCGCCGGCGCGCCCAACTCCCAAGCGCCGCAGAAATCTCGTAATTCTGATTGTCGTCTTGGTGGCGCTGATCTTGGGCATCTTCCTGTGGCGCTACTTGAGCAGTTACGAATCGACGGACGACGCGCAGGCTGATGTTCACCTTTATCCCGTCAGCGCTCGTGTTTCCGGTTACGTGGTGCGGGTGAACGTAGACGACAACCAGTGGGTGGAGAAAGGCAAGGTGCTGGTGGAAATCGATCCGACCGACTATGAGGTCGCCGTCGCGCAGGCGCGGGCGAATCTCGACAGCGCTGAAGCGACGGCCCGATCGCTGAATATCACGGTTCCGATTACATCGGTGAACACTTCAAGCCAACTCAGATTTACTGCGTCTGGCATCGAAGACGCAAACGCCGGAGTTACCGCCGCCGAAAGACAACTTACCGCTGCCCATGCCCAAGTGGAGGCAGCCGAAGCAAATGATGTGAAGGCGCAGGACGATCTTCACCGATATAAGCTGCTGGTCGAAAAACGGGAAGTTTCGCAGCAGATCTACGATCAGGCATTGGCGACGGCCAAGTCCAGCACGGCGACGGTTGCGGCAGCCCAAGCCAACGAATCGGCGGCGCAGCAATTCATCGAACAGACTCGCAGCCGCCTGGCACAGGCCAATGCCAACCATCAATATGCGGAGACCGGGCCCCAGCAGGTTTCGTCGACTCGGGCTCGCGTACGGGCGGCGATCGCCGACGTTGAGCAAAAACGTGCAGCCCTCGAGCAGGCACAATTGAATCTCGGATATACCAAAATCGTTGCTCCCGTTTCCGGTGAAGTAAATAAGACCGTGGTGGTTGGGTTGAACGTTCAAGATGGGCAGCTGCTGCTGACCATCGTGCCTCTCGATGAGGTTTGGGTTACCGCCAATTTCAAAGAGACTCAGCTTCGACATATGCAAGTCGGACAAAAAGCGGAAATTCATGTGGACTCGAGCGGCCGGACGCTAAAGGGCCACGTCGACAGCATAGCGGGAGCAACCGGCCCGCTATTCAGCTTGCTTCCACCGGAGAATGCGACTGGAAACTACGTGAAGATTGTCCAGCGCGTTCCCGTAAAAATCGTACTTGAGCCAGGCGAGAACCGGGATCGTCGGCTTCGCCCAGGCATGAACGTGGTACCGGATGTGTACCTCAAATGAGTGCCGCTGCTCTCACTCTCGATCAGGAAGTTTGGCGGCCAAAGTACAATCCCTGGCTGATTGCCGTGGTCGTGGCTCTGGCAGCCTTCATGGAGGTGCTTGACACCAGCATCGCCAATGTTGCGCTGCCGTACATGGCGGGCAATCTGGGCGCAAGCAACGACCAGAGCACGTGGGTGCTGACTTCTTACCTGGTCTCGAATGCCATCATTCTGCCGATCAGCGGCTGGCTGGCTGGCGCCCTGGGGCGCAAGCGCTTTTTCATGTCTTGTCTGGCCGTCTTTACTGTCAGTTCCCTGCTTTGCGGCATTGCTCCCAGTCTCGGTTTTCTTCTTTTCTTCCGGGTTTTGCAAGGGGCGGGCGGCGGCGGGCTGCAGCCCATGGCCCAGGCCATTCTGGCGGACACCTTTCCACCCCAACAGCGAGGTTTGGCCTTTGCGCTGTACGGCATTACGGCCATCATGGCACCAACTATCGGACCCACTCTGGGCGGATGGATCACTTTCAACTATTCCTGGCGCTGGATCTTTTTCATCAATCTCCCCGTCGGAGTGATGACATGGCTCCTGGTGCGGCGCTTTGTCGAAGATCCTCCTTACTTAGCGCGGTTGAAAGCGGCTGGGGTCAAGTTGGACTACATTGGCATCGCTCTCTTGGCGCTCGGTATCGGGGCATTGCAGATACTGCTCGACAAGGGACAGGAGGATGACTGGTTCGGATCGCACTTCATTACGACTTTGGTCGTCATCGCAACCGTATGCCTGATCTCGCTGGTGATCTGGGAGTTCTATCAAAAAGCGCCGATCATCGACGTCCGCATGTTCAAGAACTTTAACTTCGCCGGTTCCAGCCTAATGATGTTCATGCTGGGAATCCTGCTGTTCAGCAGCCTGGTCCTGATGCCGCAGTTTCTCCAGACGCTTGTCGGGTACACATCGGAGCTGGCTGGCATTGCGCTTTCTGCGGGAGGTCTTGTTTTGCTGATTGAGATGCCCATCATGGGCCAGCTGACGACCAAGATCCAAGCCCGTTACCTGATTGCTTTTGGCTGGCTGGCCCTATCGATCGCGATGTTCTATTCCACGCAGCGGATTGACCTGCAGATCAGCTTCAGTGCCGCAACCTGGCTACGTATAGCGCAGGTAATTGGTCTGGGGTTCCTCTTCGTGCCGATCACCCTGGTTGCATACGTCGGAATCGCGCCAGAGAAGAATAATTCGGTCGCCGGAATCGTGAATTTCATGCGCAATATGGGCAGCAGCGTGGGGACGTCCATGGTCACGACGTTGATCGCACGGCGCTCGCAATTCCATCAAGAAAGGCTCGTGCACAGTGCCCGCGTCGACAATCCTAATTTTGTGAATGCAGCGAACGGTCTCGCTCAGCATCTGGCAACCTCTGGCGTGGGCAGGCACGAGGCGCTGGCGACGGCTTACGCCAGGATCTACCAGTCCCTGCAAGACCAGGCGGCAAGCCTGGCGTACATTGATACGTTTATGGTTCTTTGCGTGGCGTCGGCGATCATGTTCTTTCTGGCTTTCGTGTTGAAGAAAAATGATCCCGGCGGCGGTGGGGTAAGAGTGATGGAGTAATCAAAATTAATGGAATGTAGCTCGTAGAACGCTCAGGCGCGGTCATGCTGGAAATTAAACTTATCCTTTGTCCTGTGGATTTTTCGGAGTTTTCCGTCAGGGCGTATCACTATGCGCTGTCGCTGGCCGAGCATTATGGAGCCAAGGTGGTGGCCCAGCATATCGTCGAACTCTCGCGATATCCTTACGCAGACTATGTTGCGTCGACAGGAGACTTCGCGGAGTTCTGCCGCACGCTCCAGGAGGGTGGCCAGCAACGACTGGGGGCATTCCTGAAGGCCCACAGCCACGAGGCTATTCGACCTGAACTTGTAGTGCACGAGGGCACAGCTCCCGACTGCATTCTGTCGTACGCACAGAAGCACAACGCGAATCTGATCGTCATGGGAACGCACGGCCGGCGAGGATATGACCGCGTAGTGCTGGGATCGGTGACCAATCGAGTCATGCGCCGGGCTTCCTGCCCGGTGCTGGCCATCTGTAAACCGCAGCAGGAGTCCATTACAGAAGGACACGAGCGGAGACACGTCCACCACTTGAGCCGAATTCTTTTCTGTACAGATTTCTCCGACAACTCCGAGCGTGCGTTGAGTTACGCGCTTTCTGCGACAGACGAGTACGATGCCGAGCTAACCCTGCTGCACGTGTTGGAGGACATTCGAAACCCATCCAAAGCGCAAGCGGCCGTAGCGACCGCCACAGGGCAACTCGATAAACTGGTTCCAGCGGAGATCCGCAAGGCGCTTAAGATTAAGACAGCGGTGCGCGTCGGCAAGCCATACCAGCAAATCATTGAACTGGCTCTGGAAGGACATATCGACATGGTAGTGATGGGAGTACGTGGACGTGGGGCCATGGATCTCGCGGTGTTCGGCTCGACAACCTATCGCGTGCTGCAGTTAGGACCGTGCCCGGTTCTCGCCGTCCACGTTTGAACGATTGGACCGAATGTAGGGACGCAAATGATAAAAATCATAACGATTGAACGCGAGTACGGAAGCGGCGGCGGCGAGATCGCTCAGCTGCTTGCCAAGCAGCTAGGCTGGAAGCTTTGGGATCAGTTACTGACGGAGGAGATAGCGCGGCTGGCTGAGTGCCCAAAGGCAGTGGTCGAGGGACGAGAGGAACGAACTGATCCCCCGTACTACCGGCTCTTCAAATCTTTTTTGCGCGGGAGTTATGAAGGAAGCATCAACGCGCACAAACTGAAAGTGGTCGACAGTGAAAGCATTTTGAAATTCACGCAACTTGTCGTTCAGCACGCGGCGAAAAGGGGAAACTCCGTCATTGTTGGACGAGGGTCACAGCAGTTTCTCAAGAACCGTCCGGATGCCTTGCGTGTGTTTCTCTATGCTCCGCGTGAGGATAAGGTGCGCCGCCTGCTGGCCCGCGGTAAGAGCGAGAAGGAAGCCGAGCAACTCGTGGACACGGTGGACCGGGAGCGAGCCGATTTTATCCAGAAATACTTCAACGTCGAATGGCCGGACCGCGCCATTTATCACTCCATGATCAATACTGAGATCGGCGATGACGCGGTCGTTAGCATGATTCTGGATCTTATGAAAATGGTAGGGGCCAGGATCCCCGCCTGAGCGTCACTGAGAAAAGCGGGAGCGTGATTCTCACAGCCTCGCCAGCGCGACCTTCGCGGCATGATAGCCGCACATTCCGTGCACACCGCCTCCAGGTGGAGTAGAGGACGAACAAATGTAGATGTTGGGCGCGGAAGTGGCATAGAGTTTTCGCGTCGGGCGAAACAACATGTGGCGCAGGTCGATGATCCCGCCGCTGATGTCTCCTCCTACAAGGTTCTCGTTCATGCTTTCAATACTGGCCGGAGATAAAACATGGCGCGCCAATATTGTTTTGCGGAATCCCGGAGCAAAGCGCTCGATCTGGTCTTCGATTTTCTGCAGCATGTCGGTCTTCGATCCATTGGGAACATGACAATACGCCCACGCGGTGTGCTTTCCCGCAGGCGCGCGCGCAGGGTCAAACAAGCTGGGCTGCGCCAATAAGACGAAGGGGCGTTCGGCACATTTCCCGCTTCGGACGGCCTTTTCTGAAGCCGCGATTTCTTCGAAGCTTCCTCCCAGATGCACGGTTGCGGCCCGCGCGCACTCGGAAGCCGTCCACGGGATCGGTGCGTTCAACCCATAGTCCAGTTTGAAGACCCCGGGACCGTAACGAAATCTTTGCAGTTGACGCTTGTAGCTGTCGGACAAGCGCCCTCCGCCGAGTGCCACAAGTTGCAGTGGCGTAACGTCACAGAGAATCACATCGTAATCGGATAGCGAGTCTAGCGATTCCACGCGTGACGAAGTAACTATTCTGCTGCCCAGCGTGGAAAGATAACTGCATAGTGCGTTGGTGATGGATTGAGCTCCTCCGCGGGCGATGGGCCACCCAACCGCGTGAGCGGGGATCGCCATCATCATGCCAAACGCGCCGCTTAATGGTTCGTCCAAAGCGAGGAACGAGTGCGCAGCCAGTCCGGCGAACAGCGAACGGGTGCGATCACTGTGAAAACGGTGGGCTATCCCTTTTGCGGAGCGCAGCGCGCTCATTCCGAAGCCCGCCATCAGCCAGGGGTGTTGGGGAATCGCAAGAACCGGGCGAAGCACTTCCGGAGCGAATTCGCCCCAACGCTCAACGAACGACTGCATGAGCCCGCGCCACGCGTTGCCGTCGGAGCCAAGGCGCGCCGCAGCGGATTCAAGATCACGTTCCAAAACAACCGCAGTGCCGTCATCGAGCGGGTGCGCTACCGGAGCCGGCGAATGGATCCATTCCAGTCCATGCTTTTCTAAGGGTAACGAGGAAAAAAAGGGGGACCCAGCGCCGAGCGGATATACGGCTGATCCAAAATCGTGCACGAATCCCGGCTGAGTCAATTGCATACTGCGCACCGCGCCGCCCGGAGTGGGTTGCGCCTCGAATACATCCACCTGCAACCCTGCTTGGGCCAACACGATCGCGGCCGCCAGGCCATTGGGACCCGCTCCGACTACGCACGCTTTGGAATGTCTCACCATAATCTTCGAATTATCGGCTTCACACTCGGAACAAGTATTCCGTCACTCTCTCGGTTGAGCGTCGGGCCACTCCACGACCCTGATTTCGCCTTCCGGTGTGCTTTCGACGGTCGGTGCGTATCGTCCAAGCAGTTGCCGCCGCCACCACATCCCGGTTTGGTGTTTTTCTGCCATGGAAGTGAACCAGTATTGCCAAAGCAAGACACGAATTTCGCGCGGCGGCTGTGGGAAGGGATTGTCCGCAAACAACTGTAATACAGCCTTGTCGCTCGAAAGCAATCGCACCTCCGTGTTCGGCACGATCGGGTAGTCGCGCCACGAACCCAGAGAAGCGAACCACAGGTTCCAATCAAAGCGCGGCTGATAGGGAGCGTATATGCGCGGCGCCTCATTTAATTCTTGCGGCTTATAGCGGAAACGGTACGGCTTCCAATTTTCTCCGTCGTTGGATCCCTGAAATTCGATTTCATATCGCCCACGTGTCATGACCGCGAAAAGCCCATAGCGATTGGCGATGCGAAATGGCTCCAGTGCTACGACAGGAAACGCCGGCAACCGATAATTCGCCAGCATCTCTGCTGTGGTCGCGTAGAAGATCCAGGTGAGCATTACTGAACTCACAACCAGGGCGGCGGCCGCTCGAGTGCGGTGCAGCCCATCACACCACGGCTTCCCTTCCAATATCGGAGCGTTATTCGATGCAGAGTTCGCAGCAGCACTTCTCCATTTTGCCGGGACGAACCTCTCGAGGAAGCGATCGTCCAGCAAGAGCACTCCCAACGCCAGAACCAGATAGTTCAAAAACGTATAGTTCGCAGTCAGAATGACGCCGACTTCCCACGGAGTCACAATGAAGAAGCACACGATTCTCCAGCGTCGCGGCAGAAAAAACATCCATACGATACCGAGTTCCATCGCCAGGGTCGCATAGACTGTTGCCGCGTGAAACCAATGTGGGAGATGTTGCACGTACCAGCCGATCCAGGTCGGCAAAGGCCCATTCTGGTAGTACTCATCCATTGCGGTGAAATGGCGCCATTCAGGATCGCCGCTGAGGATCTTCGCCATTCCGGACTCGAAGTAAATCCGGAACCATTCCCACTGTAGAAGGAAATGACTGGCACGTGAAGCAGGATGGCTTCGCCCCAACCCTGGACGGAACCCAGGTGTCGCAAAGAACAAGGAAATGAATCCGGCTTCGAGCAACATGCCGTCCGATTGGTAGCTGGAGAAATCCTGGGCGGCGGCAATGAACGACAGAAAACAAACAAAGCAGAGTGCCAGCATCCCCCGAGGCCACAAGTTCAGCACAAGAAGCACCGACGCGGCCATGCCGACCCAGCACAGTGCGTTCAACATCACTGGCCCACTGGAAAACCAGAGCACAGTAGGCGCATACCAAAGACGCTGCCAGTGTCCGAAAGACTGAGCAACGGCCTGAAGGTAGGGGTCCGCAGGGAGAATCCCTTGTGGGCCGATCAGTCCTTGAATCTGAAACGCCAATGAAACAAAGGCAGAAAAATAGATTGCCCCTAAAGCGCGCAAAAACAACCAACGAGAGATGAAACGACTGAGCCCTCCTTCCTGCGACGCAAAAAGCCATCGGACAACTGCTAGAGGAGGCCAGCGCATTGCACTGCCATTATATGGAGAAAAGAGTGTGGAATTTAGGGGGGTCGTGGTCAGCGAAGTGGAGAGCAGCTTGTTTCGGTAAAGGTCGCCCGCCGCAAGAATGGTGGAAGCCAGGGATCATGGGGGCATTCTGCGCAGGCATCGGCTCCGTTCAAGCATCTTCCATCGTCCCGAAGTCCAACTTGCGACTCGCACTGCGAACTGTGTGACGACAGTCACAGTGCGGAGTGACAGGCGTTGCTGACCTTGCCCGCTCCCGAGTTCTATTTTGGGAACGAGGTTGCGTCACGTGCCCTCCGGAACCCACGCAGTTGATACTCTTCAGGTTTTTGTCGCTCGCTTGCACGAATGCCACGAACTTTCCGTCTACGAAGCTATCGAGAGACTCGTGCATGCGGGAGAAGCGGTAGGGCTTGACAGTGACGGTCTCCTCCGGATGCTCGATCAAGGCCTCAGCTTCGAGGAATTGCTCGAGCTCATCGAATCGAAAATGGAGTGTATGCAGAAAGCAGCGTAGTCGCTGTCCGAAGACAAGACAGCCAAATCGATCCACTGCATCAGCGAGGTGCCCATGAACTTACGGGAATGGTCAAAATCCAGCGTTGATTACGGGCGCAAGCTCGTGGATTCCGCGGTCGATGGAGCGCGCGTGGGAGAAGACAAGTATCTCAAAGAAGAAGCGCTGGCTCCCTACCTCGGTGAGTCGGCTCGCCGGGCGCTGGCACCCGCAATCGTGGGAGCATGTCTCGGCTTGTTGGGTGGCGGCCTCGGGAATGGACGCCGCTCAGCGTCCCGAACTCTCGCCGACGGTTTGCTTGGTGGAGCGATCGGTTTTGGAGCAGGCATCATTTGGGAGAACCGGCAGATCACCGCGAGCGTCGTTTCGGGCGCATGGGAAAGCGTCGGCAAGACTCGCGATGAACACTGGTTCGAGAAAAATCCTATCGACTACGCGTAGTCCAGCACACGCAGGCTGAACCAAAGTGCTTTCGCGAGCGACTCCAGGCCCAGTTCATCGTCGCATGTAAGGCAGTTTTGGGGAGTAGCCGTGGTAGGCATCTATTTACCCGCGCAGATCGCAGACTGGTTAGTTCTCGGTCGCACGCTATTTCTGACCATCCACGTTCTAGGAGTCGCCTGTTTCGTTTACATCGTAGCCAAGCGTTTGGTCCCGCTTCTTCGTGCCCAACGCGATTTTCGCCTTGATCGGCCACTAACCCGCGCTGCGAGAGTCCTGAAGTTCTGGTTGGGGCAGTGGAAGCATCCCCGATACAAGTTCGCCGGAACCATTCACGTTCTCATCTTTGCGGGATTCATTCTGCTGGCCGCCCGCGCTTTCAGCGTGCTGATCGTCGGAGTCTCAGAGAATTTTGTGATGCCGGGACTGTCGGGGAGAACCGGCCGCGTCTACGACATCGTTACTGATTACGCCGCAACGGTCGTCTTCCTCTGCATGGTGGTCCTCGCCATTCGCCGCCTCGTCTTCAAGCCAGCCCGATATGCCGTTCCCGCGAAGTATGGCAAAGGTCACACTGCGGATGCTGTATTTCTTCTGGGGCTGATTGCCACTCTGATGGTGGCCGACAGCCTGTTTGCCGCGAGCAATACCGCCGGTCATGCACAGCAAGGCCAGACTGTAGAAACGTTGGCTGTCCTGTCCCTGCCGTGGATGTTCAAGATTCTTCTTAGCTCCATGCCGTTGGCAACACTCTGGGTTATCAACGTCACGGCGTATCTCGTCCATGAAGTGACGTTCTATTTCCTGCTCTGCTACCGGCCCTTTGGAATCCAGTTCCACGTGGAGACGTCGCTATTCAGCGTTTACTTCGCGAAGTTGGATCGCGGAACTCTGAAGCCGGTGCGATGGGGCGTTCCCGACGAGAGTCTGGACCAGGCGAAATCTTTCGGCGTGAAGAAATTCGAGGACTTTACCTGGAAGCACATGCTGGATTTCTACTCCTGCGCCGATTGCGGGCGCTGCGCCGACAATTGCCCAGCCCATGCGGTGGGACGTCCGTTAGCGCCAAGATTCTTCACCATCAAGGCGCGTGACTACGCGTTCCAGCATTATCCGGTTTTCGGCAAGGCGCATAGTCACGAGCCTTTGATTGGAACCATTTATTCCGAAGATGAAATCTGGTCGTGCACGACTTGCGGCGCCTGCGAGGAGGAATGCCCGCTGCTCGTCGAGTACATCGACAAAATCGTCGATCTGCGGCGCGGCATGATCGACGACGGAAATGTTCCCCAGTCTCTGCAAAAGCCTCTGAAGGCTCTGGAAAGTCGCGGCAATCCTTACGGAAAGATGGAGAAGAAGAGAGCCGATTGGGCGAAGGCAGGAGCGTTCCAGCAAGACTGTGGGCTGAAGATTCTCGACGGAAAGAACGGAGCCGACACTCTGTATTTCGTCGATAGCATTACTTCGTACGACGACCGGATGCAGTCGATCGGACGAGCCACCGCCAGCATTCTCGGCGACATTGGAGAGAACTTCGGAATCCTGGGCGCTGCCGAGAAAGACAGCGGCCACGAGGTTCGGCGGTTTGGCGAAGAGATGCTTTTCCTGACCCTGCGCGATCACAACACCGACGCCATCAAAGCTTCGGGCGTGGAGCGCATCGTCACCAGCGATCCGCATGCCTTCAACGCGCTGAAACACGACTATAAAGACGTCCCACCCGTCGAACACATCAGCCAAGTGATCGCCCGGGAAGTAAGGGCCGGGAACATACAGTTCCATCCGGTCGAAAACGAACAAAGCGTCTACACCTACCACGATCCCTGCTATCTGGGACGACACAATCAGGTCTACGACGATCCGCGCACTGTACTCGATGCCATCCCGAGATTAAAGAGAGTGGAAATGAAGCGGTCGCGAGACCGGTCCTTCTGCTGCGGTGGCGGCGGACTCATGCTGTTCTACGAACCTAAAGAAGAGCAAAGGATGGGCGTGCTCAGAGTCCGAATGGCCGCGGAAGCTGGGGCGAACGTGATCGTGACGGCCTGTCCGTTCTGCATGGTGAATATAGAAGATGCGATCAAAGTGGCGGGCATGGAAGAAACAATGTCGGTGATGGATCTAACCGAACTGGTGGACCAGCAGATCGTTCATAAAGCTCGCAAAGAGGAAGACGAATTGCAGACGGCAACTTGTGGAGGTTGAAACATGGAAATCCTGGTGTGTGCACGAAGAGTGCCGGATACCTCGGAGAACGAGATCGAGATCAATGCCGCAGGAACCGATATCGAGCGTGACGAACTCGTCTATTCGGTGAATGAACCAGACAACTACGCGGTCGAAGAGGCCCTGCAGATCCGCGATCGCGTCGGGGGCAACGTCACGGTTGTGACCATCGGCGGCGAAGACGACGAAGAAATCCTGCGCCGCGAACTGGCCATGGGCGCAAACCAGGCTGTCTTGATCTCGGACGAAGCCTTCCGCGGCTCGGATGGCCGGGGCATCGCCGCCGTGCTCGCGGCCTTCGTGCAGAAAGGTCATTACGATTTGATCTTGACCGGGGTTCAGGCCGAGGACGGCGCTGCCCAGGTAGGCGGAATGCTGGCAGCGATGCTCGACTACCCGTTCGCCTCGCTGGTGAATTCTATCCAGGTGGAAGACGGAAAGCTGAGAGTCAGCCGCGAAATCGAAAGTGGAAATCGCGAGATCAACGAGATCGATCTCCCTTGCGTACTTTCGATTCAAACTGGCATTAACGAGCCGCGATACGTCGGGATGCGAGGCATCCGGCAGGTCGCTTCCCTGCCCATCCCCGTCTTGGGAGCCGCGGACTTGGGCGTTGACCAAGCCGCCGTTGGCGAAGCGGGTGCGAGAGTAATGCGGGTGGATTACTTCGTTCCTGTGCTGAGCAAGGGAGCGCAAATCCTCCACGGAAGCCGTGAAGAGAACGCCGGTCAGGTTTTGGAATTGGTAGCAGCGAAGGGAGGGCTGAAATGATGGCGCGCATTTTTGCATACATCGTGCATCGAGGCGGCGTGGCCGACGATTCCGCCGTCGAACTGTTGGCCGCAGCAAGGAAGATTGATAGCACTCAGTCACCCATCCCCATTCTTACCGGTTGGGGAGCGGATCTCGACGCCGCGTGCGACTCGCTCCGTACTTCCTTCAGTGAGATTTGGAAGATCGCTAACGAAGCCCTCGTCTATCCGAATGCCGAACTGGTGCGGCAGGCGCTAGTGAGCGTTCTGCCCGCCAACAGCATTTTGCTGGTCCCGCACGATCATTTCGGAATCGATCTCTCGCCAGGGCTTTCGATCAAGCTGAATGCCGCTTTTGTCTCCGATGTGTTAGGCATCGAGGGCGTGGATCGAGATTCCCTGCAACTGGTTCGCCAGGAATTCGGCGGACAGGTGAGTGCGCATGTTCGCTGCGATATCTCATCAGGTGCGGTGATCAATGTACGTCCCGGCGCGTTCAAACCAGAGCCGAGCGGTGCGACCTCGGGCGTGGTCATCGACAAGTCATCCGCTGTCGGCGCACTGGCGGCTCGACGCCGCTACGTCGAAACCATCGTCGCCGAGGCGGGAGACGTCGATATCACGAAACACAGCGTCCTGGTCTCCATCGGACGCGGCATTCAGGAGAAAGACAATGTGTCTCTTGCCGAGGAACTTGCCGAGACCCTGGGTGCGGCGGTGAGTTGCTCCCGACCGGTCGTGGATGCGAAGTGGATGGAGAAATCCCGCCAGGTGGGCTCGTCGGGAAAAACGGTCAAGCCCAAGGTGTATTTGGCTTTCGGCATCAGTGGAGCATTCCAGCACCTGGCCGGCATCAAAGGAAATCCGTTCCTCATCGCCGTCAACAAGAATCCGAAAGCCCCGATTTTCCAGATAGCGGATGTTGGAATTGTCGACGATATTTTGGAGTTCCTGCCGGTGCTGACCGACAAGGTCCGCGAAATGCGCGGCGTTTCTGTCAAGTGAGGTTGAGCCCATGCTTGCATACAAGACACTGAAACTGAGTCTGAAATCTCTCAAGGAATTCGCCAAGAAGCGCCTGCCCGACGAGACGCTGATCGAACTGGACGAGCGCGATGAATGCCCCATCGACATTGTCCGCGACATGTGTAGCCCAGACAAGCTCGGCATTCAACTGTTGTTTATTCCGGAAGAATTCGGCGGCATGGGCGGCGGTTCGTTCGACGTTTACTGCATTTGCGAAGAGATGGCGCGAATTGATCTGGGGATCGCAACCTCGGTGCTGGCTACTTTTCTTGGCAGTGATCCCATCACCGTGGGCGCGTCTCCAGACCAGAAGAAACTCTGGCTGAGCCGCATCGCGGATGAAGGATTGTTATTTGCCTATGGCGCTACGGAACCGGAGGCAGGCAGCGACCTGGGCGCCCTGCGCACCACCGCGGACCCGATCACACAGGACGACCGCGTCGTCGGCTACAAGATCAACGGCAACAAACAATGGATCAGCAACGGCGGAGTGGCCGCAGCTTATACGGTCTTGGCCAACACGCCCGGCGGTCCGAGTTGGTTCGTTGTCGAAAGAGGCGCGAAGGGCTTCACGCAGGACGAACCGGAGGACAAACATGGGATCCGGCTCAGCAACACCGCGGCGCTCGCCTTCAATGATGTTTACGTAGACGCTAATCGGCTCATCGGCGGCGTCGAAGGCCAGGGACTGATTCAGGCACAGGCTGTGTTCGGTTACACGCGCCTGATGGTAGCGGCATTTGGCTTGGGCGCAGGATGGGCCGCGCTCGATCGCGCGATTCCGTATTCCACCAAGCGCATACAGGCCGGAGCTCCGCTCTCAGAAAAGCAGGGGTACACGCACAAGCTGATCGTGCCGCACGTGGCGCGACTGGAAGCCGCCCGCGCCTACATCGAAGAGACCGCGGAACGAATCGACGCCGGCGAAGGAAGCCTGAACACCGAAGGCGCCATCGCGAAGTACATGGCAACCGAGGCTGGAAACCAGGCTGCCGAAGCCAGCATCCAGGCGCTCGGGGGATACGGTTACACGCACGAATACATGGTGGAAAAGATCAGCCGCGACGTGCGCATCACCACGATCTACGAAGGCACGTCCGAGATCATGGAGATGACCATCAGCCGCGACCGCTGGCAGCTTCATCTGAAGACGCGGGGCCAGCACTATCACGAGCGGGCCAGAGAGTTGGAAGCGCTGCATGCGCGCTGTCCGAATGTGGGAGCGAACATTGCTGCGCTGGCTCATCGCGCGCTGGCCGAAGTGATGGAGAAAGCACGCCTCGCCCGTCTCACCCGCTATCAACACATTCTCCTGCGCCTGGGCGAGTGGATCGCTTACGCCGAGTGCGCCGCTAGTCTGGCTCATCGCGCGGCACGTGCCGCGGAAGGAAAGTTGAACGAGAAAGCCAACCGGCGTTTTGACATAACAGCATTGGCGGCGTTGAGCCGAGTCTTCGCGCGTGAAGCGGCGCTTAAGGTCACAGAAGAAGGTTTACGTTGGGTTTGCGGAGCCGGCGGAGTAAGCGACGCAGAAATGTTCGCCTTCGAATCGAGTTTGCAGTTGCCTGCCATTCACCGTGCGCAGGCGGGCCTGATCTCTGACATGGATTTTATAGCCGACGTCCTCTACGCCCGTGCAGCCAAGGCTGTACTCGCCGCATAAATATCAAGGCGCCTGACTATCTGTCACACGCAACCTGATGTGCCGGTTGCACAGGAGCGTCATTATGGAAGACACAGCCAATCGTGCGATTGCGATTGTCGGGGCGGGAGCCATTCTGCCCGATGCACCCAATGTTCCGGCCTTCTGGGAAAACGTGAAGAGCGGCCGTTACAGCATCACTGAGGTTGCACGCGATCGTTGGGATCCGGCTTTTTACTACGATCCCGATCCCGCCGCTCCGGACAAAACTTACTCGAAGATCGGCGGCTGGGTCCGCGAGTTCCCGTGGGATCCCCTGAAGTGGCGCATGCCGCTTCCGCCGCGTGTCACCGACGCCATGGACCAGGCGCAGAAATGGGCCATCGCGGCCACACGCGAAGCGTTGGAGGATTACGGTTATCCGAAACGCCCGCTCGATCCTGACCGCGTCGCCGTGATTCTGGGTAACGCGATGGCCGGCGAAAAGCACTATCTCACCGCGCTGCGCGTGCAATTTCCCGAATACGCCCATGAGCTGGCTGAAATTGCCAGCTTCGCAGCACTGCCGCAAGCAGTGCGAAACGACATCACGAATCAGTTGCACGAACGCATTGGCAAGCATCTCCCGGAAATCACCGAAGACAGCATGCCCGGCGAATTGGCTAATTGCATTGCCGGCCGCATCGCGAACATCTACAACTTCCACGGTCCGAACTTTATTTGCGACGCGGCTTGCGCATCCGCCATGGCGGCCATCCATGCCGCCGTGGAGGGGCTGATTGCCAACGATTTCGACGCCGTGATTACGGGTGGCATCGACCGCAACATGGGAATTCAGACCTTCGTTAAGTTCTGCAAGATCGGCGCTCTTTCCGCCACCGGCACACGTCCCTACGCCGAGGACGCCGACGGCTTCGTCATGGGCGAAGGTTCCGCGATCTTCCTGCTGAAGCGCTTGGCCGACGCCGAGCGCGACGGGGACAAGATCTATGCCGTGCTGCGCGGCATTGGCGCGTCGAGCGACGGCAAGGGTAAAGGAATCACCGCGCCCAATCCGGTCGGCCAGAAGTTCTGCCTCGACCGCGCCTGGCAGAATGCGGGCCTATCTCCTGCCACCGCGACCATGATCGAGGGCCACGGCACATCAACCAAGGTGGGAGATCTGGTCGAAGCACAGTGCATGACCAATCTGCTGAGCGGTCAACATCTTCCTGTCCACTCGGTAGCGCTGGGCTCGGTCAAATCGAATATCGGTCACCTCAAAGGAGCAGCGGGCGCAGCCGGGCTGCTGAAAACTGCGCTGGCACTTCGGGATAAGGTGCTCCCGCCCAGCGTGCATTGCGAACATCCCAGCCCCGACATCGACTTCGCCCACTCTCCTCTGTACGTCAATACCGAACTGAAGCCGTGGAATCTTCCCTCGGACACCCCGCGCCGCGCGGGCGTGAGCGCGTTTGGCTTCGGCGGCACCAACTTCCATCTTGTGCTCGAAGAGCACATTCCCCACCGGCTGACTGGAAACGGAAAGCGATCGGTTGCGGTCGGCACTCTGCCACAAACTGCGAGCCATGAGGTTGTTATGAACACCAAAGAAGTTTCCTCTCCCCCTGTGTTCTCTGTTTCTCCACTCGCTTGCAAAACGCCTTTGCGCGGCGCCCTCCTGATCGGTGGCGCCTCAGGGGCTGCGCTCGCCGAACGCCTGCGTGCCGTCATGAACGATGTTGAAGCTGGTCGCGCTCCTGCGCCAGTTGCACCGGCCAAAGCTGATCTACGCGCCCCCCAGCGCTTGGCGATTGATTATGCCGATGCCGCCGAACTGGCCGATAAGTCCGCCAAGGCGCTCAAAGCGTTTGCTGCAAATCAGCCGGTGGTGTGGAAGGCTCTGCGCGCACAAGGCATCTTCCGCGGTCAGGGCGTACCGCCTAGAATCGCGTTCCTTTATACAGGGCAGGGCTCGCAATACGTGAACATGCTGCGGCCACTCTACGCGGCCGAGCCGATTGTTGCCGAGACGTTCGCGCAGGCGAACCGCGTGATGACTCCGCTGCTTGGCAAGCCTCTCACCGATTTTGTTTTCGTGGACCAAGCTGACCCCGTCGCCGTCGCGAAGGCCGATGAAGATCTGCGCCAGACTGCCATCACGCAACCCGCCGTGCTGGCCATCGATCTCGCACTGACCCGACTGTTGGCCGCTTATGGCATCCAGCCCGACATGACAATGGGACACAGCCTGGGCGAATACGGAGCACTGGTCGCCTCCGGCGCTCTGCCCTTCGAGGATGCCTTGATTGCCGTCAGCGCCCGCGGACGAGGAATGACCCGTGTGGCTGTGGCGGACACGGGGAAGATGGCGGCCGTGTTTGCACCGCTGAACGAAGTCGAACGAATCCTGAAGTCAGTCCAGGGCTACGTGGTGATCGCCAACATCAACAGCAATCACCAGGCTGTCATCGGAGGTGCAAGTGACGCCGTCGCGCAATCCATGGATGTCCTCACGAGAGCTGGCTACGACGTCTCGGAGTTGCCGGTCAGCCACGCCTTCCACACCTCGATTGTGGCCCCGGCCAGCGAGCCTTTGCGGCAGGAACTTTCGCGCCTTCGCATGGAACCTCCACACTTGCCCATCGTTGCCAATGTAAACGGCGAGTTCTATCCCACCGGGCCCGGCGTCGTACCGCAGATGTTGGACCTGCTCGCTCGGCAAGTCGCTTCCCCAGTGCAATTCGTCAAAGGCCTACACACGCTGTACGAGGCAGGAGCGCGCATCTTCGTGGAAGTTGGTCCGAAGAAAGCGCTGCAGGGATTCGCCGAGGATGTCCTCGGCGACCACAGCGATGTGGTTTCGCTGTTTACCAATCATCCGAAGTTTGGTGACATCGCGTCGTTCAACCAGGCGCTGTGCGGCCTCTATGCCGCGGGACTCGGCCGCGGCACGACTGCGGTCTCGACTGAAGTGCGGAGAGCACCCATTTTGCCGGCGCCCGTGCCGACCGAGACTGCCAAGTCCGTCAAGCTGACACCTGTTGCCGGAAGCGTCTCCACATCCCCGGTGCCACTGGATGGTGATCACTTCGCCGAGCTCGGCCACTTCTTCGCCGATGTACTGGAGCGCGGCTGGCAGATGTATCGAGGCAAAGACAGCGCGCCCGCCGCTGTTCCAGTGGTGATCACGGGCGCAGCTCTGGGTTTGCCGGGGACGGAACACATCTTTGATGATGGCAATCTCGCCGCCATCCTGCGTGGCGATCAGTTCATCGATCTCATCCCCACGCGCTTGCGCAAGGCCATGCTCGACAAGCACATCACGCGCCTGGTCAAGAGCGACAATGGCGGACCTACATTCGAAACCATCAACAACGTAGCCGACGTCATCAAACTGGCGGGCCGCGGAGGTGCGTTCGATCTGGAGAATGAATTCGGCATTACCGCTGACCGCCGCGCTGCGCTCGACCGCGTTACCCAACTGGCGATTGCGGTAGGCCTCGACGCCTTGCGCGATGCCGGCATTCCGCTGGTCATGCGCTACAAGACCACCACCAAAGGCACGCACCTGCCGGATCGCTGGGCTCTGCCTGACGCTTTGCGCGACGACACCGGCGTTATTTTCGCTTCGGCTTTCCCTGGCTATGACTCTTACGCCGATGAAATGGGACGCTATTACACCGATCGCTCTCGTCGCGAGCAGTTGGGCCTGCTGGAGAGCCTGCTCGCGCGATCCACCAAATCTAACGGCGATTCCGTGCTTGAGCAGGAAATGGAGCGGCGTCTGGAGGAGTTGCGCGATACTCTTGAGAAAAATCCCTACGTCTTCGACCGGCGTTTCCTGCTCCGAGTTCTATCGATGGGACATTCGCAGTTTGCCGAATTCATCGGAGCGCGCGGTCCCAACACGCAAATTAACTCCGCCTGCGCCAGCACCTCGCAAGCGGTGGCGCTGGCGCAGGACTGGATCGGGGCTGGACGCTGCCGCCGCGTGATCGTGATCTCGGCCGACGACGTGACTTCCGACCATATGATCGAATGGTTCGGAGCCGGGTTCCTCGCCAGCGGTGCGGCAGCGACCGACGAAGTCGTGGAAGAAGCCGCCACTCCCTTTGATCGCCGCCGCCACGGTTTGCTCGTGGGGATGGGCGCCGCAAGCCTTGTAGTCGAGAGCGCAGACGCTGCGCGAGAACGTGGAATTCAGCCGATCTGTGAAGTCTTGAGCACGGTCACGGCCAACAGCGCTTTCCACGGCACTCGCCTCGATGTGCAACACATCGGCCAGATGATGGAAAACCTGGTGTCCCAGGCCGAGGCTCACAGCGGCATTTCCCGCAAACAGATCGCGCCTCACACGGTCTTCGTTTCCCACGAGACCTACACGCCCGCGCGCGGCGGCAGCGCCTCGGCCGAAATTCATGCGTTACGCCACGTATTCGGCGACGCAGCCGATCAGATCGTCATCGCTAATACGAAAGGTCAGACAGGTCACGCGATGGCCACCGGGATCGAAGATGTCGTCGCGGTGAAAGCTCTCGAAACTGGTATCGTTCCGGCCGTAGCCAACTTCAAGGAAGTTGATCCTGAGTTGGGCACACTGAACTTATCCAAGGGCGGTGGATATCCCATCGAGTACGCGATACGCCTCGGTGCCGGATTCGGCTCGCAAATCAGCATGACGCTCTTGCATTGGATATCGCCCAAGGACGGCGTTCGTCGCCGCCCCAACAACCTGGGGTATGCCTATCGCATCATCGACGACAACTGCTGGAAGAACTGGCTAAGCCAGGTCGCAGGTTATCCAACGGCAGATCTGGAAGTAGTGCGCCACACCCTGCGGGTCCGGGATCAGAAGCAGGAGGCTCGGTTGGCTGAAGCGGCGCAGAAATCCGAACCGGCGCCTTCGCCCAAGTCAATGAAGCCGCCTGCTGCTGAGGTCAAGGAGCACCCGGCGTCTGTGCCGAATGCTGTAGTGGAATCGAGAGTCGAGGCGACAAGGCCTGCCCCTTCACCGGCTGCGCCAGCAAAGCCTGCAGCCGAAGGCGATCCTGTGAAGGAGCGGGTACTGGCTCTGGTAGCCGAAAAAACTGGCTATCCGGTTGACATGCTCGATCTGGATCTCGATCTCGAAGCGGATTTGGGAGTCGACACGGTGAAGCAGGCAGAGGTGATGGCTACCATCCGCGAAGCTTACGGCATTCCTCGTGACGACAACATCAAGCTGCGCGACTTCCCCACACTCGCTCACGTGATCCGCTTCGTGCACGAACGGCGACCTGGTCTGCATGCCGCGCCAACCAGCGCGGGGCAACCGTTTCCTTCGCAACCCATAATGCCCCCAGCGGTCAAAGATGAGCCCGAAGTCCGCGCCCTCACGCCCGTACCTGCGCCGCCGTCCACCAATCGAGATGGCGATCCTGTGAAAGAACGCATCCTCGCATTGATGGTAGAGAAGACCGGATACCCGCAAGACATGCTGGACTTGGACCTCGACATGGAAGCCGACCTCGGCGTCGACACCGTCAAGCAAGCTGAGATGTTCGCCGCGATTCGCGAAATCTACAACATTCCGCGCGACGAGAACCGCAAGCTCCGCGATTACCCCACGCTGGCCCACGTGATTCGCTTCGTCTACGAGAAACGTCCCGACTTGGCGAGCGTATCTGTGGCGGATACGCCTCGGCCATCTTCCGCCGCACCAGCTTCGGCCGTGCCAGCTTTACCAACTTCAACGGCGAGGGAGCCACTGGCAGCTCCGCCCGCACCAACGGCGTCAGCGAATTATGACGACCAGATCAAGAAAAAGGTGCTGCAGATTGTCGCCGAGAAGACCGGCTATCCGGAAGATATGCTGGACCTGGATCTCGACCTGGAAGCGGACCTCGGCGTCGATACCGTTAAACAAGCGGAGATGTTCGCCGCAGTGCGTGCCGCCTACAACATTCCCCGCGATGAAAACATGAAGCTGCGCGACTTTCCGACCCTTGCTCACGTAATTAAGTTCGCGCATGACCGGGCGGCGCTTGTAGCGGCCGATTCAGCTGCTGCTGCGAAACTTGAACAGACGGAACCGGCGAAGTCGACCGCTCCGGCCCAGGCCACACAACCCGTCCTTGCAAGCTTCGATGCGACGAATCGCATCCCGCGGCGCGTGCCGATGGCAACGTTGCGTCCGCCGCTCACAGTTTGCAAAGAGACTGGGGTGAAACTCGAACCCCCCAGCCGCGTCATAGTCATGCCTGACAAAGAGGGCGCGAGCGCCGCGCTCGCGGAGCAACTCCGAGCTGCAGGAGTCGAAGTTCTTCAGATTAACGGTGCACCGGACACCGACACTCTGACGAGTCTCCTTAAGAACTGGATTGCGGCCGGTCCAATTAAGGGAGTTTATTGGCTGCCCGCCCTTGATCATGAAGGCAAATTGTGCGACCTGGACCTCGCCGCTTGGCACGGAGCCGTGGGCGTCCGCGTGAAATCACTGCACGTCACCCTGCGCGCGCTTTATGAGCAAGTTGGCAAGAGTGGCGGGTTCTTCGTAGCGGCCACGCGCCTGGGCGGGCATCATGGCTACGACGATGCCGGAGCTGTCGCACCCCTCGGCGGCGCCGTAACAGGCTTTGCGAAATCGTTCAAGCGGGAGCGGATGGAGTGTCTGGTCAAAGCAGTTGACTTTGAGCTCGAGCGAGGCCCGGGGGCAATTGCCGACATGCTGATCGCGGAAACGCTGCGCGATCCCGGCGTAGTGGAAGTCGGATATACAGGAGAGCAGCGTTGGACGATTGGCCTCAGCGAACAGTCCGCCGCCGATGGCCAGCCCGGCATGGTGCTGGACAGCGACACCGTCTTCGTGGTCACGGGCGCAGCCGGAAGTATCGTCTCGGCAATCACGGCTGATTTGGCAGCCGCCTCAGGAGGCACGTTCTATCTGCTCGATCTCGTGCCTCAACCCGATCCGGACAATCCCGATCTCAAACGCATCATAACGGACAAAGAAAACCTCAAACGCGACCTGTTCACACGCATACAGGCCCGCGGTGAGCGCGCCACTCCTGCCCTCGTCGAAAAGGAACTCGCCGGCTTGGAGCGAGCGAAGGCCGCCCAAACGGCAATCGACGCCGTGCGTGCGGCAGGCGGCACATCCCATTATTTCAGCGTCAACCTCACGGATGCGGAGGCCGTCGCCAGAGTGATCGACCAGGTGCGACAGCGGCACGGCCGCATTGACGTCCTGTTGCATGCCGCCGGCTTGGAGCGAAGTCACTTCCTGCTGGATAAAGACCGGCGGGAGTTCGATCAGGTCTTCGACGTCAAGGCCGACGGATTCTTCAATCTCTTCCGCGCGATCGGCGAGATGCCGCTCGGCGCAACCGTGGCGTTCAGTTCCATCGCTGGCCGCTTCGGTAACGCCGGCCAGACTGACTACAGCTCGGCCAACGATCTCCTCTGCAAGATCACCTCGAACTTTCGCACCACTCGTCCGACCACGCGTGGAATCGTGATCGACTGGACTGCCTGGGGAGGCATCGGCATGGCCACGCGCGGCTCCATCCCGAAGATGATGGAGCTTGCCGGCATCGACATGTTGCCGCCTGAGGCGGGCATCCCACTGATCCGAAGGGAACTCACCGCTGGGTCCACGCGCGGCGAGATTGTGATCGGCCAGCGTCTCGGCATTTTTCTGAATGAATGGGACGAGACTGGCGGATTGGACGCGTCGGCTGCAGAGGCCGCCATCAGGTCTTCGCCGGCAATTCGGCAACCCGCCGGACCCATGATCGGCAAAATCGTGTCACTCGGACTGTCCGATGGTTACACCATCGAGACAACCCTGGATCCGCACGATCAACCGTTTCTTCATGATCATCAGATTGACGGTACCCCGGTGCTGCCCGGCGTGATGGGCATCGATGCGTTTGCGGAAGCTGCTCTATGCCTGCTTCCCGAATGGCAGGTGGAAGCGATCGAAAATGTAAACTTCCTCGCGCCCTTCAAGTTTTATCGCGGTGAACCGCGCGCGATGCAAATCGAGGTCCGGATTCATCCGCAGGGAGATGGGATGCTAGCAGAGTGCCGGCTCATCGGTCATCGTTCCCTGCCCAATCAGACCGAACCTCAACCTACAACGCACTTCACGGCAAATGTACGCCTCTCAAAAGAGCGCTCGCAAGCACCGGCTACAAGGGCATTCGTGGCACCGAGCTTCAGCGGCATCGAACCTGCCGACATCTACCGCATCTACTTCCACGGCCCCGCATATCAAGTTGTGGACGAGGCGTGGTGGGATGGAAAGCATGCCATAGGTCGGCTCGCAAAAGGCCTGCCATCTAATCATCATCCTTCTGAATTACCCACGGTCATGGCGCCGCGGCTAATCGAGCTTTGTTTCCAAACCGCGGGGATCTGGGAACTGGGCGCACAAAGCCGCATGGGCTTGCCGCAGCATGTTCTTGAAGTCTCCTTGCTGGGGGCGCCGAATCCGGCCGCGGACTTGTATGCCGTGGTCACTCCCGACACGGTTCAGAAAAGTTTCGATGCAGAAGTTCTGGACGCGAAGGGAAATTGCTACCTGCGTCTCACGGGCTATCAGACAGTTGCGCTCTCTAATCGCGTTGATCCGGACCGATTGACGAGGCTGCAAGCCATCATGTCAGGAGAAGCGCTTCTGGTGGCCTAGTACATGCAATCCCGCTAGCCACATTTGCCTCATCGAGGCACTTATGACGAACGAATTTCAGCGCGTAGCCGTTGTCAATCGCGGTGAAGCCGCCATGCGTTTCATCCATGCGGCACGCGAGTTCAGTCAAGAGCGCGGAGTGCCGCTGCGCACCATTGCGCTTTTCACTGAACCCGATCGTCATGCCATGTTTGTGCGCGAAGCCGACGAGTCGGTTTCTCTCGGCGCCGCCCAGTTCACGGATCGAGAGACGCACCATAGCAAGAGCAGCTACCTCGACTATGAGCGTCTCGAACAGGCGATGGCGGCCGCGCGCGCCGATGCGGCCTGGGTAGGGTGGGGCTTTGTGGCGGAACACGCGGCATTCGCTGATCTGTGCAGCGAAATGGGGATCGTCTTCATCGGACCAACCGGAGACGTGATGCGACAGTTAGGCGACAAGATCGCGGCGAAACGTCTGGCTGAGCAGTCGCAGATCCCTGTCGCCCCGTGGAGCGGTGGGCCCGTAGAATCTGTCGCTGACGCCTTATCCCATGCGGGGCGTTTAGGGTTTCCTCTCCTTATTAAAGCTGCGGCGGGCGGCGGCGGTCACGGGATCCGCCTGGTGCGGGAAGCGAGCCAACTGCCGCAGGCCTTTGAGCGCGCCCGCGCTGAAGCATTCAAAGCCTTCGGGGACCCAACTGTTTTTCTGGAGCGCGTGGTCGAGGGCGCGCGCCACGTCGAGGTTCAAATCATCGCCGACCACTACGGGACAACTTGGGCTGCGGGCGTGCGCGATTGCACGATTCAACGCCGACACCAGAAAGTACTCGAAGAAGCGCCTTCCCCGTCACTTACTCCGCAGCAAGATCAGTATTTGCGCGCAGCCGCAATTCGTCTGGGCAAGGCCGCGGGCTACAGCAATGCCGGCACGGTGGAGTTTCTCTACGAACCACAGTCCCATCAATTCTTTTTTATGGAGGTGAACACGCGGTTGCAGGTTGAGCATCCGGTCACCGAATGTACCACTGGGGTCGACCTCGTTAAGTTGCAGCTCCACATTGCGCGGGGCGGACGTCTGGAAGGCGATCCCCCGCGCACCACGGGTCACGCCATTGAGGCGCGGCTGTGTGCGGAGGACCCAGACAACGGTTTTGCAGCTGCCCCGGGAATCCTGGCACGGTTCCGGATGCTGACCGGACCCGGTGTGCGAGTGGACACCGGGGCTGTCGAGGGAGACAGCATTCCCCCGGAGTTCGACTCGATGTTGGCGAAAGTGATCGCCTACGGTCAGAACCGGAAGGAGGCACTGTCCAGGCTCAAGAGGGCGCTGGCCGAGAGCGTTGTTGTCGTTAAGGGTGGCACCAGCAATAAAGCGTTTCTCCTGGAAATGCTTGACCGTGAGGAAGTGCAGCGTGGGGATGTCACTGTAGGCTGGCTCGATCGAGTCACGGAGGATGGCGGTCTCCTCTGCCGGAAGCACGCCGACGTGGCGTTGCTGCAGGCGGCGATCGATGCCTACGAAGCCGAGTTGGCGGTGGAGAAATCTCAGTTCTACACGTCCGCGGCGCGTGGCCGACCACAGGTACAAAGTGAGATCGGCCGCGTCCTGGCGCTGCGACATCGCGGCCAACTCTACTCCATGAAGACCCAGCGCATCGGTCCACAAGATTATCGAATTGAGATCGACGGATTACGAATCGCAGCTCGCATGGATCGCCTGGATGAGTTCGAATGTTGGCTCACCGTCTTCGGCCGACGCTTCCACATCGTCTCGGTAAATCAGGGCCTATCTTCTCGGATTGAAGTGGATGGTGCGTCGTATCAAGTGGAGCGAGACGACGGAGGCGTGGTCCGTGCCCCTGCCCCGTCCGTTGTCGTTTCGATCGCGGTAAAGGCGGGCGACACGGTTGAAGCCGGGGACCGCCTGGCCGTCCTCGAGGCCATGAAAATGGAGACCCAAGTGGTCGCACCATTCTCCGGCAGAATCCGAAAAGTGATGACCATGGCGAACGTGCAGGTCGATGCGGGTGCTCCGCTGCTCCAAATCGAGCCTAGCGGGGAGGACGAACCGGTCGTGCCGCAGAAGCGCGTGACCTTTGGCCAGTCCCAAGTTCGACAGGACCATCCAGAAGCCACGTGCATAGAGTCCCTCAAGGAAATCCGGCAAGTCGTGCTGGGTTTCGACCTGGATCCCACCGATCATGCGCGCCGTCTCGCCGCATGGAGCCAGACCTGCCCCGCGCACAGCGATGAGATCACGCAGCGCGAGGAAGAGATTCTCAGCATCTTTACGGACACGTGTTCTCTATTCCATCGCGAGCCGGAAGTGAACCATCGCGCCTCTGGCGAGGAACCCAGCGCAGAGTCTCACCTCTTTTCGTATCTGCGTATGATCGAGACCAACGGAGAAGGACTTCCCGCCGCGTTTGTCAGCGCACTGCGGGGCGCCTTGGCACATTATGGCGTGAGTGGACTGGATGGCTCACCCGAACTGAAAGAGAGCATGCTCTGGATCTGCAAGTCGCACCAGCGGATGGGGCAGCAAACGGCCTCTATTCTCGACATCCTCGAACGGCGTTTGCACCGCGCCAAAGCCCCCCAATCGCCCGCCAGCAACTCCCTTCGCATCCTGTTGGATCGCATGATCGCGATTACTCATGAACTCTATCCTTCGGTCAGTGAACTGGCCCGCGAGGTGCGCTATCGTTGCTTCGATCAGCCAGTGTTTGAGTCCGGACGAGATCATGTCTATGAGGAAGCAGCGAACCATCTTAACTGTCTGGCAGCGCGTCCCGATGCTTCCGATCGTCCTGCCCGGATCCATGCTCTGATCGAATGTCCCCAATTGCTGGCTGGCGTGTTTGCAGGCCGCTTCCCGTCCTCCGACCTCGCGTTGCGCCGGACCATGCTGGAAGTGCTCACCTGGAGGTACTACCGCACTTGTGTGTTCCGCAACTTCCAGTCGTCGTCTGCAGACGGATGTTGTTATGTTTCCGCGGATTATGAGGATGAAGGCAAGAACATTCATGTCATTGCTTTGTATGCCGACTATCTCGGTCTCTCCGCGGCGGCATACGCCATGCTCCCTGTGATCGCAGAAATTCCAATTGATTACGACATCGTCATGGATGTTCATGTCTGCCATTCCTCCAAGCTGGCTGATCCAGACGTCACGCAGCGTGAAGTGGAATCGATGCTCAACCAGGTTGCCTTCCCCCGTCCCATCCGGCGCATCGTGGTGGCGGTCGCGGGCCCGAGTTGGGGTCCGCGTGTCAGCGGTATGCAGTTCTTCACCTATCAGCCCACAGGAGAGGGCTACGCAGAAGATCTGTTTTATCGCGGATTGCACCCGATGATGGGAAAGCGTCTGCATCTCTGGCGGCTTAGCAATTTCAAGATCGATCGTCTGCCCTCGGTCGAAGATGTCTATCTCCTCCACGCTGTGGCCCATGACAACCCGAAAGACGAGCGCTTGTTTGCGGCCGCCGAGGTGCGGGATGTAACGCCCGTGCGCGATGAATCGGGACGTATCGTGCAGCTACCGCATCTGGAGCGCATGCTCATGGAAGCGCTGGCGGCGATCCGCCTGTTTCAATCGCGGCGACGGCCTCAGGAGCGCCTCTACTGGAACCGCGTATTTCTGTATGTCTGGCCCCCCCTTAACCTGAAGCCGGACGAATTGCGCGCCATTGTGCGCCGCCTCGCTCCCGCCACAGAGGGTTTGGGGCTGGAGCAGGTAGTCGTACGGGCTCGCATTCCCAATCCGTCGACGGGAGAGCTGCGCGACCTCGTGGTACGCATCTCGAGCCCGGTCGGAAGCGGCCTGCTCATCACATTCCGTCCCGCCGACAAGTTGCTCGCGCTGAAGTCGCTCTCCGAATACGATCAGAAAATCGTTCGCGTTCGCCAGCGCGGACTGGTCTACCCATACGAGATCATCAAGTTGCTCACTCCCACCCGGGAGGACGCGCGCACCGAATTCCCACCCGGCGACTTCGTTGAGTACGATGTCGACGCCGGGGGACGCCTGGTTCCGGTTGATCGCCCGTACGGAAAAAACCGCGCCAACATTGTTGTTGGCATGATTCGCAATTTCACCGCTCGCTATCCTGAGGGCATGACTCGCGTCCTGCTGTTGGGAGATCCCAGCAAGGACTTGGGAGCGTTGGCCGAGGCGGAGTGCCGGCTCATCATCGCCGCGCTGGACCTCGCGGAAGAAAAGAGAGTTCCGGTGGAGTGGTTCCCCATCTCTGCCGGGGCCAAGATCTCGATGGACAGCGGCGTGGAAAACATGGACTGGATCGCCCGCGTCCTGCGCCGCCTGGTGCAATTTACCCAGGGTGGCGGCGAAGTAAATCTCCTGATCAACGGCATCAACGTGGGAGCACAACCTTATTGGAATGCCGAAGCCACGATGCTCATGCATACCAAAGGCATTCTGGTGATGACTCCTAAGGCGGCCATGGTGCTCACCGGCAAGCGCGCCCTCGATTACTCTGGCGGCATTTCCGCCGAGGACAATCAAGGCATTGGTGGGTACGACCGCATCATGGGAGTCAACGGCCAGGCACAGTACTGGGCGCACAACATGAATGAAGCCTGCCATATTCTTTTCCGGCATTACGACCATACCTACGTTTTACCTGGGGAGCGTTTCCCACGGCGGGCTACAACTACTGATCCCATCGAGCGCGACGTGCAGAGTTATCCGCACAGCCAGAACGGCGAGGACGGCTTCGCGCTAGTCGGGGAAATTCTGTCGGACGAAACCAACCCTGGCCGGAAGAAGCCGTTCGACATTCGCAGGGTAATGATGGCAGCGATCGATCAGGATCATCCTCCGTTGGAGCGCTGGGCAGGGATGCGGGCGGCGGAAACCGCAGTCGTGTGGGATGCGCACCTGGGCGGTTATCCCGTTTGCCTCATCGGAATCGAGTCCCGCTCCGTGCCCCGGCTGGGATTTGTCCCGGCCGACGGGCCCGATCAGTGGTCGGCGGGAACTCTTTTCCCGCAGTCCTCCAAGAAAGTGGCGCGTGCCATTAATGCTGCCAGCGCCAATCGCCCGGTGGTAGTCCTCGCCAATCTGTCAGGGTTTGACGGTTCGCCGGAGTCGATGCGGCGGTTACAACTGGAGTACGGCGCCGAGATCGGGAGGGCTGTCGTGAACTTCAAAGGTCCCATCGTGTTCTGCGTGATCTCGCGCTATCACGGCGGTGCCTATGTAGTCTTCTCACGGGCGCTCAACGAACAGCTTGAAGTCGCAGCGTTGGAGGGCACTTATGCGTCCGTCATTGGCGGCGCTCCAGCTGCGGCTGTAGTGTTTGCCGGAGAGGTTGATGCCCGGACTCGCAAAGACGAGCGCCTTCAGGCCTTGAACCGCGCGATGCTCCAGGCTGACGCCGCGGACAAGAGGCGGCTGCGCGCGCAATGGAATGAACTTTATAAAGTCGTAAATTCCGAAAAGTTAGGGGAAATGGCCGGCGAATTTGACCGGGTGCACAGCGTGTTCCGGGCGCTGAGAGTGGGAGCGCTGAACCACATTATCCCTCCCGCGAATCTTCGTTCTTATCTCGTTAACGCAGTGGAAAGAGGTATCAGGAACGAGGAAGATGCCGTACGAAAGGCTACCTTCCAGATCGAAGTTGCGGCCTAGTTTGGCGGATTGGTAGAACCCACTTCAGCAGAGGTTCTAATGGACATTTCGTGGCTGGAACAAACCGAGGCCGACGTACCAACCGAGAATCAATGGCTGAGCACGAAGGAGAGGATTTGTCTTAGCGGCATGCGCTTTGCCAAACGTCGTGCCGACTGGCGACTGGGCCGCTGGACCGCAAAGCACGCTGTGGCCGCCTGCCTTAACCTGCCGACTGACATTCGCGCTCTTGCGGACATAGAAATACGCTCCGCACTTTCCGGAGCGCCAGAAGTTTTTCTTCAGGGCCGGCCGCCCGACGTCGCAATCTCCCTGAGTCACCGTGACGGTACGGCCTTTTGCACGGTCGCGCACGCCGGAACCAGCTTCGGTTGCGATCTGGAGACGATTGAGCCCCGCAGTGATGCCTTTGTTGCGGATTACTTTACTGCCAGCGAGAAAGCGCTCATCGCGCGAACTCCTGTAGAACACCAACCCTTGTTCGTGGCCGTGGTTTGGAGCGGAAAGGAGAGCGCCCTCAAAGCGCTGCACCTGGGCCTTCGACTTGACACGAGGTGTGTATGCGTTCGTCTTGTCGATGGGTTGCCGCGGCCGGGCGGAAAAGAATGGCATGACCTTTGTCCAGATCCTGTGGCTTCCAACCCTGACGGCTGGCGTCCCCTGAGTGTTCATTGTTCGGACGGTCCCATCTTCGGTGGGTGGTGGCGATCTCAGGATCACTTGGTGCGAACCACGGTCTCCGATCTTCCCCTGCGGATCCCAGTTCGGGTGCGACAAGTCAGCGGTTTGGCCGAAACCAGCTTCTTTCGGTAAAAGAACAGGTCACCCCTGCTGCGATCAGACAGTCTGGGGATAAGAGCGCTGTCGATCAACAATCGACCATCTACGTACCAAAAGATTCGCACAAGCTCGCCCCTACGGCATCAAAGCGCCTTGGACGGCCTTCAAGCCGGCTGCAGGAAATGATTCGCAGGGCCCCGATTGACATCGGGACCAGCATTTGACATATTGTCAAAGCGGTTAGCGGTTATCCCCTGCAGCCGTCCTCGACATAGGTCACGCCGGCACCAGTGGCATATCAGGGAGTGGAGAATACATGAGCGAAACTGATTCTTTGGTTCACTCCAAGAATCTGCGTTCCGAACAGTCCGGCGAACTTCTCCGGCTGCCCCGTGAAGCGGCTGGGTGGGAGTGGATGAGTTTCTTCGTGCGCAGGCTTGGGAGTGGCGAAGTCTATCGAGCCGCCACAGATGGCGAGGAAGCTGCTTTCGTGCTTCTTGGCGGAACTTGCCAGGTCGATTGGGGGCAAGGCGCGCAGCGTATCGGCAAGAGAAAGAATGTTTTCGACGGTTACCCTTATGGCTTGTACCTGCCGACCGGAAACCACGTAACTTTTACCGCCGAGACCGTGTGCGAGATCGCCGAATGCAGGGTACCGTCCCATGCGCAACTCGCACCGAAATTAATCACTCCCGCAGATGTTGTGAGCAGCCTGCGCGGCGGGGGAAACGCCTCGCGTCAGATTGTCGACCTCATGACTCCCGCTTTTCCGGCGGACAAATTGATCGTGGTCGAGGTCTACACTCCGGGAGGAAATTGGTCCAGCTATCCCCCGCACAAACACGACGTTCACAATCCGCCCGCCGAGGTCGATCTGGACGAGATCTACTACTACCGGATGAACCAGCCGAATGCGTTCGCCTTCCAGCATCTCTACTCGGGTCAAAATTCCGCGGACCGCACCGTAAAGACACGCGATGGAGACGCTGTACTCGTCCGCAGCGGCTACCATCCAGTGGTAGCAGGGCCAGGGTATGACGTCTACTATCTGAATTTTCTCGCTGGATCTTCGCGTGCCATGGCGGTTACAGAAGATCCTCAACACGTCTGGTTGCGTTCCACCTGGAAGGAAACGGACCCTCGCCTGCCACTCGTTTGAGAGACGAGGCTTCAACCATGCGCGACAATTGCATCTGCAATCGTTCGCCAACAAAGTCTGCTCGGGAAATTGCACTGGAGTTGCCATAGCTGATACGCCGGGGTGGCCGAGATGCAAGCAACAACCGCGGGGGTGCCAGGCACGAAACCGAAATTGAAGAGGGTGCTCGGCCTCTGGGATTTGGTGTACTACGGTGTCATTCTAACCTCTCCCATTGCGGTTGTTCCCATGTTTGGCGAGGCGCAAGTTCTCTCCCACGGCCACGCGGTTATCACAATTTTAGCGGCGATGGTAGCCATGACGGCTACGGCAGTAAGTTTTGGCCGGATGGCTACGGTTTATCCTTCGGCAGGTTCCGTGTACACCTACGTTTCGCACGGATTCAATCCAACGTTTGGTTTCATCGTTGGTTGGGCGATGTTCCTGGAGTACTTATTTCAGCCGCTGCAAAATAGCCTGTACGCCGCACTCACTATCCAGAGACTGCTTCCGAACATCCCTTTCGCCCTGCTGTCCGCTGTGGCCGTCGGATTTATGACGATCTTGTGCTGGTTTGGAATTCGCACTACGGCGCGAGCCAATGAAATCCTGCTCGGAATGATGTCCATCGTCATGGTGGTTTTTCTGGGAGAGGCCATCTGGTACATCATCGGACATCACCACGTTGTGGGATTGATTTCTGCGCAGCCGATTTACGATCCGAGGACCTTCAGCGTGCGTGCCATTGCTGCCGGCACAGCACTGGCGGCAACGACTTACATTGGATTTGATGGCGTCAGCATCCTGGCCGAGGAGGTAGAGAATCCGAAGCGAAATGTTTTGCTCGCCTCTGTCCTGGTGTGCCTCTTTACCGGGCTCTTTGCTGCCTTCCAGGTGTATCTGGCAGTGCGGGTTTGGCCCGATTATCGAACCTTGGTAAATCCAGAAACGGCATTTATGGATGTAGCCAGGGTTGTAGGTGGGTACAAACTTTTTTTCGGATTCGGCGCGGTACTGCTGATTTCCAGCTTGGCTTGCGGTTTGGCCGGCCTGCTCGGAGCCGTGCGCCTGCTTTACAGCATGGGCCGCGATAATGTGCTTCCTCGAAAAATCTTCGGACATCTGAATGCCGAGCG
Source organism: uncultured Acidobacteriota bacterium (assembly GCA_963719865.1). Classification (GTDB taxonomy): domain Bacteria; phylum Acidobacteriota; class Terriglobia; order Terriglobales; family Acidobacteriaceae; genus Sulfotelmatobacter. Next base: position 261,351 of record CAVRDS010000055.1, on the reverse strand, counting down.
CGGTAATCCTTCCTATAACGTGCTGATTGCCGGCGCTCTGGCGTATGTGGGCACTCTGACGATGGGGTGGGAGCGCTCGGTTGAGATTCTTAATTTCGGCGCGCTAATGACCTTTATGGCAGTCAATCTGGCTGCCGTCGGGCACTTCGGCTTCCGTCGGGGACTGACTGGAAGCCGCAAACTGTTTCTCGACATCATCGTACCCAGCCTGGGATTTGTTTTTTGCCTGGTGATTTTTCTAGGTCTGCAATCTTCCACGCTGGTTATCGGGGCCATCTGGGTGATTGGAGGCGCCGCCTATGTACTTCTGAAGGTGAAGGCCTTTGGTCAAGCGGTGGCCATTGACTTTAGTGAATCCTGATGCCAGCCGCGATCACCGGTTGAACACGCGGACCGTCGAAATGAATCCAGGTCTGTTTCCTTTTTGCCTAAGCGGTTTGTTGTCTTTCCAAATCTACTGGCACTCAACCACGACATGCAGTATGCTGCTTTGATCGTACGGCAACCTGTTAGGGTAGCGACATGACGCGAAAGCTGACGACAGCACAAGCCATCATTCAGTTTCTGAAAGCCCAGTTCATCTCGCGTGACGGCAACGAGAACGCTTTCTTCGCCGGCTGCTTCGGAATTTTTGGCCATGGCAACGTGGCGGGCATTGGGCAAGCTCTACAGCAGAACCCCGACTTTCCCTTCACTCTGTGCCGCAACGAGCAGGCGATGGTCCATACTGCTGCGGCCTTCGCCAAGATGAGTAACCGCCTGCGGACATTAGTGTGTACAACTTCAATTGGACCGGGAGCCACCAACATGGTGACCGGGGCGGCTGCGGCAACGGTCAATCGCGTCCCCGTACTGCTGCTTCCCGGCGACATTTTTGCACGACGCAATGTGGCGCCGGTTCTGCAACAACTCGAGTCGCCCTTTACGCAGGACATATCGGTGAACGACTGCTTCCGTCCGATTTCGCGTTATTGGGATCGGATCCAGCGGCCGGAACAGATTCTTACCGCTTTGCCGGAGGCCCTGCGAGTACTCACTTCACCCGCAGACACGGGAGCGGTCACATTGGCTCTGCCCCAGGATGTTCAGGCCGAAGCCTACGATTATCCGGAGGAATTTTTCCAGCGGCGCACCTGGATGATTCCACGCGCAAGGCCGGATGCCGCCCTGCTCAAGCGAGCCGTCGGTTGGATTCAATCGGCGCGCGCGCCACTCATTATCGCTGGTGGAGGAGTGATTTACTCGGGAGCCGCGGAAGTCCTCGCCAGTTTCGCCGCGCGTACGGGAATTCCGGTGGCGGAAACCCATGCCGGAAAAGGATCGCTCAACTTCGATCACCCGCAATCCGCTGGTGCGATGGGAGTAACCGGTACTTCGACCGCCAACCGGCTGGCCGCAAGCGCCGACCTGATTCTTGCCATCGGCACACGACTGAGCGATTTCACGACAGCCTCCAAGACTGCCTTCAAAAATCCTGACGTGCGCCAGATCAATATCAACGTCACAGAATTTGACGCCTACAAGCATGCAGCACTGCCGCTTGTGGGAGATGCGCGCGTCACGGTCAAGGAACTCGCCGACTCATTGTCCTATCGCGTGCCGGAAACCTACACCGCCCAGATATCGCAACTTCATGCGGAGTGGATGGCCGAAGTGGATCGAATTTACAACCGGCGGCACGGCCCACCACTCAGCCAGGGTGAGGTCATCGGAGCGCTGAACTCTACGCTCGGAGCGCGTGATGTCATCGTGTGCGCCGCCGGCAGCCTTCCCGGCGATTTACACAAGCTTTGGCGTACGCGAGATCCCAAGAATTACCACATGGAGTATGGCTACTCTTGCATGGGCTATGAGATCGCGGGCGGCCTCGGAGTAAAACTGGCGGAACCGGATCGCGAGGTTTACGTGCTCGTAGGAGACGGCTCATACCTGATGATGGCCCAGGAGATCGCTACGGCGCTGCAAGAAAACGTGAAGCTCAACATCGTGATCTTTGACAATCAGGGGTTCTCCAGCATTGGGGGCTTGAGCCGGGCTTGCGGCAGCGGCGGATTCGGAACGAAATACAAGTATGGAGGTCCGGAAAATCCGCAAGGTGCCCGCCCGGTGGATTTTGTAGCCAACGCGAACAGTCTAGGCGCACACGCTGTGCGGGCGCGGACTTACGAGCAGCTCTCGCAAGCCTTGGCTGACTTGAGGCAGCAGCGCCACACGTCGGTGGTGGTGGTCGAAACGGACTATAACGATGGAATCCCCGGCTACGAGTCATGGTGGGATGTCCCCATTGCTGAAGTGTCCGAGTCGGAGTCCGTTCAGCAGGCCCGGAGCAAATATCTGGAAGGCAGAAAAAAAGAACGCTACTTCTGGCCGTCGCAACGCTGAGATTTCCAGCGCTATACGCAGCGTGAAGTAAACCCTGAGCCCAGAAACGAGCAGAGACGAATACAAGATTTTGTCAAAGCGCTAAGATTTCGGTGAAACTGTAATGAACAAGTTAGGGACGAGCGTATGGGGAGTCGGGGCGATGGACAAACAGCAAGCGGAAACCTTACGGAGGGAATCATGACTCAGACTACTGCCCCGTCAACCTTCAAGAGTCCACTGCACGAAATGACGCAGACCACGCCAACTTGCCTGTGGAACGATTCGGCGTCGATCCCGGAACTGACCTATTCCCTCGAACACGGTGCGGTGGGTGCCACCTGTAATCCGGTGATCGTGCTGGGCGTGCTCAAGAAGGAAATGGGAGTTTGGAAAGACCGGATTCGCGCCTTGACGGCGGAAAGGCCGAAAGCCACCGAGGAAGAAATCGGCTGGCAACTGGTGCGCGACGTTTCCACGAAAGCGGCCTCCTTGCTGAAGCCGGTGTTTGACACGCATGGCGGACGCAACGGCAGGCTTTCCATACAAACCGATCCTCGCTTCTATCGTGACGCGGATGCCATCGTGCGCCAGGCGGAGGAGTTCGCCCGACTTGCGCCCAACATGATTGTGAAGATTCCGGCGACCAGTGCCGGGATTCCCGCCATAGAGGAAGCGACTTACCTCGGAATCAGCATTAACGCGACCGTGAGCTTCACATTGCCGCAGTGCATTGCGGTTGCCGAGGCAGTGGAGCGCGGACTGGTTCGCCGCGAGAAGGAAGGTAAGGAGATCGCTTCCATGGGTCCGGTCTGTACGATTATGGTCGGGCGACTGGATGACTGGCTGAAGGTGGTCGCTGAAAAAGAAAATATCACGATCGACCCCGGATACATGGAATGGGCCGGTGTCGCAGTATTCAAGAAGGCTTACCGGATTTTTCGCGAGCGAGGCTATCGGCTGCGCCTGCTGTCGGCAGCCTTTCGCAATCACATGCATTGGAGTGAGTTCATTGGCGGCGAAGTTGTTATCTCCCCGCCCTGCGCATGGCAGGTGCGATTTAACGCGAGCGATATTGAAGTTCGTCCCCGAATCGATAAACCGGTGGACGCAAGGGTCGTGGACGAACTCGCGCGGAAGTTCTCCGATTTTCGCAGCGCCTACACCGAAGGCGGCCTCTCCTTGACTGAGTTCGATTCTTTCGCCCCCACGCGGCGAACTTTACGGCAGTTTATCGCCGCCTGCCACGAACTGGATGCGCTGGTGCGGGATATCATGCTGCCGAATCCTGATGTCCCTTGAAAGGTCGTAGCGTTTTTTGTAAAAGGGAAACTTTGATGTACGGGTGTTGGTCGAAGCGGAGGCGCTGCCGGGCGGGACCGGTGCAGATGCTCCTTTAGCCGACGGAGCAGCGGGGCGCACATACCTTCAGCGATTCGCCATTTGAGGTTTGTTCCAGCCGTTACCGCGCGCCATCACTCCTGATATGCTCTGAGAGAGCTGAATAGTTTCTCACTGTACTCCCCGATTCAAAAGCCATGGCGGAAAGAAAGACGCGGAAGCGCAAAGCAAACAAGGCGCCCAGCATCTATGATGTAGCGAAAGAAGCGCGCGTATCTGTTTTCACCGTATCTGCGGTCATCAATGACAAAAGCCACGTAGGCAAGTCGCTCAAACGGCGCGTCGACGCCGCTATTAAAAAGCTGAGCTATCGTCCTAACCTGCTGGCACGCTCCTTGGCCAAGCGTCGCACCCACACCATTGGGATCGTAGTTCCCGACATCTCCAATCCTTTTTTCCCACTGGTCGTTCGAGGCGCCGAAGATGCTGCTCAAAAACACGGGTATAACATTCTGTTGTGCGATAGCGATGATCGATTAGAGCGCGAACAGGAGTGCCTCGAAGTGCTGCTCGCGAAGCGCGTCGATGGCATCTTGCTAACGAAGGCTCCCCAGCGTTTCCCTGCCTCGCTAAAGCAGATGATCGACGACGTGGGGGTTCCATTCGTGCTGCTGATGCGTACTTATCCCGAGCTCACCAAAGACGCGGTGGTTACCGACGATTACAAGGGTGCATACGAAGCGGTGAGTCAGCTAGCGAGGGCGGGACATCGGCGAATCGGATTGCTAGGGGGTCCGATGACCGTCAGCAGTGGCCGGGAACGGTGGAAAGGATTTCGCGCCGCGCTCCAGGCCAACGGGCTCACGCACGAGCCGGAGTTGGTGATTCAGGGGGACTATCGCATCGAATCGGGCTACCGCGGTGGCCATGCGCTGCTGTCGCGAACTCCGGACGGCGTTTATGTCGCCAACTACCTCATGACCGTTGGTCTGTTGAAAGCCGCGGAGGAGATGGGAATGCGATGTCCGGAAGACTTCGGGCTCGTCAGTTTCGACGATTATCCATGGCTGGCCGTTTTCCGTCCCCGTCTCACCACAGTGGAATTGCCCAAGTATCAAATCGGATTCGAAGCGACAGAATTGTTATTGGAAAGGATCAAAGGAGAACCGGTTCGAGGCGGGACGGTGAAACTCGCGCCGGAACTGCATGTGAGGGAATCGTGCGGATTTCAGCTCCAATCCAGCCGCGACTCCTTCCGCTCTAGGCGAGAAATCCGCGGCTAGATTGGGGCTCCCCGGTTCTTTCCCCATCTCTGCCGTGGCTTTAGGCGGAGGCAGGCTATGAATCTTTACGCAGCCCTGGAAGTCCGCGTCCGATTCTGCACGGTCACAACCCTGCCTTCGCGGTAGGACCGTTCGGCTGCCGCAGCGACCGCGACCGATTGGCGGCCATCAAAAGCATCAACCTTCGGGGTTCGATCGGTCAGGATGGTTTGTATAAAATCCCGCATTTGATGGAGATATCCGTCTGCAAAACGGATTAGGAAATGATCGACGATATCCGTCCTCGCCCCAGCGGCGGTTAACACCACTTCTGCGGTCTGTTGCAGATATCCAGTGATGATCGTGCCCTTTGAGCCCACAATCTCAGTTCGAATGTCGTATCCGTATCCCGACTGCATGTAATTTTCAACGGCTCCGAGCGTTCCGCGCGAAAACTTCATGTTGAGTAGAGCCGTGTCGATGTCGTTGAACTGCGTGATCTCGGGAAAGACCAGCACTGCGCCGTAGGCGTGAATCTCGGAGATTTCGTCGTTCATGAGCCAGCGCCCCAGATCAAATTCGTGAACCGTGGAATCCTGGAAAAACATTCCGTTCACGCCGCTGGCCATATAGCCGAGCGGAGGCGGTGCAGGATCGCGTGCCAGGGATTTGAAGATGACGGGATCGCCGATCTCGCCCGCTTCGATCCTTTGCTTGGCTCTCACATTCGGTGGATCGTATCGCCGAACGTGCCCTACCTGGACGCGGACTCCGGCCTTCTGAGTTAGATCAAGCACTTCATCGGCTTCTTCCACGGTGAGGGTAAAGGGCTTCTCGCAAAAGATATCTTTCCCCGCATGGGCACAAACCTTCATCGCAGCGCCGTGAAACTTGGCAGGAGTCACCACCACAATGGCTTGCACATCTTTGCGCTCAGCGAGCGCTTCCACGCTGTTATAGAAGTGATCGATGTCCAGTTCAGCAGCAACTTGTTTGGCGCGATTCAGGTCAGCGTCAGCCACAGCCACGAGGTGAGCTTCCGGGATTCGGTGCCTGAGATTGTACGCGTGCTGCCTGCCCATCGTGCCTACACCCAGCACGCCCACGCCCAGCTTCGTCATGATGCTCCTCGTGCTATTGATACTTGATGGCTACAGAACGGCGCTGCTTTACCGCCCGGTAAATCGCGTCAATAATAACGATGTCGCGCAGTCCCTGCTCGCCGCTTGGTTCGGGTTCACGATTTTCGTTGATACAGGAAGCAAATTCGTCGATCTCCAGAACGAATTCGTCCATCGCTTTAAAAGTTTTGTCGAACCATTTTCCTCCGATCTTGCCGCAAAGCCGCCGCTCCTCTTCGAAGGCAAACGCCGGTCCCAGTTCCGCCCAGCCCTTTTCTCCATGCACATGAACGAATGACGAAAAAGCCGCGCTGTAGGCCGCTGTCCCTTGCAGGACCAATCCACTCTTAAAATCAAGTCGGAAAGCGACGCCCTCTTCCACCTCTTTATACCGTCTCTTGTCGCGCACCCAGCTTATGCCGCTGGCCGCAATTGGATCTTCGTCGACCAGCCAGCGCGTTGTGTTCACGCAGTAGACTCCGAGATCCGTCAGGGGCCCTCCTCCACATATTTTCTTTGAGAACAACCACGCCGGCGAGCTATCACCATAAGGACGAAATTCAGCGAACAACGTGTGGAGGATATCGATCCTTCCTAATTCGCCCGTCGCAATCATCTTCTTGAGCATCAGGCTGCTCGGTTCGAAATACTTCCGATACGCCGTCATGAACAAGACTTTATTGCGCCGGCAGGTATTCACCATGTTGTGCGCCTGCTGAACGGTGGCGGCCAGCGGCTTTTCGCTGAGCACATGCTTGCCGGCGTTGGCTGCAGCCGCCGCGTACTTCTCGTGTTCTCCCGGAGGTGTCGCGATATATACGGCCTGAACCTGCGGGTTCTCGAGGCATTGGGAAAACTCGTCGTAGCTGCAAGCCTGGCTCGCCCCGAACTCTTGTGCGTATTTCGCGGCTTTCGTCTTGTCTCCGCTCACCACCGCGACCAGTTTAGCCTTCTTGCTGTGGGCGAAAGCGGGCAGCACCGCAACCTGCGATATGCTGCCCAGCCCTACCACTGCGTAACCAATTCGCTTTCCGGACGCCATCGATCGATTCTCCCCTGCAGGGTTGACCTGTCTGCTCCGTGTTTCGCTTTCCGAGTTAACTTTCGCGGTCGGCGCGGCTCAGACCCTGGTCTTTAATCGCGCGGTGCTCGAGCCCTCGAAGTTCTTCGATATTTTCGAGAACCTTCTTGATGGCATCGACGATACTGTCGACGTTCTCTTTCCCACCGAGGAACAGCTGATGGGGGAACCACACGGCCTCGTGATAAGCGGCGCGCTCCGCGGCGGGACATTTGTACATATTGCGCAGGTCGAGCGGCTTCGGACGTCCCCAACTCAATGCCGGATAATCCGCCGCATCGAGTGGAAATAGCGAACTGCAGTAAACGGGTTCGTAAAAGAGTCCGTCGCAGGGTATCCCTTCCTTCTGAAGCGCTCCAACAAAGGCTGCCCGTGGAATGTCCTTCGCGTGCTCCGCATAATACTTCAAGACATAGCCGTAAGGAGCCAGCCGTGTGATGCGCGGCTCCGGCTTAAGCAATCCAATCGCGGCTGTGTCCCGCAGTCGTGACTCGAAATACTCCATATTCGACTGGCGGATCTTCGCTTGTTCGGGCAGCCGTTCCAACTGCGGACCCAGCACGGCAGCCTGAAACTCGCCCAAACGATAATTGAAACCAATCATTCGATAGTGAAATTGATCTGTTACACTCCGCCGTCCGGTATTGATGTATGACTGCACGCGCTCGAAATATCCAAGGTTGTTGGTGATCACAGCTCCACCCTCACCGGATGTGATCAATTTGCTGGATTGAAAACTGAAGGCGCCCAGATCTCCGATAGATCCTGCTCCCTTGCCGCGCCACATCCCACCATGAGCGTGCGCGCAATCTTCGATAATCTTGATTCCGTGCTTTGCAGCCAGCGGGACAAGAATGTCGAGATCGGCGAAGCGCATGCCGAGGTGAACTGGCAGGAATGCTTTCGTCTTCGGAGTGATCGCCTGCTCCACCAGTTTGGCGTCGAGGCAGTACGTATCGGGATCGACGTCGACGAAAACTGGGACTGCGTTGACCAGCAGCACTGGTCCAACGGTGCCCTCCCAGGTATAGGCCGGAACAATGACTTCATCGCCCGGACGGATATCGATTGCCTTCAACGCCGCCTGAATCGCCACGGTACCGGTATTGACCACCTGGCCGTATTTAGCGGTGTGGAAAGAGGCAAAAGCTTTACCGAAAGCGTCGCCGTGTTTGCCGGGAAAGGGCTGGCCTCCCCAATTGTGATTGGTCAGAACATCTTCCAGCGCCTGCCTTTCCTTTTCCGTGTACATCGGCCAGGCATCAAAGCGCTTTTTTCGGACCGGCTCGCCGCCGGTAATGGCCAGTTTTCCCATTGGGGATTCTCCTCAGCAGTAGCTGTTTGTGAATCAGGTTGAATGTAATCAGAACTCGAAAACTCAGGCCCACGGCATGATAGCGACTTTCATTGAATCCGGAGCAACTGATTTGTGTACCGCCGCTTCTACGTCGCGAAGGGGGAAACAATGCGAGACGAATTCGCGCAAGGGATAGGGTTTCATGTAGCGAGCCATCTGCCGCATGCTGGGACCGTAGGCAGCGGGCTCTTCTCCTCCGACTCCCAGAATTCGCGCGCTCTTCCCGCAGATATGCCGGTGCGGGCTTATGGGTACCTCGCCGAGATCCGAAAAATTACCAGCCTCAACCAGCAACCCGCCCAGCCTCATCATATCGAGTGTTTCCGGAACCGCTTGAGGCACGCCTGCCGTACCAATTACCAGATCCGCTCCGCGCCCATGAGTTAAGCTGCGGACAAACTCTAACCTCTCGGCAGGAGTTGTTTTCGCCGCATTCAGCACGTGATCGGCACCCAGTCGCTTCGCAAACTGCAAGCGGTAATCCGACAGATCGACCGCGATGATATTTCCCGCGCCCAACATGCGCGCCTTCATCAGAAAACACATGCCCAACGGCCCGACTCCGTGGACTACCACCGTATCGTCGAAGAGGAACGCTTCGCTCGGAAACGCCGACATCTGCTTCGCCCGATCCAAACCGACAGTCACTGCCATGATTTCGGTGAGGACGGCAACCTCGGAAGGCAGATCGTCGGGAACGCGCACCAGAAAACTTCCCGGAACGATGTACATGTACTGCGACCAGCCTCCAAAGAGATGGGGAGGATCGGCAGCGCTCAAATTGTTGCCGTAATCCCTCATGTTCTCGCAGAAGTAGTAGGGGAAATCATGGCTGCAATAGTAGCAACGGCCGCAAGAAACATTCGCACCGACCACGACGCGGTCCCCTACTTTGAGCGGAACGCCCTCGAAGTCGGCGTACTCGCCATCTCCGCCAATGGCGGCTACCGTGCCGACATTTTCATGACCCTGAATGATTGGGAATCGGATATGCTTGCCTTCGCCGGCACCGGCGTATTGGGTCGTGAAACCCTGGAAGGTGTGTTTGTCGGTTCCGCAGATACCGGACAGTTCCATCTTCACCAGCACGCAACCGGGTGCTGGATCCGGCATCGGATATTCTCGCAGTTCGTACTTTCCAGGCTCTACCAGAGCGGCAGCGAGAACTTTTTCAGCAGCCATGAATGCGAAACCTTCTTGAGGAGATCCAGAGCAGCATTAGGAACCAAACACAGCCGACGACCGATAAGCGCTTAGACTAACCATCGACATCCTGGTTGTCAAGCTGCGTTCGCCCGCAATGTTGCGATCGAGACCTCGTCTGGAATGACGGACCGATGGGCTCAGTCGGTGAAACGAAGCCGCATGGGACTGACCACCCGCTGGTCGGAATCGTAAGCAACTCCAGAGCCGGCCTGACTTCGATTGACCACTCTGTGGACTGGGGCAGAACCCCCGTCGGCTGCTCGCGGCGTGGGTCGCGGGTGCCGTACGAGGTCTAATTCCGCGGAGTCAGCCTGGGATGAATGCCGCCCGATTCGTTTCCGTAATTTATCTAACAGCAGAGCCGCCTGTGTTTTCAGACACTTCGCTGATGACCCAGAATTGATCTGCCCTGCATTGATCCCTGGCTTGCTTTCAAGCATTCTCTTCCAGGAAAAGCTGGCACAATGCTGCCTCGTTGAGGGATGGCACTCAAAATTCTTTGAGCGGAGGCGACTCAGCTTGCTTCTGCAGTCTATTGCCGCAGGCAAAAGAGTGTGGGGGCGGTCCGAACCGCAATATCGGTTTTTCCTCGGGCGAGTGTTCTGATGTCGGACACTTGAAAGGAAGTATGAGGGACCCAATGTATCGGCATGAACCCTGCGCTGCCAGGTTTGCTCATCTACCGCTCAACCGATTTCGTTGGGCAGCAACCGTCCCAGATTCCGCTAGAAATGCGGCGCGGCAGTTGCAAAGTTTGCTGGTAGTAGCTGTTCTCCTCTTTCTGCTGGCACCTGGGAGACTTTTCGCACAGCAAACGCCGACCGGCGATCAGGGATGGCCGCAGAACGATCCCTACAAGGGACAATACGCGCCAAATTCACAATCGGATTATGGCCAGCAGTCTTACGCGCAACAAGCTTATCGCGAGTCCGGTCAGGCGTATCCGCAGCAAGCTTATGACCAGGCTTTAACTCCGGCTCAGCCACTCAATGCGAGCCAACTGGAACAACTTGTGGCTCCGATCGCGCTTTATCCCGACGCGCTGGTGGCGCAAGTTCTGGCCGCTTCGACCTATCCCAGCCAGGTTGCGGACGCCGGCCAATGGCGGCAGACGCGAGGCTATGCCTCCCCTGACCAGATTGCGGCCGGTGCCGACGTGCAGAACTGGGATCCGAGCGTAAAAGCGTTGACGGCATTTCCCCAGGTGTTGGCGCAGATGGACCGCAATCTGCAATGGACCACCGACTTGGGCAATGCCTACTACAACCAGCCGCAAGACGTGCTCGAGGCTGTCCAGGTGATGCGCCGTCGCGCTCAAGCCGCCGGAACCCTGCAGAGCACGCCCCAACAGGAGATCTATTATGAGCAGGGTTACATCCAGCTCATGCCGGTCAATCCGCAGGTCGTGTACGTACCAACGTACAACCCGTGGACGGTCTACGGAGACCAGGTTTCTCCCTATCCTGGGTTCTCGCTATTGGGCGCGGTGGGAGCCTTTTTCGGATCGTCGCCAATAAGTTATGGGCTCGGGATCGCCATGAGCGCCTTCAGCCACACACCGTGGGGCTGGCTGGCCTGGGGCCTGAATTGGTTAGCCCAATCCGTCCTCTTCAACCATTCGGACTACTATTCGCACAGCAACTCAGTGGCTGATTGGGGGTTCCGGCACGACGGGCTGCATGCCTACGCAGGGAGAGGAGAGTTTGGAAGACGCGGCTACGAGCACACGCCGGACGGTTTCCGCCGGTTCAGCGACGGATACAACGGAAACCGTGGACAGGGATTCGGCCGCTCACCGGACAGATACGCTGGGAACTGGGGAAGAAACTCGGATCGCGGTTTCCACTCCTTTGGCGGAGGATACGACCGGACAGCACACCCGGCCTACAACCATATGCAAGTGGCGGGAAACTGGCGGCAGTTCGATCGCCGTGGCTACAGTTCTAACGCGAGCCGGGGGATCGGAGAAGGCTACCGCGGCGGCGCGGGCGAGGCCTACGGGCATTCGGCGCCATCCTATCGCGCATCGAACTCAGGTTTCGAACGCCGCGAACTTGGCGGACAGTCTTCCAGGGGTTTCGCGGGCCGACCTTTTTTTGCTAGCCAAAACATTGCGCGCTCCGAGGCCAAAGCACCGCACTCAGGCAGTTCCCATCTCTTTGGCGGGGGATACGCACCGAAGCATGTCAGCAGTCATAGTTCAGGCGGCTTCCACATGAGAGGCCGGGGGCACGCTTCGAAGAGCTTTCACAGCGGCGGGAAGAGTTTCGGCGGGGGACACTGGCACGGCGGAGGAGGTCACTCCAACGGTCACGGCGGCGGCAAGCATCACCGCTGAGGTTGACGCCCGACAACTGCGGAAGGCAGCGCCGCTTGCCACCTCGACCCAGCGAACGTCTGCCGTCAATCATGCATGATGCTGAGGACCGGCACGCCCTCCTCGGACATCGAAGCAATGTCGGTAATTCCGGCCGGATGAGCAACACCTCATAGCGCTTTGACACTGCAGCATCCCGAGAAAACTGGCGCAATCAAAGATTTCAATCCGCAAAGTTTTAATTTGGGATTGCGGCCGTCCCATCGAATCTACCGCAGTTTGCAGGTCAACCTCGCCAAGAATTGAAAGCGGGCTGCCAACCGTTGCCGGCAGGAGTCTTCTGCTAACCGCGAAAATTCCTTGACAACCACCCGCGACATAAACTATAAGCCGGGAACGGAATAACCGATTAGACGCAGTGCGGGTTCTGGCATTTCACCGAACATAACAGGGCGACCTTTACCACTCAGACTTTGCTTGGGGGAGGAAACATGTATCTGAACAACTCGCGTCACTGGCGTATCGTTTTAGCGGGCGTGGGGATTGCCCTGTTTGCCGTCCATACATGGGCCGGCGTCACTGCCAGCATTTCCGGAACGATCAAGGACCCCAGCGGAGCATCCGTCGTGGGAGCCACGGTCGCCGCTACTAACGTTGGCACCGGAATTACGCAGAACCAGACGACGAACGATCAGGGCTTCTATTCCTTCCAGACTTTGCCTCCGGGTAAATATACGATTGAGATCCGAAAGCCGGGATTTAAGGAGTACCGGCGGACCGATATCACGATTGACGTAAATTCTGCGGTCCCGGTTGACGTTGTCCTTCAGGTAGGGCAAATCAACGAAAAGATTGAAGTTGCCGCAGATGCCTTACACGTGGAAACGATCAACTCGCAGATGGGCGAGGTGATTGAGGGGAAGGAGATGACGGACGTCCCGCTCGTGACCCGCAGCTATACCGACCTGCTGGCCTTGCAGCCGGGCGTGGTTCCGACCGCTTCGACAATGTCGGGCGCTTACGCAGGATCCTTCATTTCCGCTGGCTTTGCCCTGCCTCCGGTTTCGGGAGACCTGAATTCAGGCGCACAGTCGGTCAACGGAATGCGTGAATCCGCGAATGCCTTCATCCTCAACGGAGTCCTGGTGCAGGAGATGGGCTACTCCGGGGCGGGAGCAATTCCGAACCTTGACTCTCTCGCCGAGTTCCGAATTCTAACCAACAATACCGACGCGGAGTACGGAAATTATGCCGGCGCGCAGATCAATGTTGTGACTAAGTCAGGAACGAACCAGTGGCACGGAAATGTGTTCGAGTTCCTGCGCAATACGGATCTCGACGCGAAGAATTATTTCGATGTCAATGGACGCGGCGCGTATCACCAGAATCAGTTTGGGGGAACTTTCGGCGGTCCCATCATCAAGGACAAAATGTTCTTTTTCGCCGATTATCAGGGGAACCGGGTTATTCAGGCGGTTCCAAATACTATTGCCGGGGCGCCCAGTGCCGCGACCTTGTCGGGCGATTTTTCCGGGATCACGTCGAGTCTCACCGGGACGGTCAACGGCCCGGCGTGGGCTTCGCAACTCACAAGCCAACTCGGCTACACGGTCAGTCCAGGCGAGAACTATTACACTGCCGGTTGCACAACTACGGCCCAGTGCGTTCTTCCGAACGCACAACTCTCGTCAACTGGCTTCAATCCGATCTCGCAAAATTTGCTGCATTTTATTCTGCCCGCCACCCCAGGAAGCATTACTTCCGAGGGGACGGGAACGTTTTCCACCAGTTCTGGGGCGATTAATTTGCATGACAATAAATTCAGCGGACGCATCGACGCCAACACCGGCGCCCTTGGGCTCGTGACCGCGTACTACTATTTCGATCGCTACAATCGCATCGATCCGTACTGGTCCGGAAATGCTCCGTTGTATCCCGGATTCAGCGTGGACGGCACCGGACAAACCCACAATATCAATCTCGGGTCAGTAAAGACGTTGAGTGCGGCCAACGTCAACGAATTCCGTCTCGGATATTTTCGACTGGACACCAAGTTCAACCGTCCACTGGGAGGAACTGGAACCTCCCTGGCATCATTGGGTTTCGCTTCCGGTGCGGGTGGCGCTCCCGGAATCTATCCCGGAACTCCCAGTGTTGAAGGCATTCCGGAAATCGATTTCAACAACTTTGTGATTGGCGTTCCCAGCCGTCCGAACCAATTGATCGACAACATTTATCAGGTCGTCGACACTTTCAGCCGCGTCGTCGGCACCCATTCCATCCGGTTCGGCGGACAATTCCACTTCAACCAACTGGAAGAAAATTTGTCGAACGTGGCGAACGGCAATTTCTTTTTCGGATCGAACTTCAGCGGCCAAGCCAGCGAAACCGGAAGCGACGTGGTGGACTTCCTGTTAGGAGCTCCCGCCTCCTACGTGCAGGGGCAATCGTATCCTTCTTACGGGCGTAGCTTTTATTTTGGGCTGTTCGCTCAAGACAGTTGGCGTGCGCGGCCGAATCTCACGCTCAATTACGGGCTGCGCTACGATGTGAGTTCGCCTTGGTGGGAAAAGTACAACGAGATCCAGACTCTGATTCCCGGAGAACAGTCTGTCGTGTTCCCGGGCGCGCCCACGGGATGGGTGTTCCCGGGTGATCCGCATGTGCCGCGTACTCTGGCGCCGACGCGCTGGAACAATTTTGCTCCCCGTCTCGGACTTGCCTATTCTTTTGGAGACCATGAGGGCTTCTTTGGGAAGCTTCTCGGCAAACCCGGCGAGTCGAGCATTCGTGCCGGATTCACGTTCTCCTATGCAGCCTTCGAAGGAGCCACCGACTTCAATGAAATTGGCGATGCTCCCTTTGGCGACTACACCGGGCAAAACGAAACCACCTTCGCTGCGCCGTTCATCAACCGGGCCACAGGATCGGTGAGTCAGAATATATTCCCGGTGGCTCCGCCTCCGAAGCATTTCTCCGCCAGCCATCCCGGGAGCGGGCCACCTTACGACACGCTCGCCGAGTTCTACCCCGCCTTTGGCGCCATCGGCAGTTCGCCCGCTTCCTACAATGGCAACCGCCTTCCCTATGCCGAAAATTACGAACTGTCGTTACAACGCCAGTTGACGGGCAAAGACCTGCTAACCGTAAGCTACGTGGGCACGCAGGGTCGCCGCTTACTTTCCTCGGTCTCGGCGAATCCTGGCAGTCCTTCCTTGTGTCTTGCCACGCCAGGTTGTGGGCCCGGGGGGGAAAACAATGTGTACTCGCCGCCCAGCGGCTTAGTTCTCGGCACTCGGTTCCCGTTCCATGGAGTTGTCGATCCCACACTGGGTCCGATCGTGCCCTTCGGCAACGACTCGTATTTCATCACTGCCGGAGCGTCGTCTTACAATTCCGCGCAGGTGAACTATCGCCACACTTCCGGTCCGCTTCAGCTTCTGCTTGGCTACACTTACAGCCGATCGTTTGACGATTCTTCAGGCTACGGAGAGCAGTTTAATCCGATCAATGCCCGCCTGAGCCGTGGACTGTCGGCCTTCGATGCGACGAACAACTTTGTGGTGAGCTACAACTACGCGCTGCCATTCGATCACTTCGGTGGGTCAAAATATTTGATGCACGGCTGGGCACTGAGTGGGATTACCCGCTTTACTACCGGGCTGCCCGTCACCTTGGTAGAAACCGACGATCACTCGCTGCTGGGCACCGCTTTCGGCGGGCCGATTGTGCTTCCGGTCGATACGCCGGACCAGGTCGCGCCGGTTCAGATCATGAATCCGCGGGCTTCCACCTCTCATTACTATTTCAATCCAGCGGCATTCGCTTCGTCGGCGATCGGACTGGAGGGCGACTCTCGGCGCCGTTTCTTTCACGGCCCCGGCATCAACAACTGGGACATGGCGCTAGTGAAAGATACGCGATTCAGGGAGAACATGAGTCTTGAATTCCGGGCCGAGTGGTTCAACCTGTTCAACCACACTCAGTTCCTCGGACCCAGCGGAATCTTTGCAGGCTCAAACTCGCTCGGAAACTTCGGCCAGGTGACTGCTGCGGTTGCGCCTCGGATTGGCCAGCTCTCGCTAAAACTGAACTTTTAGGAGGGTAAAATAGCTCCTCGTATTCTGAAACGCACTTCAACGGTCGTAGAGAGTAACCATTTCTCTTAGCTTGGTCGCGATCGCCGCATCTGCGGAGCCGGGCTTCATGCGCCATTCCCAGTTGCCGCCCGATGTGCCTGGAAGGTTCATGCGCGCTTCATTGCCGAGGCCCAGGATGTCCTGCATGGGCGCAATGGCCGTGTTCGCAACCGACGACATAATGCTGCGGATCAGAACCCAGTGGATGGGTTCGTCTTTGAAACCAAGATACGCGCGGGCGTGAGCGTGCTCCTTGACGACGTCTTCCGGCGTGCGCGTGCTGTCGCTTGTCCCACCACTGTTCCACCAACCTACGACGGTATCGTTGTCGTGTGTGCCAGTGTAAGCGACCAGATCGCGGACGTAATTGTGTGGCTTGAATGTGGGTGCCTGTGGATCTTTGCCGAAGGCGAACTGCAGGATGGCCATCCCTGGGAAGCCGAACTCGTGGCGAATGGCTTCAACTTCAGGAGTGATGACACCTAGATTCTCGGCGATAATTGAAAGATCGCCGAGCTCTCTCTGCAGCACGGAGAACAGTTCTCGACCGGGACCTTTTGCCCACCGGCCATTGACGGCGGTGGTCTCCGAACCGGATAGTTCCCAATAGGCCTCGAAACCGCGGAAGTGATCGATGCGAACCACATCGTAGAGGCGAAGGGCGGAGCGTAGCCGCTCAACCCACCACCGGTAGCCGGTCTGCATGAGAAGCGGCCAGTTGTAAATGGGATTGCCCCAGCACTGGCCTGTAGCGCTGAAGTAGTCGGGCGGCACCCCCGCAATCCTGAGCGGGTTTCCGCTTTCATCGAGCAAAAAGAATTGGCGATTCGACCAGATGTCGGCACTATCGTGGGCAACGTAGATCGGAATGTCGCCGATAACGCGGACGTCCCGCTCTCGCCCGTAAGCGCGAAGTTCCTCCCATTGCCGAAAAAACTGGTACTGAAAGAATTTCTGGGAGTCGATGGCGGACGCCAGTCTCTCCGACCAGCGCTTTATGGCGTCGTTCTCGCGTGTGGCGATGTCGGAGGGCCATTTGGTCCACGCGACCATTTGGTGCGCCTCTTTCACTGCCATGAATAGCGCGAAATCATCGAGCCAGGCTGCGTTGGCCCGCGAGAATTCTTCAAATCGGCGAAGATCTTCCGCGGAGGCGCTGGCGAAAAAAGTTGTCGCGGCCTTTTGCAGCAGCGGCACCTTAAAGCCAATCACTGCGCCATAGTCGACGGTTTCAATCGGGAAATCTGGGATCCCTCGCAGGTCCCTCCTGCTCAGGAGTCCCTGATCGGCGAGACAATCGAGGCTGATGAGAAGTGGGTTCCCCGCGCTGGCCGAAAAGCACTGAAAGGGCGAGTCGGCATAGCCCGTCGGATTCAGGGGAAGGACCTGCCAGAATTTCTGCCCGGCAGCGCGCAGGAATTCGACGAAACCATGGGCCTCGGGGCCGAAATCGCCGATGCCGTGGGCCCCGGGAAGACTTGTCGGATGGAGCAAAATCCCACTGGCGCGAGGAAAATCCATGGGAAAACCATAAACAGTTGTTGCACGGGGCGCAAGGCCAGTTCACGACCCAAAAACAAAAGCGGCAATCGCGAATTGAAACTGCCACCCAATCCACCAGCGCTAAAGTCTGGCAGCCCCACATTGAATTTCATTCTTAAAGTTGCTTGCCGACGCTCGGCGCAGTAATTGTCGCGGCTTTCATTTCATATAAACTTGCATATTACCCTGCTCTGCCACGAAGGGCCCGAACGTGCCCCAGGAGAACCGAGTTGCCAGTGGATAAAGATACGCTGTGGTACAAGGACGCGATCATCTATCAGGTGCACGTCCGCACATTCCACGACAGCAACGGGGATGGCATTGGTGACTTCCAAGGGCTTGAACAGAAACTCGATTACATTCAGGAACTGGGTATCAGCGCGATATGGCTTATGCCATTTTTTCCCTCGCCCCTGCGGGACGATGGCTATGATATCGCGGACTACAATACGGTCCATTCAAGCTACGGGACGTTAGATGATTTCCAGAAGGTTCTGGAGTCAGCGCACAAGCGGGGAATCCGAGTCATTATCGAAATGGTGTTGAACCACACATCCGATCAGCATCCGTGGTTTCAGGAGTCGCGTAGTTCGCAGAACAATCCGCGCCGGGATTGGTACGTCTGGAGTGACACCGACAGTGGCTATAAGGGAACCCGCATCATCTTTCTCGATACCGAGAAATCCAATTGGGCATGGGACCCAACTTCGAAATCCTTCTACTGGCATCGCTTCTTTAGTCACCAGCCTGATCTCAACTACGACAATCCGGCAGTTCGGGAACAGATGTGGAATGTGATGAAGTTCTGGCTGGAGACGGGTGTAGATGGCTTCCGACTCGACGCGATTCCTTACCTGGTCGAGCGGGAGGGCACGAATTGTGAGAATTTGCCAGAAACCCACAACATTCTCAAGGATCTGCGGCGAAGGCTCGATGAAAACTTCGATGGCAGGATGCTTCTAGCAGAGGCCAACCAGTGGCCCGCGGATCTTCGCCCATATTTTGGAGACAGCGATGAGTTCCATATGGCGTTTCATTTTCCCCTGATGCCCCGGATGTTTATGGGCCTCAAGTTGGAAGATCGTAAGCCCATCACTGAGATCTTGCGGCAGACTCCGGAAATCCCGGCATCTTGCCAGTGGTCTCTATTTCTACGCAACCACGATGAGTTGACCCTCGAAATGGTGACCGACATAGAACGGGACTACATGTATGACATGTATGCCCAAAACAAGACGATGCGGCTGAACCTTGGAATTCGGAGGCGCCTCGCCCCCTTGTTGAATAATGACCGCAGGCGCATCGAGTTGCTGAATGGAATGCTGATGTCCATGCCCGG
The DNA here is from genome assembly GCA_963719865.1 of uncultured Acidobacteriota bacterium. Lineage (GTDB taxonomy): Bacteria > Acidobacteriota > Terriglobia > Terriglobales > Acidobacteriaceae > Sulfotelmatobacter. The sequence goes on along the minus strand of CAVRDS010000055.1, from coordinate 242,285 downwards.
CACTCCCATCATCTATTACGGTGACGAAATCGGGATGGGCGATAACATTACCTTAGGTGACCGCAACGGAGTCAGAACTCCGATGCAATGGAACGGGGGCTGGAATGCCGGTTTTTCGACGGCTGATCCAGAGCGCTTGTATGCTCCGATTATCCACGACCCTGTATATGGCTATCCCGCGGTGAACGTTGTATCTCAAGGAGAAAGCGAACACTCTCTCCTACACTGGATGCAGCGCATCATAGCGGTCCGCAGATCGACGAAAGTGTTCGGCAGGGGGACAATTCAGTTTCTCTATCCCGCCAATCATCGGATACTGGCCTATTTGCGAGAGTTCGGCAAGGAGACAGTTCTCGTGGTCAACAATCTATCGAGCACCGCGCAAGCTGTCGAGCTGGATTTGCGGCGCTACAAGGGAAACATCCTGATCGAGATGTTCGGCAATAATATATTTCCGCGTGTAGGCGAACTGCCCTATCTGCTGACGCTGGGGCCTTATCAGTTTTACTGGTTCCGTCTCCGACGAGTCTAGCAGGATCGATAATCCACGCGATTTCGCGCGGCTTGCATCGCCAACGTGTGTAGCACTAATTGTCACGGGATTCCTGATTGGAAGACGAGACCTTTCTAACGGATGATTTTCTTCGCCAGCTGATCAATGTTGGAGAAGTAGATATTCTTGTGGGTCTGCCCACTCACAACAACGCCCGGACTGTCGGCTCTGTGGTCCACACGATTCGAACTTGCATCCTCCGCAACTTTCCCCGGGAACGAGCCGTAATCATCAACGCCGATGGTGGATCGCGCGACGGCACCACAGAACTGGTGACCGGCATCTCAATCGGTGATTCGCGCCCAACTTCCGACGTCTATGCGCTTCGCACCTTGCACTCGATCAGCACGAGATATGCGAGTACTCCGCGAAGCGGAGTTGCGTTGCGCACAATCCTGGCCGCCGCCGAACTGCTCCGCGCCAAAGCTTGTGTCGTGATGTCGCCCGACTCAGAAAACATCCAACCGGAATGGATTTCAAATCTACTGCGCCCCATCTATTATGACGGCTTCGATCTGGTGTCCCCCACCTATCGTAGGCACAAATTCGATGGGCTGTTAATGACAAATCTACTGTACCCGATGGTGCGCGCACTCTACGGAGTGCGGCTCCGTGAGGCATACATGCCCGAGTTTGGCTTTTCCGGGCGTCTCGGAGGTCAATTCCTTGGACAAAATACGTGGAACGATGGGACCGAGGGAAACGGCATTGAACTGCGCTTCGCCCTGGCAGCGATCACGGGAAAATATCGCATGTGCCAGTCCTTTATGGGAGAAAAAGATGCGACTGAGCGGCGCGGTGCGGATCTGGTGCCGACCCTGCGTCAAACTGTAGCCGTCCTGTTCTCTGCATTAGAGTCGGATTTCTCCGAATGGAGCTCAGTCACTGGGTCGCAGGCAGTTCCAACGCAAGGGAACGATCAGGAAATCCTTCTGAATCCACTGCGGGTAAATCGGAAGCGACTGCACGAAATGTTCTCGATTGGAGTGGCGCAGCTGGAGTCGGTTTTTCAGTCGATTCTTTCGCCTTCTACCCTGGCAGAACTCCACCGGATTTCCAGCCTGGGCGAGGAGGAGTTTCGTTATCCTGCGGAATTGTGGGTCAGGACGGTTTATGAGTTTGCGTCGTCATATCAGAAATCTGTCATTAACAGGGATCACATCATTCAAGCCTTGGCACCGCTCTTCCGCGGGCGAGTGTTTACGTTCGTGGTAGAGAACCGCAATGGTTCTGCTCAGGATGTCGTGAATAATATCGAAAGCTTATGCCTTGAGTTCGAACGACTGAAACCGTATTTGCTCGAGCTGTGGAAATCGAGAGAGTGAGGCAACTATGCGGGAAATGATTGTCAGCGAACTGATGCAGGCGGTGCACGACCTTGCTCGAGGTTTCGCCCACTATCTTCCTCGTCTCATCGTAATGGTGATCCTGGCGCTGGCGGGCTGGCTGATTGCCTACGTTGTAAAGATGATTCTGCGCAGTGTTCTAAGACTCCTCAGATTCGACAGGCTTTCGGAAAACGCCGGCGCTTCTCAACTGCTCACCAAAGCCTCTTTGCCGTCGGCGACAGAAGTGGTGAGCCGCTTCGTCTTCTGGCTGACCTGGCTCGGTTTCATTCTGCTGGGCGTGAGTGTGCTCGGAATCATGGGCCTGCAAGAGCAAACCACAAGATTCTTTCTCTTCCTGCCACATCTGTTTGTAGCAGTATTGATCCTGTTCTTAGGCTTGCTCGCAGCGGGGTTCTTTTCCCGCGCTGCTTTGCTCGCGGCAGTCAACGCGAATATGCCGTCGGCTCGGGTTTTGAGCCTTGCCGTCCGAAGCATCATTACTGTGTTTGTCTTCTCGGTTGTCTTCGAGGAATTAGGCCTGGCAGAACAGACGATGCTCGTTGCCTTCGGGATTGTCTTTGGAGCCCTGATGCTCGGCATGGCAATCGCATTCGGCATGGGAGGCAGGGATCTGGCGCGACGTTTCTTGGAGGAGAGGTTCGTTCGCGATAAAGATAAAAAGGAGCGGGACGAAGATGAACTTTCGCCTCTCTAGCAAGCCCACGGTCTCGTTGAAGATGGCCCAACAAGGTGGCGCGCTGTGACAATTTCCTCCGCCAGTATGCGGAAGGTTCTCCGGATGTTATTTGGCCAGTCGACCGGGATGGATGCCTTCGCCCAGAACGAAGGTTGATCCGACGCTGCCGACTACTGCCGCCGAGCGCGGCAGCACCAGCTTCTCGCGAATGCGATAGACCGCCTCGATACCGGTGCAGTGGGCGCCGATCAGGTTCGCAACTTTGAAATCCTTTAACTTGTCGGCAGTCCAATCCAGTTGCTGATCAGTGGCCGCAAACAGGTGGAGTCCACCAATCACCGCCTGCACCGGCTCGTTGGGAAACTCCTCCCGGGCGAAGGTAAGAATGTTCACGATGCCGGCGTGTCCGCATCCGGTAATCACGACCAGTCCTTCTGGCGTGTTGAGCACCAGGGACTGATCCTCGGGAATTGTGTCCTCCACCAGGCCGGCGGGAGTTTCCACTTTTCCCGTGCTGCTCCAGTTGTGTTCGGGATATTTGCGGGGGACGGGGCCGGTCAACCACGCGCCCGGGAAAATTTCCGATGCCTTGTCGAGTTCAATGAACTTTCCTCCCGTCGCTTCATACTCCTTCTTTAATGCGATCATCGGATTCTTTTCTCCTTGGGGCGACGGGCGGCTATAAAAAATGCCGCGCGCGACATAGACTCGGGATAATGCCGCAGGATTTTTCTTCATCATCTCTTGGCGTAGAGTGAGCAATCCGCTGACGTGATCCCAATGATTGTGGGTTAGGATCACATCCTGCACATCCGATAAATCGATCTTCAGGTCGCGGGCGTTTTCGAGGACGGTATCGGGATGGCCTCCGGTATCGAGCAGAACGCGATGACCATCGGCTTCGATCAGCGCCGAGAATCCCCACTCTCCGATTCCCGTTGTGTCGCCCACCAGCATGGTGGAGAGCACGGTGACTTTGAGCGCGTGAACTTGCGCGGCCTGCACGTTCGCCGTAGCGGCGGCCCTGCTCTGGGTGGCATGCGCAGTGGCCAACGATAGCGCCAGCAGGACCAGCATCATCCTTATTGTGCGAACGTTCCAGCTCTCATGCATCTTTTGCCCCCCTCACATTGCCAGATAACCGCCATCCACGGGCAGGGCGGCGCCAGTCGTCCAGGAGGATTCGTCGCTGGCAAGATAAACTGCCAAACCTGCGACATCCTCGGGACGACCAAGCCTGCCGATAGGATGCGAAGCGGTTCTCTCGCGGCGAGCGGATGCCTGGTCGGGCACCTGGGCAATGAGCGCCGCGGTCAGTTCGGTCTCTACGAACGACGGGCAAATCGCGTTAACCCGGATGTTTTCGTGGCCATGATCGATGGCCATGCTTTTAGTGAGAAGAATGACCGCTCCCTTGGAGGGAGCGTAGGCGGCGCGGTTGCGGGCGCCGACGATGCCGAGCGTGGATGCAATATTGATGATGGAACCTCCGCCAGCCTTTCGCATGTGGGGCAACGCGCCGCGAGAGAGCAGCCAGACGGAGCGGACATTCACATTGAATAAATGGTCCCACTGCTCTTCTGTAATCTGCTCGGCGTTGCCGACAGTCAGGATGCCGGCATTGTTCACCAGAAAGTTGAGTCCGCCAAACCGGCTCACGGTTTGATCGAGCAAGTGATTCAGTTCGCTGGTGCGGGAGACGTCGGCCGCGATGGCAAAGGCGCGGTCGCCAATCTCGCGGGCAACTTCTTCAATGCGATCTTTGCGCCGGCCGCACAGAACCACGCGCGCTCCTTCTTTGGCCAAGGCGATGGCGCACGCGCGGCCGATTCCGCTGCCGGCGCCGGTGACGATTCCGATTTTTCCTCTTAGACGTTCGCTCATGAGTAATTATTTTAGCCGGACCTTGTGGTTGCGCGGAAGGTCCGAAGCCGGAGAACAAAAGGATACAAGTATGGACACAGACTGAGGGCTTCCCTGACTGCTGCGGTAGCTAGAACCATCTTCCAGCTACCACTCGTTGGGGGAGAAAACGCGGTTTCAGAAAATCACCTTCAAGGCAAACTGAATCTGCCGGCTGGTGGTGGAAGTGGAGTCGAGCGGGGAAGCCTGTGGGGCTCCGCTCTGGTCGAATACAAAATTGTTTACCAGCGGAGGATTAAAGTTGACGCGATTAAAGATGTTGAACATCTCTGCGCGGAACTCCACATTCACTTTGTCTCCGATGTGAGTATCCTTGACCGCGGAGAAGTCGAAATCGATCAGGCCCGGTCCGTAGACATCATTCTTGCTGCCATTGCCGAGCAGGTTTTGGCAATAAACGGTGCCCGCAGGGGGTGGAGTCAACAACGCAGCGCCGGAGAAGGACCCGGGATCACACAAAGACGCCTGCGCCACCGGCATGGTCGGCAAGGTGAAGCAATTCGCTTTGATGTAACCGAGGGCATTCTGCGGATTGACCGGAGCTCCACAGCCTGCCCCCGTGAGGCGGTCGGGATAGGCGAAAGGAGCCGAGTCGCTGAGGCCCAGTGGATCGCCGCCGATCAGAGCCGTAAAAGGCAGGCCGCTTCGGATCTGCGCAATGCCGCCTATCTGCCATCCCTTGGCCAGCCATGCTCGGGGCCCCGACAGCGAACCCGATGGAACGTTCCACAAATAGTTGATGGTGAGATTGTGCGTGATGTTGAAATCGGCCGCGGTACGTCGGTACCGGGGAAGGAAGTAAAGGAGCGCCGGGATGGAGTTCAGGAACGAATCGCTGGCGATGGAGCCATCGCCGCCATCGATGGCGCGGCTCCAGGTATAGCTGCCTCCCACTTCAAGCCCGTGACTCATGTGTTTCTGGATTTGCGCTTCCAGGCCGTCGAAGTAGGAATCGTTGTTCCACTGCAGAGTGTCCATGCGGCCGATGTCAGGACTGATGGGCAATGCGGTTCCCGCTACCGGCCAGAGATAGGGCGGGTTAGAGCCGTTGACCGGAAAGACTGAGTTGACGTCGTCGGCCCGGAAAATCTGATGTACGCCGCGCGATCCCACGTAGGCCGCCATCGCGGTCAGGTTGGGCAGGAGTTCGTGCTGGACGTTGACATTCCATTGCATCAGGTAATCGCGCTTCGGGTGGGGTTCAATATAGGCGATGCGCAGTCCCAGATTGTTTTGCGCCGCCGATGCCAGGATGTTGAAGGCTTGCGTCGGAAATGATCCGGGCGGCAGATTGATGGCGCTGCCATTCTCGGTGAAGGGCGCGGTATTGGTGGCAAACTGGCCGAGCAAATAGGGAAGCGGAAGAATGTCAAAGATTCCGAAGCCGCCGCGAATGGAGGTTTTGCCCCTTCCGGACGGATCCCAGGCGAAACCGATGCGGGGTTCGAAATTGTGATACGTGGGATTGCTGAAGACCGACGAAGCCACGATCGTATCTTGAAACGTTTGTCCGAAGGGGCTGTGCAGCGCGGACAGGTGCCCATGAGCCTCGGAGGGCACGGTCGACATTTCATAGCGCAATCCAAGATTCACCGTGAGCGTGGGCCGCAAACGGATGTCATCCTGGAAGTAGCCGCCGAAAATGCTGGAGCGGAAATTGAAGTGAATGAAGGGCGCGCTGGGAAGCGGAGCAGCCAGATCGATGGGATCGTTGGTCAGGAATCCATTGTTGTTCGGATCTGCCAGCGAGCCAAATTGGATTTCTCCCGCCGGCGCCGGATCGAACGCATTCAGTTGCACGCGTTCCACGGCGAAGCCCATTTTGATGCCGTGCTTTCCGCGCGTCCAGAAAAGATCATCGTACCCCTGGTACGAATTCTCGAAGAAATCGAGCTTCTCAATCTGATTCAATCCCGGCTGCGCCGAGTTGTAGCCCGAGAGGATATCGATCTGCGGGTTATCGGCGCCGGGATTCTCGCCCAAAGATTGCTGGGAGGCCAAGGGATTGATCGCGCTGACTCCGATCGCGGTATGAAGAGATCGATTCAGCCCGAAGCGAGCGGAATTGACGATCTGCGAGTTGACGAGGTGGGTTTCTTCGAGCGCGACGTACCCTCTTCCGGTGGTGTTTCCTGCCAGCACGTCGTTGTTGGGATCGGGCTGGGTCAGCGTGGCGGAGTCATATTGGTAACTTCCGAAGAAGCTGTCCTTGTCGGAAAAACGATGATCGAGACGTCCCACCCCGAAATTTTCGGTGGTGACGTGGCCGCCGACGAAGGAGTATGTGCCCATATCCCCATTGTCAAAGTAGGGGAGGCTGGGGTTCTCCGGGCCCCACAAGCCCAGGTAGGGCAATACCGCTGCATCGATGCCGGTGGCGGGATCGGGATTGGCGGCGCCGGTGACCTGGTGCGGCGTGCAAGCCGATCCTTGTGGCTGCGAACAGAGAATCCCCTTCCGGGCGGCGACGGAAGGAACGGTAACGTCGGTGCTGACGCCATTATTCTCGCGAAGCCCCTCATAATCGGCGAAGAAGAAAGTCTTGTCCTTCACCACCGGTCCGCCGATGGCGCCCCCGAACTGGCTGCGGTGGAACAGCGGGACCGGTCCGATATCAAAATAGTTCTTGGCGTCGAAGGCGCTGTTACGCAGAAACTCGTACACGTCGCCATGAAAGCCGTTGGTCCCAGACTTGGTCAGCGCGTTGACAATCCCACCGGCAGTGCGTCCGTATTCCGCCGAGTAGTTGCTGGTCAGAACAGAAAACTCCTGCACCGCATCCACGCCCAACGTGGAGCCTTCCACGCTCCCAGGACCGCCATTGGTGTAATCGTTCACGCTGATGCCGTCAATGCGGTAGTTGTTCTGCGTCGGGCGAGTGCCGGAGATGGTCATCTGCACGCCGTACCCGCGGCGGGCCCGGTCCGGCCCTCCGGTATTTGCCTGAACCGACCCGACCGAGTCGACGCCGGGTTGCAAAGTCGCCAGCGACGTCCAATCACGCCCATTCAGCGGGAGCTGCACGATCGCGGTCTGGCCAACCACGCCGCTGATGGTGGAATCGGTCAACTGCACCGGGGGCGCCTCGTCGGTGACCACAACTTTCTCATTGACTTGGCCTACCTGCATTTTCAGATTGAGTAACTGCTGGGCGCCTACGGTTAACGTAACGCCCTTCTGGATCGTAGTGGCAAATCCAGTGGCGGTGGCGGTAACGTCATACTTCCCCGGCAAGAGGTTGGGGGCGGAATAGACCCCGGCCGAGTCGACGGTGACCGAGCGGACCTCTCCGGTAGCCTGGTTCGTGATCGAAATTTTCACGTTCGGTACGACCGCGCCCGAGGCATCGACTACCGTGCCCGTGAGCGTTGCGCCGGCGATTTGGGCGTTCGCACCAGAAGGCAACAGAACCCACAGCGCGACGGCCAGAACTAGCACCACGACGACGGAAAGATTTGCCCCAATTCGAGTGTGCACGGCAACCCCCTCAAGTTTCCCCATCCACCTAAATGCGACGGCATCCCACGGCGAGCTTTTTCCAACCCGCAATTGCTTTGACAGCTAACCAGGCAACCCGTTGCCCACAAGCAACAGTCCCCGGCATGCGAGCGGGGAAAGTCGTTCTTCTGCTTGCCAAAGTATTGGCTCGATTATCCGAAGTCTTGTGGAATCTGCAAAAGAAATCTTAAGAATTTCTTTTTTGGATGGTAATCGGAGTCCTATCAAAGACTTGCGTAGATTTTCGGAATTTGCTGCCGGCCGTGCCAAATCGTTCCTGCAACTAAGGCTGTGTGTGGAGCGGGCACTCTTGCCCGCTAGTTTTTGATGTGCTGCAGGCAAGCGGGCATGAGTGCCTGCTTGCCTGCTCCACAAGAACGCGCTATTTGAAGAGATCGGGCCGGTAGGACGCGAGGTCGGCGTACTGCACGAACTCGAGGAAATTGCCCTCCGGATCGCGCGCAAAAATCGCGGTGATTCCCTCTCGAATCGGGACTGCACCCTCGCTGACCAAGTCGACGCCGTGCTCCTTCAGCCGGGCAACGACTTGGTGCACATCCGCGACCACGAAGGTGATGTAGGCGATGCCTTGCCGCTCAAAAACCCAGTCCGGATTCTCCCGCTGCTGCAAAACCGTTTTCTTGGGCTGGATCAGCTTGATTCGCTCTCCGTAGGGCGTCTGCAAACGGATGATGCGGAAGCCGTGGGGCCCGGTGCCAAATTTTGTGCTCATCTCGGGCATGGCCACAGCGTCGGTGGCGAATTGCAGTCCCAGAACTCCGGTGTAGAAGGCGAACATTCGATCGATGTCGATGCACACGATCCCCGGCTCGAGAGGAGCAACCATCCGCAGGGACCAGGGGCGTTCGGCGTGGAGGGTCATCGGTGATCCTTTTCCTGAATCTTCCATTGCAACTCGATCCTCCCCAGACGCTACCACCTGCTCAGGCTTGTGTCGCCTCGAAGCTAAGCGGCTTGCGCGTCAGGGTAAAACAAATCAATGCCGCCACGAACAACAAGAGTCCTGCCAGGTAGAACGCGAAATCGAAGCTGCCGGTCCATTTGACGATGTACCCGGTGGCGATCGGCACCAGCGAGCCGAAGATATTTCCGCCCAGGATCAGAAACCCGATCGCCGTGCCGACCATCTCCGGGTTCCAAACCAGGTCGTTGGTCAGGGCAATGTTTAGCGACAGCGCTCCGGAAATGCAAGCCAACGAGATCGAAATCAGCAACAAGAGCACGTACTGATTCGCGACCATGTTGGTCACCAGGACTACGCCGGACAGCAGGATGAACACGATCAGCAGCGTGCGGCGCTTCCCCTGTCGCACGGCCTCTCCGGTCAAAATCGCGTCGCTCAATTTCCCGATCAGCAATCCCAACCCGACGGCCACGACGTAAGGAATCGAGGTAAACCATCCCGCCTTGACCAGCGACATGTGGCGCGCCTGGACGAGATAAGAGGGCAGCCAGAACAAAAACAGCAGCATGGTGTAGGCACAGCAACCCTGGGTGAGAAACAGTCCCCACATCGTTTTACGGCTGATCAGGCGAAGCAGCGCGCCTTTTGGAGGAGGACCGGGTTTTGCTCCTGAATCGGTTTGCGCGGAGATGTAATTCCGCTCTTCCTCGGGCAGCCACTTACACTCGGCGGGCACGCGGAAAAACTTGAGCCACAAGATGACCCAGACGAAACCTAAAGATCCGGTCATCATGAACGACATCCGCCAGCCGACCTTCAGCAGCAGCCACGCCACCAGCGGCGCTGAAAATGCCGGGCCGGCGAACGTGCCGGCGTTGAAGATTGCAGTCGCCAGGCCGCGTTCGCTAGCCGGAAACCATTGGCGGACAACTTTCGCGGAAGTTGGAAAAGATGCCGCCTCGCCTGCTCCGAGCGCTAACCGAGTCACCAACATGCCACCGAAACTGGTTGCGACGCCCGTCAGCATGCCCGCAACCGACCAGATCGTCACCGACAGGCCATTCACTAACCGCGTTCCCGCGCGATCGGTCATCCACCCCCACATGAGCAGAAAAAAACAATACGTCCACTGGTAGGAAGAAAACAGCAGGCCCATCTTTCCCGCGTCCCAACCGAAATCCCTAGCAATCGCGGGCGCGGCCACCGAGAGGTTGATGCGGTGCATGAAGTTGATGAACAAATTCAGAAACAGGAGCGCGGCAATGTAGAGGCGCCTGCCGGACCACAGCGAGCCGACTTCAGCGCGGGCTAGTGGCTCAGTCGAGGATGCGGCAACGCTGACGTTCGTTCCGGTTGTCATATCGCCGCGTTACGACGCAAATCCTCCTCGTCTCCAGCCAGGCGTGCAGGCCCCCGGTGATGCGACCGGAACCCGTCGACTTGCTATTCGTCTTCGCCCCAGCCGAAGTTCGGGAGGGGATGCGGGATCGGTGGAAGATCCCAACTGCCGGTGGCGATGGGCCGGATCTCGCGGTCGATGCGCACGTCGAGGACGGTGGGCTGCCCCGATGCAATCGCGGCCTCAAGTTGCGGCGCGAGATCGGCCGGTTTTTCGACCGTCTGCCCGACGGCGCCCATGGATTTCGCCATCATCGCGTAGTCGGCGGAAAATAGTTTTCCGTTGACGTCGGTAAAGCTCACCGCCAATTCCCGATTCTTTCCGAAGTATCCCGCCTGCTGGTCGCGGATCGCGCAATAGCCGAAGTTGTTCCACACCAGCCATACCACCGGGATGTTGTACTCAACGGCAGTCAGCACGGCGCTGGCATTCATCATGAAGGCGCCGTCGCCGCAGAGCGAAATGACAGGCTGGTCGGGCGCAGCCAGCTTCGCGCCGACGGAACCAGCGACGGCGAATCCCATGGACGCGAATCCCCAGGTCTGCAGAAAGGTTCGCGTCTTCCACGCTTCGTACTCGGCGACGAGCCAGTTATGGTGGATGCCAACATCAGCGAGGACAATGCCATCGGCGGGCACGGCTTTCCGCAACTCGGCGACGGCGCGCTCCGGCCGGATCGGGATTGCATCCGACGTGCGCGGACCGGCGGTAGCTTCCTTCCAGCGCTTCTGCCATCCCGCAATGCGTTCAAGCCACGCCGTGCGCTGGCCATTGGCCGCCGCTCGGGGCTTGGCGAGAAGCTGCTGCAGAAAAATTTTCGCGTCGCTCACGATTCCAAGCTCCGGCCGGAAGTTGCGCCCGATCTCCGCCGCGTCGATGTCGACATGAATCAGCTTGCTCGGCGGGATGTTGTAGGTGAATCCCGGCAGCCATGCGCTGGTCGCACGGTCATCGAAGCGCGTTCCGAGAGCCAGGATCACGTCGGCATTGCGGCACGCCGCATTTGCCGGATACGAGCCGTTGCGTCCCGTGGGACCGAGGCTCAAAGAATTGCGCGGATCGAATACGCCTTTCCCGAACGGCGTAGTCGCAACCGGAATGCGCAGCGTCTCCGCAGCCACCAGCAGTTCGGGTTCAGCGCCGCTGAGTTCGACGCCGTGCCCAACCACGATCACCGGCCGCTCGGCCGCCTGCAGCATTCGCAGCGCTTCATCCACGGATGCAGGATCGGCCGCCGGACGCGAGTACTCCGCAATCGGCCAGTCTTTATCGCGCAGCGCCGCGCTCTCATCGACCAGTTCGACGAACACGTTCAGCGGGATGTCGATATTCACCGGTCCCTGGCCGCCCGTTGGTCATCAAGGCAAACGCCTGGCGCAGAGCCAGCGGCAGCATATCGGCGCGCGTCGGCTGGAAACTCCGTTTCACGTAGGGACGGAGGACATTCACAAAATCTCCCTGAAAATGTTTTCCCGTCTCCTGGAACGGGCCGCGGTTCCACTGCCCGGTCGGCACGTTGCCCGTGATATTCAGCATGGCCGAGGAATCCGCCGCGGCAGCGGCGACGGCAACGACCAGATTCGTCGAACCGGGACCGCACGAGGTGAACGTGGCCGCCGGCTTCTGCGTGATCCGGAAATACGCCTCCGCCATAAATGCAGCCGCCGACTCGTGATGCACAGAGATGGTTTTGATCTCTTCCTGCCGGTCGAACAATCCGTCGAGCAATCCGAGAATGCCGTGCCCGCATACTCCGAAGATGTAGGGAACCTTCTGCTGGATCAGGAAGTCGGTGATATACACGGCTCCCTTCGACGCTGGCTTCACGCGCGCTGACCGCAGTTCGCTCTGAGGCATGGAAGTTCTCCCGGAAATTTATTTTGCGATGCTGAAACCGCCATCGAATGTGTCGGACATGCTCCAGAACATCGTCTTCACCTGCTGGTAGGTTCGGATGCCTTGCAATCCCTTTTCCCGGCCCAGTCCGCTGTCTTTGAATCCGCCGAACGGAGCCGCGGTCGAGAATTGCTTGTACGTATTGATCCAGACCATGCCCGCTTCCAGCGCGCGCGCGACACGCCAGGCGCGCTTGTAGTTGGCAGTCCAGATTCCCGAAGCCAGGCCGTAGGTGATGTCATTCGCTTGCTGAATGAGATCGTCTTCGTTGTCGAAGGGCATGGCGCACAGCACCGGCCCGAAAATTTCCTGCTGCGCGATTGTCGATTTGTTGCTGATGCCGACAACGATCGTCGGCAAATAGAATGCTCCTTTTGCTAGCCGCGGATCGGATGGGCGAGTGCCTCCGATCAGGATTTCTGCGCCTTCCGCGCGCGCTCGGTCGACCATTTTCTCGACGAACTCCCGCTGCGAAAAACTTGCGCTCGGTCCGAGTTGCGCGCCGGGAGCGTCGGGCAAATCGACACGCAGTGCGCGCGCCCGTTCGATGATCATCGAAATCACTTCGTCGTAGACTTTGCGCTCCACAAACAGGCGCGACCCCGCGGTGCACGATTGTCCCGTTCCTTCGAAGATCGCGACTGTGGCCGCGTCCGCCGCTGCCTTCAAGTTCGCGTCCGCAAAAATAATATGCGGCGATTTCCCGCCCAATTCCAGCACCGCCGGAATGATCTTCTTGCCCGCCAGCTCGGAAATTCTCCGGCCCACTTCGGTTCCACCGGTAAAAGAAATCATTCGCACCAGCGGATGCGTGACCAGCGCGTCGCCGATTTTGCCTCCGGCTCCCGGCACAACATTCAACACGCCCGCAGGAACGCCCGCGTCCAGAGCGATCCGGCCCAGCTCGATGCCGCAAGTCGGAGTAAACGAAGCGGGCTTGAGGACAACCCCGTTGCCCGCTGCCAGCGCAGCCGCGATTTTATTGCACGTGAGCGTAATGGGAGAATTCCAAGGTGTGATCGCCGCCACCACTCCCCACGGTTCGTAAACCGTCATGCTTAGATAATTGCCCCGCGGCGGAGTAATTTCTGATCCCAGAGTTTCGATCGCGGCGGCACAGTAGCGGAAGGTTGCCGCGCCGTTGATGACCTGGTTCTTGCATTCTTTCCAGACTTTTCCATTCTCCAGCATCTGACAGCGAGCCAGCAGATCGGAACGCTCCATCATCAGATCGGCGATGCGGTTGAGCAACTGCGCCCGATTGTGCGGCAACATGTTGCGCCAGGCCGGAGCACCCGCGGCTTTGTGCGCGGCGTTTACGGCCGCATCGATGTGCGCCTCCGCGCCGGCGCACACTTCATAATTCACCTCGCCGGTCGCCGGATTCACGTGCGTGATGTGAGAAGAAGTGTCCTGAACCCATTCGCCGCCGATCAAGAATGGCAATGGCTTTAAACCCGCGACTGTCGACATTTCTCGGCTCCTAAATTGACAGCGGAATGTTTCGCGCTATATAAGGCGCAAGGGATATGCAAAAGCAAACCCCAGTGCGGGGGATTCTAGCACCACAATCTGAAAAACATCTGGTGATGAAAACAATGCGGACCTGGGTTGCACTACTTTTTGCGTTATTTTTCGTTCTCTTCGCGGGCCAAGTCGGCGTGAGCGCGGAGGACGAATCCTACTCCATGCCCTTGAAGACGATTCCCACGTTTTCGACGGAACACATTGCACGGCAAGGCCATTTCTACGTTGGCGGCAAGTGGGTGGGAGAGCCTGGTGCGCGCCGGATGCGAGGCGCCATGTACGTGGAAGTGTGGGTGCCGAAACAAATTCGCCACCCCTACCCGATTTTGTTTGTGCAAGCGGGCGGGGGCCAGACCAGCATCGGGCTGCTCCAGACGCCCGACGGGCGCCCGGGCTGGGCCTACGATTTCGTCAATCAGGGCTACACGATTTACATGATGGATTTTCCGGGGCGCGGGCGATCCGCTTTTATTCCCGGCCTCGACGGTGACGTGATCCCGCCGCGCACCGGAGAACTGATGGAGCAGGTTTGGACCGGCGGAGCACCTGCTCCAACGCCACAGCGCAGCTGGCCGCAGTCCGACAAGTACACGCAATGGCCGAGCGATGCTCCGAACAAAGGCCAGATCGGCGATCCCGTGTTTGATTATTTCGCCAAGACGGAATTGAATTTTCCTTCCGGCGATGACATGGAACCGCTGGCCGCCGAAGATCTGGTGCAGCTAGTCGACTTGATTGGGAAGCCTGTGGTTCTGCTGCTGCATTCGCGATTGGCCACTTCGGGCTGGCTGCTCGCCGATGCGCGCCCGAAAATGATCAAGGCCATCATTGCGGCCGAGCCTTGGGGACCACCGATTCAAAATGCCGAACTCGATGCGCGCGGCCCGGGACACATATGGGGTCTCACCAACTTTCCCATGCACTATGACCCTCCGGTCAAAGACGCATCCGAATTGCAGACCGTGCGGGAGGCCCAGGCCGACGGCCCTGGACTCGTGCCCTGCTGGATTCAAAAAGAACCGGCGCACAAACTGATCAACCTCGAAGGCATCCCCGTGCTGAATGTTTCTTCGCAGGCCAGCTATCACCGCCCGTATGCGCGCTGCGTTGCCAAGTGGCTGAACCAGGCAGGCGTCAAAACGGAATACGTCAGACTCGAAGACGTGGGACTTCCCGGCAACGGCCATCAGATGATGTCGGAAAAGAACAGCGCGGGCATTGCGAAGTTTTTCATGCAGTGGCTTGACAAGAACGCCCGCTGAACGGGGGAGTATCGCTCGAGCAAGAATTCGTCTCGGCTGTGGTTCAAAACTTGAATTGCACATCGAGCTGCGTGCGCCGCGGAGGCTGCGCTGCCACTGCGTGTCCGAAGAACGGCGAAGTGATCACACCCACATACGTCACGTCGTTAGTGTGGTTCAGAACGTTGAAGGAGTTCAGTCCCACGCTGAGGATTTTCTGCTCCTTCGCGGATTTACCGATTTTGAAATCGTGGGCGATGTTCAGGTCGAGGTCGATGAGCCCCGGCCCGTGCAGCGAATTCCGGCCGTATCCCGGCGGGCGATCGTTGATCACGCCGTCGTTGTTGTTGTCCGCGCCGGTCGTAACGTTGACCGGCTTATCGGAATAAAGTGACAGCGCCACGCCCAGCGCGAAAAACCGCGTCGGCTGCGACGAGGCGAGCAGATCGAACTTGTGCCGGCGGTCGTTGTCGGATCGCGCCCAATCAGCACTCGGATCGTAACTGTTCCCCGGAAAATAAGTAATGCCGCTGGTGTTGTTGTCGGTCCGGTTCAGCGTGTACTGCACTTGCCCCGAGAAATACCGGTTCACCTTTCCGCGAAACGTCAGTTCGAGCGCGTTCCCCTTCAGATATCCCTCCGACTGCATCTCCCTCACCTGCCCCAGACTCAGGTTTGGAACGGTCAGGTAGTTCGGCGGCAACGGCGCGTTGGCATCGATGGAACGGAACTGATCAATGCCGCGGGAGCCTAGATACGTGGCTGAGATCGTCGCCTTCGGAGTCAACTGGCGCTCGATTCCCAGGCTGTATTGCACGACGTAAGGAATCCGCTGGCGCGGATCGAGAGTCACCAGGCTGGTCGGAACTTGCGCCAGCACCGCGGGGTTGATGGGATAAGTGACCAGCGGCTCTCCCACGATGAAGCGCAAAAGATTCACGCCGTTGAAATGCAGCAGGTCTCCGATGGGGCTGGGGCCGGTGCGATCGAAGAACACGCCGGCGCCGCCGCGCAGCACGTTCTTGCTGTCTTTGGTCGGAGCCCAGGCGAATCCCAGGCGCGGAGCAAAGTTGTGCGGCTTGTCGTGAAAATAATTCTGGAAGTAATACCGCATTCCGACATAGACGGAAACATTGGGGCGGAGGCGAATGTCATCTTCGAAAAATGCGCAAACCACTTTCTCCAGGAAAACAACGTGTCCTTGCCCAGTCTGCACCAGATAGGTCGATGGAGTATTGGACTGATACGACGGCAGATCGGCAAACGTGTATGTGCCCGCGCGGTTGGTAAAGTCGTCGAGCCCGCGCCGGCTGATGTCGGGGATGTCAACTCCGAAACTGATCTGCTGCTTTCGGTCGGCGTAGGAGGCAAGATCCGTGCCGTCGAAATGGTATTCGGTGCGGCGAGAATCGGCTTGTGCTCCACCCGCTGTGAACAATCCGGAAACGGCGGTTTGCGGCTGCGAGTTAATACTGGCTACTTTAGAATCGTAGTGCCCCAGCAGAAAGCGCAACTGGTTCAGCCAGTGCGGTGAAAACTGGTGAAGGTAGCTGACGTTGATCTCGTGTTCGAAAAAGATCGTGTTGGTGCCGGCGCTGGCCAGTGTCGTCCCGCCTGCGCCCTGGTTCTGAATGGACCGGTGTTCGTAGGAATAGCCGGCCCAGAATTGATCGCCGTTGGCGAGATCATGAAAGACGCGGCCCGAGCCGAAGAAGTGATGCATGGGATTCGGCACGGTCTGTGGGCTGGGACCAAGTCCGGCAGCCTCAGCCGCCGCGATCGCGTCCGCGTCGACGATTCCTTGCTGGTCGTCAAGATCTTCATCCAGTCCCAGCAGGAAACTGGTGTGCTTGGAATGTCCCAGCGGCCCGGTGATAGATCCCTCGTAGTACTGACGGCGCTCCGGAGGCTTCACCAGGGCGAACGCGTTGCGCGCATCGAAAACGGAATCGCGAAACAGGAAATTCATCTGGCCGTGAAAATCCGGCGTGCCGCTCTTGGTGATCAACTCCAGGCGCGCGCGTCCCGGCCGGGAAAAACGCGCCGAGTATGGATTCTGATTGATTCTGATTTCCTGCACCCCGGACGCGGTGACGCCCGGACCGTTCGCCTCGATTCCATTGACCACCAGCGAAACTCCGTTCGTCCCGATCGCGCTGTCGTCCAGAAACCGCGACATGGTCGTGATGTAGTCCTGATCGAACACTGGCATGCGGTCAAGTGCATCGCGGCTGATAGTGTTTGCATTCTGATTTTGCGTGACGTCTGTGCTGACCAGCGGAACCGTGTCGCCGGTGGCCACGGTGACGTCTTCGGTTTGAACCGCGATCGTCAAAGTGATTCGAAGTAGATTCTGCCGCTTGGGGGAGAGCACGGCTCTCAACGCCAGATCGCGAAAGCCTGCAGCGTGGAATTGGAGCGTGTAGTTTCCCGGCGAAAGATTTTCGAAACGGAAAAATCCAGTTTTATCGCTGTTCTGCCGCGCAATCTGTTTGGAGTTGGCATCGAGAAGGGAAACCTGGGCTCCCACAATAGCGGCTCCCGACGGATCCACCACAGTTCCCGACAGAGTGCGGCCGGAGACAGGCTCGGTGGTTCCGAGAGGCACGGTCCCAGCACCCCCGCGCGTCTGGCCACGGGCGTGAACCGGCAACGCCGTCATGTAAGCAAGCAACAGGCACACGATCCACGAAATTCGCAATATTCCCCGGACCCTGGAAGAGCACGTGCTGGAACGGAACAATGTCATGCCCACGTCCAGCCTATAGCACAGGAACATGAAGTGTTCCTGAAAGGCAGGATGGACGGCCTCCATGTGTCCGGCAGCCCGCCAAAGGGCGCTAGGGCAACACGATCCCTAAGCCAGAATTACCTTGCTCGCTTTTGGCAGGCGCGCCACCTGCTCGGCAGAGAAACCGAAGTTGTCCGCGATCAGTGCTGGAGGGTTCGCGGCAAACCATCCGGACAGCGAGATTTCTTCGTACACCGGACTGTTGAACAGCACCAGAATCCTTGTCGGTTCGTCGCCGACCTGTTCCACGAAATGCCCGAAGCCTTGCTTGATGAAGGCGATCTGACCTCGAGAAAATTCTTCGGTCGCCACTCTGCCGTGAGAGCCAAAGATAGTCACGCGCGACCGCCCGTAAATGTAGTATTGCCATTCGTCGGCATTGGGATGCCAGTGAAGTTCCCGCAGCGCTCCCGGTTTCAGATCCTGGATGATGGCGGTCAGCGTCTTCTGAATGGGGAATTCTTTCGAGGACACGATGCGCTCCTCGCCTCCGGGAAAGACAGAAGCCTGAGTAGC
The DNA here is from genome assembly GCA_963719865.1 of uncultured Acidobacteriota bacterium. GTDB lineage: Bacteria > Acidobacteriota > Terriglobia > Terriglobales > Acidobacteriaceae > Sulfotelmatobacter. The sequence continues at coordinate 223,991 of CAVRDS010000055.1, read as the reverse complement.
AGCGAGGCGAAATTTGTGGGGGAATTGGTTCTCCGGCAGATTCCGATTCCGCAGTTCTTCCGGAACCGCCGGAGGCACTTTGCCCTGGATGATATAGGCTTCGTCGCGCGGGATGGACGCGAACGCCGACGTCGGCAGATTCAAATTACGCGACAGAATTTCCGGGGAGGTGTGGCCCAACCAATCGGTGATGCTGAACGTGCCAAATTCCGAGAAATGGCCATTGTCAAATACCAGAATAAAATGCGCCTCGTCCGGCCCCAGACATTGCAAGGCATGTCCGTGCCCCTTGGGAAAATACCAGACGTCTCCCGGACCAAAATCCGCAGACTCTGCCTCTCCGTTCGGAGAGATCACAGTGGTGCGCACATTGCCTTTGATCATGAACGCCCATTCCGCGGCGATGGCGTGCCAATGCAGTTCGCGCAATCCGCCGGGATTCAAGCGCATCGACACTCCCGCCATGCTTTCGGAGATGGGAAACTCATCCACATTCGCTTCCTTCGCCGAGCCGCCGGCGGTCACGCGTCCTTCGGACGCTTCAATGTCGTACTTGAAATTCTCCAGTGGCGCATGCTTCTTGTGTTCCTCTGGCGCCGCGTGGATCTCCTTCGGAAGTGCCAGAGATGCAGCGGCGATCGCTGCGGTGGATGAAGCCACCGTAAATAAATCACGCCGGCTCAACCCGCTTCCGTTCTTTCCCGCTGTACTTCCCTTCATCTTGATCCCCCTTCAATTCTGGTTGGTCTCTTCATACAGATGCCAAATGGACCCGTAAAGATCGCAAACCCGATTTTGGAAAACCGTATGAGAATGCGCGAAAAAAAGATTACGGTCAACTCGGAATACAGCAGCGATGATTTTTTCGGAGAAGACAGCTGCGGCGGGAAGGATCGCTTTCGCGTGAGAGAAGTTTTTGTTTCAGAAGTTTAGAGAACGCGAGAGTGGGGCGAAACGCGCATCGGGACGCAGAGTCGCTAGTTCCGGATCCATTCGCGAGAACACCATCGAAGTCGATCGCTCTTCGACTGCCTTCTGCAGCCAATGAAAGGCTTGATCCTTCTCTCCGAGACCAGCGTAGATCAGACCGATCGCGTAGGGCGGAACGTACTGTCCGGTGCGTACCTGCAAATTCTGCAGCACATCTCGCGCTTTGGCCGCGTTGCCCGAGGCTCCATAGGCGTGGCCGAGCGATCCCTCGTAATAGGGGTCGCCGCCGGAGAGGCGCACCGCTTCTTCGAACTCATGAATCGCCATCCCGAACTCTCCCCGCTGTTCGTAGACCTCGCCCAGGCGGAAGTGAGTGCGCGGGAAGTTGGGGTCAATCTCAATCGCTTTCTTCAGCGTCTCGACCGAGTGCTCGTACTGACCCGCAAGCGCAAAGGTCCATCCGGCGTTGCTGCCGACGATCAGCGAGAGAGGATCGTCCTGAAGCGCCCGCTGTGCTTCCTGGACCGCGTCGGCGTAGTCGCCTTTCGCTGCCAGACTCTCGGCGTACCAGGAGTGAGCCATGGCGTAATGAGGATTTTCTACGAGGGCGGCGCGGAACTCGTTGCCGGCTGCGGAGACATTCCAGTCGTAGTAGAAATCGATGAAGCCCAGCGTGGCATGCGCCGCCGCCAGGGAGTCGTCCATCTGCAGGGCTCGCGTACCCGCGTCTTTGGCCGCCGAAAACGCCTGCTTCGGTGGAACCACTGCGTACAATCCCAGTGTGGCGTAGGAATCCGCCACTCCCACGTAGGCTTCCGCGAAACCAGGATCGAGATTGATTGCCTGCTGGAAATAGCCAAGGCCCTTCTTCAATCCGTCCGGCGTGCGTTTATTCCAGAAATAGCGGCCCTTCATGTAGGCTTCGTACGCATCGGGCCGCTCGGTCGATCGCTTCGAGAATCTGCGGCTCTCTTCGCCGTTGAGCTTTAATCGAATGGACTGCGCGGCCATGTCGGCCAGAGCGTCCTCGAGAGCGAAGACATCGGTGAACTGCCGGTCGAAGGTGTCGGCCCAGAGTTGAACGCCATCCTGCACGCGGATCAACTGCACGGTCACTCGCACGCGGCCGCCGTCGCGCTGGATTCTTCCCTCCAGTACCGCGTCCACTCCCTGCTCGCGGCCGATCGCCTGCAGGCTGAGGTGCGTCCGGGCATATTGCTGAATTGCGCTGGTGGGCCGCACAGTAATTTTTCCTGTGCTCGCTAGCTTCGTGATGACCGCATCGGCCATTCCCATTTCCAGGTATTTGTCAGGACTGTTTGTGCCCAGGGTCTGGAATGGCAGAACTGCCAGTGAAGTAACGGCTGGCACATCTTGAGTCTGCTTCGAAGAGGCCTTGCGGTGCAGGACTCCAACCACAATCAGCGGCACCAGGCTGAGACCAAGAGCGGCTGATATCAAAAATCCCCAAGCTTTTCTTTTCGGTGGTTCCGGCCACGCCTGAGGCGCGGGGATCACGTCCAGCGGCGGGAAGACGGCCGCTGCGCTGGATTCCTCGGCTGGCTTGCTGCTGGCTATCACCAGGGCACTGTCATCCAGCCGCTTTACTTCAGCGACAAAGCGATATCCCTTTTTCGATACCGTCTCGATATAGCGATGGTGTCCCCGGTCATCGTTCAGCGCCTTTCTGAGCTGAGAAATCGTGACTGCCAGGTTGCCTTCTTCCACGAACGAACCCGGCCAGACAATCTTCAGCAACTCGTCTTTTTCAACCAGATGTCCGGAGCGGTCGACCAGGGCCAGCAACAGATCAAACGCCTTGGGAGTGAGTGAAACCGGTTGGCCATCGCACAGAAGCAGCCGCTCTGGGGGGTCTAACTGAAAAGGCCCGAACTCATACAAAACATTGACTGGGGTTGCCATTGCGGTCGAAAAAAGAAATTCTTAAGATTTCTTTTGCCATTCCCACAAGACGTTCTGCCTTGAAAACGCTAGCATTTTCACGTTCCTGCAACAAAGGCAGCTCCGTCCCAAAAGGCTGTGATTATATCGCAGTCGCTCGGAGCCGAGTCAACCACGAAAACGGTTTAGCAGTGGAAGCCGCAACGCAGAAACGGAGTTTCTGCCAGCATCAAGACGGACCCCTGGGATGGCATTGGCCGATACACACAAGCGGACACGGCTCGTGAGTCTCACCACCCCGCACTTCTCATCGTCAATGAGCGATCTCCGCTGCACGCAATCATTCTTGGACATGAGGCGCGGCCCACGATTTCGCTCGATCCGGCCCTGCGCGGTTTATTGGGAAGGAGCAGATTGAGCACGGAAGGCTCAACCTCGGTTATTTCTCCCCCAGATGCTCCGCTGGACCGCGTGCCGGATCGAGCGAAGAAAAAGCCCCCCTTCTACGCCAAGCTGTGGGTTCAAGTTGTCATCGCGATGGTCGTGGCTGTCGTTTTTGGATACTTCAGCCCGGCCAAAGCCGTCGCGATGAAGCCGCTCGGCGACGCATTCATCCGCCTGATCACCATGGTGATCACGCTGGTGATCTTCTGCACCGTCGTGACCGGCATCGCGGGCATGGAGGACATGCGCAAGGTAGGCCGCGTGGGCGGCAAAGCGATTCTCTATTTCGAAATCGTATCGACCCTTGCCCTTCTTGCCGGCATGCTGGTGGGCAACCTCGTAAGAACCGGCGAGGGGTTTAACGCCAACCCCGCCACTTTGGACGCGCACGAAGTCGCCGCTTATGCCGGCCAGGCCAAGGCGCAAAGCCTGACCGAGTTCCTGATGCACATCATCCCCAACACGATTGTCGATGCCTTTGCCAAAGGCGACATTCTGGAAGTTCTGCTGGTCGCGATTCTGTTTGGCTTCGCCATTTTTGCGGCGGGCCAACGCGGGAAGCCGCTTCTGAACCTGATTGATTCTCTCACCCAGGCAGTGTTCGCCGTCGTGAACATCATCATGCGCTTCGCTCCGATCGGCGCCTTCGGAGCGATGGCATTCACAGTGGGCAAATATGGCATCGCGTCGCTCGGCCCACTGGCGAAACTGATTACGGCGTTTTATCTCACGTGCGCGATGTTCGTTCTCTTCGTGATGGGAGGCATTGCGCGCATCGCCGGCTTCGGCATTCTGCGCTTCCTGCTCTACATCAAAGAAGAAATCCTGCTGGTGCTTGCGACCAGTTCGTCCGAGACCGCGCTGCCCACGCTGATGTCGAAACTGGAGAAGCTGGGGTGCTCCAAGTCTCTGGTCGGCCTCGTCGTGCCGACGGGATACACTTTCAACACCGACGGCACCAGCATCTACATGACGCTGGCCGCGCTCTTCGTGGCGCAGGCTACCAACACGCATCTTACCCTCGAACAACAACTGGTCATTTTCTCGGTGGCGATTCTGACTTCCAAAGGAGCCAGCGGCGTGCAAGGCGCAGCGTTCATCGCGCTGGTCGGAACGCTGATGGTCATCCCGACCATCCCCGTCGCAGGCATGGCTTTGATCCTTGGCATCGACCGCTTCATGAGCATGTTTCGCGCCCTGATCAATATGATTGGAAATGGAGTGGCCACTCTGGTTGTAGCCCGGTGGGAAAATGAATTGGACCGCGCGACGCTGCAGCAGAATCTATCCTGATTTTCGGGCGGAGCGCTTGCCATTTTTGACTCGAAGTAAAAATGAGGGAATCTCATGCCCGGAAAGCACGTGACATCACGCCGTACTCTTCTCACCACTGCCGCGTCGTGCGCAGCCGCCGCCCTGGTCGAGATCTCCGGTGTCCACAAGGGAGCCGCTTTAAGCTCGACGCCGGTCGCCCGTCCCTCGACTGAAGCGAAGATGAAGATCTGGAGCAAGGAGTACTGGGCGAAGAAAGGCGACCTCTCGCTCTACCTCTTTCGAAAGCGCATGGGAGATCCGGCTTCCGATCGCGAATCGCGCCCCGTTCTGTTTCTTGCCCACGGCTCTTCGGTCTCTTCTCGGCCGACCTTCGACCTCACGGTTCCCGGCCACGACGACTACTCCCTCATGGACACGTTCGCCCGCTACGGATTCGACGTCTGGACCATGGATTTCGAAGGTTACGGCCACTCCTCCCAAGGCCCGGGGAATTCCGATATCGCTACCGGTGCGGAAGATCTCAAAGCGGCGTCGGAGGTCGTGCTGCGCGAAACCGGGCAGTCCCGTTTTCATTTGTATGGCGAGTCTGCCGGGTCACTCCGCGCCGGAGTCTTCGCCATGCAGGAACCGCAGCGCGTAAATCGCCTGATTCTGATGGCGTTCACCTGGACGGGCGAAGGATCCAGCACGCTGTCGAAGCGGGCGGAATCCGTCGATTACTATCGCACCCACAATCGGCGTCCGCGCGACCGCAATATGATTCGCAGCATCTTCACTCGCGATAAACCGGGCACCTCGGATCCCGCGGTCGCAGAAGCGATGGCCGACGCGGAACTGAAATTCGGCGACACGGTTCCCACCGGCAGCTATCTCGACATGACTACCAAATTGCCGCTGGTCGATCCGCTCAAGTTGAAAGTGCCGGTGATGATTGCGCGCGGCGAATATGACGGGATCGCTTCCGAAGACGATCTGCTGAATTTTTTTAAGAAGCTTCCGGTTGGGGATCGTGAGTACGTGGTCCTTCCCGGAGCGGCCCACTTGATCGCCTTCGGCACCAATCGACGGCAATTTTTCCATGTCATGCGCTGTTTCCTCGAAATGCCGCAGCGGCTCGATGTTGCGAACGATTCTTCGACCGAGGGAAGGAACTCGCGATGATGCGTCGGCAGCAGGTTGCTTGTTTCATTTGCCTGGGCGCGGCGCTTGCCCTCGCGCAGGAATCTCCCTCGACCGACGAACCCCTCATCCTCGACCGCATCATCGCCGTCCCTGGAGCCGACGGCCGTTTCGATCATATGGCCGTGGATGCGAAGACCGGTCGCGTCTTCGCCGCCGTCTACGGCAATGACACCGTTGCGGTGTTGGACGTTCACCGCAGCCGTGAAATTCACACGATCACCGGCGGCTTGGACGAGCCGCAGGGCGTCGCTTTGCTCCCCGACCTGAATCGCATCGTTGTCACCAACAGCGGCGATGGTTCCTGCAAGGTCTTCGACGGAACCACGTATCAGCCGCTGGCCAGCGTCAAATTTTCGGATGACGCCGACCAGCTTCGCTACGATCCTGCCCGGCACTTGATTTACGTGGGATACGGAGATGGAGCGATTGGAACGATCGATGCGTTAACCAATAAAATTGCGGGCGAGAGTTTCGAACTGGGAGCCCATCCCGAATCATTTCAGCTGGAACAATCGGGCTCGCTAATTTTCGTGAACCTGGCGTCGGAAAATCAGATTGCCGTCATCGACCGCAACACTCGCAAGATTCAGAAATGGAAACTCCCGGGTGCGGGAACAAATTTTCCCCTGGCGTTGGATGAGAAGCATCGTCGCCTCTTCGTTGCGGCGCGCCGTCCCGCGACTCTGCTGGTGTTGGATATGGACACCGGCCGCGAAGTCGCGCGGCTTCCGGGTGCAGCTGATTCTGATGACATGTGGTACGACGCGACCCGCAGGCGAATTTATGTTCCCGGTGGAGAAGGACTGATTTTTGTTTATCAGCAAATCGATGCCGACCATTACACGGTGATCGCGAAAGTACCGAGCACGATCGGCGCCCGCACCAGCGCGTATTTCGGCCAGGTCGGCAAACACAATAGCCTTTATCTCGCTGTCCCGGGACGTTCTAATCGTGGGGCAGAGCTGTGGGTCTACGAAACCCGTGACACGATCGAAGTCCCCTGAAGCGGCTTACTTTGTGGCGAACAACGCCCGGGGCGGTTTGACAGCGGATCAAAGGTGTCTGTGATCGAAAAATAATCACCGTGCGCGGCGCTGCTGAAATCCACCATGCGTCCGCCGTCGTTACACATCTCCAGGCGCAAGCCGGGATGATCGTGACGTAGTTTGGAATAGATCTCATAATAAGCCCAGACCGCGTGATAGCTGACGTCGGTGAAGTTGGAACTGTCAACCCAATACTAACCCCATGACTTGCAAATACATTTGTTCAAAGGATCGGGAGCGGTCGTGGTGTCGGACTGTGCCGTTGCTCTCTACATCAACTCCTCGATGAAATCGCGAGTCACGTGCTTGGGTATCCGCACGTCAGCATGCGCGAGCGGGCCTGCTTCCAACACTGGCTCTGCTCCATGAAGAGTGGGCACATCGATGCGTTCGAAGAACTTACCGATTGGAATCTCTGCGCCCCAAAGAAGAGACTTTCCCATCGCGGCCATCCAGTCCGTGGAATCGTACCCCGTGTCCTCTTCGAGTTTCTTCACACGAGGGCGGAACCATTGGTACGTATTGTCGTGATTGTAGGTAACGCACGGGCTGAAGACATCCAAGAACGAGAAGCCCTTGTGCTGGATGCCTTGTTTGATCAGTTCCGTCAAATGTTTCTGTTCGGCGCTGAACCCGCGGGCGACGAAGGTGGCTCCGGCTGCAAGAGCCAATGAAATTGGATTCACCGGCGCTTCGATGTTGCCAAAGGGCATGCTCTTGGTTTTCATACCAGGACGGCTGGTGGGTGAGGTCTGGCCGGTGGTAAGGCCGTAGATCTGATTGTCCATCACGATATAGAGGAGATCGACGTTCCGGCGCATACTGTGCACGAAGTGATTTCCGCCGATGCCGAAACCGTCACCGTCGCCGCCGGTCACCAGTACCGTCAGAGCGTGATTTGCAAGCTTCACTCCAGTTGCGACAGCCAGAGCCCGACCGTGCAGAGTGTGCATGCCATAGGTATTGATGAATCCGGGGAAGTTTGACGAACAGCCTATTCCGCTGATGGTAACGACGTTATGGTTCGGTATCTGCAACTCGACCAGGGCCTTCTGGACCGCGGCGAGCACGCCAAAGTCGCCGCATCCGGGACACCAGTCGGGATCCACTTTGCCTTTCAAATCGGTCATTGCCACGTGGTTGGAAGCTGCTAGAGCCGTCGCCATTTTCTGTTCTCCTCAAACCAGGATCTCATGCGCAGGCACAGAGAGCTTGGACTGGCCTCTCAGTTGTTCTATTACCGCTTCGACAATGTGGTGTGGCATGAATGGTTCACCATCGTACTTTCGGATGTGCCCATCAGGCACGAAGCTGGTTTCGCTGCGCAGGTATCGTGCAAATTGGCCGCTGTAGTTGTTCTCCACAATGATGGTGTGGCGGGCCTCTTTGAGGATCTCGAGAATTGCCTCGCCGTGGAGGGGCACGAGCCAACGGATCTGGAGTTGATTGGCTGAAATGCCTTGCTCCGTGAGGATTTCGCAAGCCTCCTCGATCACCCCTTTAGTGGAGCCCCAGCCGATCAGAGTGACGTCAGCATTACGCGGGCCCCACAGCACAGGCGGAGGCACCCCGGCTTCAATACCAGCAACCTTCCGCATCCGCTTTTCCATCATGGCGCGGCGCTTGGTTGGGTTGGTGAATTCGTCACTGATTAAGACGCCGTCTTCGTCATGCTCGTCACTGGCGGCAGTGTGGGTATGAGCAGGGACTCCGGGAATTGCCCGCGGGGAGACACCGCTTTCGGTGATCTTGTAACGTTTGTAGGCGCCGTCTGCCTCGGATAGCGAAGAGGCATTGGTGATCAGCTCACCGCGATCGATGACAGGGACAAAGTCCAGATCCTTCGGATCGACGCTAAGCCTGCCCTCCGACAGCAATAGATCGCACAGTACGATGCCCGGGCACTGGAAGCGATCCGCGATATTGAAAATCTCAGGGATAATCTTGAAGCAGTCGCCAATATCAAGAGGGGCAGCAATGGCTCGAGGATAATCACCAAATCCTGCTCCCAACATTTGCCAGAGATCGCCTTGTTCGGTCTTGGTGGGAACGCCTGTGGATGGACCAGCCCGTTGGCAGTCGATCACTACCACGGGAGTCTCCATCATCGCGGAGAGCCCGAGACCCTCGCTCATCAAAGCAAAGCCACCGCCGGAGGTAGCGCACATGGAGCGGACGCCGGCATGGGCTGCGCCGATCGCCATATTCACCACGCCAATCTCGTCTTCCACCTGCCGGACCATAATGCCGGCCTTGCGGGCATGTGCCGCCATCCAATGGAGAACGCCCGTGGAAGGGCTCATGGGGTAAGCACAATAGAATTTCACTCCTGCCGCGGCTCCTCCCATGGCCATCGCGATATTGCCACTGAGCACCGCATAGCGATTCCCGGTCATGGGAAGTGGCCAGGCGAACGGCCTGAAATTCTTGGTTGCATAGTCATAGCCGACTCGCGCGATCTCGACGTTTTCCGATATTACGGCGTCCCCTTTTTTTTTGAACTGCTCGGTGAGGACCTCCTCCAACGACTGAAAACCAATGCCCATCATGCTGAGACCAGCTCCCACCGCAAGCGTGTTCTGTGCCACCTTATTCCGAGTAATATCAGCCAGCGTGGCGACCGGAAGGGCACACAGCTGCACGCCCTCGGCGGTGATGCCGGGCCTGATCGTGTCAGAGTTGTAGATGCAAGCGGCGCCGTTGGTGAGCAGTCTAAGGTGGCGATCCATCGCATCCTGGTTTAGAGGGATCAACAGATCCAAGCGGTCGCCCATGTTCGTAACGTTCTCCGGGCCAGTCCGGATCGTGAGAAATGTGTGGCCGCCGCGGATGATCGATTGATAAGCGTTGTATGCATTCAGGTGCAAGCCGCGGCGACTGAAGATTTTCGCGAAGATATCGCCCGGTGTTGCGACCCCCTGACCTGCAGCGCCCCCGATGCCAATGGCGAAGGTCCGTTTCATAGAAATCTCCTACCGGGGATACGTTCCCGCAATGTAGCCTTCCAACTCCTGAATGGTTTCCGCCTGACCGGAAATAATCCACTTCACCAAATCGCCGATTGAGACCACTCCAACCACGCTGCCATCCTGCACGACCGGCAGATGGCGAAAGCGGTGCTTGGTCATAATTGCCATGCATTCGTCTACAGTGCGCTCCGGACTCACATACACAGCTGGGCTGGTCATGATCTGGCGAACCAGGGTTTCCTTCGAAGAATGGCCCTTGAGAATTACTTTGCGAGCGTAGTCTCGCTCCGACAGGATGCCGACCAGCTTATGGCTGGAAATGACCAGCAACGCGCCAATCCCGTGCTCGGCCATCTTCTCAATCGCATCATAGACAGACTGGTCGGGCTCTATCGATAGGACTCTATTCTCGTCTTTGCTTTTCAGCACTGACTGAATCGTATCGGAAAGTTTCATCAGACCTCCTTGCTTACAGTCACCTAACGGTTCACGGATCGGATACTGGGCTGCCTTTTGGCGTCGCGGAATAGGAGCGGGTCTTACCCTTCTCTCGAGCGAGGATCGCTTTTGAACGCGTAAGCCCGGAGGGCAGGCAACCAGTGGAAGCAAAGCAATGAAGGGAAAGTGACTTAAGGATATTGCGTAACGGGATGGAGATTTCCCGACTGAGTAGCACGGCTCCTCCTCACTGCTCAGCGAACCCGATACCGAGGCGAGGTGCCGGTCAATTCTGCACCACGGCCCGAAGAAACGTCTGAATCGGGTTCTCGGTTGCCTGACAGTTTGGCGAACGATAAGGCCGTTTACTCAATCGCTTTCTAGAAAGACAGAGGAATCGTACACCCTCGAGGCTATTTCGCGCCAGACGCAACCAACTGAGGAGTCGCAGTACGTGTGATCGTGGTTTTGCCCCGGCGGCCTCGGGAAGTCTGATGTGTTTCCGTGGAGTGAGAATGAACGATGCTCGATTTTGCGCCGATCAAGAGTCTCCTTTTCGCCAGAACTGAGTTTGGCGCGTACGGATCCTTTGGCGATGGCAATCGCTGGCAGTCCTAGAAATTGAATCTTCCGATCCTCGAGTTCGCGATGTCGTAATCTCTGGCAATGCCACGGGGCACGCCGCTTCAGGGCGTGATAGCAATGACGCGCAGAGGACTGCCGGAACCGCCGACGATCTTCAGAGGCGCCGCGATGACGATGGCGCCGGTTGGCGGAAGTTGATCAAGGTGGGACAAGCTGGCCAATCCAAACTTGCCGCTGCCGTGCATCAGATAGTGGTTCGGGAAGGGTGGGTCAAACGTAGCGGCCTGACCGGCATCGGTCCCGACGGTTTCCACGCCAACGCCCAGCACATCCCGCTCCTCGGCCAGGAGTGCAGAACTTTCCTTGGCCAATCCGGGAGTGTGGGGCCCATTCTCCTGGAGGTTGATGTAATCCTTCTGGTCCGTCCGTTTCGACCAGTCTGTACGGATCAGAACCCACGCTCCCGCCGGAATCAGGCCGTGTTGCTGTTCCCACTGGCGGATTCGCTCGGGCGTGAGCAAGTAATTCGGATTCTTTGCCACTTCCGAACTGACGTTAATCACACAAGCAGGGCCTACGAATTTTCTTGGCGGGATACTATCCACGGTGTTGTCCGGGAGGTCCTTCCCCGAGACCCAGTGGACGGGAGCATCAAAATGTGTGCCAGTGTGCTCTCCGGTCTCGAAGCCATTCCAGTACCAGGCAGGACCGCGTTCGTCGTACCGAGACAACTCCCAGATCTTGAAAGCAGGCGTGTTGTTCCACTGAGTGGGCAGAGGCAGCAAAGGAGTTTGTGGAGTTAAGGGCTGAGTTAGATCCACGATTCGAAGCGTGCCAGCCGTGAGTTCCTGGAGCAGTGTGGCCAAAACGAGAGACATTGGGGTTCCTCATGACTATCTTCTTTTTTTCGACACACTATGTTCGCTTGAGCGCTATGCACACACCGCCGCATTAACGTGCTTTCAGCGACTGAATATGCCGGCGGAATTGAAAGCGATTCTCAAGCAACGACAGATCGGTGACGTAGGCGGCAGGGCCTTTGGCTTCGACCTTGGCGATGATCGTTATCAGTTCGCCACCGTGCATGGCACCCGTTACGGTGGCCTTAAAACTCTCAACACTCCGGACCGTGGTCACTCGGGGAATGCCGGAAGAGCGGGCAATGCCCTCCAAGTCCGTGCCGGCACTCGTCGCTGTGGGGAAACCGCCGACGGAGAGCAAACTCTCATTGTCGAAGACGACATGGATCAGGTTCTTCGGTCGATAACGTGCCATGGTGCTGAGACTGCCCAGGTTCATCAACAGCGAGCCATCGCCATCAAAAACGATCACTCTCTGTTCGGGCAGACACAGAGCCAGGCCCAGGCCCGTCGAAGATGCCAGTCCCATGGCGTGTTGCAAGTAAAAGAAATTGGGACGGTGCCCCAGGGAGTGCAGTTCGGCCGCGACCGCTCCCATGATGGTGACGACAAGACAGTTTTCCAGTTCCGAATGAACCGACCGAAGGCAATCCAGACGCAGCATCACTCCTCCCACATCAAATCGCGCGTCAGGAGAAGGGCGACCGGATGCAAACTGCTTTCGGCGAGAGTTTGCGCCTGTCGGATACGCTTTCTGACGGTGTCTGGCGCGTCGAGAAAAAAATAAGGGATTCTCAACGCTTCTAATAAAGGTTCCGTAACATTGCCGCCCTGCGTTTGCCACGGGTCCCGCTCCCCCAAAGAACCGCGGTAGCTGATAAGCATCAAAAGAGGAATCTTGTACAGGTGTGCGAAAGAGACAATACCATTGATGGACGCCAGGAAACCGTGGTTCTGCATCAGCATGGCCGATTTGACTCCGGCAAAGTATGCTCCAGCCGAAATTCCGACCGCTTCTTCCTCCTTTGCTAGCCGCACTAAAATCATTTCTGGGTCGTCGTCCGTCAATCGAATGAGGTGCACCAGCCAGGTCTCAGGGAGGGCTGACACCAGCCGGATATCGCACTCCTTCAAAGCGTCGTAGATCACCTTCGAATTGGACGCGGATACTGGCATCTGTCTCTGCTGTCAGGTTGACGAGTTGTCGCAGCGGAGTATAGGTTTGGCGCTGGTCATTTTGCAAGGCTGCAGGGCTGACCTTACAGAAGATGACGACGAACAAGATCTGGAGGCCTAATTCCAAGCTGGTCTCGACCCATGGAGATCCCTCTGCGTCGAGTGTAGCCTGCCCACACTTTGCTTCAATTTACCGAATCTGCCCCCATCTAGAGTTACTGAAGAACTCGCCAAACACAATATCACTGGGCGCAACGGTCACATGTATTCACCGCGGCTGATGAAGCGACTTGGGCCTCCGCTAGAAAGCGGCGCGGCGAGGGCATCATCAGTCCACTACAATACCGTCGAAGAGATACACAGATTTGGCGGGGTATTAGCCGAGATAAAAGAGTCTTGCTAACCGACACGCAAATTCGGCAGATTCGTTCTCGCTTCAACATCTTCACGCAAAAGGTCTATCTCAATAGTTGTTCCCAAGGGGCCTTATCAGATGCAGTGCAGGCCGGCCTGGAAGAGTTCATCGCGAGTTGGCACGAGCAAGGCTCGCCGTGGGAGCTGTGGGTGAATCGGTATGAGATGGCACGAACGACCTTCGCACAATTCATCAACGCCAGCCCGGATGAAATTGCTATCGTGACCAGCGTGTCGGCGGGCATTAATGGCATCGCCAGCGCGCTGAATTTCCAGGCGCGGAAGAAGATCGTGATGGGCGAGTTCGAGTTTCCGACGATGGGGCATGTTTGGCTGGGACAGCGTGCGCGGGGCGCCGAAGTTCAATTTGTGGCTGCAGATGGCGATTCGATTCCGGCAGCGAATTACGAGAATATGATCGACAGCAATACGTGCGTCGTGCCGCTAACGCACGTTTGCTTCAAGAATGGATTTCGTTCCAACGTAACCGCCGTTACGGAAATCGCCCACCGCGCCGGCGCTCTCGTCATGCTCGACGACTACCAGGATTGCGGAACGCGCCCGGTTGATGTGAAAGCCATGAATCTGGACTTTTATGTCACCGGTACCCTCAAATATCTGCTCGGTCCGCCTGGCCTTGCCTTTTTGTACGTGCGCAAGGAACTCATTTCATCGCTCGTTCCAACCGTTACTGGGTGGTTTGGGCAAGCAAATCCGTTCGCCTACGACCCCAAATTGTTCGTCTTATCTCCTACTTCGCGACGATTCGAGTCGGGGTCTCCGTCCGTCCCCAACGTCTATGCTGCGCTGCCCGGACTCAAGCTATTGCAAGAACTCGGCTTGGAGAATGTGGCAGGCCATATCAAGAAACTCGCACAATCCCTGTTAAGCTGCGCCCGGGAGCTGGGGATTCGCGCCAAAACACCCGTCGATAGCGCGGGGCCCCTGGTCGTCTTGCAGTGCAAGGATTCAGCCTTGATGGTGCAGAAGCTCGCCGAACGCGGCATCGTGGCGTCGAATCGCCACGATGGCTTGCGAATATCGTTCCACGTCTACAACACGTTGGACGATGTGATGGCAGTCGCAGGAGTTCTCAAAAAGAATATCGATCTTATGGTCCTCGACCCTGCCCGCGTTGGCAGCTATGACTGATCTACAACCTTTTGTGGTCAACGCCAAGCCTGCCGCCGAGCCGCCTCCGCTGCCCAAAACCGAAGGTCTCCATCGCCGTCTGGGGCAAAGACAGCTCACGATGATGGCCATTGGCGGCGCCATCGGGGTAGGTTTGTTTTTGGGAAGCAGCGTCACGATTCGCCTCGCCGGACCCGCCGTGATCCTTTCCTATCTTCTGGGAGCAGGCATGGCACTGATCATGTCGTATGCACTGGCGGCGATGGCAGTCGTCCATCCTGTCGCTGGCGCCTTCGGGGTGTACGCGGAGAAATATCTCAATCCCTGGGCAGGCTTTTCGGTTCGAGCCACTTATGGCGTCGCACAAATCATCGCGATTGGGGCAGAAGTCACCGCCGCCGGCATCTACATTTCCTATTGGTTTCCGAATGTTCCCCAATGGATTTGGGTCGTGTTGATTTCGGCCGCCCTGGTAGCGCTCAACTCAATGCAGGTAAACCGCCTGGGTGAGTTTGAGTATTGGTTCGCAATGATCAAAGTCGCGGCGATCATCGCCTTCATCATTGTCGGAATCTCTTTGATTCTGGGCATTGGCTCCCGCGGCGCCATCGGCTTTTCGAACTTAACCCGGCACGGCGGATTCTTGCCTGCAGGATGGAAAGGAGTCTGGCTTTCTCTCACCATCACTGTCACCAGTTACATGGGAGTGGAAATTATCGCTGTCACGGCGGGAGAGGCCGAGCACCCAGAGATTACGATTCCACGCGCCATGCGAAGCATTGTTTGGCGGCTTATTCTGTTCTATCTGCTGGCGATTGCGATTATGGTAACGATGGTTCCCTGGAACCAGGCGAGCGCTTCCTCTACCGTTTCTGGCAGCCCTTTTGTCACGGCATTCGCTGCCGCGCATATACCGGCTGCCGCTGCGATCATGAACTTCGTGGTGCTCACGGCCGCATTGTCGAGCGTGAATACTAATCTTTACCTGGCGACTCGAATGATTTTCTCCCTGGGGCGCGAAGGCTATGCCCCGGAAGGAATGGGAAAAGTAAGCCGCAACGGGGTACCCCATCGTGCGCTGCTGGCTTCGACCGCGGGAATCATTGCGGCCATTCTGCTGGCCATTTTTGCGCCCAACAATGCTTTCCTCATGCTTTATGGAACGGCGGTTGCGGGAATGCTTTTCGTGTGGCTGGTTATTCTGAACACGCACCTTCGCTTTCGTAGAGCCATTGCGCGAGACCGCCTTTTGAGTTTGCGCATGCGCCTATGGGGACATCCTTTATTCACGGTTGTCGGTATTCTGTTGCTCCTGGCGATCGCAGGCACGACTTTCTTCGTGGAGGGATTGCAATGGTCCGTTCCCGCATTTTCGGTTTTCTTGTGCGTTATCTCACTTGTGTACCTGCATAGTCGGCGGCGCAAGACCATATAAGAAGTCGCATCCCCAAGTTTGAAGTGGAACACTCTGCAAGGAGAAGACGAAAGGGTTGGGGCTAGTGAAGAGGTTATTCTTCACGGCGCCGTCAGCGTATCTCGTGTCAACACAATTGCTCATTCACTTCTGGACCTTGTGCAGCGTGATGCGACGGTAGAGCGTCTTTCCGTCATCAATCGTCAGCTTTCCGGACATGGCGCCACCAAAGGCACGGAATTCCCAATCGTCTTTTTCCTTACTGCTAGAAGTGCAACTCAGCGCGCCGGACTTGGGCTGATACTGACAAGTCAGTGTGCCCATGAATTCGGGTGCTCCGTCAATGATCTTGTAGCCATCAACGCTCAACTGCCATGGATCTCTCTTGTCCTGCGCGATCTGATAGAGAACTTGCTCGTCTTGGCAGGGGGAATTGGGAACGGTGCACTTGGATTCGCCCTCCCATGAACCGAGGACGGTCTTCACGGATTGCGACCACGCTGGCCGAAGCCAGCAAGAGAAGATTACGACCATGAACAGTGTGTTTCGCATGGCAGACTTCGCGAAGCACATAATATCTGAAGAAGGCGAGCGAAGCATCTCGGGGCGGCACAGTCGTTCGCACTCGAATCTATTTGGTCAGAAGCAGCCCTTGGACACCATCAATGGCACAACCGGCGGGTGGAGGCCACGCGACGCGAGGAAGCACGCACTCTATTGTGAGGCGGCGCTGGATGGATACGAAAAGCGGATGGGACGTCCGCAAGGAGTTCGAAGAAAGTTGAGCGCCAAGGCACTAGAAAGCATACGAACGGCGCAAAAAAACATTGGCCGCGTGGAGAGCGAAGCAATCTAAGTAGCCCGCATCAGGCGATACCTGTCTGTTCAAGCCCGACACTCGTAAAAGCAGCTTACCGACGGCAGCACCTAACTACTCCTCCTTGCGAAGCACATTTTGTTCCCTTGCTCTGCCCGCATCGTCTAGGCGTAACGCAGACCCGAATTCGGGCGTACAATTGGCGACAGTAAAGGGGTGAGAATTATGGATCATTTGCTCCGTGAGTTGTGGGTGTCGGAAGAAGGCCAGGACATCGCCGAGTACGCCGTCATGCTGGCGGTCATCCTAGTAATTGTCGTGGGTACGATTCGCTTGGTCGGCTCAAACGCAAACAACGTATTTTCAAACGTTGCGAGTTCAATTCAGTGACCGGACCCATCGCTCTGCCCGGTACAAAACGTGGGCGCGGAAATCCGAACTGGGGCAAACCTATCCCGCCCATCCCGACACTCTTGACCGAGTTCGAGATGCAAGTTGAACGCTTGGGACTCACAAGGGAAAAGTACGTCGCCTCAGCGCAGCTAAAGATTTGGTGTGATCGCAACCGGAATCGGTGCTATGTTCCCGAGTGGCTGCTTGGGGAATGGGGAATGACGGTCGAGGGGATTTTCAGCGGCGTTGCCTGACCCGACGCCGGGATCGGACTTTCAGAAGGCTCCTCCAATAGTCAGCAATATATTGAGAAAAGAAAGAAAATCGACTTCGCGCTAAACCGCCCGCGCGTGACGGAATATCTCGGGCGGATTTTTTATTGTCCGCTTTCGGACGGCTAGCCGGACGAGGTCATCCCATTTGGACCGATTCTCGACGAGCGAAATGACCTGTTAACAGCCACTATCGGTAAACAGTAAGCAAGGAGGAATGATCTTCCTGCTATTGCAGCTTCGCGTACTCCACTTTGGCTTTTTTCAGGAAGGGGGGTGTCGGGGTCGGCGTCTTTGAGTTGCGCTGTCTTGTTTCGCTCCGCCAAGAACTTGTTCTGGCACTCTTTCGCTGCCGATAGCAATTCTCTGAACTCTGGAGTTCCCCGGACCTTCGCGAGCAAGGGGTCGGATTGCAAGGCCGTATCGGCACAATAGTTCTGCTCAATGGCGCTTCTCAGTAAGCGAACAGCGGCATCCTTTTGACCACAATACGACAGCAGAGCGGCAACGAAATACCGGGGCTCCGCGTCAACTCCCGCAAGGGCGGCTGCTTCGCTCTTTTTCGCCGCTCCTTCCATTTGGGATGTCTGCTGCGGGTCAAGGCAGGCTATTAGCAGATCACGGCCCAGCAGGGGACGCTCTGACGTTCTCTGAATCGTTTGGCGTGCTTCGTCCAGTTTGCCTTGTTCCAGAAGAATAAAAGCTGTTGTCCTACCTGACCAGTCCGAGCCTGCGTCGAGACGGACGAACTCCATCGCCCTCTGTGGCTCACCTAATTGCAGGAAGGCCCAAGAGCACGACCGGAATAGGCTGTTCCGATCCAAAGCGAGCGCCGTGTCGCACTCGTTTGCCGATTCGTCCAACAATCCCGAATAGCGCAGGACATAAGCCAAGGAGAAATGAGCCAGCGCGCTTTTCGGAAGGCGCTCAACCAAGGCTGACGCTTGCGCGTAGGCTTGTCCAATATCACCACGATCCATGTGATTAGTAATCAACTGTGCAGCGGCAGAAATCAAGTTCGGATCAAGCGCCAGTGCGCGTTCCATAGCCGAATCCGACCGTTTGAGCATTGGTTCCCCGCCGTCACCATATTCACCGTCGTAGTAATAGCGCTGCCCCAGAGCCTCCCAAGCAGGCGCGTAGCTGGGATCAATACCCACAGCACGCTCCAGCATCGCGATCGCATCCTTGTTAGGAGCAACATCACGTGGAACGGCGATGCTGCGCAAATACAAGTCGTAGGCCTCCTCGCTCTTGGGTCGAGTCCCCGCCGCCCCAGAGGCCGATAATCCTCCAAGCACGGGGACAAGGCCTTGCCGGACTCTCGACGTGATCTGTTCCCGCATCGCAATCTTGTCTGACGCTGCAGCATTTATGGTGTCTCGCCAAATACTGCGGTTATTCGCGACATCCACCGCTTCCAGTGTGACCTCCAACTGGTTACCTTCCGTGAGGTAGTGTCCCGTTACAATCGTGGTCACCCCCATCTCCCGACCAGCTTGTTGCAAGTCCAAGTTCGGCCCGTTGTACTTACTCGTTGAGGCAAATGGGCGGATCGAGAACGAAGGCACATAGCTCAGCGCGTTCGCAATTTCATCCGGTAAGGCGAGCCGTAGAAAATCCGTCTCCTTGTCGGATCCCGCATTCTGGAACGGCAGAACCGCGATCGCCCTAGTAGGGCTTGCAGAATCCGCTGGAGTAACGGCGGAATGCCGAGACTGCCAGAAAAAAAGCGCGATCACGATTGCAGCGACAATTCCAACAGCGGCCGCGGCGATCCATTGCAGCCGCCTTTTGCGAGAAGCAGGTTCCGGCTCAGTCGCACTCACCGACTTGCTAGAGTCCGTGTCCCGCTTCAACCGTTGCAGATCGGCTCGCATCTCAGCCGCACCCTGATAGCGAAGGTTACGGTCTTTCTCCAGAGCCTTCTTGATGATCCGTTCTAGTTCTGGGGGCACCTCGGGATTCAACCGCACCATCGACGTGGGCGCTCCGTCCAGAATGGCTTTGAAGATGACTCCCGAGCTTTCGCCACGGAACGGCAATGTACCTGTCGCCATCTCGTAGAGCACCACGCCGAAGGAAAACAGGTCGGTGCGCGCGTCCAACCCCTTAGCTCGGACCTGTTCTGGCGACATATAGGCAATCGTTCCCACTGCGCTTCCCGGACTGGTGAGATGTTCCTCAGCGACGGTTGTAGCGGTCTGAGTATTCTGTGCGGCTAGCTGGCTGGCGGAACCGCCAGGAAGCGAAACCTTGGCCAACCCGAAATCCAGAATCTTGGCGTGCCCGCGTTCAGTGACAAAAATATTGGCAGGTTTGATGTCCCGATGGACGATCCCCTTGGAGTGTGCTGCGTCGAGTGCATCGGCGATCTCAATTGCCATCGATACCACCGTTTCTGCATCCATCGGCTTTCCTGAAATGCGGTGCTTCAGCGTTTGCCCGTCCAGAAACTCCATCGCGATGTACGACTGCTCGCCATTCTTGCCGATGTCATAAATCGTGCAGATGTTGGGGTGGTTGAGAGCGGAAGCAGCACGAGCTTCACGCCGAAAACGTTCCAATGCCTGCGGGTCTTGGGACACGTCATCCGGCAGGAACTTGAGCGCAACGAAGCGACCTAGCTGAGTATCCTCAGCCTTGTAGACGACACCCATACCGCCGCCGCCGAGCTTTTCGACGATGCGGTAGCGCGAAATAGTCTGCCCAATCATTAGGGGCAAATCTTACTGGGGTGAAACTGGCAAGTCAATGAAGGCCTTGCAGTTGGGAGCGCATCAGGGACATGTTTTGACGATGAATCCAGGTATCACGCAATATAAAAAGGCGCCCACTCTTGCAGTAGGTTGAGATCATTGGCAATCACCAACCTAGCGTTGCTTCGGGGCCTGCTCAGCGTTCACTCTCGTTATGGTCTGCACGCTCACCGAGTCCCCTAGCAACCCTCTACATCGAAAGCTCCAACAGCTTCCTTGCCTCCTCCGCCGTTTGGGTTGTTACCGGGTGGAACGAACCAGTTCCCGGGTGGGAGTTGCACCCGCTGAAGTCCAGCGCCTTTCACGGCGCACTGTTACGTCAGCTATCCTTCAGAAACACTGCGAAGTCCATGCCTTTCATTGACTTGTCCTCGCATCACGCATAAGATTGCCCGACTCCATGATTGGCCAGACCATCTCACACTACCGCATCATCGAAAAGCTGGGTGGCGGTGGTATGGGCGTTGTTTACAAGGCTGAAGACACACGGCTGCATCGCTTCGTCGCATTGAAGTTCCTTCCAGATGAAGTAGCCAGAGACTCGCAAGCCTTAGCCCGCTTCCAGCGTGAGGCGCAGGCTACTTCCGCACTGAACCACCCCAACATCTGCACCATCCACGACATTGGCGAACAGGACGGCCAGGCGTTCATTGCGATGGAGTACCTGGACGGGCAGACGCTGAAGCACATGATCGGGATTCGACCGCTGGAGCTAGAAACCCTGCTCTCGTTGGCAATCGAGATAGCGGACGCGCTTGACGCCGCGCATTCCAAAGGAATCGTGCACCGTGACATCAAGCCCGCCAACATCTTCGTAACCGAGCGGGGCCATGCCAAGGTGCTCGATTTCGGCCTGGCCAAGGTCACGGCATCGAACTCCAGCGGGCAGAATGAGGCCACGCGAACCGAGGCGGTCGAGGCACACCTTACCAGCCCCGGTACTGCGGTGGGCACGGCCGCCTATATGTCTCCAGAGCAGGCGCGCGGACGCCAGCTCGACACGCGAACCGACCTATTTTCCTTCGGTGCGGTGTTGTACGAGATGGCCACCGGACAGTTGCCATTCCGAGGAGATACGACCACCGACTTGTTCGACTCCATCCTGCACAAAACACCCGTACCTCCAATCCGGCTGAATCCCGAACTTCCGACCAAGCTGGAAGAGATCATCAATAAGGCGTTGGAGAAAGACCGCGAGCTACGCTATCAGGTTGCAGCAGAAATGCGTGCCGACCTGAAGCGTCTGAAGCGGGAGACAGAATCGAGCCGTACAGGAATCCCCGCTGCCGTTGACGACTCCGGCCCGCCAGCTGGAACACCGGCGGCAAGCGCAAGTGCATGGAGCGGCAAGCAGCGGACCTCGGGTTCTTCGCGACAGGAATTGGCGGTGGCGCAATCGATGAGCCCACCGTGGAGGATTTTGGTTCCGACTGCGGTCATGGTCGTCGCGCTGATCGCAGGTGGTTTCTACTTGCGCTCGCGTCCCGCAACTTCAGCTACGAACGCTACGCCGCTCACTGAGAAAGACACGGTCGTCCTCACAGACTTCTCCAACTCGACGGGTGACCCCGTCTTCGACGGCACCCTCAAGCAGGCCCTCGCCGTCGATCTGGAACAGTCCCCCTTCCTCAACATTCTTTCCGACCGCAAAGTCGGCGAGACATTGAAGTTGATGGGCCGTCCGGCCAATGAGCACGTCAGCGCCGACGTAGCCAGGGAACTCTGCGTGCGCACGGGAAGCAAGGCCATTTTGGCCGGTTCGGTCTCCAGCCTTGGAACTCAGTATGTGGTCGGTCTGGAAGCGGTCGCTTGCAGCACCGGGGACACGCTGGCCAAGGAGCAAGCGGAGGCGGCCAGCAAAGAAGGTGTGCTCAAGGCGTTGAGCGCGGCGGCAACCAGCCTGCGCGGCAAGCTGGGCGAATCGCTGGCTTCGGTACAGAAGTTCGATGTGCCCGTGGAAGCCACCACGCCCTCGCTCGAAGCCCTGAAGGCTTACAGCATGGGCATTACGACCAGCCGCACCAAGGGTGACGCCGAATCCATACCGTTCATGAAGCAGGCCCTCGAACTGGACCCCAATTTCGCCATAGCCTATGCCGGTCTGGCCGTTAATTACGGGAACCTTGGACAGGCGAGTCTGGCGGCGGAGAATGCCAAGAAGGCGTACGACTTGCGGGACCGGGTCAGTGAACGGGAAAAGTACCGCATCTCCGCCTTGTACTTTGACGATGGCACCGGTGAAGTGGAGAAGGCCACGGAAGCCTACGAGCTCTGGGCGAAAAGCTACCCAAGGGACCTGGTGCCTCATACGAACCTCGGTTTTATCTATAACGCTCTGGGCCAATACGACAAATCGATCGCGGAGACCGAGACGGCGCAGGGACTGGAACTCACGATTAACGGCTATGGGAACCTGGCAGGCGACTACATCGCGGTCAATCGGCTCAAGGATGCCCGGCAAACGCTCCAGGAAGCACAGCAGAAAAACTTCGATGGCTTCGCCGTTCGGGGCAATCTTTATACCTTGGCATTTCTGTCCGGGGATACGGCTGAAATGGAGCGCCAAGTCGCCTGGGCAGCGGGCCGCCCCGGCGAGGAAGACCGGATGCTTAACGCTCACGCTGATACTCAGGCCTACTACGGCCGCTTGGAGAAAGCCCGTGACCTCGCACGACGCGCCGCTGACTCCGCTGTGCGAGCCGATGCCAAAGAAACGGCAGCCCAGTGGCTCGGCTTTGAGGCGCTCCGCGAGGCTGAACTAGGCAACGTGGCTGCTGCCCGGCAAGCCGTCGCCCGTGCCTTAGCGCTCGCTCCCGGGCGCGATGTCAAGGTCCTGGCCGCTGTGGCGCTGGCGCGCGCCGGCGAGACTGCTCAATCGAGAGCTGTGTTTGAAGGGCTTCAAAAATCCGAACCCACCAACACTTATCTAAAGGTGTATTGGTTCCCCGTGATGGAGGCATCCATTGCCATGGCGCAACAAACACCTGACCGGGCGATCATCGCGCTCGAGCCTTCCCTACCCTACGAACTCGGAAGCCCTCCTCCCGGAATCGCAATGTATCCCGCGTACATTCGCGGCCTGGCTTACCTCGCCCAGCGGAACGGTGCCGCTGCGGCCGCCGAGTTCCAGAAGTTCACCGATCATTCCGGACTTGTGGGAAACTTCCTGC
Organism: uncultured Acidobacteriota bacterium; assembly: GCA_963719865.1. Taxonomy (GTDB): domain Bacteria; phylum Acidobacteriota; class Terriglobia; order Terriglobales; family Acidobacteriaceae; genus Sulfotelmatobacter. The sequence continues at coordinate 200,814 of CAVRDS010000055.1, read as the reverse complement.
TCGGCTCACTCGCCCGGCTCCAACTGGCCCGCGCCTACGCCATCTCTAGCGACACCGCCAAAGCCAAGGTAGCCTACCAGGATTTCCTCACTCTCTGGAAGGACGCCGATTCCGACATCCCCATCCTGAAAGAAGCCAAGACGGAGTATGCGAAGTTGCAATAGGTGGGAGAACCTGTTCCCCGTCGCTTGCTCTTTGCCATTTTTCCACACTGCTGCATCCACTCAGAGATGAGCGCCACTTCGTTCTTGCCCTGGGCAGCGAGGTTTCACAATAAAACTTTCCGGCTCCCTCACTGTGTTCTAATCCGTGCTCTCCGTAATCCCCCGTCTCGGTGATTGCGAGTTACCTGGCCCGCCCCCCTTGAGATGGCGACCACAGTCGAAATGTCCTTTGTGCGGCTGGTCACCTTGAGTCGTGACGTGGGTCATACCACGAATGGGATATTTCGAGCCTAATCTACGCCAACTGCTCGCCAAGGAAGTAGCTTATGGATGGCGACCTTGCTTCCGCTAATCTGCAGACCATTCTCGAACAGCGCTGTGAAAAAGTCCGCAAGCCAAGGTTCACCGTGCTTTTCCTGCACGGAGACAGGACGTCGGGCATCCTGGGGGAGAAGATGGCTGAGAATTATGAACTCGAGGAAGCGTCGCTCAGGAAAAAGCAAAGTGAACGACTGAGCTCTAAGCCCCTTCGTCCAGCGAGCTGAATCTAGCTCGAAAACAAGGAGGTCTCCAATGGCACAAGTACGTGGTTTGAGCCAGGCCACAACCCAAGTCGGGTCATTGCTCTTGCCCTCTGGAATAAAACGGCGGCGATTAGCTCTCTCGTTCGCGGTCGCCGGAGGGCTCAGTTTCTGGTTGCCAGACTTGGCGATCCATGTCAACGCAGCACAGAATTTTGGTCCTCAGCAGGTATGGCTAATTACAATTCTGCTGCCGGCAATATTCCTGTTTGCCTATGTCGTGGCGCGACGGTTCGGGGTGAAGCGGGATTTCAAATGGGTTGGTGCAGCAATGTTACTCGGCGTGTGGCTGACTGGCGGTCTATTCACGATGCTCGCAGCAACGGCATCGGGCGGCGGGTTTGTCGGCACCGGAATTTTGGGCGCGCTGCTCATTGTAATGCTGTCGGTCATTCCGATCGTCACATACATATTGGCAGCGTATGATGGCAGCTTGTTCGCTTTGCTTGCCGTGACCCTTGGCGCATTGCTCGTTTGCGGTGTTCGGGCGAGCTGGATACTCTTAACTTCCGTTCCGTCGCCACCGAGGAACAACTAGCGACGAACCCGCATCGCACCCACCGCCTACGGTCGCTTGATGTGATCGCGGGCCATGACACAGTGTTGTGTCGGGACGGTTCGTATTTTGGGCCTGGCAAATCGAGTCCGGAACTCTCGTAGCTGAATGAGCGACCTCGAAGGAGGTCTGCTATGACGCGCAAACCCACTCGAGTGTTGCATGCACTGTCACCTGTCGTCACCAGGCCTTAGCACTTTCTGACCGCTGGTCATTTCACCGACTCGATGTTCCGCCTGAGCATATAAGCAGAACGGGAAACCGGCAGGTCGATGTCGATGTGCAGGAGCAGCGCTCCGAAGCATATTATTTTTGGGCGCGGTCAGCGATTTTGGAGAATCGCATGGGACGGACCATGTCTGTAGCTGCGTCGAAGCTCGTAACCCGCCCGCTCCCGTCGCGGTTGAAGTGCATCACGAACTGGCCTTCGCTGATGTTGCCAATGAATCCATCGGGAAAGGCCGGCTCGACTTCCGCATCTTCATTCATCCATTGCTGGCGGATGAGCTTGCCGTTTTTCACCACCAGGGTCCAGGTAGCGCGCAGTTCGTCGTTCGAATATGATCCGACGTAATCGGCGAGTCGCGAGGCATCCAGAGTTGTCGGCTTGACCGCGTCGTAGAGTAAGGCTACGCCGCCTTCCACGGCTTCCAACTGCAAACTACCATCCTTCGAGGCGTGGAAAATATATTTGTCTTGGTGTTCAATGTCCGCCTCGAGAGCTTCGAACTGCCCGCCGCCCAGGGGAAGCAGATCGTAGGTCATTCCAGGGGAGTCCATGATCAGCTTGTCGTCTTGCAGCATGAATTTTCGCAAGGCGCCATTCTTCTCGCTCCAATACGTTCCCACATATTGTTTGAGCGTCGCTGGCGGTGTTGTCACAGCAGGTTTGGCGGACGACGTTTTTTCCGTGCGCAAAAATTCACCCGCCAGATAGATGTCGGCGACCCGTTGTGCCATCGTCATGGGGCTCATACTGCCGACGCAGTTACACGTAACCAGCGTGGAAAAATGCTGCTCGGGAAAGCGGCTCAGCGCGGCCCGGTATCCCACCCACTCGCCGCTGTGATGAATCCAATTGAGCCCGCGATAGTGGTCGAGGAAAAGGCCCAGCGCGTAGGGAATCGGCTGCCCGTTGTTCAAAGTTCCCGGCGTAGTCAGCTGACGAATGGCGTCAGCGCCACCGACCACCGGATGTTCGAAATTCTGATCCCACTTGGCAAGGTCCTCGACGGTGGTCATGACCGAGCCGTCGCCGAGTTGCTCGAAGTTGCTCATATCCATTTCGAAGCCGCCGCCTTTGTGGGGCGCGTAGCCGGTGGCGCGGCGCGGCACGATCATGGTGTAGTCGTCATGAAAGTGCGTGCTGGTCATGCCCAGCGGTCCGAAGATTCGATCCTGCGCAAACTGGCGCAACGTTTGCCCGGTAACCCGCTTTACAATTTGCGACATCAGAAAATAGTTCGTGTCGCTGTAAAGGAACTCTTCGCCCGGCTTGAAGTTCACCCCCTTCTGCCGCACGATCAAGTCCATGGCGTCACGGTCGGTGGTGAGATCGGCTTCCGGAATTCCTTCCAGATCGAACAAGTCGTCATAGTTGCGCAGTCCACTGGTGTGGTGCAGCATGTGGCGAATGGTGATGGTCGATCCGTAGTCCGGAATTTCCGGGAGATACTTCCGAACATCGTCGTCGAGCGACAATTTGTGCTCTTGCGCGAGCAGGAGGATGGCCATCGCGGTGATCTGCTTCGAGACCGAGCCGATGTCAAACACCGATTGAGGAGTGATCGCGATGCCGAGTTCGAGGTTAGCCATGCCGTAGCCGTGCTCGTACACGATGTGGCCGTCCTTCACAACGGCGAGGGCGCATCCCGGCGAGCTGGTAGTGTTCCAGTCTGCGAAGACGCGATCCACTTTGTCGGTGAGTTCCTGCTGTGCGAAAGAATTAGCGGTAGCCAACAAGCACAGCCCAAGCATTGTGAGCGCAACGCGTCTCATCATTTCCTTTTCTCTAGAAACTGTAACGCAGCGCGAATTGCATCACGCGCGGAGTGGTCAGCGTAGACGTGTAGTAGCCGAAGCTGGAGCTGTTCGACAAGCTCAGGTTTCCCGAGGCATTGCTTCCCGCGATGGGCTCGAGGGCGGCGGCATCGAACCTCACAGAATTTGGGATGTTGAAGGTCTCCCAACTGAACCGGAGCGCCGACGACTCGGTAATATTCCAGACTTTCCCCAGGCCCATATCGGTGCCGAAGGATCCGGCTCCGCGGATCAGATTCCGTTCTCCACCCTCCCCGGGATAGGCGTAGCGGAACTGACCAATCGCGGAATTCGGATCCTTGAATATATTCGGACTGCCGTTGACCATGAACGTTCCACTTTTCGGTTGTGGACCAACCAGAACCGCGTTGGCCGTATTCTCCCAGTTGGTTGGCCAGTAATTTCCATCGTTCACCGTGGTCGGGAAACCGCTGGTCAGCCGGAAAATGCCAGTGAGTTCCCAGTTGCCGAATACCGCATCGCGCAAGCCATGCGTCGCGAAACGCTTGTTTTTTCCAACCGGCAACTGATACATCCAGTTCGCATTGAATTGGTGGGTCGCATCAAAATCGGATACGGCACGGTTCTGCCGTGGCGACCATGTGTTCATGATGTAGCTGGCAAAGCCGCCGCCGGCCACGCCCGAACCGCCTTCGTACTGATTCACTCGCTCCGCGTCCGAACCTAAGTCGATCGACTTGGAATACGTATAGTTCAAGTCAAACTGCAACCCTCCGGCCATCTTGCGGCGCAAGCTCGCCTGCAACGCGTTGTAGCTCGAGTTGCCGATGGTGCTCCACACATACAGAGACGAAAACTGCGGCGCCCAGAATTGGAACGGCGCGTTGACACCGTTGACCGTCGGACACGCAGGAATGCAGTACCAGTCGGGCTGGATCAGCATCGTCGTCATGTCGACTCCATTGTTGCAGCTGAACAGCTGATACATGTTCTGGGTCGCGGTTGGATTCGCGGGCGATACCCCCGGAGCGCAGGCCGTGAAGTTATTCTGCAGAGCGGTCAACGCGGCTGCTCCTGCTGTCTGCGGAAAGAGGTTTTCAAAATAAGGGATGGTTCCGATGTTCTGTACCGGCACGCCGGCCTGGGTCGCAATGGCGATCATCTTCGTCGCGGTGTAGAGATCCGTGCCCGATTGCTTATCCTTCAGATTCATCGGTTGCGCCACGTCCAGCTGCTGCAGCAGGCGATGTCCGAAGCGGCCCACGTAGGAAGTTTCCAGAACAAATCCTCCCTTAAGCTCGCGAGTGTAGGAAAAATCAACCACGTGCGAATACGGAGTCTTCAGACCATCATCCAGTCCCCAGCTGATGGCCGCTCCGCCCGCGCTCGGATCGGTCGGCGGCTGATAAGGAAAACCGCCTGTGGGAGCCGGAGGCTGCAGCAGACACGGGGGTGTGCCACACCCGTTGTACGTGGCCGGGACGTTGTACAGAGAATCGAAACGGGGCGATTGGTCCGGAGTTACAAGTCCGGCAGGATCTCCAAGAATCGAGGTCAAGCCGAATGATCCCATGCGGTCGAAGCTGTTCAACACGCCTTCGCCAAAGTGATCGTAGTACATGCCATATCCGCCGCGAAGGGAACTCTTGCCCGCTTCGCCAAACATTTTTCCCAGCCACGTGTCTTTCTCGAAATTCGGCGACCATGCGAAGGCAAAGCGCGGCGCAATGTCTTTATAATCCCAGTTCCAGATTGGCGGTTTCCCATTGGCCTGGCCCGACAGCACATAGTTGAATACCGGCTGGATGCTTTGCCCTTGTGCCATTCCCATGTAACGGTTGCGAAACCACTGATGAATACCGGGCGAGGGCGCGACCTGCGTGCCCGAGGTTTCATAGGGCGGTTGCAACAGGCTATAGCGTGCTCCGAAGGTCAGCGTCAGATTCTGTTTCACGCGCCAGGCATCCTGTAAGTACCACTCGGCTTCGTGCGCGCGGAAATGGCGAGCCACCATGGAACCCTCAGGGAGCAGGTCGAAATTCTTCGTTTCCTGGTAATTAGCCGTTACCTCCGGTACCATTCCGGCGATCGCAGTCGCCGCCAGGTCGTACGACGCGGTAAATGAGCCCGAGACCTCCGGGTATCCTAGCGAAGCGAATTGAGACGCGTTGGGATCGAAGCTAGTTCCGGTTCCCGAAATCCCTCCTGCAGCCAGCCAGGTTGGATTCGAAGAGCCGTTGATGAACGACTGTCCATTGGATTGGCGAAAGTTATTGATGATCCGCAGATTTGTACCGAACTGGATAGAATGCTTGCCTTTCGTCCAGCTCATGTCATCCACAAAATTGTGCAACGGCACCTGTACATTGGTTGTCGGAGTCTCTCCGACGGGATTGGAAATGCCACCGGCGTAAAAGCTGATATAACCCTGAGTCTGCAGTCCCGCCTGCCCGAGCCCTTCGCGGATGTAGCCGTAGCGGAAATTGTTGATCAGCGAGTTGTTGATGACAGCGGTATATCCCGCGGCCACCCCTTTTCCATTGTTGGTGGAAATCTGGCTTGGAGGCTGGCCGGGAAATTGCGCTCCCAGCGTGGTGAGGTGATCGTTCTGCAGATTTCCCCGCACGAACAGACGATGATTTCCGTTCGAGGTCAGGTTGTAATCGAGCTTCACGATATAGGTGTCGAGCTTGGCCGGGGTGGGATCGGCGAACGTGTATCCCGAAATGTTGTAGCCGTCGCCCACGGTTGGGTTGTTCGGCAGCGGATAGCTCTGGAAGACGGTGAGAGCGGCTTGATCAACTCCGGGCCCTTGTGGGCAATTTCCCAAGGCAAAACAATTTGGATCGAGATAGCCGAGATCAGACTGGGTAAGTGTGAACAGACCGGCCGAGGCGCCGCTGGTAGGGCACGCAGTCGTATTGTTACCCAGATTGTCGCACTGGTAAATCAGGTTCCCCGCGCGAAAACTTGCGGTCGGGACAAATCTGGTTACGATGGCGGTTTCGTGCGTGCGCTGCCCTTCATAGGTCGCAAAGAAAAATAATTTGTTCTTGATGATCGGCCCGCCGATCGACCCTCCAAACGTGTTGCGCACTAGGTGTGGAGGCACGTTGGGTTCTCCACCTTGCAACTCCGAACGTTCATTGAACCAGTCATTGGCTTCGCCAATGCGTGAGCGGTTGTACTCGTAAAGCGAGCCGTGGAATTTATTGGTGCCGCTCTTGGTCACCAGCGATACCTGCGCGCCCGACGATCGCCCGGCTTCCGCATTGGAGTTGGTCGTGGTGACGCGAAATTCTTCCAGCGAGTCCAGCGTAGACCGCAACGCTCCCTGGAATGCGTATCCCAGGATAGGATCGTTGTCGTCCAAGCCATCGACCGTAATATCCGTCTGATCGCTGCGCGCTCCACTTACCGCGCCGCTGCGGCTGTCGGCGTTCTGATTGATGTCTGCACTATTGCCAGTGTAAAGCACGCCGGGTTGGAGGCTGAGAATGGATACCGGATCGCGGCCTTCGAGCGGAAGCGTGGTCATCTGGTCTGCGGTGAAGGCGTGGCCAATGGTCGCGTCCTCGGTATTGACCAGCGGGGCCTGGCTCATCACTTCCACTTTCTCCGCGACGGCTTGGACCTGCAAGGTCTCATTGAGAGTGGCGGGCGTGTTGACCAGCAAACGAACGTTCTCTACCCGCAGCGTGCCGAACCCGGCCGACTTGACGGTGAGCGTGTAGTTCGCCGGCGGGATCTCGAGAAACTGATAGAACCCGCGATCATCGGTTCTGGTGGTACGCGAAAAGCCGGTGGCCGAATTCGCGAGTGTGATTTCCGCACCCGGAACCACTGCCTCTTTGGGATCGACCACCGTCCCGCGCAACGATGTGGTGGATGTCTGCGCCCAGCTCAGCGCCGCCCAAAACATAAGAGCCAGAATGATCGACCCGACGAACCGCTTGTTTCTTATCATGCCATCCTCGCCTGAGGGAGCCGTAATTGGTTACGGATGTGACACTAGAAAAGCATCCCCGCCTTATAGTGAACTGTGATCGAGGCTGTCAAGGACTAAATATTGCTTCCGCATTGCAAAAACCGCACGAGACAAGCAGATTTTCAAATGTCACAGATGTGACAACCACTTGACATTTCCTCCGCTGCTGTTTGATGCTTACGGTCTTTGTGGCTAAGGGCGCAACAAATCGGCTGGCGGTGGCTCCGAGCTGGCACGAACGGATCAAGCGCCTCTCTCCCAAGCGGCAGGAGTTGATCCGGCCCGTCCTCGAGGATCCGCGTAGCTTTCTGTTTCTGAGTATCCGGGCGATGGCGGAAAGGCTGCGGACGGACACCGCCACGACTCTGCGGTCCATACGAGGCATGGGGTTTCCGGGTTACCCGGAATTCCGCCGCTACCTGCACGAGCTTGCGATCGCCAATGCGACTTCTCTCGATTCCATGCTGGCGAGCGGCGCCCGGGATTCCGACATTCCGGCGCACGTCCGAGACTCGCTCGATCAGGACCAGAAGAACTTCACCAGTTTCCGCAACACGCTGGATACGAAGCAACTGTCGAGGCTCGTCCAACGCATGTGGTCGGCGCGACGCATTATTTTGCTCGGGGGCGACTTGGCGGCGGCGCTGGTCTTCTATCTCGAGCATCATCTCGTCATGCTGGGCTTGCCTGTGTTCTCAGCTACGAGCCCCGGCCGCGTCGTCCACCTGGTTCGCACCACCGGTAAAAGGGACTTGGTGGTCGCGATCAGCTTCCATCGAGCTTTGCGGCAGACGGTCGAAGGGATGAGGCAGGCCAAGGCCAAGGGGGCGTACTGCGTCGGAATTACGGATACCTTCGTCTCGCCGATCGCCCGCTTCGCGGACGAGAACCTGATCGCGTCCGTCGAGACTTGCCACTTCGGAGACTCCTACGTCGGGCCGATGGCATTGATGGATGTGGTCCTGGTCGCTTGTGCCAACTATCGCCGCAAATATGCGCTGGCTCTGGCTCGCGAAGCAGCGCAGGAACAACAACGGGGATTCCGCTGGTACGAGGATTGAAGTTTCGGATCTGGTTTGAGTAAGAACCGCGTCGTCCGCTGGATTGATCGACCCTATGCGAATCGAAACGATCACGCTGCGAGAGTTGAGGATGCGCCTGAAGGCTCCCTTCGAAACCAGCACGGAAGTTACCTGGGAGCGACGGATCCTGCTGGTCGAAGTAGGCGTGGATGGACTCCACGGCTGGGGAGAAATCACCGCGGCAGAAGATCCCTTCTACAACTCCGAAACCACCGATACCGCGTGGCACATCACTCGAGATTTCATCGTGCCCTCTGTCCTCGGAAAAAGCCTGGCAACGGCCGCCGAGGTCGGCGCTTTGCTGGATGCGATCCGCGGACACGAGATGGCAAAGGCAGGAGTCGAGAACGCGCTCTGGGACATCGAAGCGCAGCAACACGGCGTTCCGTTAGCGAAGTTGCTGGGTGGAACGCGACCGGAGATCCCGAGCGGAGTCTCGATTGGCATCCAGCCCTCGACCTCAACGCTATTGGAGAAGATCGAATGCGAGTTGCGCGCGGGATATCAGAGAATCAAACTCAAGATTAAGCCCGGCAAAGATATTAATGTTGTCGATGCGGTTCGGAAGCAGTACCCGGAAATCACGTTGATGGTCGATGCCAACTCGGCCTACCGCCTGGCAGACGCGGATCGACTCAAAGCGTTTGATGAATATCAACTCCTGATGATTGAACAACCGCTGGCCTGGGACGATATCTATCAACATTCCCTGCTGCAGGCTCAGCTACGAACCGCAGTCTGCCTCGACGAGTGCATTCACAATTCCTTTCATGCCGAAGCTGCCATCCGGCTGGGCGCCTGCCGAATTATCAACATCAAACTGGGGCGTGTGGGAGGACATGCCTGCGCCCGGCAGGTACACGCGATCTGCATGCAGCACTCGATTCCGGTGTGGTGCGGTGGAATGCTGGAATCGGGAGTGGGCCGTGCCCATAACATTGCCATGTCAGCGCTACCCGGGTTCGTGCTGCCGGGAGATGTCTCGGCGAGCCAGCGGTATTGGGATGAAGACATCATCGAGCCCGAAGTCGAGGTTGGGCCGGAGGGAACGATACGCGTGCCGGAGACACCGGGCCTCGGATATAGCGTCCGCAGAAAACGAGTGGAATCTTTGACGGTTCGTCAGGAACATTGGAAGGCATGAAGGGGCTGTCCTGGGCGAAATCCCCAAGAAAGCACAACTCGATGGATATCTGATCGCCCATGGAGACTGGGAACCGTAATAGTTTTTCGACTGGCTGAGAAAGAAATGATTTCGTCAGGAGCTTGAATGGGTGACGTGCAGCCGAAGGCCGAGTTGTCGCCGGTCGGCCATCTCAAGGCCAACGCTCTTTCCTTGAGTGATGCCATCATTCTGGGACTGGCGAGTTCCGCGCCGGCTCAGACGATGGCGGTGGCTTTGCCCGCGCTGGTCGCGGCGGCGAATTATGCGGGCCTGTTGCCCATTGCGTGCGCCTTCGTCCCCATGCTGGGCATTGCGCTCGGATACCAGAGATTGAACCGGTGGGATCAGAGCGCCGGCGCAACCTACACGTGGGTTTCGAAAGCGCTGCATCCTTATTTAGGATTCGTGGCCGGCTGGATGATCGTGATGTACTACACTCTCGGCACCACCAGTATGACCGTGCCCGCAGGTACTTACACTCTTCAACTCGTGGCTCCGAGCGCGGTCAACAACAAGCTGGCCGTGGTCGCGGTCGGCGCAGTTTGGAATCTGGTAGTGACTTTTCTGTTGCTCGGAGGAATCGAAATTGCCGCGCGTTTTCAGAAAGCTTTGGCCCTGTTTGAGTATCTCGTGCTCTTCTTCTTTGCGATTCTCGGGATAAGAGCACTGGCGTCGGGCCGCGCCGCGTCGCATGTGAATTCCAGTTGGTTCAGCATTTCGGGGGCGGGAGGAGCGAAGGGATTCCTGGCGGGCACTCTCATCGCCGTGTTCATGTACTCGGGCTGGGATGCGGCGATTTATGTCAACGAAGAAACCAAGGATAAAGAAACGAATCCAGGCCGGGCGGCGATCGCCAGCGTCGTTATCCTGCTTTTCGTCTATTGCCTGATCACCTTTGCGTATCAGGGGGTCGTAAGCAGAACGGCGCTGCAGGAGTCTGCCGGAAATTCACTCGCGGTGATTGCCGATCGCCTGCTGCCGGGACCGAGTTCGCTGGTGCTGGGTTTGGTAGTGCTGCTGGGGACGATCGCGTGCCTGCAGGTCGCAGTTGTTTCCTCATCGCGGCTTGGATTCGCTATGGCCGAGGACCGCGTGATGCCGGCCTTCTTCAAAATCATTCATCCCAGAACTGGTAGCCCGTGGGCGGTTACGCTGTTCATGGGCGGCGTCAATCTTGTCTTTCTGTTTCTGACTGGTTTTGAAGCAGGAGGCACGCGCGAGGCACTCTCGAATATTGCGGGCGCTCTCGGCATCATCGCATCCCTTTTCTACGCGCTGACCGCGGTCGCTGCGGTTTGGCAGTCGCGAACTATCCTGCTGAAGAATGTTGGCAATTTTCTTCTCGGCGGCGTGTGGCCGGCACTGGGCGCCATCTCGCTCATTGCCATGGTAGTAGAGGCGGCCTGGACTCGAGCAGTTTCGCCCACCGTGTTGTGGGCTGGCCTCGGAGCCACCGCCGTGGGGCTGCCCATCGCATTGGCGATCCACTACATTGGCAAGGTGCCGCTGTTGAGCGGGTCAAGCGAGCGGCTGGCAAATTCTGACTAAGATTGCGCGGGATTTGTGCAAAGGATCGAACGATGAAGGTGGAGAACGAGTTTGCTGGACTCAAGGGAACTGCGGGTTCGGCGCGACTTTTCGCGCAAGCACAGGAATTGATTGCCAGCGGGGTGAACAGCACGGCCCGCGCTCCGCGCTCCGGTTGGTCGCCTTACCCCCTTTTTGTGGAGAGCGGAAAAGGATCGCGGATCGTCGACGTCGATGGCAACGAATTCGTCGACTACTTGCTGGGGCTCGGGCCGATGCTTCTCGGCCATCGCCCCGAACGGGTGACCAAGGCTGTCGTCGATTTCATCCAGCAACGGGGCACGGTGTTTGCCTTGCCGGTAGCGGACGAAATCGAGCTCGCGCGCAAGATCATTGACGCCGTGCCGAGCGTGGAGCAAATGCACCTGGCAAATTCAGGCACGGAAGCGGTTCTGTACGCGCTCCGCCTGGCACGCGCGTACACACGGCGGAAAAAGATTATCCGCTTTGAAGGCATGTATCACGGTTTCTCCGATGCTGTGTATTGGAGCAAGCATCCCTCGCTCGAACAAGCCGGACCCGCGTCGCAGCCCGTTCCTGTTCCACAGGGTCCCGGAATGCCGGATGGATTGGAGAACTCGCTGATTATTTTGCCGTGGAACGACAGTGAACTGTTGGAGCGCACGATTCGCGAGCGCGGAGAAGAGATCGCCGCCGTGCTTACCGAACCGATCATGTGCAACACGGGCTGCATCCTGCCCGAGCCCGGTTATTTGGAATTGATGCGAAGCTTGAGCCGCGAATTGGGAATCGTGTTGATCTTCGACGAGGTCATCACCGGATTCCGCGTGGCACTGGGAGGAGCGCAGCAGTATTACGGCATCACGCCAGACCTCACCGTGATGGCTAAAGGCTTTGGAGGCGGGTTCCCGGTCGCCGCGGTTGGGGGCAAGAAAGAAATTATGCGACTGGTTGCGGATGGAACCGTGTCGATGGCGGGAACCTACAGCGGCAACGGCATCGCAGTGAGCGCCGCGAACGCCACCCTCGACTTTCTGATGACGCCCGGAATTTATGAGGATCTGTTCGCGCGAAGCGAACGGCTGATGATTGGAATTCGCGACCGCATGAACGCGGCAGGACTGCAAACTAAGGTAGTCGGGATCGGTCCGCTGTTTCAGGTGTGGTTCACTGATTCGGTGATCCGCAACTACCGCGACGCCATTCATCACGCGCGGAAAGATCTGTTCCGCATCTGGTGGGAAGAGATGATGAAGCGAGGCGTGCTCTTTCACCCGGATGCATTCGAAAATCTGTTTGTGTCGTTTGCCCACGACGACAGCGATGTGGAACGCACGTTGAAGGCAGTGGACGAAGCATTGCCTGAAGTAAAGCGCCGCATGCGGTGAAGTTTCGGGGCAGACCGACCCTGTGCACCGCAATCAAACATAAGCAAGAGGTGAGGACAGGAGTGGCGGAACGAAGTTCTTGCGTGCTCGGGATCGACTTGGGGACTTCGGCTCTCAAGCTGGTCGCCGTTTCTCATGAGGGCCGCGTGATCGCGACTGCCCGCGAGACTTATCCCACAATTTCCACCGCCGAGGGCCGGGCGGAGCAGGATCCCGCGCACTGGCTGAAGGCTTTGTCGGTCGCCGCCAAGGAGATCAGGTCGCGTTTAGGAAAGAAAGCGATGATTGAAGCGGTGGCGATCACCGCACAAATGCCCACACTGGTCGTGATCGGCAAACACAAGCCGATCGCCCGCGCAATCACATGGCAAGACAGCCGGGCCGATCCGTGGGTGAGCGAGAGAGTCGATGATCGCCTACGCCGTGAGATCTACCTGAAAACTGGAGTGCACATTGACGGCCGTTATCTGGCGCCGATGTTTGAGTTTCACTATCGATCGAAATCGCGGAAACCGAACCTTATTCTTTCCGCGAAAGATTTCCTCTTCTACGCTTTGACTGGGGTAGCGACCACCGATCCATCGACCGCCTCCGGATACGGTTTGTACAGCCTGCGCACGAAGGCGTGGGATCCGGAGTTGTGCAATTTCTGGGGCATTCTCGTTGGGCAATTGCCTAGCATTGAGAGTTCTTTATTCAGGGCAGCACTGAGCGAGCGAGGAAGCCAGCTACTGGGCTGCAAACCGTCGACACCAGTAGTGCTGGGATGCGCCGATTCTGTTGCCGGTTCTCACGCCCTCAGCGGCGGCAAAGTAGATTCGCGAATCGCTACGCTCATCACGGGGTCGAGTACTGTGATCCTGAAATGCGATGCGCAACCGCGCTGGGATAAGCAGAATCGATTTCTGGTAACCCCGCTCGCGCTGGATGGTACCTATGGGCGCGAGGCGGATTTGCTGGCCAGCGGTTCGGCCCGAGAGTGGGCGACGGGTGTGCTGGAGAGGAATGACAAGAAATCCCTCTGGAAGCTCGCGTGTGACGTCGCTCCCGGCGCGGGCGGACTTCTCTTCGCTCCCTTTCTTGCCGGAGGCGAACAGGGGACTCTGTGGAACCCAAACCTCAGAGGAACGATCAGTGGGCTGACCCTGTCTCACGACGGCGCGACAATTGCCCGCGCGCTTCTGGAAGGTATGTGTTTCGAGATTAGGCGTTGTCTGGAGGCTCTCGAAGAGGAAGCGGCGTTGTCCTCTGCGCACGTCGCCGGATGGATCGCCGAAGTCCCGCAGCACTCCCAACTGCTTGCAGATGTCCTCGGACGCCCCGTGCGCGCCTTCCGACTCAGTTCGGCATCTGCGGTCGGAGCGGCGATGCTCAGCGGTCTGATCGACAACAGGAAATATTCCGCCAATACCAAGGCGATCATCTTCCGGCCATCCCGGCGCAAGATCCTATACAACTCCCTGTACGTAAAATACGTTGCTCAATTTCCAGCGAAGTTGTGAGAACAGTCCTGGCGTCTAGGGAAACAAGCAGAAATCCACCAACTGGAAGTTTGTGGACATGGACAAGCGGTAGACCCCCGCAAAGTCAGTTGGTTGAGGGTCGCCCTATAGGATTCGAAACCACCTGGATGCTGGAGGGAATCGCTGCTGGTTTACCGAAAAACGACAAGCGGCGGGCGGCGATCACGGCGACCGCCGAGGTGCATAGGCTGTGATGGCAGAGCTTATGAGGCCGGTCATTGGCGACCCCAGGGCGGAAAAGCGCAAACCATCTACTAGAGCGAAATGGCGGTCTTTCATGAGTGCATATAGAGTGTGCTCGAAAACTGCTTGACACCGCCGACATTGTTAGAGATAGAGATTTTGGCGTAAGCCGTCATCTTGAACTGCGGCCAGCCCCATCGCTCTCATTGACTTGCCCGCCTCTCAGACGTAAGATTTTGCGCCAGTGATCGGCCAAACCATATCGCACTACCGTATCGTTGAGAAGCTCGGCGGTGGCGGGATGGGTGTTGTGTACAAAGCAGAGGACGTAAAACTGCATCGCTTTGTCGCCTTGAAGTTCCTGCCTGACGATGTAGCTAAGGATACGCAAGCATTGGCTCGCTTCCAGCGAGAAGCGCAGGCGGCGTCTGCGTTGAATCATCCCAACATCTGCACAATCCATGAGATTGACGAGCAGGATGGACGAACGTTCATCGTCATGGAGTTTCTGGATGGTATGACGCTGAAGCATCGGATCGGTGGCAGGTCGCTCGAGACCGATGTGCTGCTCAGTCTGGCTATCGAAGTCGCCGATGCTCTCGATGCCGCGCATGCCGAGGGCATCGTTCACCGCGACATCAAGCCCGCCAACATCTTCGTCACCAAGCGCGGGCACGCGAAGATTCTCGATTTCGGTCTGGCGAAGGTTGCACTTTCGACGAGCTCTTCGAGCCAGATCGCGTCTGCCAAAACGGAGACGGGTACAGCAGACGATCAGTTTCTGACCAGCCCTGGTGCGACGCTCGGCACCGTGGCGTATATGTCTCCTGAGCAGGTCAAGGGGAAGGAACTCGACGCACGCAGTGACCTGTTTTCGTTTGGCGCCGTGCTATACGAAATGGCCACGGGAACCGTGCCGTTTTATGGCGAGACCTCTGCGCTCATTTCTAAAGCAATATTGGATTCTGATCCGCCTTCGGCAATTCGCTTCAATCGTGACATTCATCCTAAGCTGGAAGACATCATTAATCGCGCGCTGGAAAAAGACCGCGACCTGCGTTATCAGAGCGCCAAGGAAATGTGGGCGGAGTTCCAACGGCTGAGGCGCGACAGCGGAACCGGGCGCAGTACAACTTCTGTTTCCGGCATGACACCGGCGGCCCGGGACAGTGCATCGCACGCAGCGGTGCAGCCTGACA
Organism: uncultured Acidobacteriota bacterium; assembly: GCA_963719865.1. Taxonomy (GTDB): domain Bacteria; phylum Acidobacteriota; class Terriglobia; order Terriglobales; family Acidobacteriaceae; genus Sulfotelmatobacter. The sequence continues at coordinate 185,436 of CAVRDS010000055.1, read as the reverse complement.
TGCCCATCTCAGGTCTGGCTCCGGCCAAGCCTTCGTCGGGTTCGTCTTCCTCGCCGGCTTTCCAGCAAGCCGCCACTAGTGCCACTACGAAGCGCCAACTTTGGAAAGTTCTCCTCCCCGTGGGTGTGATGCTCGTTGCATTGATTGCGATTGGCTTTTACCAGCGCTCCCGCTCTGCGGCTCCCACGGGCACGAACTCGCTCCTCACCGAAAAAGATACCGTCGTCCTCGCCGACTTCGATAACACAACTGGAGAGGCGGTATTCGACGACGCGCTCAAACAGGCGCTGGCAGTCGAATTGGGGCAATCACCCTTTCTAAATATCCTTTCCGATCGCAAGGTCGCGCAAACGCTCAAACTGATGGGCCGCACCTCCGCCCCACGAATTACACGCGACCTGGCGTCAGAGCTTTGCCTGCGAACCGGTAGCAAGGTATTTATTTTGGGTTCTATCGCTAACCTGGGCGGACAGTATGTGATCGGAATTGATGCCGTCAGTTGCAGTACTGGAGATACGCTCGCCAAGGAACAGGAACAGGCCCCGGGCAAGCAGGGTGTGTTGAAAGCCTTAGGGATTGCGGCTTCCAAACTTAGAACACAGCTGGGAGAATCGCTTGCCTCAGTGCAGAAGTTCGACGTTCCTGTAGAGGCCACGACGCCCTCGCTGGAAGCCCTGAAAGCGTTCAGTTTGGGGGTCAGCACGTTCCGCGCCAAGGGCAACGCAGAGGCCATTCCGTTCTACAAGCGAGCCCTCGAATTGGATCCGAACTTTGCCGTTGCCTATGCCAGCCTGGGCGTGGTCTACGGCAATCTCGGCCAAGCGAGTTTGGCCGCGGAGAATCTGAAGAAAGCCTACGACCTACGGGACCACGTCAGCGAGCGCGAGAAATACCGGATCACTTCCATGTATTACCAGCGAGTCACCGGAGAGATCGAGCAGGCGACACAGGTCTACGAAATGTGGGCCAAGAGCTATCCGCAGGATTCCGTCCCGCGGGGAAACCTGGGGGTGACCTATGCAATTCTCGGCCAATATGACAAATCTCTGCGGGAGGTCCAGGAATCCCTCCGACTGGAACAGACTGCTGTCGGGTACGCCAATTTGGTGGAGTTGTACCTAGCTACGGGGCAAACGGAGAACGCAGAAGCGACTATACGCGAGGCTCAGAAAAATAACTTCGAGAGTGACCTTCTGCACTGGTTCATGTATCAAATCGCTTTTCTCAAAGGAAACAGCGCAGAAATGGAGCGGCAGGTGAGCTGGGCGTCAGGCAAGCCCGGAATCGAGGATACGATGCTGTCATTCCAATCCGATACTGAGGCCTACTCTGGGCGGCTTGTGCAAGCCCGAGACTACTCCCGTCGGGCGGTCGATGCGGCGGTGCGGTCAGGTGCGAAGGAGTCTGCGGCAATTTGGCAGGTCAACGAAGCATTACGGGAAGCCGAGTTCGGCAATACAGCACTCGCCCGGCAAGCGGTGGCGGGAGCCCTGAAGCTGTCCTCTGGCCGAGACGTCAAACTGCTCTCGGCCTTAGCGCTGGCTCGATCCGGCGAAACTGCGCAAGCCAAAGTCTTTGCCGAAGAGTTGGAGAAGACCTATCCATCGGAAACCGTACTCAAGGTTTACTGGCTGCCCACCATTCATGCCACTCTGGCACTGAACGCGAACAACACCACTCAGGCCCTCGAATTTCTTGAAGCGGCCGCTCCTTATGAATTAGGAGTACCACAGCAATTTCAGTTGGGAACCATGTACCCGGTGTACATGCGCGGTGTGGCGTACCTGCAGGCTGACAATGGCGCCGCCGCGGCAGAACAGTTTCAACGTATACTCGACCACCCTGGTCTTATTATCAACTTTCCGCTCGGCGCGCTGGCACACCTGGGGCTGGGTAGGGCCTATACGTTTACCGGCGAGAAGGAGAAAGCACGGGCAGCTTACCAAGACTTCCTCGCGCTATGGAAGGATGCAGACTCTGACATTCCTCTCCTGAAGGAAGCCAAGGCGGAGTACGCGAAGTTGCAGTAGCAGAGAGAACCCCTCCCCGTCCCGTGCTGTCCAGTGCTAAGTGTTGTAATCAGCCGTGGCTCTTGAAAAAGTCCGTGATCGGAATGTCTTTTCGGTTGCGATGATTGCGGCGGTCGAATTCTTGTTCTCACCTCAGCTAAGAGGCAGCTTCAACAGTGGGTGTTGCCGGTTGGCTGGGCACTACATAAGCGGGATCGACGCCAAAATACTCTGGACTCGTTCGGTGCATGCCCAATGGTACGCCCAGCCGCCCCTTCGAAACGACAGAGTGCATGGACTGCTATAATCGCTCTTGGGGTGGTTACGTTTTTCTCCTCTTTCAGGTCTTCTGACCTAAGCCAGTCCATCTGAAGTTCTCCAACCTTAGGCTTTTCAGCGAGTGAGCGGTCTGCGCATTCCGTTTGGTGCAGTACTCGCCAAGAAGGGTCCCTCTATGAACGCACCTAGCATTTTCATCGGTCTGCTGATCTTGCTGTTTATAGTCCTGCTGCTCCGCGGGATGCGCAAGGCGAAACCACAAGTCGCGGGATTTGGATCACAAAGGATGTGCCCATCCTGCGGATTGATCACATCTCGATTAAGGTCAAATTGCTTGGAGTGTGGCAAGCCCTTTACGGCGGTCGTGTACTCGATTTCAAAGAAATGACCCGCGGCCTCATTCGTTCCTGAGAATCTTTCCATCAAGGAGATCAAGTAATGCAAAACATCAAATTTGTTGTGAAAGTGAACCGTGGCGCTCGTGCCCCTGAGTACGTCCAGCGAGTTGATCCGACTCCCATCCACATGACAACCAATCGCAAGCTGGCGTTGGTCATGGGCAAACTTACGGCCGAAGACGCTATCAAATCCCTGCAAAACTCCCATTGCATCCCGGAGTTGGAGTCGGTGCAGGTTAGTGCCTAGTATTTGTGCTGAAAATGATTCGCGGTGCTTGCCGAATGTACGTTTGACAGGCTTCCGCACAGCGAGCACACTGTCATCAGATCAGTCGCTCGTCTCCTGTGCCTCAAGATGAAGCATGCCATTGCACGGCATGACAAATCGAATCTTTGATATGAAAAGGAAGTTCCCCATGCGCAACCTCCTCCTCTGACTCTGGACCGACGATCAAGACCAAGACATCGCCGAATATGCGATGATTCTGGCGGTGATCTTGGTACTGGTGGTCGGCACCGTTCGTCTCGTCGGCTCGAATGCGAATAACGCCTTCTCCTCTGTCGCCAGTTCACTTCAGTAGTAGGGCAAGGCGGCACCACTGTATCCTCTCGTTCATGTCTCAGCAAAACACGGTTCACAACTTGCGACGAAGCACTCGTGTCCCTCTCAAGGTGGTAATCACCGTGGAGGCTGGCGCTGAGAGTCGGACGTGCGAGGGCGGGACCATTGTCGTGAACCTTCACGGGGCGTTGATCGCAACCGCGATCGAGTTGAGCGCCGGAATGAAAATCTCGATTCACGTCTACCTGACGGACAAGCGTGCTGCGGCTCGCGTCGTTTATGTCGATCCTAAGAACACCCTGCATTGCGGGATTGAACTGAATCAGCCCGGAAATATTTGGGGAGTGCCGTTGCCGCCGAATGACTGGGGAGAATGAGGAAATAGTCACTCCAAAATGAAGGGAGCCACGATTCCTCTGGATGGAGAGACGTTCCAGCTTCCGTCAGCGGTCAGAATCCCCGAGATCACAATCAATTTGTGCGCATAGATCGCCGCGAGTTCCGGTTCTGCCGCATGCTGACGGGATTGACTCGTTCTGAACATAGAACTATCACGTTTTTATCACGGAGCGTAAACTGGCGGCGACAAGAGGGGACGTCTCATGGAATTATCAGGCAGTCCGGGGACTCAGCAATTCGAGTTGGCTGAAGGCGAGGAAATAAAGGAGAAAGCAAATGGGCACCAACGCTCGACGCGATTTTGTTAGGAAGATCGCCGCTGTAGTCGCTTGCGCGACCAGTACAAAACTCTTTGCTCAGCAAGCTCCCGCTGCTGGCACATCTGCCTCCACGCCACTTTCCAACACGGACAAGGACACTCCTCGTCGCTCCGGCGGCGAACATCACATATACGATGGGATCTACTACATCTCGGGCACTGGCTCGAACGACGGCTATCCCAAGGAAGATCATGTACTGGTCACTGATCCATTCGAGAAGCACGTGACGCGCACCATGGACGCTCTGAAGAGGTCGGTCGAGCGCGCGGGCAGCAACATGGATAACATCCTCCATCTCCAGGTCTTTCTCTGCCTGCCGCTGGCCGAAGGTATCTCCACGCCAACCGGCAAGGCGCGGTTCGATGCCCACAAGGCGCAATACGACGCGTTGAACAAGATCTACGGAACCTATTTTTCACCCGGCAAGGCTCCGTCCCGCGCTTGCATGGCACTCGAATGGATTCCCGGGGATTCCTTGATCGAGATCGTCGGCAGCGCAAGAGTTGTGAATCCGCCCACTCCGGCTGCGGATAAGTAATCTGCAGCATCGGCCGAAAGAAGGTTGGCAATGAAGTTTGGTTGGAACCGCCCGGCCGAGACAATGGGTTCGGAAACAACACCGGCCGTTATGGGTGCGGCGCGTCTTTCAACTCCGGCGCAATCTCGTAGGCCTTGTTGAACTCTGCGCGCGATTCTGCTTCATTTCCTTCCTGTTGTAGCGCCAACGCCAGATTGTAGTGAGCTTCCGCATACCTCGGCTTGAGACGCACCGCATCAACAAACTCCTTCTGTGCTCCCCGAGCGTTGCCCGCCTGCAACAGTACTAATCCGAGATTGTTGTGACCTTCCGCGAAGTTCGGATCGCGTCGCACGAGCTCACGGAATACATTTGCGGCGCTGGTCGTGTCACTTTTCTGGCTGAGCGCCAATCCCAATTGAACTCGCGCGTCGGTGTAGTCCGAATTGAGGCTGATGGCTTCTTTCAGTTCATTGATGCCTTCGTCCACTTTGCCCGATTCCGCCAGGGCCAAACCGAGGTCATAGTGCGCCTCGGCCAGGTCGGGATCGCACATGGTTGCCTGCTGGAATTCCTCGAGCGCGCGCGTGTGCTCGTTCTGCCGCCAGTACAGCAGGCCGAGGCTCGCGTGGGCTTGTGCGTAGTCCGCCTTCAGCTCCAGTGCTTTCTCGAAGGCTGTCAGAGCCTGCGCGGCGTCCCCCTTACGCTCCCACGTGAGGCCAAGATAGTAGTAGCCGGTCGGCAGTTCGGGACCCTTCTCAATGGCCTTTTGAAAGAAACCAAGAGCGTCGTCGAGCTTTTGGTCCTGGAGTGCGTTTACGCCCTGGAGGGTCAGGAGTTTCGCCTCCGCCAGGCGCGCCCGGAAACGCCGCAGCCCGTTGATCTCGTTCAATTCCTTTTGTCCCGCTTCCTTCTGGCCCTGGTCGCGCAAGGCGATGCCAAGGTTGTAATGCGCGTCTTCGTAGTCAGGTTTCAGCTCGATGGCGCGCTGGAAGGCCGCGATGGCGCCCGCCAAGTCGCCGCCCGCCTTCAGCTCCTTTCCAAGATTGAACTGCGCTCGGGGATCACCAGGATCAACAGCCACGGCTTTGCGGAATTCCTCTAAAGCGGCAGCGTGATCGCCTTGGCGGCGCAGCGTCACACCCAGAAGCATGATTGCGGTCGTGAACCGCGGATTCAACTGGAGGGCGTGGCGAAACGCGGCCGCTGCAGCGGGAAGATTGGCCAGCTGTCCTTCGGTCAGCCCCAACTCAGTATAAAGTTCGGCTGAGGGCTTCAATGCGATCGCTCGTTGCAGTTCCGTCTTGGCGGACGAAGGATTGCTCTGCTCCAGATAAATGCGCGCCAGCAGCCGATGTGCCGCGGCGTTTCCGGGGGCGAGCCGTATGGCAGTCTGCAGTTCCTTTGCTGCGGCAGGCAGGTCGTGAAGATCGTACGAGGCGGCGCCCAATCCGTATTCGGCATCGGCCCATTTCGGTTTGAGGCGCAGCGCTTCCTCAAACTCGTCAACTGCCTGCTTCGCTTCACCTTTGTATTTAAGGGCAAGGGCTAAGTCGTAGTGAGTGAGGGCATCGTTGGGCTCGATCTCCAGCGCTTTGCGGTAGCTAGCGATCGCCGGATCCCATGATTTTTGGCGGGTGAACTCGGTTGCGTCGCGGCGGTAAGTCTCCGCCGTTTGCGCAAGACAAGATGCTGCCATCATGAGCGCCAAAAACAGGGAAACCCTCATGGCCACAGCCTAGCACGGCTAGTCCGGCGGGAGTTCTTCCTTTTAGAGTGATCGCAACCGGCAAAAAAAATTGCGGACGAGGCGTCGAGCCCCGCCCGCAGGATTACGTGATTGCATCACCAGATAAACTTCGCACTGACTTGCCCGATGCGTGGATCACGGGCATTGGTGACATTTCCGAAGCTTCCGCCGGTGAAATCCCCGCTCGGATTCACGAATTGCGCATGGTTGAAAATATTGAAGAATTCACCCCGAATCTCGAACATCTTGGCTTCGGTGACCGGGATCGTCTTCTGAAACCCGAAATCGGTATTGTTGAAGCCGGGGCCATGGAAGAATCGGCGGTTCGCTGTCCCGAAAGTTCCACAATCAGGGCTTGGACCAGGATTGAAAGTGCAACTGGTCGCGGCGAACGCGTTTTGGTTAAAATATGTGTACGCCTGTGTGCTAGCGGTGGCGCGGGGATTCATCTTCTGAATCGGTCCCACCAGATTAGGCATATCGGTGGACGGGCTGCCCGCAAGGGAGGAGTCACCCACGCTTTGATTCATCTGGATCGGAAATCCCGAAGCAAAACGCGTAATGCCCTGGATTTGCCAGCCTTTCGTCAGCCTTTTCGGCAAGCGCCCGAAGGCCCGATCAAAGGGTATGGCCCAGACGTAACTGGCCACGAAATTGTGGTGAACGTCAGTCGACGACAGGCCACGACTCAGCTTGGGATTGGCAAAATTGACCAGATCGTTAAACCCCGACGAATCATCCAGACCTTTGGCTAGCGTGTAAGCAGCCAGCAAGGTTACATCGCCCGCTTTGCGTTCCACCGTCACCTGACCGGCGTTGTAGATCGAATTCGCAATCAGCTTGGTGTAGGTGTTGCCATAGCCGAAACAGAGTGTCTGCGCGCCAGGACAGTAGTTCGGGTTGAGAAGCTCATTTCTCGTACCGTAAACCAACGGACCACTGCCTAGCTGGAACGTATCCTGCTCGGCATTAGGCAGGCACCCGGTAGCGCCGCTCGATATATCGGAATAGCCTTGCGCGGTGAGTTGTTCGCAGAATGCGGCGTTACCTGGATTGGCTTCAGACTGCGATATGAGCCTGTGGCCTTCGGTCCCCACGTATGCCAGCGTCAGCACGGTTGACCTGCTCAGCTCGCGCTGGATCGAGAAATTGAAGTGCTCGGCATAAGCAAGCTTGTTATGAATGTCGTATCCGGGGAAATAGGACATCGGCTCGTAAACCGAGAAATCGAGCGTCTTGTTTGCCGGGCTCCCCGGAATCGGGACGGTGAACGGGAAGCGTTGTCCCTCGCCGCTGCTGGCGCCCCCGCCGTCCAGCCGATTGCGGAACGGTTCCGCAAACGGAACCGGAGTTGGACTGCTCCAGTACAAGCCAAAGGGAGCGTCGGCCACCTCATAAAACAGATTCAGATCTTCCACCGACGTATAGTAGATCCCGTAGGCTGCGCGAATACTGGTCTTTCCCGGCCCGCCAAAGACCTTCCCCAACACCCCGTCGCTGAAATCAGGTGAATAGGCAAGGCCGAGGCGCGGCCCGAAATTGTTGTATCGGGTAGGGGCGAGCGTCTTGGGAACGCCTGGATCGCCCGGAAATACCAGACCCGTGGGGGAACCTGGAAAGACCACGGACTGTTCTCCAGGAACCCAAGTCTGGATCTTGCCCTGCGTGTCATACCAGGGCATGCTCACTTCCCAGCGCAAGCCGAGGTTCAAGGTGAAGTTGGGCGTTACTTTCCACGTGTCTTGGGCGTAGGCGCCGCCGTAGCGAGTGCGGGAATCCAGGAGCTGCAACGCAGCCTGGCTATAGCCACCTTGACCCCTCGGTGCCCCGAGGAGGTAGTCTGCAAAGTCGATTCCGGTTACGGAGCCATCGAAGTTAAAAGCCCCGTCCTGGCTGGCCAGGTTGCGTTCGTTGATCTGGAGATAGCGGAATTCTCCTCCGAACTTTAGCGTATGTCTGCCCACTACCTTGGAAAACCCGTCCGATACGGTGTAGGTATTATTGGGCTGAAACGTGATCAGAGAGGGTGCGCCAAGGGTGAAGTTGTTGAAATAGAGTTGGGGCACATACTCCGGATATCCGGGAGTAGCATCGGGGATAATTCCGAGGCTCCCGGCACCGGTCACGAAGCCCAAAGACGCAAGCGACGCTTTTCCACCTGTCGGATTGTCCAGATGTGTAGCCGTCCGGAAGAAGGTCGCACGCGCCTCATTCACGGCGGTAGGTCCGAGAACTTTCGTGTTACTGATCACGAACTCCTGGGCACGAGTGGGCGTCTGCGCGGGGAAGCCTGGCACGGTTGCGCCACCGCTCGGCAAAGCGCTGAGAACGGTCGAATCGTCGAAGTGGTAATAGAACGACCAGTTGCCCGTCTTTCGGTTGTTGAAATCGACCCGTTCTCCGATCTTGTTATCCGTAACCGTGTTTCTTTGGCTATTGTCAGAGTACTGACCCGTCGCGGGATTAAGGTTTGGCTGCGGAATATATGGGAGAGTTCCAACCGCTGCTGGCGACCACGCACTCTGGGGAATTACACCAGTGGGGAACACACAGGCAGTAGGAGTAGCCGTCACGGAAACGTAATTTGTGGTGTTGCAGCCAGCGACCCAATATGGCTCTCCGCTGGCCACCGTATAACCCAGCCGTTGTGTGAGCTCGGTCGGCCAGCCACAGGCAGGACAGGTGCCGCCCGCAGTGCCATCGACGTTGCCGCTCAACGTGCAAGGTTGAAGTGTCCCATTAAGAAGGCACATAGTCGACGGCCCAAAGTTCCCCTGAAGCTCGTTGACGGTCGGGAGAGTAACGACGCCGGTTTCTGCGCCTTGCACCTGTCTAGTTCCTTGATAGTCGGTGAACCAGAACAGCTTGTCCTTCCAGAAGGGTCCTCCCGCCACGCCTCCGAATTGATTGCGCCGCAGTTCGGACTTTTGGGGCGTGAAGAAATTCCGAGCATCCAACTTGTCATTGCGCAGGAATTCGAACAAGTCGCCATGGAAGCCGTTGGTGCCTGATTTGGTGATGGCGTTCATCACCGCGCCGCTGAATTTTCCGTATTCCGCGTCAAAGCTGTTGGTAATCAGACGAAATTCCTCGACCGAATCAAGATTCGGAACCAGGCCGGCGCCCATGTTTCGTCCCTCGCTGACATCGCCCCCGTTCACCAGGAACGCATTGGCGGTCTCGCGCTGGCCATTCACTGAGACATTGCCAGCGTTTTCAATGTACCCTGATACGTTCCTCGCGCCCGTTCCGGAGGTGCCACCGGCGCCGGTTCCACCGATAGTGATGGAGCCGCTGGGCGCCACCCCCGCCTGCAAGCCCAGCAGGTCCAGGTAACTGCGGCCATTGAGTGGCAAGGCCAGCATCTTCTTCGAATCGATGACATCTCCCAGCTGCGTACTCTCTGTTTCCACATGCGCCATGTCGGCGGAAACGCTGACCTGTTCATTCACCGCGCCCACCTGCAACGTAATGTCGATGCGCAATTGATCGTTCACCTGAAGCGTGATGTCGGTCGCCGTGTAGGGCCTGAAGCCGGTAGAGGTTGCTGTCATCCGGTAGGTGCCTGCTGGCAAGGCGAGGAAGTGGTAGGAGCCGTCCGCGGCCGAGGTCGTTACCAGGTTAAGATTGGTTTGCACGTTCGTGATCTGCACCTTGGCGCCAGCTACGACCGCTTGTGCACGATCACGGACCACGCCCGTGACCGAGCCAGTCACATCGGCACGCGCCGCGATCGAGGCAAAGGTGAGTATTGAAACGATTAAATACGACAGCCTGAACAGTCGATGTTTTTCGTCCACAGGTTTACCCCCCACAAGTTGCCCGGTACAATGCCACAAAGAGTTGAGAGGAATCAAGTCGAGAATTGAATACGGCCAGTTCATTTCTACAGGATGAGAAAGCGACATCGAAAGGCCTCGGTTGGTCTTTCGACCCGGTCCTGCCAATCGTGGCTGGCCCGGATTGTCAACGCAGGCTCGTGTCCGATAGTCATAAGCCACTCCTCCTACGCTAACCGCGTCCATTGCACAACGGCGGAACTCTGAACAGGAAAGGTACTGCACTTCTATGACCCCATTGATTCGATATGTCGTGCTACTGATTTCGCTTGCTCTGTGCGGACAGGCGCAGACGATTCAAGTGGATGTTACCCCCAGCCACGTCCGCAAATCCTTTGTACCTAACCAGACCCTGGGCGCCGGGATTGATCGAATTTCGCAGCAGATGATCGACGCCACCTTCGTAAAACCGGTCATTGACAAAGTGTTGCAAGCGGGTTGGGGGCCGGTGAGCTATCGCCAGAATACCGAACTCTACACGGAGGCTTGGCACTGGAATCCGAAGGGAACCTGGAGCGATCCGCAGGGTAAGGGCTACTTCGTCGGCGACTCGACGCCGAGCGAGATGATTCGCTACAGCTACGGCTACCCCTTGCCGCATCGCGGCGTGACGCGGGATGACGGTACTGAGACGGTCGGATACTCGCGCCTGACGGACGGCGATAGGGAGACGTACTGGAAGAGCAATCCCTACTTGAGCAAGGCATTCACCGGCGAGGATGACTCCAATAATCCGCAGTGGATTTTTCTCGATCTGGCTAATGTTCAGAGTGTCGATGCCATACGCATCGCATGGGCCGATCCGTACGCGCGCCGTTATGCAGTACAGTTCTTCACCGGCGACGATCCCATCCGAGCTCCGAATAAAGGTCTTTGGCAGACTTTTCCCTTCGGACTGATTGCCGATGGAAAAGGGGGGACTTCTACCATCAGGCTCACCTCCGTGCCGGTTCCAGTTCGCTGGATACGCATCTGGATGACAGAATCATCGAACACTTGCGACTCTCACGGAAGTTCCGATCGCAGGAACTGTGTTGGGTACGCAATACGCGAACTTTACATTGGGAACCTCGGCGCTAACGAAGAGTTCCACGATATCCTTCGCCACACACCTGATCAGGATCAGACTCCCACGTACTGCTCCTCAGTCGATCCTTGGCATGAACCCTCAGACCTGGATCGCAGCGGCCGGTCACAGGTCGGATTCGATTTGTTTTATACCAGCGGCTACACTCGCGGCTTGCCGGCGATGATTCCGATCGCATTGATTTACAACACGCCCGAAGATGCCGCCGCCGAAATCAAGTACCTCAAGAACCGGAATTATCCGATCTCCTATGTCGAAATGGGCGAAGAGCCGGACGGCCACTACATGCTTCCAGAGGACTATGGCGCGCTCTACCTGCAGTTTGCCGCGGCCATTCACAAGGTCGATCCCATGGTCAAGCTGGGTGGCCCCATCTTTACTGGCCAGAACAAAGACATCGAAGTGTGGGCCGATGCCGAAGGGCGCACCTCATGGACGGGCCGTTTCATCGATTATCTCAAGGCCCGCGGCCGCCTCTCCGACTTAGCGTTTTTCTCTTTCGAGCACTATCCCTATGACCCTTGTCGCTATCAGTGGGGCAGTCTTTACGATGAACCGGCTCTCGTGTCCAACATCCTGCAGGTGTGGCGTGACGACGGAGTGCCCACCAATATTCCCATGTTTATAACCGAGAGCAACATTTCTTCGCAGGCCTCAGAGGCTTCGGTGGACATCTTCGGCGCACTTTGGCTGGCTGACTACGTGGGCGCATTCCTGACTGCTGGCGGCGACGCGATATATTACTTCCATTACATTCCGTTTGGCGTGCATCCTGGCTGCAACAACTCCGGGTCCACCTTCGGTATGTTCGATGTTGATGCAAAGCACCAAATTACTCAGCCTCTCTCCCAATTCTTCGCCAGCCAACTCATCAACCTGGAGTGGCTAAAGCCCGGCGCGGAACCCCACGAAGTTTATCCCGCTGAAAGCAACATTACTGACAGTGCCGGGCACATGCTCGTCACGTCTTACGCAGTGAAGCGGCCAGATGGCGAGTGGGCGTTGCTCCTGATCAACAAGGACCAGGAAAATGCGCACAAAGTAAGCGTGAATTTTCACAACGTGGACACAGGGCGAGACACCTCGTTCACGGGCGTGATAAGTATCCTCACCTTTGGCCGTGCACAATATCATTGGGATCCGCTGACAAAAGTCGCCCACTCCTCTGGCCCGGTCAAGAACTCAGCCGCCGCTACAAGCAAAGGGTTTGAACTTCCTGCAGCTTCAGTGGTTGTGCTTCGTGGGAAAATCGCTGACGACGCAAAATAGCTTCCGCTAGGCGGCACAGATGCATCCCGGGTGATATGTCCGCTTTCCCGGCGGTGGGTAGGAGACCATGCGAAGCATGGACTCCTACTCGATGGCCGCCATGGAGCGGGCGATGAAGATACAAGAAGTAATTTTGCGGGCAATGGCCAAGAAGATCACGTGGTAGCCGAGATTCTCGGTTTTAGCGACCGGCATCTCCGGCGCTCCACCATCGACTCCCACCAGCGCCAAACCCGCCCCTGAACGACCTTGGAACTGCCCTGTGGAACGCGAGGCCAACGTCTCTTGACGTTAAAGAGACTTCAAGAACTCCAGTACGGCGTCTTGGTCGTCTTTCTTCAGCTTTTCAAATTTCTGAGTCACATGGAGTGCTTCGCCGCTGTGGCGATGGATCGCATCGCGAAACGTCAGAGATTCTCCATCGTGCATCAGTCGCGGACGCAAGCGCACTCCCCATAAAGGCGCGGTACGTATTTTATTCCGGCTACTCTCGAAATTCTGCTTGGCAAGATATCCGGGCATCATCCCGAACACTTTTTTCCCGTAGTGTTCCGGAAGCGCCTGCGGGATCCCGTCGCCTGTACCCACGTCATGCATGAGGAAATCGCTGTATGGATGGAAGTTGAGCGACCCCAGCGCGGCTGGAATGGTGAATGTGCCTCCGTTGATCTTCGTTCCCGCGGGAGCGGTGGTCAAGGTTTCCACGTGGCAAGTCGCGCAACCAACCTCATCGAACAAATGGTTGCCCCGCTCTGCAGCGGCGCTGTTAGCGATCTGCGAATCGCGCGCCGGAGCTTTGGTGGCCCGAATGAAACGGGCGAAGTGATCGATGTCGTAAGCGGCCGAGCCGATCCAAAGTTGGCTGATTTGGACGAATGTTCCGGACCAGTGAATTTCTTGCCTACGGTTGGTTCCAAAGCTAAGGCCCTGCATGACTCGGCCAATTTCCTGTAACTCCCTGTAACAATCGCATTTGGGGGTGGTTTACGTTGATTGGTAGCCGGATTGCCCATGTATTTCGGGTAGTCTCTTGAATCCGTTAGCGAGGACCATGTATGACAGGCTCCGCCCGAGAACAGTCGCAACGAAGCATCGCGTGCCGCGTCTGCGCTAAACCCATCCCACTGGAAACCAGCAACACCGATGAGTGTGGAAGAGCCGTTCATGAGGACTGTTACACCCGTACAACGATTTCGAGATTCAGAAGAGGCAGTGCGGTTCACATCTCCGAAGGCTGCATCAATTGGATATGTCTGCGGTCATTGTCAGCGCGAATCTGGCTCAAAACATTGGCTACGCGAATGCCCGCCGTTCTGATCGACGCTGCCGACACTCCGGGACATTCGACCAGAGAGAAGTTCTCTCACGACGCTCCATAGGTTCAACCCTTCACCGACCGCAACCTTACGGCAGTATGCTGCAACTACCCGATGGGCTTGTTCGGAAGCGGATCAGTGCCTTCCAGGATGTGAGCAAGTTCCAGACCCGCTACCTTCGTTGCTCTGACAGCTCTGGTTTCTTGTGTTGACCGACGATAGCGTCGGCCTCGCACCGTGAAGTCATACCAGTAAAACTTCGATTTCGGTTTTCTAAAGAGCTTCACGGGTTTCCTCCATTCGAGCCCGCACGGAAGCCACTCGCGTGTTCTTCTCGATGCTAATAATGAAAAGAACGGCTACATCATCTCTGACTCAGTAGCTGTGACCAAACGGCTAAGGAACGTCAGTTCTCCCATGCCGCACGGCCGAAAACTTGAGATGTGAATTCTTTGCGAACCTGATAAATTTCCGCTTTTCCAGGCTCTTACATAGCCGACTGACACTGAGTCTGGGGCATGCTATGATGGCGCCCACTTGCAGGTCACGCTCCTCCCATGGAACGCGTTGCACCATCAGCGCATATTTTTCGCTTCGGCCTGTTCGAGGCAGATTCTTTCCGCGGCACGCTGACCCGCAACGGCGTGCGGGTCAAGATCCAAGAACAGCCGCTCCGCGTGCTCGGTCTGCTGCTGGAGCGGCCGGGTGAAGTCATTACTCGTGAGGAATTACGGCAGAAGCTTTGGCCAGAAGGCACTTATGTCGACTTCGACGGAAGCCTCAGTGCCATTCTGAAAAAGTTGCGCGCTGCGATCGATGACAATTCGGATAATCCGCGTTTCATTGAGACCGTTCCCCGGCGGGGATATCGCTTCATCGCTCCCGTGTTGGTTGACCAGTCTGCGCCAGTAGTGGAGAACGGAGAACCGGCAGACTTCAATCCTTCCCAACCAACAAGCCATAAGGTTCCGCCCGTTGGGTTGAGAAAAGCAAGATCTTTGTGGGCGGTGGGGTTCGTGGCATTGATACTCCTATCGCTGGCTTCGTGGTACGTGAGAAGGAGCGACCGATCGAGTTCAACCGGTTCACCGAACACGCGGAAAGTCATCGCGGTTCTGCCGTTTTCCAACGAGGGAGCCGGTCCGGATTTCGATTACTTGCGCTACGCGATCGCGAATGAATTGGTGACTGACCTTGCGCATGCGCATTCAGTCTCGGTGCGTCCGTTTGCTTCGACGAGCCGATTTGCAGCGCAACCCGGCGATCCGGCTGCAATTGGAGAGCAATTGCGAGTCACCCACGTGGTGGCTGGAGGTTTTTTGCTGGACAATAACACTCTGCACGTCAACATCGAACTCGTGGACGTAGACCGGAACCAGCCGGTGTGGAGGGATGAGATCACGGTGCCTCCGCAAGACCTGATTGCTTTGCACGAAAGGCTCGCCGCGTACGCGGCGGAGGGGTTGCTCCCGGCCATTCGCGTCCCCGGTGCCCGTTCCGATGAGGTACCTGTCCCAAAAAATGAACAGGCTCTCGAGCAGTTTTTGCACAGCCTCAGTGTTCCTTACGATCCAAAACCTAATCTGTTAGGCATCAAGAAGTTGGAGGAGTCGATTTCCCTCGACAGCAGTTACGCACCCGCGTGGGGAGAACTGAGCCGGCGTTATACCTACGATTTTCACTATGGAAGCGGGGGGAAATCGGCGGACGAAAAGGCGCGGGCGGCATACAAACGTCAGTCGGAACTCGATCCAAACTGGCCCTCCATGTCCACTGGGGCCCGCGTCGAGGAGGGCGACCTGTATGGCGCCTATGATCAGGCGGCAGATTTTCTGCGACGGCATGCGGATTTGGCCGAAGGGCACTTTTTCATGAGCTACGTCTTGCTGTACGGCGGACTTCTCGATGAAGCTGACAAAGAGTGCGAGGCGGCCCTGGCCCTCGATCCGGGCTTCGCTGGCTTCCGTTCATGCGCTGTTCCTTTCATTCTGCAGGGAGATTACGCGCATGCTCAACCCTACATTCGGCTGGAGGAGCATTCCGATTTTGGAGCAATGCTGCGGATGGCGATCGCGCTCCGCACCGGAAATACAGCGGCTGCCTTCACCGAATCGGATGCAGCATCGCAAGGCGGATTTCGGTTTGCTGGACTGGCCCGCGTGTGCCTGAACCATGCGCCGGATGCGGAATTACGCAGGGTCGCCGCTGAACTCGAAGTTGAACCAGCATGGCACGATGGTGAAATGTCCTACTTCAACGCGGCCGTACTGAGCTTTTGTGGTCAAAGCGACGCAGCGCTCAGACAATTGCGCGCGGCCATCCAAGAGAACTATTGCTCCTATCCAGCGATGGATAAAGACCCGCTGTTTGATGCCATTCGCCAACGATCGGACTTTGCAGAATTGCGGATAGCGGCTGTCCAATGCCAACAAACATTCTTGATCCATCGCGAACGGGTTGATGTCTCTTTAGCAGCAGCTCACTAGGTAGTCCGATCACATCGGCTTGCGCTTCCCTCCTGTCTTGCGAATCACGCTGGGTCACCTCTCTCCGCAATCCATTCGATTAGCAAGGCTTAGCAGGTCAACTCCAAATCAGCCTGAGTTCCATTGACACGGCCTCGAAGTCGTCGCATTCTGCCACCCGTTTTTGAACACGCACCAGGGCTGGAACCGGACTCTCGGGGAAGGAGTTGCTCCGGCCTCGGCGCGGCCTTTTACATGAGAAGCTCTGGGTCTTTTTCTGAAAGCAAACTTCACCAAACCAGGAGGAAAACATGCTCAGCAAGATGCGGGGGAAAGTTCGCAGTAGAGTAACTCAACTCAGAGCAGGGGGCGTGGTTCTCGCAGGCAGTCTGGCCGTTCTAGCCATCTGTATGATCGCTGGACAAGTTCCGGTTGGCGCGAGCAATAACTTAGGCACAATCAAGGGATATGGCACGGCGGGGTTCGTTTCGAAATTCCTGGACAATTACACGATTGTCAGCAGTGCAGTCTTTGAGAACCAGGGCAACGTCGGCATTGGCACAACGACGCCCGCAGCCAAGCTGGATGTAGTCGGCGGCATTCGCATCGACGGATCTGGCAACGGCCTGACCTTCGCCGACGGCTCATCCGTCTATAACCGCGCTTCCCTGATCGGCCCGCAGGGACCGGCAGGGCCAATAGGGCCCGCAGGGCCTGTAGGCCCAGCGGGGCCGACTGGGCCCATGGGGCCATCGGGTCCGGCAGGACCGGTAGGACCAACGGGCCCGAGCGGTACCAGCCACGCGTGGATAGACCGTGTTTCATCTTTCGTGAACCTGGGCACGACCGACACCACGGTTGCCCAGCTGATCGTTCCGGCGGGTACCTATCTCATCCTCGCAAAGACTGTCATGACCAACGCAGACGGGAGCGCCCAGTTTGCCGACTGTACTTTGAGCACCGGCGACACCGTGCGGGTTGACCTCAATGCCGGTACCAGTAGCTCAGGCGCGCAGGAGTCGGTCTCCCTGCAAGATTCGGCAACGTTCTCGGCGACCTCAGCGATAACAATGACCTGCAAACTGGAAAGCGGGGTAGGCGGAGACGCCTACAACGCAGTCTTGACGGCGATCGCGGTAGACCAACTGAACTGACGTTGCCTCTCGCGGAGGGACGGGTATCGCCGCCCTTCCCCCTGCAAGGCTCCGCTGAAGTACCTAACCCTTCGCGGTTTCGAAGGATCGATTTCGTGCTTTGAACTGGAAGGCGGGTCAGGCGAAGACGCGACAAACGTAGCTTTGACGGCGATTACGGGTGGACCAACTGAGTAGATCCGGGGACAGACTGGACGGTCTCCCATTTTTCTGTCCGACGAATTAGAAAGCGTCCCCACGGTTCGAGGATTCCGCCCCGTTGAGGAATTTAAGGAGAATTTTATGCAGAATCGCACCGGAAGTTTCGTGAAGTTTTTCACCCTCGCGCTCCTGTTAGTGCTGGGCCATGTGCTGGCCGCGGCGCAAAATCAGCCGGCTGGAGCGGGCGGCTTTGGGCCCGTCGGGCTGGTGCAGGGACAAACCGCGCTGCTCACGGTGCAGGCGATCGCGCCTTACTCCTGCAATGGCACGGCGTTTTTCCTCGACCCCAACGGAAAGATTCTGAGCATGTCAACCCTCAGCCTGCAGCCCAGCCAGTCCAAATCATTTGGCTGGATAGACCCGGGACCAGTCCAGCGAACGGAAATCACGCCCTTTCTGCTGCCCACGCTCGACGCCAATGGCAACACCGGATGCCTGGGCACCACCGAAGTGTTCGATAACCTCACCGGCTACACCCGCGTAGTCATCCCGGAAAGCCCCGTGCTCGTAAATCCGGGGCCGTCTCAGATGCCCTCGGCACCGGGCAGCATTGGCGTGGGATTGTTCGAAACCGTGCGGCTCAGCGTGACGGGCGCGGCTGGCAACGCTTGTATTGGGATCCTCGGTTACGATGACGCCAACGGCAATCCCATCGGTTCCAGCGTGAGTGTTGACCCCGGGCCGACCCAGACCTCATTCGTCGAGCTGAACGGCAACACTCTGGTGCGGCGCTTCGGGCAGCGGGCCCAAGTACAGCCCCTGTTCACACCCACACCCGGCACCGTCAGCATCTGCCAGCCTTCGGTCGAGGTATACAGCCAACTATTCGGCACCACTCTTGGCGAGGGCGATCCGGGCCCAATCCAGTTCGGCGAGAGCGATCCGGGGCCAATCCAGTTCGGCGCGATGGGCATTGTGCAAGGCCAAACCGCGCGCTTGAACGCGGTCGCCTTCCCACCCAATTCCTGCCAGGTGCAGCTGGAGTTCACCGACTCCAGCGGCAACGTGCTGGCTTCCGGGCAGAGCCTTTTGCTGAATCCCGGACAAGCGACCTCACTTGATTACGGGGCTGTTGATCCCGGGCCACAACAAACTCCAGTTGTTCCGGTGATGATTGCCAGCAATCCGAGCGGCGGCAGCACCGCCGGATGCCTGGCCACAGCCGAGGTCTTCGACAACCTCACAGGCTTCAGTCGCGTATTGATTGATCCGGGGCCAATCCAGTTCGGCCTGGCCAACCCGGGGCCGGCCAACTTCGGCATGTTGGGCGTGGGCCTGCTCCAGACTGTGCGCCTGAACGTGGAAGGCATCGCGAGCAACGCCAACGCTCCCTGCCAGGCGCAGCTCAGCTTTCTCGACGCGAATGGCAACACGCTCAGCACGGGGCCAAGCGTCACGCTGAATCAGGGACAGACCTCGTACTTCGAGTTGAACGGCAACACGCTGGTGAGCGCTTTCGGGCAGCGCGTGCAGGTGCGTCCGCTGATAACGACGAGCAGCGCTGACGGCGCGTGCTCGGCCTCCACCGAAGTCTACGAACAGCTCACCGGACGGACCCTGGTGTACGGCAATGCGGTGAGCACGCAGTGATGGAACAGCTGGTTGCGCTTCTTGCGCCGATGGCGGTCTGCGGCGAGACGCAAGAGAGAGGAGGTATCGTGAATCTGAACGGGAAATACTTCTTAAGCGCCTGGATCTTGCCATCGGTGGCCCTGCTGTTCCTGACCGCTCCCGGATGCACTTCCAAAGCTGCCAAAGCGAATCAGCAAGACGAAACCAGAAAGTCGGCCGCTGCGAACGACCCTTCCGAACGCCACTTCGACGGTGGAACCTACTGTGTGCAAACCATGACGCAAGGTCCGCCGCCCTCTGCGCCGGTCCATTTCTCCAATAAGGTGAACGAAAGTGACGGCTCCGTGAAGGACTTTGAGGCAGACCTCTCCGGCGACACGTTAGAGCAAACCATCCACGACCGGCACCCTGTCACCGACGAGGACCGCAAGTTCATTCAAGATTCGAAGAGCTCAGTCTGGGCGATCCACGACGGATTCGCGGAGATGGCAATCACAAACCACTACACCCGCTCTGACGAGTCGGCGTGGACAGTGGGCGCGAACGGTGCCGCGCAAGGGGCGTCGCCGTGGGCGCTGTTTATCAACAAGCCTGCTGAGGCGAGAGCCGGTGCCGAAAACGTCAACGGATACGACACGATCAAGTACAGCGTCGATACAACTCATCAGAGTCAGACGGATAAGTCTGCGGGACTCTTCGCGGGCAACCTAAAGGATTACAACATCAGCGGCACGGCGTGGGTACTCAAAGATGCGAACTGCGTCCTCCAGTACAACCTCGATTACGAAGAGGATGGCATCGACGGAACGGTCAGGAAGACGCATTACGAGGGTACTGTCATAAAAAAATGACCTCGACCAAGTGCTCGGTAAGTTGAACGCTTGAGGGACTCGATTCACACGGACCCAAATTACCAGCGCGATGGAGGCAATATGAAAGTCGAAAATCCTCGCTCGTTTGTGAAATTGGTGTTGAGCCTTGCTCTACTGACCACCGGCATCGTGTCGACTTCTTATGCCCAGCAGCAGGGATCCGTCGTTCCTACGCTGGTAAATTTCAAGGGGACATTGACCGATCTCAACGGCAAGCCGCTTACAGGCGTGGTCGGTGTCACTTTCTACTTGTACAAAGACGAGGAGGGCGGGGCGCCGCTGTGGATGGAAACGCAGAACGTTACGCCCGACAAGAGCGGACAGTACACGGTCATGCTGGGCGCAACGCGCAACGAGGGATTGCCGACTGACGTGTTCGCCTCGGGGGAGGCGCGCTGGTTGGCCGTGCAAGCCGAAGAACAGGCGGAGCAGCCGCGCGTGCTGCTGCTCAGCGTGCCCTATGCACTGAAGGCCGGAGACGCGGAGACGGTGGGGGGGCTGCCGGCTTCAGCCTTTGTGCTGGCCGCGCCAACCGTGGGCAATATAGCGACGACCGCATCTGAGAGCGCTGCACCAGCTTCGAGCTCCGGAACAGTTTCTCCCTTGACGACCTCGAACGTGACTACGACCGGTGGAACGGTGAATGCGGTTCCCTTGTTTACCACCGCGACCAACATCCAGAACTCGATTCTGACGCAAACCGGAACCACGGCGATCAACGTAGGTGGCAAGTTGAATCTGCCGGCGACGGGAACGGCAACGGCGACCGCGGGCAAAACTTCGCAACCGCAGGATTATGTGGCGTCGGCTTTCAACAGCGGTACTAAGACCGCCGTAGCGCAGACGTTCCAGTTGCAGGCGGAGCCGCTGAATAACGACAAGACGACTGCGTCAGGGACACTGAACTTGCTTTACGGTTCTGGAACCGCAACTCCGGCAGAAACCGGTTTGAAGATCAGCAACAAAGGACTGATCACGTTCGCGACGGGTCAGACTTTCCCGGGCACGGGGACGGGAACGGTGAAAAGTGTCGGACTGTCAGCGCCGGTTTCCGACTTCACCGTCAGCGGCTCGCCCGTGACAACCACGGGCACTCTGAATTTCGCCTGGAACGTCGCACCGACCAGCGCGGACACGGCCAACGCGATCGTAAAGCGCGATGCCTCGGGTAATTTCAGCGCGGGCACGATCTCGGCGGGGTTAATAAGTGCCACCGATATCACCGCCTCGGACGCCGTCATCGTCCCCAACGCCTCTAATCTTGCAATTTCAGGGATCACCAGCGGCCCGAATGGGCATGGTGTGCAGGGCCTCGCGTCGGCGAGCAGCGGTTCTGCCTGGGGCGTTATTGGCGAAACGCTGAGCAGCAGCAGCAACGCCTATGGCGTATTCGGATTGGCTGGAGCCTCTTCCGGGACAGCTATCGGAGTTTACGGTGCCGCCATCGCCCCCGGTAGCCCTGGAGTCTTCGGTCAAAACGGCGCGGAGAGCAGCAGTGGAACATCCATTGCCGGTCAAATTGGAGCTGGCGTCTGGGGCGACGGCGGCGGTACGGCCGGAAACGCAGCCGTTATCGGCACGATGGATGACGGCCCCGCCGCCTACTTCATCAACAACTCTCCTAGCAATTATCCCACGCTAACGGTCGGCGCCAACTATGCTGGCTCATTTCCGTTCTACGCGATATCAACCGGATATTGCGATTTTGACGGATCCGGGAACCTCAACTGCACTGGCTCAAAGAATGCCGTGGTGCCCATTGACGGCGGCAAGCGCATCGTGGCCATGTCGGCCATCGAATCGCCCAAGAACTGGTTTGAAGACTTTGGCTCGGCGCAACTCGCGAATGGATCAGCAGTGATTGCGCTGGATGCCGACTTTATCCAGACCGTAAACACTACCCAGGAATACCAGGTCTTCCTGACGCCCTATGGCGACTGCAGGGGGCTGTACGTCACCAACCGCACGGCGAACTCCTTTGAGGTGCATGAGCTGGGCGGCGGGAGCACAAGCTTGAGCTTTGGTTATCGAATCACCGCCCTCCGGCGGAAATACGAGAACATCCGCTTCGCCGACCACACGCACGACCTCGATTCGCTGAAGCGGATGCGGGAGCGCGCCCACGCGGCGGGGCACCAGGGCGGTGCGGTATCGCACACGCCGACGAAAAATATGGCGCTGATGCATGCGGCCGTGCAGAAGATGGCGGCTAAGCAGTGACTCCGGTTCCAGCCCGAACAGGGCCGTTACGAGAGGTTAGCTCGTTCACATCCGCAGAGAAGTCGCTCGTTTGTATTTGTTGGCAAATACCGTAAAGAGGAGAAATTCAATGAGACGAATCGGCTTGTTTCTTTTGCTGGCCGCAGTATCGCACCTGGGGGTCCGGCCCGCTGCGGCCCAGAACGTCGTTGTGGGGAGATGTATGCCACAGCTTAGGAGTTTCGCGACGATCCAAGCAGCCGTCCTTGCGGCCCCATTAAACGCAACTGTGTTTGTCTGTCCGGGCAATTATCCCGAGCAGGTCACAATTTCCGCGCCGCTGACCGTGGAGGGCGTAGTCAGCGGGACGCTGGGGCGTGCCGTCATTACAGTGCCTCCAAACGGTCTGGCGATCAACTCGACGTTGATCTCTGGCGGATTCCAACTCGCCGCACAAGTTTTGGTCACTGTGGGGACGCCCGCAGTCAACATCACGAATATGACCGTCGACGGGGCCGGCGCCAACCCGAATGGAGCTTTCGTGGTTGGAGTCGTTTATGACATCGGCACCTCGGGAACTGTCAACAAGGCGACACTGCGCAATCAGACGGGCGTACTCGGCATTGGAATCGTGGCCCAAAATTCACTCGCCTCAAACCAATCGGTGACCATCAAGAACTCCAGCATCCACGATGTGACCTTTTACGGGATCTACGCGGCGAGCAATCAAACGCCGCCGACGCTTACCGCCGCGATCCGAGGAAACCGCATATCGACTACGGCCTCAGGGACCGGCATCTGGGACCAAAGCGCCGGGACCGTGGCTGGGAACTTCGTCCAGGCAAATTCTGACGGTATTGATATAGTGAACGGGTCGACGTCTTCGGTGGCGGCCAATACAGTGTTGAACGCCCAGCGTGGGATAACGGTCGATGGCTCGGGAAGTGTCGTCAAGTCTAACACTATCTTTAATAGCTCGATCGCCGGCATCCAATTGTTCGGAAACGGCGCGACTGTGAAAAACAACAACATCACCGAATCTGCGGTAGGAATCGAGTTCGGCTGCTTTATCGGTACGGTCTCGGGGAACACGATCAACGACGCTAGCACGGGCATCGATGGAGTTCCTGCGAGCTTCATCCTGGGGAACTCATTCGAGAATGTCGATACAACCCGCAGAGGCGGCTGCTAGGCGAGTTCGGCGCGTGCATTATTGAAAAATTCCGAGGGCGATGGTTGTTCCAGCCCGAGCCTGCCCAAGTTCACAACCATTCAACTGGCCGTAAAGTTCTGTAGCTCCGGGATCGATCATTGAGGTCTGCCCGGGTACGCATTTTGAGCAGGTAACCATTGCACAGCCATTGACATTGAAGCGCGTGAGCAGCAGCAATGAGGACCGGCCGGTGATTGCCGCCCGAGGTGTCGCCGCGAATTCTAGCCATAAGGCCTGCGCGGATTAGGTCCGCGCGGGTCTCGGCGTCAGCGGCTCGTAGCCAGCTCCGGCTCCTGGCTGGCTGATGGATATGCGCTCGCATTGCCTGACGTCGAAAGCAGAACCTTTTGGCCAGCCAAGTGAGCAGCTAGCAGTCCGATCTCGTCGGCCGTATCTCTGAGCGGCAGGGGCACCTGTCCCCCATCCACGGCCGAGCGGCACAGCGCCATCATGATCTCAAAACCCGCATAGGCACTCTCGAAATTGCAGGGATGTACCTTACGATCATTGTCGAGCCAGGCGGCGATGTCCTCTACGTATGGAGGCATATCAAGGTCGTAGTTCATGCAGCCCCCGCCAGACGACGATCCTGCCTTGGTGATCGCGCGCCAACCGCCACCAGTCAGGACTTCTGCGAAGCCCTCGGTGCCTTGCGCTCCGATACGGCACTTCCGCCACCAGTAATCGACCTCGGGGACGTCGGGAGCACCCGCACCACACTCGACGATCCCGCGCACCCCGTTGGCGAACTGGATGAAACCCCCGATGTAGTCGGGCGAGGGATGAGGATCGGAGCACTTCCCGCACCCCGCGGCCTGTCCCATTACCCACTCGGCTCTCGCGCCGTCACTGTACCAGCGCATGTAGTCGATTAGATGCGACAGCATGTGCATCATCCATCCGGATGCCGTCCCATAAACCGTGTGCACACGACCTAATGCGCCGCTGGCAATGATCTCCTTCACCCGGCGGTAGTGTTCGCCGTAGCGGTGCTGATGGCTTACCACGGCTTTGACGCCGCTCGCCGCCAACAATCTTCGCACTTCCATGCCTTCCCGACTGTTCAGCGCCACCGGTTTCTCGAATGCGATCAGTCGTGCGCCGCTTTCAATTGCGATGCGAATCATTTCCATGCGCAGATTAGGAAGAGTGCAAAAGCAGAAAACGTCGGGTTTAACGCTGAGCGCAACCCGCAGCGCATCCTTGCCCTTTACGCAGCCGAACTTGGATGTGGCTGCATCGAGACGCGCCTGATCGATGTCGCAAACACCCCCTACCTCGAACCGATTATTTGCCTGGAACGCTAGAGCATGGTGTATTCCGCGCTTTCCCATGCCCACCACGACGACCCGGTATTTTTCGCTCATCGCGCCCTCCGATCCCACTCGAGGACTTTGTCCACCGTGTAGTCCACTTCCTCTTCAGTTAGCTCCGGGAACATAGGCAGCGAAATACAGCACGCAGCGTTGCGTTCCGAGTTGGGGATCGGTCCGCCAATGCGGGACGGATACCCCCAGGGATATCCGTCCTGTTGATGGATGGCAATCGGGTAATGGCACTTGGCGTCGATGCCCTCGTTGTTCAAGAACGTGAGGAGTCCATCACGATGCGCGGCTTGTCTGGTTTCGATCACGTATAGGTGGTAGACGTGCCGATAGCCGGGGGTTTCGTACGGCAGCGTGATGTTCTGCGCACGCGCCAATCCTGTCGTGTAGCGTGCCGCCCACTTTCGCCGGAGATCACTCCATTCCTCAATATGCCGTAGCTTTGCGCTCAGTATCCCCGCATGCAGGTCATCGAGCCGGCTGTTATATCCCGGGCTGTGACAGGAGCGCTTGTCGGAGCCGTGGTTGCGCAGCTTCCGCACCAGGCGGTCAACTTCAGGATTGTTCGTGACGATCGCGCCACCATCACCGAACGTGCCCAGGTTTTTTTGAATGATGAAACTGATCGTGGCGGCGTCACTGAGTTCGGCGATCCTGAAACCATCGCCACAGGCACCGATGGCCTGGGCGTTGTCCTCGATCACCAGCAGGTGGTGACGGTCGGCAATCTTGCGGATCGCCTTCATGTCTGCGCATTGACCGTACAAGTGAACGGGTACCAAGGCTTTCGTGCGGGGCGTGATCGCCGCCTCGATCATGGCGGGATCAATGCAATTCGTTCGCGGGTCGGAGTCAACAAACACGGCAGTGGCGCCGGTGATCCAGATGGCTTCGGCGGTTGCGAAGAACGTGTTCGTCGTCGTAATGCATTCGTCGCCCTGACCGATGCCCAGTGCCTTGAACGTGAGCCAGAGAGCATCCGTTCCATTGCCTACGCCGACCGCGTACTTGGTTCCGTGGAACTCGGCCAATTCCTGCTCAAACCGCTTCAACATGGGGCCAAGAACATACTGCCCGCTTTCGAGCACCTGCTTTAGGTTGGTGTCGATTTCCTCTTTGATGTTGTGGTACTGGCGCACATGTCCATAGAACGCCACGCTCATCTTGGTTGCCAGCATAAGATTCCTCCGCGCGGCCCCGACGGCAGAACGACTCCCTTGTTCTGGAATCCGAAATACTAGGAGCCGTGTCTGACTTGGGACGGTCTGGGTGCAGTCGATAAAATCCCGTCTGCATCTTAAGAATGTAGGGTTGGATCCACCATGATCGCGGTCACATCGAGTTGTGATGCTGACCGCTCGAGCCCGGAATACTGCTTTCGTTGGTGAGTAGTAAGAGTCGCCTAAGAACCCCAACACGGGGCAACCAACTGTCTCGACGGTCCTGAGATAAGTCCGGGTTTGTCGGCAAACCGGAGCGCCTCGCACAAGAAATGAAGATTTTCGGAGTTCATGTCGCAATCGTTGAGCCGAGTGTGATCGCGACGCCGATCTTTGGCAAAGTAGGTCAGCCTCCCAGCGGCACGAGATATCCGCAAAGGCGGCGTTTGATGGAACTGTTTCGCGCCTGACTGGAGAACCCCGTTTCTCCCTACACAGTCGGAGAGAAGATACGGGACATTGTCGATAGCGGGACCTGGCAGCTACGTCACCCGGCAGGTCCCGATGCGGCTGGCCTCCTAGCCTGGCGCGCATCCCTGACCGATGGGTGGTTTGGGGTGCTCAGAGCGATGAGTCTTGGGTCGCCGCGGTGCGCCAGACTTTCGGCCTAAACGTCAAACTCTAACCACAAGGAGCGGCGATGGCTTACGGGTTACCCTTACCTAATCTTGTAAAGAAAAGTTTGCCGGCCACTCACTCGGTAAGCGGGTCGGCTCATCTCTGCAGCGGAATGATTCGGCATGCTGGCTTGGAGCTCGTGTGCCGCCCCCGCCAGCAGATTGCCCGTAGCAACTTTGTCAGTTGCCCATCTTCTTGATTGCTCCAAGGGGTGTCTGCAGGGTTCCGTCGTTGTTGATGTCGAAGTCGTAGGAAAAGGGCGTGAACGATCCGGCCTTGTAGAAAACGACCTTGCCGTCGCCGGTGAAGCAATCGAACGGCATCTCACCGCCCAATCCTTCGGTAATCGTTGCCTTGCCGGAACGGAAAACGACCTTCATGCCGCCCATGCCCGAGACGTGCTCCCACCGGCCTTCATACTTGCCGGCGCAACTCGTGAGTCCAGGCTTGGGAGCTTGTCCGGCCGCCCGTTGGGCGGGAGGCGGCGGCGCCGGCGTGGTCGATATGCGGATATTCTCGGGGGTGGTGTTTACAATGTCAGAGCCGAAGCCCGTATCGACCCCCGGCACCTTTATGTCGTACATATTGAGATTCTGCCCACGGATCTCACCCTCCATCCACTTGCCGTTGGCCAGCACTTGCACGCGATCGTGGAGATCGTATTGCCCCATCGCGTGATCCTCGGCTGTGAGTTTTCCCACGCGACGCACTTCCATCGGCCAGAGTTTTGAAACGTCAATCCCATTCGGCAAATGGACCACGTAAGAACGGCCGTGCACCTGGATGATCTTGGCTTCCTGCCAGCCGTCGCTCAAAACGCGCACGGTGTCGCCGACCTTGAATCCGCCGGGCCCGCTCTGCGAATTCACCGCAGCTGCGGATCCCGAACCGTTGCTGCTGCCAGCACTCGCGCGTGCCTTAAATGGAGAAGGCGCAGGGGGAACCTCGCCGCGGTGAGGGTCGGCCTGCGCTTCGGCTGGCGTTTGCGCGTGGCATTTTGCCGGGAGCAAAGCAGCTAGTTGTACGCGGAGCGCTTCGCCTCGCTGGTACGCCTGCCCCTTCTTGTAGTTTTGATAATCACAGGCGCCCGTGGTGTTGTCGCACGAAAAGATTTTGAAGCTTTGTCCGTCCGTGCACACGTAAACAACATTCATTTGCAGCGCCGGCGTCTGCGCGAGCACAATGGCAATCGGCACAGCCAAAAGCAGACATCTCAACGAGAATATGCGCATCTGAGCCACCCTGCTCTGCATACGTCGGGGGGCGCGGGAAGTAAGTCATCCCGCGGCCCAGGTACACAGTTGGCGGAAGGATATCACCAAAAGGGAGCGGAACTCGGTGAGAATGCCCGATGGTCCGCCTCGGGCGTTGCGCCTTACTGGCCATCGACGCCGGCCTCGCCGATCAACAAGCTGCACGGGATGATCTCATCGCCTGCATCGAAGATCGCGGCAACCGCTTCGGTGCCGCAGTCTCATGCTCGGTCCTTTGTTCCACAGCGTCGCCAAATGCCCAACCTACACTGATGTGTGGGCCCGCATGGGGCTAAATCAGGTTTGAGAGAAGTCATACTGGCGCGGCTCGAATGCAAACGGTCATGTAGTTCGCACTTCGCCTGACGATTGTGCCGGACGGCTAACCGGCAGTTGACGACGACTCGGGCTCTTACCGAGTTACTTCCTGTTTGCCGACAATTCGCTCGGGGTGGGTATGTAGCCATCTCGGCAGGGGGCGACGTTCGTGAATGATTCGAATCTCGTCGAGGTCTTGATCGGTGGCTATACCGCCGCTGCGATCTACCAGCATTTCTCTGGTACACCGCGAAGCTGAGGGAACAAAACCAGACTGCAAACCGTATCTCCCAAAAGGAAATCATCAGAACACAGTGAATCGTGTTCCCTCGATTCATTGCAGTTGCTTCACCCTCTTCGCTTCTCGGCCAGCCGGCGAAGATAGCCCTACAGTGACACTTTCGGGGTAACTCTGGCGACCAGGAGCTCAACCATGCGGATGTTCGCTTCTAAAGTCTTATTGAGAATTGAATAATATAGTGACATTCTGGAGCGTCTATGCTACTCTCCGGTCATGGGAAACCCTGCAGGAGTACGGCGAGACTTTCAGAAGCTAGAGGAGCGGCGGCTGTTGGGGGCTCGGCTGTTGCGGCAAGGAATCCATCCGGCCGAAGTGGCGAGACAGGTGGGAGTGCATCGGCAGTCGGTGAGTCGGTGGGCCGAGCAGTTGCAACAAGGCGGAGTGCGAGCGCTGAAGAAAGCCGGACACGCCGGGCGCAAGGCGCGTTTACGCCCCGAAGACCTGCGGCGCATCGAGCGCGGACTGAAACGCGGGCCACAGGTTCTGGGGTACGAAACCAGTTTGTGGACTTCGTGGCGAGTCGCCCACCTGATCGAGCAGGAATGCGGAGTGAAGTATCACCCTTCGCAAGCGTGGCGCATCCTGCGGCAGCTGGGGTGGAGTTGCCAGCGTCCAGTCGGACGTGCGCTGGAGCGCGATGAAGATAAGATCCGGCGGTGGAAGCAGCAGCGCTGGCCGGAGATTAAAAAAAAGCCCAAAAAGAAGGCCGCACCATCGTCTTCATCGACGAAAGCGGATTGAGCGAACGCCCGCACCGTTGCCGCACCTGGGCGCCGCGCGGACAAACGCCGGTGCTGCAATATCACTTCAACTGGAAGACGCTGTCGGCCATGGCGGGGGTGACGTGGTGGAACTTCTATTTCCGGCTGTTTCCTGGGACCATTCGCAGTCCGCAAGTCATCGAGTTCCTCGGGCACTTGCTGCGCCACGTCCCCGGAAAGCTGCTCATTGTCTGGGATGGATTGACTGGCCATCGCAGCCGCATGACCTGGGAGTTCATCCGCCAACAGCGCGGGCGGTTGTGGGTAGAGTTTCTTCCCGGCTATGCCCCGGAGCTGAATCCGGTCGAGTACCTATGGTCGCACTGGAAGCAACACGAACTGCCGAACTTCTGCCCGCAGAACTTTGGCCAGTTAAGCCACTATGCCCGCAAGGCCCTGCGCCGGATGCGGAAACGCCCTACGCTCGTCATTGCCTTCTGGCGGCAGGCGGAGCTGTTTCCGTTGTAACTATATTATGCAATGCTCAATAATTAAGGCGCTCCTTGTCGTCGTTCCAACAACGTCCGTGATCATGCTGGCACAAAGTCCGGAGACTCCAACGGACTCCGGCACAATTTCTGGGGTACGCGAGAACGGGTTGAGTGTGTACAAAGGCGTACCATGAAGGGAATCGTTGAGATTCAATCGAAGCCGATGGGTGGAACTACCGTCCACGTTCGCGTCCCACTCACACGAGAGCCCGCTTCCCAACGGGAGGCATAGTAGGAACAGCGGGTTCGCCGCCAAATTCACCAAGGGCTTTTACCGGGAATGAACGGCTGAATGCTCTGCACAGATTTTCTCGTAGGTGGGGCTTTCCATCCCGCCCTGAACGCTGCTCAGAGAATATCCGCACAGTATGTCCACGTCGTATGTTTTGACTAGCTGGTTACCAAGTTTTTCGACCTGAAGCGCCGCCTCCGCGTTACCTTGTACGCACAGGAGATGGCACATTTCTCCGAAAATTGCAACGCGGGCTAGTTCTCCCTGCGCAGCCATTGCCGCTGTCGCAATGAGATTACCTAACACTTTCAAAAATCGAACTGGATCAGGCATGCCACGGAGCATGAATGTCGGGAGCGCGTCAGCAGCATCCAACGCGACATATCTGCCCTGCTCAATAACAGCACCGATGTCCAAGCCGTATGCCTGCAATCGTGGAAGAAGACTGTCCCGGCGTGACTTGGTCGCGACAACGATAGCTGCATTCCCGGCTTTGAGAGCAGTCCCGATGAACTGCGTAAGGTCATCTAGGGCAAATCGATCATCAGAATAAAACCCTGCCTCGTGGCGGCGAGCGATCCTCACATTCTGTGGTGGGAACGGTAGGACGACCGCGCCGCGATTTTGATCGGCGGTGTGCTCATCCTTGGGATCGGTGAGGTCGTTACCAGCCAAGCTGGCGCTGATAAACCGCTTGCCCCCAAGGACGGCGTTTACAGCAGGCAATAGTTCGGCTGCGGCATCCGACTTGACGACATAGCCCTCCGCGCCCGTGCTCAAAGCTGCTTCTGCAATGTCCGGAGAGCGGTCCTCGCTCAAGAACAAGATTTTGGAAGTGGGGGAAACTTCTCGGATTCGGCGTGCGGCTTCGATTCCATTCAGCGTCGGAAGTCCGATGTCCAGCAAGATTAGGTCTGGTTGTAGTTGCTGGGCTTTCTGAACCGCTTGTAATCCGTCTGTGACCTCACCGACGATCTCCAATTCCGGTTGCTTCTGGAGCGTCGTTAAGACGAAACCACGCCAAGGCTCGTAATCATCTACCACAAGAATCCGGGTGATTGATCCTTCCAAGGTAGTCCCCCCTCGCAGTTCAGAACCCCCTCTCCGAGGAAAGTTGCTGAACTGGATGTTTGTCGGATCGCAAGGAACCGTCGCCGTGAAGCTGTACGGATTGGGCGGAAGGATGCGAAGAAAACGATTTAACAGCGCCGACGCTCCGACATTCTTACCAGAGTGTGCTGCCGACTCAACTGTTGTAACCAGGGCCTGTTCTGAATAGCTAACTGGATCGACCGCTAAAACTTCGTACCGGCGAAAAGGATGCGGTCGTGGCCGTCGATTCGCCAAGCTGAGCCTCGCTTCGCCTTTTTCTTGCCCGCCGTCCTGAGACATGCGGCTTTCTCACGGGCTTCCTTCTGGCAGGTCATGCAGAGCGCCCTTTTCCTTTTCTCTGCTTTCCGACGCTCGGAGGGAGCAAAGAGTTGGGGGTGCTTGCAGTGACCGCGGGAGCACTTCATAGAAGCAGGCCCAGAGGGAGGGCAGGACTGCAGTATATGGATGAAGCGTTAGTTTTCGGGAAGTATTCTGGGGTAAACTTGGGGTAAACTAGGTCTATGACCGTATGGAGATGTATATCTGTAGATACTCGTGGAAGGAGCAAAAGAGCGGCATAGTGCAGGCATGCGAGCCTATCATCGGGTGCATGTCCAGCTAACCAAGAAGGATCGTAAACAGATCGCCGCCATGTTGAACAAGGGGTGGAAATCGGCGCGGGTGCTGCGGCGGGCTGTGATCCTGCGGGAACTCGGCCAGGGGCAGACGGCCGGGCAGGTAGCCCGCCATGTGGGTGTAGCCTCCAAGACGGTGCGGGCCATTGCCCGGCGCTACGAGGAGGAAGGACTGGAGTCGGCCCTGTACGAAAAGCCGCGTCCGGGCCAGCAACGAGTGCTGGACGCGGGCCAGAGTCAGCG
The DNA here is from genome assembly GCA_963719865.1 of uncultured Acidobacteriota bacterium. Classification (GTDB taxonomy): domain Bacteria; phylum Acidobacteriota; class Terriglobia; order Terriglobales; family Acidobacteriaceae; genus Sulfotelmatobacter. Next base: position 153,526 of record CAVRDS010000055.1, on the reverse strand, counting down.
CATCATCGCGATGGTGTGCAGCCCGCCGCCGCAAGGCACGGCGCGGTGGAGTGTGCGACTCATCGCTCAGGAAGCGGTGAAGCGGAGGTTGACGCGGCGGGTGGGCCGGGAAACGATCCGCATCCTGCTCCAGAGTCATGACCTGAAGCCGTGGCGGGAAAAAAATGTGGTGCGTGGCGGAACTGGACGCGGAGTATCTGCGGTGCATGGAAGACGTGCTGGCCTTATATGAGAAGCCGCTCTCGGAGCGGGAACCGGTGGGTGTATCGATGAGAAGCCGGTGGTCCTGCATGCCGATCTCCGCCCCTGCCGACCCATGCATCCGGGACAAGTTCTGCGGCGCGACTGCGAGTACGAACGCCGCGGCACGGCCAACGCATTTTGCGGAGTGGAGCCCAAGGCGGGACGGCATTATCCGCGCGTGACTCCGGACCGTTCCTCGCCCGAGTTTGCCGATTATCTGCTGGAGATCGCGGAACATTATCCGGCGGCCGACACCATTCATCTGGTCATGGACAATCTGAGTTCGCACACCCGTAAGGCCGTGGTGGAGCGGTACGGCGAGAAGGCGGGAGGCTGGCTGTGGGACCGGTTCCGGGTACACTACACACCGAAGCACGGAAGCTGGCTGAATCAGGCGGAAATCGAAATCAGCCTGTTCTCCCGGCAGTGCCTGGGACGGCGCAGAATCCCATCGCTGGGCGATCTGCAGCGGGAAGCCAGGGCCTGGGGTCGGAGAATGAATCGGAATCGGGTCACCATCGACTGGCGCTTTACCCGCAAAAAGGCACGCTTGAAGTTCGGTTACAGAAGAAACCAGATTATGCGGTCAGAGACCTAGTGCAGTTTGAGTGCCTTCTGAAAGCTCTGGCCCACAGAAGTCAAGGACTTCTGGAGTACTTGGATGGGGCTGCCCTCCGCGAATTCGCCAGCCGTGTCTCTCCCGCAGGCGGTGGATCCCGACTCGCGCGGTGCGGTTGTGCGTTGCGAACTCGAACGGCTACTGACCAGCCCTTCACTTCGTGACTCCGATCATTTGAAGCGTTTTTTGCGCTATATCGTAGAGCACACTCTGGCGGGCGAGGGCGATGGGCTGAAGGAATACCGGCTGGGCGTGGAGGTATTTGACCGCGATGCCTCGTTTGATCCGAAAATAGACCCCGTCGTAAGGATGACCGCCCGCCGCCTACGCGCCAAGCTGAAGGAGCACTACGAAAATGGCGGTCTGGAAGCCACCGTTCGCATCGAGGTCCCAAAGGGCGGATACGCTGCGTGTTTTGTACAGGCTCCCACGCCGGAGCGCAGCCCTGAGCAGACCTCGGTTATTCCTCGTGGTTGGAGGCTGAGCCTTTCCGCTGGAGCGGTCTTGGTGATTGCCGCACTGATAGCGGGTGGGTTTTACTATCGTTCGCATGAGCAAGCGAAGCGCCTGACCGAAAAGGACACCATCGTTCTCGCCGATTTTGCCAACAACACCGGCGATGCAATCTTCGACGACACGCTGAAGACGGCGCTCATCGTCTCTCTGCGGCAATCGCCTTTCTTGAATGTGCTTTCAGACGGCGAAGTAGCGAAGATCTTGCATCAAATGACCCTTCCGGCGGGCACGAAACTCACGCCAGAGATAGCCCGCGAGCTTTGCCAACGGGCAGGCAGCAAAGCTTATGTTGCCGGGTCGATTAGCAGTCTGGGCAGTAAATATGTGGTGGGGCTGAAGGCGGTCAATTGCCTGAACGGAGACACGCTGGCGCAGGAGCAAGTGACGGCGGCGTCCAAGGAGGACCTGCTGGACGTGCTGGGCGGAGCCACATCGAAGCTGCGCAGCGAACTGGGCGAATCCCTCGCCACAGTGCAGAAGTTTGATGTTCCGCTCGAACAGGCCACCACTTCTTCGCTCGAAGCTTTGAAAACGTTTAGCCTTGGCAGCAATATCCATCGCGAGAAAGGCGCCGCAGCAGCCCTGCCATTCAGTCAACATGCCATCGAGCTTGATCCGAATTTTGCAATAGGCTACCTGGAATTGGGCTTGGAATACACGCATCTCGGCGAGGTAGGACGGGCCAGAGAGTACTTCAGCAAGGCATTCCAATTGCGGGAACATGCCAGCGAACGGGAAAACCTGGCGATCACCGCCCTCTACTATGTGATTGTAACCGGGGAGTTGGATAAGGCGGCTCAGACGTATCAAGAGCAGATTGAAAGCTACCCACGAGAATTCCGAGCGTACGGGAATTTGGGCATCGTGCTCTCCCGTCAGGGGCGGTATGAGAAAGCCAGGGAGATCGTAACGCAAGCCTTGCGCCTTGCACCGGATCGCTTAGGTAATTACGAGAATCTCGCCAATTACGCTCTTGCCTGCAACATTTCGATGAAACGCGGCAGATTATCCACCAGGCGCAGGCACGAAAAGCGGATGATTTCGTGCTCCACAACACTCTCTACGCTCTAGCCTTTCTCGGGGCGGACTCTGCGGCGATGGCGGAACAGCAACAGTGGTATGCGGGCAAGCCCGAAGAGAACATTGGACTTTCGCTGGCATCTGACACCGAGGCGTATGGCGGTCATCTGGGCAAGGCGCGGGAACTGACCAAGCAGGCTGTGGCCTCCGCAGTTCGAGCGGACAGCAAGGAAACTGGGGCAATATGGCAGGCGATTGCTGCTCAGCGGGAAGCCGGTTACGGTAATGCCGCAGAGGCACGGCAGAGAGCGGCAGAGGCTTTGAAGCTCGCTCCGACGAGTCAGGGTGTCGGGGTCGAAGCCGCGCTTGCGTTTGCCATGGCGGGCGATACGACGCGAGCCGAGTCCTTGGCGCAAGATCTAGGGAAACGCTTCCCGCTGGACACGCAGATGCAGTCGCTTTGGCTGCCTGCGATTCAGGCACAGTTGGCGCTGGACAGAAAGAATGCGGCTCCCGCCCTGAATGCCCTGCAAGCCGCTTCCCCCATCGAGTTGGGGGCAATTGCATTCGGCTCCAATGGTTCCTGCCTCTATCACGTTTACGTACGCGGAGAGGCATACTTGGCGACCGGACAGGGCAGTGCCGCCGCCGCCGAGTTTCAGAAGGTTATTGATCACAGCGGCATCGTCTGGAACTGCTGGACGGGAGCGTTGGCGCATCTGGGCGTGGCTCGTGCCAATGCCTTGCAGTCGAGAACCGCGCAGGGAGCGGATGCCGACCTCGCTCGCACTCGTGCCCTCGCCGCCTACAAAGATTTCCTCAGCCTCTGGAAAGACGCCGACCCCGACATACCCATCCTGAAAGAAGCCAAGGCGGAGTACGCGAAGCTTCAGTAGTCAACTGACGCTATCAGGCCATAGCGCAAGTTTGCACCGTCTGTTCGCCACCTCTACACGATGCGGGGGGATTTTGAGCGCTATCGCGATGTTTCAACAGTTGAGAACTTTGCCACTGACCGCTCTACTTGGTGCGGTATCATTGGAAACCTCAAATGCGAACGCAATCGCAACGGATCAGAGTTGTTCTTTTGCTCGCTGCCATCTTCGTCGTTCCCCTGTTCTTGTGGTACTTCGTCCTCAACAATGTCGCCGTCAATCGCAGCATCTCACTCACTCCGGGGACGACCATAACTCAAGACTTTTGGGTGAACTACAGCGGCTTTTATAGGCTGGGCATTATGGCAGACAGAAAATATCCCCACCGAGAACTCCAATGCCTGTTGGGCATCAATGACGCCTACGGTGTAAAGGACTGCGCTGAGACGCGCCTCAAATATTCATGGACGTTGAGTTGTAGTGGCGAAAAGGAGACGTACTCAGGCACCTCCGACAAAATCTTCGGCGGAGCATACGCGACGGACTGGATGGAGACAGAGTTCGGAGGATTTGAAGCCAAGCATTGGGAACGATGTCACCTGAAAATAACCTTCGCGGACGGAAGCCCGTTGCTTGCTGACGCGCACCCGAAGCTGCGGATTTTCACCGAACTTTTCTGACGCTCACCGCGATAACTGTTGTAAGCACCGCGATAACTGTTGTAAGCAGGCCATAGCGCTCAAAACCCCTAACGGGGTTAATGCGTGCGCAATGCCGTTTCTGCCTTGATTTGAAACAGGCCTACGCGGTTGCTCCGAGAATCCACAACATAAAGGCCGCGGCTTGCGTCAACCCACATGCCGGATGGATGGCTAAAATTTGCGCCTTTGATTGTCCCTGGATCAAACCTGTAGAGCGTTTGCCCTTCGTGTCCGAAGACCTGAATTTGGTTAAGGTCCGGATCACTGACGTAAATATTGCCCTGCTTGTCTATCGCCAATCCGGCGTGACGATCTGCATAGCCCAGGTTAATGGCGCGCAGGAAATGGCCCTCAGTATCGAGAATCTGAATGCGCATGTTGCCGGAATCGAGCACAAAAAGCTCACCGCCAGCTACGACTACCTGGCTGGGAAGCCGGAACTCGCCGGGACGTTCACCACCGCCGCGGTTCCCGAGCTTGCGAATCAGTTTCCCGCGCTCGTCCATAATGAAGATCATGTGTCCTTGCCGATCGCACACGTAAATGCGTCCCGTGGCTCTATCGACCGTGATTCCTACTGGGCTCTCGAAGTATGATTCTCCGCCCCTCAGTTTGCCGAAGTAACGGCGAAACTTTCCCGCCCGGTCGTAGACGAGTACGGTTCTACTGCTCGTGTCGATCACGTATAGATTGTCGTGACCGTCGACGGACAGTGCGATGGGAGCGTGCAGACGGTTACTGCTTCCGTCCAAACGACTGTATTTCGAGCGAATAAAGTCGAAGACATGCACGGTTTTAGCGCCGGGATCGGCGACGAAGACACGGTGCTGTGAGTCGGTCGCAACGGCAGATGGTGCTTGCAATGCCTCCACGCGAGTTGCAGGGTCTGCGGGGCCTGCAATGATGTTAAGCGTTTCGTTCAGAAGAGGGTGTAGCGCCTTTACATCCTCAGCCGACGAAAATACGCGCACAAAGGTGAGGTTGGCTGAACCCTCTGGGACACCGGCCTGCGCTGGCAAGGAAGTTGCGAAGGTCACGTCCCAGGCGGCTGCGGGGCCGGGCACGAGGCTAAGCACGAACACTAGCGAAAGAACTCCAGGCCGGACGTTGCCCCAGATTCGATGCGAAAACATGCCTTGGCTCCCTTCCACAGAAGAGCACAAGCTCCCATCAATTCGCCAGCGAGAACATTCTTACACGTTTCGCGGGGCCGTCGAATGCGGCGGGCAAATAGATCAGGAGTTTGAGACTAGGCCGTAGCGTCCAAAACCCTTCTCACCCCGTACCTGGTGCGGAGGCTTGCATCGCCCACACAGTCTGCGCCGTAGTTCCAATCCTGCGGCATGGGAGGCCGTCGTCATGGGCAAACGCAGAATCAAGCCGAATTATCGTCGCCGAGTACTCCGCCTGCCAGACCTGGATCAGTGTAAGACTGCGGTGCTCAATAGCCTCGGATCACCGGCCTCGCGCCGAGTCTACGAGTACGCCATCGACCAGTTCATCGCCTGGTACTGCTCCGAGCCTCGGCTGGCCTTCAACCGCATCGTTGTCGTGCGCTATCGCATGCATCTGGAATCGCGGCATCTGGCCGCCAACACCATCAACCAGCAGCTTGCCGCCGTGCGTCGTCTGGCTCACGAAGCTGCCGACTCTGGCCTGCTGAGTCCCAAGTTGGCGGCGGGGATTAGCCGAGTGAAAGGAGTCAAGCAACTCGGGTTCCGTGCCGGTAATTGGTTGAGTGCAGAGCAGAGTTCGGAAGTGCTCAAACATGCGTGGGGAGACACCATGCGGGCAAAGCGCGACTACGCCATGTCGGCCATGCTGTTCGGTTGTGGCTTTCGCAGGTCGGAACTGGTTGGCTTGGAGTTGGACGACATCCAGATGCGCCAAGGACACTGGGCCGTTGTTGATCTGATTGGTAAAGGCGGCCACATTCGCACGGTGCCCATTCCAAACTGGGTGAAAGTCGCTCTCGATCAATGGACACGAGCCGCTGGAGTTTGTGAGGGCAAAATCTTCCGACCAGTCGCCAGACGGGGAAAGGTGTGGGGCAGCGGCCTCTCGCAGAACGTTGTCTGGTACGTGGTCAGAACCTGCTGCCAGAGAGCTGGCCTGGAGCACATTGCGCCGCACGACCTGCGGCGGACCTGCGCGAAGCTGTGCCACGATCGCGGCGGTGAGCTGGAGCAGATTCAGTTCTTGCTCGGGCATGCTTCCGTGCAGACTACAGAACGCTATCTCGGCTGCAAACAGAATCTCGGGCATCCGGTGAACGATCTTTTCGACCTCGGAAAGGACGTGCAGCCGCGGGAAGAAAAGGATGTTGAATGTGTCACAGTGAAAGTCTCCACTCCAGTAGCAACGGCATCTCGGCAAGGCATAGAATGCGGCCACGGAGGATCGGAACATGAGCGGCCCATCTGCGACCCAAAACACGTACCAGAACGAACCGATTTGGTCGAGGTCAGAAAAAGCCATCGCCCGCAAAGCCTTCGACGCTGCTCTAGGCCAGGAGCTTCACGAAGTGATTCAGCAAGCAAAGCGAATGGCCAACCAAATTCAGAAGTCGTCGGATCTGTGGGGCCTGGAACATTACCTGACCCAACACCGTAAAGAGATTGACCGCAAATACGACTTTCGCGGTTCCCGACTTACAGACGTCTTGGGGAGACTCTTGTACGAAAATCGACTCGGTGAAAAGGATCTGCGTGGATTGCGGGAAGAGAAGATGAAATCAATCCGTTCCTTCGCCCAGTGACCCCGCAACGGGGATTTTGAGTGTAACTGTTCACAACAATTATCTGGAAGTCGTCGTTCTTTAGGCGTAGCGTGCGTTGCTAGGGTCATCGGGTCAAGGAGACGATGATGGTTCCACTACCAGTACGATGGATTGGCGTTGCGCTCCTGTTTGCGCTCTGCTTCTGGGTCATTTCGCGTCTGCTCGGTGATTATGTTTGGGTGCCGGGTATTCCCTTTGCGCTATGCTGTGCGCTTTTGTTCTTCCACTCTTGGCGGGCCGTATTCGCAGTACCGTTGATGGCGGCGTTGTATGTAGCATCGGTCTGGGTGTTCTTTCTCACTCCTAAAGCTTTTGATTTCCATTACTACGTTAGCGGCGTTGTTGGCGGAGTTGGACTAGTTCTTTGCGCTGCCATCTGCTATCCACGTCTGCTTTCGCCAAGATGCCTTTGCGGCGGGGGAGCACTAGGAGCCATAAGCGCGCTTGCGTTTGCGCGCTGGAGCGATTCCACTTCGACGGCGATCTGGCAAGCAGTCGTCGGAACGTATCTGTACGCAATCTGCACTGGGGTAAATGGAAAGGCAATGCACGATGGAAAGCCGGGGTAAGGGTCGATAGCTGGCGATAAATCCGGATAGCACTCATCGACACGCCACAGTTACGAGCCGGAATGCCTTCGTTTGCGTCTCCGCCGCACCCAGTTCACAACCAAGAATAAAACGATGAGCGGTGATAGCCAGAAGAGGATGGCGGCGATGATGGTGTCCCATCCGCCATGTAACAGCACAGCGTACATCCGGCCATTCTATCGAAACGGGTCCAAGATGAGCTGTCAACTGCTGAAAAATCCCTATTGCACTCATTCACCGGGACTGCCTGTTACAATCCCCCCGAGGGGGACTTAATGACCAACCTGACCAGCGTAGTTGGGATTTTAAAGAAAGAACATGATCGCTTGACCAAAGAAGTCAGAGCAGTTGCAGCCGCGCTCTCGGCGTTTGGCGCAACATACGGAAAGCAGAACGGAGCTCGGCGCGGTATATCTGCGGCAGGCAGGGCAAGGATCGCGGCTGCCCAGAGAGCACGATGGGCGAGAGCGAAGGCAAAGAGCAGCAAACCTAACGTCATCACAATGCCAAAGAAGCGAACCATGTCAGCCTCTGTTCGCCGAAAGATTGCTGCGGCGCAACGCGCTCGATGGGCTAAGGTGAAAGGCGCAAAAAAGCCGGCCTGACCCAGGAGAGCAATTCGGCTTAGATGCCCGGACTCAGTGAGCCTGGGCATTTCTGTTTTACGATCCCATTGACCTCGACAGGGAGCAACTCGACACTCGCGGATTGGGGGCGCTTGTTGTTCAGAAAACATCTGTTTTCGGGCAGCTCGGACGTTAATCCAGTGACCTCATAGACTCACGCACTTGCGAAGCAGAAAGCGGGAGGGATTTTGGGCAGCACCAAACTCCCAATGAGTGAAACCGGGATGTTGCAACAGTTGATGAACTTGCGATCTGCAAGGATACACTGTCCCTGCTATGAACCATCAAAGCGCGTCCCCTTGCAATTCCTTGAGGGCCAAGAGATTCAGATTGCCTTCGGCATGTATGACCTCCAGATAAACTGGGGCGATGGCGGCCTTTCGTGCAACTGGAGCGACTGCTGACGAACGCCAAAAAGGCGGATGACAGACGCCTGCACTCAGGCAGCTTTACTGTGGCAAAAGGAGATCGGATGACCACTACCCGGCGCGAATTTCTGGATGCGCTTGCACTGGGAACAGCAGGGCTGGCGATTGCGACCACGGCGCGGAGTTACAGCCGGATTCTTGGCTCCAACGACAAGCTCAACTTCGCCGTGATCGGCTTGAACGGCCGCGCATACGCGCATCTGGCGGCATTGAAGGCGAACCGCCGCGCGGCGCGCATCTCGCATGTCTGCGATGTCGATGGCAACATTCTGAAGAAATTTGCCCATAGCGCTCAGCAGCACATGGACGAATCTCCTGTAGCAGAGAAGGACTTCCGCCACATTCTCGACCAGAACGAAGTCGACGCGGTTACCATCGCGACTCCCGATCACTGGCATACCCCGATTGCGATTGCGGCGCTGAAAGCGGGGAAGCATGTTTACGTCGAGAAGCCCTGCAGCCACAATCCCGCGGAAGGAGCGCTGCTGGTGCAGGCCCAGCAGAGGTACAGGAAGCTGGTGCAGATGGGCAATCAGCAACGGTCCTCGCCGCACACAATTGAAGTCATTCAGAAAATTCGGGACGGTGTCATCGGTCGCCCGTACCTCGCCAAGGCTTGGTATGTGAACACGAGAAAATCGATCGGCGTGGGAAAAGAAGCACCCGTGCCTCCGCAACTGGATTGGGATTTGTGGCAAGGGCCAGCGCCGCGGCGTCCATATAAAGACAACGTCCATCCTTACAACTGGCACTGGTTCAAAATCTGGGGCACTGGCGAAACGCTCAACAACGGAACGCACGAAGTTGACGTTTGTCGCTGGGCGCTGGGTGTGGATTATCCGAAACGGGTCAGCGCGTCAGGCGGAAGGTATGCCTTCAAAGATGACTGGCAGTTTTACGACACGCTCGTGACCGCCTTCGAGTACGACGATGCGATGCTTACATGGGACGGCAAGAGCTGCGAAGGCATGAAATACTACGGCCGCGATCGCGGCTCGACGATCTCGGGCACGGAGGGGACCGTGCTGATCGATCGTGACGGTTACGAAATCTACGATCTCAAAGGAAACAAGACCTCGGAATTCAAAGCGGGCAGCAAGACGTTCTCATTCGATCTGATCGGCAGTGATTCCATGACAGACGCGCACTTCGCAAACTTCATCGCAGGCGTTCAGCGCGGTGAAAAGCTCCATGCTCCAATCGCCGAAGGCAATGTAGCCTGCACCATGTTGCAACTTTCGAACATTGCATGGGAGGTCAATCGCGAGCTTGTGCTTGATCCAAAAGATGGGCGAATCCAGAATGATCCGGGCGCGATGAAGTTGTGGCAAAGGGAATACGAGCCGGGATGGACTCCGCAGATTTGAAGGAGACAGCTCGCATGAAAATCTCACGCCGGGATTTTGTTCGTTCCGCTTCAATCGCCGCCGCCGCGGTCTCAGCCCCATGCGGCTACGCCGCCTCCCCGACACGGCCCCTGTTGGCAGATGTAGCCACTGGCATTCGCCTCGGCCTGGCCGGCTATACCTTTCGTAGTTTCACCCGCGCACAGATGATTACCTTCATGAAGCAGCTGAACATCTCGACCTTGAATGCGAAGGATATCAAAGATCATCTGCCAATGGGTGCTCAGGAAGAAGCTGCTGCGCTGCGGGATTATGATGCGGCGGGAATCAAGCTCCATGCCGCGGGAGTCATCTATTTCGACAAAGACGAGGACGCTGACATGCGGGTGAAGTGTGAGTATGCCAAACGCGCCGTTATTGGAGTGATCGTCGCCGGCGATCCGACTCCACAAACTTTGCCGCGCCTGGAAAAGTTCGCCAAGGAATATGACATGCACATTGCGATCCACAATCACGGCCCGGAGGACAAGCTCTGGCATTCGCCGCTGGACGTGCTGAAAGCGATCAAAGACATGGACCCTCGCCTGGGGTGCTGCATCGATGTGGGGCATACGGTGCGCGCGGGAACCGATGTTGTGGACGCGATCCGGCAGGTCGGTCCGAGATTATTCAATGTTCACATGAAGGACCTCACCAAGTTCGACGACAAAGAAAGTCAGGTCGCGGTGGGCGCGGGTCGCATGCCGGTGCGAAATATTTTCGAGACGCTCCTCGCGACGAAGTACGCGGGTTTCGTCGATCTGGAGTATGAGGTCCATGCGGACGATCCGATGCCCGGAGTCATCGCCAGTTTTTCCTACATGCGAGGAGTATTGGCAGGCATGCGAGGCGGAACTAGCTTTGCCTAGCGATTCACACCGCTCGCCAACACCGCTCCGTCCACCGGCAAAACAACGCGTGACAAGCGTGGCCAGCCTTGTGTTGCTCGGCTATGATTTTGATTCTTGTGTGGGTCGAAGGCTCGGACCACTCGTCTCCAGGTCCCCAAAGCGATTGTCAATCTCCACCTTGTAATGGTTTGTCGTATTCAGCGGGCGTTCAGGCGAATGCCGAGCAGGATCTTGAGGCCGACAGCATTGCCGCCAATCTGAGCGGGCTGGAAGGTCCAGTTGCTCAGGGCCTCGGTGACAGCAGCATCCACTCTGGAATCTGGAGTCTTCTTGACCGAGAGTTGTTCCAGCTTCCCCGCGTTGGTCAGAATTCCTGCAACCACAATCATCTTCCGGGAGCAGATTGCCGCGAGCTCTGGACTCAGTTCGGGAACCTGCTTCAAAGTCGCGTATGGAGGTGTGGGAATTCCGGTAATGTGGACCGAGAGTCCACCATTGGCCGCATCGACTGGCGGCTGCAACACCGCATATTGCAACGTCCATGAGGGCGCCGGATCGTCGTCACTGGCGCGCATGTCGAGATAGACCGTGTACACCTTCTGATTCTGAAAGACGCCGAAATCAGGCAGACCGCCGCCGCTGCTAGCAGTGGAGGTGACGGTCAGGTCGTAGGAGGTCTGATTTCGCGGTGTCAGCCTCGGATGAATGCCGCCAGATCCGTTTCCGTAATTGCCGCCGCGAATGGAGATGCCAGGAAATCCTCCGGAGCCCGCGGCGTTGCCCGCGCCTTTTCCGCTTCCCAACGCATTCCCCGTGCCGGAGCCCGTGCCCGTACCTGCGGCAGAGCCGCGGCCGCCGCCTGTGCCTTCCATTCCCGAATTTAGGCCCTTCCCCGTGCCGTTGCCGTACTTCGCCCCGGTTCCCACTCCGGATCCACTCGATCCCATTCCACTGCCCCCGCCCGATGGGATGTCGGCGATCGCGTCTCCATTGGCGTTGTCTGACGGAGTGCCGTTGCCGGTGGGTTTCGAACTCCCACCTCCGCCCTTCGAACCAGCGGAGGGATCGGCGATTACAGTCGATTCACCAGGAGCCACCGCGAACAAGGAACGCGCTTCGCCTAGCGGAACTTTCGCAATCACATCCGGCGGAGGCGGAATCGCATTCAGCACTAACAAGCCCTGCTGACCTCGGCTATTCACCGGAACGTCCGACGGACGCGCAGGCTGCGGGATTGGTTTGGGTGGAGGCGCCTGAGGCAGTGGCGCTTCTTCTGCAGTCAAATCAGGCATCGCACTCGCTGCTGCCGCGGGAAGGGACAACTTCGGCGCCCTAACAATCTTTTCTACAGGACGCACCGCAAGCCGGCCGGATTGAACCTTCATCACCGGCTTCGCTGGTTCCGGCGGAGGAGGCGCAGGCGCGATCGCAAGATTGGGCAGCGCGAAAGTCTTTTGCAGGATCGGAGGATTCTTCAGCATGGGCTGCAGAATCGTCTGGATGCCAAGCTTCGCCATGGGAGGCGCCGAGACCAGCGGCTGCGGTCCGGGATAAGCAAATCCTTTGTGGCCGCGGGCCCGCAAGCCGGTGGAAGCTTCCGCGGTCGATCCTGCCGCGCCGCCTTTTTCACCGTCCCCTTCGCTGCCGCCGCCGAGCGTGGGAAGGAAGATAGGGCCGTTTGTCTTCGCGGCATCAAGATCGGGCGGGACTACCTCCGCCGCATGCACGAAGGCGAAGCGGCCGGAAGTGATCAGGATCAGCAAGAAGGCCAACTGGTGGACGAGCACCGAGAGCCCGAAGCTGCGTCCGGGACGGTAGCCGGTTCCGATCTCAAAGAAGGAAAGCGGCTCAGGCGCCGGCTTCGGCACCTCCGCAGATGAGGGCCGCAGCAATTCCTCCCAATCCACAGGATTTTTGGTTCGCATTCTTTGCTCCCGGGGTCGATCCTGTGTAGTGAGACTCATTGCAGTAGTGACGCCTTCAGAACGTAGAACAGGGCAGAGGGATTCAGATCAAGGGCGATGCCAGGCGTGCCATGCATGTTTAGTTGGTCCACAACGATGTCTCCCACGACAAAGTTGCCAGCGCCGGAATTGCCACCGAAGCCCATGCTGTCTTGGAATGCGCTGGCCGAGCAGTTTACACCAGTGTCGCTGCCGGAGGTCACGCATTGATGAATGTAGATGTTCCCCGAAAGTAAGAATTGGCCCCCGCCACCCCAGTCTCCGGTGGCGGGCCCAGCGGCACGGTCTTGGAAGAACAGCATGCCCCGCTGTTCGCCGATGGGGTCGTCGGTACCCAAGGGGTCGCCGTAGTTAATGCTGCAATTGGGAGCACAAAGTGTGGTAACAGTGGGTTTCTGGCATGGGCCGAGAAGAATCGTGCCGGTTGTCGTTGCTGGTAGGTTCGCCGGTACCGACGCGGCCGAAGTGCACTTCACGCCAAACTGGAGAGAGCCAGTTCCGCTCGTCATGTTAAAGGTAGTTGCAGGACAGGCCTTGCCCGCGTTCGCGCCAACGGATACTGAATTGCTGTCGGCGAAGTAGAACATCGTTCCGCCACTCCCGTCGCCGGTTGCCGTGCTGGGCCATGCACACGAGTTCGCGGCCATGCTGAACCCGCCAAGGACGTAGTAGATACCAGGATCGAATATGGCGGTGAAGTTTTTAACGCTTATGCCACCCGGGTAGTATCCGGGCGAAAATTCCTGGCAGCCACCACTATCGGGACATCCATTTACGCCGGAGCCAACTGAGGTTTCTGTCCCGACGTGCGTCGGCTGGGCGGGAGCAGGAATCAGGGCGAAGGGATCTGAAATGGGAGCAGCAGGCTGCACCCAGTGGCCAGTTGAGCCGAAGCTGGGGTTGCAACACGCGGAAGCTGGGCCACCAAATGCGCCAAAGTCGCTGCCAGTGAGGTTGGGGCCACCTTGGCTGAGGTTAACGCTGATGGCACCATTGCTACTGGCGGCGGTGGTACTAGAGGAATTAACCTGAATACTTCTTTGCGGGCCGCCGTAAATCGAGATGTTGGGGTTCCCGCTCATACTGAGAGCGCCGGACACGGTCGGGTTGAGGACGAGGATGGGGATCGGCGAACTGGAGAAGACCACACCGCATGTCGCCTGCGCGCCGACGTCTGTGGTTGTGCGTCCTGATAGCAAGCCCGCAAAGTACGTCGGGGTACGGTCATCCACATTGACCTGGACGAAGTTATTTGTGAGCGAAGTGTCATTGCAAATTGGAGGCGCGCCTTTCCCGGTGCTACAGGTTGGGAGGCCCGATACCGAAGTGGGGAAGTTTAAGAAAACATCATATCCAGACACACCTGCAGAAAGCGTGGATGGAGCGTAGCCCATATTCTTAGCTGCGTAAACGCAGGGAGCCGCTGTCGATGAACTCGAGCAACTAAAGGAGGAACCTGCAGTAAATCCACCGCTCGATCCGACTCCGGTGTCCGTATAAAGCATGTCCATTGCGGCCGCTGTGCAGGCAGAGTCGGCGACGGTTTGGTCTTGCTGGCGGTGGAACCACATGTTGCCCATGTCTACCGCGAAGGCGACCATTCCCAACAACACAACTCCGAGAACGAGGACGAGGAACAACATGGCTTGCCCACGCTCGCCTTGTCTACGTTTTGTGTTGCCGCAACCATGAATCTTCATAGCGCTATTCCCTTTTTCTTCCCTGCTTCTTCCACGCAACCTGCCACCTCAAAAAACGATGCGGCCCTCGGCAGCCGCACTAACCGGCACCTTAGGAAACCATGGCAGACCGAACAACGGCGAATAGGTGTAGCTAACGACGACCTGAACCGCGCAAGGAGGCATATTCGTTGGAGTGCAGCTTGCCTCGGCATTCGGATTGTAGGTGACATTCACAGTCATGGCCGAGACGTCGTGCATAGAGAGTTGAGCGTAACCCTTCACGACGCTTGTGATATTCGTATATGAACTGGAACTGCTCGCGGAACTGCTGTCCCCCCCATGCACGATTGCATAACGCACACCCTCCTTGGCCGAGTCCGCCATGACATTGTAGGTGTGAATAAACAGAAACATCTCCATGACGCCTATGATCAGAAGCATGAGAAACAGGGAGACCAATGCAAACTCGATCAGCGCCTGGCCCTTCTGGCCCGCGCTGAGGCGTGCTTTCCGCCCTACATCGCGTCGTTTGATTGCTCTCAGCATCGACTTCACATTCCTCGCATTTCGGCGAATCGATGAAACGTACAACTTGTACCACCCGAGTTGCACACGCTTAGCAACGTCAAATTGAATGGTGTGCCCGGAATCAGCGGTGCGAAAGTGTAAGTTACATCCACTCGCTGCAGAACAAAGGTGGGCGCTTCAGGGTCAGCGTCGGGGACATCACCAGTTGTGCCGGTGTTGATCGTGCCGCAGCCAGATCCCATACCCGAACCGGGTGTATACGTGACACAGTTTGCTTTTTGATTAGTAAGCGACCCGTTGGTGCCGAGGTAACTGCTGCAAACCTGAATCGTCGCATTGGACGCGGATTTGGTCATCATACTAAGGTCTTGCTGCGCAAGGTAATAAACTGCCGTGCTCGCAGGGACTCCGGTCGGGACGGCGCAAGCCGGCGGATAATTGGTCGCAGCGGGGCTAGACGGGCCCACAATCGAATAGAGTATCCCCGAGCGGGGAGATGCCGTAATGTTCAGCGCGATGAAGTAGTAGTATCCGAAATTCAGCGCGTTAAGCAGGACACAGAGCACCACGGGTAAGATAAGCGCGGTTTCAATCAGAGACTGCCCCGAACTTCTACTGAATCTGTTTGACTTTCTCATACGCACAATCTCAAGCAATCCTCGCCGCCATCCGGTGCCGCTCCGGTTGCGCCTCCTTGAAATCGGGAACGATCGGCGCACCCTCTTCTTCTAGTTCCTGCTGCGCCGCTTCCTCTTCCGCCAGATTGAACTGGTTCAGAAGGCGATGCAGATAACACCGGCTGATGCCCAACTCCACAGCCGCTTTCAGCCGATTGCCATCGTGCATGCGCAGCGCCGAACGGACCAATTCCTTTTTGAACGCCTGCACTGCCTCATGGAACGAACCCGCCACCCGGACGTTTTCGTCCGCGATGGTTAGTTCCCTCAACTGCTCCGGCAGATCGCTGACCCCGAGATACTCATTTCCATTGGCCAGCACTACGCTGCGTTCGATAATGTTCTGCAATTCACGAACGTTTCCCGGCCACGGATGCCGCGACAATGCACTCAAGTAACCAGGAGTAAACGTGCGCGCGGCCTTCTTGTGAGCCTTGGCGAACGTTCGGAGGAAATGCTCCGCCAACAAGGGAATGTCCTCTTTGCGCTCGCGCAACGAGGGCATCTGAATCTTCACCACCGAAATCCGGAAATAAAGGTCTTCGCGGAAGGTC
This sequence comes from uncultured Acidobacteriota bacterium, assembly GCA_963719865.1. Lineage (GTDB taxonomy): Bacteria > Acidobacteriota > Terriglobia > Terriglobales > Acidobacteriaceae > Sulfotelmatobacter. The sequence continues at coordinate 137,488 of CAVRDS010000055.1, read as the reverse complement.
CCCTCTTCTACCATCTTTTCCAGATTGCGGTTTGTGGCACAGATCACGCGCACGTCTACAGGACGAGCAACGTTCGACCCGAGGCGTTCGATCGTACGCTCCTGCAGGGCCCGCAACAATTTTGTCTGCAAGGGTAGCGCCAAATCCCCGATTTCATCGATGAAAATAGTGCCTCCGTTGGCCTCTTCAAAGCGTCCACGGCGGGGTTGAGTCGCGCCCGTGAAGGCTCCTTTTTCGTGACCGAAAAGCTCGTCTTCAATCAATGATTCCGGGAAGTTACAGGCTGAAAACGCCACAAACGGCTTGTCCGCCCTAGGGCTCAAACGGTGGATCGCCTGGGCGATTACTCCCTTGCCTGTGCCGCTTTCACCGGTAATCAGGACCGTGGTGAAAACTTCTGCAACTTTGCGGGTAACTTCGCTGACCCGCTCCATCGATTTGCTGTTCCCCAACAGACCCTCAACCCGCGTAGTTCCCAGCAGTTGGCGGGTTTCCACCAACTCGCGGGCGAGAGCAGAACGCCGGCAGGCGCGGTCGAGTGCGAAACGCATCTGCTGCACATCTAACGGCTGGCCGATCGTGTCGAATGCGCCTTCTTTGAATGCGTTCAATACCTTTGGACCAACCGGTTCCCAGCTATAAGCAATCACCGGCAGGGGAACTTCGCGGTCATTCGCCGCTCGCAAAAGGGACGAACTCTGCTCCTGTTGCGCAGCATCGAGGTTCAGAAGAATGGCATCCGGAGACGCCGAGTTGAATGCCGCAATCGCCTCTTCAATCGACGACTCCTGCAGCAGCAAATAGTCATTCCCGAGAAGAGGTTGCAGAACTTGTCCGAAAGCTTCGTCCGGGTCAACCAGGAGTACGTTTCTTGGTTCCGACATAATATTCGACAAGGGAGTGACGACCTTTCTTGGAGCCTAGCGGTACCCGACCATCGGCGTGGTCCGGCCGAATGATTTGGATTTTCCTAGTGACGATTTCCGCACGCACTACTAACCAAGGCGGAGGAATATCTTAACCACCACCGTTCAAATGGATCTTTTCCTGGGACTGCCGCACTTGGAACGGTGTACAAACGGATACAGCAACTACCAAGAGTGTCGCTTTACAGCAACTTTTTGTACATAGCACCGACGTTGGGAGGGCTAGCACTCCGGTTGTAGTTCCCGAGGTTGTTTCCTACCGGTTACCAGGGTTGGACCTAAGCCCTTTATTTCCAGTGGCGAAGATTGTGCCACAAAAACGGGCTCTTGGCACGGGAATTGCACAAATGGCATGAGGCGATGTTGTCGGTACTGCACACAGGAGATTACTCCAAAATGGGTTCAACCCAGTCACCTGGCACCGTGGAAGAACTGTCCCTCCGAGCCCCGTCGGAGGCCGATTCACCAGAGGCGGCCGGCGAATCGGCCCCCAAAATCGGGAAGAAACTCTGGGAAATTGTCTCCTTTCCAGTAGTTCTCACCTTCATCATTTTGACCCTGGTTTTTACCTTAGGTCATGGACTGGTCGGCGACCCGGACATCTGGTGGCATCTGCACAATGCCGACTACCTGGTTCAGCATCACAGCCTGCCGCGGTACGACACGTATTCCTACACCGTTCCTGGGCATCCCTGGATCAATCACGAATGGTTGGCGGAGCTTCCCTACTACGTGGCGTGGCGAGCGTTGGGAATCAGCGGAATCGATGCGCTTTCAGTTGCGATCTTGAGTTTCATTTTTCTGGGAGTGCTTTACCTTGCGTACCGCGAGTCGGGAAACTTCAAGGCAGCGGTACTGGCGACGGCGTATGCCATTTTCCTGGCAAGAGTGTCTTTTGGTCCGCGGACCATTTTATTTGGCTATGCGTATTTAGTTGTGCTGCTGATCATTCTTCAGCGCTTTCGACAAAAGGGCAACGCGCCTCTTTGGCTGATTCCGCCTCTTTTTTGTCTTTGGGTGAACACGCACGGATCGTGGTCGATCGGCCTGATCATCTTTTCGGTCATCATCGCAGCCGGTCTGTTTCCGATGAAGTGGGGCATGGTCGAGTCCGACGTCTGGACCGCCGCGCAGCGAAAGAATCTGATTATTTCTTGGTGTGCGAGCATCGCGTTGTTATTTTTGAATCCCTTTGGCGCGCGATTGGTGTTTTATCCGCTCGATCTTGCATTTCACCAGAAGACGAATATCGAACACGTTGCGGAGTGGGTATCAGTCGACTTCCACGGCCTGCGGGGAAAGATCGTTCTGGGCGTCATCATCATTCTGCTGCTCAGCGCGCTTCTGCGACCGCGGCGTTGGAGTCTCGGACAACTGGCCGTGCTTCTTTTCGCTCTTTATAGCGGGCTGACCTACATACGCTTTCTGTTTTTACTGGGCATCATCGCAGCGCCGGTGCTAGCCGAGATTTTAGATTTCGTTCCACCTTACCGTCCGGAGCGCGATACGCCTTTGATCAACCTTGCGGCGGTCCTGGTGATGATCGCCGGCATTGCGTACTATTGGCCGCACCCTTCGCGGTTGCAAAATACCGTGGACACCCGCTATCCCGCGCAGGCTATGTCGTACCTGAAAACCCATCCGCCGCAGGGGCGCATTCTCAATACGTTTCTTTGGGGCGGGTACGTCAACTGGAAAGATCCGAATGTAAAGGTGTTCATCGACAGTCGGGTAGACATATTTGATTACACTGGTGTGTTCAAAGACTACCTGGACATTCTGTCCTTGAATAATTCCTATGCCCTGCTGGACAAATACAAAATTCGCTATATTTTTCTCCAGCCGGACGAGCCTCTTACCTACGTAATCCAACATAATCCCAACTGGAAGACTGTCTACAGTGACAAGGTAAGCGTGCTGATAGAAAAGGCTGGCGATCCGCAGGGCGGGGAGCGGCCCAACTAGTCTTATGCCAGGGCTTTTATGCTAGGGCGGCGGAAGCACGACATCGCAGCGATCGTGGTACTGGTTTTGGCTCTGCTGGCGTTCGCGTCCTTTCGTTCCGAATTTCGGCTGGTGTCGGATATGCCGCCGGAATTTTTCGATGCCAAGCAATTCCCTCGTGAAAAGCGGAGGGCCGAAGAAAAGATTGCGAAGGCCTACTGGGACTGCGCGGTCAAGCAGGTGCAGTGGAAATACGGCTACGCTCACCGGTTGCCGGATGAGCCTCCAGCTGAATTCTCGGCCGCAGCGCCCGAGGCTGGGCCGGGAGCCAACGACGAGAAGGTCCGCCGCTATTATTGGCAGAAATTGCGAACGACGTGGAATGTATCCAGCGTGTGGAAGAGCCAGTGGGAGTGGAATTTCGTTGCGTTTCGAGAGTCCTTACGGACAGGTTCAGACTGGTGGAGGGACCTCATGCGCAGCATTGTCGGCCCACATTGAAATTCTGTTGCTGGTGTGCTCAAGAACGCAACGACATCTGGAACCGAACTAGAAGATGTTTGATCATATCGGCCCCGAGGCATTGCTCGTTACGCTCGCGCTCTTGCTGGCGCTTGTTCATCCGCGCCTGGGAGCAGGGTGGTTTGAACGAGCAGAACGGGGGCTGGCGGCAGTAGCGCGGCAGCGCACGTTAAGCATTCTTGTTTGTGGATTCTCGGCACTAGCCCTGCGGGTTGTTCTGCTGCCATTCCTGCCCATTCCGAAGCCGTACATCAACGACGAATTCAGCTTCTTGCTGGCCAGCGACACCTTCGCCCATGGACGCCTGGCCAATCCGCCTCACCCCATGTGGATACATCTCGAAACTTTTCACATCATCTTTCACCCTACATACGCGTCCATGTATCCGCCGCTGCAGGGGCTTGTGCTGGCTGCTAGCCAAGTTGTCACCGGGCAGCCGTTTTGGGGAGTATGGCTCAGTGTGGGCCTGATGTGTGCCGCGTTCTGCTGGATGTTGCAGGCCTGGCTCCCGCCTTCCTGGGCATTACTGGGCGGCATGTTGCCAGCCATTACCTTCGGCGTCCTCAGCTACTGGGACAACAGTTACTGGGGCGGCGCTCTCGCGGCCACGGGCGGAGCATTATTGCTTGGGGCGCTCCCTCGCATCATGCGTTATCAGCGAGTGCGGGATGCGTTATGGTTGGCGCTGGGTGTAGTCATGCTCGCCAATACGCGTCCTTATGAAGGCATGATGCTCACTCTGGTGGTCGGCTCCAGGCTGGTGATTTGGGTGATTTGGGAAAAACCTGCATTCGCGCCGCTGGTGCGTCGTGTCGTACTTCCCACGGTGGCCGTGCTGCTCTTGGTCGCACCGGCGATGGGATATTACTTTTACCGCGTGACCGGCAATCCACTGCGCATGCCGCAGCAGGTCAACCGCGACACCTATGCGATCGCACGCTATTTTTACGGACAGACGAACTATCCCGATCCCGTCTATCGTCACAAAGCCATCCGTGATTTCTACCATGGCGCCGAACTCACGCAATCCGAGGAGGCGCACGGCGCTTCTGGCATCTTGCGTCAGCTGGCGATTAAAGTTGGGATGTCTTGGGTGTTCTATGTCGCTCCCCTGTTCACCATTCCTTTGTTCTTCTTGCCGCGGGCAGTGCGCGACCGGCGAGTGCGATTTCTCGTAATCGCCGGAGCAGCCGGGTTTTTCAGCTCGGCCATCGTGGTGTTCTTTAATATTCACTATATTGCTCCCATCGTTTGCATCATGCTGGCGCTTTTAGTTCAAGCGATGCGGCACATGCGGCTGTGGAAGTGGGAAGGCCGACCTGCGGGTCAGTTTCTCGTGCGCGCGATCGTCGTGATGTGCCTGATCATGATTCCCGTGCAGGTCCACATACTTGCGGCCGCGCCTAAGCCAGGGACATGGGCGGCGATTGGGCCAGAACGCGCTGCACTCGAGGCACGACTGAATTCGCTTCCCGGACCTCAGCTCGTCCTGGTGCGCTACGGCCAGAATCATGATCCGTTCCTGGAATGGGTGTACAACGGCGCCGATATCGATCACCAGAAAGTCGTTTGGGCGCGCGATATGGGTCCAGATCAGAACGAAGAGCTGCTGCGTTATTACAGCAATCGACGCGTGTGGCTGCTCGAGGCGGATGACTTGCCTCCCAGACTTTCGGAATATAGTGCGGATGCGGGCGCGCGAGCGTCTACGAAATAGAAGCCTTACATGAAACCTGTCCCTAACCACGTGAAATCTCTTGCTATTGGGATCGTTGCCCTGCTGGTTGGGGTCCAGATCCCGACGTGGATTTCTGTCGTTCCCTCGCTGCGGATCGAACGTCAAGCTGATTTTCGCGTCTTGTACACAGCCGGGTACATGGTAAGGACGGGACAGTCGAAAACAATCTATGATTATCCGCTTGAGCGCCAGACTCAAGCCAGAGTCATCGCCGACGACGGGGCAGCAGTTCCTTTCATTCATCCTGCCTATGAAACGCTTCTTTTCGTGACCCTCTCGCGTTTCTCCTACCACGTCGCTTATCTGATCTGGGTAACCATCAATTGTGCTTTACTGGTGCTGATCTGCAAGCTGTTGTGGCCTAGAGTTGGCGCGCTGGCCGATCTATTTCCCGGGCTCCCGGCAGCGCTGCTGCTTTCCTTCTTTCCGATGACCTTTGCCATCATGCAGGGGCAGGATTCGCTGCTGCTTTTGCTCGCGCTCATATTGGCTTATCGGAACATCGCCAACAATGAACTGAGAGCCGGGCTCTGGATGGGGCTGGGAATGTTCCGTTTCCAGGTTCTGCTGCCCATCTTGGTGCTGTTTCTCATCTGGAGGGCCTGGAAGTTTCTATTTGGATGCTTCCTCACTTCCTGTGGATTGCTCACGATATCGCTGGCCATCGCGGGCTTCCATGCGCAGATGCAGTATTACCAAATGCTGAAGGCGTTGGCGGCGCTGCCGTTTCTGCAACTCACGAACCGCATGGTGAACATACGCGCCTTGGTGACCGCAGAGGGAGGGGGAGCCATTGTGACCACTGCCCTTTCCGCGCTGGTGCTGATCGCGGCGGCCTGGTGCTACAAGCAGAACGTGGAACGGCGTTTTCTACTGTCCATCGTCGTCAGTAGCCTGGTGGCTTATCATTTCTTTCTTCACGACCTGTGTGTCTTGATACTACCGGCCATCATTGCCCTCAACAGCGCAGTCGCTGCCAAGCAGTGGACCAAGGTTGTTCTGCTCTGGTCGGTGATTTGCCTTCCGCTCCTCGTATGGTTTACCCATGTATCCATTTACATCATGGTCCTCGGCACTCTGGTCTTGCTGGCACAGAGTATGAATGCAAGGCCAGAGCTGAAAATGGAGATGCAGGAGGAACTTGTGTGACTGGGGATCAAACAGAATCCTGCGAGCCGTGTGCGTGAGGGCGTGGTGCTGATGAAGAGCGTGACCCAAGCCGATTCTGTTCCAATTTCAAAGCCGTTTAATTTGGAACGGACCACTGCCGTTCTCGCCATGGCGGTCATCCTGCTGGGAGCTCTCTTTTGGGCTGACAGACCGGTCACGGCAGAGCAAACCGATTTTTCGGTTACCTATATCGGCGCCCGGATCGTTTACCTCGGTCTCGGTCAGAAACTCTATGACCTCGATGAGCAACACAAACTCAAGACTTCCCTCCTGCCTAATGGTGAGCCGCTGATCCACGAGCATCCACCATTTGAAGCGCTTCTGCTGGCACCGCTGGCAGCTATTCCCTACCGAACCGCCTACCTGCTCTGGGGACTGATGAATATTGCCATCTGGCTCAGCTTGCCTTGGCTGCTCCGTGCTTATGCGCCCGTTCCGCGGGAGGAACTCGGCTACATCGCACTCTGGATTTTGTTCGCGCCTCTGGGAGTAGCTCTATTTCAAGGGCAGTCGTCGCTGGTGATGCTGCTGCTGTACTCAATGGCGTTCGTTGCGATCCAGCGTGGCCGCGATTTCCGAGCGGGCGTGGCACTGGGACTCGGGCTGCTCAAATTTCAGTTCGTCGTTCCCTTCGTCGTCATCTTCCTTTTGCGGCGAAAGTGGACCTTAATCAAAGGTTTTTTGGCGACCGCTTCCGTTCTCGGCGTATTGTCAGTCATCGCGGTCGGGTGGCGTGGGATTGGAGATTACTTGCATCTGCTGGCAACCGTGGCGAGTCATCCCAGTAATGCGAGCTACGGAGCGGCCGCGGATATGGCCACGATTCATGGCTTCGCGCATGCCACCCTCGGGACTACGTTGGGGAGATCGACCGTCTTTCTGGTCACAGCAGGGATTTCGGTCTTCTTAATCGGCTGGACCGCCTGGCAATGGAACCAAGTGGACCGTATGAGTGATGGCCGGAGCAGTAATCTCATGTTCGGGGCGGCGATTGTCGTGTCGCTCATTACTGGATTTCACATGTTTACCCACGATCTGAGTCCGATGATGCTGACTTTGCTGCTGGTATTGACGCACGTCGCGGAGAGCGGTCAGCGCTGGCTGCGGTTCCTTCTCTTCGCTTGCCTGACCCTATTCTGGATTCCCCCGCTTTACTTCGTCCTGTTGATGCACCATCGCATGTATCTCTTGTTACCGCTCCTGCTGATATTCGCATTGGGAACGATGAAACTGGCGCAAAGCCTTAAGTCGCGCGCACTGCTGAACGATTGCTGCGCAGTTCCTAGTGCTTGAAAACTGGGACGCGACGGAAAGTTCGAGAACATTTTGTGAAGAGGAGAAACCTGGAGTGAATGCCGTTGTGCACAACGTAACACCAAGCTCCAACTCCACCGTCTCCCCATCCGGTGCTCGCACCCGTTTTTGGCCCCACGATCTGGTCCTCTGGCTTCTGCCTCTCATGCTGCTGGCCCTAGTTATCGTCTGGTCTGCACTTCTACCGGCGTGGGGACTGCGAGGAATCGCCGACTTCCGACAGCTTTATACCGGTGGGTACATGATTCGCACCGGACATACAAAAGAGTTGAGCAATTGGGATGCGCAAAAACGATATGAGGACATGCTGGTTCCCCTAGGCAGCGATTACATGTTGCCAATCAATCATCTTCCGTACGAGGAATTGCTTTTTGTTCCACTGTCTCTCTTGAGGTACCGGTCTGCATACCTGGTTTTTCTACTATTCAACGGCATTCTACTTGGCGTCTGTATCTGGTTATCGCACCCGAATATGAAGGAGCTGTCGGATCGGTGGAAGTGGTTCCCTTTTCTTCTGTTTGTGGCTTTCTATCCCATCTCGCGCGCCATGATTCAAGGTCAAGACTCGATAATTATGCTCGCTTTGCTGAGCGGTGCCCTCTTGGGACTACGACACAAGCGAGAGTTCGTTGCGGGACTTCTGATCGGTGCCGGAGTATTCAAATTTCAAATCGTAGTTCCGATCGCACTGCTTTTTTTGATGTGGCGTCGGTGGCGGGTTTTCCTGGGGTTTGCGATCTCAAGCATCGTCGCAGGTCTCATTTCGCTTTGGCTCGTCGGTTTTGGTGGACTCCGTGAATACGCAGACGGGCTGCTGAGGATGAGCGCTCGCTTAAGCTCCGCTGCGGAGATGCGCCACTACGGTGTAATACCACCAACGGCAATGGTTAACCTTCGCGGATTGGAAGCCGCGACGCTGCACGATTTCGTTGCACCAGTTGTCATTCAGAGCATCATTTTTGCGAGCTCGATTGCCATTCTATGGATGGCTGCGAGACGGCCGCCGTCGTTGCCGTTGGCGATTACGACAGCGGCGCTGGTTAGCTATTATTTCCTATCTCATGACGCGAGTATTCTTATTATCCCTATCGCAACTGTACTTTGTACTGGATCCGTGTGGGGCGCCGCAGTTGCCGCCGTTCTTTTCTTCCTGCCGATTGTCACGGCAGTACATAGTGCCGCCCCGGTAGCGTTTGTACTTCTCGTATTCTTTTTCTTTCAAACTTATTCAAAATCAAAATCTCCGGAACAGCCGCTGGAGACTGGGGAAATGCTGGCGTGAGCGCCATCGACCACTACGCAGCTCCTAAGCCGGCCGTTGACCACTCCAATCTACCGACGGGCATGATTGGATCCGGTGCTGCCAGTCTCGGAAGACCCGAGTCTTCGCGTATCGAACAGGCTCTGGCGCTCGGGCTCTTCGTCCTGTCCCTTCTTTACCTGCTCATCTTTCGGCGACACACGTCCATCGATGCCGACGAAGGGATCATTCTGCAAGGCGCGCAGCGCATTCTCGACGGCCAGGTTCTCTATCGCGATTTCTTTTCGTTCTTTACGCCGGGATCCTACTATCTGACGGCTTTGATCTTGCGTGTTTTCGGCGACACGTTCCTGGCTGCGCGGACCGCAGTCGCAATCATTGGCGCCGCCTTTGCTCCGATCACTTACCTGCTGGCGCGCCGCGTTTGCTCCCGGCAAATCAGCCTGCTGGTAACAGCCTTAATGACGGCGACGGCTGTGCCGGTCAGGTTTCTCGTGCTGCATAACTGGGACAGCACGCTGTGGGCTGCTCTGGCACTCTATTGCGCAGTGCGGTTGCTGGAATCTGGTGCGAGCGGGTGGGCATTCGGCGCGGGTTCTTTCGCGTCCCTGACGGTTCTATTCGAGCAATCAAAGGGCGCCGGACTTTGGCTTGGCCTGGGATCTGGATTCCTGATCGTGGCCCTCAGCAATCGCTACCCGAACCTGCTCACCCGCAAACGTCTGATCGCAATCGCAGCCGGACTGGCATGGCCGTTCTTGATAACCATTTTGTATTTCGCTAGCCGGCATGCTCTGGGCGCCATGCTGGCGGACTGGTTCTGGCCGATTCAGCACTATTCGACGGCGAATCGAGTGCCGTATGGTTATCCCGACTTGTCGGAGGACACTTTCGACACAGTTTTTCGCACCGGATCGTTCACGCTTCGACTGGTCGAGATTCTAGCCTTCAGTGCGGCGCTCTGGCTGCCGGTGCTGCCGCTGTTCGCAGTCGCACTGCTGCCTCGCTTGGTAACCGGGATCTGGCGGAAGGAATCTTTGGGCGGAGACTGGGGTTACCACGTACTGATCTCGACAAGTGTCACAGGATTGCTTTTCTGTGGAGTCGTCGCCGTCCGAGCCGACCGCGTACATTTCTTTTACCTGCAGCCGATCTTCTTCCTCGTGCTGGCGTGGTTGTTAGACGGACGAAATATCCGCGGACCGATCTTTCGGAGACTGGGAAAATTCCTGACTGTCTGCGCTGCCTTGTCGCTGCTGCTCTCGGCCATGGCGCTGCTGTTCTCCATGACGGCGCCGCATGTCACCCAATACACGCGACGGGGCACGGTCATCTCATCCTCTCGGGACACGGTGATCGACTATGTTCAGGCCCACGTCGCACCTGGCGAAAAAATTCTCGTATATCCCTACTCGTCCCTCTACTACTTTCTGACTGCAACTCGAAGTTCCACAGCATTTGAATATTTTCAGCCCGGAATGAATACCGACGGGCAAGCACGTGAAATGCTCAAGGAGCTTACGGCTCATCCCGTCCGAGTGGTGATTTTTGAACCCACATTCTTTGACCACATTGGTTCCTGGCCGAACACTCCGCTCAGCGCGCTGGCGAGCGATCCCGTGGGAGATTACATCGTCCGCGAATATCACAGTTGCAAGGCGTTAGGCTCGGCCGACAACTGGCATTTCCTATTCATGGTGCGGAAGGACACAGCATGCCCGTGACGAACGCGGAAGTCAGGAAGAAATCCGGGAAGAAGTCCGTTACCCAGACTCTAAAGTTCTTCGTGAATCTGGCTCTGGTCGGCCTTCTCATCTGGTTCTTGGCGTCGCACCAGCGAACCATTAGCGCGAAGGTCGGTTCGCGCGATTCCGTGGAATATTGGTCGGCGGGCAAGCTTCTAGTACACCATGGAAATCCTTATTCCGTGCCGGACGTTCTGGCGCTGGAGCGCAGCGCGGGATATCGCTCGGACCGCCCACTGATGTTCCGCTGTCCCCCCTGGGCGGTATGGATCACCTTGCCAGTGGCATTTCTGAGCGCCTATTGGGCTTGGGTGACCTGGCTCGCAATCTTGCTGGTGTCCCTTGTGGTCTCAATGCGCATTGCATGGCGCATGTATGGCAACGGTTGGGATCCGCCTTCCGTTTTTCTTGTCGCCGGATATTTATTCGCTCCGGTTCCCGCTTGCCTGGTCGCGGGGCAGCTCGGGTTGGTCCTCTTAATAGGCATCATGCTCTTCTTTCTGCTCGAAGAAGATTATCCGTTTCTGGCAGGGGCGTCTTTGTTGATTCCGCTGGCCAAGCCGCATATGTTCTCGTTTCTGTGGCCAATTCTGGCAATCTGGGTTGTCATGCGAAGAAAGTGGTCGTTGATGGGAGGGTTCGCGATCGCTTTCGTTTTCGCCACTCTGATTGCTTTTGCGTTTGATCCTTCGATCATTCTGCATTACCGCGAGATGCTCCACCAGCAGGCCATCCAGCATGAATTTATCCCGGGATTGAGCGGGATGCTGCGCATGATCTTTTTCCGCCGATTCTTCTGGGTGCAATTTATTCCCATGGGGATCGGCCTTCTGTGGAGCGTCAGATATTACTGGACCAACCGGGAAGCGTGGAGTTGGCGCCAGCATGGTCCCGCCATTCTGGTGGCTGCCGTTCTTACGACTCCGTATTCCTGGATTACGGATGAGGCCGTCCTGCTTCCAGCTATCTTGCAGGGGGTGTTGTGGCTGTATCGGACCAAGCTAACGCCACGCTCACAGCTGGTGGTGATTGTGTTTGTCCTTCTGGATCTGCTTCTGTTGCTCATTCTCAAAGCTCAGGTTCCGTTTGCCACTGGGATCTACTTCTGGAGCAGCCTGGTCTGGTTTTCCTGGTATTGGTACGCCGGGCGCTTCCGCGAGATTCCGGATACCGAGAAGGTGGCTCTCCCCGTCAACGCCTGACTGTAAACAAAAGTACCCACCGAGCGCAGTCTCCGTGTTCCGCCCGGTATCAGCAGAGCGAACCGCAGCCGAGATTCGGTTCTTCCCGGCCCCCTCTGACCTTAACGGCAACACACCATAAGACCTTTATGAACAATGCGATACAAAGAAAACATAAATTTTCCCTTTGTTCGTGACTTTTGGCATCTCACATGCCCTTAGCAAGACCGTACGAGAGTACCCCGAACCGCTACCCCCCAAAGCGATTGGAAAAATCTAGATCTAGGAGAAGACACACAATGAAGAATCTGATTCTCAACCTGCACAAGGATGAAGCCGGTCAGGGCCTGGTGGAATACGCGTTGATCATCGCTCTGGTTGGTTTCGCCGCTGTGATCGGAATGGACACCTTGGCCGTCGATATCAACGAGGCGTTCAGCAACATCGGCAGCGTGCTCGCTAAGTACACCTCTTAGTTTCCGAGCCATCACCCACTTTCGTTTGTCCCGTGCTCCGTGCCAGCCGTTCTGTACTGGAGCACGGACAAACGAGAATGCAGTAACCACAACCCAGGAGGAACAAATGACCCAAGTGATTCTGCAGTCGCTTCATCGTTTGCACCAGGACGAATCTGGTCAGGGCCTGGTGGAGTACGCGCTGATCATCGCTCTCGTCGGCTTTGCCGCCGTGATCGGTATGGACACCTTAGCCGTCGATATCAACGAGGCGTTCAGCAACATCGGCAGCGTGCTCGCTAACTACACCAGCTAGTCGCAAGAAAGGCCGGTGGTTTTGGTTTGTCTGATGCTCCGAGCTACCTGTTTGGCTCGGAACACAGACAGAAATTAAAGCGAGGCGAAAAAGAGCATCGTGGAAAAGTATTTCTTCATCGGCGCGGTACTGGTGGCATTCCTTGGAGCAATCACCGATGTTCGCCGCGCCCGCATTCCAAATTGGTTGACCTACACGGCGGTAGTAGTCGCGCTGATCTCCAGAGGCATACTGTTGCACTGGTCAGGATTGAAAAGCGGCGCACTCGGCATCCTGATCGCGGGTGGAGCATTCTGCGTGTTGTTCGTCCTGGGTGCGATGGGCGGCGGCGACATGAAGTTGATGGCCGCGGTTGGAGCCTGGGTCGGAGGCCGGCACATTCTGACTGTCATGATTGCGATTGCTCTTGCCGGTGGAGTGTTAGCGCTGGTATCAATGATCTTCAACAGAAATTCGATACAAACGGTTCGGAATACTGTGCAGTTGATTGGTTATCGCGTTTCCTCCGGACTGCAGCCACATCCTGAGATGAACGTCCAGGCACCGGGCTCGAATCGAGTTCCGTTCGGTGTAGCGATTGCGTTAGGAACTCTGTTTTGTGCAGCCAATGCCGTCTGGTGGAGGTGATCTACGAACCCGAAACGAATCATGATTGCATTTGTGATGGCCGTGATTTTGGCCGGAGCGTTCACGTGGCTGGTGTTTCGCCGCATACGCGCGACCATGGGCCAACAGCAAACGACGAAGATCGTCGTCGCCGCCAACGACCTGCCGGCCGGCGTGGCGCTCTCCGAAAAGGACGTCAACCTAGTGGACTGGCCCAGCGATGTGCCGCTGACGGGAACCTTTACCAAAGTCCAGGATGTCGTGGGACATCCGCTCATTCGCTCGCTCGGCACCAAGGAACCTATTTTCCAGCGTGATTTGGGTCTGGAAGGCTCGGGCGTTGGTCTGGCCACGAAGATTCCGCCAGGAATGCGGGCCACTGCCGTGCGGAGCAATGAAATTGTGGGCGTAGCGGGCTTTCTCTATCCCGGCTCTCACGTTGACGTGATGGCAACCATCAATATGCCTAACAACGGTGGCAACCTGACGCAGACCGTGTTGCAAGACGTCGAGGTGCTGACTGCCGGCCAGACGATTGAACCGGATCCTCAGGGAAAGCCACAGTCGGTCGACGTCGTGACACTGCTGCTGAATCCTGAGGATTCCCAGAAACTCCAGTTGGCCAGCACTCAAGGATCAATCCAGTTTGTACTACGGAACGGCACTGACAAAGACGTGAACAAGGACCTGCGAGCTGCTCGCCTTGATCAACTGGTCCCGATGCCGAAACCCGCACCGGTCCGGACAAAGGCCGGCAAGGTCGTCGCCGCCAAGCCGACTTACGTTTTGGAAGTCATTGAGGGCACGAAAAAAACTGTTCATAAATTTGACGATTCCGGCAATGAAACCGCCAAGAAAGCACAAGGAACCGAATGATGAGCTCACGAGTGAAACAAGCTGCATGCTTGCTTGCGTTCGGATTTTTTCTCGTCTCGTTGCAAGGCATGGCTCAAGAGGCACAACAACAGGGGCAAGCAACCCAACAAAAGGCCGAACCCAGCGAGGGCCAGACGTTGCATGTGCTGGTCGGAAAATCTGTCGTCGTCAATGTTTCCGCTCCGCTGACGCGCGTTCTGTCAAGTAACCCCACGGCGATTGAAACCTTGGCTACTTCTCCGACTGAAGTCGTGCTGGAAGGCAAAACACCCGGTGTCAGCAGCGTGATTCTCTGGGACTCTACAGGGCATTCCCAGGTCCTGGACGTAGAAGTTGACGTTGACGTCGCAGGGCTGCGCTCGGCGATCCAACGTACCTATCCGAATCAACAAATCAACGTGGAAGCAGACGGAGGCCGACTCGTGCTGACGGGGACGGCTTCGGATCCTCACATCATTGAGGATCTGAACAAATTGGCTGGTTCATATTCGAAAGATATCGTCGATTCGGTCAGCGTCCCTCTTATTCACGACCGGCAAATTCTATTAGAAGTAAAATTCGCTGAGATCGATCGTACGGCTGCGGCTTCTTTCGGAATCAACCTGCTCTCAACCGGTGCAGGCAATACGATTGGTGGGACAACAACGGGGCAATTCGGATCTCCCGGAACGACGTCAATCAACACTATCTTCGGCGGAGGAGCTCCACACTTCCCTTTCCAGGACTCCACCACCGTCACCTACCCGCTCAATATTTTCCTGTTTCGCCCGGATCTGAATTTTGGAGCTACGCTGCAGGATCTGGAACAAAAGAACGTACTGCAGATCCTGGCGGAGCCGAATCTTATGGCGATTAGCGGCCAGAAGGCTACCTTTCTGGCTGGCGGCGAATTTCCTTTTCCGCTGGTCCAGCCTGCCGGGGGTGTTATCACCATTAGCATTGTGTTTAAGCCGTACGGCGTGCGACTAGACTTCACTGGCACAATCCTGCCGGACAACACGATCCGTCTGCATGTTAGCCCGGAAGTCAGCACTCTTGATTTCTCTAACGCCCTTACCATTTCTGGCTTCACCGTCCCTGCTATCTCGACCCGCAGATCGGAAACGGAAGTTGAACTGAAAGATGGGCAGGCATTCGGAATCGCCGGTTTGCTCGACCGCCGTGCTACCACTGAGTTGAGCAAAGTGCCAGGAATCGGAGACATTCCCGTTCTTGGACAATTATTTCGCTCCCGAAACATAACCAAAAGCAATAGCGAATTGCTCGTGATGGTTACGCCGCACATCATTGATCCGGTGCATCAGGAAACATCGGCGCCACCCGTGCCTAAACCAATTGTTCCGTTCCTTGACCTGCCGAAATTCGATAAGGATGCTCCCGGGAATAAGGAACTGCAGTCTAAGCCGCAAGATGCCGGAGTGAAATGAGAGCGATGACGTACAAAGATGCAACGGGAGCATCCCCCCGAGAAAGCTTTTATATGAGTGAGCCGGTTTCTGTCGTTGGGATTTCGGTCGACGACGAAGTCTGGCGCTTTCTCGGCCTGTTTGCCGGTTCGACAGGATTGATTCAACTGCGGAGCCGGGTAGGAGACGACCGCGGCGGACTGGATCAGGATGTCGTTCTCGAGAATCTGGGAAGTCCCAGCCCGGACATTTGTTTGATCGACTTCGACAAGGATCGCCGGGGTGCGGCGATCGTGGCCGAGCGCATCCACACCGCCCTTCCGGAGACTGCCGTGTTTGCGGTTTCATCGCAGACCCACCCGGATGCCATTCTTGAGGCTATGCGCGCGGGCTGCGGCGAGTACCTAGTGAAACCGATCGACCGTGAGCAACTGGTCAAGGCTGTGGCACGGATCGGAGCCAGGAGACGGGACAAGCAGGAGCAAGGCCGGGCTCAACTTCTAGCTTTCATGGGAGCAAAGGGTGGATGCGGCACCACGACTCTGGTCACCCAGTTTGGGGCTCTTCTCTCCAGTTCTTTCGGGCGCAATTGCCTGCTCCTTGATTTGCATCCGGATTTCGGAGACGCCGCTCTCTACCTCAAGCTCACGAAAACTCGTTTTCATTTTTTTGAATTGCTGGAAAACACCGATCGGCTCGACGCAGACTTTCTACAGAGCTTTGTCATGCGTCATTCGAGTGGATTGGATCTCATTCCTGCTCCGGAAGGAAGCGTCGCGACGCGCGATGCGTTGCCCCCCGGGGCGTTGACTCATACCTTAGGTTTTCTGCGGCAGCGCTACGAGTTCATTTTGGCAGACTTGCCCCCTTCTCTCAATGAGGACAACCTTGCGTTGATTCGCGACTGCGATCAGCTCTATCTGGTCACAGTCGCCGAAGTATCGGCGGTGCGCAACGTCGTTCGCCAACTGGAATATTTCGCTGATAAAGACATTCCCAAAGAGAAGATTCGAGTAATTCTGAATCGTCATCACAAGAAGAACGTGGTTTCCGACGCTCAGATCGAAAAAGCTCTCGAACAAAAGATTTTCTGGCGGGTACCCAATCAGTATCCGCAGGTGGTAAAGGCCATTCATGAGGGCGATCCCGTGGCACAGCTTTCCAGCTCCGAAGTTACACGTAGCCTAGAGGCGTGGGCCGAGAGCGTGGGTAAAAAGCCCGGAACTGAAGTAAAGAAAAAAGAAGGCGGAGGAATCCTCGGCCTGTGGAATCGGTAGAAGCCCTTCAAGGGCGGGGAGTATATATGGGTGACTTCAATCAAGTTCCAACCACCGCGATCAACCCCCTGATCTCGGGCGAGACAAAAAAACGCGGAGGACTGGATTTCCGCGTGTATCAAGATCTGAAAACGGGGATCCATCGCGATCTGCTGAATAAGGTCGACCTCGAAAGAGTCGCTACGGTTCGCGATGACCGTACGCGACGCCAGGTTTTTGCCGTGATCCAGGATCTGGTCTCCAACCTTAAGACCCCACTGAGCGGCCCCGAAAAAGAGCGCCTCTCTCTCGAGGTGTTGGACGAGGTCTTTGGTCTTGGTCCTCTGGAGCCTCTTCTTCAAGACCCGACCATCAGCGACATTCTGGTGAACGGTGCGAAAGAGGTTTACGTCGAACGCGCCGGTCTTCTGGAAGAAACGAAAATCATGTTCAAGGATGATGCGCATCTCATGCACATCATCGACAAGATCGTTTCTGCCATAGGACGCCGTGTGGACGAATCGTCGCCCATGGTGGACGCTCGTTTGGCGGATGGCTCCCGTGTCAATGTGATTATCCCGCCATTGGCCATTGATGGTCCGCACCTTTCGATTCGACGTTTTGGTCACATTCCGATTACGGAAGACGATCTCCTGGCAAACCAGACTTTAACGAAACCAATGTTGGAGTTACTGCGGGGCGCCGTATCTTCGCGTCTCAACATCGTAATCTCCGGTGGAACCGGTGCTGGCAAAACTACATTCCTGAACGTCCTCTCCGGCTATATCTCCGACAAAGAACGCATCGTCACGATCGAGGACTCCGCTGAATTGCAAATGAAACAACGCCACGTCGTCCGGCTGGAATGCCGCCCTGCGAACGTAGAAGGCAAGGGCGCGGTACAACAGCGGCAACTCGTGATCAATAGTTTACGTATGCGGCCGAACCGGATTGTGGTCGGCGAAGTCCGCGGCGAAGAAGCTCTCGATATGCTTCAGGCGATGAATACCGGCCATGACGGATCGCTCACTACGATTCACGCCAATAGCCCCAGGGACGCGATCGCCCGCATGGAGACTATGGCGATGATGGCGAACCTGAATCTGCCGGAGAAAGCGATCCGGAAACAGATCGCATCCGCAGTCACCTTGGTCCTTCAGGTCTCTCGCTTTAGCGATGGATCGCGCCGGCTGACTCATATCACCGAAATTACCGGCATGGAAGATGATGTCGTCAGTATGCAAGACGTGTTTCTGTTCGATAAGCAAGGGGTTTCGCCTGAAGGCAAGACCCTGGGAGTCTTCACGGCCACCGGGATCCGTCCTAAGTTTGCCGAGAAACTCAAAGCCTCGGGCATCGATTTGCCGGCGAATATGTTTGAGCAAACGGCCAGGCGCTGGAACTAAGGATCGAGAGCTATGTCGCTAATACTTCTATTTCTACTGCTGGTGATTTTAATGTTCGGAGTCCTCATGTATTTCCTGAGGCCGACGTCCATGGAAAAAGCCGTGGAGCAGCAGTTAGCGAACATTGGAGAAGCTGAGCCGGCGGACCGCATCCATACCTCGATCCTGAAGGAAAACGCTGTTCGACCGAACATAGTCGATGAGTTTGCACAGTGGCTGCCTTGGGCATATGCCGGTACACGACTGATCAAGCAGGCAGGACAAACCTGGTCTTTCGGTTCTATGTCGGTTTTCTCTCTGGTCGCAGCGGTGGCCGCCTATTGGATAGCGTCGCTCTTTGATGTACCGCTGCTGATTTCTATCGCGATCGCCGTCGCGGTCGCTTTGTCTCCCTATATCTACCTCTATATCAAGCGGGAAATCCGATTCCGGCAGTTCAGCGATCTACTGCCCGAAGCCGTGGACCTGATGTCCAGGGGCCTGCGCGCCGGACACTCCATTTCTGCGGTGTTGGAGATGGTGGGCAACGAAATCTCCGAACCTATCGGATCCGAGTTCCGCGCCCTTCAAGGGGAGCAGAGCCTGGGCCTTCCCCTCCGCGAATCGATGAAGAACCTGGTGGAGCGAGTCCCGGTGGATGACATGCGCTTCCTGGCCACCGCCATCCTTCTACAGAAAGAATCGGGAGGAAACCTGGCTCAGATCCTTGATAAGACCGCAAGCGTGATCCGGGAACGTGCTCGCCTGCGCGGACAACTGGCAATTTATACGGCTCAAGGTCGCATCACGGGGTACATCCTGGGCGCGGCGCCGTTCATCATGTTCGGCATCATCAGCATCTTCAACCATCAATACGAGATGACGCTGTTCAGCGATCCATTCGGGATCAAGCTGATTTACGTCGGGCTGGGACTGATGGTGGTTGGCATTCTCGCGATTCGCAAGATCATCGATGTAAGGGTCTAACAAGATGATGCTACTTATCATTTCCGGGGTGAGCGTGTTCGTGGCTCTGATGCTCTGCTTTCTGCTGTTGATGAGCCGTTCATCAGCACAGGGCGCGCTGCTCGAACAGGTAACTCGCGAAGCTCGGAGCACCGGTCCGGTGTCGGGACCGTGGAAACCGTCCGTCAGCGGAGACTTGATCGCTAAGCCCTTCACTGCATTCCGGCGATTCTTCGCGGCTGAGCCGGATCCGGAGATCGTCCGCCGTTTGCTTCTCGCCGGCTATCGCAAACCGCATCATGCCGATATTTTTCTGGGAGCGCGGCTCGCAGTACCGGCCATCTTGGGGCTCACGGTGGCGTTCGTGTTCAGCAAAAACACGCTTGTCTTTTTCGTCATCGCACTCATTCTCGGATTTTTCGTCCCGGACTTCTGGCTTGCTAACGCCATCAACCGCAGACGGAAACAGCTCAAGCTCAGCTTGCCCGACGGCCTGGATCTGCTTTCCATTTGTCTGGAAGCTGGACTTGGCATGGATCAGGCGGTGGTACGGGTCGGCCAGGAACTCGAAATGAGTCACCCCGCACTGAGCGAAGAACTCCTGCTCATCAATTTCGAGCAGCGCGCCGGGGTCCAGCGCATTGCAGCGTGGCAATCGTTCGCCACCCGGGCCGGGTTCGAGAGCGCGCGTTCCTTTGTGGCCATGCTGATTCAGACCGACCGGTTTGGAACACCGATCGCCAAGTCTCTGGGCGCTTTCTCCGACGCGTTGCGCACCCAGCGGCGTCAGCAGGCGGAAGAGAGGGCCGCCAAGACAACGATCAAACTGGTACCACCGCTGGTTTTTTGTATCTTCCCTGCCATGGGGGTCGCGGTGGTTGGGCCGGCCATCATTGCCATCAAACATTTCTTTACGCATTTCATGAAGTAGAGTTTTGGACTTTAAATCACACTGAGGGTGAACCATGGATAACGTGCATTTGATTAAACTGATCGCCGGCATTCTGTTCGTTTGCACACTGGTATTGCTGATTTACCGGATGAAGAAAAAATCGCCTCGCTAGATCTGGAGCCCAGCTCCTCGGGGACCGCTATGTTTGGAAAACCAAGGGAAGTGTTTGTCTACAACAAATCGAAAGAGACTTTTCTCTCTTTCCGAGTCACGGTCGCAGATTCGGTGTTGAGCCGACTCATCGGCTTGCTCGGCAAGAGGTCTCTGAAGCCCGACGGAGGTGTGTGGATCGTGCCCGCAAACTCGATCCACACCATCGGGATGCTGTTTCCTTTCGACCTGGTCATGATCGACAAAAACTTCCGGGTGGTCAACGTCAAGGAAATGGTGCGGCCATTCCGCATCGTGTGGCCCAAACTGCGCGCCGAGAGCGTGATTGAACTGCCGGCCCACACCATCTTCCGCAGCCGCACGGAAGTCGGTGACGAGCTCATGATCGATCGTTACGAGGCGAAAAAACCGCCCGGGGCACAATCGCACTCGTCGACCCAGCATGCTGCCGCCGAAACAGAATTTCCGGTCAACTATTCGCAAGAGTCAAATGCACGTCAGGCGAAGTCCGTTTCCAACATGAGGTAGTTTCAGAACCTGATTCGCTCAGCAATCGACGGTTGTCGTTCGTGCCATCCCAAAGTCTTGGCACCACAGTGGGCGCGGCCCGATCGAGATTCGAGGCCAAGCCGACCCGCTCCTCGAGAAAGGCTTCTGTGACAGGCACAAGCGAGAGTTTTCGGCATTTTTTGGGCACTCGGCTGTCCAACAAGCGGTGCTATTTCTGCTTCTTCCTGGTCTCCGGTTTCTGCAGTATTCTCTACGAAATTATCTGGATCAGGCTGGCGATGGCACATTTCGGCGTCACTACCGCCATTGTCTCCATCTTCCTCTCCGTCTTCATGGCTGGATTGGGCACGGGATCCTGGGCGGCCGGTTTCATCATTCGGCGATTCGGAACCAGGCCTTCTTTCTCGGCCTTAAAACTTTATGCGCTGATGGAGTTGCTGATTGGCGCTTCGGCGATCACCGTCCCTCACCAACTGATTTGGGGAAGAGCGTTGCTGCGGCACACACTGCAGACCACGTCGGTTTCGTCCCCGGCTTACTATTTCGCCTCCGGAATCTGGTTGGTGGTCACGCTCCTGCCTTGGTGCGCGTGCATGGGAGCTACGTTCCCCTTCGTCATGGGGGCCGTCAGGGAGGACCGAGATCCTGAAGCCAGCAAGTCTTTCAGCTATCTCTATCTCGCGAACATCCTCGGAGCGACAACCGGGACGGTCATTCCACTCGGATTGATTGAACTCTTCGGATTCCGACATACGTTGCGTGTTGGGGCCGTGCTGAACCTGTCTCTGGCCGCTGCCGCATTGGCTCTGAGCTTGGCGCGAAACAATAAGCCGGTCGAAGCAGTAGCCGAAGAAGGCCGCCTTTCGACCACTCCGCTGCTCAATGGTTCGCTATCCAATGGAACTCTGCTATGGCTGCTGTTCGGCACAGGCCTGACCAGTATGGGTGCCGAAGTCGTGTGGGTCAGACTCTACACCACTTTTCTAAGCACGACCGTGTACTCCTTTGCCGCCATCCTGGGGATGTACCTGCTGGCAACCTATCTGGGCACCAGGGCTTACCGCCGCACGAACGACAGTCAGGCTCTGGAGAGTGGACTAGTCTGGTTACTGCTCGGCGCCTCTGTGATGCTCGCTTTCCTGGCTACGGATCTACGCATTCCCTTGCCCGACTTTTTCCGCGTGCCCCTGGGCATCATGCCGTTTTCTGGATTAGCCGGGTTCCTGACTCCGGCGATGGTCGACCGATTCTCCCGCGGCGATGCCGGACGCGCCGGGAAAGCATACGCGGTCAACGTAATCGGCTGCATCCTGGGTCCACTGGTTGCAGGCTTTCTCTTGCTGCCGATGGTGGGCGAGCGGCTCACTCTATTCGCACTGGCTCTGCCCTGGTTTGCGGTCGCGCTGAGGTACCGCCCAAAACTCCAACTCAGCAATGCAGCAGGCTCGCTCCGCCTCGCAGGGTATACCGCGCTGGCTCTGGGATGCGTGGTCCTCACCTTCTCCGCGAAAGGATTTGAAGAACAGTTTCCTAATCGTGAAGTCAGGCGCGACAGCACAGCAACTGTGGTCGCCAT
The DNA here is from genome assembly GCA_963719865.1 of uncultured Acidobacteriota bacterium. Lineage (GTDB taxonomy): Bacteria > Acidobacteriota > Terriglobia > Terriglobales > Acidobacteriaceae > Sulfotelmatobacter. Next base: position 115,272 of record CAVRDS010000055.1, on the reverse strand, counting down.
GGGATCCGAGCGCCACAAAGCGCTGCTCGTCAACGGGGTTGGGATGACCTTCCTGACTCCCATTACCAAGACGATGGTGCATCTGCCCATGGCGTTCCTGCCCAGGCAGCCGCGGAATACGCTGGTCATCTGCTTTGGAATGGGAACCACTCAGCTGTCGATGCTTTCCTGGGGAGTGCACTCGACCGCAGTCGAGCTGGTGCCCAGTGTCCCTTCGCTGATCACGTTCTTCCATCCCAACGCCGCCACCGCGATGGCGTCTCCCTTGTCGAATGTGGTGATCGATGACGGACGCTCCTACCTGGAGCGCTCGTCCGATCAGTACGACGTCATCACGCTCGATCCTCCGCCGCCGGTTTCCGCCGCCGGCTCCAGCTTGCTCTATTCGAAAGAGTTTTATGACGTGGCGAAGCGGCATCTGCGGGCGGGCGGAATCCTGCAACAGTGGCTGCCGGAAACCGAGCCGGCGGTCGTCGCTTCCGTCGGCCGCGCTTTGGCAGAATCTTTTCCCTACGTGCGAGCGTTTCATGGAATGGACGACCAGACAGTCCGGGGAGTCCACTTCCTGGTCAGCATGAGTCCGATCCCCAATCTTTCGGCCGCGGAGCTTGCCGCCAAGCTGCCGGATGCTGCGGTTCGAGACTTCCTCGAATGGGGTCCGGCTTCCAATCTCCAGCAACAATTCGAACTTGCGCTCAGCCGCGAAGTTTCCGTGGCCGCGCTGCTGCAGGCCGTTCCGGATGCACCCGCCGTGCAGGATGACCGGCCGTTCAATGAATATTTCCTGCTGCGCCGTCATGGGCGCGGCATCCTGCAGGCCGTCTTGTTCCTGAACGCGATCGCGCTCTTGCTATTTGTCGCGCTCCGGGTAGGATTCAGGCTGCTAGCAAGGATTCCGCAACAAGATGTCAATGAAGCTCTCTAAGGCGCACGGGGGCGCCTCTCGTTTGGATCTCTCGGATGTAATGCAACGTAAGCAGATGCGTAATCTGCGGCTGGCCGTTACAGGTCTCTCGGTGGCTTATGGCGTTGCGTTAGCCGTCCTCGCGGCTGTGCGACCTCTGGACGGCGACGAAGGCCTTTATTCAACGGCAGCGCGTCTGGTCTGGGAAGGCAAAACGCCGTACAAAGATTTCTTCTACCAGCAGGCGCCGCTATTACCCTACCTTTACAGTTGGATTTGGGCGGTGCATCCCCATTCACTGGTAGCGATGCGAATGCTCTCCGTGTTTTGCGGATTTGCCGCGACCCTTATTTGGGGCCTGTGGATCACTTCGTTTTCCGGCCAAGTCGGATCCAAGGTTGCCCTGGCGACCTTCTTCGGCATTATTCTGAATCCCTATTGGTTTTGGTGGAATGTCGTCATCAAGACGTACCCGATCGCAAACCTACTGATGACCGTCGCCACGTTGTGCCTCTATCGGGCGTTCATCTCAGGTCGAAGCCGATGGTACTTTGCCGCTGGGACTGCCTTGGGATTCTGCACCTCTCTTCGGCTTTTTTATGCGCTTCTCCTGCCGGCAGTGCTGGTCTGGACCTTACTGAACTGGCGGCGGCTGGACAGGCCCGTCAGGCGGCTTCTGTTCTGCCTCGGAGGATGGGTGTGCGGCCTGCTTCCACTGATTGCGAGTTTCGCCCGCGGTCCGGGAGCATTTGTCTTCAACAATCTCAAGTACCACCGGGCGGACGTGGGCTATTTGGAACTCGCAGACGGCACGCTTATTCACGGATACCAAAGTGTCGGGCATACGCTCCTGGTTTACTTTGCGACGGTCTTTATCCGCCTGATCGGGATGCATCCCTATTTCACGATCGAGCTTGCACTGGTGATTGCCGGCTGGCTTAGCTTTCGAAGGCATCGTCAAGGCGCGCTCGGCGTATACAGTGAACAGCAACTCTTGTACTTCGAGGTTGCCGGCGTCCTGCTGGTGGTGTACGCAGTCACGGCCCTGATCCATTTTCCGACTTACGATCAGTACCTTGACGGCCCGCTTGTGCCTTTTCTGGTGCCTTTCCTACTGGAAGGAATTCGCGCGGTCTTTCTCCGCGACAGGAAGCGCGTGTTAGCGTTCGCGTTGGCGGTGGCAGCGCCTCTATTGATGGGGGCGGAAGTTGGAAGAGACCCGTGGCTGTTTGGGACACCGTCGCTGTGGCGGCTCGATTCCTATCGCCAGGTGTCACAGGTAATCGCCGCAAATACTCGTCCCGGCGAGGTTGTGCTCTCTTTCTGGCCCGGCTTCGTCTTCGAATCTGGCAGGGGGTACTTTCCCGGATTGGAGAACGATTACGCGTTGCGACTGATGGAAAAACAGCCCCCCGACCTGAGGGCCGAGTACCACTTAACGTCCTATCAACAGATTATGCGCGCCATCGACACCCAGGAAACCACGGTGCTGGTCATTCATCCGCGGATTAATGAGTACTTCGAAACCATCTCGGCCGCCCAGGTGCAAGCGTTTCACGCCGCCGTCGACGCCAACTACAGTCGAATTGCGAACATCGATGATATTGAGATTTACAAGGCTTCCCGAAGCATGGCGGTTAACAAGGCAAGCCGCTAGCACGTTCGCCCGGCTGCTGAGCACCCCAGCAACTCTCACCGACCCGACAGCGGCACATTTCCGGTGACCGGATACCTGGACAGCCTGACAGGGTCTTCGTCAGGCTCAACTAGCCACACTTCCCTTCCCCGAAAATAGTCGAGGAGTTCCTGATTTTTGTCCGGTCCCATGTCGTGCGCCCACACAATTTTTGAGCTGTCGATGTCGGCTCCGTTGTTGACCCAACTGAATAGGGACTGTTCGCGGTCTCGGGGAACATGGTAGCGCACGAGGACAAGAAGCTTATCCGGACGGTCTGCCAGGTCACTGAGTACCTTTGCGCGGCCAGGGGGCCTCTGGCTCTCGCGAAAACCAGATCGGCTCACCCCATGGATCTGCGAAGTGGAGGCCCAAAGTTACCGCCCGCAGAACGAATAACAGAACGCAGATAGTCACAGTGGAGCGAACGATTGCGAGCCCGATTCGCTCGCCGCGACATTTCCATCTTCGAAGCCACTGCATCCCGAGCAACATCAGGAAGTAGATCGCACCCGTCAGAGGTGCCGCGTAATGGACATTCAGAAAAACTGTAAATGACAGCCCGATGAAGGTGGAGAGGGTTACTAGAATAAGGAGCCTCAACCGGAGTCCAAGTTCGCCGAATGTAGCCCGGTGCGGCAATATGACCGTGGCCATCAGTAGCGGAAGGGAAAACAAAACGCCCAGAAAAAACATCCAGAGGGAAGCGATTTTCAGGATGGCCGCTAAAAAGGGGTGTGAACGGGCGAGGCTGTACTGGTCAAGCCACCATCCCAGATAGAAATCCTTCATTTCTACGTGATCATACTGAGGTATCGGCTTGATATGTTGCCAGGGAAAATACGGAACCGGGTTGTAGCTGCGAATGTTAACAAAATACGGGCTGAGGAGCGGATTACCCGTGGTGCGCCAGAAGTAGTAAAGCATCCATGCTCCCCCCATAACGATTATCAGGCAGAGCGGCAGAACGACCCGCCAAAGCGAGATACTAGCCGGAGTTCTTTTGTCGAACAACCATTTGATGAGCACCGCGATTACGGGCAGGCTGAAGAACAGTCCTTCGTAGGGCCTGCTGTTTGCCAAAATCACAAAACCCAATCCCAGAATTAGCGAGTCCCGCACGCAGCAATGCTTTCTGATTCGGAGGATAACTCCGAGAACCAGGGCCCCGCCGATCGCAGCAACGGCTCCGCCCCAATAGCTGTTCGCCCAATAGTTGAACCCTCCCAATCGAATTGCCGCCAACAGCCCGCCTACAAGAGCCCAGATGGGCGGGAGCCAGGCCTGCAGCATCCAGCAGATGGCGGCGCACATAATCCCCACGCTCAACCACACGCCCCAGAACGGGTGACCGAAAAATACCTGACCAATCGCAAGAAAAACGCCTTGTGCCGGGTAATACATGGACACGTATCGAGGCTTCTGGTTCACGTGGTACGTTTCGAAATGGACCCACATCGGGTGAGTAGGATTGGCCAGCCGCCCGTGGGCAAAAGTATCCGCCATCAAGAGGTAACTAAATTCATCGAACACTTGCGGCTGAGGGACCGGCTCAATGGGTAATAGAGCGGCGCGAAGAGCCAGCGCAGTCACTCCCACGCTGAGCACAGCCCAGCCGCGGCGCTGGGCCAGGCGGTTGAGCGACCGCTCGATCCCGGCAAACCACTTTCCACCGAGATCGGGAAACAGAAAGGCGATCAATACCGCCAGAATGCATAAGACGAATTCAATCAGCAAAAACAATCGGCTCTCCGCATCTATCTTTCTGGCTATCCCGGACCGCCTCCAGGATTAGAACAGCTCGCGTCTTTCGGATTCACCAAGCAAGTCGTGTCGTAGACAACTACCGTCCCTTTGCTGCTTGCGAAGGTCGGCTTGAGCCGGCTCTTCAGGCCGTCGGAAATGCGTTGCCCTAATGCTGGCCCGAACCGCCCGCCTTCAAATTCGAAGTCGCTGGGGGTGGTGATCCAAAATCTTGCGCCGGAATAACGGATGGAGGCGATCATCTCCTGTACGCCGAGGGTGCACTTTGCCGGTTGGGGCTGGTAATAGCAATCGGTCGTGAGTTGGATAGGGCGGGCCGATTGGCGATCAGTATACAGGTATATCAGCACGTCGGCATAAGCAAGGACACGTTCCGTGGGAGAGCTATTGCGCGAGATCCAATCGTAAGCTTCGCGCCGTTCCTGGTTCATCTCCGCCCGTGCTCGCGACAGATTTTCCATCGCGCGCCCAAACACAACATAATTGTGCACTCCAACCCCGGCCATTCCGATTAGCGCGATAGCAATCACTGCGCCTAGTATGCGATGGCTGCCGCTGCCGTCACGAATGGCGGCAATGAGCATCCGGACGAATCGGCGCAACTCAATCGCGATCCCCAGGAACAGCAGGGGGACGAAAGGAATCAGAAAACGGTCATAGTAGACGTAGTTCCAAAGAAGAAGGATGGGCAGGCTGCCGAGAAGAGCAAATGTCATGCTGCGGCGCGCCGTCGAATTATATAAGCGTGCGATTCCTCCGATGGACGCCGCGGTTAAGAGCAAAGCTGTTGCGAAGGTAAATACGTTTACCGGCAAGACCACGCCGGGCATAACGAAATAATCGCCGGGGGCCACGATCAGGAGGCGCAGGTTGGTCCGCAGCATGGCGGCGAGAACGGACAGCCTGGGCACGGAAAGCATCCAGAAACGCGCGTAGCTGCTGTAATACGCTGCCGTCTGCTGAAACACGAGCGGCGCCGTGCCACTGCCGGCGGCGACGGGAACTGGGGACATCATCCGAGTGGCAACAATTCCAACGCCAGCGACGGTGCCGCACGCGATGAGGATGACGGCGAGCGTCCGCCAGCGCCGCTGCAGGACTCCATAGAAAGCGATGCCCGCGATCACGCCGATCCCGGCAGACCGGGCCAGCATGGAGAGTCCCAGCAGAAGGCCGGCGATTGCTCCCCAATAAAGAGGACGCTCGGAGTTCAGCCAGGCTTCATCGGCGGCTAGGACCGAGGCGACCACGAGCATTGCGAAGAGATGATCGCTTAATACAGCGCCCGCGAACCAGTCTAATTCCGGCTGCAGAGCGATCGCCGCAAGCACACACAGTCCGATGGCCGGCGAGCTTCCTGAGCGCCGAATGAAAATGTAGCTGAGCACGAGGTAGGCCGCCGCAATCGCGATCGAAATCGCAATCGCCAGGTTCAAGTTATCTGGAAACGTCGGAGAGACCCGCCAGACTGCGCTCAAGATAAGCGGATACAGAATGGGATATTTGGTCTGCGGCAGAACGCCAGGAAAGCTGGGAAACACATATCCGTGACCCGCGGCAAGGGCCTTCGCGGTGCTGAAGTAGATGGTGTCGTCCTGGAAGAATCCGAAGAATTCGCGGGGATGTAGAGAAATCACCCGAAAGCAAAATATCACGATGATTACTGCTAGCAAGACTCGTTCGGCCCATTGCCGACTGCGCGGGTTCACGCCACACCGTAACATGGCGGCTCCGGAAACGGAATACGTAAGCTGCTGACCATCAGGATTCGTCGAAACCTGCAATAGCTTTTGCTGGGCAGGAACCGGATGCTACTCTATACCTCCTAAATGCCGGAGCGTCCATTTCGTTTGTCCGATTTCATTCGCCAGCATTTTGTGGTTTTGCTCGCGATATCGGCGGCCGTTCTGGTTCCCTGTTTCTGGCACCGCCACATCGAGGCCGGGGATCTTGCCAGTCACACCTACAATGCGTGGCTCACCAGTCTGATCGAGCAAGGGAAAGCTCCTAGCCTTTGGATCTCATCGCAGACAAACAACGTCTTGTGTGACATTCTCCTGGTCCGTATAGGCTCGATCATTGGATTTGTCGCGGCCGAGAGAGTTGTGTTTTCCATTGTCGTTTTGGTTTTCTTCTGGGGAGCATTCTCATTGGCCGGAGCTGCCAGTGGCCGCCCACCCTGGTTTCTTGTTCCGCTGCTTGCCATGCTTTCCTACGGATGGACCCTGAACATGGGGTTCCTCAATTTTTATCTTTCTCTGGGGCTGTCCTTCATTGGTCTTGCTTTCCTCTGGAGGGGGCGAAGATTCGATTTCCTCTACGCCCTTGCCCTGCTGCCTTTGATTTGGATGGCGCATCCGCTTGGGTTTGCATGGTTCGGGGCGACAGCCTTTTACATTGTGGCCACTCAATTCGTCAAAAGCGCTCAGCATTGGATTTTATTGGTCGGCGCTATTGTAATAATTTGGTTATTCCGTCTGTATCTAGTAAACCATTATCGAGTCGAAGGGTCGAATATCCCATTCTTCCTCTTGAACGGGGGCGATCAGATCGTTTTAGGAAAACGCTACATCTTGCACTTTGTATTTCTGATGTTGGCGGTTCTCGCGTGTGCCTGGCTCGACTTGGCGCGTTTTCCGAGAAAACTTTCGATATCACAATTTCCGCTACCGCTTCAGTTGTTCGTGACGACGTTAATCGGGCTGGCTCTCATCCCTGATGTCATATGGATTCCCCGCTACGCGGTTCCCGTGACTGCCATAGTCTTTCGGTTCACTCTGGCCCTTGGGGTATTGGGATGCTGTGTTCTAGCCAGACTGCGAGTCCAAAGACTGCTCGCGGTATCGACTGGGCTGATCGCATTGGCTTACTTTGGTTTGTTATTTGTCGATACGGCAAAGGCTGATGCGATAGAGCAAAATGCGGAATCTGTGGTCAGGGAACTTCCACAAGACGCCCGCGTTATCGTCACGTATCTACCTCTGCCCAACCTGCGGATTTCCGCGAATCACGTCGTAGACCGCGCCTGCATCGGCCACTGCTTTGTTATCGACAACTACGAGCCCGCATCAGAGCAGTTTCGCGTGCGTGCAAACTTCGGGAATCAAATTGTGGAAGCAAATTCCAAGAGTGTCGAGCACATGATGGTTGGCGACTATATTGTGAAGGAGAGTGACTTGCCAGCCTGGCAGATTTCTGAGTGTGGCGCGGGAAAAGCAAATCTGTGTCTTCAACAATTGAGACCTGGACCGCTCTTTCGGTTTGAATAGCGGCCAAATTAGAAATGTCCTACCTGCCCGACGATCAACGGGATGGCTCGCTATCGGGATCCGAGCCATGCCTCGCGGCGTGGCATTCGTGGCAAAGCGTGATGAGGTTATGCTCGGCATCTTCGCCTGCATGGCTGCGAAACTGTTGATGGTGGATCTCCAAGTTCGTCATCGCTCCGCATAATTGGCAACGCCAGCTGTCGCGCCTCAGCACCCGCTTCCGCAAAGCGTCATATGACACTAAATCGACTCGCGACGGGACCCTGTTTCGCCGAGCTGAGGTCATATTTTTTCCTCGCTCTCCTCGCTCAAGCTCTTCAGGAACGTCTGCTTTTGGTCATCTGACAGAAAGCGGAAAAATCGCATCATCGAGAACAGAAGCGTCTCCGGATCTCCATTGTCTAAATTGGCCCCGGCTAGAAAATCGGCACACACCATTTCCAGGCAGTAGCCTCGAGAAGGTTGCTGCCGAGCATCAGCGCTGCGGTCTCTAGTGCCCGGTCGATCACCGGGATCTGGCTTTTATAGAATTTGAAGTAGACAATTTCCCACGGTTCCTTGTCTTCCCCGGTCAATTCCCTTTCGACTTCCCTCTTGAACTGATCTTTGGTCATTTCCTGAGCTTTGTGCAACCAGGTTGCACAATTGAACCTCTGGCCATCCCGCCGTGCCACTTTCGCTAGTTCCAGACTTTTCGTCCAACCAACTTCTTTCAGTTGACGCCGGGCCTGAAGAGGAAGGTTTTCGTGGATCGACATCAAGTAGTAGGCTTTTCGTCGCGACTCGGGAAATCTTCTTTCCAGAAATTCATCGAACGATTTCAGCTTCTCAAGCCGCCAGTATTGTCCAGCCCGAACTTCGCAAAGATACCGGCCCAATTCCACGAACTTTGTGTCGCGCTCGCTTTCCTTCCTCTGCTCCCACGCCAGAATTTCGTCGATTTTGCCCAGCACAAATAACGCGCGCTCACGATTGAGTTTCGGCGGCATGGGCGGATCCTTAGTAAGTAAGCTCGTCAATCCAACCAATGTCTTCTGCTCCTGGGCGTCGCACTAGGGCAGACTCCGTGAGATCCTGCCGTCCGAGGCAAAGTCCCAAGTACGGACAGTTGCTGCACGGGTTCTGGGGAAAGCGGATGCCACTTGTGTGGGAGGAAGTCTGCCGACTCAATGCGATGGATCGTGCCTTCCACCAGCCACCCGAATTCATTTCTTTGGTCGTCGGAAATCGTCGTCCGCAGATACTGAACCTCGACCAGGCTTTTGCGGACGAACACTACCTGGGCCACTTCCGCAATTCCCGTCATCCAGGAGTAGCACACTAGTTGGGGATCTAACGCCAGCAATCCTTCGGGCTCTTCTGGGTATCGTCTCGAAGATGTTTTCCACTCCAGCAGGCAGCGCCTGTCGTCAAGTTTCCCGATAGCGTCGATATAGGCAACGAAGTCGTTCGTTTTGCCCACCGGCCGGGTGAACTTGACCTGCAGATTCCGCCGAGGTCGAGGCACCTGAACACGATTGTCCTGGCAGAACCGGGTTAGCAGCATGATTCCCTGCCCCAGCATGCGATCCCAGGAATCCCCGTTGGCGTAGTGCAGATCCTGATCTTGGCAGGCAGACCATTCGTCGAACAGGACGGCTCCGGGATCTTCCCGCCGAAAGAAGGCGCCCAGGGCTTGTTCGAAAGCGCGACCGAAGAGCATCGCTGCACGGGTGTCCTTCTCCTTCCAGCCATCGAGATAGCGATGTCTATATCGCCTCGGGCAGGTGAGGTATTGGCTGATCTGTGTATAGCTATACGTCATTACGATGGCTGTTTGTCCAAGTTGGCGGGCGAGAGTTCTTCCCAGCGGCTGGCGGGAGCAAAGCCGTCAAAACGGAGCAACGACATCCCGTCGTAAACGACGTTGCTGATTTTGACCACTCCCTCTAGACCCACAAGTTGACGTTCATCCACTTCATCGCGGCCCAGCAACTCGGCATCATAACCGAAGTCGCGCAAGAACCAGTTCAGCTTCCAGAGCGCTTTCGGGTTGCAGTAGATTCGGCTAGAGACAACGTTCCCCGCAAACCCTCGAGGTTCGATGACGGCCAGAGCGACGGTGTAATACGGCTTGGGCGCATATCGGCGGAACTGCACACGCTGCACGCGAACCAGGAAGATCCCGTCAGGAGTGCGATCGACATCGGAGCGACCCGCAGCGCGCAGGCCTTCAATTTGGCGTTTCATGCGGCACCCTCCTTCTGGCCGAGGTAGCTATTCAGTTGACAGAGCAAGGCGTTGCGGTCTTTCTCCGCCCAGTCAGACAGGTGCGCTACGAAATTCTCGACCTGCTCACGCGTTGCCTCTTTGAGCGTTTTCACGGCACAGAACTCGATTGCGTAGGATTTGACCAAGTTCGGGTCCAGCTGATGCTGGCGGATAATTTGGCACAGGCGGTCGCGGACTGTACGACCGCCGCCATTCCCATTGGCAGGCTGCGGGGGCAGTTTCTTGGATTCTGGAGATTCTCGCGATGGCTCCGCGGAAGACCCGATCTCTTCGACCGAGCAGATCCCGATTCCGTAGGCCTTGCGCAGAGCGCGATTGACCGCTCGCGTTTCGGCCACCCGCATTTCGGCCCCGTGAACGAGGAATGACACATTGGACGGGTCGGCATCCCCGAAGCCAACAAATCCCGGGGACTTTTGAGATCTGTAGACGGTGGCCTTAAATGCATAGCGGCGGTTGAGGGCATCCGAAAACTCTGAAATGGGTTGAACCTGAATTCCGCTGCAGCGTCGTCGAGCCGCCAAGCGAATCAGGCCTGTGTGGGTTACGTACCAACCGCTCCCCAGTAAAAGCAAATCTCCGGCAGCGACCGAAAACTGATAGCCGTCGGTCAAACCTCGAAGAAGCTGGATTTCTCGGCGGCCCAGCTGGTCCGGCCACTTCCTCTTTGCAGCTACAGAGTTTTCCGCGAACAGGCTCTTTGGGCGCATTGACTTACCTCCTTATGTTCCCCATATGGATGACATAAGGATGACATATCGTAACCCCTAAAGTCACCACCCTTTGCAGCTTTCTCAAATCCGAAGTGGTGTTAAGATTGCGCCGATGAAAAAGGACACGCGCTTGACTTTCCGGGTCAACTCGAATTTAAAAAAAGAGATTGAGGCGATTGCTACTCGCGAAGGGCAGAGCGTAGCCAAGATCTGCGAGGCGTTTATCGTCGCTGGTTCTGATGTTTACAAGAAGCAGGGCACAAGATTCATACAAGTCATGCTGGGGCGGTTAGGCACGCGGTCGCCTAACTGACTCTTGAAACAAGTGGCGAGTCCTAGCTTATGCTAGGCATGTGATACCAACCATAAACCAATAGCTGTCTGTATTCCGCTACATCAGCTTTCCACGCGTACGCGCAACGAATCTGGTAAACTCTCTTTAAGTAGGATTCTTCAGCACACAGCAGCATCCTCTATCGTTTCCGGCTCGAACGTTTTCTCAGAGAAAGCTCACCACATTTGAACTTGCATGAGGCGGTGAGCCCCTCGATCCGGAGGCCTCCGATGTCCGTTGTAGCGACGCTTGGCCAGGTGCTGCCCCGTCTCATATTCGAAGCGGTCCGTGATCCCGATCACGACGGCCGTTTGCTACTGCATGTCCGCGAGGGGAGGAAGTTCGTGACGGAGCCAAGGGTTTATCACGACGGCAATACATACGTTCCGACGCCCCTACCCGATGGCCTGGCTCGGTCAGTGCGCTTTCCCACTCGCAGTGCGCGCTTCGGATGTACCGCGAACTTGATCGCATCCCTGCGCGATTTTTTGGATTCGCACGCGCGCCTGCAGCCGGAGACGATAGACCTCCTTCTTGCCTTCGCGCTGTCAAGCTGGTTCTGTGACGCCGGGCCAGTGGCATCGATGCTCTATTTTTTCGGACCCGAAGCCGCCGTTAGCCGGTGCTTGCGGCTGCTGGGGTGTCTCTGTCGTCGGCCGATTCTGCTCGGAGACGCCGATTTTGGCGGTTTGGCCACGTTGCCCGCGGGACTCTGCGCGACCCTCCTCTTCAACCAGACTGATCTCGACCGTCGGCTCGTGCGCTCGCTGCTCGCCTCGAACAGACGACACTTTCGACTTGCGCGCGGAACGCGGCGCGTTGATCTCTACGGAGCGAAGGCCTTCGCGTGCGACGACTGCGCTCACGACGCTCGAGGCATCAGCGTAACACTGTCCCCGATGTCTGCTCCCGTTTCATTGTTCACGGACGCGCAGGAGCGAGCGACCGCCGAGATCTTCCAAGCGAAGCTGCTGCGCTACCGACTCCTCAACTACGAGAATGTGCGCGACGCGAGAATTGATCTCAGCGCATTCGGCCCGGAATTGCAAGAACAGGCGCATGCTTGGCTCGCCCCGATACGCGATTGCCCGGAGCTGACAGAATCTGTGTCCCGGGAAATCCGCCGCCACGAACTCGAGATCATGGGGCCTCGCTTTTCTGACCCTCGATGCGTGGTCGCCGAGGCCGCGCTCTCCTCCTGCCACGCAGCGGGCGTCGACCAGATTTTTGTGAGCGAATTGACGCAATTAGCGAATGCTCTGCTGGCCGGCCGCCATGAGGACCCGGCATTGTCAGCGAAAAGGGTGGGGACGATCCTTCGGCAATTGGGTATCCCCACGCAGCGCGTTGCGAGGGGATTCAAGGTTGACTTGGGCCAGCGCGTCCGTGAGAGGATCCATCAGGTCGCAGTTGCTTACGGCGTTCCGTCGATCGATGGAATACGACGGTGTGAAATCTGTCCGGAGGAGGTGATTGCGCCGGTGCCAACACCCTGATGTGTACGTATGCACTTTGTGTACGTCTTTTTCGGAGGCGTCTAATGCGACGGAACAGTTCGAAGTTCAGAGTAACACGCGAGCTTCTTGAGGCACTGGCGCGCACCGGGAGCCCGGTCGACATGAGCGTGGCCGACGATGCGGAGGAGCCCAGGCAAGTCGAAATTAAGCAAGTCGGCGCGGTCTGCGATTCCAAGCTGTTCGAGCTGGAAAGCGGCCGGCTCGGCTTCATGGTGAATCTCGCCATCACGAACCAAACTTCGCGAACGATCGAAACAGTCCAGATCGAATTGCGATCAACATTGATCGACGCTTCGTTCCAGTGGCTAACGCCGCTGACGTTCAGGCTGCGGAAGCGAAACGGGAGCGACGCAGAGTATCGTGCCTATCAGTTCCCTGGCCGTTGCGGCTTGCAGCTTCCTTACGACGAGGTCCTGAACCACAAGTTGGTCGAGCATGGCCTGTTGCGGAGCAGACGCCGGCTGGAAGGTTGGCTGCTCGGAATTGGGGGTTTAATGCCCGCCGAGTTGATGCACGGGCAATCGCAAGATCTTACCCTTGTGATCGTCGGCTCCGATCATTCCGAACACACCGAGAAGATCCATGTGTGGACGGAACGGCTTCCGACCTCTCCCAAGCGCGTCAAATCGCGTTCCACGCTGTTCGAAGCAGCACCGGCTGCGCCAGAGGGTGCGAGCTCTTGGGGAAGGACTTCTCCTCGAGCCGGTGGCACTGGGTGGCGCCAGCGACTCTGAGCACAGTGGGTGTCGTGAAAAGGAAGAAATTTGATACGCATGAGATCGGTCACGCTACGCATCGGTCAGGGTATCGGCTGTCAGTCGAGCATGAGAACGACTTCGAGTCCTTTGAGGTGAGAAACCTCGCGATCTACCTGGATCTAGGCCTTCTAGAAAGTCTCTATCGCGAGTGTCGGAAACGAAGAACGATACAGACGATCGTCAAGAGTGAGAAGGCGGCAACCGTTTGCCAGTGCATGAGCTCCTATAACGAAGTCCGCGAGAATGCGGCGCACACCCGCATCGCGCTGCTTACGTCGACGTTCTGCATAGGCTTGAAAAGCTCGTCCGGCCAATCGCCATACCTGCTCTGGCAACTCCCAATCAACCCCGATTCCAGTTTCCTCAAAAAAGGAGCTGACGAACGCCTCGGTGCGACCAGGCGCCGCGATCAACTCTGCAAATACTGGGGCGGCGGCGACCAGAGTCCCCCGCTTAAGGGCGCTATCCAGAGCGGTTTGTGCGGCCAAGCTCAACGCCGAGTCTCTGTCCCACAAAGCGATCACCACATTTGTATCGACAGCGGCGGTCATTGTCCCCTCATCCCTCGCAACCATTTCGCAATACCTTTTTTGCCCGACGGAATTTCAGGGTTACCAATGCCGCGATACTTTGAAAACGCGCTCTTGCTTCTAACCGGCCGGACCCGTATGCCCTTCCCATCACTCTCGAAGAGCAGTTTATCGCCGCTTCGAACCCCTAGAACCCGGCGAACTTCACGAGGCACTGTAATCTGTCCCTTGCTAGTGATTGTTGCCTGCTTTTGCATAATCTGGCTCTATTCCTTACTTTATAACAACTTCCTTACTCGGTCAACGCCGCATCCCCCTTGCGGGGATCCGGATTGAAGATCCGTCGGTTCAAGGATAAACCTCGCCCTTGAGGTTTGAAGGCAGGATTCTGTCCGTCGAGGACCCTTGGGGCAAAATATTGTCCCGCAGCGAGTCAGCGGGACGTCCGATCGGCGCGATGGACGCTTTCTGGCGGCAACTGCAGAAATGCATCGACTGACGCTGGTGACTCGCAACGTTTCGGATTTTCCACTCCTCAAAGCAACTCTCAATCCCTGGAGTTAGGCCTCATAGGGACTGATCCAGGAGAAACAGCGATTTCATTGTTACAACACTTGAGTTGTGCAACCGGCGCATTCTTGCTCAATGACGCCTTTCTGAGGGGAACGCAAGTCCCCGAATTACAGTCCCAGATCTGCGAGTTGCTTCTGAGGGGGCGGCGGCATCGCTGAGTACGAGAAGGAAGGAGCCGATTACCTACGCCGGTTTATCGCCAGACCAAAAGATAAAGGCAAGTAGTGAACTTAGTTTGTGATCCGGTGCGGCTGGGGCGTGGCGACTCTGAGCACGATGGGTGTCGTGGGAAGCAGTGAATGCACTCGGGCCGCGAATTCCACTTTCTTTATCACTGGGACCGAAACTGTACTCGTGATCCTTACGTTTACTACAGGGCCAGCTCATCCCATCTGTACATCTGATAACCGGGCACAGGTGGAAATCGGAAGCCACTGCGGTCGTGCCGGAATGAATGAGCCCATTGGCTTGAAAGTGCGCTACTCTTATCGAATCCGCATGACCACTCGCTCCCTCCACCGGCTGCTCACTCGACTAGAACAATGCCGTTACCGTTTTGAAACTGGAGTGGAATACCGTGTCCTAAGGCTCCTTTCGCAGCTAAGCAGACAGTACTTCGCGGATGTTCCTTCTCTCATTCGTTTCCACGAAGCACTCCTGTTCCTGCGCGCCTTTCCCCATGGCCCACGCGTCGTCCGCAAGTCGGAGGATCTGCTGCGCAGCTTTGCGCAAAAGGTGGAGCAACTTCGGCAAGCCGGGGCCGATATGGCGCAATTCGATCCGCTGGAGGTTTCCGGCATCGCGGGCAGCTGCATGGAAGATGCTCTCAGCTTCGACGTTGTTCGCTGGCTAGTGCGCCGCCTGCCCGGCAAAGTCGAGGTTGTCTGGAAGGGCTACGACGAAGAGCGCGCTCTGGCCGACATCTGGCCACGCTTCATACCACTGCTGGAAGAAGATGGCTATGTGGAAGCTGACGTTCCCTGGAGGCGCTGGCTGGCGACCGCGAGCAGAAATAGGAACGCCGAGTGGCTGGTGCGGTGCTTCGAGCAATTGCCCGTGCCGGAGACAGAGAAATCGCAACTCTACGATGCGCTACGCTTGCCCTTGCGCTGGAAGTTGAACAACCTGCCTCTTTCGCGCACGCGTAATTGGAAGAAAGTACGCCGTGTCTACTATCACCATAGCCCGCTCATTACGCGGGGCGAGGTCTCACTCGATCAGGAGTTGGCCCAGCCGCCGCCGGAGTTGACGCGATTGCGACGAAAGCAGGGAGAGGCTGTGCTGGATACAGTCCGCGAAGTGATGCTCGTCCGCTATCGTGAACTCTACGGGACCACGCTGGGCGATCCCGCCACCGTTGTGCGTGCTGACGTGGGCCGCGGCGTTTCCATCTACCTGTGGGGCCTGCCTGCGGCGCGGCGCCTGCCTCTGCGCTTCTATGTCGCCGGATTCACCCTGAAGAATGGTGTTCCCATCAACTACATCGAAGCCATCGGACTTTGCGAATGGATCGAGGTCGGCTTCAACACTTTCTACACGTTTCGTGGTGGCGAAGCCGCCTGGATTTACGCGCAAGCGCTGCGCTGCCTCTGTGGCCTCACAAAGGCGAAGTGTATTTCTGTTTACCCCTACCAGTTAGGCGAGCGCAATGAGGAAGCCATCGAGTCCGGCGCCTTCTGGTTTTATCGGAAGCTGGGATTTCGCCCTGGCCGCGCGGACTTGCTGCGGCTAACTGGACGCGAAGAGCAGAAAATTCTGTTTGATGAAAAGTACCGGACGTCTTCGCGCACCTTGCGGCGCCTAGCCGCTGGACACGTCTTCTTTGAGCTCCCCGGAAGTCAGGCGGGCGCCTGGGACAAGTTCTCGACCCGCAACATTGGGCTCAAGATAAACCAGTGCATGGCTGCGAAATTTCGGGGCTCGAGTACTCGCATGCGCCCAACTGCTTCGGCATGGCTGGCACGCCTGCTTGGAGAGAAGGTGTCCTCACTGACGCCGCAGCAGCAAGCCAGCTTCGAGAACTTCGCGCTCGTCCTTTCTCTCGTGCCCAGCCTGTCAGCCTGGGGCCGCGAAGAGAAGCGCGCCTTGCTGAAGATCATCCGCGCCAAAAGCGCGGCCAATGAGATGCGCTACGCGCGGCTTCTCCAGAAACACCGCCCCCTGCGTGAGGCGCTGCTGGAGCTAGGTTCATAGCCCTAAGAGCGTTCTGCGCTGGCCATATCTTCTCCTGCGGGTACGGCTTCGAATTCAGCAAGACATTGCCGCTCCTAAAAGAGCCGCCCGAGGATTGGGGGCTCTTGGCTGTCGATAGACAGATCCACTCAAGAGATTGAACCGCAAATCTTGCGATAGTCGGCTTCAGGAAACGCTCTCAACGTCTGGGTGGAAATGTTTCCGAGCGCTCCTGCTGACAAGGTGAACTTGGCGCACGCTTCGTCACTAGGAAACTCGGAAATCAAAACGGCGTCATAGTGCCCCATGGTCAAGTACCATCCGTGAACTTTTCCACCAACCGCTTCAGCAGCTTTCTTAGCAGCATCCAATCGCGATGGGCTTTCCTTGATTTGTGAAATTCCTTGCTGCGTGTAACGGATTAGCGTAACAAAGTGTGGCATCGGGTCCTCCTGCTTGAGCAGGAACACTACGCTTCCCAAGTGTGCCAGTCAACGCAGGCACTAACTTCCGACGGAACGTCTGCAAAATTTGGCCCAGCCGCCAAATTCCAATGCAAACAAGAAAGCCGCCCAAACATCAGACGGCGTCAAGCAATCCTCCTTCGAGGGCCCGAAAACCAGGCATCTCCCAAATGATCGACCTAACAATTTCGCAGGCGGCATTGTCGAGAGAAACTCGAATTACTCAAATTCGGCGCACCAGCCCCTGGTTGGTGGCCTGCGTATTGCGGACCAGCAACAATACGAGAAGCATTCCGACGAACGGGAGCAGGCCTGCGACAATGATGATCGGATCGAAGGAATGGGTACCGGTGGCTCGCCGCGCGTCGGACAAATAACCTATGAACTTGAAGGCAACGATGGTTCCGATTCCCGCGCCGGTGCCGCTCAGGCCGCTCACCGACGCCACCGATTCGCTGTGATAGAGGTCGGACGGCAACACGTTTGCCATGATCGTGAATCCGGCGTAGGAAAAAGTCGCAAATGCGAACAGGAAGGAAATCAGATAGAGATTCGTTGTGAAGATCGTAGGGATGAGCAGCGTCACTCCGATCCCGCCGTAAATGATCACAGCCTTGCGGGCCGCACCCACCGACCATCCTCGCTTGATCAGGTAGCCCGATACTGTTCCGCCGAAAAAACTGCCCACGTCAGCCGCGACGAACGGGATCCAGACCGCGATGAGGCTGGTTTTCAGTTCAATTCCCTTAGCGACCAGATAGATGGGGAACCACTCGGCGATGAAAAAGAAGACCGGGTCGGTAAGGCTTCTGGCGATGATCGTTCCCCAGGTCTGCGGCAGTTTGAGCAGGTCGCGCCAGCGCGGGCGGGCCGTGCCCTCCTGCTGTGCGTCCGCGTCACGCTTGTCGGCCACGATCATGCGGAGCTCGGCCTCGCTGATGAGCGGGTGGCATTCCGGCGGATGATAAAGCCATCGCCATACGATGAGCCAGAGGAAACCGAGGACGCCGGGAACCATGAACGCGGGACGCCATCCCCATCGCGAGTAGATCGAATAAGTGAGGTAGGGGGTGATCGCCGCTCCGATGGAGGAACCGCTATCAAAGAGCGCCGTTGCCAGGCCGCGTTCACGTTTCGGAAACCATTCCGAGACGGCTTTCGTCGCGGCCGGCCAGTTGGCAGATTCGCCGGCGCCCAGCAGGAAACGGAAGGAAGCGATGCCATAAAACCCACGCGCCAGCGAAGTCAGGATCGAGATGATGGAGTACCCGAGGACGCTAAGTGTGAGACCTCGGCGCGTGCCGATTCGATCCATGAGCTTGCCAAAAACCGTCTGCCCGATGGAGTACGCGACGCGGAAAGCGATCGCGAGATTGGCATAGTCGCTATTGGTCCAGTGGTACTGGGATTGGAGATAGGGAGCCAGCCAGGAGAGCGTTTGGCGGTCGATGTAGTTGATGACGGTGGAGGCAAACAGCAGTCCGCCGATCCACCAGCGGAGGGCGGGGATCGAGCGTGCGCTGCGTGACGGGGACTGTCCGGCCGTATCCATGTCGGTGGTGAATGAATTGTGTGTGTTAACTCGGGGACTTCTCCCGCACCCTACGCCGAGGTCTCTAATGCCGAACTGAGCAAACTGGCGGATTCCCTGTCGAGATACACGGTCGCGTTGGCGTGCGTGCACAGGATCGAAGCGGGCGCCATGGGACTGATCTCGCCCTCGAAGCAGGCCTTCACGGCCTGCGCCTTTCGCGACTCGGGTACGACCGCCAGAATCTCTTTCGCCTTCAGGATCTGCCGGATCGACATCGAGATGGCCTGCCTGGGCACCTGTGATATATCGCCGAACCAGGCTTCTCCGACCTGTTGGCGGCGGCAGGCTTCATCAAGGTTGACGACCAGGTATGGCTCTTCGGTTTCAAAGTCTGCCGGCGGGTCGTTGAAGGCAAGATGGCCGTTCTCCCCGATACCCACAAAGGCGATGTCCACCGTCGCAGATGCTAATGCCTTGCCCACCCGGCGTAGAACTTCGGAAACATCGTGCGCGTCGCCGTCGAGAGGATGAAATTTCGCGATTCCGGTTTTGTTGACTAACCGTTCGAGTAGTATCTTGCGAAAGCTGGCAGGATGGGTCGCGGGCAGGCCGATATATTCATCGAGGTGAAACAGTTCGACTCGTTCCCAATCGAGATCGGTGGACTCGGTGAGAGCAGAGAGGAACTCGAACTGAGACGTGCCTGTGGCGGCTATGACGCGTGCCTGGCCACGATCTCGAATGGCGCCGCGGATCGCAGCTGCCGCGTTCTGGGCGGCCGCCTTTCCCAACGAAGTCTTGTCGTTGAAAACCTTTAACACCATTTCTTGGCTTCTTTCGCCCGTTACCCCGACCGCTTCTCGCCGTGAATGTTGGGAAATTATACAAGAACTCGAACGACCACAAGTTGCTGCCGATGCGGCACGAGAACGGGATTTGTAACCCGCGCAACAAGTTGCCTGCGGATGCGCCGATTCCGGGTGTGTTGGCGGCAACCGGCTCAGTGGGCTTTTTTCAATTCCGCCCGGATGGCTCGCAGAGGCTTGGTGGTCTCCATGTTCTCCATTTGATGCGGAGGGCCGATGGGCAGGAATATGACTGCGCCGTCCTGTTTGCGAGGGTGGTCAACGGCCGCGACGCCAGGCGAGTACTCCTTCAAATGCGCAGCTGAGATGTAATAGAGAACACTCGGGTAACGGTGAGCGTGGAGCGGTTCGCGAACGCCGGGCTGAACCGTCACTTCGACAACTCTCACCTCGTCGTTTTCAAACAGAAGTTTGTGATTTTGAGGAGCTGCGACCAGAGCGTCGTTCTCGGGAGTCCACCACTTGTCGAGGTTCGTTGTGGTCTGTCCGACCAGGAAACCGGCGCTGAGGGCTGCGACCACCAGTACAACGTACGCGAGTCGTTTCATGGGAGCCTTTCCCAACTATGACTAGAGCTGATTACTTCCAGATCGTGGGTCCTGCGGGTGAGATTCATGGCCACTTCACGGAAAGTCCGTAAATCTCTTGCGTACCGGTGTCGCGCGTGAATATTGGCGAGCCATCAGGCGCTACGCCAACTTGCGTGTCGGCGGCGTGAGCTTGTACGTACGCTGCGAACGGAAAATCTTTCAAGCTGCCAAGGACTTCCACGGCGTGATCACTGAAGCGGACACGCTTTACCTTTGGCTCCGGCCCGCCGGTTGTGTAATACAGATATTTGTAGTCGGGCGAAAGGCCCCATTTTGTGACCAGCTCCGACTTTGCCGGGAAAAGCGGCTCTGACCAAGTCAGGGTGTTGACATTGAAAACTACAAATGTCGATTCTTCCCCCGCAGCTACCAATTCGTCATCCCCAATCCAGCGTGCTCCCGAGAAGCGATTTAATCCCGGCACGGCCGACCGTTTTCCAGTGCGCAGATCTAAAAAATTCGCCTCATCATGTTCTTGATCGAGTGTGGTATAGAAAACAATCTTGTCCCCGTTTGGTGCCCAATCTACCCCACCAGATTTACCATCGTGTACGAGCGTTTGGGATTGGCCGCCCTCTGGGTTGATAAGAAAGATATTGCCATCCGATTCGTATTCGACGCGCTTCCCATCCGGCGCGATGGCGGCGTTACCTACCCGCACCGGAGGATAGGTAAGTTGCAGCCGTTCGCTCCCGTCGCTCCGGCTGCGCCACAATGAGCGGTCGGGATAGGACAAGTATGCGACCCAATTCCCATCTCTGGAGAAGGTCACGTTTGAGGCAGAGATGCCTCCAAGGAATGGAGTGAACTGTTTTGAGTTTATGTCATATCGAACCAGTTCTCCTTTTTGCTTGGTGCCTAAGGCAAAGAGCACTTTCCCATCCCGGCTGGGTACCGGGTCGAAATAAGAGAGTGGCCCAGCTGTGAGCCGCCTTGGCTCGCTGGCGCGATCCAGCCAGCTGCGCTTCATCGGCAGGTACCACAAATCTTGCCGAGCCTTGACGCGAGTCTCGAAGACGATATATCGCCCGTCCACCGTCCACTGGGCGCAGCAGAATCCTCCGGGCTCCGGGGATTTCGCAATCAACGTGACGCCTGAGCCATCGCTGTTAGCCGCATACAACTCAGGATCGCGGTTGGGGTAAAGCGTGAAAACAATCCGCCGCCCATCGGGAGACATGTTTGGGTCGCCAATGAAGCCATCCATGCCGCTGATGATCTTGCGCGAGTTCGAGCCATCTTTCTCCGTGATGTAAAGGTCTCCGAACTGAGAGAAGAGAATGCGGCCGTCCGGTGTGACGCTTCCATCCTGAGCCGGCAAGGGTCCAATCCGGCGCGGCTCGCCCGCAGGAAGTGGAACTGCCCACATCGATTTTGGGGGTGGACCTGCCCCTCCTTGTAATACCAGCAAATAAGATCCATCGGGAGCGATCCCTACCGGTTGCGCCTCCAGAAGTGACGTCGGAATGGCAGCCACCGAGCCTCCTGTCACGGCCGCCTGTGCGATCCGAAGGTTTCCGGTCCTGCCTTCGTTGAAGTAGATCCTTGACCCGTCGGTTTGCAGACTGTTGTGAACGCCCTTTGCGTTGCCATCGTCGGTAAGCTGGGCGATGGCTTCCACAACCGGCGGAGCCGGAGGGCGACTTAACCAGTAGATCGCGACGACGCCTAGCGAGAACAAGGCGAGTACCATCCCGATCATGGCGGGCAGCACCGACCATCGTCTCCTCGCAACGGCAGGCGCGGACGCGCTTGCGACACCAGAGGCAGACGCTCCCTCCCTCATCAACAAACCGCCGGATTCCACGGCCCGCTTCAGCCGCTGCAGATCTTCGCGCAGTTCTGAGGCGTGCTGATAGCGTTGTTCGCGATCTTTTTCCAGCGCCTTGGCAATAATCGAATCCAATTCGGCCGGAAGCGATTTGTTCAGACTGGTCGGAGCCAGTGGGTGAGCATTCAGAATTGCATTGATAGTGAGGATTCTGTTTTTGCCGACGAATGGCCTCTGCCTGTGGCCAATTCATACAACACGACTCCGAGCGAAAATAAATCGCTGCGCGCGTCGAGATCCTCTCCGCGAGCTTGCTCCGGCGACATATAAGGAGCGGTGCCGGGAATGACCCCTTCCATAGTCAGGGTTTGATCGTGGTTTTCGGCGATCACCGAACTTACTTTAGCCAGTCCAAAATCCAGCAGTTTTACTCGCCCCGATCCAACCACAAAGATGTTTCCCAGTTTGATGTCGCGGTGAATGATTCCCTCGGCATGGGCAGCTTCCAGCGCGTCAGCGATCTGAACACCGCAATCCAGCAACTCTTTTGTGGAGATTTGTCCCGCATGGATTTTCTCCTTCAAGCTCTCTCCCTTGAGGAGTTCCATAACGATCACCGGCTGGTTCCCATGTTCTTCGACTTCGTAAATGGTCCAAATGCCGGGATGATTCAGGGACGAAGCGGCACGGGCCTCGCGTTCAAACCGCTGCAAGGTCTTTTCGTCGCCCACTGCGTTGGAAGGCAAGAACTTCAATGCCACGCGCCGGCCCAAGCGGAGATCTTCCGCCTCATAAACGACTCCCATGCCGCCTCGGCCAAGTTCGCCGAGTACACGGTAATGGGAGATCGTTTTACCGATCCACCCGGCAGGTTCAGCATTCGGAGTGTTCATTGCGAGTGGATTCTTCCCGGATCGAGTCGCAGGTGAGCACCAGAGCGTATACCGAAAGGATTGGGACTACAAGTCTTTGTGGGCGGATGACCGCCAACCTCGAGACAATCCCAAAGTAAGGTTAGTCGGACGATACGCCCGGGGCAAAATCCCAAAGGCCGTATCGTTTGTGGTTAATATGCCTTCGCGATCACCGCACGCCGGTCGACCTGTTCACCGGTGACGATGCACTTGCCGGGACCGTCACATTCATCCACCAGCGGAATACAGCGGATCGTGGCTTTGAACTCTTTCACGCGCAGGTCGCAGCGCGGATCATCCTTCACATGCGCCATGACGAACTTGCCGCCACCTTTTTCCGCTGTGACATCATTGAGGATCGACTCCACTTCGCCGATCGAGTTGGCCAGCACTGTATTCGTTCTTAATCGCTGCTTTGCAGCGTCAAACATGTTCTTTTGCATTTCATCTAAAAGCGCAGGCAGCTTCTCGGCGAGTTCGGCTTGTGGCATCGGCTGCTTGACACCGGTGTCGCGCCGCTTGAGTACGATACTGCCTGATGCCAAATCGCGAGGTCCGAATTCGAGTACAACTGGCACGCCGCGACGCTCCCAATGGAAGAACTTCGCGCCAGGAGTCTGGCCTTCGCGGTCGTCCACCTTTACCCCAATATCTTTTGCGATGCGATGGGCAGCTTCAAGTACGCGATCCTTCCCTCCATTCTTTCCGTAGATTGGGACAATCACGGCCTTCGTAGGCGCAAGCTTCGGCGGCAGCACTAGACCCCTATCGTCGGAGTGGCTCATGATCAGCCCACCGATCAGGCGCGTGCTCACGCCCCAACTGGTCTGCCAGACATAGTTGAGCTGGCCTTCCTTGTTCTGGAACTGGACGTCGAACGCTTTGCCGAAGTTCTGTCCGAGGTCGTGGCTGGTGCCGGCCTGCAACGCGAACCCGTTCTGCATCATGGCTTCGATGCAATAGCTTTGCAGCGCCCCGGCGAATTTCTCCGATTGGGTCTTCACGCCCTTGATAACGGGCACCGCCATTACGTCCTCGGCCACCTCGGCGTACACGTCCAGCATGCGCCGCACTTCCTTCACAGCCTCGTCGTGATTGGAGTGCGCGGTGTGGCCTTCCTGCCAGAGAAATTCTGTCGTCCGCAGAAACATGCGCGTACGCAGCTCCCATCGAATGATGTTGGCCCACTGGTTTACCAGCACTGGCAGATCGCGCCAGCTTTTGATCCATTTGGCGAAGAAGTGGCCGATGATCGTCTCCGAAGTCGGCCGAATCACATAGGGCTCGTCCAGTTGCTTGCCGCCGGCCAGCGTTACTACTGCTAGTTCCGGCGAAAAACCTTCGACGTGTTCCGCCTCCTTATGTAGAAAGCGTTGCGGAATCAGCAGAGGGAAATACATGTTCTGGTGACCTGTGGCTTTGAAGCGGTCGTCAAGCTCGCGCTGCAACAACTCCCAGACGGCGTAGCCGTTGGCCTTGATGACCATGCAGCCCTTGACGATTTCCGCGGGCTCGGCCATGTCGCCTTGCAAGACAACGTCTTGGTACCAAGTAGCAAAATCCTGACTGCGCGCGGTGATCGGAGATTCGGCCATAGGTGGGGCATGCTCTCCATCTTGGAGTGAACAGCAGTTTCGGTAAATGTTGAGATTAGCAGAACTCGCAGCGCAAGAATGTGACGGCACCCATGAACCAACTGCCTGACATCCACATCTAAACTGTGAATAGGAAGGTGACCGACATGGCCAGGATCGAAGGAATTGCCCCCCGGAAGACCCCGTTCTTAATGCGGCAAGTGTTCAAGAAAGTTCGCAAAATGCTGGGGCGCGATCTGACTCCACAAAAGATCACTGCGCGAGTGCCGCGGGTTTTCTGGACGGATGCTCTCGGGGAATGGCTGCTTGGCCAGAAAGCGGCGGTTCCCCACCGGCAGCAGATGCTATTAACGCTACGCACGGCAGTGCGGGTGGGATGTCCGTTTTGAATCGACGCCAATTCTGCCGGCGGCAGAATGTATGGCTTGAGCGATGAAGAGATCGCAGCGATTCGCGAAGGAAATTTTGATGACTTTGCGCCTCCGGAAGTGAGCCTGTTGCGGATGGCGGACGCGATGGCCGATACCCCGTCGAATGTGAGCGATGAACTCTACACAGAATTACGCCAGCATTTTTCTGAAGAACAACTCATCGAACTCGCTGCAAGCGCGGCACGGGAAAACTTTCGTGCGCGCTTCAACCGCGTGTTTAATGTGGGGAGCGATGGCCTCTATCGAAAGGGATTACAGTTTAGACAGCGCCGAGCCGCGTAAGATAGCTTTCTCGACAAGGCTGATGATCTGTGGCCGAGAGGAGGAATCGAATCATGGTAGGCAACTCCATTGATACAGAGGTATTGATAGTTGGTGCTGGCCCAGTTGGCTTATTTCTTGCGAACGAATGTGCTCGCCGCAATCTGCGATGCCGCCTCATCGAGGAACGCTCTTCACAATCGGAGCACTCGAAAGCGTTGGCGATTTTTCCTCGCACCCTTGAGATCTTCGATATGGCGGGTATCGTCGCTCCTTTTCTTGAAAGGGCAAACCGGGTCACAAAAGTGGCTGTCATGATTCGTGACCGTAGCCTCGCCCACATGAAGTTTGAACCAGCCGAGAGCCCTTATTCGTTCGTTGCCATGGTGCCGCAGGACGTGACGGAGAGGCTGTTACTCGAGGAGTTGCGGCGCAAGGGCGGGAATGTCGAGTACGAAACCAAGTTCATATCTGCGGAACAAGACGATGATGGCGTCAATGTCACGATCGAACGCAGAGGCGAATTAGCCAGGCTAACGGCCCCGATCGTAGTGGGGTGTGACGGGGCCCACAGTGCCGTTCGGCACCAGCTTCATCTGCCGTTTGAGGGAGCCGAATACGAAGGCTCGTTCCTGTTAGCGGACATCGAGACCAACGATGCGCTCCCTACCGACGAGATGCAACTCTGCCCGAGCGAGTTTGGACCAGTGGCGATCTTTCCAATGAGCGCCACGCGCAGACGAGTGGTGGCGACAATTGAAGATGCTGAGGGAGATGCTCCATCACTCGACCTCGTACGCAACGTACTGGCTCAGCGCGCACCCACGTCCATCGAGGCACGCGTTTTGCACTGGAGCAGCTACTTTCGTATTCATCACCGCCAGGTGGGGCGACTGCAGGAAGGCCGCATATTCATAGCCGGCGATGCCGCCCACATCCACAGTCCATTCGGCGGCCAAGGGATGAATACCGGACTGCACGATGTCTGGAACCTGGTTTGGAAGCTAGACCTTTTTCGAAAGGGCCACGGAAACCAACGGTTGCTCGACAGCTACAGCAGCGAACGCCTGCCCGTCATCAAGAATGTAATCGAGACCACAGATCTGCTGACGAAGGTCATGGGAACTCCGAATAAGTTGGCCCAAGTTCTCCGCGATGCGATCATACCCATGGTTTCGCGTCTGGCCCCTTTTCAGCATGCTTTCGTGCAGCGCCTATCTGAACTTGGCATTGCCTACCAGGGTAGTCCGATTGTTGAAGGGCCTGGCAAGCGATATTTCGACGACTCATTACGAGGTGGCAAAGGCATCGGTAGCCGCTTCCTCCTTTTTCTTGGCAATGAAGCGAATGGGTCCGCCAAAGAAGCGGCAAAGCAACTCGTTGCATCATCTTCCGACATTGTTGAGTTAAGATTCTTCGACGCCCCGGGATTATTGCTGGTTCGCCCAGACGGTTACATCGCCTATTCCTCGCATACTGGCGATACGGCAGCGTTCGAAGCGATACGTTCAGTTCTTCAACGTCAAACAATGTCGGCAGCACCACAGAAGCGGGTGGCTTGACGAAACTGACCCGTGCTTCAGACATAGCATCGAATACCTCTACGGGCATGCTCAGCCCTATCGCACAACGAACCAGCGACCGTCATAATCAAACGCACGAGGCACGACTCGTATGTTTCGGAATAAAGCAAGGGAAACGGCGCACTACAATTCACACCTGCGCACAGGTATGAGTCTCGAATTCGCCGAAAGATTGTTGATGATCCTCACGCTGTTGATTGCGATCTTGCCGGTGTATGCGGAAGCACAAGTTCGCTCACTTGGGAAGCTTCCCGATTTCATCCAGCACACGGAAGAGAGCGGCCTGACAATCTCTCGTGAAGTCGTCGACAGCAAGCCGTTCTCTGCCGTCGGTCCTCATGGCGCCGTGCTCGGCGACCAGAACGGCATCTATGAGGCATGGATTTTTCCGTGGAAGATTTTCAGCGGCATGCGAATGACCGTCAACATGGAAAACTATCCCGTTCCGATCGACGTGAACAAACAAGCTGCCTCGATCGACGTGCACCCGGATCACACGACGATTACCTACTCCCACGCGAACTTCACGATCGAGCAGATCATGCTCGCGCCAAAGCAGGCGTCCGATGGCGCGGGCGTTCTTGTTTTTTACAGGATTCAGGCGGTTCGGCCGATGACCTTGACCTTCAGCTTTGAGCCGGTCATGCAGCGTATGTGGCCGGCCGAATCCGACGATCATCCTTCGCCGGAATGGGTGCGCACCGAAGGTGGTTCAGGTTTTTACATTCTTCATAACGCCTTTCCGGATCATTCGGTCGCCCTCGCGATACCGGGTGCGGAGCCAGGCATACTGCCGCCATATCAGGAGCGCGCCGCAGCATGGCCGCTCCAGTTTGTCCTGCACTTCGATCCAAAGCGAGACGCCAATATGTTGTGGCCGCTGTTGGTGTCGCTTGCGAACCAAACTCGGTCGCAGATCGATTGGGCCGAGAGCTTAAGGAAACTCAGTGATTCGGCCTCGTCGGTCTGGGCTGCGAATCAGAAGTATTATCAGGACTTTCTTTCACAGCACACGAGCATCGAAACCCCCGATGAGTCCTTGAACAATGCATTCTCCTGGGCCGAAGTATCGATCGATCAACTGCGAGTTCCAACGTTGAACAGTGCACAGCAGGCGCTGACGGCCGGTTTTGTTTCGTCCGGCGATGCCGCCCGCCCGGGATTTGGATGGTTTTTTGGACGCGACGGCCTCTGGTCCCTATACGCGGTGAATAGTTATGGCGACTTTGAGACAGCGCGGGAAGAAATCGATTTTCTGCTCCGCCATCAGCGTGCCGACGGCAAGATCATGCATGAGTGGTCGCAAACCGCTGACTTGGTGAACTGGAGTGCGCTGCCGTACGAATACGCGTCTTCCGACGCAACTCCTTTATTGCAGATGGCGGTGGACGATTACCTGAAAATTAGTGGAGACGCGGATTTCGTTCGGAAGAACTGGGATGCTCTGGCCCGAGCGTGGCAGTTCGAAACTTCGCACGATTCGTCAGATGGAATTTACAACAATCAAGAAGGCTCGGGATGGGTGGAATCCTGGATTCCGTCGATGCCGCATCAGGAGATTTATATGGCTGCACTGGACCGGCAGGCGAGTGCGGCTTTCGCCGATCTGGCGGAGATCACTGGGCACGCTGACCTGGCACAGCAAGCCAAGCAGCGCGCGGCCAACATTGGCGGCAAGATTGAAGAAGAATATTTTTCGCCCGGCGCGCAATTCTATGCATTTTCCCGTAACCCGGACGGCTCTACTGACGACACTCCTACAATTTTTCCTTCGGTCGCGTGGTGGGATGGAACCTTTCAGCTGAACCGGCCGGCGAAGATGCTCTCTCGCTGGGCCTCGAGCGAGTTTTCCACCGATTGGGGCACAAGAATTTTGAGTGACCAGGTTTCTTTCTACGATCCGATCAGTTATCACCAGGGAACGGTTTGGCCTCTTTTCACTGGCTGGGTTTCGGTTGCCGAGTACCGCGCCGGCCGCACTCTATCAGCCTATGCACACTTGATGCAGAACGCGAACCTGACCTGGTCGCAAGATCTCGGCTCGGTTACGGAGTTATTGTCAGGGCAGTTTTATCAAGCCTTGGGAAGAAGCACGGCGCATCAGCTATGGTCTTCGGCAATGGTGATTTCGCCGGTACTGCGTGGAATGTTTGGTTTGGAGTGGAATGCGGCCAGCCGAACGCTGAGCATCACGCCTCACCTTCCCGCGGACTGGAACACGGCAACTGTCCGTCATCTTCCGCTAGGAGACAGCAGTCTCGACCTCAGCTTTGTGCGACAGGGACGAGAGCTGATTGTCCGCGCTTCCGGTGCCAACGCACCGGGAACCAAGCTTCAATCGCGCGAGACTGGCGCCAAAGTGGATACCTCCGTCTTACACATTCCACTGCCGCCCATAGAGGTGGCGGTAAAAGAAGAATTGCCGCATTTTGGGGCGGAGACGCAGCAGATGAAGATCCTCGATCAGGAAAACATGCCCCACCGCCTGCGATTAACCATCGCGGCGCAGGCGGCGAGCCGTCAAACGCTGATCCTGCGCGAGAATCTTCCAGGACTTACCGTCAAGACCGAAAACGCCGACCTGGGCCCGCTAAAGGACGGCTTGCGAACAGTCACTGTTCCTTTTCCTACAGGGGAAGGATACGTCACCAAGACGATCGAATTCGCATGGTAGGTTCAGACTCCGCCCAACCCCTTTAAACAGCGTTCTACGCTGTTTGAGGTCGCGCACACCTCGCACCGATCATGAAAGTTCTTCCGCACTTCGACGAAATATTCAGTATGATTCTGCCCACTATGCAGAAGAATGGCGTGCGCGCGCTGGTGTGGCTACTTTTCTTGCTGAGCCCTTCCCTGATGAGTTCGCAGACGTTGACGCCGGCGCGGTTTCGCTCGCAGGAACCCGAAGCTCAGCACGAGCGTTTCAATGGGTGGGCCGCAGCCCCATTGCAAACCCATTAGCCTAGTCGGGTCGCCTTGAAAAACAAAGCGTTCACTCCGGCGGGGAACCGTTATATACTCGACAATCAATTCTGCGGCATATGTCTAACCTGCCGAAAAGGTTTCCTGAGCCCGGCCAGAGCGGCGTTCCGCCGGATCGTCCCCAGCAGGAGGACCGCGATGCTACCGCCGTGCTCACGCCTGCACCGCGCAGCAATTCTTCGCAAACTCCCCCCCCTGACGCTCCCACGCTGGTTGATCTCGGTCCTACGTCAGGCCCCGTAAGCGCCGCAGACGCCCCCACGATGATTGACGCCGGACTGCTCCCTCCGAAGCGGCCGCAGGAATCTTTTCAGCCCAACCAGCCGATGCTTTCAGTGGGTGTGGTGCTGGGCAATCGTTATGAAATTGTGGCCCAGCTCGGGGAAGGCGGAATGGGCGCGGTCTACAAAGCCATCGACCGTGAACTCAATCGTCCGGTGGCGCTCAAAGTCATTCGCCCCGATCTGGCGCAGAATCCCGCCATCATTGAGCGCTTCAAGCAGGAGCTGCTGCTGGCTCGCGAAGTGACCCATCGCAACGTGATCCGTATTTACGACCTTGGCGAAGCCGATCGGATGAAGTTCATCACGATGGAGTTCGTTGAGGGCGAGGATTTGCGCAGCCTGCTATTGCGGGAAAAAAAGCTGGCGCCCGAGCAAGCCGTCGACATCGTGCAGCAGATTTGCCGCGCTTTAGAAGCGGCGCACAGCACCGGCATTATTCACCGCGACCTAAAGCCGCAGAACGTCATGCGCGATAAGACGGGGCGCGTTCTGGTCATGGATTTCGGGCTTGCGCGCACCGTTGAGGGCAGGGGCATGACTCAGACCGGAGCTCTGGTCGGGACGATGGACTATATGTCCCCTGAGCAGGCTTTGGGCAAGTCGCTCGATCAGCGCTCGGACCTCTACACCGTCGGACTTATTTTTTACGAGTTACTGACCGGACAAATGCCGTTCGCCGCCGATAGTGCCCTGGCAAGCCTGATCAAGCGCACGCAGGAGCGCGCGACCCCTGTGCTTGAATCGGATAAGACCATTCCGGTCTCCGTCAGCAATATCGTAAGCAAGTGCCTGGAGCGCGACCTCAGTTTGCGCTATCAAAATATCGGCGAACTGTTGGCCGATCTCGATGCCTGGCAGGGCAATCGTGCCGGCGTCGGGCTGACCTTCCACGCCAATGTGGGACCCTGGGGCCGTGACATCAATTGGCCGATTATCGCGACGGTTGCAACCGTAATCGTGCTGGCGATCGCTGGCTGGCTGCTGCGCGGGCGACTGTTTACCAAGCCTACGACTGCATTATCGAAACCGATCACGGTGCTGGTGGCAGATTTCACCAATCACACCGGAGACCCGATTTTTGACAGCGCCCTGGAGCCCATGTTCAATGTGGCTCTGGAAGGCGCCCGCTTTATCAATGCGTATAATCGTGGCAACGCGCGCAAACTCGCGGAAAAACTCCCCAATCCCACCGACAAACTTGACGAGCAGCCGGCACGCCTAGTGGCGCTAAGTCAGGGAATCAGCGCGGTCATTACCGGTGAGATCAGCCTCCGCGGTGATTCCTATACCGTCTCCGCCATGGCGCTGGATGCCGCGACCGGCAACGTGCTGGCCAAGAGCGAGGCCACGGCCAGCAATAAGAACGACGTTGTCTCCACTGTTCCCGAACTGGTAGCGCCCATCCGCAAGGCTCTCGGCGACACCACGCCGAATTCGACCCAACTCGAAGCCCTCAGAGGAAGCCTTACGGCAGCCTCTTTGGAAGCCGTGCACCAGTACGGTGTCGGGATGGAGCAGCAATCGGCTGGGCACCGGGAGGAAGCGCTCGTTTCCTTTGCCAAGGCCGCAGAACTTGACCCGGGATTTGCCCGCGCGTACTCCGGAATGGCAGCCTCCGCCCTTCCGCTGGGCAAACTACAGGATGCTGAAAAGTACATCAAGCTGGCGATGCAGCACGAAGATCGCATGACGGAGCGCGAGCGCTTCAGGGTGCGCGGCTTGTATTACTTCGTGGCGGGTGATTTCCCGAAATGCATCGACGAATACAGCGAGTTGGTTAGTAAGTATCCAGCAGACAATATAGGCTACGGCAATCTCGGAGCCTGCTATGCACGGTTACGCAATTTTCCCAAAGCGGTCGAATCACAGGAGCACTCAGTCCAGATCTCTCCCAAATCCGCCATCGAGCGGCTATACTTAGCGTTTTACACCTCCTACAGTGGAGATTTTCAGGACGCGGAGCGCGAGGCACGTGCAGCCTTGGGACTCAATCCTTCCCCGGAGGCATATCTCGCTTTGGCTGAGGCGCAAGTTGGAGAAGGCCAGTTCTCGCAGGCCACAGAGACTTACGGGACGTTGGAAAAGCTGAGTCCCGTGAGTGCTTCCATGGCTACATCCGGTCTTGCCGATATAGATCTGTATGAAGGCCGTTTCAGCGAAGCAGCGCATAAGCTCGAACGGGGTATCGCCGCTGACATGGCGGCCAAGAATACTGAGAACGCCGCCGATAAATTAGCTACGCTCGCCTACATTCAGCTTCTGCTCAAGCAAAAAGATGCCGCGGTCGCGAGCGCGAACAAGGCGCTGGCCGATAACCAGCAGTCGGTAAAAATAAAGTTTCTGGCGGCCCAGATCTTCACAGAAGCGGGACAGGGAGCCAAGGCGGAAAACCTGGCAAAGGCCCTGGATTCCGAGTTGGAATCGGAACCGCGAGCTTACGCAAAAATTATTTCGGCTGATTTGGCGGCGCAGCACGGAGACACACGCGAAGCCATTAAAGAATTTACCGACGGCAACACACTGCTCGATACCTGGATCGGACATTTCGAACTCGGCCGCGCCTATCTGCAGGCCGGACTTTTCGTCGAAGCCGATTCCGAATTCGACCGCTGCATCAAGCGCCGCGGCGAAGCAGTCGAGCTTTTCCTGGACAACTATCCCACCTTCGGTTATTTTCCTTCTGTCTATTACCTGCAAGGCCGCGTGCGCGAAGGGCTGAAGAGCCCGGGCTCTGCGGAATCGTACCGCACCTATCTGGGCATCCGCGGACAGGCCGGAGAAGATCCTCTGCTGCCTGAAATTCACCACCGCCTCGGCCAGTAAGAAAATTCACTAGCGCCCTGCTCCAAGCCGACGGAAGAAAGACAATGCCCGGCACTTAGCCGGGCATTTTTCACGATTCCCCAGGGACAGCGCTCATTGACTGGATCCTGCGCCGAAGATGAGCGCAGTAGTGTTGACCACGAACGTCGCCACGCCGGCTGTGCTACCGGATGTGTTAATGGTATATTCCCCTCCGCCCGCGGTGAATCCGTACAGCGTGCCGCCAACGAACGTCGAACCAACAAATTCATTGACACCAGAACTATTGACGGTGACTGGACCGATTTGAGTGGTCGCTCCACTCGTGGGATCGATTTGATACAACGTGTCAGTGAACGCAGCACAACTCCCGCTGCCTGTTGAACCAATGGTGTAGTAAAGCATGGTTGCCGACCCGGCCAGGCTTGTCTCGAAAGGGCACCCTGCTGGAACTACCGCAGTTGAGGTGGCGTAGAGGAACGTTGTTGCCCCCGTGTTGAGGTTAATCGAGTACAGATACCCCGTAAGCATATCGATCCCGAAGTACGAGCCGCCGGTCAGACCTCCAGTGGTCGTGTTCGCTGGATCGGGAAGAGATCCGGTACCGATGACGGTTGCCGCCCCGCTTGATGGAGTTATCTGCACCAGCTGGTTCGACATGTTGTATTCATAAACCTGAAGGCTAGGTGTCAGGTCCAGTCCGGTGTTACCGGGTACCGTCCCTACGCCGATCTGGGTGACATTCCCTGTGAGCAAATCCAATGTCCCGAAATTCCCGTAGCCGTCGATGTAGAACGTGTCGATGTTAAACGCAGTTGAGGTCGCGTCGAAGACTACTCCATCGGGCGAAGCTTTGAGGGTGTATCCGTTCGCGATCTGGTTGATGCTGAGGCCGGGGAAGGTGGCGACGCCAGCTACCGCGCTCACCGTAGTGCCCGAAAGTGTGGCTGTTGCTGGTCCGGTGCCGATCGCCACGGTGATGCCCCCAGCGAAGGACGTGTTCGTGTTGCCGTTGCTGTCCTCGGCCGTGACCTGGACCCCGGGCGGCACGCTTCCGGCGTTGATGAAAAGGCCAACTCCGGTATTGGTTGGTTGTGCCGTGAATACGAGCTGGTACACGGTGTAACTACCGCTGTTGCCTCCACTCCCTACAAAGTTGGTGTCACCGATGTAACTGATTGTGAGCGAGTACGTGCCAGCCGCTACTGGGCTCGGCGTAAGCGTGCACATTCCACCGCCGAGCATGAACGAAGATGCAGGAACAATGCATGCGGATCCGTCGCTGGATGTCACAGTCACGTTACCGGATGGCGCGATGGGCGCACCCCCTCCCGGTGAGACGATCCCGGAAGTGTAAGAGACGGTGATCGGCTGGCCAACGAATGCCGGTGAAAGCGAAGTTGAGTTGAAGGAAATCGAGGTGCTCGCCTTGTTTACAGTTTGCGCCCATACGGCTGAACTGCCGCTGAAATTCGCATCGCCGCTGTACTTGGCGGTCATGGAGTGTACGCCGACCGAAGGGTTGTACTGCGCAAGAGGTAGCGCGAATATCGCCGTTCCGTTGCTGGGTAGCGGCATGGATGCGATCGTGTTTGGTCCGTCCAAGAGGGTTACCGTTCCGGTCGGCACGCAACCGTACTGAGGCGTGACAGTCACGGTGTAGGTAACGGCCTGTTGAAAGACCGATGGGTTCACACTCGGCATTACGGTTGTCGTGGTGCTCGCCTGGTTTATCTGCAAAGAGAACCCCTGAGAACCAGTGTTCCCTTTTGCGTCAGTGACGCTCACGCTAACAGGGTACGGGATGCCCACCGGGTTAGCCGAGCATGTCGTGCCGGAGAAGGTTGGTGAATCTTGAGACTGCTGCGCGATATTGCTCGGGAGGCCGTTGACGGTCCACTTGAATGGTGCGACCCCACCTTCTTCGGTAAGTGTGTAGGCTGGATAAGCGAGACCTACGGTGCCACTCGGAAGGCCTACCGTGGTGATGTTCGGGTTGTCCTGATCGTTGACGTCGATATTCAGCTGCAGCGAGGGTGTATTGGGTTGGGGTTGCTTGCTATCCAGCGTCAATGTGAACGTATAGGTACCCGCACAGAACGGATCTGTGTTCAACGTGTACGTGAAGGTGTTTCCGCTCTGGGCATACGCGCCATAGGTGAGGTTCGGCGTTCCCGCACTCAAAACGGTGGTAGATCCGTTCATGCTGCAGTTACCAGGGAGTGGACCATTGACGGCAAGTGAACTTGCGTTCGGGTTCGTTACCGCGCCATTGGTGGGGTAGAAGTCGTCATTCAGTGTCCACGTTATGGGGAACAGGTTGCCTTGTACGCCGCTTGCCGGTGACGTGAAGTTCGTGATCACGTAGCAACCCGTCATCGGGTCCGTCCCGTCAGGTGCGCTCACTGTGTTCGAGGGCACGCTCTCCTGAGTGGTACTCATCAGGACCGCGGTTACGAAGTACTGAAATCCCTTCGGCGTATTGCAGGTCACGGTATCGGTATACGTAGTCGCCGGCGGATTACCGTAAATAGTCGTCAGCAACGGGAAGGTGGTGCCTCCGTCGGAAGACCGGTAAATGTTGTAGGCGCCGATCTGGCCGAATGTGGGCGCGGCCCAGTTCAAAGTTATCGTGCGCGCGGATGCGCCTTCTGATGCTGTCAAGTTGCGCGGCGGACGGGTTACGGAGTTTGCAGTCTGGTGATTGATGTCGCCGCCGCTGAGGCCGCCTCCGCGCGGGTAAGCGCCGCCACCGCGTGGGTAAGCGCCACCACCGGTGGGGAAAGCACCACCGCCGGTGGGGAAAGCACCACCGCCCTTGGGGAAAGCGCCGCCGCCCTTGGGAAATGCGCCGCCCAGTTCATAGGAACTGCCCGTTGCACCAATCTGCCGCAGGTCGAGATTCGCCCAGTCACTAAAGCCGTGCAGAACCAGCGGGGCATTGGGCGGATCGAAATCAATGTTCTGATTGGCTGTCCATGCCGGGCTAATGGCTGACGCCGTTCCCTCCAGGAGGACCATCGAGGGAGGAGGACTAGACGGCAGAGGCGTGCCATCGCAATAACGGGTCGCCGGAGTGCCAACCGGGGTGCCTGGCGCGTACCACTTGATTCCGCCATACGTCGGCGCCCCGCCACTGGTTGTGGTCAAAGCCGTCACGGTGGTAGGTAGCCTGCCGATGGTTAGCGTGTTCAGCGTGTCCGGGGAAAAATCGAGGAAGCCACCAGTAAATTGGTTGTTCGCCGGATCATATTTATCCAGCAGATCTACCTGGAACATATAGCTCATCACGCTCTGATAATTGGGTTTGCAGTTGGCCTCAAATATGGGCACGTAAGGAATCGCTGGGTTGTAGAAGACACCGCCATGGGGAAGGTAGAACGTATGCCCCAGTTCATGCATCAGCGTTCCCTCCTGTACCGCCAAGCTTTGCCCGTCTGCGCCCCAGAGGCCCAGGGTAATAAGTGAAACGGCTCCGCCCAAGTCGGACGTGCCGGAACGGCTGATAGCCTGCCCGGTGGCCACGGCCAGGTTCGGGTCGGTGGCATGGGTGTAGCTTGCGTTGGTTGCCGTAGGGATGGTTATCGTGAAGGAGTTGGTAGTGTAATTCTGAACACAATAAGTCCCGTTCAGGCTGGGATTGCTGATGGCATCGGCGATAGACACGCGCCCGTTCGTACAGGTCGTGTCATCCGCATTCTGGGGCATGCCTGTAGGGAATGCTGCTGCGGTGGTGAAGGTGACGGTATTGCCCTTAGCCACGACGCTGGCAAGGGATCCATCGGACAAGCTCCAGCTCGCATCGCCGACCGAGTCTCCGAAAACAACGTAATGGTAGCTATCCTTCTGCGCCTGCGGAAAACGCGGTCCGCAATCTTGAGGAACTTGCGTGCAGTCCATACCGGGAAAAGCTGGTAAAGGAATGAGATAATTTTTCACGAATTCCAGCCCGCCCCGCCATGTGGTAACTCCGGATTGATTCGGATAGGGGCAAGTCGGTAGACCTCCGCTGTCGGTGCACTCCCCCTCTGGAATAGGGTTGAAGCCTGTGAAATGCAGGTGGATGTTGTGCGCAAGGAAGGCGTCATGAACATTCTGCAGAACTTGCGTAGTGGGCTCAAAGGAGACGTTCCCGGGTTCGGTCACGTAATCGAGCTGAATGAAAACGTCTTTGTGGCCTTTCTGCGGAGGATCTGGAGCGTTTGCCGGGTTTAGAGGAATATCAGCCAGACTCACCGGCAGACCGGTTCCCACGTCTGTGTAGCCCTGATTCGCTTTCCACATGTCCAGAATGCCATCCTGGTCGGTGTCCTGGACTGTGGTGCCGACGATGATCGTTCCCCACGACACGCAGCCCTGGTTGCTCATGCTGGGAACGACCTCAGTCGTCGCCGAGGAGGCATTAGCTAGTATCGGATTGGGTGAATTCGGGCTGGGGAACGTCCACGTGGGATTGTCCCACGTGCCGTAATATCCCGGGAAAGCCGGTTCCGACTTCCCGTAAAGTGAGGGAAGGGCCTGGTTGTCTAGGTAGACCGTTTGATACTTGTTGCTTTTGCCGTTGCCGACGATATGGGTCAGCCGGGAGACTACAGCTTTTCCTCGATCATTGCCGGCCTGATAAAAGCCCTGGATCGTTTGCGTCATGGTTAAGGAGGTGCTCGTTGGGGCGTACGCACCTTCATAAATAACCACTGCGTCGAGCGGAGCGGCAGCTCCTGACACGTTCGTGGTGACTCGATAAATCACAACTAGCGTCGCGCCCAGGGTAAGAGGAGTGCTGTTGCCGACGCTGGGCAGCCGGACTTCGAACTGCCCGTTCACTAAAACATTGCCGTTCTGATCCTGCGGCAGGTAGCCAACCACATCCGCGCGATAGGTCTGAAGAACCTTCCCGGTTGACGTGCCGGTGCAGCCCCCGGAGCTCCAGCCGACGGTGGTGCCATTGGACAGGTTGACTCCGCTGATAGGGTATCCCGGCGCCGACGGGCCCCGATTGATCCACAGCGGCCGGAAGAATCCATTCTGGCCCGATCCAGGTCCGCCCGGCGTTACGCCGACCTTCTCGGCCGTTTCCCAATACAACACGGCATCCACGATCTGGGCTCCAAGAGGGACTAGTCTGACGCCGGTGATGCCAGGATTTGGATCCGGCACTGAAATCACCCCAGTGGTATAACTGGCCCCGTTTATGACAGTGAAGTTCGTATTAATCCCATACGCGCCGGCGACGAGGTAGTCGCCGGTAACAAAAAAATTGTTGCCGAAGTTGAGCGGAGGATCCGGAGCCTGTGCGAAAACGGTTTGTGCTCCCGTGGAAAGCAAGCCCAACAGAACGAGGATGAAAACAACAAGGAGGGGAACGGGACGCAATTTGCGGGACATAACTTGCTCCTATCGCGCACAGGGATGTTTGCCGAGCTTTTCCTTGAGCAAAATACGAAGGAATCTTTTGGGATGGCCTAAAATGGGGGAATACACGCTGATTGCGCTTTACAGTCCGCGCAAACGGGCACCCGTACCTAAAGCGAGTCGGCCAGACAACCCGCCCAGCGCGGACATTGTCTGCTTTCTCAATCGTTCTGTCAATCGTTGTTGAGTTGAGTGGGCGGAAAACCTAGTCGATTTCTAGAAAAATCGAACACTCAGACCTGCAGTATATGCCCACCGGCGATATGCAAAAACAACAAGCCAGCCCGGATTTTCAGCGATTCCTCCGAAACGGGCCGGTCATTGCTGCCCGGTTCAGATCGCGGTCCGAGCCGGTGATCAGCCGCTTCTGCCGTGGGCGATTGTCGCGGGAAACTGCTCTGTGATATTTTCGCGGTCGCCATGAAACTGGCTTTTTGCAGGCACTATTTATCTAGGAGCCCTATGCTCAGAACTACCCTTGTTGCCGGGCTGATGACTTCGCTATTGTCGGTTCTGAGCGCGCCAGCCCATGCGCAGCTCGACTTTTTTCCCAAAGACCAGCGCATTGAATTCACGCCGGAATGGCAGGGCGAACGATTTCCCGACGGTCGTCCCAATGTTCCGGATTCGGTCTTGACTCGCCTGAAAGACGTCACGGCGGACGAGGCTTGGGACGTCTTGCAAGATGCCGGCTATCGCAACCAGTTCGAGAGCGGCTGGAAGGTGATCAATCCCGGAGAACGACTCGTAGGCCGCGTTGTCACTGCAGCCTTTATGCCGCGGCGCCCCGACGTGGATTCGGTGATTCGCAAGAACGGCAAGAAAGAAAATCGCATCGGAGACGAGAATTCCTGGATCATCGACATCTTGAAGCCGGGCGATGTTCTAGTCGTTGATCTGTTCGGAAAAATCCGCTATGGCACGATCGTTGGAGACAATCTCTCCACTGCTATTTACGCCAAGAGTCACAACGGACTGATCGTGAACGGAGCCGTGCGGGATGTGACCGGCATTCAGGAAATTCCGGGCTTCCAGGTCTACACGCGTGGTGTGGATCCCTCGGCTCTCGAGAACGTGATGCTGACCGGAATTAACGTTCCGATTCGCATCGGCGATGTAACCGTGATGCCGGGTGACGTAGCCATCGGGGATCCGGAGGGTATCACTTTTGTTCCACCGCAACTGGCCGAGAAAGTAGCCGACGACACCGAAATGGACCATCTAGTTGACGACTGGGGGCACATGATGCTTCGCGAAGGCAAGTACACGCCTGGTCAGATCGACGCCAAGTGGACGAAGGAGATGATCGAGCAATTCAATGCGTGGCTGGAGAAAAAGGGATCCAAGCTCCGCATGCCGGAGCGCTGAATCAACTCGGCTCAGGCTCTCGTGAGTTCCAAAGATTCTCCTGAGTCCATTTCTTCGGTGTGCCCCTTTCGGCTACGCCGCGTGATCACGCAAAACTCTCGATAGTTGCTCGGCGACGATCTTATCTTCGCCCGGTTGCAACATGAACGAGTTCATGGTCAGCCCAGGCCGTTGTTCGCCGCCTCCGATCACGATGGAAGGCTTCGAACTGCGCAACATCTTTGAAACTTGTCCGGGCGTCAATGAAATGCGGGCTGGGTCCCATGTGATGCTCATGTGTGGGACGTGATTGGCGATGTCAGGGACGAAGAAGGACGTGCTGACGCCCGGAACTTTCGTGATTTCGCGGGAGATCCCTTCCAGCCGATTCTGCCATTCCTGGGCCAGAGCCTCATGATCTTCCGCAAGAAAAAGTTCGAGCGCTTTGACCATGCCCAGGATCTCTTCTTTCCCTACTTTCTGGCTGCGGCCTAGTGTGTCCTCATGCGGACTGTTGTTGAGCAGTGCGTTTGCCACCATGTCTTTGCGCCCAATCAACATGCCGGCGCAC
Organism: uncultured Acidobacteriota bacterium; assembly: GCA_963719865.1. GTDB lineage: Bacteria > Acidobacteriota > Terriglobia > Terriglobales > Acidobacteriaceae > Sulfotelmatobacter. The sequence goes on along the minus strand of CAVRDS010000055.1, from coordinate 75,385 downwards.
TGCGGCCCGCGGATCGCCTTCCCTCCGCTAAAGGTGACCAGGTCGTAACCCATGTTGGTGTAGTCCGAGAGGTGAGAGACCGGTGGCGTATCCGCCGCAGCGTCGTTCATGCAGGGGATGTTAAACTCCTTCGCCAGCTTGACCCACTCGTCTACTTTGATTTGTCCGGCGGCATTGGCGAAGTTGGAAAAATGCATCATCGCCGTGCGCTCATTGACGGCTGCCCGCAAATGATCCTGCGTTTCGATCTCGACCAGCTTGATTCCCGTGGATCGTAGCTGATGATCGAAGGGGTTGCGATGCGACTTCTGAATGATCACTTCCGACTTCATCCCAGTCAGGTCGGGCAATTGTCGGATCAAGGCCTCGTTCCCGCCCGTCAGAATGCCTGCCAGTCCCGATTGAATCGCCGCCGCCGCGCCCGACGTCACCAGCGCAGTGTAGCCGTCCGGCAGCTTGAGCATTTCTGCGATGCGCTTGCCCGCCGCCACCTCTAACTCCGGAATGCTGACAAAGTGGCGCCCGGCCATGCTCATGACCGCTTCGAGTTCCGGGTGAGGAAGAGAACCGCCTAGCATGGTCATGGTTCCCTCACAATTAATCACGGTTGTAACCCCGAGTTCCTCATAAGGATTACCGGTCTTTCCTAATCCGCTCACTGGCAAGCCTGCGCCAGCTGTGCGATTCCTGCCAAAAAGCTTGCGCGGCGCCAGGATCGAACCGGACACGATCGAACCGGAGAAGACCGAGCCAGCAATCCCGCCCACAGTGCTGAGAAAACCGCGGCGGTTCCACTTCGAATTGAGTCGCATAAACCAAGCTCCTTTGCCGGTTACTTGCCGGCGACTGCGGCGATGCAGTTGATTTCCACCAGAGAATCTCCCGGCAGCGCAGCCACTGCTACGGTTGTGCGGGCGGGGCCACCATGGGGAAAATATGTTGCGAACACTTTGTGCATTCCATCCCAGTGTTCGATCTTTACTAAGTAGACATTCACTTGCAGAACGGTGTCCATGGTTCCTCCGCCAATTTCCACATGCTTCTTGATCTTATCCATGACCATGGTGGTGTGAGACTCAATCGTCCATTCCTTGGAATCGCGGGTGTCGTGCGCGCCTTGCCCCGAAACGTAAATTAATCCGCGGTGGACAATTACCGGCATGATGACGTCTTTTTCGTTCCCCGGCTTGCCTTCGCTATTGAGCTTGCGGATTTCATCCGCTCCCTGCGGGGCGGAACTCCGAGCCAGCGCATGGTTCGGCGATACGGCCGCGATAATTCCCAAAGAGGAAAGCGTGGAAGCGATGCGAGCGGCAAATGTTCTGCGAGTAAACGTCAGATTCATAAAGCCTCCTATAAAATTCGCCGTCGAAATTCAAATATGATCAAGGTGTTGCAAAACTGAAAATGTCGCTACCCGCGGCAATCGCCACATATTGTCTACCGGCGATCGCATAGCTCATAGGGGACGCACTCATGTCTTGCCCGGTATTGAAGTGCCACAGCGGCTTGCCGTTGCGCGCATCCACGGCTTCAAACGAACCAGCATCGTCCCCGAAAAACACCAGGCCGCCGCCATGGTCATAGTACCGGCCGACGATCGTCCTGCCCCGGATTGTGGGTATTTCCAGGCAATCGAATTTGTATCCAGGTTGAACGCTAACAGAACCTTCTGAGAAGTTTCGCCCGGAATGTGCTGCACTCCGGTCGAGTAATACTCGTGACCTTCCTGAAAGGTCTGCGCTTTGAAAAAATAGGTTTCACACAGCTCGAGGGCCATGAAATAAATCGAATGGGTAGACTCGTTGTAAGAAGGCGCGAACCAGTTGGTGGCTCCTGCGTAGCCCGGACAAACCCGGGTTCCTTCCGCTGTCGGCTGGATGCCGGTCCGCAGCGGCCTGCCTTGCCCATCAATCCCTTTTGCCCAATTCAGCTTCTCCACGAATGGCGTCGCGTAAAGGAACTTTCCGTCCGTGCGATCGAGTACATAGATGTAGCCATTCCGGTTTGCCTGCACCAGCAGCTTTCTGCTTGCGCCCTGATAGACAGCATCGATCAGGATCGGGGTCTCGACCGCGTCGTAGTCAAAAAGATCATGGGGCGTGAACTGGAAGTACCACTTTAGTTTTCCGGTATCCGGATCGAGCGCCAACACACAGTCGGTGTAAAGATCGTCTCCCGGTCGCACGCCTCCTTCGAAATCGGGCGCGGGATTGCTGGTGCCCCAATAAATCGTGTTGAGCTGCGGATCGTACGTTCCCGGCATCCACGTGGTTCCTCCGCCGTGCAGGTACAGTTTTCCTGGCCAGCTTTCGGAACCGAACTCGCCCGGACCGGGTATGGTCCAGAATCGCCAGACTAGCTTGCCGGTCAGTGCATCGTAAGCGGCAACAAAGCCCCGCACTCCGTCATCACCGCCTGATGTTCCCACCAGCACTTTATCTTTGACCACGAGTGGTGCACTGGTTGCGCCGTAGTTCTTATTCCAATTCGCGTAAGGCACGTCCCAGATGAGATTGCCCGAGCGAACATCCAGACAGAGGAGGTGGGCGTTGTCCGTTTCCATGTATACCCGGTTATGCCACACCGCAACGCCGCGATTGATGTGCCCAGAGGCGTCATCGATCAATCCTTCCGAAATCGGCCACGCGTGGTGCCACACCACTCGTCCGGTACGGGCATCCATCGCGAAGGCATCATTCGCCGCGGTCACTAACATCATTCCATTGATCACCACGGGAGTGACCTCCAGCCGTTTCGTATTGCCGGCATGAAACACCCACTCCGCACGCAGGCCCGAGAGATTGCCCGGGTTGATGCCGGACAGACCGCTGTAGCGCCGTCCCGAATAGTCCCCGTTGTAGGAGATCCAATTCGCAGCGGGTGGTTGATTCAGTAGATCCTCCGAACGCACATCGATTGCCATGGATGTAACGGCGGGTGTGTCGTTTCGTGCCCGAACTGCAACGCATGCGAAAACCATGATGGTGAGCACTACCATCCGGACGCTACGCGAGCTGCCGCAGCGAAGAATTCGGAATCCGAACGTACTCGCGCCGTAATGATTAGAGAGGTGTCGCAAATCCTGCCTCTCTACCCTCCGTTTTTCGCAAAGGCGGGTGGCAACCGCCAGTTGGATACCCGAGTGCCCGTGAGATTTGCAGTCCTGCCGTCTGAATCAACGGCGCAAGCTGTCGAAGGCGTGTGACTGTCATGCGCACCATCGGCGCGGTAATGCTGACGCTGGCATTCACCTTACCCTCATGGTCCCAGACGGGCGCCGCGATGCAGCGGATGTGAAGTTCGTGCTCCTCCAGGTCGCAGGCATACCCGTTTTTTTTCACCCGGTACAGTTCCGCTGCCAGTTCCTGAAGATTTCCCACCGTGTTGGGCGTGAAACGCTTCAGTCCGAGTTGGGGGAGTAACCTTTCCCGCTCCTGGTCCGGCATGTAAGCCAGCATGACCTTGCCCACCGCGGTGCAGTACAACGGAACCGCGGCGCCGATGCGTGAATAGATGCGCAACTGTTCCGGCGAATCAAGCTTCTCGACATAAACGGCCAGGAGCCCGTGCCGCAGGGTCAGATGAATGGTTTCGCGGGTTTGCCGATTTAAATCCTCAAGATACGGAAGGCTCACCCGTCGAAGATCGAGCTGGCTCAGCGCCGCTTGGCCGATCGCAAAGCAGGCGATTCCCAGTTGGTATATGCCATCCCGGCTGCAGTTCAAGTAACCCGCATTCTCCAGGTTCACCAGAAAACGATGGACCGTGCTCACCGGCAGCCGGGAGCGGCTCGCAACTTGTTTCGCAGTAAGTCCGCCGGGTGATTCGCTGAAGAGCTGCAGCAGGCGTAATCCGCGCTGCAGCGCCGTAATGTTGTAGCGTGGTTTTGGATGATCAGCCATAGATCATGGAACAAAGAGTACGAACAATTCGCGACTCGCAAAATGAAAGTGCGAATTATCTAATGAAAATGGATTTTGCACAAATGGTTTTTCTTCTCCTACAGTCTGCCAAACTTCTTGACCGCCTCCACGATCGATTTCATCTGTTCGATCACGGGATACATTGAGTGCTCCTTGAAATCCATTTGTTGCGCCAGGGCGAGCACTTCCTGAGCCCTGGCCTTCGGCACAACCACTACTCCATCGCTGTCTGCCGCGACGATATCACCCGCGTTCACCGTTACGCCGTCGCAGACCACCGGAATCTGGGATCCTGCGAAGCGATAGTGATGCACCGAAGTGGAAGGCACGATGCCGGTCGCGTAAACGGGAAATTCGATCTTGCGCAAATAAGCCACGTCCCGCACTCCACCATCGACCACCGCGCCAGCGTACCCGCGCGCTGCCATGGCTGTGCCCATGAGGCCGCCCATGCCTGCGATGTCCTCGCCGTCCTCGACTACCATCACGTACACGGAATCGGCGGAGCCCTGATCGATGGCGTCCAGCATCCCGTTCAAAGCCGTGGGATCACTGTTGCCTTCATCCTTCTTCAGTTGGACCGTCCGCGCAAAGCCGGCGAACTTTGTGGTGAAGATGGGATGCATGCGGTGGCTCATGTACATGCGTTTACCGGTCAGTTGTTCCAGCGCATCCGAAACCGAAGCTACTTCCACGCGACGAAAATCGGCGATTAGAGCGCTGTCGGACTGCGGTGCAGTTGCTCCGGACTGCGCTTTTAGCAGTTCCGCGCCGCAGAAGATAGCAGACAGAGCCCCGATGGATAGAAGGGATGCAATTGCGTGAGATTTAGCGAACCGACGAAACTTGTTCATTATGTCCTCCAGGCTGTATATATGTGCGCGGACTCTAACATGGTTCTCTGCCATGCGAAAGGGTCAATCCATTTGTCGCACAAGGAGAACAAAAATGAAAAGTACGATACTTATCGGAATTGCTCAGCTGTTCATGTCGGCCATCGTCATTGTAGTAATCGTGGGTGCTGCGGCGCAGTCCAGCCTTGCCCAGGAACGAAAAGCAGTGAATTTGTCCTCGGCCAGAGGGCTGCCTTTCAGCGACGGAATCGTCGCCGGAAACACGCTGTATGTCGCGGGTCAGCAGGGTACGGATGCGTCGGACAAGTTGGTAGCGGGTGGAATTGGTCCCGAAACCACTGCGGCGCTCGCCAATATCGAGAAGGTGCTCAAAGCCGCCGGCTTCGAACTGAAAGATGTTGTTAGCGTCACAGTTTTTCTGGCCGACATTCATGAGTTTCCGGACATGAATAAGATTTACAAGGGCGTTATGCCCGATCCCAAGCCGGCCCGCGCGACGATCCAGGCAGCGGCTTTGGTCAATAACGCTCGAATTGAAATCTCAGCAATTGCCGTGAAACAGAAATAGCTCTCCCATGTAACCGGGGGCTTCTCTGCCCGCGCCACAGAACATATGTGGCTGCCAAATGGGTCGACTTTCACGACCGAAGGCCGGTTTTCATTGGGTGAAAGTATTGAAACAGGACGGCATTGAATCGGGCATCATGCAATTAGCCTTAAAGCTGCTGTTCCAAGTAAGTTTTTCAGAATGTTTTCCCGTCTGCGATCTCAGTTCGTGCTGGTGCTGGCGGCTCTCGGGGCCGCCGGCGGCCTTGCCGCATGGCCGCAAACGCCGCGGCAAACTCTGCCGCAGAAGAATGCGAAACTCGCCTCCACGCCGGGAAAGCAAACGTTCGCGTCGACCTGCGCCGGATGCCACGGCCTGGACGGAAGGGGCGGCGAGCGTGCTCCCAACATCGCGGAAAGGGAGCATGTGCAGAGGTTCTCTGACGCACAAATCTCACACATTATTGAGAATGGCGTTCCTGGCACGGGAATGCCGGCCTTCCATTCACTCGAGCCGTCTGACATCGAGGCAATCGTTGCGTACTTGCGTGTTCTTCAGGGGAGGACGAAATCGCTCGACCTGCCTGGCGATCCCGACCACGGAGAAACAGTTTTCCGTGGCAAGGCGGGCTGCTCTGGCTGCCACATGGTGGCCGGCAAAGGCGGCTTTATCGCCTCCGATCTGTCCTCATACGCCAGCACTCATACGGTGGAGCAGATTCGAAGCACCATCGTCAGTCGCAATCCGGACACCAACCTGCAAGCGCGACTGGTGACCGCGACCACTCGCAGCGGCGAGAAAGTTGTCGGCAAAATTCGCAATGAAGACAATTTCTCACTCCAACTACAAACGCTGGACGGGACGTTCTATTCTGTGGCTAAATCAGATCTCCAGAGCCTGAAATATAATTCGCAAGCCCTTATGCCCTCCGACTACGGTTCCACGCTCAGTCCGAACGAACTGAACGATCTTGTCAGCTATCTGATGAGGGCGGCCCACGCCAGAGGCGGCGAGGTAGTGCCGGACGCCCATGAAGACGAATAGTCGTGCCGTTTCGTTCCGGATTGATGGTCAGCGAAGCTGAATTCAATCATTCATTTCACGAAAGAGGCATTCTTATGAACCACAGCATGCAAGTCCTGCGTAGCCTTATCATCGCCATCTCATTGCCGCTTGTGGTTGGAGCGTCTGGTGTGCCAGCCGCATCAGGCGCGCCACGGGAGTTCAAACTGCAAGCCGAATCACCCCAGTTCTGGGACCTGGTCGATCGCAACGCTAAACTTAGTCTCGTGGCCACGGGCTTCGGCTTTACGGAAGGCCCAGTGTGGGACGAGGCGGGATTCCTGTATGTGAGTGACGAGACCATTAATAAAATCTTCCGCCTCTACCCCAACGGCAAAAAGGAGGAGGTCATTGCGCTCGGCGATCCCGACGGCAACACCTTCGATCGCCAGCATCGGTTGATCGACTGCGCCAGCGTGCTGCGCGCCGTCATCGAAGTAACTCCCGATGGAAAATACAAGATCCTGGCAGATCATTACGAGGGGAAGAAACTGAATACTCCCAATGATGTGGTCGTCGGTCCAGATGGAGCGCTTTATTTCACTGATCCGACCATGGATTTCGTGCCCGGAGCAAAACAAGAACTCCCGTTTCAGGGTGTCTATCGCCTCGACGCCCAAGGCAACCTGAAGTTACTCACCAAAGATCTCACTCAGCCGAACGGCCTCGCCTTTTCTCCGGATGGCAAGCACTTCTATGTCGACGACAGTGAACAGAGAAACATCCGCGTGTATGACGTCGCCGCCGACGGAACCGTGAGCAACGGCCGTGTCTTCGCCGAAGAGCCAGGCGGAAAAAACGATGGTGTACCCGATGGAATGAAAGTGGACAAGAACGGAAACATTTTTGTTACCGGGCCCAAAGGCATATGGGTTTGGGATGCTAAAGGCAATCATCTTGGAACAATCGTCATGCCGGAGCAACCCGCGAACTTGAACTGGGGCGACAAGGACTATCGCACGCTCTACATCACGGCAACGACATCGGTGTACAGGCTGGAGATGAAGACGCAGGGCTTCGTGCCATATTGAAGTGCACGGTTCACCGCGCTAAGCGCCAACCACGACCTCGGACTCATCATTCAGCGTTTTCTGCAGCGCCGAGCTCAGGAGCGAAGCCGATTCCTGATCGAGATAGACGGTGACGTTAGAATGTGTGCGCAGAATCGATGCCGGCAACATCGGGCTGATCGATCCCTCAACACAAGCCTTCACAGCCTGGGCCTTCTGAGCGCCGGGTACCACCGCCAGTATCTCGTTGGCTTTGAGAATCTGACATGCCGACATTGAGATTGCGCGCTTCGGCACTTGGGCAATATCGGCGAACCATGCTTCCCCTACCTGCTGCTGGCGGCAGGCTTCATCCAGGTTCACAAGAATGTACGGTTCCTCGGTCTGGAAATCGGCGGGGGGATCATTGAACGCGATGTGCCCGTTCTCGCCAATCCCAAGAAACGTAATATCTATGGGGGCCGATGCCAGATGGGCGCCTGCTTGGCGCACGACTTCCAATGGGTCAGCGGCATCCCCGTCGAGCAGATGGTAATGGACAACTCCAGTTTTCCGCACCAGTTGTTCCAGCAGCATTTTGCGGAAACTTCCCGGATGGGTAATGGGCAAGCCGATGTATTCGTCGAGATGGAAAACTTCCACCCGGGGCCAGTCGATCCCCGGGGCCTTGGTCAAAGCCTGCAGAAATTCGAGTTGCGATGCAGCCGTCGCCGCGATGATCCGCGCATGCCCATGCTCTGCAATGGCGCGGCAAATCGCAGCCGACGCCTGTTCGGCGGCCGCTTGCCCCAACCCAGTTCGATCTTTGAAAACTTTGAGCAGCACGAAGAAGGCTCCGCAGCCAGCGCAGGATCTTACTTTATCGAATCGGCAAATTATACAAAAGAGTGCGGCCAGCGAGATCCGAGACAGAATCCGAGTTTCATTCCGTGAAAGCGGTTTCCTCTGGTCATGGCATTAGTGAGGAAGCGAGAAGCTGATAACGTCGCTTCCCGCGGCGATCGCCACGTACTGCACCCCATCGACCGCGTAGCTCATCGGCGAAGCGTGGAAACTCTGGCCTGTATTGAATTGCCAGAGGGCGCGTCCGGTTCGCGCTTCGACTGCTTCGAATGATCCGCTATCGTTCGCGAAGAAAACTAAGTCGCCCGCCGTTGTGATCGTTCCGCCCCAGGAGTTTCCCCGGCCGACTTGAGGATAGCGCCAAACAATCTTTCCTTCGGGAACAGAGTATGCCAGCAGAATCTTTTGAGCGTTGTCGTTGACGACCTGCTTGGTGCCCGTCCCGTAGTAGGTTTCGCCTTGCGTGAATGGTTGCGAGTGAGCAAGAAAAACATTGCAACTCTCCAGCGCCATGACATAGAAGAATCCTGTGTCAGGATCGTAAGAAGGAGAAAACCAATTCGTGGCTCCTTCGATGCTCGGACAAATGACAGTGCCCGGCTCGCTCGGCACTCGTCCCGATAATACGGGGCGACCGGAGGCGTCAATTCCCTTCGCCCAGTTCAGCTTCTCAACAAATGGCGTCGCCTTGAGGAACTTTCCGTCGGTCCGGTCGAGAACGTAAAGAAACCCGTTACGGTTGGCTTGCACCAGCAAATCACGGGTTCGGCCGTTCACCTTGGCGCTCAATAGTACGGGGGTTTCGTTGGCATCGTAGTCGTACAGGTCGTGAGGCGTGAACTGGAAGTACCACTTCAGCGCTCCGGTAGTGGCGTTCAACGCCAGAACGCAAGCTGTGTAGAGGTCGTCTCCAGGGCGGGAATCCCCCACGAAATCGGGCGCCGCATTGCTGGTTGTCCAGTACAGAGTATCGAGTTTCGGGTCGTAGGTACCGGGCATCCACGTCGTGCCCCCGCCATGAAGATAGGAATCACCCGGCCAACTGGAAGAGCCGAATTCTCCCGGCCCGGGAATGGTCCAGAAACGCCATTTCAGCTTGCCGGTCACTGCATCGTAAGCGGCCAGAAAACCGCGGACGCCGGAGTCGCCACCGGAGGTCCCGACGATCACTTCGTCTTTCACAATCAGCGGAGCGCTGGTCGCGCCATACTGTTTTGCCTTGTCGGCGTACATTACATCCCAAAGCAGGCGTCCAGAGCGCGCGTCGAGACAAAGCAAATGAGCGTCGTCGGTTTCCATATAGACGAAGTTCTTCCAGACTCCGACTCCGCGGTTGTGATGAGCCGCAGCGTCATCGAGCAAACCTGCGCTCACCGGCCGTTCGTGATGCCAGAGGACCCGGCCGGTCCGCGCGTCGAGCGCATACGCATCGTTGGCCGAGGTCACATACATTACGCCCTTGATCACCACAGGTGTCACTTCAAGTCTGTCGGAATGGGAAGGATGGAAGATCCACGCCGCCCGAAGCTGCGTGACATTCTTGGGAGTGATTTCATGCAAGCTGCTGTAGCGCCGCCCGGTGTAGTCGCCGTTATAGGAAGTCCAGTTGGCGCCGGGAGGCTGGGTAAGCAGATCGTCCGCGCTCACGTTCACATCGGCCACAACGGGAGCTTGCCCCTGTTGCGCCGCGGCTTGTCCCGTGGCGGGAGCCCAGGGCAGAAAAACTGTCAATGCGAGGACGGTAAACTCTCTGCGGAATGATTTCATGTCAGTGGGTTTCGAGCGCGCTAACTGGGACTTCCTGAAGAGAACCGCGATCCAGTCCATTCGCGTCTTCCAGATGAAGCGAGATCCGCGAAGGCCTTGCGGAAGGCGTCAAATCCGTCTCCAGCACCACCAGTTCCGCTGGATCGACTTGTGTCAGGGGCATGGTTCCCAGGCTGGCGCCGTGTTCGTTGTAGAGGTGCGCGACTAAACGTCCTGCGAAAAACACTCCAAAGGAGCCGGACAGCCGAATGCCGCCAGTCTCCAAACGGATCGCTTGAAGAGGATGGACCACGATGCCGGCATCTTCCACACCGTGGAATTCGCTCCCGCGAGCGCGAGTCGGAAACCACTCCGTGTCGAGATCGCGCGTCTCTCCCGGTCGCAACTGAACAAGGGGGCTGTTGACCTCGGCCTCGAGATAACGAGGAGAACCGTCGCCTCCGGAAGGCATTGAAGGTTCTCCCTCGGGACTCAACCTCATCTCCGGACCGTTCGTCCAAAAAATGACGGATGCCTTTCCGGGATAGGCCTCGTTCTTTTCGTAGCGGAAGCGCTCAACCATGGCATACCGGCTGTCCCCATCCACCACCGCGAGCCAGCCTGGCGTCGAGTCTAGCCAGAGTTCGGCGGCCCTGTGCACATAGTGCAGCGCGAAGAGACCGTCGTCCCTCACCGAAACCGCTGGATTTTCTGCTGGGCCGAACCTCACGTGGTAGCGATTGAGAAAGCTGCTGGAAGGATTCGCCGGGGTGAAGGTCCAGAAATTGGGGTTGTTGCGCGAAGCATTGGCCGGATCTGCGGTGTCGTACTGCGAGACGGACTGCATCGACCACTCGATGACATGCCCGGTCTTGTTCTGCATGGTTGCGTGAAAACGGATTCGAGGCGAAGCGGCATCCAGGTGAATTGTGCGCCGGATCTGAATCCCGGTCTGCGGATCGACGGGGCCAGTCAGTTCGATCTCGCATTCCCGGCCTTCCGAAACTTTTCGAAAGGTGTAGGGCGCGTCATCGATCAAATCGGAATTGCCCACCCAGTGCTGTTCATCGTCGTTTCCTTCGGGCAAGAGCCAGAGCTTATCGCCTCCATAGTTGAACCATCGGGATGAGTCTGGCGGCAGGTATTTTCCTTCGTACTCCGGATTCACGAAGAGGAAAGAATGCCCCGCGAAAATCACCTGCATGAGCCGTCCGCCATTTTGCGGGACGACCTCCAGCTTTACCCAGCGGTTGGAAAGTTGTTGCGCGCTCCAACCCTTGTAATTCGTGGCTTCGATGCGACAAGACGAATCGGGACGATTGGGCACGCCGGTGTTTTGCGCAGAAGCGACGCTCAGGTTCAAGAACCAGCAAAGTAACGCCACTGTGAAATACCGCATCATGCCCTCACCTTGGAACCGCCATGCCATGATACCTCCGCGTGGCCGATAGGATTCTGTAATCGGACATGGCATTCAATCAGCCGCAGCTTTGCCTGTCCATCGCGCCGAACTTCTAAAACGAAATGAAAGCCAATGAAACGCAATAATTTGATTTGCGTCAAGCACATTCTGTGATATATCAAGTGCGCGGTTATGAGAAAGCGCGACGTGACCTGGGGAATCGTTACAAAGGCCTTCGTTACAAAGATTGGATTGGCGCTGATCTTTTTCAGTGCAGTCGGCACTGCCCTGTGTCAGAACTCGAACGGCGAAGACTCCACTCCCAGTCCGCAGCCGGCACTCGAGGGAAAAAGCGCTTTCGAGCTGAGATGCGCGACCTGCCATGGACTCGATGGACTCGGAGGTGAGCATGCGCCGGACATTATCCGTCAGACCGCGGTGAGAACGCTCTCGGATGAAGCGCTGCTCAGCGTAATTCATGATGGAATTCCACAAGCGGGCATGCCAGCTTTCTCCGACGTGGGCAAACAAGATGGTCAAGCGCTCGTGGCCTATTTGCGCTTCTTGCAAGGCAAGTCCGCCGCGAACTCGACCGCAGGGGACCCAGTCCGCGGTCGTGAAGTTTTCTTCGGAAAGGCTGGCTGCTCCGCTTGTCACAGCCAAGGACAGTCCATCGCCGAAGATCTCTCAGGGTTTGCACGGGACCATGAGGTCGGCGAGATTCGTGAAGCGATTCTCAGGCCGACCAGCGGCCGGCCCGAAGCAGCGACCGCGGTTGCGCGGGATGGTCGAAAATTCTCCGGCATGATCCGAAACGAAGACAACGCGTCTCTGCAACTGCAGGATGGAGATGGCCGCTTCTACCTGCTGATGAAATCCGACCTGGTATCTGTCCAGCGGAAATTTGGAGAGCCCATGCCTGCCAACAACGGGCAGCGACTGAACGCCACCGAGCTTAACGATCTCATCAGTTACATCGTGCGCGAGGCAGGCGCTTCGGACGTTCCCTCATCGCCATCGGGAAAGGATAAAGACAAGGAGCCCCATGCTGAGGATTGAACTCCGACCGCAACGGCTCAGAATTCGGCAGGCTGGCGGAGAACGAAAGCCATCGCCAAATCGGGAGCACAGAAGGTGAAAAAACTGCTGCTGTTCCTCCTGCTAGTGGCACACGGGCTCCGAGCGCAAGAGCATCCAACCGATCCCACATGGTTGCATCGCTACGTTCCAGATCTAGCGGAGACGAAGGCCGATCTTAGCTCTGCAACCTGCCACTACCGGGCGATTTTCGGAGAAGGCGGCAAAGACAATCGATCTTTCCAAACTGTCGCTCGCTTCGGGGAAGTCACTCTGGATGCGCACGGCAATTGCCGGACCGTAGTCTACGATCGCCAGGAGGAGCTCTATTTCGTTATCGAAGGAACAGGCATCCTACATTATGAGGATCAGGGGCAGCCATTGCAGAAACATGACTTCACGTATTTGGCACCGGGTGCGAAACATTCGATCTCAAACAACTCGGATCAGCCGCTGCGAGTGCTTGTGATGGGGTTCAAGATTCCGTCAGCGATTTCAATCAGAGCCCCGTTGCCGCATCCGAAGATCGCCAACCTCGCGGATGCTAAAGAGGAGACTGTCAGCGGGCACCCGAATTCCGTTTTGTACAAACTTCTGGTTGGCCTGAGCTCAGGAAAGCGCGATTTGATTGATGAAGCCTACGTGATGGATAGTTTCTTCTGGATGGATTTTGCTCCCGGAGGCACGAACTGGCCTCATCACCACCCGGCAGCAGAAGAAATCTATCTTGTGATAGAGGGCCCGGGCGAAATAGTCGCGGGCGGCGGAACAGACGGCGTCGAAGGCCGCCATCCTGCCAAAGCGGGAGACGCCTACTATTTTCGGCCTAACTGCACGGTCGGCTTCTACAGCCAAAACAAACCGGGCGCGAAAGCATATGTTCTGGCCGTGCGAGCACGCGTCCCGTTGCATGAGGATGAAGAGTAGGTCGTCCAATCCTGGTCGTCTAAACCCTGGAGGTATCGAAAATGTATTCCCTGAATTCCAGCCGGCGGTCATTCATGAAATGGGCGGCAGCGGCTCCCTTGCTGAGCCAGATCGCCGTCTCTGACCTTTACGCAAAGGCTGCCAGCGCCGTAGGCAAAGATCCTCGACAAAATGTCTACAGCCGTCTTGGGGTAAAGACTGTCATCAATTGCCGAGGCACGTGGACCTACCTGAGTGGCTCTCTGGAGTTTCCTGAAGTTCGCGAAGCCCAGATTGAAGCGTCGCAGTATTTCGTAAATGTTATCGATTTGGAGCATGCGATCGGACGGCGCTTAGCCGAACTCACCGGCGCCGAGTCCGGAATGATCACCTCCGGCGCTGCCGGCGCCATGGCGGTCGCAACCGCGGGATGCATGGCAGGCACGGATGACAATTACATTTGGCAACTTCCCGATACCACCGGCCTTAAAGATGAAGTCATCATGTCTGGAGGCAGAAGCGCGTTTGATAGCGCGATCCGGCTGACTGGCGCGAAACTCGTGCTCGCGTACTCGCCAGAAGAACTGGCCAACGCCATCAACCAAAAAACGGTCATGATTTACACAACGCACCTGGGCGACGAACTGCAAAAGGAGCTCGCGATCGCGAAAGAGCATAAGGTGCCGCTGCTGCTCGACGATGCGGCGGGGATTCCTCCAGCTGACAATGCCAAGCTGTACGCCCGCATGGGAATTGACCTCTACACCTTTTCCGGCGGCAAGGGCCTGAGCGGGCCCCAATGCAGCGGCGTGCTCCTGGGCAGAAAAGACCTGATCGAGGCAGCCATCATGAACAATAGCCCGCGCGAGGGGGCGGTGTGCCGTCCCATGAAAGTCGGAAAAGAAGAAATGATTGGCTGCCTGACCGCCCTTGAAACGTGGCTGAAGCTCGACGATAAGAAGTTGTACCGCGAGTGGAACGATCGTGTGGACAGTATCCGGAAGCTGGTGGAGACAGTGCCGGGAGTCAATACAAGCATCTACATCCCGGATGATGGGAATCGCTATCCCACGCTGAGAGTCTCCTGGGATCAGCAGGCTTGGCAATTTACCATTGCGGACTGCGTACAGGCCCTCCGTGAGGGCGACCCGGTGATCGAAGTGCTCGGTGCGGATAATCCCAGCCTGGTCAAAGCGGTTCGCGAGGGCAAACCCAATCCCACCAGAAAAGAGCGGCCGCAAGCTAATCACATCGAACTTGTTTCCATGACCATCCAGCCCGGAGAAGAAGTAATTGTGGGACAAAGATTGCGCATTGTTTTGGGAGCCGCACAGAAAAAAGCTCGGGCCGCATAAGAATCCGAGTAGACTGCAGCGCCGGTCTCAATAACCGAGGGAAGGCTCGAATGAAATCATTCCTGGTTGGATTGTTGCTGTGGTCTGCCGTTGGTGCGCAAGCTCAGACCGGCCCGACCGTTCCGGCGCGGGATGTTGCGTCGCTCCATGGTGCCGGCTCAACTAATGTAGATGCGGGAGACTACATCTATGTTTCTGGTCAGGGGCCTCGCACCGTGGATGGCGCCTTGCCGTCAACTTTCGCGGCCCAGGCTCGGCAGGCCCTCACGAACTTGAAATCTGCGATCGAGACCGCGGGCCTGACGATGGATCACGTCGTCTACACCACGGTCTACCTTACCCACATCAGCCAATATGCAGAGATGAACCGCGTCTATGCCGAGTTCTTCGGGAAGATTCCTCCGGCGCGCGCAGTCCTTGGCGTTGCGGCGCTGCCTGATCCCCCAATTGAGATCAATGCCGTCGCAGTGCGCAATCTCTCGGAGAGGCGTGCCATCTATCCCTCGAACTACAAGTCGGACGAGCCTTTTTCGCCGGGCATTCTCACTCACGATCGCCTGTTTGTTTCTGCCATGCCCAGCACGGGAGCTTCTGGCGACAAGGTTCTGGACGATCCGGCGTCCCAGGTCGACTTCGCGCTCGATCGAATGAAAGCAGTCGTCGAGGCGGCTGGACTAGATCTCAGGCACATGGTTTTCGTCAATCCGTACCTGACCGCGCAACTCCCGATGCGGATCATGAACGAACGTTATGCGCGCCGATTCGAGTTCGGCAATACCCCGGCGCGGGCAACGATCGAGGTCTTGAGCCTGCCCGGCGGCGCTCAGATTGAGTTCACCGGCGTAGCCGTCCGCGACCTGGAGAAACGTCGCGCCGTTCGTCCCAAGAATATGCCGCCCAGCCCTACGGCGAGTCCCTGTGTCTTTGCGGGCGACACGTTGTATTGCTCCGCCAAGAGCGGCTTCATCCCTGGACCGAACGGCGGAGTCTATAGTTCCACGACAGCCGTGCAACTCCGGCAGACCATGCGCAACCTTCTGGATAATCTTGAGGAAGCCGATATGGATTTCTGCCAGGTGGTGTTCACGAATGTTTACCTCGATGACTTGGCCGACATGCAAGGATTTGATGAAGTGTATGGAAAATATTTTGGTGGCGGGTTGCCTGCGCGAACAGTTGTCCAGCAGATTGCGCCTGCGGACCGCATCCCCGACAAAGACGGACATTATCCTGATCTGGAGCAAGTTTCCCTCATCGCCGTCCGACACGACTGCCATCGCTGAAATCGTCGTCGCCGGATTTGTCGATACAGTGTCTGGCCGTGCGTCGTATTCACAGCGTCAATTGAGCTCTCGAACCCAGATATTCCGGAAGCTGATGGGCTGGCTCGGATCACCGTGCGCCTGCAGTTTGATGGGCGCGGCATCGTACTTCTTGTAGAAAGGCTGGCCGATATAGCGCGTCTCTCCCTTCAACTCAAAATGATTCTGCACCAGCACGCCATTGAAGAATACGGTGACATAAGCGGGACTTTTCAGCGTGCCGGCGGCGCTGAACACGGGCGCGGTCCACACCACATCGTAACTTTGCCACTCCCCGGGCTTGCGACTCGGATTCACCAGCGGAATTCCCTGCTTGTAGATGCTGCCAGCCTGTCCATTGACGTAGGTCTTATTGTTGTACGAATCGAGGATCTGCAGCTCATATCCGGCATCTTCGGGACCTGTGGAAGCGAGAAACAAACCACTGTTACCCCGCAACTGGCCGCTGCCGGTAATGCCCTGGGGAATTCTCCACTCGAGATGAAGCTGGTAATTCCGAAAAGTCCGCTTCGTCTCAATATTGCCGGCGGCCTTGTTCACCGTGAGTACGCCATCGGCAACGATCCATTTCGCCGGCGACTGGTCCTGGGCGGAAACCCACGCGTCAAGACTCTTGCCATCGAACAGGACAATCGCGTCCGAGGGAGGCGCAGCATTGTTGACGCCCGGCGTCACGATCGGGGGCACCGGTTCCCACACCTCAGTGTCTTCAGGTTTTGCCGCGGCCGCTTGTCGGCCTTTGCTTTGAGACGCCGGCTGTTGTGCACAAAGCAGGACGGGGACGGCGCTAACAGCCCAGAACGCGAGGAACGTGAAAAATAGATTGCGCATGTTCAACAGAATATACCGAATGATGCGCAATCCGGGCGAGTCGAAGATCAGCTTGGCTGGGGGTGGTGAAATCGGCAAAAGTTCAGTAAAGTGATAATCCGCATGTGGGAGGGGTAACCGATGTTCTCAGCTAAATCGCTGGCGTATTCCGTCGTCTGCTTCTGTGTCGTGTCGACTGTGCTCGCGTCCGCTCTCGATGACGACATGCACTCTCACCATCACGATGCCTCCGAACGGCTCGGGACGGTCTCTTTTTCGATCTCCTGCGCACCCGGATCGCAGAAATCGTTCGAACGCGGAGTCGCTCTGCTCCACTCATTCGGATACGAGGAGGCGGAGCAACAGTTCGTCGAACTCTCTCAGAAGGATCCGGCATGCGCCATGGCTCACTGGGGCATTGCGATGAGCTTGTTCCACCAGATCTGGGAACGTCCGGGGCCTGCAGCGCTGAAGCGGGGACACGAGGAAGTTGAGAAAGCGCAAAAGATCGGCGCCCCCACTGAGCGGGAGCGAGGCTACATTTCCGCCCTGGCAGCTTTCTACGGTGATCCGGATGTTGATTACCTGAAACGAGCCGGCGCGTACTCCGACGCGATGGGCAGGCTTTACCAGCAATATCCCAACGATTTAGAAGCGGGCGCGTTCTATGCCTTGTCTCTCCTGGCGGCTGCACCTCCGGGCGATGAGTCCCTTGCTTACAAGAAGAAGGCGGTCGCGGTACTGACTCCGCTTTTCCAGAAACAGCCCGATCATCCGGGACTGGCGCACTATATTATTCATTCCTGCGATTCACCGCAGATGGCATCCATGGGACTCGATGCCGCTCGCCGCTATGCGGCAATCGCCCCTTCGTCAGCCCACGCGGTCCATATGCCCTCGCACATTTTCGCCCGACTCGGGCTCTGGCAGGAAGATATTCAGGCCAATTTGAAATCGGTGGCGCTGACCCAACAGTCCACGCAGATGTATATGCAAGGGCACGAATTGCATGCCATGCACTTCCTTATTTATGCGTATCTGCAAACCGGCCAGGATGAAGCTGCCAGGCAGGTGCTGGCACACTCGAAAGAAATTATCTCGGCCGTGCCCGCGAACGGCGACGATAACGGAATGCTCGAGTACTTCGGCTTTGCCGAGGCGCATTTTCCTGCGCTCTATGATCTCGAGATGCGGCACTGGACGGATGCCTCGGCGCTCAAGCCTGCCGCGAATGCGTCCCCGGATTTGCAGATGATCACGTATTGGGCGCGGACGATCGCCTCCGCACGAATGGGCGATCTGGAAGCGACGCGCCGCAACGCCCAACAATTCGACGACGCGGAAGAGGCCACGCGCAAGTCAAAGAATGCCTATGTGCTCGATGGACCGAATTCATCGCACGGCGAAGTGCACGCCTGGTTGGCCTTTGCTGAAAAGAATAACGACGACGCGCTGCGGCAGATGCGCCAGGTCGCTGATATTCAAGACAAGCTGGGTAAAGCCGAAGTCGACATCCCCGCGCGCGAGATGCTGGCCGATATGCTGCTCGAACTCAACCAGCCCGACAAGGCCCTGGCGGAATATGAGAAGTCGATGCAAATCGATCCCAACCGCTTCAATGGCCTCGCCGGAGCGGCGCACGCCGCCGAACTGGCTCACCAGCCGGCCAAAGCGAACTCTTACTACGCACAACTGCTCAAAAACTGCGATGACGGAAAGCATTCGGACCGACCGGAATTGCGCAGTGCGAAAACGCTTCTGGCCAACAACGCGCATTGACTCATGCGATAACGATCTCGATACTCTCGTCGGAAATCGGGGAAGGGGATCCACTGCGGTGTTGGATCCCTCCGGATCAGACATCAACTCCGGTAGGTTCATCGCGTGGCTGATAAGGTGGATCTCTATGACGGCGCTTATGGAAACTACGAGGCGGGACTCTATCGGCAAATCCGCATCGAGACTTACGGAGAGGATCTGGGCCAGACCAGTTGGGTGACCACCGGAGAGTCGAACCAGATTCCGCAGATTCTCGATCTCGTGCCGCATTCATCCGTATTCGAACTCGGCTGCGGCTCCGGGCGCTATGCGCTGCAACTCGCCAAGAAGTGCGGTTGCCGGGTATTGGGGGTCGACATTAATGAGTCGGGCGTACGAACGGCAAGCCGTCTCGCAGAAGCGGCCCTGATGTCATCCCAATGCCGCTTTGAGCAATGTGACGCCTCAAAGCGGTTGCCCTACGGTGATGGCCATTTTGACGCCGCCTTCTCCAATGACGTCCTCTGCCATATACCGAACAGAGTGCATATCCTGGGTGAACTTTTCCGAGTGCTCAGGCCGGGTGGGCGATTGGTGTTCAGTGATGCTCTCGTGATTAACGGCGTGATCTCGAATGCAGAGATCGCGATCCGCAGTTCAATCGGGAACTACGTTTTTCTTCCCGCCGGGCTAAACGAACAATTGACCGAGCAAGCCGGATTTCATCTGACGCAGGCTGACGATACAACCGCTAGCGCATCGATGATCGCGAAGCGCTGGTATGATGCTCGCGAAACGAGGCGCGAGGCTCTGATTACGTTCGAAGGCGCGACAAACTTTGACGGCCTGCAACGATTTCTTCGCTGTGTGCATGCTCTGACCAGCGAAAGACGCTTGCTGCGCATCTTGTATGCAGCGCAAAAACCAGAATAAATTCGTATCGCCTGACTATTGCTGCACACTAATGGACGGCTTTTCGGGTCGGACCAGAAGCGCAAGCCGCGGGAATCCAAATGTCCCGGCAGCATCGTCGATCACATTGATCTGGCACGTGTAGAAGCCGGGCTTCAGTGGACTGAGCGAGAGGTCTAACTGGAATACGCCCGCCTTGCGGTCTCGCGCATTCAATTCGGTCAACTCGACAAGCGAACTCTCAAACACCTTGGCCTTGCCGCGAAAGAACGACACATTCGTCAGCAGGTGAATCCCCGGTTTGGCGCTTGGAGTTTCTCCCGATGCGGCTGCGCTCGCCCGGGCGGGATCGTACACTTCGTAATACAAGCGCAAATGCTGGTCGGCGGAGAAAACGTGGGTCACGTTCGGAATGATTTCCGAGCCGTCGCGAATCAGCGGGTTTTGAGGCGCGCCCTTCTTTGCGGGTTGCAATTGACTGGCAAGAACAACCGAACTCATCTTGAGCGGCTGCGTTTTGAGATCTGGAACTTCGAGATCGGTTTCGAACGATCCTAGCCGGCCAGTTTGATTCTCCCGCACTACGAACTTCAAATGATATCTCCCAGGAGGTAAGCTCACTCCGGTGTCGTACTGGACATTTTTCTTCCGCACGTTCGACGAAGTATCGACTGCCAGCTTGACCGTGTCTCGCACTCTCGTCACCGGATGATGGTCGTTGTCGAGCACCACGCCAATCACATCGAGCGTGGCCTTGTCTCGATCGCTGGAGCGGGTGAAGGGAATCTCCGAGCCCGGCACAACCAGGGAAATTGGGACGAAATACTTGTTAGTCTCCAACCGAAAATATGCGGCGCTTAAATAAAGCGGCAAATCAGTGGCCGGCAACTCTGAAGCAAGCTGCTCCTCGAGTTGAACCTCTTTGTCTTCCTTGGTCGAGTGCCGGTAGTCCGCAGGCGCATAATAACCTTTGCGATAGTCAATCTTCGCTCCGGGCACATTGACCTTTACGGAAATGCGGCGGTATCGCCCGTCCCTAGCCGGATTGGTGCTGTGATAACCCAGCAAGTAATACGTGGAGGTGTCCTGCTGCACTCCTTTAAAGACCTGACTGAAATCGTTCGAGTCGAGGAATGCGCGTCCTCCAGTATCGCTCGCCAGCGTCACTAGAGTTTCTTGCGTGGTGAAGTTCGAATTCAAAGCATTGATCATGGACTGTCCGGAGTACGCAGATGTACCGCGGAGGCTGGCGTTTTGCGCTTCTCCGCCGGCGACGAGCGCCTGCAGGCCGCGCATATCCATGGTGTAGATGGCCATATTCGATCGCACCGCGGCGTTCACGGCCGCCCTCAACTCCGATTGGTTTTCTATGCCGGTGCGATCCATGCCGCTCGAGAAATAGATCAGCGACTTTTTCTGTTGCAGATGAGACAACTTCTCTGCCACCGAGCGAATGGCCTCAAGCCGCCGGTCCGTGTTGAAGATGTTGTACTCCGTATCGTCGGCGGCAAAGGGCTGGCCGGTGTCGGGCGTACCTTCCGTTGAACCGGTAGTGCCTTCCTCGAATCCTTGCCCGCTGCCCTCGCCGAATGCGTCTAGTTGCTTTTTCAGCAATTGATGGTCAGAGGTGAAATCCTGATTAACCAGCAATGAACTTCCAAGAGAGACAATCGACACCAGATCCGCCGGCGCCATCTGCGAATCTACGTAATGCTCAGCGGAGGTGATGGCGCGGTCGATTTCATCCGGCTCCATGCCGGTAAGATCGAAGAGCAGCACAATCAGACGCCGGTCTTTAAATAGATTCGCAGAATCGGATGCTGCTGCAACGGGCGCCGCACTTCCCTGCTCCGACGCTACTCCGCTAAGGGGCTTGGTCTGAGCCACATCGACGTTTGCCACGGCATCGATGTTTTCGATATCGAACGAAACAACTTTTTGCGGCTTATTGTCTTCCAGGATAGTGAAGTCTCCCGGCTTAAGGCCGCGGAGGAAGTTCCCACTCTTGTCCCTCACCGTCACATTGACCAGCACGAGTTCACTCTGCGTCCGAAAGGTATAGTCCCCAGCCTGTTGCGATGCCAGAGATGAACACAAGAGTGCGACTCCCATCAGAAGCGACAGGAGCTTTTCAGCCCATCGGCGCAGATCAAGGGACATCCGTATTCTCCTAAAAGCGAAAGCGCGCAGTTATAGTAATGCGCCGCATCGCACCCACTCCAACGACATGGCCGAAGGTCGGCGACGTCACCGAGGTGTCGACCGAACTGTAATTGGGAATGTTGAAGATGTTGGTAGTCTGTGCTCGCAACTCAAGCACGCGCGATTCGTTCAGCGGAATCATCTTCGTGAAGGCCATATCGAACACTTTGCTGCCCGGTCCGATAATGCTGTTGCGACGAGCATCGCCATACGGACTGGCCTGAGGCAGCGGCTTCGCAAACGCCTCGGTATTGAACCACTCTGTGATCGACGGATTCGAAAGTTGAATCGACTGTCCGGGAACGACGTTAGGCCGCAGCGTGCCATTCGTGCCCCCGTTGATCTCGCCCACGTCGCCAATATAACGCGGGGTGAATGGAAGGCCCGAAGCGATGGTCCAGTCTCCGCTCCATTGCCAGTCGCCAAAGATGGCGCGGGCCGGCGTATTCCCGGTCAGCCAGCGCTTGTCATGCCCAAAGGGCAATTCCAACAAATAGTCGGCGGTAAATCGATGGGTCTGGTTAAAGCTGGAAAGCCCGCGCTCGGCGGAAAGATTGAAAGGATTCTGGGCCACGCTGTTCGCGCCACTTCCAGCCGAGGCACTTGGACCGCCGGCTGCTCCGGTCCCCCCGGCTCCGAGCCCGGCGCTTCCCGACCCGGTGGTAGCGCCTGCGCCGATCGAAGACGCATCATCGATTGACTTGGAAAACGTATAAATTCCTCCGATGGAGAAACCGCCAGCCAGCCGTTTGCGCAATCGCACCGACGCGGCGTTAGCTTCGGAATCAGCGACCGAGTTTTCGTACGTAAACGCCTGTACGTTGGGAATCCGAATCTGAATGAGTTGATTTCCGCTCGATTCTGTCACCGTGCGGTTGGGTGCTTCGAGAATGTCCAGGTCCGTTCCCTTGGTGCCTGTGTAATCGATATTCAGCAACAACGTTGGGCGAATCTGTTGCTGGATATCCAGATTGCGAATTTGCACGTAGCCCAAGCGGTAGTCGGGATTCACCGCGTACGTATTACTGATGCCATTGGAGGTGGGCGGCGGAAATCCAGTTGCCAGGGAAAGATATCCTGCCGTCGGCGAAGTTGTTACGAGAGGCTGGATGTTCGTCGCCGCGGTTGAGAATGGCGGCTGAAATGCCAACTGCTGCGCAATTCCCTGATAAGCGCCGGTATTGTAGTTAATGCCGTACCCGCCGCGAACCACCGTCTTTGAAAACGGTTTCCAGGCAAAGCCGATGCGCGGGGCAAAGTTATTGCGGTCCGGACGGACTAAGCTGGCGGGCAACGCGCCGCTATAGGGCCCCATTTGCCCCGGTAAAACTTCCGCGACCGCAGGCGCCGCGCTGAGCCCGGGATTCAGCACTGATGGGGAAAGGTCCAGGTTCGCGATCAGATTGTTCTCTTCCGTAAGCGGTGATACGTACTCGTAACGCACGCCCAGGTTCAGTGTAAGATTGCCGCGAATCTTCCACTCGTCCTGCAGATACAGATCCCAATAATTTCCGTGGAAATGATAATTGTCCTGCCCGAACTGCACCGATGTTTGTTGCGGGTAGCCGAGCAAGAAATCGGCAAAATCATAGCCGGTGCCGGGCACCTGCTGAGCCGCTTGGCCGGGAGCGCCCGCGGTCAGTTGGGAAGTGTTATACCCCGTGAAGATGAACGTCCCGCGCGCGTTGCTGCTGGTCTCAGTATTCACCTCGATTCGCCGGAAGTCCCCACCCCAGCGCCAGCTATGTTTCCCGTGAGTCCAAACGACGTAGTCAGAAAAGGTATAGGTCTGATTGCGTAACAGCTGCGGATTCGTATCCTGCAGGTTGGCGAAGTCGGTAAAAGATAAAGTAGGCAATCCCCAGTCGAAGGGGTTCGTCGAAACTCCAGAAACGCCCACCGCGCTGTCAACATCATTGTTAAACGCGTATAGATTCTGCGTACGCGTGCGACTGCGATTGAAATCAAAGCGAAGGCTATTGGTCAGCTTGCCAAACGACCGGATATACCCAACCGGTACGTCGAAACTGCGAACACTGGTGCTGCCCCCCACGCTGGGAAATGGATTGGTGATGCTCGAACTCGCGCTGTGATAGTGGAAGCCGCCGTCACATTGTTGCGCGGCCCCCCGCGTCCGCCTCGCCTTCCGAACGCCGGAGCAGCGCCAATGGTGTGGTTGACGCGGACGTTGAGATCGTCGCTGTCGTTGACCGCCGACGTTACAAAATGGAAGTTCTGATAATTCCCCGGCAGATTGGGCAAAGGAATGTAGTCCAGCAATCCCAACGCGGTCGGACTGATGTTGGGGAGGGTATTACAGGTGGGATTGCAAGGAAAGGGAGCATTGGTCGCCGGATTGTAAATTTCCACCGAGTTCCCCGGGTTCGGTCCGGAAATGTACTTGCTTTGCGAGAAGTTCCCTTGCCGCTCCAAAAGTGTCGGCACAGTAGAAAACTGGTCAAACGGATTCTCTCCGCGCTTTCCGTTGTAGTTGACGAAGAAAAAGGTCTTCGCGCCTCCGTGATAAATCTTCGGAATATTAAGTGGCCCGCCGATGGAGCCGCCAAAACTATTTTGTACGTACGCGGGATTGGTTGGCGGTTCGCCCAAGAGCGCGTAGGGCGCTGCGTTGAGCCCCGAATCTCCAATGCCGTAGTAAATCGACCCGTGCGGATGATTGATGTCGAAGCCGTGGCGTCCAATAATCGCCATCGCGCGTCCCCCTCCACCACCGCCAAATCCTCCGCCCCCCGGTCCGCCGAACCCGCCTGGACCTCCAAATCCGCCGCCCTGCTGGCGCGCATCGTTGATGCGTTGCTGAAGCTCGTCCCCACTCATGGCGTTCAGCGGATTGTTCGAATTCCCCGAAACCGCGATGGACTCGGTGGCGCTATTCGGGTCAATGCCCGGAACCGGCATCCCGGAAGGCACAACGTCTGCCATAGAATTCGCGCCCGCATCCTGGCCAGTCATGCTTTGAAGCGCAGACAAGGCCTGGAATCCACGTTGCGCACCTGCCTGGCCTGCCGGCCTGCGAGGCTGTGGACTTGCCTCATGACTTCGCGACAGAAGAATCAACTCGAAATTCGCGGTGACATTCTGGTGTGAAGCGTCAATCACAATTTGCTGGGTCTTGTCGGCGAATGCGGCCATCTGCACCCGCACCGTGTAGGTGCCGTAGGAGGCGACCGACGCCGAGAAGGTCCCGTCGACATCGGTCCAAGTTGAGATTGCCTTCTGCTCCGAGGAAGAAGCCGGGGAGATCAAAACGGCCGCACCGGGAATCGGCATGTTGCCGGATTTCACAATTCCGTGGATCGTCCCGCCGGGCGCTGCCGAAAGCGGCGTCTGTGCCACCACATGCAGCGTAAGAAGCAACAGAGATAAGCTCAAGAAAGACCAATGGTGACTAAGCTTCTTCGTCGCAGTCACCCCGCCATGTGCTCTCAATCTCATAAACCTGTGATGGATAATAGCCTGACCACTTGCGAACATCCGTAAAATTTTGTCGCTTCCGACAACCCGACCGTTCGCAACTTGGGCGTTGCTGATCAATTGAAACTGTCGGACTCGTGTCGAGGCGATGGCAGGCCCATTGGTTACGAGATTGAGCGGGATCTGCGTAAAGATTTGTAACCGTGACCCCCGTTCCGCAACTAATGGTCGATAATGTGGTTCCTACCCACAAGTCGACAAGGAGACGACACCATGGTTAAACACGCTTTACTCGCGCTAGTTGTGGCCGGATTGCTCTACACAGTGAGCCCCGTGGCCGCGCAAGATAATGGAAGTGCAGATCAGCAATCTGCTCCTGCCGGCGGACCGGAGCACGGTCACCACCATTTCGATCCCGCCAAACGGACCGAGATGCTGACGAAACAGTTGAAGCTCAATTCCGACCAGCAGGCCAAAGTGCTCGACATCCTGAAGTCTCAGCAATCGCAGATGGAGAGCCTTCGCTCCGACACTTCCACATCGCAAGATGATCGACGATCCAAGATGATGGAAATCCACAAAACCTCGAATGACCAGATTCGCGCGCTTCTGGATTCCAACCAGCAGAAGAAATGGGATGCCATGCAGAGCCAGCACGAACATTGGCAGGGACATCACCAGGAGGGACAGGCTCCAAACGGAGGCGCCTCCTCACCGCAGCAATAGCGATTCTCCTTATGGGGGTGAGAGGGTGGCAGCCTGCTAGGGCGGACTTGCCACCCTCGATCCGTTTCTCGCCAAGGCGCCTTTTTCGGCGCTATAATCTACGCATGCTCCGGGCAGCCCTATTTACGCTGCTAGCCGCTTCCGTCCTGATCACCCCTGGGTTCGCGCAACATGGAGGTGGAGGCCATGGAGGCGGAGGCCACGCCGGCAGAGGCCACATCTCTGGAAGTCATACCGCCGGAGTGCCGGGTCGTTCCGGATTCGGCGGGCATCGGGGTGGCGGACGCTTGGGTTCACGTCGCTTCACTGGAGACCGCGCCGCCTGGAATAATTACGGCTACGGCGGTATCGGGGACTATCCTTACTTTCTTCCGGACGACGGGTACGACGGACAGTACGAGGAAGCTCCGGCCGATAGCGCTCCCGCGCCGCAACCTGTGGTCGAGCAGCGAATCAGAGAACGGCGCCCGGTAAAACCCCTGCCGCCGGCGCAGGTCATTGAGATCCCGCACGCCGCGAGTTTCGCCGTCCCCAAGGCGCTGCCGCCGACGGTCTTCATTCTGACCAGTGGCGAGAGGCTCGAGAGCGAGCGGTTTGTGCTTACCGCCAATAGTCTCTCCATCAGCGTTCAGCGCACCCCGCGCACCATTCCGCTCGACCTGCTCAACATCGATGCTACCCTTGCTGCCAATCGTGATCGAGGAATCGACTTGCGCATTCCCAACGATCGCAATGAAATTTCGCTCCGCTTCTAATTCCTAATTGCTTTCTTTTTTGCGACCGCTGCGCTTGCCCCGCGCTGAGAACGCCTTTCTGGCGTCCCTTGCCCTCGTCTGTACATTCATTGGCATAATTCGCCTATAGCTTCACCTTTCTTGACATTTCTGCTGAAACCATTGCATAAACCCTAGCATCAGTAATGTTCATCCCGGCATCAGATTTCCCCGTCAGAAGGCTGACCGAGGAATTTCCTGTGAATTTGCGCTCCAAAAACCATCGTGTCGCACGAACATCATGAACTTGCAAGAACCTGTAGACCACATTCCGCCTGATCATAGCCTTCCTCCGGCCGAAGGAGATCCACCGGGGAGAAAAAGGAAATATTGGATCTGGATTTTCGTCGCCCTCATCTGCGGAGTGTTTCTCTATTGGCTGCTTCGCGGCCAGGGCGCGGGAAAAACCGGCCAGCCATCAGCCACGGCGGGAAACGGACGTCACGCCTTCACCGGGCCGGTTACCCTCACCACCGCGACCGCGGCAGAAGGAGACATCGGCGTTTATCTCGAGGCCATCGGCACAGTCACAGCGCTCTATACCGATTCCATCACCGCTCAAGTCACCGGCGTCATCACAGCCGTGCACTATAAAGAAGGCCAGGTAGTTCGTAAGGGCGATCCTCTGATCGATATCGATCCACGACCGTACGAGGCAGTAGTCATACAGGCGCAAGGCGCCCTGGAGCGCGATCAAAACCTGCTGGCCGAGGCGCAAATGGATCTGCAGCGTTACAAAGATGCGTGGGCCAGAAATGCAATTCAACGGCAAACCCTGGAAGATCAGGAAAAAATCGTTCTTCAGGATCAGGGAACGGTCAAGAATGATGAAGGCACCTTGCGCTACGATCAGGTGCAACTCAGCTACTGCCACATCACCTCTCCGATTAATGGCCGCGTTGGACTGCGCCTGGTCGACCCTGGAAATCTGGTCACCGCTAACGCGACCACATCCCTGGTTGTAATCACGCAAATCCAGCCCATCACGGTCGTGGCCACTATTTCGGAAGACAGTCTCTCCGAAGTGCTGGCGCAGCCTCACCACGGCTTGAATCTTCCGCTCGAAGCCTGGGACCGGGCCAACGACAAGAAGCTTGCCATCGGAAAAGTGACTTCTTTCGATAATCAGATCGACACCACGACAGGAACGGTGAAACTGCGCGCGCTATTCGAAAACAGAAAGGAAGAGCTCTATCCCAACGAATTCGTGAACACGCGTCTGCTCGTGAAAACGCTGCATGACCAGGTCTTGTTGCCCAATTCCGCCATCCAGCACAACGGCAGCGCCGCTTTTGTCTATGTCATTCAGAATTCCCAGGCCAACGTACGAAATGTAAAGACCGGGATTTCTGACTCGGGGAATACTGCCGTGCAAGGCGTGAATGCAGGCGAGGTTGTGGCCAATAGCAGCTTCGAGAAATTGCAGAACGGCGCCCAGGTAACCATCACACAACAACCGCCGCCAACCTCGTCCAATGAGGCCAATACGCCGTGAGTCCGTCCCGCCCATTTATTTTGCGGCCGGTCGCCACCATTCTGCTCATGACGGCGATTCTTCTGGTGGGCGTTGTCTGTTATACGCAATTGCCGATTTCGGCTCTGCCCCAGGTCGATTATCCAACCATTCAGGTGCTCACGTTTTATCCGGGTGCAAGTCCCGACGTCATGGCGACGACGGTCACGGCTCCGCTGGAGCGCCAATTTGGCGAGATGCAGGGACTGAGCCAGATGACCTCCACCAGCGCCGGAACGGTCTCCGTCATCGTGTTGCAATTCAACTTGTCTTTAGAGATCGACGTGGCGGAAGAAGAAGTTCAGTCGGCGATCAACGCGGCGCAGAGTTACCTTCCCGCAAATCTGCCCACTCCTCCCGTCTACAACAAAACCAATCCTGCCGACGCTCCGATCCTGACTCTGGGAATCACCTCTGACAGCATGCCCTTGTCGCAGGTCGAAGATCTGATCGACACGCGGCTGGCGCCGAAGCTCTCCCAGTTGAATGGAGTGGGCCTGGTCAGCATCAGTGGCGGACAGAAGCCCGCTGTTCGCATTCAGGTCAATCCCACCAAGCTATCTTCTTACGGCATCAATCTAGAGGATGTTCGCACAGCTCTGACGCAGACCAGCGTGAATTCGGCAAAGGGAAATTTCGATGGCCCGCGCCAGGACTATCAAATCGATGCCAACGATCAAATCACCGACGCGGCCGGATATCACAATGTCGTGGTCGCATATCGCAATGGCGCTCCCGTCCTGCTTCGAGACGTTGCCAACGTCGTCAATGGCGTAGAGAACGCGCAACTGGCTGCCTGGATGAATACCACGCCAGCCGTGGTCTTGAATATCCAGCGGCAGCCGGGCGCGAACACCATCAGCGTCGTCAAGAGCATTAAGACACTCCTGCCCCAGCTTGAGGCCAACCTGCCGGCTGCCGTGCAGATCACGCAACTGACCGACCTCACCACCAGCATTCAAGCCTCGGTGGACGATGTGGAATTCGAGCTGATGCTTACCGTTGGCCTGGTGGTGATGGTCATCTTTCTCTTTCTCCGCAGCATTCGCGCCACCGTGATTCCCAGCGTAGCCGTTCCTTTGTCACTGGTCGGCACTTTCGGCGCCATGTACATACTCGGATACAGTCTCGACAATCTTTCGCTCATGGCCTTGACCATTTCCACCGGCTTCGTCGTCGATGACGCCATCGTGATGATCGAAAACATCTCGCGCTATATCGAGGAAGGAGAAAGGCCGCTGGAAGCGGCCCTGAAGGGGGCGGAGCAGATCGGTTTCACCATTCTCTCTCTCACGGTTTCGCTGATCGCCGTGCTCATTCCACTTCTTTTTATGCAAGATGTGGTGGGGCGTCTATTTCGTGAATTCGCCGTGACCCTGGCCGTTACAATCGTCATCTCGGCGGTGGTTTCGCTGACCTTGACGCCCATGATGTCGGCGCGCATCTTGCGTCACAATCCCAAGTCCCAGCAAAGCCGCTGGTACCAACTCACTGAACGCGCCTTCAACGGGATGATTGCGTTTTATGGGCGCACTCTCAAGGTCGTTCTTCGCCATCAGACACTCACGCTGATCGTCGCCGTGGCCACTCTGGTCCTCACCGCGTTTCTATACATCGTAATTCCCAAAGGATTCTTTCCCGTTCAGGACACCGGAGTGATTCAGGGCATTTCGCAGGCTCCGCAATCGATTTCGTTTTCCGCAATGGCGCAGAAGCAACAGGAATTGGCTTCCATCATCCTGCAGGATCAAGCGGTCCAAAGCTTGTCCTCTTTCATCGGAGCCGACGGAACCAACACAACGCTCAACAGCGGACGGATGGCCATCAATCTGAGGCCCATCAACCAGCGCAACTTGAGTGCCTCGGACGTCATTCGACGACTGCAGCAGAAACTCGCTGATGTGCGGGGCATTCACCTTTTTATGCAGCCCGTGCAGGATATTTCGGTGGATGATCGGGTAACCCGCACCCAATACCAGTACACGCTCGAAGATCCCGACATTAACGAACTCGACGCCTGGACCGCCAAGTTCGTCGATCAACTCAAGCACTTACCCGCTCTGGAAGATGTGGCCACCGATCAGCAGACGGGCGCGCAGGCCATTGCAGTCAATATCGATCGCGTCACGGCATCGCGTCTAGGGATTGCCCCGGCCACCATCGACAACACGCTCTATGACGCCTACGGGCAGCGCCAGATCAATACCCTCTACACGCAGCTCAACCAGTATCACGTGATCATGGAGACACAGCCCGAGTGGCAGCGGGATCCGGGCAAGCTCAACTCCCTTTACCTGCAGTCGAATGCTTCTTCCAATGCCACCGGCGCCGCTGCCTCTACATCGTTCTCCGCTTCCGGATCCAGTTCGGCCGGTTCCAATGCAACTACCACATCCGTTCTCTACACGCCCTCCGCAGCCACGTTGCAATCCTCCGGAAGCGTGCTTACCCCTTCGAACGCTTCCACCGGCAGTTCGCTGAACGCGGGCACTTACGCCGGGGTTACGCCCAACACTGTGGTCTCCGCCACCGGGGCCAATGCTGTCCCGCTCAGCGCTTTCGTTCACGTGGCAAATATGACGGAGGCACTCTCCATCAACCATCAGGGACAATTCCCGTCGGTGACCGTGTCCTTCAACCTGGCTCCGAACGTCGCGCTGGGCACAGCCATCAGCGACATAAACAATGTCGTTCAAAAGATTCATTTTCCCCTCAGCCTTCAGGCCGAATTCCAGGGAACCGCGGCCTCGTTTGAGAATTCCCTTTCCAACGAAGGCCTGCTGATTCTCGCCGCTCTCGTCACCGTGTACATCGTGCTGGGCGTGCTTTACGAAAGTTTTGTTCATCCCGTGACGATTCTCTCCACTCTACCCTCCGCCGGAGTGGGGGCATTGCTGGCGCTGATTCTGTTCCGCCAGAGCTTAAGCGTAGTGGCAATCATCGGCATCATCCTGCTCATCGGCATCGTAAAAAAGAATGGCATTATGATCGTTGATTTCGCTCTGGTAGCGGAGCGGGAGCACGGCAAGAATTCAACCGACGCAATCTACGAGGCCAGCCTGCTTCGTTTCCGCCCCATCATGATGACCACGATGGCTGCGTTGCTGGGCGGGATTCCTCTCGCGTTGGGGCGTGGCTATGGTTCCGAATTACGCCGGCCGTTAGGCATCGCAATGGTCGGCGGGCTACTCGTGAGCCAGGTTCTGACGCTCTACACTACGCCTGTGATCTACATCTTCTTCGATCGTCTGGGCCAGCGTTTCAGCAAACGGAAGCCAGTACTGCGAGGTGGGGACGACGGTCCACATCCGCAAGCGGAGAATGTATGAGCATTTCGGAGCCATTCATACGCCGACCGGTCGCCACCACGCTACTCACTATAGCCGTGGCGATCGCCGGCGCGATCGGCTTCACGGTTCTCCCCGTGTCTCCATTGCCCCAAGTGGATTTCCCCACGATTTCGGTCTCCGCGAGTCTTCCCGGGGCGAGCGCTGAAATCATGGCCTCTTCCGTAGCGACCCCACTCGAGCGCCAACTCGGACACATCGCCGACATCACGGAGATGACATCGTCGAGTTCGCTGGGCAGTACTTCGATCACTTTGCAGTTTGATCTCTCCCGCGATATCGATGGCGCAGCCCGCGACGTGGAGGCCGCCATCAATTCGGCACGAACTTATCTTCCCGCGAATTTGCCCGCCAATCCTACCTATCGCAAAGTAAATCCAGCCGACGCTCCGATCATGATCCTCGGGCTCACTTCCGAGAAATATCCCACCCCGAAACTGTATGACGAGGCTTCGACTGTGATCGAGCAGAAGCTTTCGCAGATTCAAGGCGTGGGGCAGGTAGTTGTGGGCGGCGGCGCTTTGCCGTCGGTGCGCGTTGAAGTCAATCCCACAAAGCTCGAGAGCCGAGGACTGACCATCGGCAGCATCCAGTCGGCGCTTAGCCTACAGAATGCGGATATGTCTCGCGGGCGCTTTGCCAACGACTCCGTCACCGCCGACATCATCACGAACGATCAGATCTCCGATGCTGACCAGTACAAGCCGCTCATTATTGGCTATCACAACGGCACGGCGATTCGTCTCTCCGACGTAGCCGATGTGACGAACTCCACGCAGAACCTGCGGACAGCGGGCTATCTCAACGGAATTCCTTCCGTCACTGTCATCATTTTCCGGCAACCCGGCGCCAACATCATTGATACGGTCGACCGCATTCGCACGCAACTGCCGTTTCTGGAAGCAATTCTGCCGCAAGGCATCAAGTCGACCATCGTGCTCGATCGCACAACCACGATTCGCGCCTCCGTCGACGATGTCGAACGCACCCTGCTCATCTCCATCGGGTTGGTTATCTTGGTGGTCTTTGTCTTTCTGCGAAATGGACGCGCCACCATCATTCCGAGCATCGCAGTTCCCGTCTCGCTGGTCGGAACCTTCGCGATCATGTACCTGGTGGGCTTCAGTCTCGACAATCTTTCGCTGATGGCGCTGACCATCTCCACCGGATTTGTTATCGATGACGCCATCGTTGTGATGGAAAACATCACGCGCTATCTCGAGCAAGGCATGGCGCCCATGGAAGCTGCTCTTAAGGGTGCGCGCGAGATTGGCTTCACAGTATTCTCCATCAGCATCTCGCTGGTCGCGGTATTCATTCCGATCCTGCTCATGGCGGGCATCGTGGGCCGACTCTTCCGCGAGTTTGCGGTTACTCTCGCCACCGCCATCGTCGTCTCCATGGTGATCTCGCTGACCACCACGCCGATGATGTGCGCTCATCTGCTGAAACACGAGCGCTCCGACGAGCATGGCCGGTTTTACCGCTGGAGCGATAAATTCTTTTCCGGCATGTTGTGGGTCTACCGGTATTCTCTCGAATGGGTGTTGGAGAATCCCGGATTCACCCTCGTAGTCCTCGCGCTGACCATCGCTCTCAATTTCTTCCTGATCGTTCGCATTCCCAAAGGATTTTTTCCGCAGCAGGATACCGGCGCACTAGTGGGAGCCGTGCAAGGCCCGCAGGACGCGTCGTTCCCTTTCATGAATTCTTCAGTCCTGCAATTAGTGAAGGTCATCAAAGCTGATCCTGCGGTCGCGAATGTCAACGCTTACACCGGCGGCAATGGCGCGAGCAATGGGGGGTTCATCTACATCGCTCTGAAGCCGTTGAACGAACGCAAGATCGGTGCGGCAGAAATCATCAACCGGCTCCGCCCCAAGCTTAATCGGCTTCCCGTCGCGTCAGCCTTTCTTCAGGCCGTGCAGGATCTGCGCATCGGCGGACGTTCCAGCAGCGCGCTTTACCAGTACACCATCCAGTCTGACAACATTGCCGACCTGGTGCACTGGGGACCGCTTCTGCTCGCGAACATGAAAACGCTGCCTGGCTTGCAGGACGTGAACAGCGATCAGCAAAATGGCGGACTGCAAGAGTTGTTGACCTATGATCGCCTTACGGCAGCTCGACTCGGTCAAACCGCGGATTCGCTCGACCGGGCTCTATACTCGGCGTTCGGCCAGTCTGAAGTCTCCGTGATCTACACGCAGATGAACCAGTATTACGTTGTGCTGGAAGCCGCACCCCAGTATTGGCAGTCGCCTCAGGATTTGAACTATCTCTATGTCAAGAGCAACCCGAACGGCACAAACGCCGCGGCGATGACCCCGATCTCTTCATTCGCTAAGACGCAAACCGGCACTACCGCCCTGCAGGTCAACCATACCGGCCTTTTCCCTTCAGTAACCATCTCGTTTAATCTGGCTCCCAACGTATCGCTCAGTCAGGCCACGCAGGAAATTCAGCAGATGGAGCAAAAGCTCGGTACTCCCGCCACCATTCAGGGATTCTTCGCGGGCACCCTTGAGGCCTACCAGCAATCGCTCTCAACCGAACCGATGTTGATCACGACCGCATTGCTGGCTGTGTATATCGTGCTTGGAATTCTGTATGAAAGCTTCGTGCATCCGCTGACCATCATTTCCACGCTGCCTTCAGCCAGCGTCGGGGCCATGCTCGCGCTCATGCTTTTTCATATGGACCTCAACGTCATTTCGATCATCGGAATCGTATTGCTGATCGGCATCGTCAAGAAGAACGCCATCATGATGATCGATTTCGCGATTATGGCTGAGCGCGATGAGGGCAAGAACACGCGCGACTCGATCTTTGAAGCCTGCATGCTGCGCTTCCGCCCCATTCTGATGACCACCATGGCAGCTCTGTTTGGGGCGCTGCCTCTGGCGTTTGGCACGGGAACCGGCTCGGAACTTCGCCGCCCGCTCGGCATCACCATTGTCGGCGGATTGCTTTTGAGCCAACTGATCACCCTTTACACGACTCCAGTCGTCTATCTCACATTGGATCGGTTGCGGCTGCGTTTATGGGGCGATAAAACAGAGAGCACGCCGCTGGGCAACGAGGTTCACGGAAACCTATGAGGATCACCTTGGAGCGGGCTTCTCGTCCATGCGCGATCGCGCTCTGCCTGGCGTGCGCTCTGATTACGGCGGGATGCGTGGTCGGGCCAAAGTATCACCGGCCAAGCCCGCCCGCTCCGGCCGCACAAAACTACAAAGAATCTACCGCCAATTTCCAAGACACGCAGGGATGGAAAGTAGCCAGCCCGCAAGAGGCGATGCTCCGCGGCAAGTGGTGGGAAGTCTTCCACGACGCAGAACTCAATGCGCTGGAAGAACAGGTGAATATCAATAACCAGAACATCAAAGAGTATTTCGAAAATCTTATGGAGGCGCGCGCTGTCATTCGCGAAGCCCGCGCGCAATATTGGCCCACAGTTACCGCCAATCCTTCCTTTCAGCGCAACCGCGCTTCGCAAAATCTGCGAAACACGTATAACACCAACGCTCCCGGCTCTTCAGGCGGCACCACAGCCAGCGGTCAAGCCACTAGTTCCGGCCAGGAAACGACGGTCTGGTCTTTCCCCATCGACGTCTCGTGGGTGCCCGATCTCTGGGGCAAGATTCGCAATGAAGTGCGCCAGGCGCAATACGCAGCGCAAGTAAGCGCAGCCGACCTGGAGAACGAGCGCCTCACAGAACAAGCCAGCCTCGCGCAATTCTATTTTGAAATTCGAGGACAAGACGCCCTGCAGAAAATCCTCGACGACACTGTCGATGCGGATCAAAAGGCTTTAGACGTAACCAGGGCGGCATATGAAACTGGTGTCGGCGACTACATATCGGTCGTCGAGGCGCAGACCACGCTCGAAAGCGCGCAGTCGCAAGCCATCAATGTCAAAGTGGCGCGCGCTCAATACGAGCACGCCATCGCTGTCCTGGTGGGAAAAGTCGCATCGGATTTTTCGATTCCCGTGCGTCCGGAGTTGACTGCCCCGCCTCCGATCCCGATGGGTATGCCCTCGGAACTCCTGCAGCGGCGCCCCGATATCGCCGCAGCAGAGCGCACCCTGGCCGAGGCCAACGCCACTATCGGCATCGGCTACGGAGCCTTTTATCCCAGCGTCACTCTTTCCGCGGCAGGCGGCATTGAAAGTTCCACGTTCAAGAATTGGTTCTCCTGGCCAAGCCGTTTCTGGTCGATCGGCCCCTCCATCTCGCAAACCATCTTCAATGGAGGCTTGTACCGCGCCGAACTGAATCAATACACGGCTACCTACAACGCCGACGTCGCGGCCTATCGCCAAACCGTGCTGATCGCCTTCCAGCAAGTGGAAGATTACTTGGCTGCGGTTCGCCTCTACTCGCAGCAGGTCGAACGGCAACAAGCCGCGGTCGCCCATACGCAGGAGTTTCTTAATCTCGAGATGGGACGTTACCAGACCGGCATCGATCCCTATGTGGACGTAGTGACTGCACAGACTACGCTCCTTACCGACCAGCAAGTCTTGGCCACGATTCAGGTACGGCAAATGACTTCGGCGGTCTCTCTCATCGAGGCGCTGGGTGGCGGATGGGACGGCTCGCAGTTACCCACTCCGTCTCAGCTCACGAACAAAGCTGGCGGCTATTCCCTCCAGAAGTGAGCGTGAGATGGAAGGTCGTCAACTCGATTCAAAGCGTGGGAAGATGCGCCGCGGTGCGTAAGGGGTTCCTCTGCGGACTCTGCGAATCCTCAGCGTCCTCTGCGGTTAAGGCTCTTTCCCAGCGCATGGCACGAACGCCGTCGAGCAAGCGACTACCTGGCGTGACGTCGCAATAAGTCGTTATTTTTGAGAATTCGAGGAAGGGCGAATTGGCAGATTGATTTCTTGCGGTGCTTTCGACTCGCGTCTTTCGAGTTCAGCTTGGCGAAGATTGGTCGCCTCCGCCGGATCGGTTCCAACGGCTAGATCAGTTTTCTCGATGAAGTAGCGCCAGCCCTCGTGATAGCTGGAGGAACTCTCCGACTCCTGAAACTGTTTCAGGGTCAATTCTGCTTTATCTTTGCCCCGTACGATCGCCACCACCCCACCCGATCGATAAGTTCGGACGTTGTGCAGAACGATCACGTAGGAAGCGCTGGCGTCTTCGCGTGTCAGAAAGAATCCATTCGCAGCGTCTTCAAACGCTGATCAGTGAGAAACAAGATAAGGTGCAACCACCTCAGCCCGTAAAAACCTGCCCGTAAAAGCGAAAAGGCGATCTCCGAAGACATCGCCTTTCCCGAGATTCGTCGGCTTACAGCGCCTGCACGTTTTCCGCTTGCCAGCCCTTGGGACCTTTGGTGACGTCGAACTGCACCGTCTGGCCCTCCTGCAGGCTCTTGAAACCGCCCGCCTGGATTGCCGAGAAGTGCACGAAAACGTCTTCGCCATTCTGACGGCTGATAAAGCCGTAGCCTTTGGCGTCATTGAACCACTTTACTGTTCCTTGTTCCATGTGTTTTGTACTCTTGTTCCTTTGTGATGAGTTACGCTGGAGGGATTCGGAAGAAAACTTGCGCAGGTTACTAGCTGTTAAAGGCGAGGGCTGCTCACGACCGATTCGGTCTAACGTACACCTTGATACTACACGCAAAGCAGGGGATTGGCAAACAGACTCGATGTTGGGTAGTGTCTTAAATTTGTATCCCGCTAAACAGGAACAGGACACAAAAAAGCAAATTAAGACACTACCCGATGTTGTTGGATCGCGACTCAGTTTCCTCTTGCCCTGCAGTTTCCCAGCGAACTCCGCGCGTCCTCGGCGCCCTCTGCGCTTAAGCTTCCCACGATAGTTGTGCATCCAACGGCAGTGCTGATTCGCATTCGAAGTTGCGATGATTCAGCAGGAAGGAGACTAAACAGGATATACTGAGCATACTTAACCTCGAAGATACGCCATTCAGGTCCTGCGCCTTCGCGATTGAGAGATCGAGAGGCGTCTCTTTGTCCCGGTGTTTACTACTGAGCCATGCACCCGACCGCAAGACTCGTTGCAACTCCCCTCGAAAGCGTGCATCTTGACGCGGCTCATGGCGTTGCTCGCGACGGCAGTGCTGGCTCTGGCCGTGCTGTTTCGATCTCCGTCTGATTACCGCATCGTGCTCTGCATTATCGTATCCGTAGCCGCGACCACGCTGGTGGCCCGCTGCTTGTTCACCGGCAAACTGCTGTGGACACTTCCCTTCCTCGGGATCCTGGGTGTGTTCACGCCGTTCCAAGTCGGTCGCTTTCCTCACCAACTCGTATCCATATTGGACATGGCGAGCCTGGCGCTGTTCGCGGTATCGCCCATGATCCTTCGAAAATCCACAATGACGGTTGCGCGCCCGGGAAGATTTTGACGGTCCGGCGCTCCATCAACCCAAACGGCAGGAGTTCAAATATGTCCGCACTCAATGGTGACAAGTCGAGATTCAATCGCCTGCGCAAGCAGAAGATCGCCCGCCGAAAGCGAAACCGCGAACTGCTGAACTCCGCTGCGATTCAACCGAAGCCGGTGACTCCAGCCGCTCCCGCGAAGCCCAGGTCGGTGCCGGCATGAACATTCCATTGCCTGCCTTGCCTCTGTCCGTAAATGTTCCCGGCTCGTACAAGAAGAAGCGCGTGCTTCTCGTCGACATCTCCACCTACAAACGCGACTTACGCGCGGAAGTCATGCGGAAGCTTGGCATTGATGTCGATTGCGCGGCCGACATCGCGGAGGCTCGCTCCTGGTGGCGCGCCGATTTGTACGACCTTGTCCTGATCAACATGGAAAACGGACGTGGCTATCGCGACCGGTTTTGCGAAGACATTCGCGGCGCGAAACCGCCGCAACGGCTTGCCTTCCTGGTCGGCGAGCCCGAATACCTGGCGGATTCGCCCGGTGAAAATGAACCATTGCCGTCCCCGGACAACGGCGATCAAGCGCTGATCGGCGACGTGAAGCATGCGCTTTCCGCGCATTTGAAAGATCTGGATCAACGCTGGGGCATTCTGGAAGCATCCCGGCGAATTTCCGCAGTGCGCTCCGCCTGCAGCGCCCGCACCAAAGCAATGCGCGACCGGCCTGCGCCACCACGAATTTCCGAGGAACGTGTTTCGAAACGTATCCCGGCAGCGACCACCCTGGACGACCTACTGAGAGAGGAAATGCAATGAAAAATCTTTATGTTGGCAACCTGCCCCACAGCACCACTGAAGCCGAACTGCGTAACGTTTTCGAGCCGCACGGCGCCGTGGAAAAAGTCACCCTCGTGACCGACCGGGAGACGGGGCGCTCGCGCGGTTTCGGGTTCGTGGAAATGACCAATGCCAGTGAAGCCGACAAGGCCATTGCGGCCTTGAACGGCACGGATCTGGGCGGCCGGCCCTTGACCATCAACGAGGCCAAGCCGAAAACCGACCGTCCGAAAGGCGGCGGCCAGCGCTTCGGCGGCGGTGGTGGCCGGGGCCGTGACGACTACCGTGGACACCCGCGCCAGCCGCGTGAACCTCGCTGGTAGTTTCTTTGCGGTGGATTTAGAAGAGGCGGTGGATTATTAGCCAGCGACGAACAATTCATTTATTGGGGGGAGACGACTATGCCAGCAGGCCGATCAACATTTACCAAGCGCCAGAAAGAGCAGACGCGGCAACAGAGACAACGGGACAAAGCCGAGCGCAGGAACCAAAGGAAGCAGGAAAAGCCCGAAGCCGGCAGCATGCATGAGTTGGATGAACTCCGCGAAGCCGCGGCCGCCCAGGCGGCCATGTTCCAGATGGGCTACGATCCCTCAGCTTCTCTGGAGCCCCACGCGTCCCCGAAGAAGCCTGTCGAATAACTCAGGCTCTGATCCTGTCCCAACGGGATCGACCAAACCGACGAAATTCCGAGCGACCACGTACGCAAGGAGCGAAGCCTCTCCTGCCTTCTTCATTGCTGTGGGAAGACTTTCGCCCATTTGACGGTACGGGGGCGCGATCCGGTTGGCCTCAATGGAGCCCAGGTTAAGGGGAAGTATCGAGCGCCTCAGACCTGGAGCACGTCTCCCTCGTGCGCAACCATCTCGTACAACACGGGATTGACGAAGAATCCGATGAAGAGCCGGGAGATCAACCCGGCCACGATGACGATGGCGAAGGGCCTTTGCGTATCGGATCCAATCCCGGTGGAAAGAGCCGCGGGCAATAGTCCAAGGCACGCGACCAGGGCCGTCATCATGATCGGACGCAAGCGCAACAGCGAAGCCTCCCGGGTGGCCGCATGGATATCCATTCCTTCCTGTCGTAACTTGTTGATGTAGGAAACGAGAATCACGGCCGTCTCCACAGAAACTCCAAGCAACGCCATGAGCCCTAAGGCGGACGACACGCTGAAAGGAGTATGTGTCAGCTTCAGCGCGATCAGCGCGCCTGAATGACCTGAGTAACGGCCTGCCCGCCGACCGCGGCCGAAATCACAGCTTCCACGTCGGCAACGTTAATCCCGTAGCGCGCAATCTTGGCGCGATCAACATCGATCAGCAAGCTGGGCTGCCCCAGTTCGCGCACCACCGTAAGATCCGTGAAACCAGGAATCCTGGCGAGCGTGTTCTTGATCTGGACGGCTTTCTCCTGCAGCACGTTCAGATCGTCCCCATAAATTTTGACAGCCAGCGAACTCTTCAGGCCGGTCAGTGCCTCATCGACCGCATCTTCCGCCGGTTGGGTGTAGTTGAAAATGATTCCCGGGAAGGCGAAAAGCTGTTCGACCTGGTGGTTCGGATGCAGCCGCAATTTCGCAGCAGCGCCCATGATATCGGGAATCTGCTCGTGGGCA
This sequence comes from uncultured Acidobacteriota bacterium, assembly GCA_963719865.1. Classification (GTDB taxonomy): domain Bacteria; phylum Acidobacteriota; class Terriglobia; order Terriglobales; family Acidobacteriaceae; genus Sulfotelmatobacter. The sequence goes on along the minus strand of CAVRDS010000055.1, from coordinate 35,034 downwards.
CGCCCGACGGCCAGCAGATCCCTTTGAGCCAGCTCGCCAATATCTCGCAGGGCAACGGGGCGTCGTTTATTTATCGCGAGAATAATTCACGCTACATCGGTGTGCAATACAGCATTGAAGGCCGTGATCTGGAGCGAGCGGTGCGCGATGGACAGGCCGCCGTCAGCAAGGCCGTTATGTTGCCCCAGGGCTATCGGATGACGTGGGGTGGCGAATACAGTCAGCTTCTTGAGGCACGATCGCAGATGTACTTCATCGGTCCGCTGGCCGTCGTGCTGATTTTCATGATCCTGTTTGCGCTGTACGGAAATTTCAAGTTCCCGGTCACTATCGCTCTGGGCGTAATCATGACCGAACCTGTGGGCGCACTGAGCCTTTTGTCGATCGATTCTATGAGTTGTTTCTTGTCGCCGACTTCGCCGGTCCAGGTCTTGTCCTTATACGGCTTAAGACCCACATAAAACTCACAATTAAAGAAGCCGGTTGGATCCGTGCCGTCATCGGGTCGTCCTAGTTCTGAACCGATGACGGTTACTTGGGGATACGACATTAGAATGTCACGGATTTGCGGGGCGATCTTGCTGGCTTCTTCGAATGAGATGGTGTAGGGCATGGTAGCGCGCACCCAAAGCGCACCTTCGTCGAGGTGAGGCATGAATTCCCCGCCGATAAATGGAACCAACAAAAGCGTCGCCCCAAAAATCAAGGCCGCAATGATGATCGTTGTCTTGGGACGATTGAGCGCCCAATCGAGTTGCGTGGCATATTTCCCTTTCATCCATTCGAAGGCGCGATTGGGCCGTTCTCGAACGCCGCCGCGGAACCAGTACGACGCCAGCACGGGGATCAGCGTCAAGGTCAGAATGAGAGCTCCGATCAAGGCGAACGACATCGTCTCCGCCATCGGATGAAACAGTTTTCCGGAGGGCCCACTCAAGGCATAAATCGGCAGATAGCCCGCGAGAATGACAGCGACCGAATAGAAGATGGGGCGGTCGACGTCCTTTGCGGCCGCAAGAATGACGTCATTCAGCTTATATTCCTGGCCCTCGCGCAGCGCCAATTCGCGATAAATGTTTTCAATCATCACCACCGTGCCATCGATCACGATCCCAAAATCAATCGCTCCTATGGAAAGCAAGTTCGCAGCCACATCGTGGGCATGCAGAACGATGAACGCAAACAACAGCGCGAGCGGGATAGTGAGGGCAACAATGACGGCAGCTCGAAAACTGACCAGAAAGAAAATTAGTACGATCAGCACCAGCACCATGCCGCGCAGCAAATTGGCCTCCACCGTATCGGTGGTCAAATCGACCAGTTCGCTGCGATCGTAATACGGATGAATCTTCACGTCAGGCGGCAGGATCTGCCGGTTCAATTCCTCAGTTTTGGCCTCAACCCCTTTGAGGACATTTTGCGTCTGCTCGCCTCGCAGCATCAGGATGACGCCTTCGACCGCATCATCGTTCTTCTGGAATCCGAATTCGCCCAGACGCGGAGCGTGGCCGATAGTCACGTCGCCGATGTCGCGCACGCGAATTGGCACGCCTTTATTGGCGCCCACTACGATGTTTCCAATGTCATCGGTATTGCGGACCAGACCGATCCCCCGCACGTAGTAGAATTGCCCGCCTTGCGAGTAAAAGCCGCCGCCTGCGTTGGAGTTGTTGGCCGCCAGCGCAGTCGTGACCTGGGGAATCGTCAGGTGATATCCATAGATGCGCGCCGGATCGAGCAGCACCTGGTACTGCATCACGGTTCCACCAAAGCCGGAGTCATCGGCCACGCCGCGAACCGATCGATAGGCGCGTTCCACTACCCAGTCTTCGATGGTCTTCAATTCTTGCGGCGAGCGGTCGGGACTCTCGATCACATAGCGGTAAACCAGTCCGCTGGGGCTGAACAGAGGCGCAAGAGTTGGAGTCACGCCGGTCGGCAGCGTGGCTTGCGCCAGCCTTTCAAAAACAATTTGCCGCGCAAAATAGCTGTCGGTGCTTTCCTCGAAGGTCAGAATGACATCCGACAATCCATAGAGGGAGATGGAACGCATGATCTCCATGTGGGGAACGCCGTTCATCTCCAGTTCGAGAGGGAGCGTGACCAGGCGTTCCACTTCCTCGGCGGCATGATCGGGCCATTGCGTGATGATCTCGACCTGTGGAGGCGAGAGGTCAGGATAGGCGTCCACCGGCATCCGCTGAAACGACAGGATTCCGCCCACGGTAATAAACGCCGTGAGCATCAGCACCAGGAATCTTTGCCGCAGCGCCGCTTGGACTATTCGATGAATCATTCAGTTGCGGTAGACACTGTCCCTTGCAAGAGTTTGTCCGACTTCCGATTCGATCTCTGGCTAGCGCTGCAGTGAGTTCGCAAACTGCAGAAACAAGCTGCCATTGCCAATCACTTGATCTCCCGCCTTCAGACCGCTGGTAATTTCGGTTTGCCCGTTCAAGCTTTCTCCCAGAGTCACGGTCCGCCTGCCAAACTGGCTTGACGAGGTCATGGCATAGACGAAAGGCTGATTTTCACTATCGCGCAGGACGGCCGCATCGGGCAGTGCGATGGCATTCGGAATCGATCCGGCCTGCACAGTTGCGGTCATGTACATGTCCTTTTTCAGCTTGTCGCCTGGATTGGGCGTGTCAATACGCGCCTGCAGGGTGCGGGTAGTGGGATCGAGAGATGCTGCGACGTAGGATATACGGCCATGAAAGACATCGGGATAACTGTCGGTTTGAATCGTGACCGCGTCGCCCACACGTACATACGGCAGATCCTTCTGATACACATTCACCAAAACCCAGACACTACTGATGTCGGAGATCATGAAGCATTGCGTGCTGCCCGGCTGAATCAACTGTCCTACGGAAACATCCTGTTCCACGACCAGACCCGCGATCGGAGCCTTGACCGGAACCTCGAAAGAAGGCGGAGCTTTTACCAGTGCGTCGGGATCGGTAATCCCCATCACTTTCAATGCGGCTTGCGCGGCTACTAGATCGCCGCCCGCCTGCACCTCGGCCGACGCTGCCTGCTCCAGACCCTGCTCGGCGATCGCGTGATGTTGATACAAATCCTGCGCCCGGGCGTATGACTTCTGCGCCAACGCGTACGCATCCTTCGCTTTCAAATAGTTTGTGCGGAGCTGTGAGTAATCGGGGCTCGCCACGTACAACATGGGTTCGCCCTGCGTTACTTTCTGCCCAGGAACGACCACGACTTTGCTGACCGGACCGCTCACCTGCGTGATCACGGGAGTCGTGTGAAAACTGTTATACGCAACCGCTCCGGTCAGGCGGAGCGACCTGCCTAACGTCGTCGGGTGTACGGTCAGTACTTGCACATGCGACATCTGATCCTCGGGGATGGTAAACAGTTCGGCATTGTCTCGACTGTTGGCGCTGGCACCGGCGGCCGTGGATCTTGAACTCTGGCACGCGGTTGCCAGGGCAAGCACCACCGCAACCGCCGCTGCAAGTAACGCTGGTGAAATATTTTTGCGCATCACTGCAGGTTCCTCGTCCCCACCGCTTCTTTCAGCTGCTCCAATGCGGTCATATAAGATCCCAGAGCCTGGCGGTAGGCCAGCTGGGCCGCGCGGTAGCTGCGCGCCGCGTCAAGATAATCTAACAGGCTGGCGGCCCCGCGCTTATAAGCGTACTCGCTGATGTCCCGCGAATCCTGGGCTTGCTTCAGATATCCGGACGTATAAAGATGCACAATCTCGTCATTACTGCGGAGCGCTTCATAGGCATTCGAAACGTCGGAAAGCACCGTGTCGCTGGCGGATTGCTGTTGTTCCTGCGCTTGCGTGAGTGCGTAGCGCGTCCGCGCGATCTCACCCTGGTTGCGGTTGAATATCGGCAAATCGAAATTGGCGAAAATCGAAGCGGTATTCTCGCCCGAAACATGCGTGAAGTCGTATGTGCCATTCACATCGACTTTGGCGTTTGCCTTGGCCAGAAGAATCTGGCTTTGGGCAGCGGTAATGCCTAACTCGGCAGCACGGTAGTCTGGACGCGATTGCAACGCCTTGGCCTGCAGGTCTTCCCGGTTCGCATGGATTGGCTGGTACGCGAGGTCGCCGATCACATCGAAGTTTTCCGGAACCGCATCGTATCCTGAGAACTCGCGCAAACCCACCAAGGCCTGCACCTTGGCCAGCCGGGCCGAGGAGACATCGGTTCGGAATTGCAGCAACTGAAGCTGGATCTTTAGATAATCGCCTTCGCTGATGGCGCCCGCCTTCAGCTGTGCTTCCGAGATGTTGACTTCGTCTTGAAAATCTTTCAAATCCTGCAAGGCAAATTGCAGTGTGGACTCAGCCAGCAGCACGCTGACGAACTGTTGTCCAACGTTAAAGGCCAGCGTGCGCTCGGCATCCGTGATCTGAGCGCGCGTCACCGCCGTCTGATCGCGGGCCGCCTGCAGACGCCGCTGACGCTTGTGACCGCGCTCAAATAAATAGGAGAGTCCCACATCAAACTGCTGCGTCTCGTTCAGGTTAGTGCCGGAAAAATCCTGGGGACTGAAAAATGGGACGAACTGCGAATCAGCCAGGAAAGACGGATTGGGGCGCAGGTTCGCCGTAATCTCCTGTGCCTGATTCTGAAGAATTAGAGTGCGCTGGGCTTTTATGGAATGGTTGTGCGCCAGCGCCAGATCGATGGCCTGATCCAGACTGATGAGTGTCGTATTTTGCGCACCGCCGGCTCCCACCAACAGGAACAATATTGCGGCCGGGGCGAATCTCCGAAAGTACCTCGAGCGCATAAGGGTTGAGATTAAAGCGCACGAATTATCCAGCAACAGGTCTCGTGCAAAGGCTCAATCCGAACGACCTGCTCGCCAAGCTTCGTCGCCGCGTCATCCTCCTGGGTAAGACTGCGACCCCAAGCTCAGTGGATGTATTCTAACTCACGGCATTCGCTATCTGAGCCACAGTAGTCGCAGACTCACCTCTACTGCTAACATCCTCATCTCCGCGCGAATGGCAGCGGCACCAGTCCCGGCACCTGCCGGAAGAGAACAATCTAGGGGAAGAGATCCTCGGGAGGGTGAACCTGCAGTTGTAAGCCAAGGGCGTGCGAATCGCGACGGGGGACGATTACCCAGCAAGGTCGGCGACTCCGTGCGCGTTTTGAGCGACCCGTTTAGGTGCCACCCTCCCGCTCAAATTTGGCCAGCCATAGAATTGCTTGCTGTAGAGCTTCTTGCTCTTGTGCAGGGGTTAACATCTTTTTGAACCGAGCCCGGTCTCTTGCAATGCTTTTTGAGGCAATGAGATACCACATATAAGCTTGGACCAGATCTCGTGGATCGTGGTGATGGGAAAGATACCATTTTGCCAGTCCCAGTTGTGCCGCCGGCAGGCCCGACTGCGCGCCCTTCGAGAGCAAGTCGAACTCCTCCCCGGACCCATCTTCCTCCTTCGTATGACTCTGGTGAGACGGCGCCAATTTATGCTCAGGGGTGGCGTAGCCCAACGTCATCGATAGAAGCTCCAGACGGCTAGACGCTCCCAACTTCTCAAAGATCCGGAAAAGATAGTTTTTGACGGTATGTGGACTCAAATCCAGGCGCTGTGCGATTTCCCGGTTGCTTAAACCTTCCGCCAGACTCCGCACCACTTCCTGCTCGCGTTGCGATAACAGGCCGGCACGTTCGGGGGTGAGGGCTCGAGTGATGGAAGAGCTCGCCAAAGCGTCGATAGCAACTCCCAAGTCCTGACTATTGGCCCATATCTGGCCCTGATGAACACAGCGGATGCATTTGATCAGCACCTCTACGGGTTCATTTTTCCCAAGTACTCCTTTTGCGCCAGCTCGAAAAGCCTGCAAAGGAGCGTCGTCCTTGGAGGATTCGAGGAGCAAAATGGCTCTGGCCCTGTTCCGGGCCGAGTGTTGCTGACGCAGGATTTCCAATCCCCGGCCGAAGTGGGAATCCAAGTTCGAGCTGACCACGAGCACGTCCACACTCTGCGCAGCGGCGGCTGCGACCAAGGACGACGAGTCGGATTCGAAAGGAATTACATCGAAGCCAGGATCCCGTTTTAAGGCATCCGCGAGCAAACGGGTATGGATGAGGGTGCTGTCTGCAACCAGTACTCGAATCGTATGTTCGGCTCGGGCCGCATGGTCGGAGTGCATGGAGTTGGTATCAAGGGAGCAAAAGATTCCGAATGGCGGTTCCCGGGGAGGGGCCGAAGAGGAAGTCGAGGCTGTAGTTGTAATCGCTTACAGGCATACGAGCAACCACCTGCGTTGAAGTTGCAATCCACGGACTAAGGTTGCAACGAAGTTCACACTGTGCACCAGCAAGAAAAACGAAGAAAAACGACCACCGATTCCTGTGCTTAACGCAGATCAAAGTATACACATCTCTAGTACGTTTGTCTCTACAAATCCATTGAAGATAGTACATACGGCAGGGGGCTTTACTACCTCTTGCGAAAATACCGGATAGAAGCTACAAATTTAGTGACGATGTTGCCACCCTGTCTGGACCATATCCTGGTCAGCCCCCCTTGGTGGATCGAAATTCTGAGCTAGCGAGGACAATTTAGTCGTGTGTAGTTTGGTTGCGACTTTGAAGTTCCTCGGAATGCAATGCTGCAACCCGCTGCTCATGTATGCGAAAAATTGCAATCACAATTGGTGTAGTAGCGTTTGCAGACTGATTCAGGATTGAGGTCAATTTTTAAAGACTACCGGGTTTCGCCACTTGATCGAACTCTGTTCCAGGCCCGCTCTACTTTGGAAAGCCCGGTAGCGTGAGCTGCACAAACGAATCGTATCGACGAACATTTGAAACCGTTGTTTTAGGCGAAGTTTTCGAAGCACGAGGCCCTCCCCCCAGACTTCATTGCTTTCATCCCTTCGATCTCGAATCAGAGATCGTTGCAGGATGTGTTGTCTGAGATTTTCAGAGGGCCCAGGGTATGGGGCTTAGAGGGCGAAGCTATGGCCACTTCCACTCAATCGTGCGCTGGTTTACATTTAGTCCGGGATATTGCCTCGGACAACAAGCAATGGTATGCATTGCTCACACGCGCGCGACATGAAAAAGCGGTTGCTCATCGCCTGCAGGAGTGTGGCATCTCCACCTTTTTGCCCCTGATCACGCAGATTCATCATTGGAGCGATCGTAAGAAAATCGTCGAGCTGCCGCTTTTTGATTGTTATCTATTTGCCCGACTTGGCCCCAGTACGGATGAGCGTTTGCGAGTCGCTCGCCAGGACGGAGTTTTGAGTTTGGTGGGCGCGCGCGGCGAGGGCACCGCCGTTCCAGATGATCAGATCGAAACCGTGAGAATCGTTCTGCAGCAGGAGTTATCTTGTAGTGCCCACCCTTTCCTTAAGATTGGACAACGCGTGCGGATTTGCAGCGGAGCGCTGAATGGCCTGGAGGGTATTCTCTCATCGCGCAATGGAGATCAGAGTCTTGTGGTTTCGCTGGACGCGATTCAACGGTCGTTAGCCATCCGCTTAGACGGATACGAAGTCGAAGCTGCATAAACGAGTCCCCTGCTTCCCCTGCCTGAGAAGCATTCTATTTCCGTGGAAACGTCATTAGAAACAGTCAGCCTTCTGGTCGTGAGTCGCGACGTGGCGACTCTGCGTCCGCTTTGGCCATTCGCGGAATCTCACGGTTGGCATCTGGAGACGGCAACCAGCGGATGGGAGGCTTTGGAGCGGGTGCAGTCCGCGAGCGCCCCGCACTTGACGATACTGGAAGAGTCCCAGGGGGACGCCGACAGCCTGCGAATTCTGCAATGGTTGCGGCGAGTACGCCCGGAACTACCGGTGATCCTGCTTTGCCATCCCGCGAACGCAGCCAAGAAGAGGGATGCCTTGCGCATGGGCGCCGATGTTGTTCTGGTTGGCCCCTTTCAGGATGAGCAGCTGAAGTTCGCGATTTGCCGCTATCTAGCGCCATCCGTCGACATCCTGAATTCCGAAGTTGCCATCGAAAATATCGAATCGCTCGGCGGAGATTTGTTCTTCATCAGCGCCAGCCCGCTCATGCAGAAACTCCGCGTGCAAGCGGAATTGCTGGCTCTGGCCGAAGTCCCGGTACTTATTACCGGAGAGAAAGGCAGCGGCAAGAAAACAGCTGGCCGCCTGATCCATCGCTGGTCAGTTCGCTCAGAGTTCAAGCTTCTGAAGGTAAACTGCGCAGCCATGCCGGAGACTGTGCTCGAGAACATTCTCTCCGGCGATACCAGTGGGGGTCGTTACGATCCCATTCAATCTATTTCTCAGAATTTCGCAATCCCCGAAAAGGGCACCCTCCTGCTCGACGAGATTACGGAGATGCCGAACCATCTGCAGGCGCGTCTTCTTCAGTTCCTGGAGAACAACCCGCACTTCAAGGCTGAAAACCATGCGGAGTCACATCCGGCGATTCGCATTCTGGCGTCCACTAGCGCCAATGTCGAACGGGCGCTGGCAGAAAGAAAACTGCGTGACGATTTGTACTACCGCTTGAGCACGTTCACACTCCACGTGCCTCCCCTGCGGCAGCGTAAACAGGAGATTCGCATCCTCCTGAAACACTTTATGCACAAGTTCTCGAAGCAGTGCGAACTTCCGGCGAAAGAATTCCCGGCCTCCACCATCGAGACATGCCTGAACCACTTGTGGCCGGGGAACCTGACCGAGTTGGAAAATTTCGTCCAGCGGTACCTGCTTGCGGGCGATTGCGGAGTGGTCTCGAATGATCGGGATTTCGATCACAAGAAACCGATTACGTTATCGAGTGTTTTGAATAACGATCATCAGGATTACGGCGGGATGGAATCAGAGCTGAATTCCAGATCGTTGAAATCCATCGTCGATGACGTCAAGTGTGAGGCGGAACGAAACGCAATCGCGACGGTGCTGGCAAAAACCGGTTGGAATCGAAAAGCAGCGTCTCGGTTGTTGAAAGTGAGCTATCGCACTCTGTTGTACAAGATCGATCAGTATCACCTGCGCGCATCGGAAGCTTTTCTTTATGCGCTGCCGGCACTACAGCTCCCACATCGAGGAGCTGGCCCTAACGGTAAAGGGAAAGCAAGTTGATGGGTAAGACGTCCCAGACCTTAATTGGAGTGAGCAGATGAGTCGCATGTTTGATAGCTGGTCGAAATTAGGATTTGACCCGAAGTCCGACCCCACTACGCAATCTGTTTCTGGCTTGACACAGACTCCCAAGAGGCCACAGCCAGAACGTTCTGAATCGGGGATTCGAGATATTGCAGATCCCGTCCCGGGCAAGGCCATTGCCTGTTCTTTGTGTCATGCCCTGTTGTCAGAAAACAGCTTGTTTTGTCCGAAATGCGATGCTTTCCTGGGCGCGGTCGTCAAAGCGGATCAGCGCGTTAACGAGAGCGCATTAGAAGAAGAGCTGGAACCGGACTTCGCGCCGGTCTCTGCCTCTAGGTCGGGCGGGATTCGCGATCTGTGGCATGGTCTCCGCCGCTGGATCGCACCTGGTTCCGTCGCCGTGCTCGCAGTCCTAATGTCTCGTTTCCCGCTGCTGCACTGATTATGACGTCAGACCTCATGGCCACTGCGCAACCAATTAGACCCGTCAGATCCCGGTTGCTGGGATATCCCGTCGACAGTCTCGATATCCCCGACGCCGTCGGCCGGGTGGAAGGCTTTCTGAAGGATGGCGGGTTCCATCACGTCGTTGCTATCAACGCGAACAAACTCTGGCTTGCCGAGCAGCACCCCGAACTCAAGACCATTCTCTGGAAAGCCGCTCTCGTGATCCCGGAATATGCCGTTGTTTGGGGCTGCCGCCGGCTGAGAAGGCCGGTGAAGGGTCACGTGGGCGGGGTCATGCTTTTGAAAGCCTTGATGCCCTATCTGGAAGAAAAGCGAGTGCCTGTCTTCTTTTTTGGCGCCAAGGCTGCCGTGCTGGAGAAGATGAAGTGCCAGTTGGAAGCCACTTATCCCAACCTTGCGATAGCCGGAATGCGCAGTGGATATTTCGACACCCATCAAGAGCCAGAGATCGTCGACGAGATCAACCGTTCGGGAGCGCAAATTCTCTTTGTTGCCATGGGAACCCCTCGGCAAGAGTTCTGGATCGAACGGCACCGCCAGAATCTGCACATCAAAGTGGCGATGGGAGTGGGTGGCAGTTTCGATGTGCTGGCCGGGATAAAGAAAGATGCTCCCCAATGGGTGCGCAATGGCGGGGAGTGGCTGTATCGGCTAGTGCAGGATCCCCGCAATCTGTGGAAGAGATATTTGAGAACGAATCCCTGGTTTGTCTATCGCGTGTTGCGGGAACGCATGTTCCCCAACGAGCCTTCTGGCCAGGAGCTCATGTGATGCACGAAGCGATATCTGCTGGATACGCGGGCGGGCGCAGTTCGCGCTGGATCAAGCGAGGTCTGGATCTCGTGCTGGGTACCATCCTACTCATCTTCGCTGCTCCCGTGATGCTGGTGATCGGGTGCGTAATCTGGATTCGCGACGGCAGCCCGATTCTGTACCAATGGAAGGTCGTCGGACAAAACGGTAAACCGTTCCTGAGCTGGAAGTTCCGTACGATGGTGCGGGACGCGGACCGGCGCAAGCAGGAACTGATGAAGTTCAACGAGATGCAAGGCCCGGTGTTCAAGATGAAGGAAGATCCGCGAATCACACCTTCCGGACGATTCCTGCGCAAATACAGCTTGGACGAACTGCCGCAGCTGTGGTCGGTCGTACGAGGAGACATGAGCCTGGTTGGGCCGCGGCCACCGCTGGTCACGGAGTACGAAAAATACGAGCCGTGGCAGAAGCGAAAACTGTCGGTGATTCCCGGACTGACGTGCGTGTGGCAAGTCCAAGGTCGCGCCGATATTACCGATTTCAACGACTGGATGCGGATGGACCTGGAATACATCGATAACTGGTCACTCTTGCTGGACATGAAGATCTTGTTGCAGACTGCCGCCGTAGTGGTTCGCGGCAGAGGCGCTTACTAACACAATGCGAGCACTCGTCACCGGCGGAGCTGGATTTATCGGATCGCATCTGGTCGATGCCTTCCTCGATCGCGGATATGAAGTCCGAATCCTGGATTCGCTCGATCCTCGCATTCATCCTCACGGCATGCCGGCGTACGTCTCGAAGGACGCGGAATTCATTCGAGGCAGTGTGACGGACCGCAGCATGTGGGAGCGGGCCCTGCAGGCAGTCGACGTCGTCTCTCATCAGGCGGCATACCAGGACTACATGCTGGACTTCTCCAAGTTCCTGCTCGTGAATTCGGTGAGTACCGCACTGCTGTACGAAGTTTTGGTGGAGCGGGGATGGCGGCCTCGGAAGATCGTCATCGCATCGTCACAAGCCGTCTACGGCGAAGGCCAGTACACGTGCCCAACGCATGGCTTTTTCCTCGCCAAAAGTCGCAGTCGAGAGCAGATGCTTTCCGCCGACTGGGAAGTGCATTGTCCCCGTTGCGGAGAAGTATCCGCACCGAACCGGCTCGAAGAAGCGCACACCAATCCCGGCAATCAGTATGCAGTCTCAAAGCTATCGGGAGAGCAAATCGGAGTAGGGCTAGGCAGACTCCACGGGGTTCCGACAGCTGCTTTGCGCTATTCGATTACGCAAGGCCCGCGGCAATCCCTGTTCAACCAGTACTCCGGCATTCTGCGTATATTTGCGACCCGAGCCATGGCCGGAGAACCTCTCACGGTGTATGAAGACGGGCGCCAGACAAGAGACTTCGTTCATATCAAGGACGTAGTCGATGCCAACTTCTGTGTCCTGGAGAGCGATCGAGCCAATTTCGAAAGCTTCAATGTGGGTGGCGGAGCAGCGACCTCCGTTGCGGACTACGCCGCATTAATTATCAAGAAACTTGGAGCCGACATTCGCGCGACGATTCCGGGACAATATCGCCTGGGGGACAATCGGCACAGCGTTTCCAGCATTGCGAAGCTGCAGGATTTGGGTTGGACTCCCAAACATGGCCTGCCTCAAATTTTGGATGATTTCTTTCAATGGATCGATCATCTGGGCGGCATTCCAAGCGACATTCACGATGCGTATCAGGACATGGTAGATCGAGGAGTGGTTCAACCGGTGCGCTGACCGGAGTACTGCAGCGCTGAATCCGCAATTTCTGCCGGGTTCTACGTATTAAACCGAATCGAAGAAACGACAAGTTAAAAAAGGAGGTCGCGGTGAATACAAAGCCCGAAAGACAAAGAATATTCGACATTCGCAGCGCGCCATCAATCACCAACGCCGCGGGATATTTCGCAGAACTGGCCAAGGTATTGCACCGTATCCCGCACGACACCATCGACCAGATTACCGCACGACTGGCTCGAGCCTATGAAGAGAACAGGACAGTATTCCTGTTCGGAAACGGGGGAAGCGCTGCCCTCGCTTCTCACGCAGCGTGTGACCTGGGCAAAGGAACTGTCGTCTGGGGCAAACGCCGCTTTCGAGTGATGGCGCTGACCGACAACATACCCGTGATGACAGCCTGGGCAAACGACTCGTGTTACGACGACATTTTCGCGGAGCAGCTTCTAAATTTTGTCAAGAACGACGATATCGTCCTGGCGATTAGCGGCAGTGGAAATTCTCCCAATGTCCTGAAGGGCCTTAAGGCAGCAAGGGAGGCTGGTGCCTACACGATTGGGCTCACAGGCTATGAGGGCGGAAAGATGAAGGCGCTTTGCGACCTTTGCCTAGTTGTGCCTTGCGACAACATGCAGTTCATCGAAGACTTGCACAGCTGCATCGCGCACTCCATCTTTACAGGATTACGCGCTTTGATTAAGATCAGTCAGACGTCCGTAACGGCAGTCCAGATCGCAGCAGTTCGAAAAGAACCTTCCCCCACCGTAATTGCTCCCCCGAGCATCGCAGAAGCCTGAGGTCCCTCCGCCTCAATTGAGCTGTGTCTCTCTGTTTTCAAACAGACAAAGGATTCCATGAGCCGCCGTTGGACTAGTTGGACCGTGTTCTCTCTCGATGCGGTGTGGATCGTGTTGGCGCTAGGCGTCAGCTACGCCCTTCGCTACAGCGAGGTGCGCCTAATTCCCCCAGCCTTCTATGGTCTGTTGATCTTCACCAGCGTCGCTGCCTGGGTGATGCTGTTCCACACCCTGCGCCTGGATGGTTTTGATGGCGGCTGGCGAATCGGCACGATGGTCGGACGAACCGCGTTTGCGAGCGCTGTCCTGATCGCTTCCGTTTTGACGGTGGCTTATCTTGACAGGTTTTATTACTCGCGATTGCTCCTTGGATACTTCAGCCTGTTATTGTTCGTCGGCTTCGTCCTGATTCGCATTGGCGCCTATTCATTCCTTCGCGGACAGCATCGGCGCGGCGTCACGAAAAAGGTGGTTCTGGTCGGGAACGATCGCATCGCCCGCGAATTTGCCTTCAAGATCCGGAGCCACCCGGAACTGCTGTATGAATTGGTGGGCACCCTGTACCCATTCGGCGAGAGTGGCCCCAACGGGAGTTTGGACCTGCATTCGAACCAACCCCTGAGTTCCATCGATGTGCTGGAGAACCTCAACGACTTTCACATCGACGAACTCATTGTGCTGGAGCAGCATCCCGATCTGGAGTTTCAGAGTTTCATCAACCGCTGCCGCGAAAATGGGATTCATGTCAGCGTTCTCCCGCGCGGATATGAACTCTATACCTCCAAACTGAAGCTGATCGAGATCGACGGACTGCCGCTTCTGTCCCTCGAGAATCCGGCTAAATTTCCGCTGGCAACAACCGCGAAACGAGCCATGGATCTCGTCCTCGCCACGATGCTGGCCATACCTGTCGCGATGGTTGTGGGGGTGTCAGCGCTGATTCTGATCGCGTATGGCAGAAGGGCGTTTCGCCGCGAAATTCGAGTCGGCAAGAATGGCCGGCGTTTCGCGATGTATCGCCTCAACGTCGATCGCGAAAGCAACGAGGGACCGGGTTACGAACAGGTGTTTCGAGACTTGAGCATCTCTGAACTGCCGCAACTGCTGAATGTATTTCGCGGTGAGATGAGCCTCGTCGGGCCGCGCCCCGAATCGCCAGAACGAGTAAAGCACTACTCCGAGTGGCAATGCCAACGGCTGAAGGCGATGCCCGGAATGACCGGACTGGCGCAAGTGAACGGGTTGCGCGAACAGCATTCGTCAGAGGAAAAAACGAAGTTCGACCTGCAATACATTCTGGAGTGGTCGCCATTCGAAGATTTCAGTCTCCTGTTGCAGACGGTCGGCACACTGGTCATGAGGTGCTTCCGCTCGAGTCGACGAGCCAACGTAATTCCCCTGCCAGTATCCGTTCATCACGCTTCGGTGCGCGCCACCGGAACCAATTCCGCCCGAGGAGTACCCCATGCTGATCGTGCGTAGTCCGGTTCGGATCAGCTTTGGTGGGGGCGGCACAGATCTGCCGGCGTATTACGAGCGGCACGGCGGGGTAATTCTCAGCACCACCATTAACAAGTATTTCTACACCATCCTTTCCGGACGCGACGACGGCAACATTCAGATCATCTCGTCAGATTTGCGCGTAATGGAGAACTGGGATGATCTGGAGAAGATGCGGGTGAAAGGTAGCAAACTGGAGTTGCCTCTGGCGGTACTGCAAAATTTGGACCGTCACGTTTCGGTAAACCTCTTTCTGGCTTCGGAGATTCCACCCGGCACCGGCCTAGGTTCTTCCGCTACCGTGTGTGTCAACCTCTTGAAGGCCTTCTCGACCTACATGCGGGTACCAACTTCGAAATATGAACTGGCCGAACGCGCATTTCATATCGCGCACAACTTTCTTGGCAAGCCAGTGGGGAAACAGGACGAATATGCGGCCGCGTTTGGTGGTTTGAACTTCATTACGATTGATACCGACGGAACCTCTACCGTCGAACCATTGAACCTTCCGGCAGGCATTAAGCGCGAACTACAGCAAAATCTCATGCTGTTCTTCACCGGCGTAGCACACGACTCCTGGTCAATCCTCCGCAAGCAAGAGCAATCCAGCCGGGAACAAGGGGCAGAGTCCCTGCACCAAATTCAACAACTGGCTCACAAAATGCGGCGCGCACTGACTGCGGGCGAACTCAATCTGTTCGGCCGGTTTCTCGATGAAGCCTGGCAGGCGAAGAAATCTTTGAGTAACCGGATCTCCACACCCTTGATCGATGAACTGTATGCACTGGCAAAAACGAACGGTGCTTTGGGCGGCAAGATCGCCGGAGCGGGCGGCGGCGGGTTCATGCTGCTTTACTGCGAGCAACCTCACCAAGCGGCCGTGCGAGAAGTTTTTGCCCAAAATAACATTCCAGAATTGAGATTTGAATTTGAGTCTGAGGGCGCTCAGGTCGTAATCAATGATCCCTTCCTCGACCGCGATGGCAGGTCTGGTCTGCGCTGGACGTTTGCCCTCAATGACCTGTATCGCGCGAATCGTCCGGGCGGGACGCCCATTCGGGAGTAATCGTCACGAACATGAAAGCATTTTTATTAGCGGCTGGGAATGGCACACGGTTAAAGCCGCTCACCAATACGACCCCCAAGTGCCTGCTCCCAATACAAGGACGGCCGTTGCTGGCCATCTGGCTTGATCTTTGCGAACGTTCCGGTATTACCGACGTACTTTTGAACGTTCACGCACATGCCGAACTGGTTCGGAACTTCGTGTCCGACCTGAATGGTGGCCCTCGCGTGACTGTTTTCGAAGAGCCGATTCTGCTGGGTAGCAGCGGAACCATCGCAGCGAACCGCGAATGGGTTGCCGCGGAATCGTCTTTCTGGGTGCTTTATGCCGACGTCCTTACTAATGTTGCCCTGACTCCGATGCTTCAATTCCATCAGACACATGGCGCGGAAGTAACGATCGGAGTGTACCGAGTTCCGGACCCGAAGCGTTGCGGCATCGTAACCGTCAACTCCGGGCATCGCGTGACCAATTTCGTAGAGAAGCCTGCGGAACCCCTTGGTAACCTGGCCTTCTCAGGCGTGCTGATTGCCACTCCGCCAATACTCGACGCGGTTCCAGACAGCACGCCCGCTGATCTCGGTCATGATGTACTGCCGCAGTTGACCGGACGAATGGCCGCTTACGAAATTCCTGACTTCCTGATGGATATCGGCACCCTCGAAAACTACAACCAAGCGCAGGTCTCGTGGCCGGGCCTCTCTTAGGAAATGCCTTCAATGTTTGCGGGAATCATTTTCGATATGGATGGAGTGCTGGCGGACACGCACCCGATTCATCGCCGCGCGTGGCGAGAGTTCTTGCATGAACAAGGATGCTCCGTTTCGGAGAAGGAACTCGATTACATCGAGGAAGGGCACAAGCTCAAAGAGATGATGATCCACTTCCTTGGTCCGTTATCGCCGTCTGAACTGTCAGCCCACGGAGAACGGAAAAGGCAGTTGTTCTACATGGCAGATGCCGAAGTTCGCACCTTCCCGGGCGTAATTACGCTCTTGCGCGAGCTGCGAGCAGAGGGGATACCAACTGCAGTGGCGACGTCCGCTAGTCGAGTGCGTGCCCATGCTCTTCTGGCAAAACTGGGGCTGGAGCAATATTTCAGGGTCATCGTGACTGGCGATGACGTCGATCTAGGCAAACCGGATCCGGCGATTTTCAATCGCGCCGCACAACTCATGGAGGTCGCCCCTGAATCTTGCTTAGTCATCGAAGATTCAAGCGCCGGCGTTCAGGCGGCAACCGCGGCAGGGATGAGGTGCCTGGGCCTCGCAACCGGCGAAAGAGCCGCGCAATTACTGCGCGCGGGAGCGACTCGCACCGTGTCAGATCTTTCTGGTCTCTCGCTTCACCGCTTGCAAGACTTGTTTACGACTTCACAAGTCAAAAACTCTCCTAATTACAGGCCTGTCGCTTCCGAGTCGACAAGCAGCCGAACTGAGGTGGCGTAATATGTGCGGCCTTGTGGGAGCTCTGTCCTTTAAGAACAGTGGATTCTCCATCAGCGAACGTTACATTACCGCCATGCGAGAGACGATGGCGCACCGTGGACCCGACGGTGCGGCCACTTGGGTTTCGCACGACGGTCGGGTAGGACTGGGTCACCGGCGATTGTCGATTATCGACCTCTCAGAGTCCGCCAACCAGCCGATGAGCAACGAAGACGGGTCATTATGGGTTGTCTTCAACGGCGAAATTTACAATCACGCGGCTTTGCGCACCGAACTCATTGCCGCGGGCTGCCACCGCTGGAAGACCGATCACTCGGATACTGAGGTCATCCTGCACGCATTCGAGCGCTGGGGAATCGACTGCGTCCAGAAGTTTCGCGGGATGTTTGCCATCGCCCTCTGGGATGCTTCGAAGCGGGAACTCTGGCTGATTCGCGATCGAATCGGCATCAAGCCTCTCTGCTACAGCATTCATCACGGTCGCATCACCTTCGCATCGGAGATCAAGGCCCTTTTACAGGACCCCGAGCAGAAGCGAGAAGTCAACGAGGAGTCTTTTTATCACTATCTGTCGTTCCTGGCGACACCGGCTCCCAACACTCTGTTTCAAGGAATCCATAAATTAGCGGCTGGCACCTGGATGCGAATCAGGGAAGATGGTTCCTGTCTCGAGCAACGATACTGGGACGTCTGGGATCATACTCAACCGCTTACTAATATTCCCGAAGAGGAGCTCACGGAACGTATCCTGTCGGAATTGCGAACCGCGGTACAACTGAGAAAAGTCAGTGACGTACCGGTCGGGGTCTTTCTATCGGGCGGAATCGATTCCAGCACCAATGCAGCCTTGTTTTCCGAAGGAGAAACCGGAACCGTCAAGACATTTTCTATTGGTTACAAGGGTGAGTATCGGAGCTACCAAAACGAATTACATTACGCGCGCCGAATGGCGGAGCAGGTGAAGGCGCAGCACTCTGAGAAATGTCTGGAGGAAAGTGATCTGCTCGACTTCCTGCCTGAAATGATTCGAATGCAAGATGAGCCCATTGCAGACTTCGTGTGCGTGCCGGTTTATTACGTTTCGAAACTGGCTCGCGAACACGGAGTGATTGTGTGCCAGGTCGGAGAGGGCGCTGACGAGTTATTCTGGGGCTACCGGCACTGGAAGTCACTGCTGCGACTCCAGCAATACGATGATTTGCCGGTTCCCTTGATGCTCAAACGCATGGCACTGGGGGCCATGAACCTTGGCGGATTCAGTGAGACACGGCCGTATGAATTCTTGCGGCGTTCCACAGTAAAGCAACCGGTCTTCTGGGGAGGAGCGGACGCGTTCACTGAAACGCACAAGAGGCGGTTGCTTTCGCCTCGCCTTCGCAAGCAGTTTGCCGATTTCAGTTCGTGGGAAGCGTTGAAACCAATTCGCGAGCGCTTCGAAAGCAAGGCCTGGGAAAAGTCTCATTTACATTGGATGACCTATCTCGATCTGAATCTACGGCTGCCAGAATTGCTCTTGATGCGCGTAGACAAAATGGCGATGGCGGTGAGCGTCGAGGGACGGGTTCCCTTCCTCGATCATAAGTTCGTGGAATTGGCGTTGAGCATACCTCAGTCGACAAAGACACGAGACGGCGTCTCCAAGTATCTGTTGAAGAAAGCAGTTCGCGGAGTCATCCCCGACGAATTAATCGACCGCAAGAAGCAGGGATTCAGCATCCCTCACGAGTGGTTCCGTACTCAAGTCGGAACCTTCGCCCGCCGTGAGTTAGCGGATTTTTGCCATCACACTGACTTTTTCGACCCCAAGCAGGTCTCACGAATTCTGGACAGTGGGAATGCGCAGAGTTCCTGGTGCATGTTGAATTTTGCTTTGTGGTGGCGAGAATACATCGCTGAGCGCCCGAACACTGACCTTTTCCCGCCGGTTAGGCGCTCGATTGCAGTATCCGGCGACGCGACGCACTAGCTTATCCCGCCCCCAAACATTCCATCATGGACTTGGCAGCCGACAAAACGTACGCACTCCGCTACTGGATTCTGTCGCTTCTGATAGCAGCGGCACTCGTGGCCTTCGTGCCCCCGTTGTGGCTGGGCGCGGCGATTGGGGCAATTGTGGCCAGCGCTTTAGTCCTTTTCGTCGCGGCCGACGCCATCCATGGCCGCGCAGACTGGACCGTTTTGAGTTGGGTGCTTCTCTTTCCCTTGGGCTATTACTACGTGAGTTTTCCCAGCGACCGGCCCCTGATAACGTTTGACCGCATCGTGCTGGGCGGAGTCACCGTTGCGTTAGCGTTCCGCGCTGCTCGTTTACAGATGCCTGTGCCACGGATGTTGAAGCAGGTGGGAATCGCCTGGATTATCTTTCTGGCCGGAATCTTGCTCTCCCTCCGGTTTGCACCCAATCCTTTAGGCAAAACCAAGGAACTGCTTGACGTTTTCGTTCTGCCCGGCATTCTTGCCTGGTATTTGGTGCGCAGTTTTCCCTTGCGGCGCCACTTGTCGACGCTGCATATCCTCACATGCCTCATGGCAATTTATGTGGCGGGCATTGGCTTCGCGGAGTTTGCAACGGGTACGGACCTCATGCCCGCCCCCACGGGCGTCTTCCTGGTAGAAGAAACAGGACTGAACCGAGTGAACGGGCCTTTTACGACCAATAACTCCTTCGGTCTCATCGGATTGGTGACCCTGTTGCTTCTCATTTTTCTGCGCCGTTCGATGGCGAAGCGCATGCCGACCTGGCAGACTCTCTTGCACTATGTTGGAGTCGGTGCGGCGTTGTCCACGGCGGTCATGCCCCTTTTTCGATCCATCCTGCTAACGCTTGTTCTGATTGGGGGGCTGGAACTTGTCAAAACGAAGAGAACGTCCGTGCGCTTCGCCGTGATTATCGCGTTCGTCGTTGGGGCAGTGGGGTTGCTGTGGTTCAAGACTTTGGCTCCAGACATGTTTGGATATCGTGTCTCTGATCCATCAGACATCTACGCGCGTATCGCTCAGCAGAAACAGACGCTAGAGATGTTTGCGGCGAATCCACTCAATGGGGTGGGCTGGGGCAACTATATCGATGCGGCTTACGGTTTTTCAGATATCAGCTACAAGGGTGTCTTTTCTGTGGGTTCGGCACACAATACGTTGGGCGCTCTGCTGGCCGAGACTGGGGTACTGGGATTTGTGCCATTCATCGCGGCGCAACTCTTATTGCTCCGATCCTTTTGGCGCTTACGCAGACGCGGCACCCACGATGCAGTGATGGCATCCAACTTCTGTATCTACGTCTTTCTCGCCTATTGGATCACAGGTATCAGTCTAACCAGCGGCTACTACTCAGACATCAATATGTGGTACCTGTTCGCGATTGCAATATTTTGCAAGTTTGCGCTCACCGAACCCGCTCGCGTACAGTCCGGGTCCGGAATCTATCCCGACGTGCGAAAGCCGGTAGCCTCCGAAGCGGGAGCGTTCTCAGGGCTGGCTTATGACTAAGACTCCAGTAATTTATCTGCACGTCTGGACTGGAGACGCCCGCCAGGCACGGACCGTGGTCCAGCAGCGCTGTCCCGGAGCGGAGATCGTGGAGCTTTCGCATCAAGAACTGCGAGCCGGAGGATGGAAGGGACAGCTTCGTGGCTTGCGTAAACTGCGTGGCGAGGCACTGTTCGTTTTCTTCGAGAGTCTGAATGAGGCTCCGCAATTGCAGTTAGTGTTGTGGTCAGGCGTAGTTCATCGCTGCAAACAGACAATCGTTGCAGACAGTCTCGGAAGCTTTCGGGCATACCGCCGCCGGGACTGGGTCCGGCTCTTCCCTCAAACTGTGGCCAGCGCTGTCATTGATGCTGCAGTAATGCTGGTCTCGTTTATTCTTCTACGGTTCTGGAAGGCCGTGGCGCGTCCGCTTGATTTTCGGCAAGGTTCTGGTGAGCGTCCTCGAGTCGCCTACATCTTCCCTTATCCTTTGGCGAAGCAGGTGGCGGGCGGTGCGGTCAGCCACATCCGTGGAGTCTTGGGTGGTTTAGAAGGCAACGAGGCGGACTGTGAGATCTTCTCCGGCGCTCCCCTGCCGGTGGAGGTTTTTCCGGTCCACGAGATTCCGGCGACGAGAAAGCTCTTTCTGTTCTGGGAAAGCCTGATGTTGTCGTATAGCGTGAGTTTCGCAAGACAAGTGAAGCGGATGCTGCGCAAGGCTCATCCCACGATGGTCTACCAACGACACGGGCGATTTACTGTGGCAGGAGCGCTGCTTTCGCGCTGGCTTAAAGTGCCCCTAGTCTTGGAATACAATGCCTCGGAACTCTGGATGGCCGACTACTGGGACCCCACGCGCTTTCGGACTTGGCTGGGTTTCTGCGAGGAAATAAGCATTCGCTGCGCCTCTCTCATTGTGGTCGTCTCCGACCCCATCCGTGATGAACTGCTGCAACGTGGAGTTCCGAAGGCCAGGATCCTGGTGAATCCCAACGCCGTTGATCCCGATCATTTTCACCCTGGGTGTGGTGGCAAGGAGATTCGAGAAAGGCTCGGGATAAACACCGATGATGTTGTTGTCGGCTTTGTCGGTTCTTTCAGCCACTGGCATGGAATTCCAATCTTGCAACAGGCCGTCCAAGAGATATTCCGCAACAGGCCAGAGGAAAAGATCAAGTTCCTTCTAATTGGTACGGGGCCGTTACAGGAAGAAATGCGCGCTAGCTTGAAGGAACACGAGAAAGCGAGGCGAGTCATCTTCACCGGGATGGTGCCCCATCATCAGGTGGCCGCTTATCTGGACGCAGCCGACATTTTGGTCTCCCCGCATGTGCGCCTTCCCGATGGCCGCCCATTTTTCGGATCTCCCACTAAGCTGTTCGAATACATGGCGATGGGAAAGGCTATCGTGGCCAGCCGGCTGGACCAATTGGCGGAAGTTCTCAGCCACAACGAAACAGCGCTCTTAGTGAGCCCTGGTGAAGTGCAGGAGCTGTCTGAAGCGATCCGCTTGCTTTCTCGCGACAGCGGATTGCGAGGCAGGCTGGGGGAGCAAGCTCGTGAAGTTGCGATCGCGCAACACACCTGGCGCCAGAACGTAGCGCACGTGCTTGAGTTTGAAAAACGGAAACCTGTTGCTCGCACTGACGCGGAATCGCGTGCCGAACAAGAAATGGCGACAAAAAGGACGATCGCAAGCTAGTGACGACCCCTGTGACAGAACTTCCGACGCTGCCTCAGCAAGAAGCAGGTGTCTCCGAGGCCGCTCCGGCCACGCGGTCGCAAAGGATCCGTGACTTCTTAGAGTCTGCCCGGAGTTCCGCATTTCTCCGGAATGTGATTGAGACGTATGCCACGCAGATCAGCCTGGTGGGTATTAGTTTGATTACAACGGTGGCCGTCACTCGCGCCCTGCGACCGGAGGGCCGCGGTCTTTACGCCGTTGCCATTACTGTGGGCACGCTGGGCGTGCAGTTTGGCAATTTTGGATTACCGGCATCCAATACCTATTACTTATCCCGTGATCGATCCCTACTACCGCGCCTCCTGGGAAATTCGCTATTGATCAGCGCCGTCGTGGGCGGGTTGGGCTCCTTAATCGCATGGTTTCTGTTCGCCGCCTATCCCGGACTCGCGCCGGTACACGGAACGCTGCTTAAGCTTGGCCTGGCATGGGTCCCGATTGGTCTTTGCTTCCTGCTCCTGCAGCGTCTCAATCTTGGGCTGTACGAAGTGCGCGCGTACAACAAGGTCGAGGTGATCAACCGGTGTTGCGCACTCGTATTAATCGGTGCGGTCATCTTGTCGCGCAGAATCAGTCCGGAGATGGTGATCACGGCCAACCTGCTGGCGCTGAGCTTCGGTTGCTTCTGGGCGTTGAGAAACATGCGCCCTTATCTTTCCGAAGTTCCGCGACTCTCGTGGACTCTGCTGAAAGAGCATCTGGGCTTAGGGGTGAAGGCGTATGTCATTACCGCGCTGAGCTTCCTCCACATGCGGATCGCTCTACTCATGGTCAAGTACATGCTGGGGTCGCAACCGGCCGGCTACTACTCCGTGGCGACCAGCTTGGGCGACTACGTCCTGATGCTTCCCAGCGTAATCGCCCTGATCTTGTTTCCTAAGCTCTCCTCCGTAACCTCCGCCCCTGAAAAATTGCGCCAAGCCAAGAAGGCTGTCCTCGGCACAGTGCTTGCTTTGGTTCCGCTACTGCTGGCCGCCGTGATTTTCGTTAAACCGGCGGTTCGCATTCTATTCGGCCATGCATTTATGCCCGCAACCGATGCGTTCATATGGTTGGCACCCGGCATCTTTATGCTGGGAGTGGAGGTTGCCAGCGTTCAATTCTTGAATGCTATGGGTTACCCCAAGATTCTCATTTGCGTTTGGATCTCGACCCTCGTGTTTGATGTATTGGGAAACCTTTGGGCAATTCCCCACTTCGGAATTCGCGGGGCGGCGGTGGCCACCGCCATCTCGAACACGGTTGCGCTGCTGGGGGTCTTACTGGTCATTCGCCTCCGCTACGACGTATCCAGCGCATCAGTACCGATTCAGGCGATTCCTGAATCTTCCTAACTCTCTGTGAAACCGATATCTCACATATTGAAGAAGGAATCACCCGTTCTGCTCGGCCGCGAACTGGTTTGGCGCGCGCGCAAGAAACTAACTCGGAAGCATCTGCTCAAACTGACTGACAAGCCCCCCAGACTCGCGCTTCGTCAGGTGGGATATTACAGATTTCAGGATTCCGATATCAGTGATCAAAAGCGGAACAGCATTGCGGGATTTGCCACCGAAATATCCGCCGGACGCTTCCCCTTCCTAGGTTACGGCACGGTTGATTTGGGCTTCCCTCCTCAATGGAACCGTGATTTCGTGGCCAAGGCGGAGTGGCCGCAGACGCCGGTTCTTCTTCGAGCCTGCATTCGCCACGACGGTTCCGATGTGAAGGTTCCTTACGAGCTTTCGCGGCTGCAGTTTCTGCCTATCCTGGGCAAGGCCCACAAGCTGACCGGAAACGAATCCTATCGAGAATCGGCCAAGAAGTTAGTATCCGACTGGATCTTGAGCAATCCCGTGGGCGTGGGCGTCAATTGGACCGTCGCCATGGAGGCGGCGTTGCGGGCGATGAGCATTTGCTTTCTGCTCGACCTGATGGGGCCGATCCGGGCGGATGAGCAAAGATGGCTGCAGCCCGTGGTGCGATCCCTGTGGGAACACCTGGTTTATGTTGAGGCAAACAACGAATTTTCTCACTTGGTCCGGAGCAATCATTATCTCAGCAACATCGTGGGGTTGTACTGCTTGTCGGTATTCCTCGAAGGCGAGGGGATGAAGGGCAGGCGCGACCGCTACAAGAGGCTTATCGAGCGCGAGATTCTGCACCAGGTTTATGAGGACGGCGGAGATCATGAAGGCAGCACCGGATATCACGTCCTTGTGACTCAGTTGTTTACCTCAGCCATGCTCTTGATGCGGACGCAGCAGGTTAACGTGCCCCGTTGCTATGTCGAGCGATTGCAAGGTATGTACCAATTCCTAGCGGAGCTAAGTAATCCGGCCGGAGAATTGCCCATGATCGGAGATTGTGACGACGGCCGGGTAGAGCTTCTTTCCGACGATCTGCAGCAAATGATTGCGCTTCCTGTGGAGAAGAGAAACTCACTTCGCGTGCCCAGTCTTGTTGGTATCGGCGCCGCTCTTTTCGGAGCGTCACAGGGAACGGCGGATGATGCCAGTTGGTACGGTTTAGAACCGACTGCGCAGACGACAACGACTCCAGTTCGCAGGCATGTATCCGTCTTCCCTCAGTCAGGAATCGCCATGGCTCGAAAGGGCGATGCGGAAGTGGTTTTTTGCGCAACGCCGAACGGCATTCGCGGCAAAGGCAGCCATACCCATAACGACAAATTGAGTGTCGTACTGCGCATCAATGGCCAGGAATTGTTGGGCGATTCCGGAACGTGTTGCTACACGCGGGATGCCGACACCCGCAACCGCTTTCGCATGACCGCCTCGCACAATACGATCGTCGTGGACAATCTTGAACAGAACAAAATCCTGATGGATACGAACTCGCTATTCATTCTCTCGGATGACGCTGCGGTGAGTTCCATCGAGCATGTATCCACCGAAAAGGAAGTCGCGGTGTCCGCTTCTCACTTTGGATACAGAGCTATCGGAGTAACACATTCGCGTAGGGTTCGCGTGCAGGAGCAGAATTCTGTCATCCTCGAGGATTTGCTTGTCGGAGGTGGTCATCACACCATCGAGGCAAACTTCCATATTGATCCTGCATGGGAGATAACCTCAGTAGAAAATCTGGGCATGTGCATTCGCGCCGAAGTCAGCGGTCCGCGGCGCGCAAGTCTGGAGTTCTCTGCACCAGCCGAGCTTCACGGTGACAAGCAACCCACGCAGATCAGCCGAACATTTGGCAGTTCCATTCCAGCTTCTAAGATTCATTTGTCTGCGGAAACGGCCCTCCCCTTCACCCTGACGACTCGAATCACCTGGCAATAGTCTTCCATGAAAGCTTCTTCAGATTCGAAAGTGATGAACCCACCGGAATACGGTCTGCGCGGTGAGTCCATCGTATGCTTTGCCGGCGAAGACTGGTGGTACCATCACCCCCATTCCAAAAATCACATCCTGAAGCGCCTGGTGAAGGAGAATCGCGTTCTCTTTGTGAATTCGATCACAATGGGCTTACCGTCGATGTCGAATCCCGATTTCCTTCTGAAGATTCGCCGCAAGTTGGGTAGCCTGGTTCGCTGCTTGCGTAAAGTTCCAGAAGGGCTCTATGTTTTCACTCCAGTCTCGCTTCCGTTTTACGGTACCCCTGCCCTGCGGGCGTTGAATCGGATCCTGCTTATCCTGCAACTCCGACTGGTGATGCTGCTGTGCGGAATGAGGAAACCGATCGTATGGGCCGCCATTCCTTCGGCCGCAGATGTTGTGGAACACCTGAACGCCAAGCTGGTGGTTTACCAGGTCTCTGACAAATATGACGCCAACGAGGATAGCGCGCTTTCGCAGAACATCATCCGGGAGATGGACCGCCGCCTGAAGCAGGCCTCTGCGGTTGTCATGTACTCCGGACGCAAGCTCTACGAAGAGTCCGATGTTCCTCATCGATATTTCCTGGAGCAGGCTGTCGATTTCGACCACTTCGCCAAAGAAGCTCCCGAGGCTTTGCAGGTTAAAGACATTCCCCGTCCCGTGCTTGGCTATTTTGGGTTCATGGACTACGTGATGGATGTGCCTCTGATTGAAGAAGTGGCAAAGACAAGGCCGGAGTGGCATTGGCTTTTCATCGGAAGGAAATCGAACCTGATGCAGATTTCGGGCAACAACATTCATTTCACGGGCCCGGTCCCGTATGCCGATCTGCCAGGTTTCCTGCGACACATCGATGTTTGCGTCCTTCCCTGGCGCGCCGGCCACACGTTTACCAGCTACGGCAGCGCAATCAAAGTCCGCGAATATCTTGCCAGCGGAAAACCCGTGGTGATTTCGCCGCTTTATGAATACCGCAACACGCCCGGGATTCGGATGTATCAATCTACTTCCGAGTTCATCGCTGCGGTGGAAGACTCTCTGCATAACGACACCGAGGCGGACCGTCAACTCAGGCAAGCCGAGGTTCGAAATTGCACATGGGACAACCGCGCCCGCGAAGTCGGCGAATTGCTCTGCGCGTTGCTGCGGACACCCCAGGCCAAATACTCCTCCGGCGCGGCGGTTGGAATTTCGCGAGACCCGATTGAGCAGTTAGCATCCTCCCCCGGAGCATAAAATTGAAGTGGCGGCCTGGCCGCCAGGAGATGATGGAAGCATGCAAGCAATTCTTGAGAATCTTCGTTCCGGAGAAATAACCACTTGCGATGTGCCAGCTCCGGAGTTGCGCCCTGGCGGCATTCTGGTGAGAACTGCGTTCTCGGCCATCAGCTCTGGCACAGAGCGCGCCCACCGGGAACAAGCCGAAAAGTCTCTGGTTGGGAAGGCCATGGCACGACCGGACCTGGTGCGCCAAGTAATCGATTTTGCCAAGAAACAGGGCATCCGGTCAGCATATGAACGCGTCCAAACGCGCCTGAATTCACTCTCGCCGCTGGGCTATAGCTGCGCCGGAACCGTGCTTGCGGTAGCTGAGGGCGTATCTGAGTTCCAGGTCGGTGATCACGTTGCTTGCGCCGGCGGTGGTTACGCCAATCATTGCGAGATCAATTTCGTTCCCCGGAACCTTGCTGCCCGCGTTCCCGATGGCGTTTCCCTGGAGAGCGCCTCGCTCACAACGATCGGTGCGATTGCCATGCAGGGCTTGCGCCAGAGTGCCGCCACTTTCGGAGAAACAGTGGCTGTCATTGGCGCGGGACTGGTTGGCGTACTCACCATTCAACTGGCAAAAGCTGCGGGATACCGAGTCATCGCAATTGATCTCGACGTGGAACGAGTAAAACGCAGTCTCGCAATGGGAGCCGACCTCGGACTGTGCTCTGCCACGGATCGCGTCATCGAAGCCATCGCCGAATACACGCAGTATGGAGCCGATGTGGCCATCATCACAGCCGCGACGCCATCGAATGAACCCATCGAACTAGCGGCCAAGATTCTTCGTGATCGCGGACGCATTGTGATCGTTGGTGACGTTGGCTTGGGAGTATCGCGTAATAACGTCTATCACAAAGAATTGTCCATCACTCTTTCGCGCTCGTACGGGCCCGGCCGTTACGATCCCCAGTACGAACAGGAAGGCATCGACTATCCCGTCGGCTATGTACGCTGGACGGAAAAGCGCAATATGGAGGCCTTCCTCGGATACCTGAAGACCGGTGCGCTGAATCTCGCGCCGCTCGTTCAGCACTGCTATCCAGCTGAAGAAGCGAACCGCGCCTACGCCGAACTGAAGTCTTCAGGCGCCTATACGGTACTGATCAAGTACCCGACCAGCGCCGCTGAACTGGCAACCGCGCAGGCATCCAGTGTCCCAGCCGCAAGGAAGTCTGGCCCCAAGGAGAAGGTCCATATCGGCTCGATCGGTGCCGGGAGCTTCGCCCAGAATGTTATCTTCCCGTTGATACGTGGCGCGAAGGGAACGGTGCTTCAGTCGGTCGCTACTGGAACAGGAACGGCGACGGAGACGGCGCGGCGGGGTTTCGGTTTTGTCCAGGCGCAGATCTCCGCGGACCTGATCCAGAATCCCGAGATCGATGCGGTCTTTGTAATGTCACGGCACGATAGCCACGCTCACTATGTTGTCAATGCTCTGACTCACCACAAGGCGGTCTTTGTGGAGAAGCCATTGGCGATTACGTCCGAGCAACTGGAAGAAATAAATTGTGCGGCTCAGGCGGAAAAAGAGCAGGGCCACAATCCCTTCGTGATGGTCGGCTTCAACCGGCGTTTTGCGCCGCTGACCTCGGAACTCAACACTTTCTTCGCAGGGCGCAAGGAACCGATGATGGTTCATGTTCGCATCAACGCTGGCTACCTGCCGCTGGATCACTGGACACAGCGCAAACAGGACGGCGGGCGCATCGTCGGCGAATTTTGTCATTTCGTAGATTGGGCGCGCTCCGTCACTGGCTCCCCCATCCAACAGGTTTCTGCCCACGCTCTGCCCGATGGCTCCCGCTATAACCAAGACAATCTTTTGGCGGTTCTGACATTCCAGGATGGCTCTCTGGCCAATCTCTTGTACGTTGCGAATGGAGACAAATCGGTCCCCAAGGAGTACATGGAAGTTTTCTGCCAAGGGCGTGTGGCACGCCTGAATGACTTTCGTTCTCTTGAACTCTCTCACCAGGGAAAGACCAGAAGCGTTAAATCTTCCGGCGACAAGGGTCATCAGCGTGAGATTGAGCTTACCCTAGCGGCCATGCGCCAGGATTCGGATGCTCCGATCCCGTTTGATCAAATCATGGAAGTATCGCAAGCCACTCTCGCCGTGGTTGAGTCGCTTGCATCCGGCCAGCCGGTTAAGTTGAAGGAGAAGGAATCGATTCTGCAACAAGCATAGTTCTGCTTCACCGTAACTTGGCATCCACCATGAATGCAGTTTCTCAAGTCGTGACCGATCCGCCATCAACTGACTTGCGCGCTGTGACGGATCAGCAAGCCAGAATTGCTCGTGCCATCCACGACTTGCAGAACTGGATTGAAGTGCGCGATTACGCAGGATATGAACCCTACGACATTCTGAACTCACCGTTGTTGTCTCGCGCGGGTCTCCGTTTTCCCGCGGTCAGTTGGGCCCTGATCCAGGTGGCGAAGAAGTTTGGTGGTAACCGCCTGCGCGGGTGGCTGCGCGTGCCTCCCAGCACGAACCCGAAAGCTCTAGGCTTGATGCTGGCGGGATACTGCGATCAATTTCGCTCCGGCACTGACTGTTCGGCGCAAATGCGCGACTTGAAGTCGCGGCTGCGGCGTCTCCGCAGCCCCGGTGAACGCGATTTTTGTTGGGGCTACGATTGGAATTTTGTTTCTCTGCGTGGACCTGTATTGCCGGCGTACCAGCCGAACGCCATCGCCACCGTTTTCTGCGCTCAGGCCCTGCTGGATCTGGCGCAAGTTTCCGGGGACGAAGGAGCTCTCGAAATGGCGGCTTCAGCGGGACGATTCATCGTCACCCGGCTGATAAGATCCGTCGATACAGCGACCGATCTTTGTTTCAGCTATACCCCGTTGCACTCCTCGAAGATTTACAATAGCAGCGCGCTTTGCGCTGCCTTCCTCCTCCGCCTGGGATTGCAGATTAACAATCGGGAGTACCCGGAATTAGCGAAGCGCGCACTGCATTATCTGGTTGCCGAGCAGCAACCGACGGGTTCCTGGTTTTACGGTGCAGGTCGTATGCAGCGATGGATCGATGGCTTCCACACGGGGTACAACCTGGAAGCCTTGTTGGCATATCGGCGTCTGAGCGGCGACACCAGCGTTGACGCTCCCCTGCGTCGCGGGTTTGAGTTCTATCAAAACCAGCTCTTTGATATCGATGGCGCACCCAAGTATCTGCACAATTCCCGCTATCCAATCGATGTCCATTCTTGTTCCCAGGCTATCCTGACTTTTGCAACATTTGCTCCGGAGGACACGGGGGCGCGCGACAAGGCCGTGGCCGTGGCGGAGTGGACTCTCGATCACATGCGGGCACCGGAGGGGTATTTTTACTACCAGATTCATCGCTGGACGCGCAATCGAGCCGCATATATGCGGTGGGGACAGGCCTGGATGTTTCGAGCCCTCACCCGCCTGGAATCCTTATTTTCCGGTCAGGAAGATGCAAATCCCCGCTCCGGAGAGCACCGTTTCCATTAGGTTTTTGGCATTGCAGTTGCAGCAGACACGTGTCCCTCTTCCCTTGGAATGATTCTATTGATTGGCAGGCTAGTTACGTTAGTAACCCAGACTCAAAGCTTAGTTTCGTGTTGGTTTTGTTGGCAGTGCAGTTGAAAGAGACCCCACGGGCCGCAGCGGCTTGACGGCTGGCGGCGGAAAGAAAATGTGTTGACAGTGCAAAACCGAACCATGGTACGACCCAATAGAAACTGGTTGCCGTCGCGAACTCAGGTACTGGAATTGCCGGGCCCCGCGGAGACCGTCACCTTCTCGGAGGATCTGGCCCGACCGGCCGTTCTCGACTACTGGCGCATTTTCTATCGCCGGCGTTGGACGGTCCTGGCAGTGATTACGACTTGTCTTGCTCTGGCGGCGGTTTATTCCATTACAGCCACTCGTCTGTACCGGGCGACTGGCCGGATTTCGATCGAGAAACAGGATCCGAACGCACTTGGGTTCAAGGGAGACCGTGGCCTTTCGGTGGACGACGTTGAATACAATATGCAACTCGACGCGCAGGAAAAGATACTGGCTAGCGACACGTTGATCTTGCAAACCCTGCGCAATTTGAAAATCGTCCCGCCACCCCGAGCGCCGGTTACTGATCTGCCCCAACCGATGTCGCAGCAAGAACGCGGGCTTTTACGCACTTTTGAGAGCAACCTGCAGGTTGCCCGAGTCGGGCATACCCCGTTGGTGGAGATCCGCTTCGCCAGTCCCAATCCGCAGTACTCAGCCCGCTTCGTGAATGGCCTCGTGCAAGCGTACATTGAGCAGAATTTCAACGTACGCTATCGATCATCCCAACAAGTCTCGGCTTTTCTTGCTCGAGAGTTGGCCGACCTGAAGGTGAAGGTCGAAGAATCGCAGGCCAATCTTGCTGCTTTTCAAAAGAAAGTCGGCATTCTCGGCACGGACAACAAACAGAATATTGTTATGGAGAAGTTGGACGACATCAATCGTGAGCTGACCGTGGCGCAAGGAGACCGGATGCAGAAGGAGGCCGTCTACCGGGCGGCTCTCTCGGGCGACCCGGAGTTGCTTCCCGGCGTTGCGGACAGCCAGGTCATCAAAGACTTGAAAGACGAGCAGGCAAAAGTTGCTAACAGCTATGCGCAGGCCACCAGCCAGATGGGCCCAGCCCATCCTCAAGTGCAACAATTAAAGAGCGAGCTCGATCAGGTCGATGCCGCGCTGAAAGCTGAATATCAAACGATTGCCGAGCGCAATGGGAAATCGTATTTCATCGCGAAGCATCGAGAAGACATGCTTCGTGATGCATTGAACCAGCAGATTCAAGCCGCAAACAATATGAATGAGAGTTCCATCCAGTACGGCATCCTGAAACATGAAGCCGATTCAAATCAGGCCCTGTACGATGGACTCTCCCAGCGATTGAAGGAAGCCGACGTCTCAGCCGGCCTCGAATCGGGCAATGTCCGGGTTGTGGATCCGGCGCAAGTTCCCACTTCTCCTTCTTCGCCCAATATTCCTCTCAACTTTGCGTTGGCTCTATTTATGGGATGCGTTGGCGGCAGCAGTCTGGCCTTCGTTCGAGAACGCTTGGATAGCCGCCTTCGTACTCCCACCGAGGTGGAATCCTTCAGCTCTCTACCGATGATCGGAACCGTGCCTCGTATTCCGATTGCCGCAGCCAGCCAACGTTCGCTGCTGTCCAAAGGAAAATCCGCCGTTACCGAAGCGGATACTCTAATCATCCAGGATCAGCCCAGAGCCGAGCTCCTCGAGAGCTATCGCGCCCTTCGCTCGTCGCTGCTGATGTCTTCCTCGGGAGTGCCTCCACAGGTCATCATGGTGACCAGCGCTCTGCCCTCCGAAGGCAAGACCACAACCAGCATCAACTGCGCCGTAGTGCTGGCCCAGGCGGGTGCACGCGTACTTCTGGTCGACGCCGACTTGAGAGCGCCCCGCATTCACAAGGTACTGGGCCTGAGCTCGCGCTGCGGATTGAGTACTCTGCTCAATGAAAGCAGTGGGGATGGCGACCGCGACGCCATCGTACAGTTCGCTCAGGTGCCCAACTTGTTCGTTTTGCCGGCAGGACCCCGGAGTGAAGAGCCCGCTCGCTTGCTGGACGCCAAGATCATGAAAGAGAAGATTGAAACATGGCGGAAACTGTTCACGCATATCATCATTGACACGCCGCCGGTTTTAGCCTGCAGCGACTCGGTTGTTCTATCGACAGAGGTCGACTCAGTTTTGCTCACTACCCTCGCCGGATACACGTTGAAAGGCGCCCTACTTCGCGCCCGCGACCTGCTTCTGAACGTCAATGCCAATATCGTTGGTGTGGTGGTCAACGGACTGGAGCTCGGTTCTCCCGAGCATTTCTGGTACGGCTACCACGCGGAGTATTACGGCCGTAGCGGCGATCCCAGGTCTCAGAGATCGAGGGCGAATTGAGAGACCAGTTTGTGAGGCATTTTATGAAATCATTTCTTGGATCACGTTCGACTCAGTTCCTGATCGCCATTGCGTTGCTTTCCACGGCTTCGGTATGGGCCCAATCCAATGGGGCTGCGGCGCAAGCAGCCGTGAACAAGATCCAGGCAAGCGAGCAAACTGCGACTGATCTCAAGGGAGCAATCCCCGCTTCACCGATCAGTACGGGGGATCTTCTCGATATAAGTTTGTTTGGGACGCAAGACTTCCATCAGGAAGCGCGCGTTAGCAATACCGGTGATATCTCGCTTCCGTTGATTGGGTCTTCGCATGTGTCTGGGCTAACGCCGGAAGGCGCAGCCACCGACATCCGTAACAAGCTTATCGACGGAAACTTTTACAAGAACCCTCAGGTGACCGTTCTTGTCAAGGATTACGCCACTTCCGGCATTTACGTTCTGGGAGAAGTACAGAAGCCGGGTTTCTATCCGATTGTGAAGGCGAATACACTGCTGCAGGCAATAGCCTTGGCGGGGGGCACAACCCCGAAGGCGAGCCGATTGACAACCATCAGCAATCCTAACCGTGACCCAAAGGAATTGTCTGTCCGCATGTCCAATGACGGTAAGGGAGACGGCAAGGATCAGACGATGATGGCGGGCGATACCGTTACCGTGCTTAAAGCCGGCATCGTGTACGTTGTCGGGGAGGTGCATCTGCCCACCGGGATTGTGATGGATAATGAGAATTTGACGGTGCTGCAGGCGATTGCCCTGGCTCAAGGGACCAATCCCAACGCGGCGCTCGACAAAGCCCAGTTGATTCGCCGTACTGCGGACGGCCCACAACAACAAGCTTTGCCGCTGAAGAAGATGCTGGAGGCCAAAGCGCCAGACGTCAAGGTGATGGCGGATGACATCATATTTGTCCCCAAGAGTGGCTTTAGCGCGTTTTCGAAACGCGGTGCGGAAGCCATCCTGCAGGCAGCTACCGGTGTAGCGATGTACGCACGTTACTGATCGATCGCGGTCGCAACTTTATTCGACATTCTCATGCATATTCTTCACGTAGTCGGGGCTCGACCGAACTTCATGAAAGCAGCACCCGTCATTGGGGCTGTCCATGGACGAAACGGAACAAGGCAGACACTCGTTCACACGGGCCAGCATTACGACAACAACATGTCGGATGTTTTTTTTGAGCAACTGCAGTTACCTCGACCCGACTTGAATCTTGCGGTTGGTTCCGGAAGCCAGGCAAATCAGACGGCCGAAGTGATGATCCGCCTCGAAGCCGCGGTGCTAGAGCGGAAGCCAGATCTGGTGGTCGTCTACGGCGACGTCAATTCAACCGTAGCCGCAGCGCTGGTCTGCTCGAAGCTTCTGATTCCTGTGGCTCATGTAGAAGCCGGTCTGCGTTCCTTTGATCGCACTATGCCCGAAGAGATCAACCGCCTGTTGACCGATCAGATTTCAGACCACCTGTTCACTCCATCCGAAGATGGGAATGAGAACCTGCTCCGCGAAGGCATCGCCAAACAGAAGATTCATTTGGTCGGCAACGTGATGATCGACACTTTGATCCGTCTTCTAGCGAAAGCAGACCATTGCGTCGCTCCTCGCGATGTGCCCGAACGATACGTCCTGGTCACGCTGCATCGGCCGTCGAACGTCGATGATCTGCAGGTCCTACAGCAGATCATTGGCAGCCTCTCTGAAATCGCGCAGAACATAGCCGTGGTTTTCCCGGTGCATCCCAGAACTCGTCAGCGCTTGACCGAGTCTGAGATCGACCTTCGCGGATTCCACATGCTGGATCCTCTGCCGTATCTGGAATTTCTGGCCTTGCAGCGCCGAGCCTCAGCGGTCATCACTGATTCTGGCGGTATTCAGGAGGAAACTACCTACCTGGGTATTCCTTGCATCACGCTGCGTGAAAACACCGAACGTCCGATTACGGTCACGATGGGCACGAATGTCATTGTGGGTCGAGACATGGCTCGACTCCGCACAGAACTCAACACGGCTGTCAGCGGGCAATGGAAATCCGGTCGCATCCCACCTTTTTGGGATGGGCACGCTGGCGAGCGGATCGCAAGTATCCTGAGTTGAGCAACAAAGTTGCACGCACTTTGTTCGTTATTGTTCGCACCAGTTGTCCTCGGCCCTCCCCCCACAGATACCGTTATGCGATTCCACGTTGAGGTGGGAACGACTTAGATGAATCAAGCAGTTGCACCTGTAGCGAGGCGCCACATACTCACAGTCGGCTTGGATGACTACTACCATGCCGAGGCGCTCAAAAGCAGCATCCATCCCAGCCAGTGGTATCGGTTTGAATCGCGCCTGGAGCAAAACACGCTCAAAGTGCTCGATCTGCTGGACCGGTTCCATACCCACGCCACTTTCTTTGTGATGGGATGG